>CAWDAC010000035.1:0-24965 GCA_963800125.1 uncultured Actinomycetota bacterium | reverse complement strand
GGTTCTGTTCGACTTGCTGACTCCGGCCGAAGAACGCAACCGAGCCAACGTTTTCGACATTGAGCTGCTGGCTCACCGGCTGGTCGACGTCACCAGTTGGCTGACAGGCCAGCCGGATACCGCGTCGCTGCCGGTCGGCTATTTCGGTGCCAGTACGGGAACGGGCGCGGCCCTGGTCGCGGCCGCCGATCCCCGAGCGAACATCGCAGCGGTGGTCTCCCGCGGCGGGCGGCCCGACCTCGCCGGTAGGTCGCTGACCAAAGTCCACGCACCGACGCTGCTGATCGTCGGGGGATGCGATGAAGTGGTGCTGGAACTGAATCGACGGGCGCAGGCCGCAATCCCTGGCGAGTGCGCGCTCACCGTGGTTCCCGGTGCCACTCATCTGTTCGAAGAACCCGACACGCTCGAGCAGGTTGCGGTGCTCGCCCGTGATTGGTTCACCGACCACTGGATTCCCCGTCGCCGGACCGGTAGACCTTGGAAAGCCATGGCGCACAACAGATCGGGACACAGGACTGTGCCGCACACGGCGGATTTGCGGATCGAGGCGTGGGCGCCCACCCGCGACGGCTGCATCAGGCAAGCGGTGCTGGGCACTATCGCGAGCTTCCTGGATACATCATCGGCGCGTGCACAACGCATCCGCCGGCGACGGTTAACTGCTGACCGTGACGACGATCTGTTGGTCGCGGTCCTCGATGACGTCATTTTCTTGCTGGACACCTCCGGTGAGGCGCCCGTTGACGTTCACCTGCAAGACGTCGATGGTGGCATCGATGTCGAATTCACAATGGTCGATGCGAGCGCGCTGCCCCAGGTAGGCGCCGTGCCGAAAGCAGTATCGCTGAACGAACTTCGCCTATCGGATGGGCAACACGGTTGGCGCTGCTCGGTGACGCTTGACGTGTGAGTGAGGTGGACCGCACGAAGATCGTCAAGGAAACCCCGTACCGGTTCCGGATCGACCCCGGCGCGACCCGATGCGGGTGCCGGGGGTGGTCTTCGCGTCCCGGTCGCTGCTGCCCGACGGCCCCGGGGCCGACAAGGCCCTCGAACAGGTGGCGAACGTGGCCACCCTGCCGGGCATCGTCGGCGCCTCCTACGCCATGCCGGACGTGCACTGGGGTTACGGCTTCCCGATCGGCGGGGTCGCCGCGACCGACGTCGAGGCGGGGGGCGTGGTCTCGCCCGGCGGCGTCGGCTTCGACATCTCCTGCGGGGTCCGCCTGCTCGCCGCCGACCCCTGGGGCGCGACGAGTTGACGCCTCGGTTGGGCGCGGTGATGGACGGCCTGGGCCGCAGAGCACCCCGCGGCGGGGGATGGGCAAGGGGGCGGTGTGGCACCTGGCCGAGGAGGGCGAACTCGACGCAGGTGCTGCGCGGCGGCTCGCGCTACGCCGTCGAGCGGGGCTTCGGCGTGCAGCGGGACCTGGAGCGCTGCGAGGATCACGGCGCGGTCCGACGACGCGAACCCGGCCCAGGTGAGTGAGCGGGCGATCGCCCGCGGGGCCAGCGAAGCAGGTCGGCAGCCTCGGCTCCGGCAACCACTTCCTGGAGGTGCAGGCCGTCGATGGAGGTCTACGACGAAGACGTCGCCGCCGCACTTCGGGCTGCGGGCCGGGCAGGTCTGCGTCATGATCCACTGCGGGTCGCGGGGGCTCGGCCACCAGATCTGCACCGACTACGTGCGCGAGATGGAGAAGGTGATGCCCGGGTACGGCATCGACGTACCCGACCGGCAGCTCGCCTGCGCCCCGGTCTCGCTCCCACGAGGGGCGGGCCTACCTGGGCGCGATGGCGGCCGCCGCCAACTACGCCCGGGCCAACCGGCAGCTGCTCGCCCACGCGGCCCGACAGGTCTTCACCCGTTTCACCGGCCCCGCGGTAGCCTGGACCTGGTCTACGACATCTCGCACAACCTGGCCAAGATCGAGACGCACGACGTCGACGGCCGCGCCCGCGCCGGCTCTGCGTACACCGCAAGGGCGCCACCCGGGCCCTGCCGCCCGGGCACGCCCCCGACCTGCCGGCGGAGCTCGCGCCCGCACGGGCAGCCGGTGCATCCGCCCGCGGGCACCGGCTCGTACGTCCTCACCGGCGTGCCCGGCTCCCCGGCATGGGCCTCCACCTGCCACGGCGCCGGCCGGGTGCAGAGCCGCAAGCAGGCCGCGCGCCACACCAACGCTGACGCGCTACGCAGAGGCCTCGAGGAATCCGGCATCCTCGTCCGCGGCAGCTCCCCCAGGGGACTCGCCGAGGAAAAACCCGGGGCCTACAAGGACATCGACGCCGTCATCGAGACAAGCCACCAAGCAAGGCTGGCGCGCAAGGTGGCGCGCCTTGTGCCCCTGGGAGTGGTGAAAGGCTGAGCGGTGGCTGCCGCCCCGGAGCCACTAGGCCGACTCCGGGGCCGCCGTAATCGTGTCAGTTGGTGGCCCGCACCGTGACGTGCTTCTCCGCGGGTGCGGCTTCGGAAACACCGACCGACAGGGTGAAGATCCCCTTGTCATAGGTGGCCGTGATGTCGTCTTCATTGGCGCCCGCCGGCAGCGTGAGCGTCCCGACAAACGAGCCGTAGTCGTCGTGCACACGGGGATACTTGTGTCTGCGTCCATACAGGGAGGGCGGAGCGAATGCGGACCGTCTATCACGAAAAGCTGTCCGAGCTAAGCGAACAGTTGGGAAGGATGTGTGGCCTGGCCGGGGCGGCGATGGAGCGCGCAACCCGGGCGCTGATGCAAGACGAGGGCCGATGAGCTGACCGCGGGCGTGGATACGACGTGCACGGGGGTAAGCGGAATATTGCGCGCCGTTGCCTCGTGCGCGGCCCACCGCACAGCAACCCTTGATGACGGCGAACCGTCAACCCCGACCAAGACTCCCGGATGTGCTGGGCCACTGGACATTCGCTTTGCCTCCCATAACGATCGGCTTCCGTAGCGCGTTGGACACAAGGCCATACACGATGCCGTTCTCATCCACGACGCTCAGAGTCCCAGCCCCCGGCGGTCAGGAGGCACTGGTCCCCGATGCGGAGAGACCTAATTCCATATCGGCGCGCCGCCAAATTGGACACACTTGAGGATGTGAGGCGGTTCCATGACCGAGCCGACGCCGGACGCCAACTGGCCCAGCGTTTGGACGCTTTCCGCGGCCAGGATGTCGTCGTTCTCGGCCTACCGCGAGGCGGGGTACCGGTGGCCTTTGAGGTCGCCAAGGCATTACGGGTCCCTCTCGACGTCGTTGTCGTGCGCAAGCTCGGAGTGCCGTTTCAGCCCGAACTGGCCTTCGGCGCGATTGGTGAGGGCGGGGTGCGGGTGATCAACGACTCCGTCGTGCGTCACGCGGGTCTCAGCCGCGACGACATGGACGCGGTCGAGGACAAGCAGCGGGCCGAACTGCAGCGCCGCTCCGAACACTTCCGCCGGGGCCGCGACCGGATATCGCTGACGGGGCGAACCGCCGTGATCGTCGATGACGGCATCGCGACCGGTGCGACCATTAAGGCGGCGTGCCAGGTCGCCCGCGCCCAGGGCGCCAGCACGGTGGCGTTGGCGGTTCCGATCGGCGCAGCCGAAACCATCGAGGCCGTCGCCCAGTACGCCGACGAGGTGGTGTGCCTGGCCGCCCCTAAGTTCTTTTTCGCCGTCGGGCAGGGCTACCGCAACTTCAGACAGACCTCCGACGACGAGGTAATCGCTCTGCTCGATCGAGCCCGCGGGGGATTTCGGGACGTCCTCGCCGGTGGCAGCGCCGCCGATCCGCCGCTCCGCGATGAGGAGGTCGAAGTTGTGGCCGGACCGGTGTCGGTGGCGGGACATCTCACGATCCCGACGCAGTCGACCGGAATCGTCGTCTTCGCACACGGCAGCGGAAGTAGCAGACACAGTCCCCGCAATCGTTATGTCGCCGACGTCCTGAACGAAACAGGACTCGCCACGGTTCTGTTCGACTTGCTGACTCCGGCCGAAGAACGCAACCGAGCCAACGTTTTCGACATTGAGCTGCTGGCTCACCGGCTGGTCGACGTCACCAGTTGGCTGACAGGCCAGCCGGATACCGCGTCGCTGCCGGTCGGCTATTTCGGTGCCAGTACGGGAACGGGCGCGGCCCTGGTCGCGGCCGCCGATCCCCGAGCGAACATCGCAGCGGTGGTCTCCCGCGGCGGGCGGCCCGACCTCGCCGGTAGGTCGCTGACCAAAGTCCACGCACCGACGCTGCTGATCGTCGGGGGATGCGATGAAGTGGTGCTGGAACTGAATCGACGGGCGCAGGCCGCAATCCCTGGCGAGTGCGCGCTCACCGTGGTTCCCGGTGCCACTCATCTGTTCGAAGAACCCGACACGCTCGAGCAGGTTGCGGTGCTCGCCCGTGATTGGTTCACCGACCACTGGATTCCCCGTCGCCGGACCGGTAGACCTTGGAAAGCCATGGCGCACAACAGATCGGGACACAGGACTGTGCCGCACACGGCGGATTTGCGGATCGAGGCGTGGGCGCCCACCCGCGACGGCTGCATCAGGCAAGCGGTGCTGGGCACTATCGCGAGCTTCCTGGATACATCATCGGCGCGTGCACAACGCATCCGCCGGCGACGGTTAACTGCTGACCGTGACGACGATCTGTTGGTCGCGGTCCTCGATGACGTCATTTTCTTGCTGGACACCTCCGGTGAGGCGCCCGTTGACGTTCACCTGCAAGACGTCGATGGTGGCATCGATGTCGAATTCACAATGGTCGATGCGAGCGCGCTGCCACAGGTAGGCGCCGTGCCGAAAGCAGTATCGCTGAACGAACTTCGCCTATCGGATGGGCAACACGGTTGGCGCTGCTCGGTGACGCTTGACGTGTGAGTGAGGTGGACCGCACGAAGATCGTCAAGGAAACCCCGTACCGGTTCCGGATAGAACAAGAGGGCGCGATGCGCGTACCGGGGATCGTGTTCGCGTCGAGATCGCTGCTGCCCGACGAACACGAGGATATGGCGCTGGCCCAGGTGGCCAACGTGGCGACGCTGCCAGGAATCGTGCGGGCATCCTATGCGATGCCCGACGTGCACTGGGGATACGGGTTTCCGATCGGCGGCGTGGCGGCCACCGACATCGACGCCGACGGGGTCGTCTCCCCCGGCGGTGTCGGCTTCGACATTTCGTGTGGGGTGCGGCTGCTGGTGAGTCGTGTGCTGGACCGAGATCGGCTGCAGCCCCGGATCCGCGCGGTGATGGATCACCTAGATGTCGCGATACCACGCGGGGTGGGCACCAAAGGTGTGTGGCGGCTACCGAACCGCGGCGTTCTGAAGCAGGTGCTGGCCGGCGGCGCCCGGTTCGCGGTGGAACAAGGTCACGGCGTCGCACGGGACGTAGAGCGGTGCGAAGACGGCGGCGTTCAGGAAGGAGCCGACCCGGCCACGGTCAGCGACCGGGCGTTCGAACGCGGGCTTGCGCAGATCGGCAGCCTGGGCTCGGGCAACCACTTCCTCGAAGTGCAGGCCGTGGACCGGATCTACGACGCGGCCGTGGCCGGGCACATGGGACTGTCCGAGGGCAGGATCTGTGTGATGATCCATACCGGCTCGCGGGGTCTCGGTCACCAGATCTGCACCGATCACGTCCGGCAGATGGGACAGGCCATGGGCCGCTACGGCATCCACGTGCCCGATCGCCAGTTGGCCTGTGTGCCCGTTCGCTCTCCCGAGGGCCAGGCCTACCTGGTGGCGATGGCCGCGGCGGCCAACTACGGGCGAGCCAACCGGCAGTTGCTCACCGAGGCGACACGTCGGGTGTTTGAGCAGGAAACCGCGACATCCCTGGACCTGTTGTACGACGTGTCGCACAACCTCGCCAAGATCGAGGTGCACGAGGTCCACGGCCGCGAGCGCACCCTGTGTGTGCATCGGAAAGGCGCGACCCGCTCATTGCCGCCGCACCATCCCGACCTACCCGCCGATCTCGCGGCGGTCGGTCAGCCCGTGCTGATTCCGGGCACGATGGGCACCGCGTCCTACGTGCTGGCGGGCGTTCCCGATAACCCGGCGTTCTTTTCCACGGCTCACGGCGCCGGCCGGGTGCAGAGCCGTCACCAGGCCGCGCGCCACACCAACGCTGACGCGCTACGCAGAGGCCTCGAGGAATCCGGCATCCTCGTCCGCGGCAGCTCCCCCAGGGGACTCGCCGAGGAAAAACCCGGGGCCTACAAGGACATCGACGCCGTCATCGAGACAAGCCACCAAGCAAGGCTGGCGCGCAAGGTGGCGCGCCTTGTGCCCCTGGGAGTGGTGAAAGGCTGAGCGATGGCTGCCGCCCCGGAGCCACTAGGCCGACTCCGGGGCCGCCGTAATCGTGTCAGTTGGTGGCCCGCACCGTGACGTGCTTCTCCGCGGGTGCGGCTTCGGAAACACCGATCGACAGGGTGAAGATCCCCTTGTCATAGGTGGCCGTGATGTCGTCTTCATTGGAGCCCGCCGGCAGCGTGAGCGTCCCGACAAACGAGCCGTAGTCGTCGTGCACACGGGGATACTTGTGTCTGCGTCCATACAGGGAGGGCGGAGCGAATGCGGACCGTCTATCACGAAAAGCTGTCCGAGCTAAGCGAACAGTTGGGAAGGATGTGTGGCCTGGCCGGGGCGGCGATGGAGCGCGCAACCCGGGCGCTGATGCAAGCCGACCTCACCTCCGCAGAGCAAGTAATCACCGACCAAGACCAGATCATGGCGATGACCACCAAGGCCGAACAGAACGGCATCGCGTTGCTGGCGCTGCAGCAGCCGGTAGCAGGTGAGCTGCGGACTATCGTCAGCTCGATTCAGGCCGTCGCTGACGTGGAACGTATGGGTGCGCTGGCCATGCATGTGGCCAAAATTGCCCGACGGCGGCATCCCCAGCATGTACTGCCCGAGGAAGTCAACGGCTGCTTCGCTGAAATGGGTAGAGTCGCAGTCGAATTGGGCAATAGCGCACAGGAAGTGCTGCGAACGCGCGATCCAGAAAAGGCGGCTGGCATTCGCGAACAAGACGACGCGATGGATGATCTGCACCGGCAGCTGTTCATCGTGCTTATGGATCGCGAGTGGAAGCACGGGGTCCCCGCCGCTGTCGATGTGGCGTTGCTCGGCCGCTTTTACGAGCGCTTCGCCGACCACGCCGTCGAGGTCGGCAGGCGGGTTGTCTTCCAGGCGACCGGCACACTACCCCCTGAACAAGAAGTGGGGACCTACTAGACAACCGGTGCCCGGCCACCGCAACAAGAAGCCGCGACCACGCGACCACGCTCCTGCGGGCAAAGGGACATGACCAAGCTAGCTTGCGGGGTGAGGAGCCCGTAGTGCCCGTCGTGGCGGTGATACAGCGGACTGCCACGGTCGTGGCCGGCGTCAAGGAAGAAGAGGAAGGGTAGGCCGAGCAGGCCGCGGCGTTCGGCGGCTCGCTCAACAGTAAGCCGCGGCGCTGGCTGCGGATTGACGGTCACGGGGTACCCGCACCATATGTGGCTTCTCAAGTCCGAAGGCATCGGCGATGCGAACAATGAAGTTGCCCATGGCTTTTGGATTCATGAGTGCTTCACGCCGCTCCGAGCCGCCGAAGCCGGGGAGGTCGACGGCGACCAAATGCGCGGCCCCGGCCAGTCGCGGCCAAGACTGCTTGAACGCGAACAGGCTTTCCGGCCATGGGTTCAGCAGCAAGGCATGCTGCGGACCCGTCCCGCCCTGCGCGAAGCGGATTGATAGTCCGTCGATGATCACTGTCTGTGGATGAATGAGCGTGCTCATGGCTGCTCCGATTGTGATCGAATGTCGAGTCAATGATCCTGCGGTTGCGGCTACCAGAGTTACGCGACGCTCGCGTCGTTGCGGGCTTCGATGGCCTTGACGCTGTGGGCGAACGCCTTTCCCAAGGAGCGCTTTCCGATGGTTCCGAGCACGCCCGCGAGCACTCGTCCCTTGAGGTTCTTCCCCTCGCGAACTATGACGACGTCTACGTCAGTCGTTCCGTTGGGCTTGCCGCCTCAAGGTGTAGGTGTAGCCGGAAGCGCCGCCAAACATGTTGGAGTCGGTGGTCGTGAGCTTGACGTGATTGGGATCAGACCAGTCGTAATGCAGGCGTTCCCAGACGCCGCCCCCGCCCTCGGTGACGTCGGCCTGATGGGTGCCCCGGTGATGCACCTTGAGGTACCCATCGGCGCTGTTTGGAAAGAGCTTTGAGCGGCCCGTTCCGAAGTCGGTGAGCCCGGCGATGAACTGCTCGGGAGTCGAGGTGGTCGCCTGGTGGAAGTGGATCGTGGACATCGCGTCCCCCTTGCTTGGGTGAGCAGATCTTTCGACCACCATGAGCGCACCGGACACGTTGAGAATTCCTGCTTGGGGATCAGCGAGGGGAGCCAGATTGACCCTGGTATTGGCAGGGACACCCTTAACATCGGGAGGTGGCACCGAGGGCCAATGTGCTGGGGATTACCTGCGGGCACGGCGCGAGCGGATTCGTCCCGAAGATGTCGGGCCGGGATGGCGTCGCGAGGAGCTGGCAATGCTCGCCGGCATTAGCGCCGACTACTACTTGCGTCTCGAGCAGGGCCGTGACAAGCATCCGTCGTCACAGGTCCTCGACGCGCTGGCACGGGCCCTGCAACTCGATATCAAAGCCACCGAGTATCTGCATCGGCTGGCGGGCTTGACGGGCAGTGGCCAGCCTGACTCTGCTCCAGAGAAAGTTGCCAACGATCTGGAACAACTGATCGATCAGTTTTCGATGCCGGCGATCGTGGCCAACCGATACCAGGATGTGTTGGCCGCCAATCTGATTGCCCGCGCATTGTCACCAGGGTTCGCGCCCGGAGAGAACTTCCTACGATGGCGCCTTTTAGCGCCGGCTGCCTTTTAGCTCTACGTCGATTGGGACGAGGCGACTGAAGTCGCGGTGAGTGGGTTGCGCGAAGTCGCAGGCACCGATGTAGATGATGCCCGGCCGCGCGCTTTGATCGACGAGCTCTTGGTCAAACGCGAACGTTTCCGCGAACTTTGGGCGCGGGCAGATGTCGGATACCGCAGGGGCGTCGTGCACATGCGGCACCCCAAGGTCGGCGACCTTCATCTTTACCGCACCAGGCTCAACGTTCCGCACTCCGGCGGACAGCATGTGTTGATTTATCACCCCGAGCCCGGCAGCGAGTCCGCCAAGGCGCTCGAGGTGCTTCGATCCCATGGCAGCCAATTCTCGAGTCAGCGAGCGTCAGCGACCGAATCGTCCGTGCCGCCCAAGCATTGATCCGAGCTGCCGCCGGGTCATTGGCCGAGAGCGCTTAAGCGGAAACCGCGTACAGCTGCCAATCGTCGGGGACGCCCTTGAGCGCGTGTACGCCGCGGTCGGCGAAGGAGATACCGGAGCCGATGACCAGGTCCTTCACCGTCCTCGAAGCGAGGAGCTCGTCCCTAGCCGCGAGGTCGCAGACACGTCGGGCAATTACGACACCGAGGCCGGTGATGTCGTCACCGCGCAGCTCCACCTCTCCGGTGTGCAGCCCCGCCCGGATGTCGAGCCCCAACGGCTTGGCACCCAACGCGATCTCCTGTGCGCACGTGATCGCGCGGGCCGGACCATCGAACGTTGCGAGCAGTCCGTCGCCCGTCGTTTTCACGAGGCGACCGCGATGGCGGGCGATGCGCCGCTTCGCGAAGTCGTCGTGCCGGTCGAGCAACTCTCGCCAGCGGTGGTCGCCGACCCGAACGTCCGTCTCGGTCGACGAAACGATGTCGGTGAACAGCACCGTCGCGAGCATCCTGTCTGTCGCCGACGGCGGCGCGTCGCCGGCGAGGAATTCGGCCGCCTCCGGGAACAGACCCTCGGTGTTCCAGTCCCCGTGGAATTCTCCCTGGATCTCAACGAACTCTGCGGACGGGATATGCTCGGCGAGCCAACGACCCTGCGCGACCGGCACGAGCGGGTCGCCCAGCGCATGCAGAACGAGCGTGGGAACCGTGATCGCAGGCAATACGCTTCGGACATCGATCGCGAAGTTGGATCTCATGATCTCCGCGACCATCTTGGGCGTCGTGGCGTTTCGCTCATAGCGCGCGATGATCGGCATCGCCTCGGGCGGGATGTTCTGGACGACCATGTTGAGGCCCTGCCCAGTGCCCCATTCCTCGCTGAGGCTGTTCACGGCTACCTCGACTATTTCCGGAGGCAACCCGATCTGATAGTCGGAGTCGTATGAGGCGCGAGCGAACGTGCCGTAGAGGCAGAGCTTCGTCACGCGGTTGGGATACGTTGCCGCGAAAAGGATCGCGAGGGGACCGCCCTCCGAACTACCGTAGAGCGCGGCGCGCTCGATCCCTGCTGCGTCCATCACCGCCCGGATGTCATCCATCCGGTCGGCCAAGCTCCCGAACCCCAGTGACCGATCGGAAAGGCCGGTGCCGCGTTTGTCGAATATGACGACGCGCGCGAAACGAGCCATGTCGTCGACCGGGTTGCAGTAGAACGGAACGTCATCCAGCAGATCGAGATGAGATACGAATCCGGGTACGAAGACGACATCGATCGGGCCGTCGCCCATGACCTTGTAGGCAATGTCGATCCCGCCGGCGCATCGGGCGTACCTGATATCTCCACCGCTCGCCATAGACCCGCCTCCAAACGGACGAACAATACTGCGCCGAAGCGATCATGAATGGCCGCAGCGAAGATCAAAACACAAGGGCCGCATCTCTGCGCCCCTTCTGGTGGAGCTGCCGGGAATCGAACCGGCCGCAAAAGGTGCCCTGACGACGCCGGCTTCGACAGCCGAACCGCACGGCTAGCGGTCCGCTGGAGCCCTCAACGCCGTGCTGATCTCTGGCACGTTTTCCCTGAGTGGCGGGCTCACTCGGGGACGAGTTGGTCGGTGTCAGCGAACACCAGGGTGCCGCTATCGAGCACCACCGCCCACCGCCGGGCCGGGTCGGCGAAATGTTCGCCCCCGATGTCGACGGATTGCGCCACCATCTCGCCGAAATCCTCAACGATGACGCCAAGGCTTTCAGTATCCGTGCCCGGATTAAAGCGAACGCGGCTGTTCACCGCCAGCTCCGAGCCGCGGCCCCTTTTCCCGTCACCTGCACCTTGCTTGGCCACCGTTTCCCCTTGCAATCGTTAGCAAATTGACGTGGATATCAGTAAAGCACCCTGGGCGGATGAGGGCAGGAGAATAGTCTCGTTTAGACCCCAGATCGCATTACCGGTACGGTTCCTCGGCACAATGCCTACCCCGAGTGGCGGAATGAGATGTTCATAGGGGAATCGGTGATCCAAAGGGTCGCTGATCAGCGGCCCTTCTGGTGGAGCTGCCGGGAATCGAACCCGCTGCATAAAACGGCGTGAACTTCGGAAATGCTGAATTTGACTACACGAAACGAAGCGAAAAGATGTGAAACGACCTGCGGATACACCGAAAGGGTGTTGACGCCGTCGGCAAGGTCCAGCAACACAGCGGAAACCTTCCAGGCCACGATCATCGAGCACTATTACTGTGACTGCCTACTATCTGCCCAGCACTTCGGAGCGCACTAACTCCGCAGCTGTCCGGATGCGACCGGTAGCCGGCGCGAGGCGCGGGCCATGCCGCGGAGGATCCACGGTGTCCGCCTCGCCATCACCTCCACGGCGCGGTCCGACCGGCGCATCCCGGCTTGGGGGCCGGGGGTCGGCGTTGACGCCAGTTCGGCCTCGGCCGATCCCGCTTGCGCGCCGTGGGGGTCGACCGCCAGGAGCTGCCAGTTGCCGGGCACGCCACGCAACTCGACACTCCCGCGGTCCTCGAAGGCCGTGCCCGAGCCGACGACCAGGTCACGCACGGTGCGCGAGACCAGGATGTCGCCGGCGCCGGCCTGCCCGAGGATCCGCGCCGCGATGTGTACGGCAAGCCCCCCGATGTCGGCGTCCAACAGTTCGCACTCGCCGGTGTGGATGCCGGCGCGGATCTCGATACCCAGCGCTTCGGCGTCAGCACGCAAGGCCTCGGCGCACCGGATGGCCTGGGTCGGGCCGTCGAACGTGGCGAGGTGGCCGTCGCCGGTGCTCTTCACCACCGTGCCGCCGAATCGCTGCGTGAGGTCGGCGGTGATCTCACCAAAGCGCTGCAACACCGCCCGCCACCGCTCGTCGCCCGCCGCCGCGGCACGTTGCGTCGAGGCGACCATGTCGGTGAACAACACGGTGCGCAGGGCCCGATGTGACTGCGCCGGCGCGGCATGGCTGCCGGTGAGGAACTCCTCCATCCCGGTCAAGATCCTGTCGGGCTCGGTGAACCAGGGCGCATGGTCCGCGCCGTCGACCTCGAGCCACCGCGCGCCGGCGATGTGGTCGGCGAGGTACCGGCCGCACTGCACCGGAAGGAGGTCGTCGCGGGCATGGATGACCAGGGTTGGCGCGGCGAGCGTCGGTAGGATCGGCCGCACGTCGATCCGCATGTTCGATTCTATTGTCGCCCGCGCCATCCCCGGGCTCGCGCACATGCGCTCCAACATGGCGAGCTGGCGCATCGACCGGACCGACGGCATCATAGCCTTGGCTGCCACACCGCTGCCCCACCCCGAGGTCATGGCGCGGCCGAGTTCCTGGAAGCGGGCGATCTGCGCCGTCGACGGCGTGTAGTCCTCACCCAGCTCGGGAAGGACGCGCGCCCGCAGCTCGGCCGGGTCGCGCTCGAGGTCGTCCCACCCGGCATCGGACATGAACGCGAACGAGCCGTAAAGGATCACCGCCCGCGTTCGCTCCGGTCGTCTTGCCGCGAAGAAGATGGACTGCGGGCCACCCTCGCTCATACCGAAGACGGCGGCCTTTCCGAAACCGACGGCGTCCATGACGGCCTCGATCTCGGCCACCCGATCATCCAGCGTGCGAACTTGCGGCACCGGGTCCGACAGCCCGACCCCGGCCTTGTCGAACAAAAGGACGCGACAGAAGGTAGCGAGCTGGTCGAAGAAGGCCTTGAATTCGGGCAGGGTCCAGAACAGCTCGATGTGGCTGATCATCGGCCCGACGAAGACCAGCTCGACCGGCCCGTCGCCGAACACCTGATACGCCAGGCTGAGATCGCCGCAGGAAGCGTACGAAGTTTCCGCCACGGCCTTGAGCGTAATTGACGCGGGCGCTACCACTCCGACTTTCGGGCAGTTGATGGCCCTATCGGAGATATTGCGCCAACGTCCGGGCGCGAGGCCGTGAGACGAGGTCGAGATCTGGCGACCGTTTAGCCCGTAAAGCACCTGGACGTAGCCGCAGTGGCGCCCGATGTCGCAGGCCGAGCCCAACGCCTCCGCCGATTGGGGAGTGGATGCGACCCCAGTGAGTACTGTTCGAACCACAAGATCAGCACGCCACCGGGGAAGGCAGGCTGCAGCGTATGAGCGTGACCGTCGTCGACGCGGGCCCGCACCAGATCAGCCGGACCGTCGAGGTACAGGCCCCTGCGCCCGAGTTGTTCGCCATCGTGGCCGACCCGACGCGCCACCACGAGGTGGACGGTTCGGGCACCGTGCGCGGCAATATTCATGCTCCCGCGAAATTCGTTGTGGGTGCACGGTTTTCGACTCGAATGCGGATGTACGGAGTGCCCTACCGCATTACCAGCACTGTCACCGGGCTAGAGCCTGACAAGCTCATCGAGTGGCGTCACCCGGTGGGTCACCATTGGCGCTGGGAGTTCGAAGCGTTGTCACCGACACGCACCCGCGTTACCGAGACGTTCGACTACCGCGACACCGGTCGGGTCAAGGACGGGCTGAAGTACTACGAGCGCACGGGTTTCGCCAAGCGCAATGCGGCCGGGATCGAGGCAACCCTGTCCAAGCTACGCGATCGGTACCAGTAGACGTCACCGAGCGTCTCCGCCGCGCGCATGAGGAAATCCGAGCGCCCAGCTGTCAGATGAAGCGAAGAGCCGTACAACGGAACTCTTGGCGCAGAACGTATCTGCGTCGTTTCGGGCATCAATGCACTGCCGGTTCTTCCGGGGAGCAACGCCTGCTCAGAATCGAACCCGCTGCATAAAGCGCGCTGAAGTGCGGAAACGCAGATTTGGACTACGCGAAACGATGCGAAACGACCTGCGGATGTGTGGCACTGCAACTCTGGATTCAGCTTGAGCGAGCCCCCCCGACTGCGGAGGTCCTCTAGAGTAGGTGGCCGTGCGCATCTGGGTAGCCGCACTTGTCCTCGTCCTGGTGGTCACGGCGGCGATCACCATCAAGTTGCTAGTGCGGCGCCGCGCGCCCATGGGCGGCTGGTTCACCGACGCGCCCCGTAGCGCCGGCACGTTATCGGTGATCGGCACGATGTTCGCGGTCATGCTCGCGTTCGTGATCTTGCTCGCGCTCCAGAGCTATCAGCGCGCACGGGAGGGGTCGAGCGTCGAGGCCATCGCCGTCGCTGAACTTCACTCCGTCGCTGAGGTGTTCCAGCCGCCCTCAAGCGATCGTCTGCAGGGCGGACTGGTCTGCTACACGCGCGCCGTCATCGCGGACGAATGGCCCGCGATGAGGGACGGGCGCTCCAGCGAGCTGGTGCAGTCCTGGATCGACAAGCTTGGCCGGGAGTTCGCGATCACCGACCCCCACGGCGCGCGGCAGGAGACGGCCTACGCACAATGGTTCGACGAGCAGGCGCAGCGCCGCGAAGGTCGGCGCGAGCGCCTCGCCGAGGCGAGCCCGTTCGTGCCTCTCCCGCTGTGGTTCGTGCTGGGCATCGGCGCGTCGCTCACGATCGCTTACATGTGCGCCCAAGCCGACCGGCGCGAGGGGGTCCTTATCCAGTCGATACCGATCGGCTTCGTCACCGCCCTCGCCACCGCGGGCCTGCTCGTGGTCTTCTTCCTCGACCACCCGTACACGGACGAAAGTGGCAGCATCGCGCCGACCGAGATGCGCCGGACGCTCGCGCTCATTGATCACGGGAGCCCCGCGCCGTGCGACGAGCGCGGCATCCCCCGTTAGACCTGACGATTCTCAGGTTTACCAGAAGAACCGCCTCGATCTCGCAGGACCGCATCCATGATCACCTCCGGCGATCGCTGTCAAAGTTCAAGCAGCCCGCCGAGATCACGCTTCTCGACGTCCCCAGGAACCGCGTCGGCAAGATCGACAAACCCACACTGCGGAGATCGATCGCTGAAGTTCGCCGATGACCCAACGCAAGCCGACGACAGACCTAGCCTGAAATACCGACAAGGAGCCGATCATGGGATTCACCACACCGAACCTTCCACGGGTTGAACCCGAAGCCTTTCTGGCGAAACCGTTCTTGGAGCGTGTGCAGACCCTCGCGCTGAACTGGGTTGACAACGGGTACGGCGTGCCGCGGATGGTGCACGCCATCTACATCGTCAAGCTGGTGTTCTTTTATGCGTTGGGCGGCATCGTGGTCGCCACGGTGACCTCCGGCCTGCCTGCGTTTTGGCATGTCGCGCAGTGGTGGAATGAGCCGATCGTCTACCAGAAGGCGATCCTGTGGACGGTGCTGCTGGAAACCATCGGCATCGCAGGATCCTGGGGCCCGCTGGCCGGCAAGACCAAGCCGATGATGGGAGGCATCCTGTATTGGGCGCGGCCCGGCACGATCAGGTTGCGGCCGTGGCGGCGAGTGCCATTCACCGCGGGCAATCGTCGGACCTGGTTCGACGTTGCGGTTTACCTGGCCCTGATCGTCAGCGTGATTGTGCCGCTGGTGCTTCCGGGCGTGCCAAGCGCCTCATTGTCAGCGGCGTTGCCGGACAACGCGTCCGGTCTGGTGAACCCCGCGCTACTGATCGCCCCGATCGTGCTGCTCGTTTTGATCGGGCTACGGGACAAGACCATCTTTCTGGCCGCGCGCGGCGAGCAGTACCTGCCGGCGTTGTTCTTCTTCACCGTGTTGCCGTTCGTCGACATGATCATCGCGCTGAAGCTGCTGATCGTAATTGTGTGGATCAGCGCCGGCGTCTCGAAATTCGGGCTGCACTTCACCAACGTGATACCGCCGATGGTGAGCAACAGCCCGTCCATGCCGTTCAAATGGATCAAACGGGCCCACTATCGTGACTACCCCACCGACCTGCGTCCGTCGCACCTCGCCACATTCATGGCACACGTGCCGGGTACCGTCGTGGAAATCGTTGCCCCGCTTGCCTTGTTGCTCTCACCCTGGCCGTGGCTCACGGTGATCGCCGTCGGGATCATGGTCGCATTCCACCTGTTCATTATTTCGACGTTCCCGCTCGCGGTGCCGTTGGAGTGGAACGCACTTTTCGCCTACGGCGCGATCTTCCTGTTCCTCGGCTTCCCGAACTGGGACGGCTACGGTGTCGCGGACATGTCCTCGCCGTGGCTGACCGTCGCCATCGTGGCGGGCCTGCTGTTCTTCCCTGTGCTGGGCAACCTGCGTCCCGATCTGGTGTCCTTCCTGCCTGCGATGCGGCAGTACGCGGGCAACTGGGCGTCGGCGGTGTGGGCGTTCTCGCCGGGCGCCGAGGAGAAGCTCAACCGGGTCACACGTTCGTCACCCAACCAGGTCGACCAGTTCGTCGCATTCGGTTACGACCCGCAGTCGGCAGAGATCTTCACACAGCAACCGATCGCGTGGCGGTCCATGCACAGCCAGGGCCGGGGCCTGTTCTCGGTGCTCGTCAAGAACCTGCCGGACATCGACACCAGGACCGTCCGTGAGGCGGAGCTGATCTGCAACTCGCTCATCGGCTTCAACTTCGGCGACGGTCACCTGCACAACGAGGACCTGATCGCAGCGGTGCAGGACGAGGCGCAGTTCGCGCCGGGCGAACTCGTGGTGGTGTGGGTCGAGTCGCAGGCCATCGGCAGCAAGGTCCAGCACTACAAGGTCATCGACGCGGCACTCGGCGTGACCGAGCGCGGTACCTGGAAGGTCACCGACGCGGTGGCCGAACAGCCGTGGCTACCGAACGGCCCAATCCCTATGCAGGTGACTTGGACCCGCCCTACAACCGACGGCCGGTTCGGGGCAGTGCCGTGAGCGCCCGAAGGCGATCGCGAGTGAGGATCGCAGCGAGGAACGAGCGAGGACCGGAGCGAGCGGGAGTCGAGGCATGAGCAGCGCGCTGGTGGTTGGCGGCGGGTCGAACGGGCTCGCCGCCGCCCGTCAGCTGGTGTTCGGTCCGCGCACCACGCTGCACCCGTACCAGCTCGGCATACCGGGTATGTACATCTGCTCGGCGGCCACTCCGCCCGGGCCGGGCGCACACGGAATGTGCGGGGCCAACGCGCCGCCGACGCGCTCAATCACCTCCGCACCGAAGTTGAACATCTGAACCCATTGTCCCGCAGCGACGAAAAGCTCGGCACACTTTGGCGCCGCTGACCAAAGACGCACATCCCACGCGCCGTAACTTGCTTAATCGAGACATAACCCCATTAGGAACAAAATATGACGACAGAAACACTCGCTGCCACAGCAATGTTACGCTCTCCGATCTGAGCTGGCCGCCGGACGCTTGTCACCGGTGGCGGGCGTGGGATCGGGTTTGCCATTGCACGTCGATTGACCGCCGGCGGCGCGCGCGTCGCGATCGCCGACGTCGATTTTGAAGGTGCGCGCACGGCGGCCAAGGAGCTCGGGAACGGCACGATTGCGCTGAGGTGCGACGTCCGCTCCAGCGCCGAAGTGGATGCCGCTGTGGCTGCCGCCGTCGCAGAGTTTGGGGGCCTCGACGGCCTCGTCAACAATGCCGGCATCGAGATCGCGAAGCCGATAACCGAGCTGTCCGAAGACGAGTTCACGCGCGTGTTTGACATCAATGTGACAGGCACGTTTCGGTGCACCAAAGCGGCGATTCCAGTCATCGCGGCCGCCGGCGGCGGTGCCATCGTCAACCTCGGGTCCGTTGCCGGCACTGCCGGCGGGCCGCTGTTGAGCGCCTACTGCGCCTCGAAGGGTGCGGTCATCCGGTTCACCGAGTCCGCGGCGATAGAGCTACGGAGCCTGGGCATCCGGGTCAACGCCGTCTGCCCCGGCATCATCGCCACGGAGATGGGCGATCGTCTCGTGGCGCCCATCGAAGGGATCGCTCCGATGTCCTTCGACGAGCTCATCGCGCTCAAGCAGGGCCGGCTGGGGACGCCCGAGGAGGTCGCCGAACTGGTCGCCTTCCTGCTTTCCAATGACGCGCAGTTCGTGACCGGGGCCCACTACATGGTCGACGGCGGGCTCACCGCGGGCCTGCTTTAAAGGAGAAATGGACATGTCATTACAAGCTGAATCTGAGTTCGCCGGCCAAACCGGGTTGCGGGACCTCGAGGGAAAGGTTGCGGTGGTTACCGGTGCCGCTCGCGGCATCGGTCGCGCGATCGCTCAAGCACTGGCCGCCCAAGGGTCGACGGTCGTCATCTCGGATGTAACGCAAGATGCCGCGACTGCTACCGCCGCAGAAATCGACGGCGCGGACGCGGCCGCATGCGACGTCAGCGACGAAGCCCAGGTCGCCGAGTTGTTCGCTGGCGTTCTTTCTCGACATGGCCGCGTCGACATCGCCGTCGCCAACGCCGGCATCAGTGGTTTGGGCCCACTCACAGAACTGTCGTTCGCCGACTGGCGAAAAATGATGGCGGTCAACCTCGATGGCGTCTTCCTCACGGTCAAGCACGCCGCACGCGCAATGGTCGGCGCGGGCAACGGCGGCTCGATCATCACGATGGCCTCCGTGACGGGAATAGCGGGCACCCCCCTCGCCGGGCACTATGCCGCGGCCAAAGCCGGGGTCATCAACCTGACCAAGACGGCGGCGCTCGAGTTGCGTCCAGCCTCGGTTCGCGTCAACGCAATCTGTCCAGGATTCGCCGACACCGATTTGGTCAGCTCGCAGAAGGGCGTATACGAAGAAGCACTGGGATTGCCAAGCTTCGATGCGCTGATGGAGCAGGCCCAGGGCGGCTATGTGACTCTCGACGACATCGCCCGCCTCACCGTGTTCCTGGCATCGGAACGATCGCGCTTCTGCACCGGAGGTGCGTATGTGGTCGATGGTGGTCTGACGGCATCAATGATGTGACCATCGCTGTCACATCGCTTCGGTCCCAGAATTTTGAGTGTTGATGTGGGACCTATGGACCCAAAGGAGAAGGGCCGCTGATCAGCGCCCTTCTTGGTGGAGCGCCGCACAAGGCGTCATCAACAAGCAACTGGTCGATCGGCCCGACATCATTGTGGCGATTCGACAACCGCCTTAGGCGGGCAATGCCCGACGACCCCTTCGCTGGCCACGTGTAGTCGTTGGTAGCGCATAAGAATCTGACCCTGACCGGGAACGAGTGTGGCCTGGGTGTTGTTACCATCGCGGCGTGCACGATTCGCCTGCCCCATGTGGACGCGGCGGACAGCGATGTGTTTCACGGCGCGAAGTCCTCAAATATGCTTTTTCCGCACCGGTTCTCCTGGGTCTAGGGACGGTGGCTGCGACTCTCGCCGGGCATAAAGCATCAGCCGCCAACATGAGGCTGATCGATTTCGCGGAGCGGTTGGTCCCGCCGGATCAGATCAAATCGGCGGGCTATGACGGGGCACTCGTCTATGTGTCCGAGTTACGGCCGGGCGCAAACTTCGATTTCAAGCCCGTCACCCGCGAGTATGCGGATGCGCTACGCGCGGCGGGTCTTCACGTCGTCAGCTGCTATCAGTACGGCAAACCCGGTTGGCCCGACCCGTCGGACTACACCCGCGGGTATGACGGGGGCGTGGCAGACGCTCAGACAGCTCTGCGGCTGCACGCTGCAGCCGGGGGCGGGGATTCGGCGCCGATCTTCTTCAGTGTTGATGAGGATATCGACCTCAACACCTGGAATAGCGTTGCTATCGAGTGGTTTCGAGGAATTAACTCGGTACTGGGTGTGGACCGCACCGGCATGTATGGGCACGCCAGCGCGTGTGCGTGGGCGATCGAAGACGGCGTAATCGGGCGCTCAACCAGTGCAGGGCACTGGTGGGTTTGGCAGACGAGTGCATGGTCCCATGGCGAGCGCGAGCCCAGGGCGGTGCTTTATCAGGCTGTGGTTAACAGCGCCGAGAGTCCCGGTGCCCTCCTGGGCGGCACACACGTGGATGTGAACGACGTCCTTGCGACCGATTTCGGGCAGTGGGATTTCGATAGATGACTTGCGGGGTGCGGAGCCTGACACCATTGCGCCGCGTCTGATGGTCCTCAACGGCGGCAGCCCGGATCTGGTGTGGCAGCGGACGGCTAACGCTTCACGCTCGTTTTGGTCACGAACATTGGCCAGCCATGCTGGTCCGGCGAAGACGGTGGTTGGATCGGGCAAGCGGCTACGCAGAAGACGGCCCGGAGGTAGATATGGGGTCGGTCGGACCGACACATCTGATTTCTCTGCTCCTCGCGGTCGCGATCATTGCCGCGATATGTGGATTCATCGCGTCAGCCGTTGTGCGGAGGAACAACCGACGCGCACGCGGGTTCTTCCTTTTGGGCTTTCTTTGTGGATTCATAGCGAGCCCGATCCTGCGCAGAAGACGTCGCGGCCTAAACGTGCTCGGGGCCGTCACCCGGTGCGCTGACGTGCGTCCGCTGACGGCTTGGATACGTCACGGCGCTGGCTGTTTCGCGGTTCAGGCGCCCACTTTTGCGGCATCACTTGTTCGATTGCGATTGTGGCCGCCGCAGTGGCGGCGCCAGATGAACCGGCGGCTACCTCTGGAACGGGCCCGTTTGTTGACGGGATCGGCGCCCAAGCTCAGATTAAGGCCCTGAGCAGCTATGTTGTTGTGGAGCTGTCGGGAATCCTCTGTGGCGGTCGGAGGCTTAAGGGACGCCGCGTGAGCCTGCTCGAGAATCGGCCTGCGATCCAGACCGGAGGCGGCTCAGGCTTCGGTCGCGGCATCGCATTGGCGCTGGCGGCCGAGGGTGCGCCAGTCGCAGTTTTCGGCCGCACCGACGCGTCATCGATGAGCGTAGTCAGGTAATGCGCGAGGTCGATGCGAGCGTGGAGCCGCCGACGGGACGAAGCCGTCGCAGCGCCTGACGAAACTCCGGGATCGGGCGGGGCGTTCGGCAACACGGCACAGACGTCAGCCAAACGGCTCGTCGACGCTAATGCCGCGCAGCCGCGCGCCGTAGAGCGCAGCGACGGTGAGTGTGCGGCTTTCATCGTTGATTCCCGACGCCCGCTCGCTACGAGTCCTCTACGGCAAAACCCGACACCCGACCAGGTGCTGGCTGTGCACGCCGTCGCCGGACTCGGCGACGCGATCGCCGCACTGCCCTCGCTTTCCGACGATGAGGTTCGCGAGGTCCTCGTTCGTGCCGTCAAACGCCTTATCCCCCAGCGGTAAACGTCCCGAATCCACGAGAAGGGAACGGATCTCGATGACAACCACAAACCGCAGCGCCGTTCGCATTCCAACAGCGTCCGGCGATGATATTGAGGCCTGGTTCTACCAACCCCAGGGGCAGGGCCCCGTTCCCGCGGTCGTGATGGGCCATGGATTCGGAGCGGTCAAGGTCGGGGGCAGCAAGGGCGGGCACTATGACGTCTACGAAGGCGGCGTCGCGTTCAACGATGTCATCGAGTGGGAAGTCGAATTCCTCCGGCGTCACGCCGACAAATAGTCACACCCCGTCCCAGCCGGCGGTGGCCGGGACTGGTTTTAGGTCTACCCTCTCCGGCGTCCTTTCGGACCCCGGTTCGACTACGGCCTCATTGGTGGGCCAGACCCGAAAACACTCGACCAGCCTGAGCACGGACCGGGTGGCGCGACCGGCAGATGGCCGCACGGCGGACCTTTGCAGCATGTTCAAAGCTTCTTCTCAGGTAAGCGATAAGCGAACCCACATGCATGACAACGCCCGCCCTGGTGGCGATCGCGAATACCGCTCTGCCCTGTCACTTCCTTTGGTAGACGACCTCCTCTGACCCTGGTGGCCAGCAAATGCGGCCGGACGACAACACCGGTGCAGTGAGACCAAGGCCACATTCCGTGGTTGAACAATCCACCGTCTTTCACCGTGTGACCTTTATTGAGACCGGCAGTTAGCCGCTCAAATTAAGTTATGTCCTGGCAGAGGAGCGGACCCTGCTGAACCAGATTGCAAGGATGGCGATCACCAGTCCACGACGCGTCATCGTCGTGGCAGGCCTCCTGACATTGGCCCTGGCCATCTTTGGTGTCCCCGTCGCAAACAGCCTGTCCGCCAGCGGATTTCAAGACCCGACATCGCAATCAGCGAGGGCGAGCCAGCTCCTGACAGACAAGTTTAGCCAGGGCGACACGCAGCTGCTTTTCACCGTCTCAACACCAGACGGCGTCGACAGCCCGGCCGCTCGGGCCGCGGGCAGTGAAATCGTCGACCAACTGAGACGCTCGCCACATGTGGTCGATGTGACCTCGCCGTGGACAACACCGGCGCAGGCCGCCGCCGATCTCGTTAGCAAGGATCGGAACACCGGGTTAATCGTCGCGGGCATCAAGGGAAACGAAAGCGACCAGCAGAAATACGCGGAGGAGCTCTCCACACAGGTGACGCACGACCGTAACGGCGTCACCGTGCGGTCAGGGGGCGCCGCAATGGTCAACGTTCAGATCACCAAGCAGTCGCAGCGCGACCTGCTGGTGATGGAATCGATCGCGATCCCACTCAGCTTCCTCGTGCTGGTCTGGGTATTTGGCGGTCTGATCGCAGCGGCGCTGCCTGTGGCCGTCGGCGGAATGGCGATTTTCGGCGCCCTTGCGGTGCTGCGCACGATCTCGTTCGCCACCGACGTTTCGATATTCGCACTCAACCTCACCACCGCCATGGGTTTGGCGCTGGCCATCGACTACACGCTGTTGATAATCAGCCGCTACCGCGACGAGTTGGCTGACGGCGCAGACCGCGAGGTTGCCGTCGTCCGCACCGTGGTCACTGCGGGTCGCACCGTGTTGTTCTCGGCCACAACGGTCGCCCTCTCAATGGCGGTCATGGTGTTGTTCCCGATGCATTTCCTGAAGTCCTTCGCTTACGCGGGTGTCGCCGTCGTTGCGTTCGCCGCCCTCGCCGCCGTGGTTGTCACGCCCGCCGCGCTGGTCCTGCTCGGCGACCGGCTGGATTCGTTCAACGTCCGTCGGCTCGTTCGCCGCCTGCTGGGCCGGCCCGAGCCCGTCCCGCAGACCTTCCAGCAGCAGTTCTGGTACCGCTGGACGAGGTTTGTCATCCGCCGTGCCGTGCCGGTCGGACTGGCAGGCGTCGCCTTCCTGGTGTTCCTTGGTCTGCCGTTCCTGAGCGTCAAATGGGGCTTCCCCGACGACCGCGTGCTGCCTACCTCGGCCTCCGCGCACCAGGTCGGCGACCAAATGCGCGACGACTTCGTCATCAACTCCGAGACCGCGGTGACCATCGTCATCCCCAAAACCGACGACCTAACCCGCAGCGAGATTGACCAATACGCCACTGACCTTGTCGCGTGTGCCCGACGTCTCCGCGGTCTCCACCCCGACCGCAACCTACGTCGCAGGCGCCGCCGTCGGACGACAGTCAGCACCGGCTGGCCAGACTCAAGGCAGCGCGTTCCTCACCGTCGACAGCACGGCTCCGCTGTTCTCCGACCGTTCCGAAACCCAGCTCGACCGCCTGCACGCGGTCCCGACCCCGGGTGGCAAGGAAGTCGATTTCACCGGCACCGCCCAGATCAATCGAGACAGTGTCGACGCCATCGCATCCCGTTTGCCACTGGTGCTCGGGCTGATCGCCAGCATCATGTTCATCCTGCTCTTCCTGTTGACGGGCAGCGTCGTGATGCCTCTGAAAGCGTTGGTGCTCAACGTCCTTTCGCTCACTGCCGCATTCGGCGCGATGGTGTGGATCTTCCAGGATGGGCACCTCGGCGCGTTCGGAACGACGCCCAGCGGGATCTTGGTCGCCAACATCCCGGTACTGCTGTTCTGTATCGCTTTCGGCTTGTCGATGGACTACGAGGTGTTCCTGGTCTCCCGAATCCGCGAGTTCTGGCTGGCTTCTGGAGCCGCCGACAACGACGAGAGCGTGGCCCGCGGAATCGCCCGCACCGGTCGGGTCGTTACCGCTGCCGCATTGATCATGTCGATCTCCTTCGCCGCGCTGATTGCGTCCAACGTGTCGTTCATGCGGATGTTCGGGCTTGGCCTCACGCTGGCCGTCCTCGTCGACGCCACTTTGGTGCGCATGGTTCTGGTGCCGGCATTCATGCACGTCCTAGGACGACGGAACTGGTGGGCCCCCGCGCCCCTGGTCCGCCTGCACAAGCGTCTCGGTATCAACGACGGTCACTCCGTCGTTATACCGGAGCAAGGGTTGGACGCGAGCCCAACCCACCAACAATTCAATGCCGAATTGACCAATGAGTTGGGCGTTGAACCGATTTGCGCCACAACCACGTTTTAGGGAAAGTTGATATGAGTGTTATCGCAGCAGTGCAGGGCGTGTTACCGCCGCACCGCTACACCCAAGGGGAGATCACCGACGCGTTCGTCCGGTTGCCGGGTTACGAACCCCATGAGGATCTCCTCCGGAAACTACACGCGAATGCCAAAGTCGACAGTCGCCATTTCGTTCTTCCACTGGAGAGATACTCCTCCCTCACTGACTTCGGTGAGGCGAACGACATCTTCATCGAGAACGCGGTCGAACTCGGATGTGCCGCCCTGTCCGGCGCGCTCGACGAAGCGGGCCTCAAACCGCAGGACGTCGATCTGATCGTCACGACGACGGTGACCGGCTTGGCGGTGCCGTCGTTGGACGCCCGCATTGCGGGCCGCCTGGGTCTGCGGCCAGATGTGCGTCGCGTGCCGATGTTCGGCCTGGGTTGCGTCGCCGGAGCGGCCGGTGTCGGGCGGTTGAACGACTACCTGCGGGGTGCGCCCGACGATGTGGCGGTACTGGTGTCAGTCGAGTTGTGCTCGCTGACGTACCCGGGCGCCGAGCCGACGATCGCCACGATGGTGGGAAGTGCGCTGTTCGCCGAC
>CAWDAC010000034.1:0-35786 GCA_963800125.1 uncultured Actinomycetota bacterium | reverse complement strand
CAGATCTCACTCGACGGCGCAACGGCAGAGGTCAACGACGCCGTCCGCGGGCCCGGCTCGTTCGCGATGGCGATTCGTGCGCTGGAGAATCTGGCCGAGGCGGGCTTCTCCGACGCCAAGATCTCCGTCGTGGTCACCCGTCACAACGTCGATCAGCTCGACGAATTCGCGGCGCTGGCAGCACGTTACGGCGCCACGCTGCGGATCACGAGGCTGCGCCCGTCCGGCCGGGGTGCCGACGTCTGGGACGAACTCCATCCGACCGCCGAGCAACAGGTGCAGCTCTACGACTGGCTGGTCGACCACGGCGACGGCGTGCTCACCGGCGACTCTTTCTTCCATCTCTCCGGGCTGGGCGAGCCGGGGGCGCTGGCCGGCCTGAACCTGTGCGGCGCCGGCCGGGTGGTCTGCCTCATCGACCCGGTCGGTGACGTCTACGCGTGCCCGTTCGCCATCCACGACCGGTTCCTCGCCGGAAACATCGTGTCCGACGGCGGCTTCGACAACGTATGGAAGAACGCCCCGCTGTTCGTCGAGCTGCGGGAGCCGCAGTCGGCCGGAGCGTGCGGCAGCTGCGGACACTTCGACAGCTGCCGCGGCGGCTGCATGGCGGCCAAGTTTTTCACCGGGCTGCCGCTGGCCGGCCCCGACCCCGAATGCGTGCAGGGTTACGGCGTGCCCGCGCTGGCTCGGGAGCGCCACAAGCCCCGCCCCAGCGGCGACCATTCGCGCGGCTCCCGTCTTTCCTCGGCAGGTCCGGTGCCCCTCACGCTGACGACGCGCCCGCCGGCGCGGCCCTGCAATGAAAGTCCGGTGTAGTCATGGCAGGCGATACCTGGTTCGAGACGGTGGCCATTGCCCAGCAACGTGCCAAGAAGCGGCTGCCCAAGTCGGTCTACTCATCGCTGATCTCGGCCAGCGAGAAGGGCGTGACCGTCTCCGACAATGTCGAGGCGTTCAGTGAACTGGGATTCGCCCCGCATGTGGTGGGTGCCCCCGAGAAGCGCGACTTGTCGACGACGGTGATGGGACAAGATCTTTCGCTGCCGGTGCTGATTTCACCGACCGGGGTCCAGGCGGTGCACCCAGACGGCGAGGTCGCCGTCGCCCGCGCCGCCGCGGCCCGCGGAACGGCGATGGGCCTATCTTCGTTTGCCAGCAAGCCGATCGAGGACGTCGTCGCCGCGAACCCCAAGGTGTTCTTCCAGCTCTACTGGCTCGGTGACCGGGAAGCCATCGCGCAACGGGTGCAGCGCGCCCGTGAAGCCGGGGCCGTCGGGCTGATCGTCACCACGGACTGGAGCTTCTCGCACGGCCGGGACTGGGGCAGCCCGAAGGTACCGGAGCAGATGAACCTGGTCACGCTCCTGCGGTTTTCGCCCGAGGTCATCACCAAGCCGCGCTGGTTGTGGGACTTCGGCAAGACCGCGCAACCGCCCAACCTGCGGGTGCCCAACCAGGGCCGCCGCGGGGAGCCGGGGCCGTCGTTCTTCGAAGTCTATGGCCAGTGGATGGGTACCCCGCCGCCCACCTGGGAGGACATCGCCTGGGTGCGCGAGCTGTGGGGCGGACCGTTCATGCTCAAGGGCGTGATGCGGGTGGACGACGCCAAACGCGCGGTTGACGCCGGGGTTTCGGCCATCTCGGTATCCAATCACGGCGGCAACAACCTCGACGGGACCCCCGCCGCGATCCGCGCTCTGCCGGCCATTGCCGCCGCCGTCGGCCATGAGGTCGAGGTGTTGCTGGACGGCGGTATCCGCCGAGGCAGTGACGTGGTGAAGTCGCTCGCGCTCGGTGCCCGCGCCGTGATGATCGGCAGGGCCTACCTGTGGGGCCTGGCGGCCGCCGGCCAAGCCGGCGTCGAGAACGTGCTCGACATCCTCCGCGGCGGCATCGACTCGGCACTGATGGGCCTCGGCCGCGCGTCGGTCCACGACCTGGTTGCCGAGGACATCCTCGTCCCCGCCGGCTTCACCCGTGCGCTCGGGGTGCCGAGCCAAGACGCCTGAGGCCGCGCACCCCACGTACTGGCAACTGTTGTGCTGGCGTGGGAGGGGAGGCTGACGCGGCCCGGACGGCGGCGCTGAGGAGCTCGGCCAGGTTGGGCAGTGAAGGCCTGCCGCTGTGACGGCGTCCTGCGCGTGGTCGACGGCCATCCCGACCCGGACGGCGTCGCCGGCGAGGTAGTAGTTGAACGCCGCCACGGTGAGAACGTGCGCGCGGGCCGATCCGCGCAGTTGTGCGGCGAGCCTCGTCCACATCCGGGCGGTGGCCAGGTTCGTGGCCGAGCCCGATGCGCCACGTGGGGCCAGCAGTCGTCGAGATCGTCCCTCGTGGGGTGCGGTGGGGTGCGGGTCAGGCCTCGGCGCCGACGAGGTCCGCGGCGCGCCAGGCCAGCGCCATCGTCGGCGCGGCGGTATTGCCGGATGGCATGGCCGGGAATACCGAGGCGTCCACCACGCGCAATCCACGCACGCCGCGTACCCCCAGGCGGGCGTCGACGACATCCTCGTCGTTGGGGCCCATCGCGCAGGACCCCACGGCGTGGTAGATGCCGATCCCGGTCGCGCGGGCATACTCGACGGCCTGCTCCGGGGTGACGACGTCGGGGCCCGGGGCGTCCTCGCCGATCACCAGATCCGCGAGCGGTCCCTCGGCGATCATCCCCCGCAGCCGAGCCAGGATTCGCCCGGTGACCGTTCGGTCGAGCTCGGTCTCGAGGTAGCGGGCCTCGATGACCGGCGGGTCCGCGGGATCGGCCGAGCGGATGTGGACGGCGCTCGGCGTCGTCGGCCGGAGCTGGTACCCCTGGATCATCATCCCGGCGTGCCTGGCGAGCCGTAGCCGGGTCGTCCCCAGATCGAGGGACATGGGGGTGAGGAGGATCTGGACGTCGGGGCGAGGCTCCCCGGGGGCCGACCGCAGCTGGCCGACGAGGGCGAAGGGCCCCGTGGCGACGGGCCCCCGACGCGTGAGGACGTACCCTGCCCCGGCGCACAACAGCCGAGGCAGGGTGTTGAGGCGCCGGTTGAGGCCCAGTCCCGGCCGGAGCCGTGCCTGCACGGTCATCCCCCGGTGCTCCAGCAGCCGCTCCCCGACGTGCGGGCTCTCCACCCGAGGCTCCACGCCCGCGCGAGTGAGCACGACGGGGTCGCCGATGCCCGAACGTTCGAGCAGCTGGGGGCTCTCGATCGACCCGGCGGCGAGGATCACCTCGCGTCGTGCCCGGACGGCGAGCCGTTCTCCGCCGCGCCTGGCCACGACGCCGACGGCCCGACCCCCCTCGAGCGTCACGTGGCCGACGTGGGTGCGGTCGAGCACGGTGAGGTTGCGACGGCGGCGGGCAGGGCGCAGGAATGCCGTCGCGGCCGAGATCCGCACGCCGCGGTGGATCGTCACCGGTGTGCGGCCGATCCGCTCGGCGTCGGAGGCGTTGAAGTCGTCTACGTCGGCGAGCCCGGCGGCCGTCGCGGATCGCAGCATCGCGGCGACCACCGGGTCGGCTACCGCCGTGACGGACACGTGCAACGGGCCGCCGACGCCCCGCAGCAGCGAGGCCCCGAGCTGGTGGTCCTCCATGGCGCGGAACACCGGCAGCATGCCGGCCCACCCCCACCCGGGATCGCCGGCGGCCGCGAGCCGGTCGTAGTCCGCGGCCCATCCACGGATGTACATCATCCCATTGACGGCCGTGGAGCCACCGAGGCCCTTGCCGCGCAGCCACACCTCGTCGGGCCCGCCGGGAGAGACGGATCCGGTGGGGTAGAAGTAGGCATACTCCGGATGCTGCATCGTCAGGTAGAACGCCTTGGGAATCCGTAGCAGCAGGTGGCGGCCACGACCACCCGACTCCAAGAGGAGCACGCTTATCGTGGGGTCCTCGGAGAGCCGGGCGGCGAGCACGCAGCCCGCGGCGCCGGCACCGACGATCACGTAGTCAGCCTCCATCGCCGGGCGATTCTCCCCCACCGGTGATGCACCGGCATAGGGGGGAGGCCGCGTCATCGGCGGGTCCCGAGTCGCGAACGCCGGACTCGTGACGGCGAACAGCGGCCGGCTCGGCCGGTGAGCCACAATGGCAGCCACACGGCGCGCAGAGGCAGCCCGACCTGGCTGAAGAGCGACGCCGAATCTTCGGCCAGCTCGAGCGCTTGACGTTCAAGCCGATCTTGCTCGGCTTCGCTGTAGCCGAGCAAGTACTGATCGGGTTCGGTCATCTCGGTACCCGTTCCTCTTCATACGTCAGGCTAACGGGTCCGATACCGAGTTCTTCGAGATTTCGTTGCCACTCGGAGATGGCGCGTTCAACGTCGAATCCAAGCTGATCGCACCGGAGATCGTTATCACGACGTAGTGCATCGCGGTTCGCAGGATGTATTGGCACGTTTGAGCGACGCCAACGCACTCGCATCGACCTCTCCGGCAGTTCCGCCGGTGACGACCGCCCGCTGACCCGATGTCCGGTGGCGGCACCTTTCGCGTTGTTGTCGGCCGCCCGATGGGGCGGCCGGCCACCCCTCTGAGAGACTGATCAGGCCGGTGCGTCGATGGGGACGACGTTGATGAGCTTCTTGTTCACGAACTCCTGAATACCGAAGCCGGCGAGCTCGTGCCCGTAGCCCGACATTTTGACCCCGCCGAACGGCAGGTCTGCCCTGGTCCAGGTCGGGTGGTTGATGAACACCATGCCGGTGTCGATGCGCTCGGCGACCTCGACGCCGTGCGCGACGTCCTGCGTGAACACCGATCCGCCGAGCCCGTAGTGGGAGTCGTTGGCCAGCCGGACGGCTTCGTCCTCGCTGTCCACTCCGAAGAACAGTGCCACCGGCCCGAAGAACTCCTGGTAGTAGGCCGGGTTGTCCGGGGTGATATCGGTGAGGATTGTCGGCTGCACGAACGCGCCGCTGGTGGGCACCGGCTCACCGAGTGGGATCGCCGTCGCGCCGGCCTCGACCGCGGCCTTGATCTGTGCGTTCAATTGGTCGGCGGCGGCCTGACTCGACATCGGGGGCAGCGTGGTCGCCTCGTCGAACGGATCGCCGGCCTTGAGGTCGGCAAGCGCCACCTGGAATCGCTCGAGGAACGTGTCGGCGATCTCGTCGACCACGATGATTCGCTTGGAGGCCACGCAGCACTGCCCGCCGTTGTTCATCCGACCCCACACCGCCCACTGCACGGTCTTGTCCAGATCGGCATCGGCCAACGCGATGAGTGCGTCCGTGCCGCCGAGTTCCATGGTGGACTTCTTGAGGTTGCGTCCGGCGCGGGATGCCACGATCGCGCCGGCCGCCTCGCTGCCGGTCAGCGCGACACCACGAACACGCGGGTCGTCGATCAGGGTCGAGAGCTGGTCCTTGGTGGCGTAGAGGTTGGTGTAGGCGCCCTCAGGTGCACCCGCTTCCAGGAGCAGCCGCTCGAAGGCGGCCGCCGCCTGCGGCACGTTCGAGGCATGTTTGACCATGACCACGTTCCCGGCCATCAGGTTGGGGGCTGCGACCCGGGCCAGCTGGTAGTACGGGAAGTTCCACGGCTGTATCCCGAGGATCACTCCGAGCGGGGTGCTGACCACGACCGCGTCGCCGTCGTCCGGGTTGGTGGTGGGGATGGGTTCGGGCGCCAGGAAGGTCTCGGCGTTCTCGGCGTAGTAGGCGAGTATCTGCGCGGTCAGCGCCACTTCTCCCAAACTCTCGGCGTACAGCTTGCCCATTTCCAGGGTGAGCAGGCGGGCGAACTCGTCGGGCCGTTCGGTGAGGATGGCCGCGGCTCGCCCGCACACGGCGGCGCGTTCCGCGAACGATTTCTGGCTCCATGACTCAAATGTTCTCTGCGCCTGCGTAATAAGCGTCGTCAGCTGCTCGTCGGTGAGGTCGTCGAAGGTGGCGACTGTCTGGTTGTCGTACGGGTTGACGGTCTGGTATGCCATCGTGTTTCTTCCTTTCAGTTCGCGGCGGTTCTTCGCCACCGTCTTGGACGTCGTGCATCTCAGCCGACGAGGGTCTTGATCGCGCACATGATTTGCGCTGAGTGCCTGCTTGGCGTCGGCGAAGTACATGGGGGTCTTGGGATTGGTGTGCAGCTCGTTGTCGATGCCGGCATAGCCGTGGCGCGTGGAACGCTTGATGACGACGATGGTCTTGGCGTGATCCGCATCGAGGATGGGCATGCCCGCGATCGGCGAGCCACGCTGGCGCGCGGCGGGTGTTGGTCACGTCGTTCGCCTTCTACCCGGCGACGTTTGCTTACGAGGTGAGTGTATCCATCGACTGGGCGCTGCTGAGCGTGTACGGCAGCATGTCCCAAACTCACCGCGATGACGCCGGCATCTTCGAGTGCGGCGACGAGCTCGATTGTTGTGCAAGCTTGCAGCAGTCCGCAGAGGAGCTGGCCCCGACGCAGCTGTGCGCGTCGCGGGGCATCTGGTGCGTGAATTGCGAGGACGGCGTCGGCGCGTCGGATCAGCTGCTCCGCATCGTCGACGCGCGCGCCGACGTCGGTGTACGTCCGTGCCGGGAGCAGAGCACCCGCACCCGCGTCGCGTTCCACCAAGACATCGATTTCACTGGCCCTCAGTCGCTGCACACTGGCGGGAGTCACGGCCACCCGCGTCTCGCCGGGCGCAGTCTCCTTGAGGGCGTCGACTGTGACCGTCATATCGCCGGGCTCCCCAACTCTCCTTGTGCTCCGCCTGGGCCTGCGACGCTTTCGCGTCGGCAAGGTTCGGTTGTTCGCTACCTGCGGCGCTGCACGTGTTCAACGCTAGGAAGGTCGCGGTTAAACCGCAAGGGTCGGAGTGAACCGCCCGGCAGGGCTAAGGTCTCGCTTCACCGGGACGGATGGCCGCGGAGCGGCGCGCTTGCAGGCTAGCGGCGCGCGAGTCGTGAAGTGCGAGGATCGTGATCCGGATGTGGTGAATGATGGCGTCGCCCTCGTCGATGACATCCGACAATCGGTCAGCTGTGTTCTGGTTCGGGATGGTGGGCCATTGTCGGGTCGGCATCGCTGAACGGACGCTTGTCGCAGAGGCGTCCGACGACAAGGGCTTCGAGGTACTCTGCGATCCGGCCAGCGGGTCAGCCATGACCGGCCCAAGTGGGACCGACCACCCGGCACAGGTTGGCACCATGTTCGGATTCGTTCAGGTCGCTCAAGCCCCAACCCTGACCGCTTAACCGCTGTAGATGGCCAGCGACGAAGCGTCTTCTTCATCGGGTAGCTGAGGCCGGTCAACTGGTCCGGCCGGCACGTGGAAGCTTGACGAGCAAAAGCGAAGGACATGGAACAAACTGCTCGACAGTCCGAAAGGACTTAAGTCTCACGGTCGGTCGAATCTCCCCTGCGCAGGTTGCGCTCGCGTGTCCCGCTGGGACGGCAGGCCGCTGTCAGCCTCCAGGCGCTTCCGACCCAACTGCCTGCTCGCCAGACGTTGGGCGGCCGCCCGGTACCGCGAAACCGTTAAGGCCGCCGCCGCCGCATCGCCGTTGGCGAGTACCGCCGTCGTGACCGCGAGCAGCCCGGCCATGGCTGTCAGGCTGGCGACCGCCACCGCGACGGGCATCCGACGCAAGCCGACGTCCTCGACCGTTGGGCCGATCATGCACAACGCCCGGCGCACGGCGGGAGCCGCCCGCCGCGCAGGTGTGAATTGCCAACGTTGATGCAACGTTCGGTGACTAGGCTCACAGTATGTCCGAGACGCACACCGAAGCCCCGTCGTCGTATCCGCCGCCCGCGGAGTTCGCCGCGAACGCCAATGCCACCGCAGAGTTGTACGAGGCCGCCGAGGAAGACCGGCTGGCGTTCTGGGCGGAGCAGGCCAACCGGTTGTCGTGGGAGACGCCGTTTAGCGAGGTGTTGGACTGGTCGGAGGCGCCGTTCGCCAAGTGGTTCGTCGGCGGCAAACTCAATGTCGCGTACAACTGCGTGGACCGACACGTCGAGGCCGGAAACGGCGACCGGGTGGCGATCCTCTGGGAGGGTGAGCCGGTCGGCGAGAGCCGCTCCCTGACCTACTCCGACCTGCTGGCCGAGGTGTCGCGAGCCGCCAACGCGCTCACCGACCTCGGTGTGGTCGCCGGTGACCGGGTCGCCATCTATATGCCGATGGTCCCCGAGGCGATCGTGGCGATGCTGGCGTGCGCGCGGCTGGGTGTGATGCATTCGGTGGTGTTCGCCGGCTACTCGGCCCCGGCGCTGCGGGCCCGGATCGATGACGCGGAGGCCAAGCTGGTCATCACCACCGACGGGCAGTACCGCCGCGGCAAGGCGGTGTCGCTGAAGGAGTCGGTGGACGAAGCGGTTCGTCCGGGCACGGACGGCGAAGAAAGCCCGGTCCAGCATGTGCTGGTGGTGCGCCGCACCGGCATCGATGTGCCGTGGACCGAGGGCCGCGACCTGTGGTGGCACGACACCGTCGAGAACGCCTCACCCGAGCACACCCCTGAAGCCTTCGACTCCGAGCAGCCACTGTTTTTGCTCTACACCTCGGGCACCACCGGTGCGCCGAAGGGCGTAATACACACCACCGGTGGCTACCTCACCCAGGCGTCCTACACGCACCACAACATCTTCGACGTCAAGCCGGAAACCGACGTGTACTGGTGCACCGCCGACATCGGTTGGATCACCGGGCACACCTACATCGTCTACGCGCCGCTGTCCAACGGGGTGACCCAGGTGCTCTTTGAGGGCACCCCCGCGTCGCCCAACGAGCACCGCCATTTCGAGGTGATCGAAAAGTACGGCGTCACGATCTATTACACCGCGCCGACGCTGATCCGCACGTTCATGAAGTGGGGACGCGAGATCCCCGACGCCCACGACCTGTCCAGCCTGCGACTGTTGGGCACCGTCGGCGAAAATATCAACCCCGAGGCGTGGCGGTGGTACCGCGACGCGATCGGCGGCAACCGAACCCCGATCGTGGACACCTGGTGGCAGACCGAGACCGGGGCGGCGATGATCTCGCCGCTGCCGGGTGTCACCACGGCCAAGCCGGGCTCGGCGATGGCACCGCTGCCCGGCATCTCCGCACGCGTTGTCGACGACCACGGCAATCTGATCGAGTCCAGCCCCGAATTCGGCGAGCACGCGTCCGGTTATCTGGTGCTGGATCAGCCGTGGCCGTCGATGTTGCGCGGCATCTGGGGGGATCCGGAACGGTACAAGCAGACCTACTGGTCCCGGTTCGCCGAGCAGGGCTGGTATTTCGCCGGCGACGGCGCGCGCTATGACCTAGACGGCGCCATCTGGTTGCTGGGCCGCGTCGACGACGTGATGAACGTGTCCGGGCACCGGATCTCCACCGCCGAGGTGGAGTCGGCGCTGGTCGGCCACTCGGGGGTGGCGGAGGCGGCCGTCGTCGGCGCCACCGACGACACCACCGGGCAGGCGATCGTCGCGTTCGTCATCCTGATGGCCCACCACGCCGACACCCCGCGCGAACAGATGATCGACGAGCTGCGGGCCGAGGTGGCCCGCGAGATCTCGCCGATCGCGCGACCGCGGGAGATCCACGTGGTGCCGGAGCTGCCGAAAACCCGCAGCGGCAAGATCATGCGGCGGCTGCTGCGTGACGTCGCCGAAGGCCGTGAACTCGGTGACACCTCGGCGTTGCTGGATCCCAGCGTGTTCGAGGCGATCAGGGCCAGCAAGTAGCGGCTCAGCTTAGCCCTCAGGCCCGATCGACACGAAGCCGGAGCCGCGCCGGTTTCAGTCGGTGACGTCGCCGATAACCGCGTTCATCGACATCGTCACCGCCGGTCAATCCAGTTGTTTCATAGCATTGCTCCGGCCAGCGCTCGATGGAGCGCGTCACATAGCGCGACCGGTCGACGCCGATCGGCGGCCTCCTGCAACGACGGTCGAGGCCAAAGCTATTTAAGTTCTTTCGACTCTTTCCGCGGCGCCGAGGGAGGCGTTTAGTCAAGTTCGCGAGCCTTTACCATTCGCGCCCTCGGTGGTTGAGTAACTCGTGCCGACACATTTTTTGTCGTCGCTGTTTGGCAGGAGAGGAAGCCATGACTGTTTACGCGCGACCGGGCGCTGAGGGTTCGTTGATGACGTTCCAGCCCCGCTATGGCAATTACATCGGCGGTGAGTGGGTGGCCCCGGCGAAGGGCCGCTACTTCGAGAACGCGACCCCGGTCACCGGCGAGGTGTTCTGCGAGGTGGCGCGCTCCGATGAGGCCGATATCGAACGTGCCCTGGATGCGGCCCACGCGGCGGCGCCCGCGTGGGGTAAGACCGCTGCCGCGGAGCGCGCCGTGATCCTGAACAAGATCGCCGACCGGATCGAGGAGAACCTCGAGTCGATCGCGGTGGCCGCATCCTGGGACAACGGTAAGCCGGTGCGGGAAACCCTGAATGCCGATATCCCGTTGGTGGTGGATCACTTCCGGTACTTCGCCGGGGCGATCCGTGCCCAGGAGGGTTCGCTGTCGCAGATCGACGAGGACACCGTGGCCTATCACTTCCACGAGCCGTTGGGGGTGGTGGGGCTGATCGTCCCGTGGAACTTCCCGATCCTGATGGCCACCTGGAAGCTCGCCCCAGCGCTGGCGGCCGGCAACGCGGTGGTGCTCAAGCCCGCCGAGCAGACCCCGGTCTCGATCCTGTATGTGATGTCGCTGGTCGGTGACCTGCTGCCCGCCGGTGTGCTCAACGTCGTCAACGGGTTCGGGGTGGAGGCCGGTAAGCCGCTGGCGTCCAGCAACCGGATCGCCAAGATCGCGTTCACCGGGGAGACCACCACGGGGCGGCTGATCATGCAGTACGCGTCGCAGAACCTGATCCCGGTCACGTTGGAGTTGGGCGGCAAGAGCCCGAACATCTTTTTCTCCGATGTGCTGGCCGCCCATGACGACTACCAGGACAAGGCGCTGGAGGGCTTCACCATGTTCGCCCTGAACCAGGGCGAGGTGTGCACCTGCCCGTCGCGGTCGCTGGTCCAGGCCGACATCTATGACGAGTTCCTGGAGTTGGCGGCGATCCGCACCAAAGCGGTGCGGCAGGGTGATCCGCTGGACACCGAGACCATGATCGGCGCCCAGGCCTCCAACGACCAACTCGAGAAGATCCTGTCCTACATCGAGATCGGCAAGAGCGAGGGCGCCAAGCTGATCACCGGCGGTGAGCGCGCCGAGCTGGGTGGCGACCTGAACGGCGGCTACTACGTGGCGCCGACGATTTTCACCGGCAACAACAAGATGCGGATCTTCCAGGAGGAGATCTTCGGCCCGGTGGTGTCGGTGACGTCGTTCCGCGACTATGACGACGCCATCTCGATCGCCAACGACACCCTCTACGGTTTGGGCGCCGGGGTGTGGAGCCGCGACGGCAACACCGCTTACCGGGCCGGGCGCGATATCCAGGCCGGCCGGGTGTGGACCAACTGCTACCACGCCTACCCCGCGCACGCGGCGTTCGGCGGCTACAAGCAGTCGGGCATCGGCCGGGAGAACCACAAGATGATGCTCGACCACTATCAGCAGACCAAGAACCTGCTCGTCTCCTACAGCGATAAGGCCCAAGGGTTCTTCTGAGCACCGCCCAGCAGCCCGGTCCCTCAACCACATTCACGATTGGAAAGAAGCCATCACACACCCTTGATTCGACCACCACACGGGACACCGCGACCGACATCATGCGCGCCGCGGTGGTCACCGGATTCGGCGCCCCGCTGCAGGTTTCCGAATTCGAACTGCCCACCCCGGGCTACGGTGAAGCCCTGGTGAAGTGGAAACCTCCGGTGTCTGTCACACCGATCTGCATGCCGCGCACGGCGATTGGCCGGTGAAGCCGCAGCCGCCGTTCATCCCCGGCCACGAGGGCTACGGCACCGTCGTCGCACTCGGTGAGGGGGTGGACGACCTGAAGGTCGGCGACAAGGTCGGCAACGCCTGGCTGTGGTCGGCGTGCGGCAGCGCGAGTACTGCCGCACTGGCTGGCAGACGTTGTGTGAGAGCCAGCAGAACGGCGGCTACAGCGTCAACGGCAGCTTCGGCAGCCTCATGCTGGTCAACGCCGCCTTCGCCCCACGAATCCCGGACAACGTCGACCCGCTGGAAATAGCGCCCATCCTGTGCGCCGGCGTCACCGTGTACAAGGGCCTCAAGGTGACCGACACCCGGCCCGGACAGTGGGTGGCGATCTCGGGCATCGGCGGTCTGGGCCACATCGCCGTGCAGTACGCGCGGGCGATGGGGCTGCGCGTGGTGGCCGTCGACGCCCGCACCTCCGACGTGGTCGCCGAGGTGCAGAAGGCCACCGGCGGAGTGCATGGTGTGCTGGTCACCGCGGTGCACCCGCAGGCGTTCGGGCAGGCCATCGGGCTGGCGCGGCGCGGCGGCACCATCGTCTTCAACGGGTTGCCGCCGGGCGACTTCCCGGCGCCCATTTTCGACATCGTGCTCAAGGGTCTGACCATCCGCGGCTCCATCGTCGGCACCCGCCAGGACATGGCCGCGGCGCTGGACTTCTACGCCCGCGGTCTAATCCATCCGACGGTGGCCAGCGCGGGACTCGACGACATCAATGACGTGTTCGACCGAATGGAACGCGGCCAGATCGACGGCCGCATCGTCATCGACTACCGAAAGGGCTAACGACACGGGGTTGACCCGGCGAACGCGGTGCACGATTGCGCCGTCGTCGAATCAACCGGTCGGATGCGACGGCGGGGTTTGATTCGGACCAGCCAGCTCGACACGGGTGTACGGACGCGACTTGGCCGAGGAGCTGCGCGACATTTTCCCGCGGCACCGATCATTCACGGGGCCGCCTATGTGCGCCGTCGACGATGAGGATCGACCCCGGCCCGTCTGGATTCCGCACCTACACCGCATCTTCGGCGATGTCGCGTTCCTGGGAGGCTCTTAGCCGCTCGTGTGGCGCCGGAGCCGGTGGGTCGCCAATGAACATTTCGCCCCGGCCGCACTCGTCGTCATCGCCGACGCCGGACGACCCAGGATTGGGGATGGGCTTAGGCGCTCGGATCGGCCGCCGAGCTTGAACAGGAACACGAGTGGTCTCAAAGCCCTCGTTTCTGGTTGGGGCCGACGGGTAGAGGCCGCGGCGATGCCGCGGTGCTGGCGTCGTTCTCCATAGGAACCGTCACCGCGTGTGGGGCGCGTGGCCAATGAATGTGCCACTGCCGCAACCCGGTTCGAGAACTCGGCCGCCAGATGAACCGGCTCTGCTCAGCACGTCCCAGACGACAGCGACCAGTGCCGGGTCGGTAACTCCTCGTGGGGTCGTTGTCATTCGCGGGCGATGCGAATGTCGTTGATGCGTCGGCTGGCGGCGTTGTGTCGGGGCACGATCTTGGGCGAGCGGCCTGCTGTCGTCGCTGACAACGCTCGTCGAATCCGAGGTGAGTTCATGGGCAATTCCAGTGACGCGGTGCTCGGGTCGCGGCGCTACGGTGCAACTCCCGTGAAATCGTCGACGGCGCACGGCCGATGCGCCGCGCGACCTCCCGCACAACGCACCCTTGGGCGCGCAGGATCGCAATTCCTCCCGCTCCGCGAACGACAAGTAGCGCCCCGATAAGGGCTCGTGACTGACTGACCGCATGCCGCCACCCTCACGGAACCACCGCGTTCCCACTCCTGGCGACACACCGGCCACCAACCCGGCGGCCTCGCTGGAAACCCGTCAGCGACCGCCCGCCAGAAGCGTTGCCGATGCTCGCGCCGCGCTGCCGGCGGGCGGCCCGGCGACAGCATCGCAGGCCTTCCCGTCGCTGCTGCCGCCCACGCTCTTGGCCGCCCCATCCACACACCTCCTGATCGAGGTGTTGCGACGACCACTTGAATTCACCCCGTACACCTCGGCGCAGCTCGCGCGGTTCGCCCGCGAGCACAACCTGGTCCGCTCCGTTGGCCGCACGGCGGTGTGGGACAACGCTCAGGCCGAATCATTCTGGGCCACACTCAAAGTCGAGTTCTACGACAGATACCTTTGGCCGACCAGGCAGCCGCCAAGCCCCGCAGTCGGCGACTGGATCGAACGAGTCTACAACCGACGCAGACGCCACTCGACCATCGGTATCATCAGCCCGGTCGACTTCGAAGACAGACTCACTCAGACCGCACAAGCCGCCTGACCCTGTGTCCACCAAACGGGGTCAAGCCCAATGCCCCCTGTGCGTAAATAAGCTCGGCCTTGGCGGCTTGCCCGAACATGCGCGCTGTGACGTTGCCTTCGTTATGTTTGGCGCGGCGGGGTGTAGAAGATCGTTTGCGGTGATGGGAGGGCGAATGAACCTGGAAAAGGTCGTCTTCGGATTCTTTGTGCTGTTGGCCGCCACCTTGAACTTCGGCTTCTTCATCGGCGACATCGGCGACCCCGCGCTGCACAACAGCTATGAGCTCTACTCGGCGGTGGTCGTCAACCTCATCGCGACCGTGCTTAAGTTCGGTGACCGCACGCAGATCGGGGCCGTGCACCTGGCCACGAGCCTGGTCGCCGACCTCCAGCTGATTGCCGCAGCGCTCGTCTGGGGATACGCCTCCTACGTCGCCGCCGAGGGGCTGACCCGGGAGGCGACCGCCAGCGTGATCTCCCTGTCCGGCGGGGCGCTGATGGCGAACATCGTGTCGGTGGTCCTGTTGGTGGTCGAGACCGTGTCGTTTCAGCGCCGTTAGGGGAATCAGCCGTGAGCAATCCGCTGCTGCTGTTCTGGTACCGCCTGTTCGCCACGGAGCCGGTGCGCCGCCCGCCGCGCTGGCGGGTGCCGATGTCCACCTCCAGGAAGGCCTCGGCCACAATCTTTTTGGTCATGCGCCGGATGCGGGCGCCGCTGATCGTCCTGATCGTGATCTTCGCGATCAGCACCCTGGGTCTCACGCTGATCCCCGGCCAGGATGCGGAGGGCCGCCCGTGGCGCATGGGCTTCTTCGACGCCTTCTATGTGATGAGCTTTACCGCCTCCACGATCGGCTTCGGCGAGATCCCCTACCCGTTCACCTACAACCAGCGGATGTGGTTGACGATCTCGATCTACCTCACGGTGGTGGGCTGGGCGTACGCGATCGGGTCGCTTCTGGCCCTGCTGCAGGAACGCGGCTTCCGACAGGCGCTGGCCCTGCAGCACTTCACGCGCAAGGTCGAGCGGATGCGCGAACCGTTTGTGCTCATCGTCGGCTACGGGCGCACCGGCGAGCTTCTCGCCCGCTCACTGGATGCGCTGGGCCGGCGCTTCGTGGTGATCGACCAGGACGACGGGCGCATCGACGACCTCGACCTCGACTCCTACCACGCGGACGTGCCCGGCCTCGTCGCAGACGCCGGCGACCCCGGGCACCTCGCCGTCGCGGGCCTGGACCTCCCCTCCTGCGAGGGGGTGCTCGCGCTGACCAACGACGACGAGGCCAATCTCGCCGTCGTACAGGCGGCCGCGCTGCTGCGGCCGGAACTCCCCGTGATCACCCGGGCCGTCTCGCACACCACGGCCGAGCGGATGCGCGCCTTCGGCACACCCACGGTCGTCAACCCGTTCGACCGGTTTGGCGACCACCTCCGCATCGCGCTGCGCGCCCCCGCGTCCTACCAGCTGATGACCTGGCTGGAGAGCGGGCCCGGCGCTCCGTTGCCGCCCCGGGGATCCCCGCCGTCGCACGGACACTGGGTGATCTGCGGGTACGGCCGCTTCGGACGGGAGGTTTCTCAGGACCTGCGGGCGGAGGGTCTCGACGTCACCGTGGTGGAGCCCTCGGACGCGGCCGAGCATCACCCGGACGCCATCGTCGGGTACGGCTACGAACCGGGCGTGCTGGCCCGCGCCGGGATCGAACACGCCGTCGGGTTCGTCGCCGGCACGGACAACGACACCACCAACCTCTCGCTGATCGCCGCGGCTCGGCGGGCCAACCCGACGCTGTTCGTCGCGGCCCGGCAGAACAAGGCGGCCAGTGCGCCGCTGTTCGCAGCCGTCGAGGTGGATTCGATGCTCGTCCCCGCGGACGTCGTCGCACATGAGGTGTACGCGCAGCTATCCACGCCCCTGATGTGGCGGTTCCTGCAGGAGGTGCCCCGGCGCGAAGACGCCTGGGCCGTCGCCGTCATCGGCCGCCTGACGCAGCTATGCGGCGAGTACCTGCAGGCGGTGTGGAAGGTGCGGCTGACGGCGACGGAGGCCCCGGCGTTGCGGGCGTGGCTCGTCGAGGGCGGGGCGCGCCTGGGGGACCTGCTGCGCAACCCAGACGACCGCGAAGAGCCTCTGCACGCCGTCCCGCTGCTGCTCGCCCGTGCCGCCGGGCGTGACAATGGCGCAGACATCGAGGTCGCCCCGGACGACGACGTCGTGCTGGCCCCGGACGATGAGCTACTGCTCGTCGGCTGGCCGTCCGCGCGTCGCCTGCTTGACGCCACGCTCCTGGTCGACGCCACCCGCGAGTACGTCGTGCACGGACGGCACGTGCCCTCGAGTTGGGTCTGGCGCAAGCTCACCCGCCGTCCCGCCTGAGTTTCCGCTCGTCGAGATCGGACCCCGATCTGGGACGCGATTAGGCGGCAGGCGACCTGTCAAGGATTCTGAAGAGAAGATGAGCCTGTCCTAAGTCCGTTAGGGTGCTGAGAGATTGGGATTGACCCCTGATGGTGGACACCTGACTGGTGGGACCGCTGGTCCTGCGGGAAAGTTGTCCGTATCCTCACGCGGGGTGTTGGTGGATGGCCGGTCGTCTCGTCATTGCAGCACTTCCCTGCCGCCCTTCTGCTTGTCAGCGAGCCACAAGGGCAGGAGCTAGGTCGACACCGTATTTAACAGCGCCTGTCAACTCCACTTGTTAACAGTGTTGACAGCCTTGCGAATGAGGCGTGTACTGGAGTTCTAGCACCAGGATCAGAGGCGTCGACATGATTGTCATCGTTGGATTAGTTGTTCTGCTTGTCGCCGTGATCGTCGGGTTCATGGGCGTGCTGACCAATGCGGGGCCCGCTCACCCGTTGACCGAGAACTTCTCCGTATTCGGCTATCACGTCACCGGGTCGACCGGCACGTTGTTCTTGTTCGGGATCGTGGTTGGCGCGGTGGCGATGCTGGGGCTGAGCGTGTTGCTCGGCGGTGCTCGACGCACCGCGGGCCGCGGGCGCGACGCTCGACACGAACTCAAGAGGTCCCAACGCGAAACGGCGTTTCTCAACCAGGACCGCGACCGACGCCTCGAACACCCGCCGGTGGGCGCAGCCAATGGCTCTTCGGTGAGCTCGGAGGAAGCCACGACCCGCAACAGGGTTCCCCTGCTCGGTCGCTGGTCGCGCCGTCGACAACCGGCGGGCACCGCGCATGGTGACGGGCCCCGGTAGGCACCGATCCCGGGTCATTTCTGTCCGCCGGCAGTCGGGGCACGTTGATCATCGAGAGCGAGGGAGTCTGCAATGAGCATCGGTAAGAAGATCGCCCACAAGGCCGAGGCCGCCAAGGGCGCCGCCAAGAAGTACTTCGGCCGTGCCACCGGCAACACCCGACTGCGCACCGAGGGACGTGTCGATCAGTTCAAGGGCAACACCAAACAGGCGGGGGACAAGGTCAAAGATGCCTTCAAACACTGACCCGCCAGCCCGGCTGGCAACGCTGACCGCGACGACCGGTCTGAGATGCCCGAGGTCGACGAGGCTAGCTCGGTCGATCCGGGATTTCTCACTCCCCGGAGCTGTGGGCCCCTGTGCGCGCCACCGGTCTACGTCGCCCGCACGTCCGTATGTGTCAATTTCAACGATCTGGAGAATCCATGGCGCTCACATTTGACGTACCCGTCGGTCAGGACGTGAAGTCATCTGACTCGTACACAGCCCTGACTCCGTTGGCGTTTCTCGAGCGTTCGCTCGACGTGTTCGCCGACAAGACCGCCATCGCGTACGGCGATCGCCGGCTGAGCTATAGCGAGTTTGGTGCAGCGGCGACCCATCTGGCGAATGCACTTCGCGCTTCTGGCATTGAGCGTGGTGATCGGGTGGCGTACATGTGCCCGAACATCCCGGAGATGTTGGTGGCCAACTTCGGGGTGCCGCTGGCCGGTGCGGTGATGGTGCCGATCAACACCAGGCTCTCCGCGGAGGAAGTCCGCTACATCTGCGATCACTCGGGCGCGAAGCTGCTAGTGGCCGATACGGAGTACCTGCCGGCGCTGGCTCCGGTGCTCGGCAGTCTGCAAACCGTTCAGGAGGTGGTGGCGCTCAGCGACCCGCTGGGTCCCGCGTCGCCCGCGGCCGTCGAGCACGCACACATTTCCTATGACGAGCTGATGGCGCGCGGCTCGGGGGACCCGCTGCCGTGGACGGTCGACGACGAGCTGGGGCTGATAGCGATCAACTACAGCTCTGGCACGACCGGCCAGCCCAAGGGCGCGATGTACACCCATCGCGGCGCGTACCTGAACGCGTTGGGCGAGATCATTCACCAACGCTTCGACCCGGAGAGCGTCTATCTGTGGACGCTGCCGATGTTCCACTGCAGCGGTTGGTGCACGCCGTGGGCGGTGACCGGGATCGGTGCGACGCACGTATGCCTGCGGGCGGTACGTGCGGACGTGATTTGGCGGCTGCTCGATGGGGAGCGGGTGACCCATCTCGACGGTGCGCCCACGGTGCTGGTGACGATCGCCGAGGCCCCGCAGGCGCACCGGCTCGACCGCGAGCTGGTGGCGACGGTGGCCGGCGCCGCGCCGGCTCCGTCGGTGATCGCGCGGATGCGCGAGCTGGGCGCCCGGATCGTGCACGTGTACGGGATGACCGAGGTGTACGGCCCGTACACCCTCAACGAGTGGCAGCCCGGCTGGTCGGCCATGTCGCCGGCAGATCAGGCGCGCCGGCAGGCGCGACAGGGCGTCGCGATGATCCAGTCCGATCCGGTGCGGGTGGTCGACGAGCGGATGAACGATGTTCCGCGCGACGGTCAGACGATGGGCGAGATCGTGATGCGTGGCAACAACGTGATGGCCGGCTACTACCGCGACGAGGTGGCCACCAAGACCGCCTTCGAGGGCGGATGGCTGCACACCGGGGATCTCGGCGTCCAGCACTCGGATGGGTATGTCGAGCTGCGTGACCGGGCCAAGGACATCGTCATCTCCGGTGGCGAGAACATCTCCACGATCGAGATCGAGCACGCGATCGAGTCGCATCCGGCGGTGTTCGAGGTCGCCGTGATCGGCGTGCCGGACCCGAAGTGGGGAGAGCGGCCGAAGGCCTTCGTTGTACGCAGGCCCGACGCTGACGTGACCGAGGAAGAGCTGATCGCCTACCTGCAGACCCACATCGCCCGCTTCAAGGTGCCCAAGGCGATCGAGTTCATCGAGTCCCTACCGCGTACGTCGACCGGAAAGCTGCAGAAGTTCGCGCTGCGCGACAAGGAATGGGCCGGACACAGCAGCCGCATCCAGGGCTGAGCGTGCCGGCACGCGATTGCCGCCCAAAAGCCAAGCATTGTCAAGCAATGCAATGAACGAAGGATCAATAATGAGTCTCTTAGAACAGGATCTGGCCCATCAGGCAGACCACACCCCCGGGATCATCCCGGACACTAACGACCCCACCGCGGGTCAGGTCGCCATCTCCCGGGAGCTGGCGTCCGAGCAGGTGCGGATGATCGCCGACCCGGCGCCGCTCGGCCTTGGCGCCTTTGCGCTCACCACGTTCCTGCTGAGCCTGGTGAACGCCGGCGTCATGGATGCAGCGACGGAGCCGATCGTGCTCGGCGTCGCGCTGGCCTATGGCGGGATTGCGCAGATACTCGCCGGCATGTGGGAGTTCCGCAAGGGCAACGTCTTCGGCGCCACGGCCTTCACGTCCTACGGCGCCTTTTGGCTGTCGTTCTGGGCCTATGTCGCCTTCTACGCCAAGGAGGTACCGGCCGCGAGCCACGGGCAGGCAGCCGGTTGGTTCCTGATGGCCTGGGCGATCTTTACCACCCTCATGGTGATAGCCGCACTACGCACGACCGCGGTGCTCGCCGTCCTGTTCGCAATTCTGAACGTGGCGTTCTACCTGCTCAGCTTCGGAGCCTTGGCGTCCAATCCCGATCTGACGAAGCTGGGGGGAATCGTGGGCCTCGTCGCCGCAGCCGTGGCGTGGTACCTGTGCCTGGCCGGGGTGATGGCGTCGACGTTCGGCAGGCCGATTCTGCCCAACCGGCCGTTGTTTCGAACGTGAGCCTCGCAGGCAGATCACGGGGGATGAGGATTAGCAATCCGAATCCGTTGTGGGCGCCGTTCGGCAACAGGCCGAGGACACGACGGAGGCCGTAAGGGCAGTAACCAAGACCGACAAATAACTCTAGGGGCCAGGACCGAAGGACAGACATGAGATTCTCACCCACCCCCACGCACCTATTCGAACATGAAAGCAGGACCCAAGCATGAACGCGCCGAGTATTGCGGTGACCGAGAACGTTGCCGATCTCGATTCTGGGGCCACCGAGAATGAGTTCCCGAATGGTGATGATCTTGCGATTTCCCGGGCTACTGATTTCTACAGTCTGGATGAACTGCTGACCGACCAGGAACGCGAGATGCGTGATCGGGTCCGGCAGTGGTGCGACACGGAGGTGGCACCGGCCGCTGCCGGTTATTGGGAGCGGGCAGAGTTCCCGGTCGAACTGGCCAAGGGCTATGGGCGGCTCGGCATCGCCGGCGCCTCGATCGTCGGGAACGGTTGCCCCGGGGTGTCGTTCCTCGCCGAAGGTGTAATCGCCGCCGAACTGGCCCGCGGCGATGGCAGCATCGCCACCCTGAACGCCGTACATTCCGGACTCGCGATGACGACCATCGCGATGCTGGGCTCCGAAGAGCAGCAGGCCCAATATTTGCCACGGATGGCGACCTGTGAAATTCTGGGCGCCTTTGCGCTGACCGAACCCAAGCACGGCTCCGACGTGGTTGCGTTGGAAACCCGGGCGCGGCGGCAGGGTAACGAGTGGGTGCTGGACGGGCACAAGCGGTGGATCGGCAACGGCACCATCGCCGACGTGGTGGTCGTCTGGGCCCGCGACGACGACGGCCAGGTCGGTGCTTTCGTCGTGGAACACCCGGAGGGCGCGGAGCACCCGGTCCGCGGGTATCACGCCAGGAAGATCGTCGGTAAAGCAGCGAACCGCGGCGTGTGGCAGGCCCAGATCCGCCTGGACGGGGTGCGGGTGCCCGCCGGTGCCCGTCTGACGAAGGCCCGGACCTGGGACGACACCAACTATGTGCTGGCCAAGTCCCGGCAGACCGTCGCCTGGGAGGCCCTGGGCCACGCGGTCGCCGCCTATGAGGCAGCACTCACTTATTCGCTGCGACGCGAGCAGTTCGGCCGCCCACTGGCCCGGTTCCAGCTGATCCAGGACAAGCTCGCGCACATGCTCAGCGACATCACCGGCATGCAATTGATGTGCACCCGGATGTCGCAGTTGCAGGCCCGCGGGCGGGTGTCGATCGAGCACGCCGCGCTGGCCAAGCTGAACACCGGTGACGGAGCACGCCGGGTCTGCGCGATGGCTCGGGATATCCTGGGCGGCAACGGGATCCTGCTCGATCACCACGTCGCTCGGCACCACGCCGACATCGAAGCCGTTTACACCTACGAGGGCACCGACTCCATTCAGTCCCTGATCGTCGGACGCGCGATCACCGGGCTCAACGCCTTCCGATGAGCACCACAAAGCGGAAGGTCACCTTGCCTGAACCCGAATGTGGAGAATATTGCCCGCCGAGCAGGTGGAGAAACCCTGCTTGCCCACAACACCTTCGCACGTGACTTCCATCGATGGAGGGGCAACAAGCTGAAAGAATTTGCGCGCACAGGTAACTCAAGCTAACCGTGCACATCACCGCGAGAGTTCGCTGCAGGAGATCCGTGCCAGATGTCGTCATTGCGCCATTGCCGATGCGGCTGACCACCCACACCTGGGCAACTGGTCCCTATCCGCTGGGAAGGTCGACACTCATCGGCCATCGCATCTGACCGCGCCGAAATCCCCATCGCGTTAGGCTGAATCATGTCCGCAGACGATCCGGTGACCGTGCTCAGCGAAGACGAGAGCTGGAGCTTGCTATCAAGCGTGTCGTTAGGCCGACTAGTCACGATCCTGGGCGGGCAGCCCGAAATCTTCCCGGTCAACTTCGTCACCCAACGCCGGACGGTGCTGTTCCGAACTGCCCAGGGCACCAAGCTGTTCAGCACTGTGATGAGCGCCCGGGTAGCTTTCGAGGCCGACGACCACACTGTCGCCGAGGGGTGGAGCGTGATCGTCAAGGGTACGGCGCATGTGCTGTCGGCCAACGCCGACATCCTAGAGGCCCAGGAAGCGCCGTTGCTGCCGTGGATCGCGACGTTGAAGCCTCTCTACGTACGGGTGATCGCCATGGAGATCACCGGCCGGCGGTTCAAGTTCGGTCCCGAGCCGGACCGCGAATCCACCTTCGCTTGATGACTGCTGCGCGACGTGGCAGCGAAATCGTCACACGACTTCAGCGGCTAAGTGCTTTCGATCTAGGGACTTCCGGCCTCCCACGTTGTCCGCCTGCGCGGACAGTTACATCGACCACCGTCCAGGCCGCGCGCACGCTGGACCTGCTGTACAGCTTCGCCATGGCGCGACGTACCAAAATGTAAGTGGGTCTGGCGGACTCAGGTTGCTAGCCGACCCTCGCCAGGCAGGCGGGCGGTCCTGCCCCAGGCCCTTCCGCACTATGTCAACACTGTACGTTAACACTGTTGACAATGGTGCCTAGGGGGCGTGTACTGGAGTTCAACACAGGATCAGAGGCGTCGACATGATCGTCATCGTTGGATTGGTTATTCTGCTCGCCGCCGCGATCGTCGGGGTCACCGGCGTGTTGACCAATGCGGGGCGGCCCACAGGTTGACCGAGAACTTTATCGTATTCGGATATCACGTCACCGGGTCGACGGGCACGTCGTTCCTCTTCGGGATTGTGGTCGGCGCGATGGGGATGCTGGGGCTGAGTGTGTTTGCTGGCCGGTGCTCGGCGCACCGCGGGCCGCGGGCGCGACGCCCGGCGCGTACTCAAAAGCTCCCAACGCGAAACGGCGCTGCTGAACCAAGACCGCGACAAACGGCTCGACGGGCAGCAGTCGGCGCAGCCAGGGAGGGGGCCGATACCGGTCCGCAACCGGCCCCTGTTTGGTCGCTGGTCGCGCGGTCGACAACCGACCGGCACTGCGCACGTCGACGGACCCCGGTAGGCACCAAACCCCGGTCGATACTGTCAGGCCGCAGTCGCGGGCTGTGTAATCACCTGAAACGAAGGAATCCGCAATGAGCATCGGTAAGAAGATCTCCCGTACGGAATGTTCGAATCCCTCGCCGATGTGTTCCGTCAGATCGGCCACGACGAGTACGTGCACAAATAGGAAAGTCTCGCTCAGATGAAGGGAGCCGGGTCCAAGAACGGCGAGCGGGTTCCCTTGACCAGCACTTGCCGAGATGCCGCTCCGGCTGAAGGTTTCGCCGTCGCGTCCGGTTTTTTCGCGCCCAACCGCGTGGCGTCAGCAGGCTTGAGTCGGCACGATCGCGTATGAGTGCGGGCGACCTACGACGTGGCGGTATGAGTGCGGCGGCGTCTCGTAGGGACCTGCGCTGGCGGACGGTTGCAGCTTGTTCAACGGCCCCGCACGGGTACGCGGATAATCCCTTCCGGTCGCGCGGGTGCAGGCTAAATCGACCGACTGGACCCATTCACAACAAGAAATCACAGAAGGGACTAGCGATGTCAGAGAAGTGGGGAATATCCAGGGTTGGTAAGTTGGAGCTTGAAGTAGGCGAAACACTGCAGGAAGCTATTATTCGGCTTCAAATCTTGCCGCTACCGCCCCTTGCCTGGACGGATTGCTTCCTTGAGACGGTTCGAGGGCATGGGGTCACCATCATCGGAACAGAAACCCACCCGGACAAGATTGAGGCCGTCGCAGGTCCTGCCGAAGTTGAGGACGTGCTGGGAAGAATCGACTCCGCGATTGAGAACGCTAACACGTACGTTGAAAAGGTGGTGCTTCCCAGGCGGCGGCAAGCCGACCGTGACGTTAAGAGTGCTGAAGCCGACGAGAGGCAAAAACTACAGGCTGCGCTTGACCAGCTCGCGGAAAAGCTCTCCAAACCAGAATATGCCGAAGATGCGGGTCCCGAGTGAGTCGCACTTATTCAGGAAAGCAGCAGCGAAAGGCGTACCACCTTGTGGCTCGACTGCTCGTCGCTAGCCTCTCGGCTCGACGACATACCCTTGCAGCCCAACAGCCACGAGGTGGTTTGTCACGCCAAGAGTACCGCCGCTGAAGTTCTGGGGCCCGTGCCGGTCACTGCTCTCACCTGCGCACATCCACCCCCAGCAACGCAGGGCACGCGGTGGAATCGGGTTCGCCCCGAATCCGATTCGACAGGGATGAGCGCCAAGGGGTGTAACGTCGGGGTGCTGAGAATCTTAGCTGGTTCGGGAGTTCGGCTGCCCGCTGCAGAACTCCAGGAGTGTCGGCTCCCAAGGCCCCTACATGCCGGTGATCGTCTGCACGTCGGGATCACCATGACTGTTCCACAGAGTTTTCTGGCTCGATCCGCCCCGTTACAACACCCCATACCGTCGAGCCGTTGCCGCACGTCGAGCGGCGTAGGCTGGGTGTTCGCGAAGGCATCAGGGCAGGACTAAATCCGGATTGGGAATCGCTCACCCTGCGCGTCGCCACCAACCTGAAGTTTGGTGGCATTGCGAACGGGGGATCGATTGTCCAGAAGGTGCATCGCGTGACCTACTGCATAGGCGTAATGCTCGACAAGGGCATGATTTTCGCCTCGGACTCTCGTACGAATGCCGGGGTGGATAACTTCGCCAGGTTCTGCAAGATGACGGTATTCGAGCGTCGCGGCAACCGCGTTGTCGTTCTGCTGAGTTCGGGAAACCTGGCCGGAACTCAGGCCGTCATCAGCGTATTGACGCAGCGTTGTGCTGACGGCGACGCGGCCACCAATCTCTTGGGTGCCCGGACGATGTTCGACGTCGTGAGGCTGGTCTCCGACGCGACGCGCGATATCGAGAAACGCGACGCCGGGTACCTGGAAGAGAACAACATCCGCTTCAATGCCTCGTTCATCGTCGGTGGGCAGATCGTCGGCGAGCCGATAAGGCTGTTCCGGACCTATGCCGAAGGCAATTTCATCGAAGCGGGGACCGACACGCCCTTCTTTCAGACCGGTGAAACCAAGTACGGGAAGCCGATCCTCGACCGCGTAATTACGCAACACACGCCCCTCGCAGACGCCACGAAGTGTGTCTTGGTGTCCTTCGATTCGACCATGCGCAGCAACTTGTCAGTGGGCATGCCGATCGACCTGATTTGCTACGAACGGGACAGCCTGGAAGTGCAGTGGCGGCGGCGATTCGATGAGGGGGACCCCTATTTCACCGACCTCAGCGACGAATGGGGCGAAGGTGTGCGGCAGGTATTTCGCCATTTGCCCGAGTTGCGCTGGTGACGGATTGTCACGGTGGATACCTTCATCATCACCTGTGAACACGGCGGTAACCGCATACCCGCGCCCTATCGGCGGCTGTTTCGGGGGCAAAGGGCGCTGCTGGATTCCCACCGTGGCTACGATCCCGGGTCGCTGGTCATGGCGAAGGCACTCGCCAGTGCCTTCGCGGCGCCCCTCGTGGCTTCGACTGTCAGCCGTCTGCTTATCGATCTCAATCGCTCGATCGGCCACCCACAACTTTTTTCGGCGGTGACCCGCGCCGCGCCGGCCCAGACCCGGGCGCAGATCGTCGAACAGCATTACCGGCCCTATCGCATGCAGGTCGAGCGTCTCACCAGGCAAGCGGTAGCGCGCGGGCATCGCGTGATCCACATTTCGTCGCACAGCTTTACCGCGGAGCTGGAAGGCAGGGTGCGCGGCGCCGATGTGGGTTTGCTCTACCACCCCGGTCGGCGCGGGGAGGCCGAGGTGTGCGCCCGCTGGAAGGAAACGCTGGCGGCATTGGCTCCGGAACTTCGCGTACGCCGCAATTACCCCTATGCCGGAAAAGGAGACGGGTTAACCTCGCACTTGCGTGTGCGCTTCGCGCAGTGCGACTACGTCGGAATCGAACTGGAAGTCAACCAGGGCATTGTTTTCGCCGCGGGCCGACGCTGGACGGCGTTGCGGCGCATGCTGATCGATTCGTTACGCACGGCATATGCGGCCCTGAGCGCGCCATGATTCACGCCCTGCGCCCAGTAGCACACGTGAGAACCCGTTCCTCCAGCGATGGCACTGGCCATGCGCGACCTCACCTGCCGGATACCGGAGACAAATAATGCACATTCACGTCGGCTTCGAAATGATCTACGACTGCCCGCAGCCAACTCCGATGATATTCAACCTCAACGTCCACTTCACCCGCGTGTCGGATCTCGTCGGCCGTGACGCCCTGGTGTTCGACCCGCCGGTCCCGGTGGCAGCTTATCGTGACGGCTTTGGCAACTGGTGCACCCGCATTGTTGCGCCTAAGGGCCGCACGCGCGTCTCGGCTGATGTGCTTGTCAACGACACAGGAGTCCCCGACGTCATCGTTCCTGAGGCGCAACAGATTCCCGTGCCGGACCTGCCCGAGGAGACGCTTGTCTTCCTGCTCGGGAGCCGCTATTGCGAAACCGATCGGCTATCCGAGGCGGCGTGGAAACTTTTTGGGCAGGCACCAACGGGATGGGGCCGCGTTCAGGCAATCTGCGACTACGTTCACCGACATCTCACGTTCGGCTACGAACACGCGCGCATGACCCGCACAGCGTTGGAAGCTTTTTATGACCGGACCGGCGTCTGCCGTGATTTCACGCATCTTGCCGTTGCCTTCTGTCGCTGCATGAACATCCCTGCGCGCTACTGCACCGGGTACCTCGGCGACATCGGTGTGCCGCCGGTGGACGCTCCGATGGATTTCTCTGCCTGGTTCGAGGTGTTCCTCGGCGGGCAATGGCATACCTTCGACGCGCGCCACAACACGCCGCGCATCGGCAGGGTGTTGATCGCGCGTGGCCGCGACGCCGCCGACGTCGCGCTCAGCAACACCTTCGGTCCCGCCACATTGACGAGCTTCAGGGTATGGACCGATGAGGTACCCACCGGTTGAGTCAAGCAGCGCTGCGCGGGCGACATTGTCGCCGACCGGTGAGGGCAGGCGCTTGGCCCCATGATGCGGGCACTCGCCGACCTTGCGCCGCGGGAGGTCGCTCTGGCGGCGTCGAAGATCGACGATGGCGCACACCCCGACGAACGTGCGATGGACCTGATCCTCATGGTCGAACAGCTCAGACGCGACCACTCAGTCATCCTCTGGCAACAGGGTCGCCTGGGCGAATTAGGTATCGCAGCCGGCGCCCACGGGTACGAAACGGGAATTGGTTGGCATGAACGGTGCGACCTGCTGTCACCTACCTCGGGCCCAAGGGTTCCCACAGCGGCAAGCAGGCGTCCATCGCGGACACGGCCCGGGTGCTGGGCCGCATGTATGGCGGCATCGCGTTCCGCGGCTCCGCCCAGACATCCGTCGAAGAGGCCGTTGCATGGACTGCGGAATCCCGTTCTGCCACTCGGGGACCGCAGGCTGTCCGCTCGGCAACCTCATCCCGCAATGGAACGACTTGGTTCGGCGGGGCGGTGGGACGCCGCAAGCGATCGGCTGCACGCCACCAACAACTTCCCGGAGTTCACCGGCCGGCTGTGCCCGGCACCGTGCGAGGCCGCCTGCGTGCTGTCCATCGCCGACGAGAAGACCGGCGGCAGCGTCACCATCAAGCGCATCGAACAGACCATCGCCGATCAAGCGTGGATGGACGGCGTTGTCGAGCCGCAGCCTGCGGCCATCGCGACGGGCAAGCGCGTCGCCGTGGTCGGCTTCGGTCCCGCGGGACTGGCTGCCGCGCAACAACTCACCCGCGCCGGTCATCACGTCACGGTGTATGAGCGCGACGACCGGTTGGGTGGGTTGATGCGATACGGCATTCCCGAGTACAAGCTCGAGAAGGCGACGTTGAATCAACGTCTGGCCCAAATGCGCGTGGAGGGAACACGTTTCGTCACCGAGTGCGAAGTTGGCGTCGACCTCACCGTCGAACAACTGCGCGAGCAGCACGACGCGGTGGTGCTGGCCGTCGGGGCGCTGCGGGCCCGTGACAACGAGGTGGAGGGCCGCCATCTCGACGGCGTGCACCTTGCGATGGAGCATCTCGTGCCCGCCAATAGGGAGTGCGAGGGCGACGGCCCCTCACCGCTGTCGGCCAAGGGCAAGCATGTCGTGATCATCGGCGGCGGCGACACCGGCGCGGACTGCCTGGGCACCGCGCATCGTCAAGGCGCCGCGTCGGTGACGCAGCTCGACTACAACCCGGAACCGCCGGAGTACCGCGACGAATCCCGCTCGTCGTGGCCGATGTGGCCACTGGTGCTGCGCACGTCACCGGCGCACGCCGAGGGCGGGGCGCGGCGCTACGAGGTCGCGGTGCAGCGGTTCGTCGGCGACGACCAGGGCCGTGTGCGCGCCATGCAGATCGCCGAGGTGCGAGTCACTCGCGACGCCGACGGCCGTAGGCACATCACCCCGGTCGGCGAATCACTGGAGATTCCCTGTGAGCTCGCCCTGCTCGCGATCGGGTTCGACGGCGTCGAGCAGATGGCGCTGCTGGACGGGCTGGGACTGGAACTCAACCGTCGCGGGGCGTTGGCGTGCGGGTCGGACTGGCAGACCGCCGCGCCGGGTGTGTTCGTGTGCGGTGACGCCCATCAGGAGGCGTCGCTGATCGTCTGGGCTATCGCGGAGGGCCGCAGCGCGGCCCACGCGGTCGACGCGTACCTGATGGGCGAATCCGATTTACCGGCACCGGTCCTGCCCAGTGCGTTGCCGCTGGCCGTCGGGTGACATCGAGCGATCGGGACTATGCTGAGTAGTCGTGACTAGACGCGCAAAGATCGTCTGCACCTTGGGCCCGGCCACCAGTGAAGACCACGTAGTCAGGGCACTGGTCGAGGCCGGCATGGATGTGGCGCGGCTCAACTGCAGCCACGGTGAGTACACCGATCACGAGGCCCACTACAAACGGGTGCGCGCGGCATCCGACGTGACCGGGCGGGCGGTCGGCATCCTGGCCGATCTGCAGGGCCCGAAGATCCGGCTCGGGCGGTTTGCCGGAGGGCCAACCTATTGGGCCAACGGCGAAACCGTCCGCATCACCGTCGACGACTGCGAGGGCACCCACGACCGGGTGTCGACCACCTATAAGCAGCTCGCCAGGGACGCCGCTCCCGGCGACCGGCTGCTGGTGGACGACGGCAACGTCGGATTGGTCGTCGAACACGTCGACGGCAACGACGTGGTGTGCACGGTGACCGAGGGCGGGCCGGTCAGCAACAACAAGGGACTCTCGCTGCCGGGCATGAACGTGTCGGTGCCCGCGATGTCGGAAAAGGACATCGAGGACCTCGAGTTCGCGCTTCGGCTCGGTGTGGACCTCGTTGCGCTGTCGTTCGTGCGGTCGCCCGCCGACGTCGAGCTGGTGCACGAGGTGATGGACCGGGTCGGCCGCCGGGTGCCGGTGATCGCCAAGCTGGAGAAGCCGGAGGCGGTCGACAACCTCGAAGCGATTGTGCTCGCGTTCGACGCGGTCATGGTTGCGCGCGGCGACCTCGGTGTCGAGCTGCCGCTCGAAGAGGTGCCGATTGTCCAGAAGCGTGCCATCCAAATGGCAAGGGAGAACGCAAAACCCGTCATCGTCGCCACCCAGATGTTGGAGTCGATGATCGAGCACTCCCGGCCGACGCGCGCGGAGGCATCCGATGTCGCCAACGCCGTGCTCGACGGCGCGGACGCGGTGATGCTGTCGGGCGAGACATCGGTCGGCAAGTACCCGCTCGAGACCGTCCGGACGATGGCCCGCATCATCTCGGCGGTCGAGCAGAACTCGGTGGTCGTGCCGCCGCTGACGCACGTGCCCCGGACCAAGCGCGGTGTCATCTCCTATGCCGCCCGCGACATCGGCGAACGGCTCGATGCCAAGGCGCTTGTCGCCTACACGCAGTCGGGCGATACCGTTCGCCGGCTCGCGCGGCTACACACCCCGCTGCCTCTTCTTGCGTTCACCTCGCTGCCGGAGGTCCGTAGCCAGCTGGCCCTGAGCTGGGGCACCGAGACGTTCATCGTGCCGCACATTCAGACCACCGACGGCATGATCCGTCAGGTCGACAAATCCCTGCTCGAGCTTGGCCGCTACAAGCGCGGCGACCTGGTGGTCATCATCGCTGGCGCACCACCCGGCACAGTAGGCTCGACCAACCTGATCCACGTGCACCGGATCGGGGAGGACGACGTATAGGGCGTAGGGGGAGGACACCAGTGCCAGTTGGCGACTTTGAGCAGCTGCTGGCGGTACTCGACCTCAACCGCGTCGATGTCAACACGTTCGTCGGATCCCACCCCAGCAAGAATCCGCCCCGCACGTTCGGCGGTCAGATGATGGCGCAGGCCTTCGTCGCGGCCAGCCGCACCCTGACGCGCGATTGCCCGCCAGGGGCGCTTTCGGCACACTTCATCGCCGGCGGGGACCCGGCGAAGGATCTCGAGTTCCACGTGGTCCGGTTGCGTGACGAACGCCGCTTCGCCAACCGCCGGGTCGATGTCATGCAGGACGGTGAACTGCTGACCACGACGATGGTCTCCTTCGTCGACGGCGGGCGCGGACTCGAGCACGGGATCGAGCCGCCCGAGGTGCCAGACCCGTTGTCCCTCCCCAAGATTGACGAGCTGCTTCGCGGCTACGAGGAGACGGTGCCGCAGTTCGTCAACGCACTGAGGCCGATCGAGTGGCGGTACACCAACGACCCGGCCTGGGTGATGCGGAACAAGGGCGAACGGCTCGACTACAACCGAGTGTGGCTCAAGACCGAAGGGCCGATGCCGGACGATCCGGTGCTGCATGCCGCCGCGCTGGTGTACTCCTCGGACACCACTGTGCTCGACTCGATCATCACCACCCACGGCTTGTCGTGGGGCTACGACCGCATCTTCGCGGCGACGGTCAACCACACGGTGTGGTTCCACCGGCCAATTCGGTTCGACGAATGGGTGCTCTATGCGACGTCCTCGCCGGTGGCCGCCGACTCACGCGGCCTGGGAGCAGGGCATTTCTTCGACCAATCCGGCCAAATGGTGGCTACCGTTGTTCAGGAAGGCATCGTCAAATACTTCCCGGGTGCAAATCGATGAAGGTAGCAACGGGGCTTCGGGCCCGCGAGCGTGTCGTCGTTCACGTCGACTCGCCTGCCGCTCGCTGGATCAGCGCGCTGGCGGTGCTGAGCCTGTCCGGTTGGCTGCTCGTCCTGCACAAGGATTTGGCCTGGTCACTGACCCTGCTGACGGCGGTTGCGCTGATCGCCCGCGGCATCTTCCTCGGCCGACCGGTCACCGCGTGGCATGCGACCGCGGCGATGGTGGTGTTGCATTGCGGGTCTCTCGGCGGTCTTCCTGGCGTTCGATTTGGTCGGCAATCTGCTGATGGTGGTCGCCGCGGTGGTGCTGATGAAGCCGACGACGGCGCGGCCGAATCCGGCCGATCTGCCGCGGATATGGGCGCTGGTGAACGCGACCACGGGTGACCCGCTGGCGCCGTTCGCGATGCAGGCGTCGAAGTGTTATCACTTCAACGCCGACGGCACCGCGGCGATCGCGTACCGCACCCGGCTGGGCTTCGCGGTGGTCAGTGGCGACCCGATCGGTGACGATGCCCGATTCGCCGGACTGGTGGCCGATTTCGCCGCGATGTGCCATGCCCGCGGCTGGCGCATCGTCGTCCTCGGCTGCAGCGAGCGGCGGGTGAACCTGTGGTCCAACGCGACCATGCTCGGCCAGAAGCTACGGGCGGTGCCGATCGGACGCGATGTGGTCATCGACGTGGCGACGTTCGACATGGTCGGGCGCAAGTTCCGCAACCTTCGTCAGGCCGTGCAGCGCACCCAGAACTTCGGTGTCACCACCGAAGTCGTCGAAGAGCAGGGTCTCAACGACGTTCTGCTTGCCGAACTGACCGAGGTGATGCTCGCATCACCGAGCGGATCCCGCACCGAGCGCGGCTTCTCGATGAGCCTCGACGGCACACTCGAGGGCAGGTATCCGGGCGTGGCGCTGATCATTGCGCGCGACAAAGCCGGCCGCGTACAGGGATTCCACCGCTACGCCTTCGCCGGCCACGGCACCGAGGTGACGCTCGACGTGCCGTGGCGCCGCGGCGGCGCACCGAACGGTATCGACGAGCGGCTGTCCGTCGACATGATCATGGAAGCCAGAAAGCAAGGGGCTCAAAGGCTGTCGCTCGCCTTCGCCGCCTTTCCGGAGATTTTCACCGACAAGCATCGCAGCCTGCCCCGAAGCCTCGTCTTCACCGCGATCCATCTGGGCGACGCGCTGATCGCGCTCGAGTCGCTCTACCGCTACCTGCGGAAGTTCCACGCGCTCGGCGATCGCCGGTACGTCATGGCAACACTCACGCAGGTGGTACCGCTGCTGATCGTGCTGCTGTCGCTGGAGTTCATTCCGAGGCGGCGACACCTCGACCTGTCTAGGGCGTCGCAGTCGCAGGCGTCGTGAGCGTGACGCTGAACTGGTCCTCGACGCGTTCCCGGAACTGGTCCTCGCAGCGCTGAACGGCTTCCTGGTCCGAGCCGGCCTTGGACAGGCAGTCGATGTAGTCGGTGCCGCCGACCTCTTCGAACATCCCGTACCAGATCGGAATGAACACCAGGCCGAGGACGATCGCCAGGATCCCCAGCACGATGCCCGCGACGGCGACCCCACCGTTGGTGGCTTCGCGGCGCTTGACGCGACCCCACGCCACGAATCCGATGATCGCTGCGACGAGGCCGAGGATGATGCCGCCGAAGACCGTCCAGCAGAACACCAGCGCTGCGATGGCGATGATCAACGCGGCGATGCCGAGCCCGTTCTTCGGCCCGGTCGGCGGTGGGGTGAACCCCCCATATGGTGCCGGCGGCGGAGGCGGATAGCCACCGGGGTAGCCACCGGGATAGCCACCGGGATAGCCGCCGGGATAGCCGCCGGGATAGCCGCCGGACGGCTGGTACGGCTGCTGCGGCTGCTGCGGCGGCTGCGGTTCGGTCATTACGTCGAAGGCTCGGCCGGCGCCGCACGTTCTACCAGCTTGGACACCGACTTGGCGGCCCTGCGCATGCCGAACGCCGAAACGACCTCAAAGACCCCGATGACGATCAGCCAGATGCCGACCACGATGGCCAGGGTCAGGATCGATTCAAACGGCGAGGCGATCACCACGACGCCGGCGATGAGGCTGATCACGCCGACGAAGACCTGCCACCAGCGGCCGGGCATGGTTGGGTCGCTGATGGCCGCGACCGTCGTCGCGACACCGCGGAAGACGAACCCGACGCCGATCCAGATGGCGAGCAGCAAAATCGCATAGCCCTCGCCGAAGTGGCGAAACGCGAGCACGGCCAGGATGAGCGCCGCGGCTCCGCTGATGAACAGCAAGACCCTGCCGCCCGCGGTCACATCCAGGCTGAAGGCCATGAAGACCTGGGCGATGCCGGTCACCAGGAGATACGCGCCGAACAAGACAGCGGCGACGAGAATCGACTTCCCTGGCCACACAAGCACGATGATGCCGAGGATCACCGCCAGCAGGCCGGACGCCAGCGCCGATTTCCATAGGTGTGGCAACAGACGTGGGGGAGCTTCAGTAGTCATGATCAAAGTGTTTCACAGCGCTAACCGCGCAGATAAGCATTTGCATGCAACGTGCGGGAAATTGGGAGGTGACAACACAATAAGCGGAAGCGCGGCGCAACGCGGTCTTCGTCGTTAATGTTCTCCTACGTTAACTGCCCAATGCAGAAAGTAGAGGCAACCGTGTTAGGTGGATGGGAAATCCGTCGGGGGAAGATGTGGCGCATCGCAGCGATCTTTGCTGTGACTGGCACTCTTGCCGTTTCGGGGTGCTCGAGTAAGAGCGAGGAGAGCGCAGAGACGACGCCCGCGGCGCCGTCGGCCGAGAAGGTCGACGCGATCGCGAACACCGTGCCCGAGGCCATCAAGTCGTCGGGGAAGCTGGTCGTCGGCGTCAACATTCCGTACACGCCCAACGAGTTCAAGGACGCAAGCGGCAAGATCGTCGGCTTCGACGTCGATCTGATGAACGCGATCGCTGCCACGCTCGGATTGACCGCGGAGTACCGCGAGGCGGACTTCGCCAAGATCATCCCGTCGATCCAGGGCGACACCTTCAACGTCGGGATGTCGTCGTTCACCGACACCAAGGAGCGGGAGCAGACGGTCGACTTCGTCACGTACTTCTCGGCCGGCATCCTGTGGGCCCAAAAGGCCGGGCGCCGGGATCGACCCCAACAATGCGTGCGGGAAGAAGGTTTCGGTCCAGGCCACCACGACCGAGGAAACCGTGGAGCTGCCTGCCAAGAGCAAGGCGTGCACGGACGCCGGCAAGCCGGCGATCGACATCATAAAGTTCGACGGCCAGGACGCGGCGACCAACGCCGTGGTGCTCGGCCAGGCCGACGCGATGTCGGCTGATTCCCCGGTGACGCTGTACGCGATCAAGCAGAGCAACGGCAAGCTCGAGACCGCAGGCGAGATCGCCGACGCCGCGCCGTACGGCTGGCCGGTGAAGAAGGGCTCGCCGTTGGCGCAGTCGCTCAAGCAGGCGCTCGAGCACCTGATCGAGAACGGCACCTACAAGGAGATCGCGACCAACTGGGGTGTCGAGAAGGGCATCATCGACAAGCCGGTCATCAACGGCGCGATCAACTAGGTCGAGGATCTGCACATGACTGATGTCGACACGTCGCCACCCACCAGCCCAGCCGCGATCGATGCTGTTCCGCTGCGTCATCCGTGGCGGTGGTGGCGGCGGCCGTCATCACCATCCTGGTAGGGCTGTTCCTCTACGGGATGGCCACCAACGCGGCCTACAGATGGAACATCTTCGCGAAGTACCTCTTCAATGATCGGATCTTGTTCGGTGTATGGAACACCTTGCAGCTGACCATCTACTCGATGGTGCTCGCCATCGTGCTTGGTGTGGTCCTCGCCGTCATGCGGCTGTCGCCCAACCCGATCTTCCGGTCGGTGTCGTGGGTGTTCCTCTGGATCTTCCGCGGCACGCCGATCTACGTGCAGTTGTCGTTCTGGGGGCTGATCCCGACGATCTATGCGAACATCCAGCTGGGTGTGCCGTTCGGGCCGTCGTTCTTCCACCTCAACCTGCAGGCGCTGTCCATCCCGTTTATCCTCGCGATGCTCGGCCTGGCCCTGAACGAGGCCGCCTACATGGCCGAAATCATCCGTGCCGGAATCAGTTCCGTGCCGGAGGGCCAGTCGGAGGCTTCGACAGCATTGGGCATGTCGTGGGGGATGACGATGCGGCGCACCGTGATCCCGCAGGCGATGCGGGTGATCATCCCGCCGACGGGCAACGAGGTCATCAGCATGCTGAAGACCACATCGCTGGTGACGGCCGTGCCCTACGCGTTTGACTTGTACAGCATCGCCACCCGCGAGATCGCCGCCCGGACCTTCGAGCCCGTCCCGCTGCGCTGGTGGCGGTGGCCTGGTACCTGCTGATCACAAGCATCTTGATGGTCGGCCAGTATCTACCTGGAGCGGTATTACTCCCGCGGGGCAAGCCGAAAGTTGACCACCAAACAGCTTGAGGCGTTGGCCAAGGCGCAGCAGATAGGTGAGGCGGGGCCCCCCACGCATGACGGCGACACAAGCCACAACC
>CAWDAC010000033.1:0-108843 GCA_963800125.1 uncultured Actinomycetota bacterium | reverse complement strand
CCGGATACCTGCAAAGCTGAGCGCTTGGCTGACGGCGTGTTCCGCGAGCGTGCGCGAAATGCCGTCGAAATGCGGCGTGTCGACGTGCAGACACGCACTCTCGCGGGACGAGGCTAGCCGAAGGCCTCGTCGATGATCTCCTGCTGCTCGACCGCGTGCACCTTCGACGAGCCCGACGACGGAGCCGACATCGCCCGCCGGGAGATCCGCTTGAGCCCCGTCAACTTGTCGGGCAGCAGCTCCGGCAGCGTCAGCCCGAAGGTCGGCCAGGCGCCCTGGTTGGCCGGCTCCTCCTGCACCCAGAAGAACTGCTCGGCGTTCGGATACCGGTCCAGCGTTTCGTTCAGCCGGCGCTTGGGCAGCGGCGCGAGCTGCTCGATCCGCACGATCGCGACGTCCTCACGGTTGTCCTTAGCCTTGCGCGCCACCAGCTCGTAGTAGATCTTGCCGCTGGTCATCAGGATCCGCCTGACCTTGTCGCGATCACCCTCACCGTCGGTGTAGGTCTGTTCCTCCATCACCGAACGGAACTTCTGCTCGGTGAAGTCGCGAATGTCGCTGACGGCAGCCTTGTTCCGCAGCATCGACTTCGGCGTGAACACGATCAGCGGACGGTGGATACTGTCCAGCGCGTGTCGCCGCAGCAGGTGGAAGTAGTTCGCCGGCGTCGAGGGCACCGCGATCGTCATCGAGCCCTCTGCCCACAGCAGCAGGAACCGCTCGATGCGGCCCGAGGAGTGGTCGGGACCCTGCCCTTCCTGACCGTGCGGCAGTAGCAGCACGACATCGGACATCTGACCCCACTTGGCCTCGCCCGAGCTGATGAACTCGTCGATGATCGACTGCGCGCCGTTGACGAAGTCGCCGAATTGCGCTTCCCACAACACCACTGCGTCGGGGTTGCCGACCGAGTAGCCGTATTCGAAGCCCACCGCAGCGTATTCGGACAGCGCGGAGTCGTAGACCATCAACTTGCCGCCGGTCGGTGCTCCGTCGGAGTTGGTGGCCAGTAGCTGCAGCGGGGTGAACTCGGCGCCGGTCTTGCGGTCGATGATCACCGAGTGCCGTTGGGTGAAGGTGCCGCGCCTGGTGTCCTGGCCGGACAGCCGTATCAGCTTGCCCTCGGCGATCAGCGAACCGAGCGCCAGCAGCTCGGCGAACGCCCAGTCGACCTTGCCTTCGTAGGCCATCTCCCGGCGCCTCTCCAGCACCGGTTTGACTCTGGGGTGCACGGTGAATCCGTCGGGCACGTCGAGGTGGGCATCGCCGATGCGCGCCAGCATTGACTTGTCCACGGCGGTGGTCATGCCGCGCGGCAGCATCTGGTCTGTCTCCACCGACTCGCTGGGCTCGATCTCGTGCTTCTCGAGCTCGCGGACCTCGTTGAACACCTGCTCCAACTGGCCCTGGTAGTCGCGCAGGGCGTCTTCGGCTTCCTTCATCGAGATGTCGCCGCGGCCGATCAACGATTCGGTGTAGGTCTTGCGGGCGCCGCGCTTGGTGTCGATGGCGTCGTACATTGCGGGCTGCGTCATCGATGGGTCGTCGCCTTCGTTGTGTCCGCGGCGGCGGTAGCACAGCATGTCGATGACGACGTCCTTCTTGAACTTCTGCCGGAAGTCCATGGCCAGCCGCGCGACCCATACCGCGGCCTCGGGATCGTCGCCGTTGACGTGGAAGATGGGCGCCCCGATCATCTTCGCGACGTCGGTGCAGTACTCCGATGACTTGGCGTCGGAAGGCGATGTGGTGAAACCGATCTGGTTGTTGACGATGATGTGGATCGTGCCGCCGGTGCGGTACCCGCGCAGCAGGGCCAGGTTCAGCGTTTCGGCGACGACGCCCTGGCCGGCGAAGGCCGCGTCACCATGCATCATGAGCGGCACCACCGTGAACCCGTCGGGCCCGTCACCCTTGTCCAGCAGGTCCTGCTTGGCGCGGGCAATGCCCTCGAGCACCGGGTCGACCGCCTCCAGATGTGATGGGTTGGCGACCAGCGACACCGCAATGTCGTTGTCGCCGAACATCTGTAGGTAGGTGCCGTTGGCGCCGAGGTGGTACTTGACGTCGCCGGAGCCGTGCGCCTGCGACGGGTTCAGGTTGCCCTCGAACTCGCTGAAGATCTGCGAGTACGGCTTGCCGACGATGTTGGCCAGCACGTTGAGCCGGCCGCGGTGCGGCATGCCGATGACGACCTCGTCGAGTCCGTGCTCGGCGGCCTGGTCGATCGCGGCGTCCATCATCGGGATGACGGTTTCGGCGCCCTCGAGCGAGAACCGCTTCTGCCCAACGTATTTCGTCTGTAGGAAGGTCTCGAACGCTTCGGCGGCGTTCAGTTTCGACAGGATGTACTTCTGCTGGGCGACGGTGGGCTTCTCGTGCTTGACCTCGACGCGCTCCTCCAGCCACTTCTGCTGCTCCGGCTCCAGGATGTGGGTGTACTCGACGCCGACGTGCCTGCAGTACGAATCGCGCAGCAGGCCGAGCACATCGCGCAGCTTTTTGTACTCGGCACCGGCGAAGCCGTTGACCTTGAACTCGCGGTCCAGGTCCCACAACGTCAGGCCGTGCGTGTTCACATCGAGGTCGGGGTGGCTGCGGAACCGGGTCTTGTCCAGCCGCAGCGGGTCGATGTCGGCCATCAGGTGCCCGCGGTTGCGGTAGGCCGCGATCAGCTCGATGACGCGGGCGTTCTTGTCTTCGATCGAGTCGGGGTTGTCGGTGTGCCACCGCACCGGCTCGTACGGGATGCCGAGCTCGCGGAAGATCTCGTCGAAGAAGTCATCGGACAGCAGCAGCTCGTGCACCGTGCGCAGGAAGTCACCGGACTCGGCGCCCTGGATGATGCGGTGGTCGTAGGTGGAGGTCAGGGTGACGAGCTTGCCGACACCCAGCTCGGAGATGCGTTCCTCGCTCGCGCCCTGGAACTCCGCGGGGTACTCCATCGCGCCGACACCGATGATCGCGCCCTGGCCGCGCATCAGCCGTGGCACCGAATGCACGGTGCCGATGGTCCCGGGGTTGGTCAGTGAGATCGTGACGCCGGAGAAGTCCTCGGCCGTTAGCTTGCCGTCGCGGGCGCGCCGCACGATGTCCTCGTAGGCGGCGATGAATTGGCCGAACCGCATCGTTTCGGTGCCCTTGATGCCTGCCACCACCAGCTGACGCGCGCCGTCCTTGCCTTGCAGGTCGATCGCCAGGCCCAGGTTGGTGTGGGCGGGGGTGATGGCGTTCGGCTTCCCATCCACCTCGGCGTAGTGCCGGTTCATGTTCGGGAACTTCTTGACCGCCTGCACGATCGCGTAGCCCAGCAGATGGGTGAACGAGATCTTGCCGCCGCGTGTGCGCTTGAGGTGGTTATTGATGACGATGCGGTTGTCGATCATCAGCTTGGCGGGGATGGCGCGCACGCTGGTCGCGGTCGGCACGTCCAGCGACGCCGACATGTTCTTCACCACGGCGGCGGCGGCGCCGCGCAGCGGCTGGGCCTCGTCGCCGTCGCCGAGGGGAGCGGCCTTCGGGGCCGGCTTGGGTTCGTCCGTCTTGGGTTTCGCGGGTGCGGCCTCGGACTTGGCGGGCGTTGACTCCGTCTTGGCCGGTGCGGCCTCAGTCTTGGCTGTTGCGGCGCTGTTGCCGTCAGTGGGCTTCGGTGCGGGGGCCGGCCCCGGCTCGGGGGTGCGGTGGTGCGGACGGCTGCCCGTCGGCGGCCCTGCTTAATGTGCCTGCGGTGGGTTCGGGCGAGTAGTCGACTAGAAATTCATGCCAACTCGGATCAACCGAGGAGGGATCTTCGCGGAACTTGCGATACATCTCCTCGACCAACCACTCGTTCTGTCCGAACGGTGAAGTTGAACTGCTCACGGCAGCTACTCGCCTCGATTCCTTCTGTTCGGCGAGAGTCCGAACGAACGCTCGCCCGTGGTGTTCCTTCCAGCCTGCGGTCACCCCGCATCTAATCCGCCTAAAGGCTAACGCTTTCGCGGTGGCGCGGACGTGACAAGAGCGCTATTGACTTCCTCCCCACGGCTGAGCCAGGGGATTCCAACCCGTTCACGCTGCGGTGTGGGGTTGGAGCAGTAATTCCTCGCGGTTTCCTGCTGGTTCCTGCTGCAACGACTGCGCACGACCCGACGGCCGGACGGGGTCTTCACAGGCGGCGACCGCAAGCCCTGCGGCCAGGATGTTGCGCGCAGCGTTGGAGGACTACCACCGCATTGGCCGACGCGAGGTAGTGGGCAGACTGCGCGCAGAAATCCTGTCGTCGGCGCCGCTCCCGGCCCCGGATCTCGGCCAGAGCCGCCCGAATCCTGTCCCGGTTGCTGCCACGCCGCCCACATCGGGACAGCTGGCGTTGCAACCGCGCCATCCGGTCCTGTTCACCGGGTGTGAGCAACCGCCGGTCGAGCAGCTCGCCGTCACTGGTGGCGATGGCGACCACCACCCCTCGGTCTACTCCTACCGCGGTTCCCGGCACGGCGTGGGCGGCGGGGGTGTCGTGCCCGTCGTCGACGAGGAAAGACACGAACCAGTGCGTGCCGTCGCGTGTCAGCGTCGCCGAGCGCAGCACCACGTCGTCGAGCGACCGCGACAGCCGGAACTTGACCCAGCCCAGCTTGGGCAGCTTCACCCGCGCATGGCGGCGGTTGAGCCGCTCGACGACCATCTTGTTGCCCTCGGGGAACCGGAACGACGGCCGCCATCGCCGGCCCGACCGCCAGCGCACCCGAAACGTGCCATGGGTGCGGCATGCCTTGTCTAAATCCATCAGCGTCTGTTGCAGACAATGCCCCGGAGCCTCAGCAAGCCACGGATGGTCAGCCTTCGCCTCGGCCAATTGTCGGGCTTGCTCGGGATAGTTGATCCACGCACCCCGCTGACGGTAGGCCCGCCGCTGCTCCAGGCCGGTGTTCCATACCGCCCGACACACGCCAGCTATCCGCTCGGCGAAGTCGAACTGTTCGTCGATGAATTCGACCCGAAACCGCCGCCCTGTCAACATGACTCAACGGTCCTGCCTGACTGCGGATCCACCTCCACCACTAAGTGCCTGCGAACGGGCACGGTCTCTAAATCCACGAGCCATTCCCCCTTCCCGCGATCACCTCGGCGATGATCTCCTCAAGCCGCAGCTAGTTTCGGCCACCGGTCACCGGCCGGCGATACTTCGGGCGCCACACCACGTGATACGCACACTGGAACGCGTAAGTCGAGTTCGCGCGAAACGTAACACCCACACCCGACAACAGATTTGCCAGCGCTACCTAACGCGCCGTCGCGGCGCACCAGCACCCCACAGTGTCCGCCCTGGGCGGACTTGATGGGCTTCCCTCCGCGGCTGAACCTGAGATCCGCCCAGCTACGTAAGTATTGATGTCGAAGGCCTTGTCAGCCCTGCGGCGACGGCAGCACGTGCAGTTTCGACGGCCAGCGCGGTGGCGGGGGACCGAAGGCAGTGCGTGCGTTGCCGATGATGCGCTTGCCCATCAGCCGGTTGCCGATACCGCCGACGACCGCGCCGATGCCGACCGGTAGCAGCTTGCCGAACATGATTGCCCCGCGCCGGAGCGCGTAGCGCTTGACGAAGTAGCGCAGCAGCCGCGAATTCAGCTGCGACACCGCAGGCAGCGGCAGCGTCGCCGCTCCGTCGCTCAGCCACGCGCCCTTGGTCCGGCCCGGACCGAGCAGGTCGGCGACCGCGTGCTTGCTGTCCTCGCCGACCAGCACGGCCAGCACAAGAGCCCGTCGGCGCTCGCGATGCTCGGCCGGTATGCCGTGCACCTCGGCTACGGCCAGGACGAACAACGCCGTCGCCTCCAGGAACACCACGGTCTCACCCGCCACCGCCGACAGGGCGGCGAGCGTGCCGAAACCGGGGATGGCCGCCGCGGAGCCGACGGCCGCTCCGCTGGCCATCACTGCGGCGAGGTACTGCTTCTCGAGCTTGTTGGTGATCTCGGCGGGCGTCGCGTCTGGGTGGCCATCGCGCAACCGCTCGACGTATGCCCTCACCGCCGGGCCCTGGACCCGCCCGCCGCGCTCGATGATCTGCGACAGGACGCGGGCGGCTGCGCTCGGATCGTCGTCTGTGTTTTTCCTGGTAGCCGGAAGCTGGCTCTTGGTCTTGGACCGAGCGCTCATTGCGGCCTCCTGGGATGCGGTTGTGGCTGCCTTCAGGCTAACGCTTGTTCAACGAACGCCAGCGCGCACGGGGTGCCCGGTCGTGACGGCGGTCACCGTTGTGAGCTGCGGGAAGAAAATATTGATTTAGCGTGCTAATCATTCCCATGGCAGTATCCCCCGCTGTGGATCTGATGACACCCAGTCGCGCCCGGATGATCGTGGTGTTGGGTGTCATGGTCGCGCTGGGTCCGCTGACCATCGACATGTACCTGCCCGCGCTGCCGAAGATCGCCGACGAGCTGTCGGTGTCCTCGTCGGTCGTGCAGCTCACCCTGACCGGAACGCTGGCGGGTTTGGCGCTCGGTCAGCTGATCGTCGGCCCGCTGTCGGACTCGCTGGGCCGTAGGCGCCCGCTGATGGCCGGAATCGTGCTGCACATGCTGGCATCGGTCATCTGCATGCTGGCGCCAAACCTGGTGGTGCTGGGGCTCGCCCGGGTACTACAGGGCATCGGCGCCGCCGCGGCGATGGTGGTCGCGATCGCCGTGGTCGGCGATCTGTTCGCCGAGTCGGCGGCCGCCACGGTGCTGTCCCGGCTCATGCTGGTGCTGGGCGTGGCGCCGGTATTGGCGCCGTCGCTGGGCGCTGCGGTGTTGCTGCACGCGTCATGGCACTGGGTCTTCACCGCACTGGTGGTCCTGGCCGGGGCGCTGCTTCTGGTGGCCGCGCTCGCGTTGCCCGAGACGCTGCCGGCATCGCACCGCCGACCACTTCGGGTGCGCGGCATCGCCGCCACGTATGTGGAGCTGCTCCGTGACGCGCGGTTCGTCATCCTCGTACTCGTTGCGGCCCTGGGGATGTCGGGTCTGTTCGCCTATATCGCTGGTGCCTCGTTCGTCTTGCAGGGCCGGTTCGGGCTCGACCAGCAGGCCTTCGCGTTGGTGTTCGGCGCGGGCGCGGTCGCGTTGATCGGCGCGACCCAGTTCAACGTCGTGCTGCTGAAGCGGTTCGCGCCGCAGTCGATCGTGCTGTGGGCACTGGTGGCGGCGTTACTTTCCGGCGCGGTCTTCGTCGGCTTGTCCACCGCGCATGTCGGCGGGTTGGCCGGTTTCGTTGTGCCGGTATGGGCGATTCTGGCGGCGATGGGGTTTGTCATTCCCAACGCACCGGCCGTCGCGCTGTCCCGGCACACCGACGCCGCGGGCACCGCGGCCGCGCTGCTGGGTGCCGCGCAGTTCGGGCTCGGTGCGGCGGTGGCGCCGCTGGTGGGTGTGCTCGGCAACGACGAGTTGGCGTTGGCGGTCGTGATGACCGCGGGCGTGCTGATCGCGCTGTTGGCGCTCCTTGCGGTCGGCGTTCCGGCCAGTGACAACGACGACACGGTCGCAGAAGACGCGGTCGCCGAACCGGCCTGAGTTGTCCGGGCCGCGATCGATCCGTACCGTCGGGGCCGGATTACCCCACGCCGAATAGTCGACGATCGAATACTGGACGTAGAGCTTCGTGGCTTATCAACTGACTTCGCTGGGTATCTCGACTATTTACTTGCATCCACCCAGGCGCAGGTCAGCTGGCCGCGAGGCTTCGTAGAGTCGCTGCGAACCGGCCACTTGCGCTGGCGCCAGGCCGCGGAACTCGACACCATTGAGGGGAGCCGAAACGAGGTGGGGATATGACCACGGCGCTGCGGGGTCGGCTGGCGGGTGGGTCCGCGCCGACCTGGGGGCACCGCCGGCTTGCGGGTGAGAAGCCGTGGCATGCGCTGTGGGCCATGATGGTCGGCTTCTTCATGATCCTGGTCGACGCGACGATCGTGGCAGTTGCGAACCCGTCCATCATGGAGAAGCTGGACGCCGGCTACGACGCGGTGATCTGGGTGACCAGCGCCTATCTGCTTGGCTTTGCGGTGCCGTTGCTGCTGGCGGGCCGACTCGGCGACCGCTACGGGCCGAAGAACCTCTACCTGCTCGGCCTCGCGGTGTTCACGGCCGCGTCGCTGTGGTGCGGCCTCTCCGACACCATCGGCATGCTGATCGCCGCCCGCGTAGTGCAGGGCGTCGGCGCGGCGCTGCTCACCCCGCAGACCCTGTCCACGATCACCCGGATCTTCCCCGCCGAGCGGCGCGGGGTGGCGATGAGCGTGTGGGGTGCCACGGCCGGGGTCGCCACTCTGGTCGGACCGCTGGCCGGCGGTGTCCTGGTCGACGGGCTCGGCTGGCAGTGGATCTTCTTCGTCAACGTCCCGGTCGGAATCATCGGCCTGGGGCTGGCCTTCTGGTTGGTTCCCGACCTGCCCACCGAGAAGCACGGCTTCGATCTGCTTGGCGTGCTGCTGTCCGGCTTCGGCATGTTCATGATCGTCTTCGCCCTGCAGGAAGGGCAGTCCCACAACTGGGCACCCTGGATCTGGGGGACGCTGGCCGGCGGTGTGGGGTTCATGGCCGCGTTCATCTTCTGGCAGCAGGCCAACCGGAACGACCCGCTGATCCCGCTGGGCATCTTCCGCGATCGCGACTTCAGCCTGTCCAACCTCGGCGTCGCGACCATCGGCTTCGTCGTGACGGCGATGATCCTGCCGGTGATGTTCTACGCGCAGGCGGTGTGCGGTCTGTCGCCGACGCGCTCGGCGTTGTTGACCGCGCCGATGGCCGTCGCGACCGGAGTGCTCGCGCCCTGGGTCGGCAAGATCGTCGACCGGTCCCACCCGCGGCCGATCATCGGGTTCGGCTTCTCGGTGCTGGCGATCGCGTTGACGTGGCTGTCCGTCGAGATGACGCCGACCACGCCGATCTGGCGAATCGTGTTGCCGCTGACCGCGACCGGTGTGGGCATGGCATTCATCTGGTCACCGTTGGCGGCCACCGCGACACGTAATCTGCCGCCGCAGCTGGCCGGCGCCGGTTCCGGCGTCTACAACGCCACCCGTCAGGTGGGGTCGGTGCTGGGCAGCGCCAGCATGGCGGCGTTCATGACAACGCGCATCAGCGCCGAGATGCCGCCGATGGCGGCCAACGGGCCGAGCGGTGAAGGGTCGGTCACCCAGTTGCCGGGGTTCCTGCACGAACCGTTCGCCGCCGCGATGTCTCAGTCGCTGTTGCTGCCTGCGTTCATTGCGCTGTTCGGTGTCGTCGCAGCGTTGTTCCTGCTCGGGTTCGCCCGCCCGGCCCGCCCCGCCGCGACGGCGCCCGACGAGCGCGATGATATCGCGACGAGCATTGGGATGACGACGAGTACGTCGACGACGACGACTATGTCGAGTTCACGGTGCTGCACGATGAACCCCAGCCGCTGGTCCCCGCAACCCCTTTGGCGCCCGTCGAACCGGCGTCTCTCTTCCAACCGGACGACGAAGGCGACACCGAGCCGATGGCGGCGCGCCACGATCATCTGCTCACGCCGCCCGCAGAAACCTGGCATGACGAGCCCGTCGAGTCGTGGCAACGGGGGCACCTACCCCCCGATTGGCAGGGGGACCTGCTCGACGATGACCGACCCGAACCCGTTGCCGCCCCGCCTTCGCCGCCCGCAGAGCCTGTGGACGCCCCCGGCTATCCACGGGAGTCCGAGCGCAGCCTGTTCGACTTCCTCGCCGATGTGCCCCCGCCGAACCCCTCGGTTGAGCCGATCGGGTTCGCCCACAACGGCTTTCACGTCGACGAAGAGCAACGGTTCCAGCCGCTCAGCCGGTTCGATGAGCGCCAGGAGCAGCAGCCGCCCAGCGAGACGCACAAACCGGACATCCTCAGCCCTGATTACCCGTTGGACTTCGGCAGCCACGCTCATCACGAAAGCCCGGATGAGGCCGACTTCGAACGTCCGTCCCGCCACGAGTTGACCGATGAGGAGCCGGAGGATTACCCGTTCCGTTCCAACGGCAGGCATTCCCGGGTCGAGCCCGACGACGCGCCCAGTTATGGGCGGCACTCCAGGCCGGGCGACTAGCAGAACAGCACGGCCGCGTTGAGGTAGCCCGCCGGATCGAACGCGGCCTTGACGGCCCGCATCGCGGCGATGTCGGCGTCGGTGCGCGACATCCCGACGTAGTCCCGTTTGCGGGTGCCGACGCCGTGCTCCGAGCTGACGTTGCCGCCGCTGCGGGCGATCAACGCCATCATCGCCGAGTACAGTGCGTCCTCCCGCTCGCCGTCGAGCGCACACCGCAGCACGTTGAGGTGCAGGTTGCCCTCGCCGATGTGGCCGAACAGCACGGGAATAGCGTCCGGGGCGTGTTCCGCGATCAGCTCACCGGATTCGCGGGCGAACGTTGCAATCGCCGACAACGGCAGCGACACATCGAATTTCAGCGGCGGGCCGTACATGCCGAGAACCTCGGCGACGGATTCGCGGACCTGCCACAGCCGCTGCTGCGCGTTGACGTCGACACCGACCGCAGGCTCCCCGGCCAGCCGCGAGTGTTCCAGCGCGTCGGCCAATTGCTCGGTCTGGTCGGTATCGCTCGCGAGCTCGATGAGTAGCTGCCATGCGCCCTCGACCGGTGCGGCCACGCCGAGGTGCTCGGCGGTCAGTGCGCTGGCGCGGGCATCGATCAACTCCAGGGCGGCGATGCCGTCCATGTCGCGAAACGTGCGGGCCGCCTCGACAAGGTCGTCGAGGACGGCGAACCCGCAGATCGCCGTCACCCGGTGCGTCGGTGTGGGGTGCAGGCGCAGGTCGAGTCCGGTGATGACGCCGAGTGTGCCTTCGGCGCCGACGAACAGCGACGCCAGGTCGTACCCGGTGTTGTCCTGCCGGACCTGGCTGTGTCGGTGCATCACCGACCCGTCGGGCAGCACCACATCCAGACCGATGACCTGTTCGCCCATGTTGCCGTAGCGCACGGTGCGCAGCCCGCCTGCGTTCGTCGACGCCATGCCGCCAACCGTGGCGGAGTCACGTGCGGCGATGTCGACGCCGAACACCAGCCCCGCTCTGGTCGCCGCCCGCTGCACATCGGCCAGCGTCACGCCGGCGCCCACTCGGATTCGCCGCTCGGCGAGATCGACCTCACCGATGTCGGTCAGCCGCTCTGTGGACAGCAGCACGTCGTCGTGTTCGGGGACAGTTCCGGCCACCAGCGAGGTGCGTCCGCCCTGCACGGTGACGTGCGCGCCGGCTTCGCGGCAGGCGCGCAGCACTGCGGCTACCTCCTCGGCGGAACCGGGCCGCACCAGCGCGCAGGCGTGCCCGCGGTAGCGGCCCGTGTGATCGACGCTGCGGCCGTCCAGCACGTCGGGATCGGCGCTGACGTGCGCGGTGCCGACGATCGCGGCCAGCCGGTCGGTCAGCGTTTCGGTCATCCCGTGGGTGTATCACAGCGCCTGATGGTCGGCTTCGCTCGCCCGGCCTCTCCTTGCTCGCTCAGCCTCCGGGCGACAGCGACAGGAATGCACCCAGATCCACCAGGCCGTCCGGCGTTGACGGCAGGTAGTCGGTCAGTGTCGTCGACCGGACGATGACGCTCAGGTACTTCGCACGGCTGACCGCGACGTTGAGGCGGTTGCGGTTGAGCAGGAAGGAGATCCCGCGCGGAACGTCATCAATTGATGACGCTGTCATGGACACGAACACCACTGGTGCCTGCCGACCCTGGAACTTGTCGACGGTGCCGACGGCGACATCGGGCAGCCCGGCGGCGTCGAAATACTGCCTGCAGCAGCAGAACCTGGGCGTTGTACGGCGCGACCACCAGCACGTCGGCCTGCCCGAGCTCGCGGGTGCCGTCCTCGTCAGTCCAGCCCGAGCCGATCAGCAGCCGGCTGGCCGCCACGATCACGGCAGCCTCCTCGGGGCTGCTGGTCGAGTTGCCGTCATGGTCAACGGTGAGCACCCGCACGCCCGGCGATTGACCGTCAAGATGTCGGGCCGCGGTGCGACTCTCCTCGGAGCGCAGCCGGCCCTCGTAGGACAGCCGGGACACGTGCTCGCATACCGCGGGATGCATCCGGTACGAGCAATCCAGGAAGTAGCCCAGCTGTTCGGCCAGCGTGCGGTGGCCATCGACCAGCCAGCCCAGCGCCGACGCGTCGACCGGTTCGGGGTGGTGTCCTTGGCTGACCTGGGGCAGCTGTTGCGGGTCACCGAGCAGCATCAGATTCTTGGCCGCCCGAGCCACCGCAATGGTGTTGGCCAGGCAGAACTGGCCGGCCTCCTCGATGACCAGCAGCTCGAGGCTTCCCGCATCCACTCGCGTGTCGTTGGCGAAATCCCATGCGGTGCCGCCGATTACGCATCCCTCGTTCGTCGCGATGAAAGCGGCGTAATCGTCTTTGTCGATGTCCTGCCACGCGAGGCCTGCGGGGGAGTCCTTCTTGGCGATCCGCGCTGGATCGACGTCGGCCTTGATCAGATCGCGGAATAGGTTCTCCACCACCGCGTGTGACTGCGCGACCACGCCGACCCGCCACTGATGGTCGTTCACCAGCGTCGCGATGATCCTGGCCGCCGTGAAGGTCTTACCGGTGCCGGGCGGGCCGTGCACGGCGACATACGAGTCGTCGAGATCGAGCAGTGCGGCGGTGATGTCCGCGGTGGTGTCGCCGGTATGCGGCAACGGCGCACCGCTAAGGGTGCGCGGGGTTCGGCGCAACAGAATGTCCACGATCGCGGTGTCGGGCAGTGCGGGTAGCCCCGCGCCGACCTCTGCTGCCGCGGTATCGATCGACTCCCGCAGCTTCTTCGTGCCGACGATCGATCGAGGTGTCAGCGCGAACGGCAACTGTGTAAACGGCCCGCCCGCAGGTTCGCGCTCGCAGATCATGACCTCGGTCGGGACGGTTGGGTCATCGACGCCGGTGATCTCGGCGTTGCCCGCGGCGCGCCGGTCGGGATTGTCGGCAAGCCCGGACGGCGATGGCGGGTCGTAGAGGGCGAAGACCTCCGTCTTGAGTCCGCCCGCCTCCAGTGCGCCGGTGAGCTTGACCCAGCGCTGGTTTTTTCTGGCGCGTGACGAGGGCAGGTGCCAGTCCTTGACGACCTCGGCCGTCTCGACGAGGAACACGTCGCTGGTGTCACCCCACTCGTCGACCGGATTGTTCAGCCGGTCGAAGTGCGCCCACCAGAACGGCTTGTCCTCGCGTCGGTGATATCCACGTGCCGCCGCCAGCAACGCGACCGCCGTCTGCTCCGGGTCGCGGCCGTCGACACCGTCGCCCGCGAACGCCATCAATGTCCGGGCGAGTTCGTCGGTGTCTTCGACCGTCACGCCATCCGCCACCGGTTGCGGGCCCAACGGCGGAACGCTGGACTCAATCGCGATCTTGATCAGCCAGTCGCGCAGCCTGTGCGTCGATCGGCAGTCGTAGCGGTTGTACTCCTCGATCTCCTTCAGAGCGATCTCGGCCTCGGCGCCGCGGCCGCCGGTACGCAGGTCGCAGTATCGGGCGTAGGCGTTGATCGAGTCGGCCGCGGTCGTAACGTCACCGGTCCGTAGCTCTGAGCCCATATAAAGCGGCTCCAGCGATTTCAGGCTGTAATTCTCGACCCCGACCCGAATGCACTTGCGCACCAAGGGAAACAAGTCGACGAGCACGCCGCTGCGGAGCAGGTCGTCGACCTCGTCCTCGCCGACGCCGTACCGCCCGGCCAGCCGCAGCAGCGCTGTCTTCTCGTACGCCGCGTAGTGGTAGATGTGCATGTTCGGATAGCGCCTGCGGCGCTTGCGGACCATCGCCAGGAAGTCGATCAGTGCCTGACGCTCGCTTACCCGGTCGTGCGCCCATATCGGTCGGAACGCGCCGCCCGCCTCGAGCACGCCCCATAGATACTCCAAACCCCAGTCGCGTCCGTCAGCCGTCCACAGCGGATCGCCTTCGAAGTCGAAGAACAGGTCACCCTTGTCGGGGTCGGGCAGCAGGATCAGCGGCTGCGTGTCGGCGATCTCGTACGGCGGCTTGTCGTCGACGCGCGGTGCGACCTGCAGGCGCGCCTGTGCGGTCAGTGATGCGACGGTCCGCGCGGGCAGTTCGGGAACGCCGCCGTCGTGGTTCGCGAGTCCGGTGATGGTCGTGATGCCCGCGTCGATCAGTCGGGCGCGCTGACTAACCCGCATGCCCGCCACGAGCAGCAGGTCGTCGTGCTCGCGGACCTGGATCGTGCACTCCGGGCAGCGGAAGCACGCCCGCACGTCCTCGTCCTCCCACGTCACCGGCTTGCCGGCAGCCAGGTGATCGTCGAGAAGGTGCTGCAGGGCAGCGCGTCGGGGCAGGTATACCGGGAGCAACTCGTCGACCCGATAGCTCACGGCGGCGCCGTCGCCAAGCACCAACTCCACTTCGGGAGCCACCGGCACGCCCGCACGGGCCAGTGTGTCGGCGTACGCGGCGAGTTGAAGGAGGGCCTCGACCTTGACCGACCGCGCGAGCTTCGTGTCCCGCAGTCGATAGCGTTGCCCCTCGAGTACCAGAAAGTCGGCGAAGCCGACGAACCGGCCGTCGAACATCGCTGCCTGATAGATGACCGGCGCCCGGCGTTCGACGGCGCGCATGGTCGCCTCGGCGGCGGCGGTCAGCCCGTCGACCGTGTACTTGGGCCTTCCGATGACCGCGACGTTCTCCTCGGAGAGTTCGCGAAGCTCGTCCAGGTGGCGCTGCTCGTGCTCACCGCCGAGTTTGGCCGTGCGCGCGAGCAATTCGTCTTCGACCGCGACCGGCGGCCCCCAGCCGAGCTGGGCATCGAACGACCGCAGCAGCGCGTACTCGCAGCGGGCGGCAGCCGCGAGGTCGGAGGCGCTGTAGATCACTCGATCGTCGGAGACGAACACGTTGGCAACTGTAGGCGACCCTCCCGACACTCAAGGTCGGCGAAGTGGTCAGCCTGGCGTGTTGCCGGTGAGCTCCACGCCGTTGCCGTTCCAGCGGAACCTCACCACGCTGTCCAGCCCTGGAATGCCGTTGGAGTAGACCAGCGCGACGGTGTCACCGGTGGTAGCCGACTGCTCGATGCCGTTGAAACCATAGGTGTCCGGCACCCCGGTGGGGATGAACTTGCCGAGGTGAAACAGCACGGCGCGGGTGTTGGGGTTGTCGGCGTTGGTGTTGGCCTTCACGATCACCGCCGACAACTGCGCGCACTCGTTGTACGTACCGGCCAGCGGCTCGGGGCTCCAGGCCTGCCCGCTGCGCGGGTCGCGGGGCAACTCGGAGACCGCCTTGGCGATCTCGGGTGCGGCCAGGTTCACCGCGCACGGATCGGGTGCAGGCGTGCTGGGCGGGGCACTCGTGGGCGGTGGCGGCGCCGGCAGCGCGGTCGCGGGCGGAACGGTTGTCGTGCTCGGCCCCGGCGTCTTGGAAACCGTTGAGTCGCCCGAGCCGCAACCGGCGACGATCACGGCTGCGGCGGCCGCCGTCCAGACCCATTTCACAGTTGCGCACCGTACCGTCACCTCCGCCGCCGATCCGGCAGGCGGCGCGGCGGGTCGGAACGCTGCTGACCACTAGACTGACAACCCGATGACGTCGCCCGAGCCGGACGGAACAAGCGCCGACCTGACCTTCGCTGACCTGCAGCTTCACCCGTCGGTGCTGCGGGCGGTTTCCGACGTCGGGTACGAGACCCCGTCCCCGATCCAGGCCGCCACGATTCCGGCGATGATGGCCGGTTCGGACGTCGTCGGTCTCGCGCAGACCGGCACCGGCAAGACCGCTGCGTTCGCCACCCCGATCCTGTCCAAGATCGACACCGCCAACAAGACCACCCAGGCGCTGGTGCTGGCGCCCACCCGCGAGCTGGCGTTGCAGGTCGCCGAGGCGTTCAGTCGTTACGGTGCTCATCTGGCGGTCAACGTGCTGCCCATCTACGGCGGCTCCTCCTACGGCCCGCAACTCGCTGGACTCAAGCGCGGCGCGCAGGTCGTCGTCGGGACACCGGGCCGCGTCATCGACCACCTCGAGAAGGGCAGACTCGACCTCACCCACCTCGACTTTCTGGTGCTCGACGAGGCCGACGAAATGCTCAACATGGGCTTCGCCGAGGACGTCGAACGGATCCTGGCTGAGACCCCCGAGTACAAGCAGGTGGCGTTGTTCTCGGCCACTATGCCGCCCGCCATCCGCAAGCTCACCTCGAAATACCTGCACGACCCTGTCGAGGTGACGGTCAAGGCGAAAACGCAAACCGCAGAAAACATCTCGCAGCGCTACATCCAGGTGGCCGGGCCGCGCAAGATGGAGGCCTTGACCCGGGTGCTGGAGGTCGAGCCGTTCGAGGCGATGATCGTGTTCGTCCGTACCAAGCAGGCCACCGAGGAGGTCGCCGAAAGGCTAAAGGCTCGAGGCTTTTCCGCGGCGGCCATCAACGGCGACATCCCGCAGGCCGTGCGCGAACGCACCATCGCCGCGCTGAAGGCCGGCAGCATCGACATCTTGATCGCGACCGATGTGGCGGCGCGCGGCCTCGACGTCGAGCGGATCTCGCATGTGCTGAACTACGACATCCCGCATGACCCCGAGGCGTATGTGCACCGCATCGGCCGGACGGGCCGCGCAGGTCGTTCCGGCAACGCGCTGCTCTTCGTCACGCCACGGGAGCGCCACCTGCTCAAGTCGATCGAGCGGGTGACCCGGCAGAAGCTCGTCGAATCGCAGTTGCCCTCGGTCGACGACGTCAACGCGCAGCGGGTGATGAAGTTCCGCGACTCCATCACCGGCGCACTGGGCGCCGCGGACATCGACTTGTTCCGCAAGATGATCGAGGACTACGAACGCGACAACGACGTGCCGATGGCCGACATCGCGGCGGCGTTGGCGCTTCAGTCCCGCGACGGTGAGCAGTTCCTGATGACGGAACCGCCCCCGGAGAAGCGCCGTAGTGATGACCGGCCGGCCCGCAAGGACAAGCCGGTGCGCAAGGCGGGAGAGGGCATGGCGACCTACCGCATCGCGGTGGGCAAGCGGCACAAGGTGGGTCCAGGCCACATCGTCGGCGCCATCGCCAACGAGGGCGGTCTGCACCGCAGCGATTTCGGGCACATCACCATCGGGCCGGACCATTCACTTGTCGAGCTGCCGGCAAAGTTGCCGCGGAAGACGCTGAAAGCGCTTGAGAACACCCGTATTTCGGGCGTCAGGATCAACCTGCAACCCGACCGCGGTCCGGGAAAGCCGCACCGTAAACCGAAATGACGCTGTCCAAGGGAATCAAAGACCCAGCCGCCCAGGGTGGCCTCGAGTCGGTCGCGACCCCCGAGCGGGTCGCGTCGCTCACCGGGATCCGCGCCGTCGCGGCACTCCTGGTGATGGCGACCCACGCCGCCTACGCCACCGGCAAGTACACGCACGGCTATATCGGCCTGGTGTATTCGCGAATGGAGATCGGCGTTGCGATCTTCTTCGTGTTGTCGGGATTCCTGCTGTTCGGTCCGTGGGTGAAGGCGACCGCGACGGGCGGGCAGGCGCCATCGGTGCGCCGGTACGCATGGCATCGGGTGCGCCGCATCATGCCCGCCTACATCGTCACGGTGCTGATCGCCTATCTCGTCTACCACTTCCGCACCGCCGGGCCGAATCCCGGCCACACCTGGATGGGGTTGTTCCGCAATCTCACGCTGACCCAGCCCTACACCGACCATTACCTGTATTCATATCTGCATCAGGCGCTGACCCAGATGTGGAGTCTGGCAGTGGAAGTCGCGTTCTACGTGGTGCTGCCGCTGCTGGCCTACCTGCTTCTGGTGGTGTTGTGCCGGCGGCGGTGGCGACCGGGGCTGTTGCTGATCGGGCTGGCGTGCCTGGCCGCACTCACGCCGGCCTGGCTGGTCGTCGTGCACACCACCGACTTCCTGCCCGACGGGGCGAAGCTCTGGCTACCGACTTATCTGGCCTGGTTCATCGGCGGCATGATGCTGGCGGCCTTGCAGGCCATGGGCGTACGGGCATACGCGCTGGCCTGCATACCGCTGGCGGTGGCGTGCTACCTCATCGTGTCGACGCCGATTGCCGGCGCGCCCACCACGTCGCCCGCTGAACTGCGGGAAGCACTCGCCAAGGCCGGCTTCTACGCCGTCATCGCAACCCTGGCGGTGGCGCCGCTGGCGCTCGGTGACAGCGGGTTATACGCGCGGTTCCTCGCCAGCCGTCCGATGGTCTTCCTCGGCGAGATCTCCTACGAGATCTTCCTGATCCATCTGCTGACGATGGAGCTCGTGATGGTGGAGATCCTGCGCTACCCGATCTATACGGGTTCGATGGCGATAGTGTTCGTGGCCACGTTCGTGGTGACGGTCCCCGTCGCGTGGCTGCTGCACCGCTTCACTCGCGTGCGCTCGCGGTAGGAGGGCGGCGCGGACCACCCGCGCGGTGTCGAAAATCTTCCGCGAGGACGTACAAGATCCCGCGTAAGTCCATTAAGGCGCAAGCCTATTGGGTGGCCTGACGGACACGCGCGCAGGCTCAGGCGGTCAAGACCAGCTCGCGTGTAGCGGCGGGGGAGCCGGCGGTGGTGAACCGGAGATTCTCGTCGTCGACCGGGCCGTCACGCAGCATCTTGGCATCGGCGTTGTAGTCCATCGTCATCCGCCAGGGGCCATCGCCGCCCTGGCGGGGGAACTGGTCGATCGACCGCTGGACATAGCCGGCGCCGATGCCGAGGAACGGGAGCGTGGCCATCTGCGGGTCGCTGATCTGCGGGTAGCAGATGTGGTGACCGTTGGCGTCCATATAGGCGAGCAGCCGAGTGAAATGGTCACCCACCAATCCCACCTTCAGCGTCCAGGACGAGTTGGTGTAGCCGAACGTGAACGCGAAGTTCGGAACGCCGTCGAGCATGAGGCCCTTGAACGCCACCCGGTCGGCCACGTTCACCTCGACGCCGTCCACGGTCATCGTCACGCCGCCGAAGGCCTGAAGGTTCAGGCCCGTAGCGGTGACGATGATGTCGGCCTCGAGTTCGCGCCCGGATTCGAGCTTGATGCCGCGCTCAGTGAAGGTGTCGATCCGGTCGGTGACCACCGCGGCGTCCCCGTCGCGGATGGCCTTGAACAGGTCGCCGTCGGGAACGACGCAGAGCCGCTGATCCCACGGGTTATAGGCGGGCCTGAAGTGCTCATCGACGGGGTAACCCTTGGGCAGCTGCCGGGCATTGAGGTAGCGGATCACCTTCTTGGCGGCGCGGGGATATCGCTTGCACAACCGGTAGATCGCGCGCTGCTGAATGACGTTCTTGCGCCGGGTAATCGCATAGGCCAGGTTCGCGCCGAGCAGCCCGCGCAATGCGTTGGCGATGGCGTCCTCTGACGGCAGCGGGATAACGTAGGTGGGCGAGCGCTGCAGCATCGTCACGTGCGCGGCGGTGCCGGCCATCGCCGGGATCAACGTGACCGCGGTCGCGCCGCTGCCGATCACCACCACCCGCTTACCGCTGTAATCCAGGTCCTCGGGCCAATGTTGGGGATGCACGATCTGGCCGCCGAAGCGCTCGCGGCCCTCGAATTCAGGGGTGAAGCCTTGGTCGTAGCGGTAGTAACCGCCGGCGCAGAAGAGCCAACCGCAGCTCATCGTCCGCCGCTCGCCGTTGTCGGTCCGCTCGGTCTCGACGAGCCACCTGGCGTCCTCGGTTGACCAGGCGGCGCTGAGCACCTTGTGGTGCAGCCGGATCTTGTTGTCCAGGCCGTTCTCGGCGGCCGTCTCACGCAGGTAGGCGAGGATCGCGGGCGCGCCTGCGATCGCCTTGTCGTCCTCCCATGGCTTGAACTCATAACTGAAGGTGTGCAAGTCCGAATCGGAGCGGATACCCGGGTAGCGGAAGAGGTCCCACGTTCCACCCGTCGCACCCCGGGCCTCCAGGATCGCGTATGTCTTGTCCGGCTGCTCGGTCTGTAGGTAGTACGCCGCACCGATACCGGAGATGCCGGCGCCGACGATCAGCACATCGACGTGCTCGATGCTGGTCGTGGTGGAGGTTGTGGGCATTTGCGTGTCTCCTGCTTGGGGTGGGTGACGTGGTTGTGGGCTCAATCGTCGAGGAACGAGGCAGACCAAACCAGGTCAAAATGCCTCGATATTGCCAAGTTATGGTGCAGACTGCACCAGTGGAGTGGGAGCGCCCATCCGAGAGGATCCGCGAGCTGATCAGGCATGGCGCCGAGCTGATCCTCAACGCACAGGCCGAGTGGCTGGACGAACTCGATCAAGCAACGCTGTCGGCGGCGAACGTACAGGAACTCGCCGACGATCCAGCCCTCAACGCGGCCACCCGCCGAAGCACCCGCGCCAATCTGCTGCATTGGGCCGCGGCCAACGTCGGTGATCCCGGAGCGCCGGTGCCGGCCAACCTCGCCCCCGAGCCGCTCGGCATCGCCCGTGATCTGGTGCGCCGTGGGCTCGGCGAGTCGGTACTGCAGGCCTACCGGGTGGGACAGAACGTTGCGTGGCAGCGGTGGATGGCGATCGCCTTCGGTCTCACCTCGGATCCTCACGAGTTGCAAGAATTGCTCGACGTATCGGCGCGGTCATTATTCGAGTTCGTCGACGCCACGATCGCCGGTATCGCCGAGCAGATTCAGGTCGAGCGCGACGAGTTGACCCGTGGAACGCACGCCGAGCGGCGTGAAGCCGTCGCGCTCATTCTCGACGGAGCGCCGATCAGCAGACAGCGAGCCGAAACGCGCCTCGGATACAACCTCGAGCAGACCCACACCGCGGCGGTCGTGTGGGGCGATGAGCCGGACTGTGATTCCAGCCAACTGGACCGCGCGACAGAGGCGTTGGTACACGGCGCGAACGTGCAGCGCGCGCTCAGCGTGATCGCGAGCGCAGCCACCCGCTGGGTCTGGATACCGGGCAATGTAGCGCCAGACCTCCGCTGGCTGGAGGAAGTGATCATCCAGCTGCCGAGGGTTCGCGTCGCGCTTGGATCGACCGCCCGCGGCATCGAGGGGTTCCGGCGGAGCCACCTCGACGCGATCACCACGCAACGCATGCTGGCGCGGCTGAACTCGACACAACGCGTCGCCGGTTTCGAGGACGTTCAACTCGTGTCTTTGGTCACCCAGGACCCCGATCGGGCCGACCAGTTCGTCACGCAAACCCTTGGCAAGCTTGCGGCAGCCAGCCCCGAAATCCGCGCGGCGGTACTTACCTTCGTCAACGAACAGTGCAACGCTTCCCGCGCGGCAGCACGGCTATATACGCACCGAAACACTTTGCTGCGACGGCTTTCCCGGGCGGAACAGCTATTACCGCGACCGCTCGGGGAGAACAGCGTGCACGTTGCCGTCGCGCTTGACATGCTTCGCTGGAGCGGCAGCAGCGACGCCTGAGCCCCGCGTTTTCGGCGCCTCCTTCAAAAGGCTGCATAGCGGGGTGCGACGGCATAGGCTGTCCGTCTCGGGCCCTAGCAGAAGGGTTCGAGCCGCCCGGTCGGGAGGCGGTCCCTTCGGCGAGCGGACGTGCGGGTGAGGTCTCCGGGCGCCAGCCGGTCCGGTCAGAGACCCGCGTCTACTTTCCCGAAGCCCATTTTTCATCACCGTAAACCGTGGTGTCGACACGCATTTCGCCTAGCGGCGATCCCATGGATATTCGAGAAGAGGACCCATCATGGCCAATTCATCAGCCCAAGGTAACGGTCAAGCAGGCGGCGGAGGCAAGCCGGAGGAGCCTCGGGTGCGGCGCGACATCCTGCCCATTCCGGACGTCCAGCACATCGGGCTGACGACATATGATGCGAAGGATCCGGACACCAGCTATCCACCGATCCGGGATGTGCGACCACCGGATGGCGCGCCCAACGTGGTCGTCATTCTGATCGACGACGTCGGTTACGGCGCCAGCAGTGCTTTCGGTGGGCCATGCCATACTCCCAACTTCGAGAAGCTCGCCTCGGGCGGGTTGAAGTACACGCGGTTCCACACCACGGCGCTGTGCTCGCCTACGCGCCAGGCGCTGCTCACCGGCCGCAACCACCACTCGGTCGGCATGGGTGGCATCACCGAGATCGCCACCGCGGCACCCGGTTACAGCTCGGTGCTGCCGAACACCAAGGCGCCGCTGGCGCAGACCCTCAAGCTCAACGGATATTCCACGGCTCAATTCGGCAAGTGCCACGAGGTTCCGGTCTGGCAGACCAGCCCGGCCGGGCCGTTCACGGCGTGGCCGACGGGTGGCGGCGGCTTCGAGTACTTCTACGGCTTCATCGGCGGGGAGAACAACCAATGGGACCCGGCACTGTATGAAGGCACCACCCCGATCGAGCCGCCGAAGACGCCGGCGGAGGGCTATCACCTCACCGAGGACCTGACCGACAAGGCGATCAACTGGGCGCGCCAGCAGAAGGCGCTGCTGCCCGACAAGCCGTTCTTCATGTACTTCGCGCCCGGCGCCACCCACGCCCCGCACCATGTCCCCCCGGAGTGGATCGAGAAGTACAAAGGCAAGTTCGCCCACGGTTGGGACAAGCAGCGCGAGATCATCTTCGAACGCCAGAAGGAACTCGGCGTCATCCCAGCCGACGCTGTGCTCACGCCACGGCACGCGGAGATTCCGGCCTGGGAGGACATGGATCCCGCGCTCAAGCCCGTGCTCGAACGTGAGATGGAGGTCTACGCCGCATTCATGGAGCACACCGACCATCACATCGGACGATTGCTCGATGCACTAGAACCCGTCATGGACAACACGCTGGTCTACGTGATCATCGGCGACAACGGCGCCTCGGCGGAGGGCACGCTGCAGGGCGCGTTCAACGAGATGGCCAACTTCAACGGCATGGCCGAGATCGAGACCCCCGAATTCATGATGTCCAAGCTCGACGAGTTCGGCGGTGAAGCGTCCTACGGCCACTACGCAGTGGGCTGGGCATGGGCCATGGATGCGCCCTATCAGTGGACCAAGCAGGTCGCCTCGCACTGGGGCGGCACCCGCAACGGCACCATCGTGTCCTGGCCCGCCGGGATCACCGACAACGGTGGGGTGCGCAATCAATTCAGCCATGTCATCGACGTCGCGCCCACCGTGCTCGAGGCGGCGGGCATTCCCGAGCCGACCATGGTCAACGGCGTCATGCAAAGCCCGTACGAGGGCACCAGCATGCTGTACAGCTTCAACGACGCGAAAGCGCCTGAGCGGCACGAGACCCAGTACTTCGAGATGTTCTGCAACCGGGGCATCTACCACAAGGGCTGGAGCGCGGTGACCAAACACCGCACGCCCTGGGAGATGAGCGGCACGGTCATGCCTGCCTTCGACGACGACGTCTGGGAGCTCTACGACGGCAACACCGACTGGACGCAGTCGAAGGATCTCTCGAAGGAGAATCCGGAGAAACTGCATGAGCTGCAACGGCTCTGGCTGATCGAGGCGGTCAAGTACAACGTGCTGCCGCTCGATGATCGACAGATCGAGCGCTTCATCCCCGAGTCGGCCGGCCGACCCACGCTGATCAAGGGCAACACCCAACTGCTCCTGGGCGGCATGGGTCGGCTGTCGGAGAACAGCGTGGTCGACATCAAGAACAAGTCATTCGCCGTCACGTCCGAGCTGGAGGTGCCTGCCGACGGCGCCGAGGGCGTGATCATTGCCCAGGGCGGCCGATTCGGCGGCTGGAGCCTCTACGCCAAAGAGGGTCGGGCCAAGTTCCACTACAACGTGCTGGGCATCAAGTCGTACGCATGGAGGCCACCGCGCCGATTCCGACTGGCACCACCCAGGTGCGCATGGAGTTCGCCTACGACGGCGGCGGGATGGGAAAGGGTGGGACTGTCACCCTGTATTCCGACGGCAAGGAAGTCGGCACGGGCCGGGTCGACCTAACCCAGGGCATCGTCTTCTCGGCCGACGAGACGACGGACATCGGGCGTGAGACCGGTACCACGGTGAGCCCCGACTACACCGCCCACACCAGCGGGTTCAACGGCACGGTCAACTGGGTGCAGATCGACCTGGGCGAGGACGCCGAGGATGCCGACCATTACATCGACCCCGACGAACGCTTCCGCATCGCGATGGCGCGGCAATAACTACATCGTCGGCTCAGGTTGCGTCGGCACCACCATCGGAACGACGAACTGCTCGATCATCGCCCGTTCATCGGCGTCGTCGTGACCGGGAAAGACCAGCAGGGACGTCATCACCCGCACCAGCCACCGCGCCTTGCGTTCCACCACCTCGGGGTCGTCGGGCGCCATCGAGATCAGAAACGCTTCGGTGAGCGCCTTGATCACCTGCGACTGCTCGGCGATCTCCGCACCGATGGGCCGCTGCGCAGTGGCGAACCACGATGACAGGGCCGGGCTTTCGCGAACATTGCGCAGCGACGAGACCATGCCTTCGATCAATCGCTCCCGCGGCTCCTCGACCCCGGTGAGCTGCTCGGTCATCTGGTGGAAGAGCCGGTAGCTCTCGCGGTGCACATACGCGGTGTACAGCGCCTCCCGGTTCTCGAAGTAGCGGTACAGGGTCGCGCGCGAACAGCCTGCGGCCTTGGCGATTTCGTGCATCCCGACGGTCGCGGCGTTTTGCTGAGCGAACAGCGCGTCCGCCGCGTCGAGGATGCGGTCGGCCGCCACTTCGGTTCGGCGGGTGCCCAGCCAGTCGTTGCCCGCCATCACGCGGTCACCCGGAACGGAACCGACAGCGGCCTGCGCACGTAACTACCACCGGCCCAGACGATTTCGGATTCGTCGACTTCGAATTCGGGGCAGCGGGCCAGCAGTTCGGTGAGCGCGACGCGCGATTGCATGCGGGCGGCGGCCGCACCCAGGCAGAAGTGCGCGCCGTGGCTGAACGTCAGGATGTTGCGTGGCCGCCTGCGCACCTCCAGCTCGCCGGCGTCGGCGCCGAACTCGCGCTCGTCGCGGTTGGCCGACCCGTACAGCAGCAGCACCTTGCGGCCGGCGGGGATGGTGGTGTTGCCGATCCTGGCATCGCGGGTGGTGGTGCGGGCCAGGCCCTGCGCCGGCGAGGTGAGTCGGAGCAGCTCGTCTACCGCATCGGTGATCAGGTCGGGATTGTTGACCAGCAGCCGCCGCTGATCCGGCCGCTGGTGCAGCAGCTGGACCGCTCCGCCGAGCATGCCCGTCGTCGTGTCGTTGCCGCCGGTGACCATCGTGAACGTGAAGGCCAGCACCGACAGCGTTCCGGCCATGTCCCCGTCGGCGCCCACACCGGCCGCGACGAGGTGCGACACCGTGTCGTCTTCCGGCTCACGGCGGCGCCGCTCGATCAGCTCGGTGAAGTACGCCATCATCGACGCCACCGCCTCGCCGACGGACTCCGCCGCATTGGCGATGCCGCCGGACTGGGTGTTGGCGGCGACGATGGCTTCGGTCCAGCCGTCGAACTGTTGGCGGTCCTCTTCAGGGACGCCGAGATAGTGCGCGACCACCATCGACGGCAGCGGCTTGAACAGCTCGGCGACGATGTCGCCGCCGCCTTCGGCCCGCAGCCGCTCGATCCGCTCGATCACGAACTCCCGCACCTTCGGCTCCACGGCCTCGACCTGGCGCGGCGTGAACCCGCGGGCCACCAGCTTGCGAAACTCGGTGTGCACCGGCGGGTCCTGCATCACAAACGGTGGGTTGTCTTGCAGGCCAATCATTTCCAGCTCGCCGTAGTTGACCGTCAGGCCCTGGGCGGACGAGAACGTCTCGTGGTCGCGAGCGGCGTTCCACACGTCGGCGTGCCGGGACAGCACCCAGTAATCCTGGTCGGGGCGCTCCTCGGGCACGACGTGGTGCACCGGATCCTTGTCGCGCAGCGCCTGGTACATCGGCCATGGGTTGGCCCAGGTCTCCGCCGTGGCGAGTTCGAACCGGGCCGGAGAGCGATGAGACAGAGTGGCGGTCATGTCTTATGGGTACGACACAACCCCATACCATGTCAACAGTTGGGTCGGACTGTTCTCAAATCGCGGCGCCGGGGTTGAGGATGCCCTCGGGGTCCAGCGCCTGCTTGATGCGGCGGTTGAGCTCCATCGCCTCGGGTCCGATCTGGCCCGCCAACCAGGGCCTTTTCAGTCTGCCGACGCCATGCTCGCCGGTGATGGTGCCGCCGAGTCCGACGGCCAGATCCATGATCTCGCCGAACGCCGCGGTGCCCGCTGCGCCATGGCGGCGTCGGACGGGTCGACCACGATCAGCGGATGGGTGTTGCCGTCTCCGGCGTGGCGATCACCGAGATCATCACGTCGCGCTCGGCGGCGATCGGGCGACGACCGTCGCCGATCCTGGGCAGCGGGACGCCGACGTCCTCGAGCAGCAGCGTGCCCTTGGCCTCCACCGCGGGAATCGCATAACGTCGCGCGGCGACGAAGGCCTCGCCCTCGTCGGGGTCGTCGGTGGAGAACACGTCGGTCGCGCCGTGCTCGCCGAACACACCGGCGATGAACTCGGCGTCCTCGCCCGCTGAGCGGCCGCGTTCGTCGGAGCCGGCCAGCAGCAGCGCAGCGGCGTCGCGGTCCAGGCCCATCTTCAGCTTGTCCTCGACGGCGTTGACCGCAACGGCGTCCATGAACTCCAGCATCGACGGCCGCATCTGGCAGGCGACGCCGAGCACCGCGTCGGTGGCCGCCTCGAGCGAGGCGAAGCTGGCCACCACGGTGCTGGACCGATGTTGCTTGGGCAGCAGCCGCAGCGTGACCTCGGTGACGATCCCGAGGGTGCCCTCGCTGCCGACGAAAAGCTTCGTCAGGCTCAGCCCCGCAACGTCTTTCAGTCGCGGGCCGCCGAGCCGAACTGCCGTTCCGTCGGCCAGCACCACCTGCAGGCCGAGCACGTAATCGGTGGTGACGCCGTACTTGACGCAGCACAGCCCGCCCGCATTGGTGGCGATGTTGCCGCCGATGCTGCAGATCTCAAATGACGACGGGTCCGGCGGATACCACAGGTCATGTTCTGCGACAGCCTTTTTCACCTCGGCGTTGAACAGGCCCGGCTGGCAGACCGCGGTGCGCGTCACCGGGTCGACGGTGATCTCGCGCATCTTCTCCATCGACAGGACGATGCCGTCGTCGATGGCGGTGGCCCCGCCGGAGAGCCCGCTGCCCGCTCCGCGCGGCACTACCGGAACCCGGTGAGCGCCCGCCCAGCGCATCACGATCTGCACCTGCTCGGTGGTCAGTGGCCGCACGACCGCCAGCGGCTTACCCGCTGATGGGTCGAACGCCCGTTCTTGTGCCCTCGGTGATCGCCGTGTCGGTAACGACCATGCCGTCCGGCAGGTCGGCGATCAGGCTGTCGAGAATGCTCACGGTTCGATGCTACGAGTGCTCACGACGGCACCATCCAGGAGAGCACCGGCGAGGCTTGCAGTGCGGACAGGATGCACATCAGCAACAGGAACAGCAGGCTCCACACCACAACACGGCGGAAGATGTCGCCTTCCTTGCCGTTCATGCCGACCGCCGCGGCTGCGATGGCGAGGTTCTGCGGCGAGACCATCTTGCCCAGCACGCCGCCCGAACTGTTGGAAGCCGCCATCAAGATGTCGGACAACCCGGCCTGGTTCGCCGCAGTGACCTGCAGCGCGCCGAACAGTGAGTTGGCTGAGGTATCGGATCCGGTGACCGCCACGCCGAGCCAACCGAGGATAGGCGACAGCAGTGCGAACGCTCCTCCGGCCGCTGCCATCCAGGTGCCCAGGGTGATCGTCTGGCCGGACAAGTTCATCACGAACGCCAGCGCCAGCACCGCCATCACCGTGACGATCGCCCAGCGCAGCTGATGCAGTGTCGTTCCGTACGCCTTTACCGCCCGGGGCACCGACAGCTTGAGCGCGATCGCTGTCAGGACGCCCGCAATCAGCATCTGGGTTCCCGGCGTGGTCAGCAGGTTCAGGGTGAATTCGGTGAGCGTCACCGGCTTTCCCTTGGGGCTGACGATGTCCAGCCCGGGCCACTGGAACTTGATGGTCGCCTTGTCGAGAAGCTTCTTCACCGCGGTGATCTGGCAGATGACGAACACTGCGATGATGATCGCGTACGGCGCGTAGGCCTTGACGACGTCGGCGCGCGAGTCGGGATGTTCGACGCGCTCGGCGAAATCGGGGGTCGGTTCGTCGGCCGCACCGCCCGCGACGACGGCGGGTTCGGTGTAGGGCCTGGCGGGGCGCCAGACGCGCACCAGCAGCGACCACCGCGGCGGCCGACAGCAGCGACGCGACGACGTCGGCCAGCGGCACCGAGATGAAGTTGGAGGTGGCGTACTGGGCGACCCCGAAAACGAGCCCGCACACGACGGCCGCGGGCCATGTCTCGCGGATGCCGCGCCAGCCGTCGACGATCGCGACCAGGACAAGGGGGACGAACACCGCCAGGATCGGTGTCTGTCGACCCACCATCGCGCCGAGCGTGTCGCTGGGCAGCTCGGTCACCTTGGCCAGCGTGAGGATCGGTGTCGCCATCGCGCCGAAGGCCACCGGTGCGGTGTTGGCGACGAGCGCGAGCACCGCGGCCTTCATCGGCTTGAAGCCCAGCGCCATCAACATCACCGAGGTGACCGCCACAGGTGTGCCGAAGCCGGCCAGCGCTTCGAGCAGCGCGCCGAACGAGAATGCGATCAGGACGGCCTGGATGCGCTGGTCGTCGCTCACTCGACTGAACGAGCGACGCAGCACGTCGAAGTGCCCCGTCTCCACTGTCTGCTGGTAGACCCAGATCGCGTTGATGACGATCCACAGGATCGGGAAGAACCCGAATGCCGCGCCTTCGGTGCCTGCCAGCAGCGTCTGCCCGATCGGCATGCCGTACACCAACACGGCGACGACGATGGCCACGGCCAGCGATATCAGCGATGCCACCCAGGCGGTCACCCGGAGCACGCCGAGGAGCAAGAACAGCAGCAATAGGGGTATCGCCGCGATCAGCGAACTCCATGCGAGGGAATTGGCAACCGGATCGAGAACTTGCTGGTACACGAGGAACCCCGATGTTCGTTGTGTGCGTTGCGTCACATGTGTACCCAGACAACGTCTGCGCTTAACGACCCAGGTTCTAGGACGCTCACTCGGGGCCGGCGGCCGGCTCACGGTCCAGGTCGCGCAGCGCAGGCAGCCCGAGCGCGATGAGACCGAGCAGCAGCATCGGCAGCGACAGGGCCAGAAACGTCACATGCAGCCCGGCGGCGTCGGCAAGCGGGCCGGCCACCACCAACCCGAGCGGTCCCGCGGCGTAGGCCAGCGACCCCATCACCCCGACCACCCGCCCGCGCAGGTGTTGCGGCGCCCGGGTCTGCATGACGTAGTTGTAGATCGGCGCGATCGGGCCGTAGACGAACCCGACGACCGCACAGAGCACCAGGATCAGCGGCAGAGGCGGCAGGAACGCGATGACCGTCATCGCCACGCCGAGCGTCAGCACCGCAATCAGCATCGTGGTGCGCCGCTTCATCCGCGTCGACAACACCGCATAGCTCAACGCCCCGACCAGGCCGCCGACGCTGAGCGCCATCAGCACCCAGCCGAGTTGGGCAGGCTCGTTGCGGTCGGTGAAGTACTTCGGAAAGAGCACGCTCTCCATCGGCATGTACAGGCCGGTGGCGGCAAGATCGACAATCGCGAGGGTGCGCAGTACCGGTGTGTTCCAGACGAAGCGCAGGCCTTCGACGATGCCCGCCCACACCCCTTCGGTCAGCTGACTGCGGTCGGGCTTGCCGGTCCCCTCCAGGCGCAGCGTCGCAATGACGGCAATCGAAACGCAGAACGCCCCTGCCGTCACCCACATCGTGTTGACCCCGCCCAGCGTGGCGATCAGCAGGCCGCCGATGCCCGGTCCGACGATGTAGGACAGGTTGAACACCGCTTCGTAGACGCTGTTGGCGTGGTCCAACGTCCAGCCCGCCCGCGTGGCGGCCTCGGGCAGCATCGTCTCGCGCGCCGTCATGCCTGCCGGATCGAAGAACGCGCCGAGCGCGGCAAGGCATGCCAGCACGGCGACATTGACGACGTGCACGCCGAATGTCAGCGCCAGCACCGGGACGGCGGCCACCGACAAGGCGGACAGCGCGTCGGAGATCATCGAGACCCGCTTGCGGCCGAGGTAGTCCACTGCGGCGCCGGCGATCAACGTTGCCACGAGCAGCGGGATGGTTCCGGCCATCGCGACGATCGACGCGTCGAGGGCGGATCCGTTGCGTTGCAGCACCAGCCACGGAAACGCGATGATCGAGATGCCGTTGCCCGCACCGGCCATCAGCGCGGCGAAGAGGATGACGAAGAGCGGTCCGCGCTTGCCGTTGATCATGGGATACCCCGGCCGAATCTAACAGCGCTCCGGCCCGGGCGGCGACGGATTTTGAGCCGCAGGCACAGTGGAGCGGTGAAGCTGGCCCATCCCCGCACCGGCGAGCGGTTCGACTCGCCGGTTTCCGCGGGCTCCGGTTGGCCGGGTGATCCGGCGACGCAGGACACCGCGGTCGCCGACACGCCCGCGCATGTGGCCGCCATGGCCGACGCCGCCGAGTCCGTCGACCAGGTCGACGCCGAGGTGTCGGTGTGCCGCGCCTGCCCGCGGCTGGTCGAGTGGCGTGAGCGCGTCGCGGTCGAGAAGCGCAAGTCCTACGCCGGCGAGCCGTATTGGGGCAGACCGATCCCCGGTTGGGGCGCGTCGCGGCCGCGGCTGATGCTCGTCGGGCTGGCGCCTGCCGCGCACGGCGGCAACCGGACCGGGCGGGTGTTCACTGGTGACCGCTCCGGTGACTTCTTGTACGCGGCGCTGCACCGGGCCGGGCTAGCCAACCAGTCTCTGTGCGTCGACGCCGCGGATGGGTTGGCGCTCAACGATACTCGGGTGGTGGCCGCGGTGCGCTGTGCGCCACCCGCGAACGCACCGACCCCGGCCGAGCGGGCGACATGTGCGCCGTGGCTGGACGCCGAGTGGCGGCTCGCCGGTGCCGACGTGCGGGTCATCATCGCGCTCGGCGGTTTCGCGTGGCGGGCGGCGCTGGACATGGTCCGTGCTGCCGGCGGCTCGATCGGGCGTCCGGTGCCGAAGTTCGGGCACGGCGCGACGGCGGCGGTGCAGACGCCACACGGCGAGGTCACGTTGATCGGGTGCTACCACCCCAGCCAGCAGAACACCTTCACCGGCAAGCTCACTCCGGCGATGCTCGACGACGTCTTCGGCAAGGCCGCAATGTTGGCAGGAGTTACGCCTATGAATTGAGGGAACGCTTTCGTGATGGCTGGCGTTGACGCCGATATGCGGCTTTCCGTTCTCGACCTCGTCCCGGTGCGCACCGACCAGTCGACGTCCGACGCTCTGGCGGCGTCGACGCAACTCGCGCAGACCGCCGACCGGCTGGGCTACACCCGCTATTGGGTCGCCGAGCACCACAACATGCCCTCGGTGGCGGCCACCAGCCCGCCGGTGTTGATCGCACATTGGCCGCCAATACCTCGCAGATACGCGCTCGGCTCCGGCGGCGTCATGCTGCCCAATCACGCGCCGCTCGCCGTCGCCGAACAGTTCGCGCTGCTGGAGGCCGCACACCCCGGCCGCATCGACCTCGGCATTGGTCGTGCCCCCGGGTCCGATCCGGTTACGTCGCTGGCGTTGCGCGGGGCGGCCGGCCGCGATGATCGCGACATCGAACAGTTCCCGCAGTATCTCGACGACGTGGTGGCTTTGATGGGCGCCCGCGGCGTCCGGGTGACGCTGCCGCGAGACTTGATGAGGGACGACTACATCCTGAAGGCGACGCCGGCCGCGACGACCGAGCCGCGGCTGTGGCTGCTCGGCTCGTCGATGTACTCCGCTCACCTGGCGGCGGCCAAGGGACTTCCGTACGTGTTCGCCCACCACTTCTCCGGGCAGGGCACCGCGGAGGCGCTGGAGGCCTACCGGTCCGAGTTCGTGCCAAGCGACCTCGCTTCCGAACCCGTGACGTTCCTGACCGTCAACGCCGCGGTGGCCGAAACACGCGAGGAGGCAATGGCATTGCTGTTGCCGAACCTGCAGATGATGGCGCGGCTGCGCACCGGTCAGCCGCTCGGGCCGCTCGATCTCGTCGAGGACGCCGAACAGCGGGAACTGCGGCCGCAGGAGCAGGCGGTGGTGGATGCCGGGTTGCGTCGAGCCGTCGTCGGCGATCCGATCGAGGCCGCCGAACAGGTGCGCGCACTGGCCGAGGAGTTCAACGTGGACGAGGTGATGATCCACCCAGTGGCGTCGGCCCGCCGCGGTACCGATCCGGCGACCGCACCTGCCCGCGAAAAGACGCTGGAGCTGCTCGCGAAAGAGCTGTTCTGACGGTTATTCGGGGTCCATCTCGAGCACCAGCTTGTGCCCGGGTGCGAGCGTGGCCAGTCCGCGGTGGGCGTCGACAACATCCGCGAAGGGGATCGTCGTGACGGTGGGGCCGCGAAGACGGCCGTCGACGATTCGGTTCAGCTGGTCGTGCAGGAGCTTTCGGTACTTGCCCGGCTGCAGAGCGACGACGAGTGGTACCGAGCACAGCCGTTCGCGTGGACGCGCATACCGGCGGATGTTCGCGGCGAACCCGCCGAGGGCGGCGTCCATGCGTCCGTGGCCGGTCCTGCCGCTCCATGCAGTGCGCACCACCGTGCCGGTGGGAGCGGTCACCGTTCGCACCAGTGGGCCGCCGGTGTGGTCGATGCTCGCGTCGGCGCCGCCGGGCACCAGATCCCGAACGCGCTGTGGCCAGGTCGGATCCCGATAATCCACAACGCGTGCGCCCAGCGATTCGGCAAAGTCCCGCGTGCGATCAGACGCGGTGCCGATCACCCGCATCCCGTTGGCGACAGCGGATTGCGTGATCAGAGCACCCACGGCGCCCGAGACCCCTTGCACGAAGACCGTTCCGCCGCTGGGCGGATGGGCAAGATCGGCCGCCAGCGCCGCGGTCACAAGGTCCAGCGGAAGCGCCGCCGCCTGTGCGGAGTCGAGCGCATCCGGCAGCGGCACGAGGCAAGCGGATGCGACATCGAGTTGTGTTGTGTAGCCGCCCATTCGGGCCAGGCAGCCAGCAACGCGTGTGCCCGGCCTCAGGCCCCTCCGCGTCGCGGCAGCATCGACGGTTTCGAGCACGCCGACGAAGTCGTAGCCGGGCACGAAGCCCGGCCTCGGCTGCAGAAGGTAGTCGCCCGTGCGAGCCATCGCGTCGGTGGACCCGACCGACGCGTGGGTCACCCGCACGCTGACCTTTCGACGAGAGGGACGCCGCGGCGTGAACTCTTCAAGATGCAGCACCTCGGGCCCGCCAAAACGAGTGACTCGGGCGCGTACCGCTGTGGGTTGGGACATCAGTGGGCCTGATCAGGTTTTCGGTGTCAGTCTGACCACCGGGATCGGCCGCGACGTGCGCTTCTGATATTGGGCGTAGGTGCCCCCGTTGACCTTGTTGACGATCTTCCACAACCGGTCGTAGTCCGGGTCACCCGGCAGAACGGGCTGTGCTATCACACCGAAACGCTTTGGGCCGACATTGATCTCGATGTTTGGATCTGCCTTCAAATTGTGATACCAACCGGGCGACCGTGGGCTTCCGCCCTTCGATGCGACCACCAGGTAGTCATCGCCGTCGCGCCCATAGGTCAACGATGTGGTGCGCTGCCTGCCGGTCTTGGCGCCGACGGTGTGAAGCAGCAGGGCGGGCATCAACATCATCCGGTGGCCGATCCAGCCGTTGGTCCGTTGATAGACGTTGTCGTGGAACCGCAGGAATTCGGAAAAGGCCTTCTGGGCGAGGAAGCTCATGGCAGTCAGTCTTGTGGAGCGGCGTCGAGTTCCGCCAAGGCGTCGCGCAGGATCCGGCCGGTCTCCTCGCGGTCGGGGTCGCGACGCAGCAGCATGCCTTTGGCGAACGACAGCTTGTCGCCGGCTTGGCGCGGCAGGACGTGCAGGTGGATGTGCAACACGCTCTGAAACGCCGCCTTGCCGTCGTTGATCACGACGTTGTTGCCGTCGGCGTGCAGCCCGGATCGGCGCGCCGCCTTCGCGATGCGCTGCCCGATGCGCACCAGGTCGGCGCAGGTCTCCGGCGGGGTGTCGGTCAGGTCGACGGTGTGACGCTTGGGGATGACCAGCGTGTGGCCGCGGGTGAACGGGCGGATGTCGAGGATGGCGAGGTAGTCGTCGTCCTCGTAGATGCGGATGGCGGGGGCCTCCCCAGCGACGACGGCGCAGAACACACAGGACACCTCGCCAGGCTAACCGGTCGGCAGGTCCGCCGACTTCTGGACCAGGGTCGCTTAAGCCAAGCGGACCAACCAGCCGAACCACCTTTTGCTCTCTGTGCGAGCGTGCTCGATCATCTAACGGAACGCGATCGGGGGGACGGCTAAAAGTCTTGGTATGTATAGATCTCCCTCTCAGCCCTGTCTCAGTCGGCTAGTGCACAGTTCGGCTAACAACTTTGCTATCCAATGTCGACGGGAGAACGTACTCTATGAAGAAGCACCCGCGGTACTCGCGGCGTCAGCCCGGCTCTCCATCAAATCCGAGCCAGCCTGTGGCCCAGCAGTATTCGGGCTACCCACCGCAGGGCGAGTATTACCAGCCCTACGACTGGCGCTACGCAACGCAGTCGCCCCGGCCGCCCCACGATCCCTACCGCCGTATACATGAGGCTGACTCGGCGCCGACTGCACCGATTCCCGTTGTGAGGAGGCGTTCTCGAGCCGGCGTCGTCATGCTTGGGGCCGCGAGTGTTGCCCTGGTGTCTGGAGGTGTCGGCGCTGCGGTAATGGCCACCCACCATGATCGGCTGGCAGCCCATCAGGCCGCCGCACCGGTGGTGTCGGCTCCCACCCGACCCGTCGCTGCGCCACCGCCAGGCTCGGTCGAACAGGTCGCCGCGAAGGTGGTGCCCAGCGTGGTGAAGCTGCAGATCGACATGGGACAAGGCAGCGAAGAGGGGTCCGGCATTGTGCTGAGCTCCGATGGGCTGATCCTGACCAACAACCACGTCGTGGCCGCGGTCAGCGGTCCTGCCGATGGCCAGGATGCGCCGAGTGGAATGGGTGGGCTGGACGATCAGGTCTTGCCTGGTGGCCAGGGATGGTCCGGTCAGGACGCGCAGGCCACGGTGACCTTCTCCGACGGCCGTACGGTGCCGTTCAGTGTGGTCGGTACCGATCCGGCCGATGACATCGCAGTTGTTCGGGCCCAAGGTGTTTCGGGTCTGACCCCGATCACGCTGGGGTCCTCGAAAGATCTAAAGGTCGGTCAGAATGTTGTGGCCATCGGTTCGCCGCTCGGGCTGCAGGGCACGGTGACGACGGGCATCGTCAGCGCCCTGGACCGTCCCGTCACTACCGGCGACGAGAGCACCGGCCAGCATTCGGTGATGAACGCGATCCAGACCGACGCTGCGATCAACCCGGGTAACTCTGGCGGTGCGTTGGTGAACATGAACGGCGAACTGATCGGTGTGAACTCGGCGATCGCCTCGATGGGCGGCGGCGCGCAGGATTCCCCCGGCGGGCAGAGTGGCTCGATCGGGCTGGGCTTCGCGATCCCGGCCGATCAGGCCAAGCGCATCGCCGACGAATTGGTTTCGACCGGCACCGCCACGCACGCCTCGCTAGGGGTTCAACTCGGTGACGATCCAACTGCCCACGGGGCGGCGGTCGCCGGGGTGGTCGTTGATGGCCCGGCGGCGGCTGCGGGTTTGCCCAGCGGCGTAGTGGTCACCAAGGTCGACGACCACGCGATCGACAGCGCCGACGCGCTGGTTGCGGCGGTGCGCTCGAAGGCACCCGGAGACAATGTGACGCTCACATATGTGAACGCATCCGGCGCCTCACAGACCGTGCGGGTCACCCTCGGCCAGGCACAGACGTGATCGAGGAGTACGGCTAAGGCCTGTCTCAAAGTGAGGTCAGAAGCCAGTCGTTGATGACGGCGATGTGGAGGATGGCTTCGTAGCGGACGGCGAGTTTGTCGTATCTGGTGGCGACGGCGCGGTGGCGCGTGGTCTTCAGGTTCGATCGACAGGCCACCGGGCGGCTCTTGCTGCTGGCTGGGGTGTCGGCGGGCGCCGGCGGCGTGCTGGTTCCGATGAACCCTCTACCGGAGACCTCACTTACTTCACGATCACGCCACGCCTGTCACATCGGACTTCGCGGCAGACCCTAGGTCCCTGGTGTCGAGGCGTGACCGATGAGCATCAGAGTGGGTCGAGGCGGGTCTTGAGCAGGCAGAACTCATTGCCTTCGGGGTCGGCCAGGACATGCCACTGCTCCTCCCCTGTCTGGCCGATGTCGGCCGGGCGAGCACCGAGCTTGAGAAGGCGTTCGAGCTCGGCGTCCTGATCGCGGTCGGTGGCGTTGACGTCGATGTGCAGCCGGGATTTCCCCTTCTCCGGCTCATCCCTGCGACTGAGGATGATCGTCGGCTGCGGACCGCCGAACCCTTCGCGCGGCCCGATCTCCACCGAGCCGTCGTCCTCGCGATCGAGCACGACGAAGTCCAGGACCTCGCACCAGAACCGCGCCAGCACCTCGGGGTCGCGGCAACCGAGCACGAGCTCACTGATACGACATGCCATTAACGAAACCTACTCTCAGCCTGGGAACTGCAGGGGAGGCCACACGCGAACCTCATGGCTCCCAGCAGCGAAAACAATCCCGCGACCGTACCGGACGAGGCGAGCACGGGCGAAATGATTTCAGGGCTGCCCCTGTCCGGGCAGCCGGGCACGGCCGTTGGCCGTGCAGTCGGGAAGTTGACCGTGAGACACGACCTAGACGTTCTCCTTGGCCCACTCGGCCATGCGCCGGTCGTGCTCTTCTGGTGACACGTCTTCGACGCGGGTCATCACCGTCCATCGCTGGCCGAACGGATCGAGCACCAGTGCGAACCGGTCACCCGTGACGAAGGTCTGGGCGGGCTCGCGGATGGTGGCGCCCGCCTTCTCGGCGCGTGCCACCACGTCGTCGACGTCCTCGCAGTACAGCGAGGCGCCGTCGATGCACAGGAACGGGGTCAGGCTGGTGTAGCCCTGCGGAATCGGTTTGACACTCATGTCCGCCAGCTTCGCGAACCGGCACCGGTGCAGGATTGGAAATTTCGCGCCATCCGGCGTGGCACTTCAGCCGTAGAGCTCCTCGAATCGCTCGATCGAGCGCTCGATGTCACCTTTGACCAACCGGGCGGCGGTCGCACCGATGGGTCCGAACAGCGGCCGGCCGCCGAGGTCGATCCTCACGGTGAATTCACATCCCGACTCGATGGGTTCGACGGTCATCCGCAACCCGTATTTGGTGCCGCCGACGCCGTCGCCGGTGACCGCCAACAGCGCTGGCGCGTCGAGATCCCGCACCGTCCAGGTGACTCGATTTCGCATCCCCTTGACGCCCGCGACGCCGACCAGCGTCGTCCCGACTTCAAGCTCGGCCGGCAGCTCACCACGCCAGCCCTGGTGCAACTTCAGCCAATCTCCCAGCGCCGAGAAGTCGGACACATGCTCCCAGGCGTGCTCCGGTGTCATCGACAGGTTGCGGGACAACTCGAGTTTGGCCATTTGTGAATGGTATTAGGTGGCGATTCCTGCCAACCGTCGATCAATTGCTGCCACCGGAATTATCCGCCTGACCTCTGTGTTTAAAAGATCAGAAGGTTCGCAACAGAGAACCAAGAGAGAACGAAGAAGGCACCAAGATGAAGAACCTCGGATTAGCCACCATCGCAGCGACCGGCCTGATGGCCGCAGTGCTTGGTTTCGCCGGACCGGCCAACGCCGACATCGGACACCATAATTGGGTTTATGACACCCAGCCGTCCGTGAGCGTGCCGCACGTGGACACGGGCGTTCACCAGAGCCACTGACGAATACATACCAACGAGGGCACCCGGAAACGGGTGCCCTCTTTTCGTGTGCCTTGGATTGCGCTAGGCCGGCGGCGGTGTGTCCGCTGCGCCGATGCACCGCATGCTCCCTGTGCTCTGCCAGGTCACACCATCGGGACGTTCACCCGTCACCGAACCCGTGCTCTGGTCCACCACGCCGGTGTAGTGCGTTTGAGATCCGTTGTCCCAGCCGATGCCGAAGGCGACGGTGATGCCGTCGCTTCCGCCCTCGCCGGTTCCGCGCCACAGCGGGCGACGGTCGGGCGGCACCGCAACGGCCGGCCCTCCTATCCCCCGGCCGGCCGCCCCGACCGTCACCGTCCAGCCGTCGCTCTGCAGCAGCTTCAACGTCGGCCCGAACTCCCAACCGGCAGGGCAGTCGACGGCTGCGTTACCGACGGGGGCAGCGAGAAGGCCTGCGGCGGAGATCAGCATCGTCGCCGCGGCCCGCGACCAAGACCTGATCGCAGAGGGTGCGCATGACATAGGGATAGAGGTTAGGGCAGGCGGCCCGACGGGTCATCGGTTTGCCCGAGCGGTGGGGTCCCTTCGTAACCTAAATAGCGTGGGTGCAGGACGAGACGAAACCGAGGCCCCCCGCTGCGCGGCGTGGTCGGCCGCGCCGCCTCCACCTCGTTGTTCGACCTCCACCGGTGGGCGCCGTCGGACGCCGCAGGCCGCTTCGTGAGCATTACTGGTCCGTCAGCTGGGATCTGCGCGGCCGGGAGCCGCTCGATAACACGGTGATCACTTTTCCGTCGCTGCACATCACCCATGAATGGGGCAGTGACAGCCCGCGCCATGGGTTTTCGCTGCCGAACACACTCGTGCACCGCGTGGTCGATCGGGTGTTCCGCACCACCATCAGCGAGCGCGGCACGGTGGTGGGTGCGCGGTTTCGGCCCGGCGGGTTTACCGCACGCTTCGGCCGTGACGCCGCCGCGCTGACCGGACGGGTCGAGCCAGTCGACGACGACTTGTTCGGCACACCAATACATCTCGAGGACAATGTCGAGTCGGCCGCCGCAGGTCTCGACACCGCGATCGCCGCACACACTGGTGAAATCGACCCGACGTACTCGGCGCTGACCGCACTTGTCGACCGCATGCGCGACGATGACCGGCTGCACCGAGTCGAGCAGGTGATGCAACTTTCGCCGTGGAGTGCCCGCACCACGCAGCGGGTGTTCCGGCGCTGTGTCGGCGTGCCGGTCAAATGGTCTTGTGCCGCTATCGGCCGCAGCAGGCTGCACTTTAGATCGAGAGCCACCCCGGCGTCGACTTCGCGGACCTGGCGGTACCCTCGGCTGGTACGACCAGGCGCATTTCATCAACGACTTCCGTTCGATGCTGGGCAGCACGCCCGGCGAATACGCACAGGCGCACAGCGGCTAGCCAGGGGCGACCGGTGCGAGCGTCTCGGGGATCATCCCCGGCGGCTGTCTCACCGGCGGCGGTGGAGCGGGCGTGAGCACTTCGGATATCCCGCCAACGGGCGGGATATCGAACTTCGGCTCCGGAGGATCGCAGCGGGCTTCTTGGCCGGGTTGTTGGTCGTGCCAGACGCCGCCGAATCCAGTGCAGCAGCCTTTCACGCCCTGGTACCAATCGACGTAATGGTCTTCCTTTTGGGCCTCGTAGCCTTCCGCACACTTTTGGTAGCCGGCTTCGTCCCACCCCTGGGCGTGCGCGCAGGAGATTGTGTTGTCTCCAAATGCGCTGCCTCCCAGTGTGGCCGCGCCCGCTACGATGCCTCCGAGCACAAGCCGCCGAATGTTTTTGGGAAGAGAACCTGTATGTAGGGATGTCATGAGTCGCCTCGCTTGGTCCCCAGGCTGTCGGGTGGCAAAAGTCTAGGCCGCATGGCGGGATTCAGGACGGCTTTACGCACACGCCCGGCCGGAGGTTACGCTGCGGCGAGTGGATTCCACCGACCTTGCCTTCGCCGGTGCCGCCGAACAGGCGCGGCTGCTCGCCGCGGGCACTATTGCCGCACCGGCACTGCTCGACCTCTATCTCGATCGCATCGCCCGCCTGGACCCCGGACTGCGGGCATACCGTGTCGTGCTGGCCGAATCCGCGCGCCGGGAGGCGGCCGCCGCGCAGGCACGGTTGGATGCGGGTGAGCGGCTGCCGCTGCTCGGCGTGCCGATCGCGATCAAGGACGATGTCGACGTCGCCGGGGAGGTGACGACGTACGGGAGTGCCGCATACGGGCCGGCCAAGACCGACGATGCGGAGGTGGTGCGCCGGCTGCGCGCGGCCGGCGCAGTCATCGTCGGCAAGACCACGGTGCCGGAGATGATGCTGTGGTCATTCACCGAGACGCTCGAATTCGGTGCGACGCGCAATCCGTGGAACACCGACTATGCGCCCGGGGGCAGTAGCGGCGGCAGCGGCACGGCGGTCGCGGCCGGCCTGGCGTCGATGGCTGTTGGTTCAGACGGCATGGGCTCCATCCGCATCCCGTCGACGTGGTGCGGCCTGTTCGGGGTGAAGCCGCAGCGGGACCGAGTGCCACTGGCGCCGCATGACGACGCGTGGAACGGCCTGAGTGTGAACGGGCCGATGGCGAGGACCGTCGAGGACGCCGCGCTCTTCCTCGACGTCACCACCACGATGTCCGCGCCCGACGGTGGCTTCGTCGCCGCGGCCGGCCGCGCACCGGGTCGGTTACGGATCGCTTTGAGCACCAAGCTGCCGCCCCTGCTGGTGGCACGCGTCGGGCGGGCGCAGCGGGCGGCGGTCCAAGAAGCGGGTGAACTGCTGCGTGAGCTCGGCCATGACGTGATCGAGCGAGATCCGGACTACCCGACCTCGGCGATTGTCGGGCAGGCGCTTCCGCGCTACTTCCGGGGCGCCTACGACGATGTGCGCACCTTGCCCCATCCGGAACGGCTGGAGGCCAGGACGCGTGGCTTCGCCCGCATTGGTGGCTTGTTCTCGGACCGGCGGATGAATTCCATCCGTGCAGCGGAAAGCCAAGTCGCCGAACGGATCCAGTCGATCTTCGACGACATCGACCTGGTCGTCACGCCGGGCACCGCGACGGGACCCTCGCGCATAGGTAGCGTACCAACGGCGGGGCGCCATATCGACTCTGCTAATGGTGACCGCGCGCGTGCCTTTCCAGGCGCTGTTCAATGTGACCGGGCAGCCGGCGGCGGTGGTGCCGTGGGGGTTCGACGGTGACGGCATACCGACGTCAATTCAGTTGGTGGGCAGACCATTCGACGAAGCGACGCTGCTGTCGCTCGGCGCGCAGATCGAAAAGGCGCGGCCATGGGCGCAGCGCCGCCCGCCGCTGTCTTAAAGACCGTCGAAATCAGGTTCCGGTACGCAAACAGGCGGTTTTGCGGCTCATCGCAGATGAGGGTGTAGTTGGGGTCGGAGCACCGGTACCGGGAGTTCATGGAGTGGGAGATGCCCTGGTACTCGGTACCTTCAACCTCGGTCGATGCGCTCATCGCCGGCCGGCATTTCGGGATGCGGGTCTGCTACCTGCGCGACGATGACCGAGTCTTCGAGACATACTGGACCACCGCCCGCGGCCGCGAGCTGATGGGCAGTTCCTACGCGATGCTCGACATGACCGTCTACGGCCGCCAGGAGGCTTGGGAGGACTCCCCCGAGGGCTGGCCGCAACGGTTCTTCAACACCACGTCCGCTCAGATGCGCACCGACGATTGACGGCTGCGCCGTCAATCGGCCCGACGGGCGGCCCATCTCGCAGTGGTCGCGGCTGGCCGCAGGCCGCTCCGACGACCTCGGCACCGCCGGTGTCACCCCGGCGGACCACTGCCACTGAGTTCCTCCGAGCCGCACTTTAACGAGCGCGCCAACGATGGCTGCTTTCGTCAAAGTTCCCCGCGGGCCGTCAGTCAGTCTTCGCGGCACCTCGACAGCTTCGTTGTTTGTCGAGATGCAAACGAAGGTTTTGCGTGTCATAAGTCTCTTGATCTCGTCGCCGTTATGCCATCGCCTCGGCCCACGCCATGTGCCCTTCGAAATCAAGTTCGTTGGCCATTTTTCGGTAGCGATCTCGATGGTCTCGATACCCCACATCGTCGCCTTGCGCCTGCGCCAGCAGCGCCCGTAGCTGTAGCAGCCAGATCTTTGTCAGCACGAGGCGCGGGTCGGTGGGTATGGCTGCGAGTTTGTCGATGACGGTCTTTGCTTCCCACAGGTCTGTCTCGCCGCCGCGCTTCAACAGCGTTTCCACCAAGACGCGGGTAGCCACCGGACTCCACATGACTGAACCGCCCTCGAGCGCCTCGTCGACAGCCGAACGCGCCAATTCGACAGCCTCATCGAGTGCGCCGAGTCTTGCTTTCTCCTGAGCCGCGAGGGTGTCAATGTACGGGATTACAGGCATCGAGGACCGCCCCTGCATTGCCATTTCACGACCTAGGGCGAGTAGCTCGAGAGCCTTCTCACGCTCCTGCCCGCGAAGCAGCAGAACACCTGCGTAGTTATTGCGACCCACCGCCAGCGCGACATCTTGGCCGCACTGCTCCGCGATGGGCAACGCCTCGGCCGCCTCACGCAGGATGGAGTCGGACGGCAAGAGCACTCCGTTGGTGATCGCGAGCAGGTGCGTGTAGAACATCACCGACCCCCGGGTCACCGGGTCGCACGTGCTGGCTATCGCCACGGCTTGGTCGATGTCCTCTCGCCAGCCGGTCATTCCGAGTGTCCAACGGGCAAGGCTGCGCAGCGCGATGGCGAACGCCAACGGGGATCCGAGCATCAGGTCGCCTTTGGTGGCGTCGCCACCGGAGAGGTCGATGACAAGCTGTGCCAACCGTAGAACTTCGGCCAATTCGCCCGTTTCGTACTTGGCGGCCATCGAGGTCCCGAGTAGGGCGACCAACAACGTTGGGTCGCCGATTGATTCGAGCAGCTGAATGTGTTCGGTGGCGAGCTGCGATGCTTCCCGGCGTCGAGCGACAAAGTATAGCTTTATCACTTCGCCGGCCATGCCGATGGCCAACGATCTCTTGTCGTCCGCCTCTGCGCACAGCTCGCGCAGTTCGTCAAAGCCAGTCTCGGCGCCGCTGCCGGCCACCCGAGTTGCGTTTGCGCATAGAAGAGTTCGCGGTGCTATGCGCATCGACAGCCGATCTGGATCGTTTTCGGGCAGCCTATCTGCGACCTCTCGGGCCCGTCGCCAGCTCGTTTCCGCGGCAGTGTTGTCGCGGATGTTCGACCAGGAGCCCGCGCGCATGTGCCAGCTGAAGGCCTCGTGCAGATCGCCCGCTGCCTCGAGGTGTTCGGCGACGAGCGCCGCGTTCGCGTCGGGGTCCCCGCGAGCCTCGATCGCAGCTGCCAGGAGCCGGTGTAGTTGAGCGCGATCGGATCTGAGTTGTGATTCGTAGGCAACCTTCCGGATCAGTGGATGTCGAAACGCGTACTCGGCTGTCGGAGTGAACTTCACCTGCTCGATCAATTCCGCCTCGATCAGCGGGGAGACGTCCGTGTCGCCGACCAGGCTGGTCAACAGACCAGAATCGAATCGCGACCCGATGACTGTTGCGGCATTCAGTGTGCGTTTGGCGCCCGGCTCGAGCCGGTCGATGCGCGCACCGATAGTGGCTTGCAGGGTCGCGGGCACCTCCACGTCGGCGACATCGCCGCGCAGTTTGTACGTGCCGGGCTGGCCCCCCAGCGCACCGCGCTCCGCGAGATCGCGAACGATCTCCTCGACGAAAAACGGGTTACCTGAAGCTCTCTCGGCGATCCTGGTGGTCAACGGGACCACCGATGGGTCCTGGCCCAGCAGCTCAGCGGTCAGAGCGGAAGCGTCCGCATCGGTTAGCGGCCGCAGCGAGATCGTCTGGCCACCTGAGGTCCGGGAGAGCGCACCGCGGTATTCGGGACGGTAGGTGATCAGCGTCAGCGACGAAGTCTGCGGGATCACGGCGAGGAAGTCGGCGAGCAGCGATTCGCTGGCCTCGTCGATCCAGTGCGCGTCCTCGATGACGTACACCGCCGGCTCCTGGCGGGCCAGTGACGCAGAGTTGATCAAAGCGGTCAACCGCCGGCGCCGCGCATCGGAAGCGATGTCGGGCAACGGCACAGCGTTGTCCCGAATGCCCAGCAGATCGTCGAGAAGCACCATGTCTTCGGGGTCGGCGTCGAGGAATTGTTCGCGGACGCGCGCCCGCGCCGCTTGGGCATCGAGATCGTCAATGCGCAGGGCCGCGCGCAGCAACCGCGACACCGCGTGGAACGGGATGTCGGCGGCATGCGAATCGCAATGTGTCGCGATCACCTCCACGCCGCGGCCCGCTCCGACCGTCGCGGCTTCGCGGACCAGCCGGCTCTTGCCGATGCCCGGCGGGCCCAGCACACCGACCACGCACCCGGCACCGTTGACCGCCTCGTCGAGGATTCCGGTAATGGTGTTGAGTTCCCACGCCCGTCCCACGAAGGACGGCTCGTTGCGCCGCCGTGGCCGATGCTCGGCGATTCCCAATAGCAGCGTGGCTTTCACCGGGGTGGCGGCGCCTTTGATCTGCACCATTTGCGGCTCGGCGAGATCGGCCGAGTTCTCCACCAGCCGGGCGGTCGATTCGGTGAGCATCACCCCTCCCGCAGGCGCCGCCGCTTCCATTCGTTGTGCCATGCCGACGTGCTCACCGATGGTGGTATAGCTCGCTGTCGTCGAGCCGACCTCGCCGGCGATCACCCGACCCGAGTTCAGGCCGATCCTCAGTTGCAGCGTGATGCCGTCGCGGTCGCCGACCTCGCGCGAGAGCCGGGTCATCTCGGTCTGTATGTCCAGTGCAGTCAGGCAGGCACGGAAAGCGTGATCCTCCAATGTGACTGGCGCACCGAACACCGCCATGAAGCCGTCGCCGGTGAACTGGTTCACCGAGCCGCCATAGCGCTTAACCACGGCGGCACACGTATCCAGAAGATCCGCCATGATCTCGCGAAGACGTTCGGGGCCAACGGCAGCGGCGATGCCCATTGAATGGGCCACGTCGGCGAACAACACCGTCACCTGTTTGTACTCGGCGGTCGGCTGCGGCTCGGCGATAGGTGCACCGCAGGCATCGCAGAATCGCGCGCCTGCCCGCGGCTCGGCGCCACAATCCCGGCATGTCGTCGCTGCCGTCATTGAAACGACGATAGAGCGCGGCCGCGCCCCGCGGGACGGTTATCGACCTGCAGTGATGGCTTCTCGCCAGGCGCGCAACTTGTCCGCGTAGTGCATGGTTTGGGCGGGGCTCGTAGAAGGCAGTCGGCAGTAGCGCAGCGGCCGGTCAATGCCGATAAGCCGGCCGAAGTTCTTCTCCGCTGCGGCGCCGTTGAAGAACACCCGCTCTATCCCGGGGTGCGAATCGAAGAATGGCGCAAAGTCGTTGGCCACCATGCTGTCCGGCTCGACCGCCGAATCCAGGCTGCCTTGCCGTCGGCATAGCCGCAGCACGTCCCACACCGCGACGCCGCGAGCACGCAGCGCGTCAGCGCGAACGTCGTAGGCTGCGGAGGCGTCGAATCCGAAGATCTCGCCCGTGATGCGCCAGAATCCGTTGCGCGGGTTGGCGTAATACTGCTGTGCGGCCAGCGACATCACACTTGGCATATTGCCGAGAATGAGTAGCCTGGCGCCGTCATCGACGATCGGCGGCAGACCCTGCAGCAGCGGCCCCGTCATGACCATAGGTATACGTTGAGGCGGTGGCCGACGACGTCGATACTGAAGCTATCGAGGCTTCGGGACTGCTCGACGGTCTCGACGGAGTGGCACGTGCGGAGCGGGCCGAGCTGATCGAGTGGCTGCTCGGTGAGGGTTTCACCGTCGAACATATCCGGGCGGAGTTCGCGCCGATGTTGATGCCGGCGGGCCGCGTGATGGGGGACAACGGCGTATACGTGTCAGCGCGGCAGATCTGCGAGGAAACCGGCATCGACCTGGAACTGCTGGAGGCCCTGCAGCGGGCACTCGGTCTCCCGCGCGTCGACGATCCCGACGCACCGGTCCATCTGCGGGCCGACGCCGAGGCCGCGGCGCGCGCACGGGTCTTCGTCGACGCGGGGTTCACCCGCGAGCAGGTGATCGCCGCGGCGCGGGTGCTCGCACAGGGTATGGCCCAGACCGCCGAGGTGATGCGCCAGGTGGTGCTGGAGGCGGTGATCGAGCCGGGCGCGACGGAGCTGCAGATCGCCAAGGCCTACGGGGAACTGGTGCAACACGTCTCGCCGCTGCTCGGACCGATGGCCGAGGACGTGCTGCGGCTGCAGCTCCGTCAGAGCTTGGAGACCGAGGCGGTCAACGTCGCCGAGCGTGCGGCGGGCAGCCTTCCCGGGGCGCGCGAGGTGACGGTCTGTTTCGCCGACCTTGTCGGCTTCACCCGGCTGGGCGAGGCGGTGGAGCCGGAGGAGTTGGAGAACCTCGCCAACCGGTTGTCTCGTCTCGCGCGCGACGTCGCGTCACCACCCGTGCGATTCATCAAGACGATCGGCGACGCGGTGATGTTCGTCAGCACCGACCCTGCTGCATTGCTGCGGGCGGCCCTGGAACTGGTCGCCGCCGCGGAAAAGGATGACCTGCCGCAGCTGCGCGTGGGGCTCGCCGCAGGGAAAGCGGTCGGGCGGGCCGGCGACTGGTTCGGCAGCCCGGTCAACCTGGCCAGTCGGGTAACCGCGGTGGCTCGACCCGGAGCGGTGCTGGTCGCCGAATCCGTACACGACGCAATTGGTGATGCCGACGACGTGGCCTGGTCTTTCGCGGGTGCGCGGCACCTCAAAGGCGTCAAAGGCGAGGTCAGGCTGTTCCGGGCCCGCGCGGCAGGCTCGGGATAGTACGTTGACGACATGGCGGCGGACGTCGATTTCGAGGCGTTGGGGCTGCTCGACGGCCTGGAGGGCGCCGCGCGACAAGAACGCGCTGAGCTGATCACCTGGCTGCTTGACCGGGGCTTCGACCTGGACCACATTCGCGCGTCGGTCGCCGCGCCCCTGATGTTGCCGGCGAACCGGGTGCTCGGCGACGACGGCGACTATGTGTCGGCGCGCGAGTTATGCGAGTCGACCGGGCTCGACCTGGAGCTGTTGCAACGGATACAGCGTGCAATCGGCCTACCGCGGATCGAGGATCCCGATGCGGCCGTCCTGCTGCGCGCGGACGGTCAGGCCGCCGCTCGCGCAAAGGTCTTCCTTGACCTGGGCATCGAACCCGAGGACACGGTCGCCGTCATGCGGGTGGTGATGGAGAGCCTGAGTCATGCAGCCGCGATGATGCGTGAGGCCGCGCTGAAGACGATGCTCAAGCCCGGTGCCACCGAGATCGAACTCGCCGAGGCATCAGAGGCGCTGGCATTGCGGGGGGCGCCGATGCTCGGGCCGATGATGGAGGACCTGCTGCGTCTCGAACTGCGGCATTCGTTCGAGACGGAGGCAGTGACCGCCGCTGAGCGCGCCGCCGGGACGCTTCCCGGTTCGCGTCAGGTCACCGTGTGTTTCGCCGACGTCGAGGACTTCACCCGGCTGGGTGAAGCCCTTCCGGCAGAGGACCTCGAGCGGGTGGCCAATCGGCTCGCCGAACTCGCGCACGACGTTTCGGCCGCCCCAGTGCGGTTCGTCAAGTCGATCGGCGATGCGGTGATGCTGGTCTGTGTCGACCCGGTGCCTCTGGTAGGTGCGGTGCTGGACCTCGCAGACGCCGCCGCCGCAAATGACTTGCCGCGATTACGGATTGGTGTTGCATCGGGTTGCGCCGTTACCCGGGCCGGCGACTGGTTCGGCAGTCCCGTCAATGTGGCGAGCCGTGTCACCGCGGCGGCGCGTCCCGGGACGGTGCTCATCGCGGAGTCCACCAAGGATGCAATCGGCAATGCGGGCCGTTTCGAGTGGTCATCGATGGGCGCGCGACACTTCAAGGGCGTGAGCAGTGAGGTGAAACTCTTCCGCGTGCGGCGCGCTCGCTGACCTGCCTTCCGCCGAAACCAACGTTTGGGCGCGAAAGTGCGAGTAATCGAAACCATTTCGTCGATCTCGACGAAGGGTGGTCACGGAACCTTCGGTTTGAACTTCTCGATGTTCCATTCGCGGCAGCCGCTATCGCGACGGCGTGAACCGGCGCAGCCGCAGGCTATTGCTCACGACGAACACCGAGCTGAAAGCCATTGCGGCACCTGCGATCAGCGGGTTGAGCAAGCCGATTGCCGCCAGCGGTAGCGCCGCGACGTTGTAGGCGAACGCCCAGAACAGATTGCCTTTGATGGTGCGCAGCGTCGCGCGGGCCAGGCGAATGGCGTCGGGGGCAGCCCGCAGATCGCCACGTACCAGGGTCAGATCGGAGGCCTCGATCGCAACATCCGTGCCCGTCCCCATCGCCAGGCCGAGATCCGCCTGCGCGAGCGCGGCGGCGTCGTTGACGCCGTCGCCGACCATCGCCACTACCTTGCCCTCGCCCTGTAATCGCTTGATCTGGTCCACCTTTTCGGCGGGGAGCACGTCGGCGATCACCTCGTCGATGTCGAGCCGGCGCGCGACGGCCAGTGCTGCGCGGTGGTTGTCGCCGGTCAGCAGAACTGGTGTGAGGCCGAGATCGCGGAGTTCGGCGACGGCGGCGGGTGACGTCTCCTTGATGGTGTCGGAGACGACGATGACGGCGCGGATTTGGCCGTCGACCGCCAACCAGACCGCAGTCCTGCCGTCGGCTTCGGCCCGATCCGCCGCGCGGCGAAGCTCGTCGGGATCCTCCAGTGCCCACTCGTCGCGCAGCCAGCTGTAGCGGCCGGCAGCCAGAGCGTGCTCCTCGACCACGCCGGTCACGCCTCTGCCGCCGTGGTTTTCGAACTTCGTCACCCTCGGTAGCGGGCCTGCCTCGGCGGCATGCGTTGCCACGGCGCGTCCGATCGGATGTTCCGACGCGTGCTCGAGAGCCCCTGCCAGCCGAAGCATTTCGGCGCCGAACGCATCGTCGGCTACGTGCACCGATGTGACCGACATCCGGCCGGTCGTCACCGTGCCGGTCTTGTCCAGCACGACGGTGTCGATGCGCCGCGTCGACTCCAGGATCTGCGGGCCCTTGATCAGGATTCCCAACTCGGCGCCACGTCCGGTGCCCACCAGCAAGGCGGTCGGAGTGGCCAAACCCAGCGCACACGGGCACGCGATGATCAACACAGCGACGGCGGCGGTGAAGGCGGCGGTCGCCGATGCGCCGATCAGCAACCAGACGGCCAGCGTCAGCAGAGACAGCCCGATGACGATCGGCACGAAGACCGCCGAGACCCGGTCGGCCATCCGCTGCACCTCGGCCTTACCGCTCTGGGCTTCGGTGACCAGCCGGGCCATCTGGGCCAGTTGGGTGTCGGAGCCGACACGGGTGGCCCGGACCTCCAGCCGCCCGCCGACGTTGACCGTCGCTCCGACGACGCTGTCGCTGGGACCCACCTCGACGGGCACGGGTTCACCGGTCAGCATCGACGTGTCCACCGCCGATGTACCCGAATCCACGACACCGTCGGTCGCGATCTTCTCGCCGGGCCGCACCACGAAGATGTCGCCTGCGGCGAGTCGGGCTATGGGAATGCGAGTTTCGATCGATCCGTCCCGCAGGACGGCGACGTCCTTGGCGCCCATGTCAAGCAGGGCGCGAAGCGCCGCGCCGGACCGCCGCTTGGCGCGCGCCTCGAAATAGCGCCCAGCGAGAATGAAGGTGGTGACCGCAGCGGCGACCTCGAGATACAGGTGGGGTCCGCCATCGTTATTCGACAGCAGGCTGAGCGTCATCTTCATGCCCGGCATGCCGGCGTCGGTGAAGAACAGCGCCCACACCGACCACAGGTAGGCCGCGACCACGCCGACCGAGATGAGCGTGTCCATCGTCGCGGCGCGGTGGCGCAGGTTGGCCAACGCGGCGCGGTGAAATGGCCACGCTCCCCAGAGCGTAACAGGGGAGGCGAGCGCCAGGGCCAGCCACTGCCAGTAGTCGAACTGCAGCGCGGGAACCATCGACAGCAGAACCACCGGCACGCTCAGCGTCGCCGAGACCAGCAGCCGTCGCCGCCACGACGCGGTCGCGTCGGACTCCTCCGATGGCACGAAGTCGTCGGCGGGCGTGGGCAGCGTTGCGGTGTAGCCGGTCTCCTCGACCGCGGCCACCAGGTCTTCCGGGGTGACATAGTCCGGGAAGTCGACCGTCGCCTGTTCGGTGGCGATGTTGACGGTCGCGATGACGCCGTTGATGCGGTTGAGCCTCTTCTCGACCCGCGCCGCACACGATGCGCACGTCATCCCATCGACTCCGAGTGTGAGTTCGCGCCGGTCGGTGGTGTTGGCGGTGACGGTCATGGTTGCCACTTTATACCCATAGGGGGTATAGGTAAAGGTGACGACGAAGGGATCACCAACATGATGCGGAAGCGAACAATTCTGATCGGTGCAGGCGCCGTGGCGGCGCTCGTAATCTCGGCCGGCTGTAGCGGCAACGATTCGGTTGCGCAGCACCCGGCTGAGCATTCCTCGTCGGCGTCCGCCACCACGGCGCCGAGCAGCGAGGACCACAACGACGCGGACGGCTCGTTCGCCCAGCACATGATCCCGCATCACCGGCAGGCGATCGAGATGAGCGACATCGTCCTGGCGAAGCAGGGCATCGATCCGCGGGTCACCGACCTGGCCACCAAGATCAAGGCCGCGCAGGATCCCGAGATCAAGCAGATGCAGGACTGGCTGACGCAATGGGGCAACCCGCCGATGCCGTCCATGGCTCCGGGTGAAGGGCACGGTGGCCATGACATGGAAGGCATGTCCGGCGGCGCGATGGGGATGATGTCCGACGAGCAGATGACGGCGCTGAACCACGCCGAGGGCGTCGAGGCCAGCAGGTTGTTCCTGACCGGCATGATCGCGCACCACGAGGGCGCAATCGCTATGGCGCAGACCGAGATCGAAAACGGTCAATTCCCACCTGCGGTCGAGCTGGCGCGCTCGATCGTGAACACCCAGCAGCAGGAGATTGACACCATGAAGGGCATCCTGGCGACGCTGTAGCGTCATCGCCGTGCGCATTCTCGTGCAACGGGTATCGTCGGCGTCGGTGTCTGTCGATGGTGAAGTGGTCGGGGCGGTGCGACCGGACGGTCAGGGCCTGCTCGCCCTGGTCGGTGTCACCCACTCCGACGATGGCGACAAGGCTCAGCGGCTGGCCGAAAAGCTCTGGCAGTTACGCATTCTCGACGATGAGAAGTCGGCCGCAGACATCAACGCACCGATCCTCGTGGTCAGTCAGTTCACCCTGTACGCGAACACCACGAAAGGCCGACGGCCTACCTGGAACGCCGCCGCACCCGGCGCGGTCGCCGAACCGCTGGTCACCGCTTTCGCCGATGCATTGCGCCGGTTGGGCGCGCAGGTGGAGACCGGGGTGTTCGGCGCGCACATGCAAGTAGAGCTCGTCAACGACGGCCCCGTGACCGTCCTGCTCGAGTTGTGACCGGAAGTCTCTTTGGCGGGAGCCTGGAACTTTGTTCGGTGATAGGTCGGGGTTGTCGGAGGCGCTCCCTACGGTTGTAGTGTGCAGCTGCGTTACCGCTACCGCATCGAACCGACACCCGCCCAGTGTGCGATGCTGGCGCGAGTGTTCGGGTGCTGCCGGGTGGTGTTCAACGACGCGCTGCGGATCCGCGAGGAGACTCATCGAGCCGGGATCAAACTGTCCGACAGCCAGATTCAGCGCCGGGTGATCACTTGCGCGAAGACTACCAACGAGCGGGCATGGTTGCGCGAAGTGCCGAGTGTGGCGTTGGTGCAGTCGGTCAACGATTCCCATCGTGCGTGGCGCAACTTCTTCGACTCCCACTCGGGCAAACGCAAGGGTCGTAAGGTGGGGCGGCCTCGGATGAAGTCGAGGAAGGATCATCGGCAGTCGTTTCGGCTTTCGCGCAACGGATTCAGAATCCGGCCCAACGGCCGGGTGTTTATGGCGAAGGTGGGCGAGGTGCGGGTGCGTTGGTCGCGTCGCCTGCCCGCCGTGCCGTCGAGCGTGACGATCATCCGCGAGCCAGATGGCCACTACTACGCCAGCTTTGTCGTCGACGTGCCGCGGGACCCGCTGCCCCACATCCAGCGAGAAGCTGGCGTGGACGTGGGCATCAGCCGGTTGGCGACAATCGCGACTACCGACGGGACTCGTACCAACATTGCCAACCCGAAGCACTTGGGCCGTAAACTGCGCAAGTTGCGGCGGTTGGAGCGGGAGAAATCCCGCCGACAGAAAGGATCGGCCAACAGAGATAAGACGCGGCGGAAGATTGCAATCGCGCACAACGAGGTGGCACGTGCCCGGCGGGACTATCACCACAAGCAGGCTTTGGCGTTGGTTCGCGAGAATCAAGTGATCCACGTCGAGGACCTCAACATCGTGGGCATGGTCCGCAATCGTCGGCTGGCACGAGCCATAAGCGATGCCGGGTGGGGGCAGTTCGTGCGGATCATCGCCGAGAAGGCCGACAAATACGGGCGTACCGTGCATTCAGTATCGCGCTGGCTGGCGTCGAGCAAGACGTGCTCGGCGTGCGGGCATCAACTCGACGAATTGCAGTTGCAGATCCGTGAGTGGTGCTGCCCGTCGTGTGGCGCAGTTCACGACCGCGACCACAACGCCGCTAAGGTTATTCTCGCCGCCGGGCGGGCGGAGAGAATAAACGCCTCCCACGCAAGTGGGCGGGACTGCCAACGCGGTTCCGGTGGAGCACCAGTAAGACCTTCCACTCGGGAGGCGTGGTGTGATGAAGCAGGAAGCACCTCGGCCGCGGCATAACCGCACGGGGACCCGACATTCATGCCGAGGAGCACGTCAACTACTGGGTTGCGGTGACCTGCACACCCTCGGACGGCTGGACGATGACGAAACCGTTGCCGTAGAAGGACACCTGAAGCGCCTCGCCGGAACCGCGACCGATCAGCGCGCCGGCCTTGAAACTCGTCTTCAGCTGTGTCTGCAGGTTCGCCGACCACGCCACGACCGCGTTGGTGTCCGCGAAAGTCGGTGCCTCCGCCGCGTTGAGCACGACCGGTGGTCCGTCCGTCGTCAATGCCACCCATCCGGAGCCGCGCAACGTCGTGTTGAACAGCCCGCCCGTCGCGATGCTGCCGCCCTTCACCCGCTCGATGTTCCAGTCGAGGCTTGCCGAGAACGCCAGCACGTTCTTGCCGCTGATCGACAACCCGGCATTGTTCAGATTCAGCAGATGCACGTCGCAGGCTCGATTGGCGAGAAAGACATCACCCTGGCCCTGGCACCGCATCAAGGGCAGACCCTCTCCGGTCAACGCCTTCTTGATGAACTTCGACGCCCCACCGCCCTCGAAGGAAAAGTCCACGTTGCCTTGGTAGGCGACCATCGACCCCTGTCGCGCCATGAACGGCTCGCCGAGGCGCACGCGCAGCAGCTTCGAATTCTGGTTTGCGATCGGCTTAGCCTCTTTCTCGCTGAACCGCCCATCGACAAGATCACCGGTGATGCCGGCGAATCCGTCGCCTTGAGCAGGGCCGGCCGGGGCCCCCTGCGGTGGACCGCTCTGCTGTTGGACGTGCGCCTGTGGTGGTCCGCCGGCACCAGGCGCGGCCTCGCCGCCCATCGGCACCCGGCCCACCTGACCGCGGTGGGAGATCTGATCCGTCCAGCGCTGCCCGTCCCACCAGCGGTACTCGTAGCGGCCTTCGGGATCTGGTTGCCAGCTTCCAGGTCCGGGTCCAGTCACGATTCACTCCTCGATTTCGTTGGGGTTTTTCGACACTATGCCGCGGTCGACACAACGCTGGCATCCTTATGGCATGGCAAAGGAAGTCGACCGGGTGCGGGCGCAGAGCGCCCTCGCGGTCATCAAGCAGCACCCTGGCATGGTGCTGTTCGCGGTTTCGCCGGCGATCGTGGCGCTGGCCGCGGTGTGGTGGTTGTTCGGCGCGGGCTGGGCAGCGCTGCTGTTGGTGGGAATGGTGCTCGGCGCGGGCGCCGCGGTCCTGATGAAGCGCAAGTAGGAGCCAACAAGACCTCAGCTGTTCGCTCGTGGTGAAAGCCGTCCCATCAGCACTGTAACAATGTAATCATGTAATCATGAGGCAACATCACGCATATGGCCGACGGTCGTGCCGCCCCGGCGGCTGGCAACAGGCCCAGCAGCCAGACGCCAGCGACGCCCCCGAGTGGTTCGCAGGCCGCCTGCCGGAGGACTGGTTCGACGGCGACCCCACGGTCGTGGTCGACCGCGAGGAGATCACCGTCATCGGCCGGCTGCCCGAGCCCGACGGCGAGCAGAGTGAAGCCCGCGCGTCGGGCCGCGTCTCCCGGTTCCGCGAGGAAACCCGGCCGGAGCGCATGCGGATCGCCGACGAGGCGCAGGACAAGTACGGCCGCAAGGTCTCCTGGGGCGTCGAGGTCGGAAGCCCGGAGTCTCCGGAGCGAATCCTGTTCACCCACATCGCCGTTCCGGTGATGACGCGGCTGAAGCAACCGGAGCGCCAAATCCTCGACACCCTTGTCGACGCCGGTGTGGCGCGGTCACGTTCCGACGCACTGGCCTGGTCCGTCAAGCTGGTCGGCGAGCACACCGAGGAGTGGCTGACCAAGCTGCGCGACGCGATGCGCAACGTCGACGATCTGCGGTCCGAGGGCCCGCAGATCTAGAACTCACCCGACGCGTTCGACTCCGACGTACGACGAGCTCAGTGCCGAGGTCTGAGACAGCGGGTCGACGGGTCCACCGTCGATGAGCAGGTTGCGGTTGGCGCCGTAAGACTCCGGCGCTGCCTTGCCCCGCGGGTCGAAGATCCTTGAGCCCCAGCCGTGGTCGACGATCACCACTCCGCGGCGCGGGCGGTCGTTGACCGACGCGGCGAGTTCGATCGCTCCGACGGAGGAGAACACCCGAACCCGGTCGCCCTCTGTGACACCGAGGGCGGCCGCGTCGTCGGGGTGGATCACCACTTCGTTCTTCTTGCCAGACGGGTGTAGGCCGGGAAGCTCGTTGAGCCACGAGTTCATCGAGTGGCGGTTGCGCCGGTTGGCCAACTGGAACGGGTAGCCGTCCGGCGCCTCCGGATGCGGTTCGGCAAGCAGCTCACGGGCTCGTTGGACGAACTCGGGCGGCGCGGCGTGCACCTTCTTGTCGTCCGTTCGCAACGCTTCCTTGAAGTGGCCGAATTCTCGCTCGCCCAGGACCAAGCCATGCGGATTCGCGATGACGTCACGCCATTTGACCCTGCGTCCGTTGAACTTTCGCGATGTTGCCACCAGCAGCCTGTCGATCCAATGCGGGCCGAACTGGAGGCTTGGCCTCCGCGTGAGGCGCGCGACCCGCCGGGTGGCCCTGATGAAGCCGTTGACACCCTTTGCGCCGAAAAGTGGCTTGCGCATGGCGATAGCGAGGTCGGTGAAGATTCGCCACTCCTGACGGGCCCCCGGCGGCGGCTCGACGGCTTTGGCCCCGTACTGCACGTACGGCTCGTCGTGCATCGTGCTCGTGAATGAGAGAAGGTCGTCGCGTTCCAGCCAGTGCACGGCGGGCAGCAGCCAGTGCGCGTGCCGGTGGCTTTCGCGCTGCACGAAGTCGATAGCGACCAACAGGTCGAGTTGTTCGAAGGCCCTGTCGAGTTTTGCTCCGTCCGGCCCGGACACCACCGGGTTCCCGCAATTGATCACCATCGCGCGGATCTGGCCCGGCCCTCCAGTGGTGATCTCTGCGGGCAGCTCGCTGAGCGCGTGCGCGCCCGCGACCATGTCCCGGCCGAGGAGCCTGCTTTTGTGCGGTTTCGCCTTGGCCATGGCGCCCAGGCGGATCGCGTCGACGTAACCGGGCTCGTACCTGCGGCCGCCGGGACGGTCCATTCGTCCGGTGATCACGTTGAGGGCGTGACCAAGCCACTCCGCGACCGTTCCGCCCAGGTGCATCGAAACCCCGGTGCGGGTGACCACCATCGCCGTCCGGGCGGTGGCGAATGCCCGCGCCACGCGTTCGATCTGTGCGCGAGGAACATCGCAACGGGAAGCGAGATCATCGAGATCGGCGTCGGCGACGAGCTTGCGCAGTTCCGGTATGCCCGTGGCGAGTTCGGCGCAGTCCTGTTTGTGCTCGAGACCCTCGTCGAGGATCGACCTTGACCATGGCGAGCAGCAGTGCCCAGTCCTGTCCTGGCCGCACCGCCAGATGCACGTCGGCCTTCTCCACGGTTTCGGTCCGCAGCGGGTCGACGACGATGATCTTCGCGCCACGCTTTTGCCGCTCGAGCGCGCGCCGCCATCCGCCGGGCACCGTCTCCAGCCAATTCCATGCGCTGACAGCGGGATTGGTGCCGACCAGCAGGAAGTAGTCGCAGTTGTCGATGTCGGACACCGGCGCCATCACCAGCGAGCCGTACATCGCGTCGGCGACGACGTGCCACGCGTTCTGGTCGACCGAGCCGACGGCGTACCGGTTGTTGGTGCCGACCGCATCGAGCCAGCCGTTCATGAAGATGATGTTGGACGACGAGAAGGCGGACGGATTGCCGTAGTAGAGGCCGATCGCGTCCGGTCCATCGGCGTCGATCAGCGCGTTCATTCTTGCGGCGATATCGGTGATGGCCTCGTCCCAGGTCGCCTCGACGTAGGTGTCGCCCACCCGGCGCATCGGGTTCAGGATCCGGCGTGGATGCTCGACGAGCTGGTTGGCGGTCCGGCCCTTGGCGCAGAAGTCCTGCCAGGTGTGCGGGTTCTGCTTGTCGGCCGAGATCTTTGTGACGCGGTTTCCCTCGACCGTGACCTCGATGCCGCACGAGGCGAGGCAGTACCTGCAGAACGTGTGCACGGTCTTGGTGTCTACCGTGGTCATCTCCACATCTTCTCCGAATCCGATCCGTAGGCCCGGCGATTGGAATTGAGCAGGTCGCTTGATTCACCGGTCTACGCCTGGGCCATTGCCCAGTATTCGCCACGCCGGGCCAGCAGCTCGGCGTGGCTGCCCCGTTCGACGATCTTGCCCTCCTCCATCACCAGGATCTGGTCGGCGTCCCGGATGGTCGAAAGCCGGTGCGCGATGATGAAACTGGTTCGATCGCGGCGAAGCTCGACCATCGCGTGCTGGATCAGCAGCTCGGTCCGGGTGTCCACCGAACTGGTCGCCTCGTCGAGGATCAGCAGCTGCGGGCGGGCCAGGAATGCCCGGGCGATCGTGATGAGCTGTTTCTCGCCCGCGCTGATGTTGCCGCCGTCGTCGCTCACCCAGGTGTCGTATCCGTCGGGCAGCGTGTGCACGAACCGGTCGACGTAGGCGGCCTTGGCGGCCTCGATGACGTCGTCCTCGTCGGCGTCCGGCCTGCCGTAGGCGATGTTGTCGTAGATCGTGCCGCCGAACAGCCAGGTGTCCTGCAGCACCATCCCGATCCCCGACCGCAGAGACTCGCGGCTGACCGTCGCGATGTCGACGCCGTCGACCAGGATCCGGCCCGAGTCCACGTCGTAGAACCGCATCAGCAGATTGACCAGCGTGGTCTTGCCCGCCCCGGTCGGCCCGACGATCGCGACCGTGCTGCCGGGCTCGGCCACCAGCGACAAGTCCTCGATAACGGGCGTGCCGGGCCGGTAGGCGAAGTTGACGTCCTCGAACTCGACCCGGCCGCGTTGCCCGTCGGGCGAGGGCAGCGCCACCGGCTTGTCCGGTGCCTCTTCCTCGGCGTCGAGCAGATCGAACACCCGCTCCGCACTGGCCATCCCGGACTGCAGCGTGTTGTACATCCCGGCGACCTGAGTCAGCGGCTGGTTGAACTGACGCACGTACTGGATGAAGGCCTGGATGCTGCCCAGGGTGATCTGGCCCGTCGCCACCTGGACGCCGCCGACCACCGCCACCGCGACATAACTGAGGTTGCCGATGAAGGTGGTGGCCGGCCCGACCAAGCCGGAGAAGAACTGTGCACCGAAACTCGAGTGGTACACGTCGCCGTTGAACTCGCGGAACTGATCCTCGGCATACGCCCGGTGACCGAACGTCTTGACCAGGGTGAAGCCGCTGTACGTCTCCTCGATGTGGGCGTTGAGCCGTCCGGTATTGGCCCACTGTGCGACGAACAGCCGTTGCGAGCGGCGTGCGATCTCCCGGGTGACGAACAGCGACAACGGCAATGTGATCACCGTAAGCAGCGCCAGCAGTGGCGAGATAGTCAGCATCATCACCAGCACGGCGACCACGGTCAGCAGCGAGGTGAGTAATTGGCTGATCGTCATCGACAGCGATGTCGAAATGTTGTCGATGTCGTTGGTGACCCGGCTCAGCACCTCCCCGCGTTGCCGGGCGTCGAAGTATGACAGCGGCAGCCGATGCAGCTTGTCCTCGACATCGGATCGCAGCGCGACCATGGTCCGCTGCACCACCACGTTGAGCAATCGCGCCTGAAGCCAAACCAGCAGCGCGGCAACCAGATACAACGCAAGCGCCAGCAGTAGCGTCCGTCCGACGGCCCCGAAATCCACACCGCGGCCGGGGATTACGTTCATGCCCGACAACAAGTCGGCGAACGTGTTGTCGCCGCGGGCGCGGGCGGCCTCGATGGCCTGCTCCTTGGTGAGGCCGGCGGGTAGCTGGCGGCCGATCACGCCGTTGAACAAAAGATCGGTGGCATGCCCGAGTATTCGCGGACCGATCACGCCGATCGCGATGCCGCCGACGCCCAGCAGGATCACCGCGGCGGTCGGGCCGCGCTGCGGGGTCAGCCGCTTGACCAGTCGGACGGCTGAGCCCTTGAAATCGCGGGAGCGTTCCGTGGGCGCCTGCACCATCCCGCGGACCGGACGCCCCAGCGGCGCGGTCATGGCCTGCCCCCGACTCCGGCGCCGATCGTCTGTGAATCGGCGAACTCGGCGTAGATGGGGCAGTCGGCCAGCAGCGACTCGTGCGTCCCGGTGCCCGCCACCTTGCCGTCGTCGATGACGATGATCTGATCGGCCGCGGCCACCGTCGAAATGCGTTGGGCCACGATGACAACGGTGGAGTCGGCGGACACCTCGCTCAGCGCGGAACGCACCCGCGCGTCGGTGTGCACGTCCAGCGCCGAGAACGCGTCGTCGAAGAGGTAGATGGCGGGTCGGCGGATGACGGCGCGGGCGATGGCCAATCGCTGCCGCTGCCCGCCCGAGAAGTTGATGCCCCCTTGGGAGACCGGCATGCCGAGCCCATCGGCGTGGGCGCGGACAAAGCCGTCGGCGGATGCCACCCGCAGCGCGTCCCACATCTCGTCGTCGGTGGCGTCGGCCTTGCCGTAGCGCAGGTTGTCGGCGACGGTCCCGGAGAACAGGTAGCCGCGCTGCGGCACCAGTCCGATCGCCGACCATAGTTGCTCGGTGTCGTAGTCGCGCACATCGACGTCGTCGACCCGCACCGACCCGGCCGTCACGTCATACATCCGGCAGATCAGGGACACCAGCGTCGACTTGCCCGAACCTGTGGACCCGACGATCGCTGTGGTGGTGCCGGGTTCGGCGGTCAGCGAAACATCCTGTAGCACAGGACGATCTGCGCCGGGATAGCAGAATGTGGCATCGCGCAGTCTGATCGCACCGGTCACGGTATGCGGGCGGACGGGGTTGGCCGGGCTGGTGATCACCGGCTCGGTGGCCAACACCTCGGTGATCCGCTCGCCGCACGCCGACGCCCGCGGCACCAGGATCAAGATGAACGTCGCCAGCAGCACCGCCATCAGGATCTGCATGAAGTAGGACAGGAACGCGATCAGCGAACCCACCTGCATCTGGCCGTCGTCGATACGGAGCCCGCCGAACCAGATCAGCGCGACGCTGGAGACGTTGATCACCAGTGTGGTAACGGGCAGCATCAGCGCCTGCCAGCGGCCCGCGGTCAGCGCGGTGTCCGACAGCGCTCGGTTCGCCTCGCCGAAACGGTCGCGCTCGAACGGCTCCCGCGCGAATGCGCGGATCACCCGGATGCCGGACAACTGTTCGCGCATCACTCGGTTGATGCCGTCGATGAGCCGCTGCATGCTGCGGAAGATGGGCAGCAGGTGCGACACCACCCAGTAGTTGGCGACGGCCAGCACCGGAACGCTGACCAACAGCAGCCACGCCAGCCCGGCGTCCTGGTGGATCGCCATGAAGATGCCGCCGATCGACATGATGGGCGCGGTGATCAACATGGTGCAGGTCAACTGCACCAGCAGCTGGATCTGTTGGACGTCGTTGGTGGTACGGGTCAGCAGCGACGGGGCGCCGAAGCGCGCTGTCTCGGCGGCCGAGAAGCCAGTCACGTGGTGAAAGATCGCCGACCTCAGATCGCGGCCGAAGCCCATGGCGGCGCGCGACCCGAAGTACACCGCCCCGACCGCGCACAACACCTGCAGCCCGGTGACGGCGAGCATCACCCCGCCGAGTTCGACGATGGTCTCGGTGTCGCCCTTCGCAACGCCGTCGTCGATGATCGCCGCGTTGACCGTGGGCAGGTACAGCGAAGCCAGGGTGCTGATCACCTGAAGCACCGCGACGACGGTGAGCAGCCAGCGATATGGCCGCACATACTGCCGCAGCAGTGCCAGGAGCATCCAGTTACTTTCGCACACCACCCTGTTCGGTTGCGGTAGGACCGGCACCCCCTATGAGGACTAAAATGCCAGGTCAATGTGTCTCTCAGTGTTGCCTTGGGTGGCTGCCGCTACAGTGTGCGCTGTGATCCCCAGCAACGCGAAGCTGCTGGCCGTGGCAGCAGCGGCCATGATTCCGGTGCTTGCGGCGTGCTCCGACTCGGAGCCGACTTCGCCCGACGTGCCGTCCAGTCCGCCGACCGCGCAGGGCGTCACGCACGGGCCGTTCTTTCCTGAGTGCGGCGGTGTCAGCGACGAGACGATCACCGAGCAGACCCGCGTGCCGGGACTGAGTGAACACCGCCCGCAACTCCGTCGGATGCCAGTGGCTGGCCGGCGGCGGCATCCTTGGCCCGCATTTCTCGTTCACCTGGTACCGCGGCAGCCCGATCGGTCGTGAGCGCAAAACCGAGGAGCTGTCCCGCACCAGCGTGGAGGACATCAACATCGAAGGCCACGACGGGTTTATCGCGCTCGGCGATGACCCGACCCTGGGCAACAATCTGTGTGAGGTTGGCATCCAGTACGACGACGATTTCATCGAATGGTCGATCAGCTTCGCTGAAAAGCCTTTCCCGGATCCGTGTGACGTGGCCAAGGAGTTGACCCGTCAGTCGATTGTCAACGCGAAATGACCGGTTCAGTGCGCCGTATCGTTGCCGGGATCGTCGCGGTGCTGGCCGCGGTGACGATGCTGGTGGGGTGCTCGCGGACGGTGGAAGGCACAGCCGCCAAGGCCGGCTCCGGCGACGTGCCGCGCAACGACAACTCCGAAAAGCAGTACCCGAACCTGCTCAAGGAGTGCGAGGTCCTCACCGAGGACATCCTGGCCAAGACGGTCGGGGCCGATCCGCTGGATATCCAGAGCACGTTTGTCGGCGCGGTGTGCCGCTGGCAGGCCGCCAATCCGGCGGGACTGATCGACATCACCCGGTTCTGGTTCGAGCAGGGCAGCCTGGACAACGAGCGCAGGACCGCCGACCAACTCAAGTACAAGGTCGAGTCCCGCGCGATTGCGGGCGTTCCGTCGATCGTCATGCACACCAACGACGCCAACGGCGCGTGCGGTGTCGCCAGCGACGCCGGTGGCGTGGTGGGCTGGTGGGTCAACCCGCAGCAGCCGGGTATTGACGCGTGTGGGATGGCGATCAAGCTGATGGAGCTGACGCTGGCCACCAGCTCTTAACGGGGGAGAGCATTCAACGCGGCACGTGGAAGGTGACCAGTGCGGCGCTGCTGAGCGCCAGCTGTCCCCACGGCTCAGCGGTGCGCAGAACCGCGATCGCTGACGTCGGGAATTTCGTCGAGATGTGTTCGGCCGCAGTCTTGTTGCTGCCATCCGGAGTGGCAAGGCCGAGTGCCACCTGTGACATCGCCGGCTCGTGGCCGATCACCAGCAGGGTCTCCACATCGGAGTCGACACCGTTGATTTCGTCGATAACCGCGCCAGGGGTGGCGTCGTACAGTCGGTCGACGTAGCTCACCGGCGCCTCGATCCGAGTTCGCGCGAGCGTCTCACGGGTGCGGGTAGCCGTGGAGCACAGCACCGCGTCGACGGCGGGAGTGTGGGCGCGCAACCAGTCGCCCGCCAGTGCCGCCTCTCGCACCCCGCGCTCGGCAAGGGGGCGGTCGTGATCGACCACGCCGGCCGGGTAGTCCGACTTCGCGTGCCGAAGCAGCAGCAGCGTGCGGTACCGGTCGGTCACCACTTCACCGTAAGGCATGCCGATGCACGTCCCGGGACTTGTCGGCGACCAGACCTACACTCGCCATGCCTAGCAAAGATGCGAGAGGGTGCGAGAGGGAAGGGAGGGGTCGAGATGCGTTTTGTGCATACCGCCGACTGGCAACTCGGGATGACCCGTTACTTCCTCAACGGCGAGGCGCAGCCTCGGTATTCGGCCGCCCGTCGCGACGTCGTGGCGGGTCTGGGAGCTCTCGCGGCCGAAGTGGGCGCGGAGTTCGTGGTGGTTGCCGGCGACGTTTTCGAGCACAACCAGCTAGCCCCGCGGGTGGTCAGTCAATCGCTTGAGGCGATGCGGGCGATCGGCGTTCCGGTCTACCTGCTGCCGGGTAACCACGATCCGCTGGATGCGTCGTCGGTGTACACCAGCGCGCTGTTCACGACCGAATGCCCGGACAACGTCACGGTTCTCGACCGGGCCGGCGTGCACGAGGTGCGGCCGGGGCTGGAGATCGTGGCGGCGCCCTGGACTTCCAAAGCGCCGACCACCGACCTCGTCGCCGAGGTGCTCGACGACCTGCCGGCCGACGGCACAATCCGCATCGTGGTCGGCCACGGCGCTGTCGACATCTTCGTTCCGGACAAGGACAGGCCGTCGCTGATCGGGCTTGCGAAGCTCGAAGCCGCCATCGCCCGCGGCGCTGTGCATTATGTGGCGTTGGGCGACAAGCACTCTCGCATGCAGGTCGGCACTTCCGGCCGGATCTGGTATTCCGGATCGCCTGAGGTCACCAACTACGACGACATCGAGCCCGATCCCGGCTACGTGCTGGTGGTCGACGTTGACGATGACGATCCGAGTCGGCCTGTGCGCGTCGATCCGAGACGGGTGGGCCGCTGGCGGTTCGTGACGCTGCACCACTCGGTGGACAGCAGCCGGGACGTGGCCGATCTCGACATCAACCTCGACCTCATGCCCGACAAGGAGCGCACCGTGGTCCGGTTGGCGCTGACCGGATCGCTGACCGTGACGGACAAGGCCACCCTGGACGCCTGCCTCGACAAGTACGAGCGGCTGTTTGCGGCGCTCGGCCTGTGGGAGCGGCAGACCGAGATCGCGGTCATTCCGGCCGACGGCGAGTTCGACGACCTGGGCATCGGCGGTTTCGCCGCGGCCGCTGTCGAGGAACTGGTGGCCGCCGCACGCTCCGACGGCGAGGACGCCGACGACGCCAGGGCGGCGCTCTCACTGCTGCTGCGTCTGGTCGACAGGGGCGATGAGCCGCTTGCGCGAAGAGCAAAAGGCGCCGATGAGCCGCTTGCGCGAAGAGCAAAAGGCGCCGATGAGCCGCTTGCGCGAAGAGCAAAAGGCGCCGATGAGCCGCTTGCGCGAAGAGCAAAAGGCGCCGATGAGCCGCTTGCGCGAAGAGCAAAAGGCACTGTCGCATGAGGCTGCACCGGTTGGTCCTGACGAATTACCGCGGCATCACCCATCGAGAGATCGAATTCCCCGACCACGGTGTGGTGGTGGTCAGTGGCGCCAACGAAATCGGCAAGTCGTCGATGATTGAGGCGTTGGACTTGCTGATGGAGGCCAAGGACAGGTCGACGAAAAAGGAAGTCAAACAGGTCAAGCCCACCCATGCCGACGTGGGTGCCGAGATCACCGCCGAGATCAGCACGGGCCCTTATCGATTCATCTATCACAAGCGGTTCCACAAGCGCGCCGAGACACAGCTGACCGTGCTGGCCCCTCGTCGCGAACAGCTCACCGGAGACGAGGCACACGACCGGGTCCGCGCGATCGTGAACGAGACCGTCGACGTGCAGCTGTGGCAGGCGCAGCGCGTGCTGCAGGCCGCGTCGACGGCAGCTGTGGACCTGTCGGGGTGCGATGCGCTGTCCAGGGCGCTCGACGTCGCCGCCGGTGAGGCGGTGCAGTTGTCCGGCGCCGAGCCGTTGCTCATCGACCGGATCGATGCGGAATACCTGCGGTACTTCACGCCCACCGGCCGCCCGACCGGCGAGTGGGCCACCGCGACGAACCGACTGAGCGACGCCGACGACGAGGTGGCGCGGTGCGCCGCCGCGGTCGCGGAGGTCGACGACGCGGTTCGGACGCACGCCTCGCTCACCGCCGAGCTCGAGCGACTGGCGGGCGAGCACGCGGAGGCGGCCAAGCGGCTGGCCACCGCTAGGACGGCTGCCGAGGAGGTTGCCGCGCTCACGCAACAGCTCAAGCAGGCGGAGGTGGTCGCCGCGGCCGCCGATGCGACGCTTGCAGCCTCCGTGTCGGCGCTGACTGAGCGGCGCAGGCTGCGCGCCGACGTCGACGAGCGCACCGCGACGGTCGCCGAACTGGAAACCGCGGCGGCACAAGCCCATGAGGAGGAGCTGACCGCCCAGGAGGTACAGGTGGCCGCCGAGGAGGCCGCCGAACAGGCGCGCGCGGCCGTCCAGGCGAGTCAGGACCGCGTCGACGCCGCCCGCCGCGCCGTCGATCAGGTGTCCGACCGGGACGAGGCCGACCGGCTGGCAAGCCGGCTGGCCAAGATTGACGCCGCACAGGGCGAGGTCGCGCGGGTCGAGCGCGAACTCGCGGCCATTGCGCTGACGGACGCATCGATGCGCGACATCGAGACGGCCGCCGCGGCCGTCGAGCGCGCCACCGAGCAGGCCGAGTTGGCGTCGGCCCATATCGAAGTCGTCGCCGTCGCCGACATCGAGCTGCGGGTCGGCGGCGAACCGATCGCGCTGGATGCCGGCGGCACTTGGACGGCGAGCGCCACCACAACGACCGAGATCGACGTACCGGGCGTGCTGACCGCGCGTGTGGTGCCCGGTGCTCCCGCTTCAGACACCCAGGCCAAGCTCGATGCCGCACAACAGGTTCTGACGGCGGCGCTGACGGCTGCCCGAGTCGACGACGTCGCGGCAGCGCGCGTCCTCGATCAGCGCCGCCGAGAACTGGCCGGTACCCGCGACAAGTTGACCGCGACGGCCCACGGCCTCATCGGTGACGACGAAGTCGACGCGTTGCGCGCCAGGCTGGCCGAGCTTCGCGACGGCGAAACCGTTGACCGCACCCGACGCGACGGGGCCGGACCAACCGATCTGGGAAGCGCACGTGCCGAACTCGACGCCGCCACCGCCGCACACCAGCGGGCCATCGGCGACTGTGAGACGCACCGAAAGGTTGCCGAGGCGGCGGCAAAACGGCTGGGGGAGAGGGCAACCCAGGCCAGCGTCGTGCGTGAGAAGCTGACGGCCTGCTACGCCGAGTTGACCGTCGGACGGGAGCGGCTGGCACAGCAGCGTGCGACCGCAACCGACGACGAACTTCTCGTCAAGGCCGAGGCCGACATGGAAAAGGCGCGCCGTGCCACCGGGCTCGTCGCGGACCTGGGCGGTGAATTGGCGCGCTGCACACCGGATACCGTCGCCGCCACTCTTGATGAGGCACTGCGTCGCGTCGACGCGCTTAGCGACCGCCACGACGAGGTCGCCGACGCGCTGCGCGAGGTGACGGCACAGCTGAAGGTGTACGGCACCGAGGGGCGCAAGTGTCAGCTCGACGCCGCCGAAACCGAACGCGAGCATGCCGAGGCCGAATACCTTCGCGTGCACCGGCGGGCCCGGGCCGCCCAGCTGCTGCGCTCGGTGATGGCCCGGCACCGCGACGCCACCCGGCTGCGTTACGTCGACCCGTTCCGCAATCAGGTGGAGCGCCTGGGCCGCATCGTGTTCGGCGACACCTTCGAGGTCGAGATCGACAGCGCGTTGCGGATCTGTAGCCGCACGCTGTGCGGCCGCACCGTTCCGTACGAGTCGCTGTCCGGCGGCGCGAAGGAGCAGCTCGGCATTGTCGCCAGGCTGGCAGGCGCGGCGCTGGTCGCCAAGGAGGACAGCGTGCCGGTCGTCATCGACGACGCGCTCGGCTTCACCGATCCCGACCGGTTGACCAAGATGGGCGCGGTCTTCGACGCCGTCGGCTGCGACGGCCAAGTCATCGTGTTGACGTGCAGCCCACAGCGGTACGCCAGCGTCGGCGCGGCGCACCACATCGAGCTGAGCGCCTAAGCCGCGTGCTTCTCGAAAGCGTCATTCAAATGTTGACGCCGCCGGGAAGAGTGGTACTCGACTCGAAGATGTCCGCTTTAGGCGGCCAGCAGTCCCGGATCGCCCGACAACGCGAACACGCGTCGCATCGCGTCGACGTCGTCGGCGTCGCCGTCGAATTTCACCCTTCGCAGTGCAGCCTTGCGTTCCGCGGCCGTCGCGCCCAGCCGGGCAGCGATCAGGTCGGCCGCGGTCGCAGTCACGGTCGCGGCGGGAGCACCCTGAGCGGCGGTCAGCCCTGCGCGGTCGACGGCGAACTCGAACCGGCGATCGTCGATCTCGATGCGGTATGAGGCGTTCAGGTCGCCGGCGGTGGCGGGATCGAAGGCCAGCAGGATGCCCGCCAGGAACCCGTTCAGCGGCGTCAACGCGCTGTCGTCCGGTACGACCATGTCGAGCCCGAACGTGGCGATCGCCTTCACCACGGGCAGCACCTTGCGCCAGCCCGTCTCGCTGAGGGTGTAGACGGTCCGTGCGACGGGTGGCGGCAGCTCCTCGCGATCGACCAAGCCGGCGTCCTCGAGCTCGCGAAGCCGGTCGGCCAGCAGGTTGGTGGCGATACCGGGCAGCTGTGCGCGCAGGTCACCGTACCGGCGGGGGCCGCCGATGAGTTCCCGCAGGATCAACAGCGTCCACCGCTCGCCGAGCACGTCGAGGCCCTTGGCGATCGGGCAGTTCTGGTTATAACTCCTCCGAGCGGACACGGGAATATTCTACCACTGAGACAAGTAACTAGTCATATTGCTTGAAAAACTTGTCTGAAAGGTTTACATTCATGTCCATGAGCATCCGAACACCATTTTCCAAAGATCACCCGATCGCCGCGCTTGTAGTCATCTGCCTTAGCGCGTTCGTCGTCAGCGTCGACGCGACAATCGTCAACGTCGCCCTCCCAACGCTGTCGCGCGAACTCGACGCCAACACCGCCGATCTGCAATGGATCGTCGACGCGTACACGCTGGTTATGGCCGGTCTAATGCTGTCCGCCGGCAGCCTGAGCGACCGTTACGGCCGACGTGGCTTCCTCAGTTCCGGGCTCGCGCTGTTTGCGATTACTTCCGCCGTCGCCGCGCAGTTGGACTCAGCAGACGCCCTGATCTGGGGGCGCGCTGCGATGGGCGTCGGCGCCGCGGTGATCTTCCCCGCCACCCTGGCGCTGATCACGAATATCTTCACTGACCCGATACCGCGGGCCAAGGCGATTGGCCTGTGGGCAGCCATGGTGGGCGTCGGTGTGGCCGCCGGGCCGATCACCGGGGGTTGGCTGCTCGAAAACTTTTGGTGGGGCGCGATCTTCCTGGTCAATGTGCCGATCGCTGTCGTGGCGATCGTCGGCGGGTTGCTATTCGTTCCGACGTCGCGCGACCCCGCGGCCCCGCCGGTCGACGTCGCGGGCTTGGTCCTGTCCGTTGTCGGCGTGACCGCCCTCGTATACACAATCATCGAAGCGCCCAACGTCGGATGGACCAACTGGCACACCATCGCCGGATTCGGGGTGGCCGCCGTCGTTCTCGCCGCATTCGCGCTGTGGGAGCTGCGCACGCCTCATCCGATGCTCGACGTGTCGGTCTTCTTCAACCGTCGGTTCTCCGGCGGCAGCCTGGCGATCACCGCGGGGTTCCTCACCCTGTTCGGCTTCATCTTCGTCATCACTCAGTACTTCCAATTCATCAAGGCCTACGGCGCATTTGAGACCGGTGTGCGGCTACTGCCGGTCGCGGTCTCGATCGCGGTCGGTAGTGTCCTCGGCCCCCGCATCGTCGAAAGGATCGGCACCACAGCCGTTGTCGCCGGCGGGCTGGCCATCTTCGCCGCGGGCCTGGGCTGGGCGTCCACCGTCGACGCCGGCACCCCGTACCTGGAGATCGCCGCGCAGATGGTCCTGCTCGGCGGCGGCCTGGGCCTGACGTTCTCGCCGGCCACCGAGTCGATCATGGGATCACTGTCCGCCGACAAGGCAGGCGTCGGCTCGGGCGTCAACGACACCACCCGGGAACTGGGCGGCACACTCGGCGTCGCGATCGTCGGCAGCGTGTTCGCCTCGGTGTACTCGGGTCGACTCGGCTCCAATACGGTGATCGCAGCATTGCCCGCCGACCTGCGGTCCACGATCGAGGGCTCGATGGCCGCGGCGGAACAAGTCGTCGGACAACTGCCGACCAACCTGGCCGCAGGCGTCCGCGACGCCGTGAACACCGCCTTCCTCGACGGTCTGTTCATCGGATCGCTGGTCTGCGCCGCGATCGCATTCGCCGCGGCTGTCGTCGTCGCCGCCTTACTTCCCGCCCGAGAACGTCAATCAACCACTGCTGCAGGCGAAACCGAGCAGTCCAATCTGATGGAGATCAACTAATGAGCTACACCGACACGTGGACCGAAGGCCACGGCACGACCCAATACTTCACCCGATCCGACGGCTCCCGCCTGCGCTACTTCACGGCAGGCAGCGGCCCGGCGCTGGTGCTGATGCACACCATCCGCACACAACTGGATTACTTCCACCGCGTCGTCCCGCAGCTGTGGGATTCGTTCACCGTCTACGCGCTGGACCTGCCCGGCATGGGCTGGTCGGACATCGTGCCCGGCGCCCGATACGAGGAGCCCGAACTGCGGGCCGCGGTGGTCGAGTTCGTCACCGGGCTCGACCTGCACGACGTCACGCTCGCCGGCGAATCGCTCGGCGGTGCGCTGTCCCTGCACGCGTCCGTCGACCTCAAGGACCGGGTGAGGCGGGTGGTCGCCTTCAACAGCTACGACTACCCGAGCGGACTCGAACGGGGCAACCTGTTCGCCCGGTTCATCATCAGTTACATTCGCACGCCGGGCCTGGGTCCGGTCTTCGCTGCGATGGAGAACCGCCCGATCATGAAGGGCATCATGCGCGGCGGAGTCGTCGACAAGCGCACGCTGCCCGACGATTTCATCGTCGAGCTCCGAAAGAGCGGACGCCGCAAGGGCTATTCACGAGTGGCGAGGGCGATCTACCGCAGCCTCAGGGGATTCGAGAGGGCGCGTGACCGCTACCGGGACGTGTCCGTTCCCGTCACGTTGGTCTACAGCGAACACGATTGGGCACGGCCGGCGGAGCGTGAACACGTGGCGGGCCTGTTGACCCAGGTCGAGCGGATCACGCTGCCCGACACCGGCCACTTCTCGGCTCTGGAGCGGCCCAACGAGATGGCCCGAATTCTGCTGGAGCGGTGATGAGCATGAACGAGCGAGCCGGGGCAAGCACCTACGTGCTGGGTCACGCCGACACCGAGATTCAGCGACTACTGCTGCAAGGACGTCTATATAACGACCTCACCGAGCACGCGCTGCGCCTCGCGGGCCTGCGGCCGGGAATGCGGGTGCTGGATGTGGGCTGCGGCCTCGGTGACGTATCGTTCGTCGCCGCGCGGCTAGTCGGGCCCGCCGGGACCGTGCTCGGCGTCGATGCCTCAAGCGATGTCGTCGAGTTTGCCCGCGCCCGCGCCGCTGAGCGGGGCCTGACCACGGTGAAATTTGAACAGACGACGATTGCCGACATCGCGGTGGATGAGGTCGACGCGGTGATCGGACGGCTGATCCTGATGCATCTGCCTGATCCGATCTCGACGCTGCGGCAGCTTGCCGGGTTCGTCCGCCCCGGCGGGCTGATCGCGTTCTGCGAGTTCGACATCGGGGCCGTGCGCAGCGTCCCGGACTCACCGCTGTCGCGGGCGCTGGTGGACGCCATCGTGCGCGCCTTCCAAGGTGCGGGCCTCGATCCAGCGTTCGGAGCAGCACTGCATACATTGTTTCGAGAAGCCGGGTTACGCGTGCCACAGCTGACCCTCGCGGCGCCCGTGGGTACCCCGAAGGACACCGAAGTCTGGGCCTACGCAGTTGAGGTATGGCGGTTGTTGTTTCCCATCGCCGAACAATTGGGCTTGGTCACCGATGAGCTCGCCGATATCGACACGCTCTTGCCGCGAATGCTGGAGCAAGCCGCCGCGGCGGACGCCATCGTCATTCTGCCGCCGATGATCACCGCGTGGACTCCTGTGCGCGCGAATTGACCGTGCGTCGCCGGTCGGACTCCTAGACTCCGGCGGATGGACGCCGACTACATCGTTGTGGGAACAGGCTCTGCCGGATCGGTCGTGGCCAACCGGCTCAGCGCCGATCCGTCAGTTCAGGTCGTGGTGCTCGAGGCAGGCCCGCGGGACAAGGACAAGTTAATCCATATCCCGGCGGCATGGCCGAAGCTGTTTCGCAGCGGGGTGGATTGGGATTATCTGACCGAGCCGCAGAAGGAACTCGACGGGCGTGAGATCTATTGGCCCAGAGGGAAGACGCTCGGCGGCTCTTCGTCGATGAATGCGATGATGTGGGTGCGTGGTTTCGCAGCCGACTACGACGAATGGGGCAGTCTGGCCGGCGACGAATGGGACTACGCGCACGTCGAGAAGTACTTCACGAGGATCGAGAACGGTCCGCTGGTGATCTCGCCCCAGCTCAGTCCACGCAGCTGGACCGCGGCCTGGCTACAGGCGGCGCGGGAGTGCGGCTATCGGGTTGAATCGCCCAATATGGCTGCGCCGGAAGGATTTTGCGAGGCCATTGTTACTCAGCGCAAGGGCGCTCGGTGGAGCACCGCAGACGCCTACCTCAAACCGGCGCTGCGACGGCCTAACCTCACGCTGCTCACCGGGGCCACCGCCACCCGGGTGATCTTCGACGGAACGCGAGCCGTCGGTGTCGAATTCGAGCAACTGGGCTCGCGCCGCGTTGTCAGGGCCCGCGGCGAAGTGGTGCTGTGCGGCGGTGCGATAAACAGCCCACAGCTATTGATGTTGTCCGGCGTCGGCGACCGCGAGCAGCTGGCCGACCACGGGATCGACGTGGTGACGCACTCGCCCGAAGTCGGAGAGAACCTGGCCGACCATCTCGTAGTGGTGCTTGGTTTCGATGCTCCGCACGACACCCTCTTCGCCGCCGAAAAACCTCTGCAGCTGGTCAATTACCTGGCCCGCCGGCGGGGGATGCTGACGTCCAACGGCGTCGAGGCGTATGGCTTCGTTCGTAGCCGTGCGGAGCTTGATCTGCCCGATCTCGAGCTGGCGTTCGCGCCGGCGCCGTTCTTCGACGAAGGCCTCGACTATCCTTCCTATAAGCGTCACGCCTTGGCCATGGGGCCGATCCTGCTGAAACCGCGTAGCCGCGGCAGCATTTCTCTGCGGTCAGCGAATCCGATGGACAAGCCGATCATCGACCCGCAGTACCTCACCGACGACGCCGGCGCGGACCGCGCGGCCCTGATGGAGGGACTGCGAATTTGCGCGAAGATTGCAGAATCGCCGGCAATGCGCGACGTGATCGGAAAGATCGCCAGGCCGCTGGGGGCGAGCACGCTGGACGACACCACGCTGGAGGAGGCACTCAACAGGCTGTCGCACACCGCCTATCACCCGGTCAGCACCTGCCGAATGGGCAAGGACGATGCCAGCGTGGTCGATCCGCAGCTGCGGGTGCGCGGCGTCGACGGGCTGCGCGTCGCCGACGCGTCCGCGATGCCGGCCATCATCCGCGGGCACACCCACGCCCCCAGTGTGCTGATCGGTGAGAAGGCGGCGGACCTCATTCGCGCCGGCTAATGAACCTAGGCGCCGGTGTCGGGCTGCCGTCGGGCGGACTCGCGAGTGGCCCGCGCCAGCACTTGCGGCCCCGTCGTCAGCGCTTTGCGCCACGGCGCAACACCATCGATCTCGACCTCGATGGTGAAGCTGAGCACGGTACGAATGAGCACGATCATCCCCAGGACGGCCGCGTCGGTCAGCGACGGCTTCGACGTGACGGTCTTGACGATGTCGGCGGCAACGAGCAGCTCCAGGCCGAGCAGAATGGCTCCGCCGATGGAATTTCGAAGCGTCTTGAAGGCACGCGCACCGTCGAACCGTCTCCACGTGACGGCGGCCAAACCGATGGCATACCCGGTCCCCAGTACCATCGACGAAACGCCCAACACTTCGAACGCTTGCGTCGCACGCTCGAAGAACAGCTCCAAGTTCACCGGAAAATCACATCGTCTCCGTGGTCGACCTGTTCCGCGAGCCTAGTTACCTGAGGGGCAGAATGGTTGGCGATGACTATGAACGCCAAGCGTCGCCGTGCGCACGACAAGCTGGCCGCGCTGCCAGGCGTGCGTCCGGTGCGGCGACCGGTCTCGCCGGACAGATACGAGGAGTTCGATCTCTACTACGTCCGTACCGGGCGGAAGTCGATGAATCCACTGGTCATCATTCCCGGAGGACCGGGTGCGGCGTCGGTGGCGCTGTATCGCGGACTGCGCAGGCACGCGGCGGCCAAGGGCTTCGACGTGATCATGATCGACCACCGCGGTGTCGGGATGTCCCGCCACGACGACCGCGGCGCCGACCTACCGCCCGAGGCTCTCACCATCGACCAGGCCGTCAACGATGTCGCCGCTGTCCTCGACGACGCTCAGGTCGACAAGGCGGTGATCTACGGCACCTCGTACGGCACGTATCTCGCCGCGGGAGTCGGTGTGCGCCACCCGGATCGGGTGCACGCGATGGTGCTCGACTCGCCGGTGTTGTCGGCCCACGACATCGACGCCGCGCGCAATGCCACCCGGCGGGTGCTGTGGGATGGCGAGGATCCCGAGGCAGCGGAACTGGCACCGAAGGTGCGACAGCTTGTCGACGACGGTGTGCTCACCCCTGAGGCCGGACAGCTCACCGCGGCGGTCTACGGCTTCGCCGGACCGGCGGTGCTTTCCCGCCAACTCGATCTACTGCTGCGCGGTCGACGGGGATTGTGGACCGTGCTCGACCAGGCATCGCGGTTTCTGTTCGAGCGCAAGGCGCCGTACCGCCACGAGCCCGACCTGGTCGGCCGGATCGGGTTCCGCGAACTCAACTACGGTGCGGTGCCCGACGGTAAGCCGCTCGACCCGGCCGTAGCGTTCCGCGAGTTCGCCACGCAACCTTTGGAATTCGAAGCCGAGCCCTACGATCTCACCGCGGAGATGCCGAAGTTCAGCTGGCCGACGGTCGTCATCTCCGGTGGCCGTGATCTCATTACCCCGCGGGCGGTCGCCCAGGAAATCGTGTCTCTGATTCCCGACTCGGTTCTCGTCGAGTTGGCGACTGCGGGCCACAGCGCGATCGACGTCCGCGAGCAGGCCGCCTTGGACATCGTCAAGGCGGTGTACGACGGCGAAACCAGCCGCCTGCCTGCCCGTGCGAAGGAGCTGGACGCGAAGCCGGGCGGCCTGGGAATCCGGCTGTTGGTCGGCGCGATCGGCGCCGCCGCCGCACTCGAATCCGCGCTGCCCGCCGTCATCCCGCGCGCCGTGCAGCGGGCTATTTCATGAAGCCGATCTTGCTGTAGTCCAGGTCACCGATGCCGGCCGGGCCGAAGTTCGCCAGGTTGCTGCGCACCGCGACGTTGCCCGCCGATTGGAACAACGGCAGGCTGAAACCGACGCCCCAGATCAGCTTGTCGAGTTCATTGGCCAGTTCGCGCGCCTTCGCCGGGTCGAGTTCGTCGAAGGTCTGTTCGGCCTTCGCGTCGATCTCCGGACTGCTGATCTTGCCGAAGTTGCTCTCCGCGTTGGTCGTGTAGATCTGGTTCAGGCAGCACAGCGAGAACGCGTCGCCGACCCAGGTGAACTGCGCGATGTCGAAGTCGCCGGGGATGATGTAGTTCGTGAAGAAGCCGCCGCCGCCCTTCGCGTCGAGCTCGAGCTTCACGCCGATCTGCGCGAGACCGTTCTGCGCGATCTGGCCGACCTGTTTGGTCGTGTCCGCGTCGTAGAGCACGTCGCGGATCACCAACTGGCGGCCGTCCTTCTCGCGGAACTGGCCGTTCAGGCGCCAACCGAGCGCGTCGAGTTCCTGTTTGGCCTTCTCCGGGTCGTAGGCCACGACGGCACTGTTGTCCTGGTAGCCCTCCTGGCCGGCGACGAAGATGTGGTTGTTCAGTGGAACCGGCTTGTCGACAAGGCCCCGCTGGGTCACATTGGCGATGGCCTGCCGGTCGATGCCCTTGGCGACCGCCAGCCGTAGCGCCTTGTCCTCGAGGATCGAACCTTTCGCCCCGTTGAACGTGAAGTGATACCAGCTCGCGCCGGGCGCGCGCCGGATCGAGATGCCGGTTGTGTTCCGCGCGGTGGTCAACTCGGGTAGCGAGGTAACCCCGGTGGCGTCGATGGTGTTGTTCTGCAGGGCCGGTATGAGGGCGGCGTCGTCGAGCACCAGATAGGTGATGCTGTCCAGCAGCGGTGGCGTTCCCCACCATTTCGGGTTGCGGGTCAGCGTGATTCGCTGCGCGGTGCGGTCCAGCGACGTGATCATGAACGGGCCGGCGGATGGTCCGGGGCGATCGAGTTGTCCCTTGTTGAACACCTCGGGATTAGCGGTCATGCTCCTGGGCAGCAGCATCGTGTTCCCGGCGAACATTCCCCGCCATTCCGAATAGGGCTTGGCGAACGTGATCACGGCCTGGCGATCGTCCACGCCCCGGGTCACCTTTTCGACGCGGTCGCTGCCGTTCGGGCTGGCAATCAGGAAGTCCTTGTTTACGCCTCTGGTTGAGTCGATCTGGGATTTGATGTCTTCCCATGTGATGGGCGCGTCATCGCTCCAGACCGCCTTGGGGTTGATGGTGTAGGTGACCACCTGCGGGCTTTCACTGGTCAATTCGACGTTGGTGAAGTAGTCGGTGTTGACCGTCGTCGATCCGTCCGATCCGACCCGGAACGCGCGCGGCATCGTCGTCCGCAGCATGGCTCCGGCGTCGGCCACGTTGCCGTCGATGTGCAACGAGTTGAAGTTCGACGGGTACTCGGTCAGCGACAACCGGAGGTTGCCGCCCTGTCGCAGCGTAGCGGGATCCTGCGGATTGATGTCGCTCGTCTTGCCGACCTCGGCGTTGCCCCCGGGCGACGGCGCTTCCTCGTTGCTGCTGGAGCACCCGGCAACCGTGAGTGCCGCCACCAGTCCCATGGCGAGCAGACGCAAAAGCCCCCCGACACGCCGTGCCGGAGGAGCTTTTGCGTTTTCCAGCTGGCGCGTGGGCCCAGTTCGCGCAAGTTGAAGGCTCATGGAGACCGACTCTAGCTGTGGTCGGGTTCCGGTTGAGGCACTGCGGCCAGCAAATTGCGGGTGTATTCATGACGCGGCTTGGCGAACACCTGGTCGCCGTCGCCCTGTTCGACGATCGTGCCCTTGAACATCACAGCGACCCGGTGCGCCAGGTGCTTGACCACCGACAGGTCGTGCGAGACGAACAGGTAGGACAGTCCGAACCGGTCCTGCAGATCCAGCAGCAGATTGATGATGCCGGCCTGAATCGACACATCGAGCGCCGACACCGGTTCGTCGAGGGCCAGGATCTTGGGCTGCAGCGCCAACGCACGGGCGATGCCGATGCGCTGCTTCTGGCCGCCGGAGAACTCCGCCGGATAGCGGCTGGCGTCGGCGCGGCGCAACCCGACGATGTCCAACAGATCGGCAACCCGATCGTCGATCCGCTTCTTGTCAAAGCCGTTGGCGGCCAATGGCTCCGCGAGCACCTCGAAAACGGGTAGTCGAGGGTCCAGGGATGCCACCGGGTCCTGGAACACCACCTGCACGTCACCGCGCAGTGCCCGTCGGGCCTTCGCATCCAGCGTGGCCACGTCGGCGCCGAGCACCTCGATGGAGCCCGACTGTGGGGCGCTCAGATCGAGGATCTGGTGCAGCGTCGTCGACTTGCCCGACCCCGACTCGCCGACGATGGCCAGTGTGCGGCCCTGCTGCAGTTCGAAGCTCACTCCGTCGACAGCGCGCACCTCGCCGATCGTGCGGCGCAGCACCACACCCTTTGTCAGTTTGTAGGTCTTGACCAGATCTCGGACCCGCAGCACCACCGGGGCGTCGGCATCTGTCTTGTCGGCGGCCGGCGGCGCGGTGGAGACGCCGTAGATGTCCGCGGCACTCCGCCCGGCAACATGTTCGGTTCGGATGCAGGCGGCGTGATGGCCGGCGCCGACCGGGACCAACGCCGGCTCGGCGGTCCGGCATTCGTCTATGGCCAGTGGGCAGCGCGGCGCGAACGGGCAGCCGGGCGGCAACGCGGCCAGCGACGGCGGCGCACCGGGGATCGGCACCAGTCGCTCGCCCTGCGCAGCGTCGAGTCGGGGAACCGACCCGAGCAGCCCCGCGGTGTAGGGCATCCGGCGGTCGCGGTAGAGCTCACCGACCGCGGCCACCTCGACGGCACGACCGGCGTACATCACCAGCGCGCGGTCGGCGAACTCGGCGACCACCCCGAGGTCGTGGGTGATGATCAGCACGCCGGCGCCGGTCACGTCACGCGCAGTCTTCAGCACCTCGAGGATCTGCGCCTGCACGGTGACGTCCAGCGCGGTGGTCGGTTCGTCGCAGATGAGTAGGTCGGGGTCGTTGGCGATGGCGATCGCGATGACCACCCGCTGTCGCTCCCCGCCGGACAGCTCGTGCGGGAACGCACGCACGCGCTGTTCGGGTTTGGCGATGCCGACGAGGTCCAGCAGCTCGACGGCTCGGGCCCTGGCCGCTGCGCGTGTGGTGCCGCGGTTGTGGATCTCGATGGCCTCAGCAATCTGGTCGCCGACGGTGTAGACGGGCGTAAGCGCAGACATCGGGTCCTGGAACACCGTCCCGATGGCCTTACCGCGGACAGCGGACATCCGTTGGTCGGAGAGGCCGAGCAGCTCGTTGCCGTGCAGCCGCACCGATCCGGTCACTTCGGCGTACTCCGGCAGCAGTCCGACGACGGCCATCGCGCTGGCCGACTTGCCCGCACCCGATTCGCCGACGAGAGCTACCACTTCGCCCGCGTCGACGTGGTAATTCATCCCGCGCACGGCCGCGACCCGCTCGGTTTCGGTGGGGAAGGCGACCGTGAGGTCGCGTACCTCCAGGAGACTCACTTACGTCTCCCTCGCAACGTGCGGGCGCTGGGATCGAGTGCGTCACGTAGCCCATCGCCAACAAGGTTGGCGCACAGGATGATCAGCACCAGCACCCCGGCCGGAAACAGGAACACCCACGGGAATATCGTGGCCGCCTTTGTGCCATCTGCGATCAGCGTGCCGAGCGATACGTCGGGGGGTTGGATGCCGAAACCCAAGAAGCTCAAACCGGTTTCGGCCAGTATCGCGGTGCCGACGTTCAACGTGGTGTCGATGATGAGCAGCGAGGCGACGTTCGGCAGGATGTGACGAACGATGATTCGCCAATTGCTCACGCCCATGTACCGCGCCGCCACGACGAATTCGCGTTCCCGCAGGGTCATTGTCATCCCGCGCACGATGCGCGAGCTGATCATCCAGCCGAACACGGAGAACAACACGATCAACCAGAAAACCCGATCGGATGCGCCAAGGCGCGGAGTGACGATCGCGACCACGATGAAGCTGGGCACCACCAGCAACAGGTCGACGATCCACATCAGGGTGCGATCGCGCCAGCCGCCGAAATACCCGGCGATCGAACCTACCGTCGCGGCGATGATCGTCGCGATGACGGCCACGCATACGCCGATCAGCATCGACTTCTGCATACCGCGCAGTGTCAGGGCCAGCAGATCCTGGCCAAGTGCGTTGGTGCCGAACCAGTGGCCGGTGCTGGGCGGTTGCTGCAGCGCGTAGTAGTCCAAATCGGTGTAGTTGTAGGGCAGCAGCGGCGGCAACGCGTAGCAGCCGACGAAAAACAGCAATAGCAGTGCCAGCGCCACGACCGCGGGCTTGTTGCGCAAGAACCGGCGCCACACCAGGGTGCGTCGCGAGGCGAACTTCTGCGCGTCCAGACCGGACTTGGCCGCCGTGGCGCTTTCCGTGGTTACCGGTTCGGTCATGCGACTCGCACCCTGGGATCGAGCGCGGCGTAGATGACGTCGGACAGCAGCCCCGCGAGCAGGATTGTCGCACCGGAGAACACGGTGACGGCGGCGATGATGTTGGTGTCTTGGGTTGCGATGCCCTGCACCACCCACTCACCCATGCCGTGCCACCCGAAGATCTTCTCGGTGAACACCGCACCGGTGACCAAACCGCTTACGCCATAGGCGAATAGCGTGGCCATCGGGATCAACGCCGTCCGCAGGCCGTGTTTGAACAGCGCCTGCCGCCGGGTCAGGCCCTTGGCCCGAGCCGTGCGGATGAAGTCCTGGCCGAGCACGTCCAACATCGCATTGCGCTGATAGCGGCTGTACCCCGCGCTGGCCAACAGCGCGAGGGTGAAAGTGGGCAGGACCAGGTGCTGCAGCCGGTCTACGAACTGATTCCATGCCCCACCGACCGCATCCGGCGAGGTCTCGCCGATGTACTCGAACAACTGCACGCCGAGGATCGAATTCACCCGCAGCGCGACAAGGATCAACAAGTTCGCGGTGACGAACACCGGTGTGCTCAGTAGCAACAGCGATAGCACGGTGATGACGCGGTCAGATAGCCGGTACTGCCGGATAGCTCCCCACGCGCCGACGACCACACCGATCATCGTGCCCAGCACCGAACCGATGACCAGCAGCCGCAAGCTGACCCCGACGCGGCGCCCGAGCTCGTCGGAAATCGGTTGACCAGTGATCGTCGTGCCGAAGTCGCCGCGTACGGCACCGGACGCCCAACGCACGAAACGGACGGGGATCGGCCTGTCCAGGTTGAGCTCGGCCGCCTTGGCGTCGATCACGGCCTGCGGCGGCCGCGGATTCCGCTGCTTCAGGCTGTCCAGCGGTTCGAAGGACACCGACGTCAGCGTGAAGGTCAGGAAGGACGCCAGTGCCAACAGCACGACGTAGTTGAGCAGCCGGCGGGCCAGGAACCGCGTCATCGGCGAGGTCCGGCTGCAGGCATGCGCACAGGGTAGGAGATGTCCGCGCCTGTGGCGGCGAAGTGGCAGCCCGGCGCGGCTAGGCAATTCGCACCGGCCGCCCAGGCTGCCTACAGACTGCGCGAGTTCACTGGGTCTTACCTGCACTTTCACGGTTCGTCGCGCCGAAGGGGCGAGTCGGATAAACCATGAATGGAGGTTTGAGAAATGAATTCGCAGAACCGGAAGACCATAAAACTGCTGGCCGCGGTCATCGGCGGCAGCGCCGTAGTGACCATGGGTGCGTTGAGCATGGCCATCCATCAGCAACAGGCCGCGCCGGGCGGCGTTGCGGCGGGGCAGCTGACGATGGGTGCGACGACGACCGCGTCGGGCAAACCGGCAACAGTCGAGGCGACGTCGATGGCCGTGCCCTTGATCAAGGGCCCCGCACCGCTGCCGCCCGAGGAGAAGGCCGCCGAGTAGCGGCCGTCACACCGACCGACGTTTCATCTCCGACCTCTCCGGCTACCCAATAGGCCGGAGGAGTCGTTGGTGACCCTCCTGCACTGTTCGGCCAGACACCGAAATGGAGTGGTCAGAGGTGAAATCGAGGCAGTTCAAATTGGCGTCGGCAGGGGTTGGTGCTTGCGCCGTAATCGCCATGGGTGCGCTGGGACTGGCGTTCAGCGACATCGGCGCGGCCCAGCCGGAGCCGCCGCCACCCGGCCCGGTCACGACATCGGAGATGACGACCGGCGAAAGCGCTACCGAAACCGCAGCGACCGACGTGCCGGAGACGTCAGTTGCCGTACCACCTATCACTACGCCGCCGTCGACGATAACGACAGCAGCCCCCTAGTGGTACCGCCGGAAACACACCGAAATGGAGTTGCCTGAGATGAATTCGAAGAAGCTCAGATTGGCGTCGGCGACTATCGGCGCGAGCGCGTTAGTTGGAATGGGGGCGTTGACCGTTGCGCTGAGTAGCGACAACGATACTGGCACGATTGTCTCCGACCCCGAGATCACGCTTGGTGAGACAACGACAAGCTCTACCGCACCGGCCGAACCCGAGACGACGCTCGCGGTGCCGGAAGTCACGGCCGAGCCGCCAGATGGGTTCGGACCCTAGTCGCAGTCAGCGCGGATCAGTTCCCATGCGGTGGCCCGTTTCCGATGCTGGTTAGGGTCACCGCCGAGCCGGTGCGCGTGGCAGCGACGGTGACGGTGTCGCTCGGCGCCAGCGAGCCGTTCATCCCGGCCCCTGGCGGAAGCCCGTAGATCTGGGTGTACCCGTCGTCGCTCCTGACGACGACCGATGATGGGGTCACCTCGTCGACCGTTCCGGTCTGGGTCAGCTTGGTGGTGTAGCCGCCGTTGCCGTCGGGGACGACGTATTCGCTGTGTATCGCGTCAGTCGGGCCCGGCTGGGCCGGCGCCGGTGGTGGGCCGCCGGGTGCGGGTGGTGCGCCGTGCATCGGCCCGCCCACTCCCTGAGTCCCGCCGCCCATTGTGTGTGCCGGGCTTTCGGTTGCGGCGTAGATTGCGGCGCCGCCCACCCCGCCGATCATCGCAGCCACCCCGACGGCGGCGAGGGTCTGACGTGCACTCCAGCCGTGGGAACGCTGCTGCGCTGCAGTTTCGGAGGTCATCGACCCACTGTGCAGCGTCTACATATGTGTCGGCTGTGAGAGCCGCAGGTATCGCATCGATGGGTTGTTCACAGCTCGCACACAGAAACGGCACAGCGTGTGCCAACGGCCACCACGAATAATGGTCGACGTGGGCATTTCGAACGGTTCTATGTGAACGCGAACGAGCCTCAGCGCGTCGTCATGCGCCGGGCCGACGGCAACCCGATCAATGTGCTTGTCGTCGACGACGAGCCCGTCCTCGCCGAGTTGGTGTCGATGGCGCTTCGTTATGAGGGTTGGGAGATAGCCACCGCAGGCGACGGCGCGACCGCGATCGCGCTGGCCCGGGAGAACCCGCCCGATGTGGTGGTGCTGGACGTGATGCTGCCGGACATGAGCGGCCTCGACGTGCTGCGCAAGCTGCGCGAACGGATTCCGCACCTGCCGCTGCTGCTGCTGACGGCGAAAGACTCCGTGGAGGATCGGATCGCGGGGCTGACCGCAGGTGGAGACGACTACGTCACCAAGCCGTTCAGTCTGGAAGAAGTGGTCCTGCGGCTACGCGCACTGCTGCGGCGGACGGGGGTCACAAGCGAGACCGGCGGCGCCAAGATCGTGGTCGGCGACCTGGCGCTCGACGAGGACAGCCACGAGGTCACCCGCGGCGGGGACCTCATCTCGTTGACCGCGACCGAATTCGAACTGCTGCGGTTCATGATGCGGAACTCGAAGCGGGTGCTCAGCAAGGCGCAGATCCTGGACCGGGTGTGGAGTTACGACTTCGGTGGGCGGTCCAACATCGTCGAGCTGTACGTGTCCTACCTGCGCAAGAAGATCGACAGTGGCCGGGAACCGATGATCCACACCCTGCGCGGGGCCGGGTATGTCCTCAAGCCCGCGCGTTGAGCCACCGGGCGTGCTGAGCCGGATCCGGTCCCCTCGGACGTGGTCACTGCGGGCGCGGCTGTTGGTCACCCAGGTGGTGTTGCTCGCAGTGGTGTGCGCGGGCATCGGCATCGCGACAGAGTTTGCGCTGCAACGCTTTCTGCTGCACCAGCTCGACCAGCAGGTGATCGAGGCAGGTCGTCGCTCGGCAGCGATGTTCGCCTTCGGGCCACCGCCTCCGCCGGGGTTCCGGCCACCGAGACATCCGCCGGGACCCCCATTCGGGCCGCCGCCCGATTATCCGCGGCGCATCATCATTCGTGAGGACGACGGACCCGGCCCGGCGTTCCTCAACGCCCCTGGGCAGTCGACCCGCACGGTCGGCGCTGTCATCGCCCAGGGTGTCCCCGTCGACGCGGGCGTCATCACCGCCGATGGTGCACCAGCCGAGATCAGTGCCGCGGCAACAGAACAACTCGCACAGGTCGCTCCGAATCGCCATCCGACGACGGTCGATCTCGACGGGCTCGGCCGCTACCGGGTGGTGGGCAATCACTCTCACGGCCCGGAGGAGACGATCGTCATCGGCCTGCCGACATCCGATGTCGATGACACGTTGGTGTGGGTGCTGGTGATGTTCTGCGTGGTCGGCGTCATCGCGCTCGTTGCCGCGACCACGGCGGGCATCCTCGTGATTCGGCGCCAACTCGGGCCGCTGTCAAGGGTTTCCGCTGCCGCCCGGCAGGTCGCCGATCTCGAGCTCGACCGCGGCGAGGTTCGGCTGCCCACCCCCATCGTCAAGGTCGATCCGGCTAGTGTGCACACCGAGATCGGCCAGCTCGGCTCCGCGCTGAACCGTATGCTCGACCGCATCGCCGGCGCCTTGTCCGCGCGGCACGCCAGTGAGATGCGGGTTCGGCAGTTCGTCGCCGACGCCAGCCACGAACTGCGCACGCCCCTCGCGGCGATTCGTGGCTATACCGAACTGGCGCAACGCAAACAGGACGACCTGCCCGACGACGTCGCGCACGCGATGAGCCGGGTGGAGTCCGAGACGGAACGGATGACCCGGCTCGTCGAGGACATGTTGTTGCTCGCGCGTCTGGATACGGGGCGACCGTTGGAGCGCGAACAGGTCGACCTGACCCGGCTCGTCGTCGACGCCGCCAGCGATGCGCATATCGCGGGCCCCGACCACCAGTGGTCGCTGGACCTGCCCGAAGAACCCGTCGTCGTGAGGGGCGATGAGGCCCGCCTGCATCAAGTGCTCGCCAATCTGCTCGCCAACGCCCGGACCCATACCCCGCCGGGCACCTCGGTCACCACCTCGCTGGCCGTCGATGACGAGGGCAGCGCGGTGCTAACTGTCACCGACGACGGACCGGGAATACCGAGGTGGCTGCAGCCCGAGATCTTCGAGCGCTTCGCACGCGGGGATTCGTCCCGATCCCGGCGCGGCGGCAGCACCGGCCTGGGGCTCGCGATCGTCGCCGCGGTCGTCAGGGCGCACCACGGCACCATCGACGTGCACAGCGTGCCGGGCAAGACCGAGTTCGTGGTGAAGCTTCCGGTGAACTCACAGGCAAGCCACAGTGCCGCCAAATCCGACACCTAGTCCGGTAAATCAGGATTGCGTCGGTGAGCACCCTCGTTCTTCCTGTCGAGAAGACGCGAACTCGCACAGAATCGGCCGCGCGAGTGCGATTTCACGTTCCCCAGCTGACGCGTGGGCCCAGCTCGCGCATTGGACTGGGCGCGCTCTTGGTCGGTACCGCCCTGCTGTATCTGTGGAACCTGTCGGCGAGCGGCTGGGCGAACAGCTTCTATTCGGCCGCGGCGCAGGCCGGGGCGAGCAACTGGACGGCCATGCTCTTCGGTTCGAGCGACGCCGCCAACGCCATCACGATCGACAAGACGCCTGCGTCGTTGTGGGTAATTGACGTCTCGGTGCGCATTTTCGGGTTGAACCCGTGGAGCGTGCTTGTGCCGCAGGCGCTGGAAGGTGTGGCGGCGGTCGCTCTGCTCTATGCCGCGGTACGGCGGGTCAGTGGCCCCGGCGCTGCGCTGCTCGCAGCCGCGGTCATGGCGCTGACCCCGGTCGCCGCCTTGATGTTCCGGTTCAACAACCCGGACGCGTTACTGGTGCTCGCCCTTGTCGCAGGTGCCTATTGCACGCAGCGTGCGTGCGAGAAGGACAGCAGCCGTTGGTGGTTGGTCGCGGCCGGGGCCGCGGTCGGCTTCGGCTTTCTGGCCAAGATGCTCCAGGCCTTGCTGGTGTTGCCGGGATTCATCGCGGCGTACCTGGTGGCGGGTAGTCGCCCGTTGGGTCGACGGCTGCTCGATGTGGCGATTCTGGTCGCGGCGGTCATCGTCTCGGGAGGGTGGTATCTGCTGCTCGTCGAGGTATGGCCGCCGAACTCGCGGCCGTACATCGGTGGATCGCAGCATGACAGCATCATCGAATTGGCGTTGGGCTACAACGGGTTCGGCCGACTGACCGGCGATGAGCCAGGTGGACTCGGCAACATGAACTTCGACGTCGGCTGGGCGCGGTTGTTTGGCCATGGAATGGGTGTCGACATCGCCTGGCTGTTGCCGGCCGCCGTGGTCTGTCTCTGCGCGATCGTCGTTCTCACCAGGCGAACAGCCCGAACCGACCCGACCAGGGCGGCACTGATCATCTGGGGCGGCTGGCTGTTGGTCACGGCGGTGGTGTTCAGCTTCATGAGCGGCATCGTGCACCCGTACTACACGGTGGCGCTCGCCCCTGCGATTGCCGCTCTGGTGGGTATCGGCGTAACACTGTTGTGGCAGAACCGTTTCACGCTTCCGGCTGCAACCGCACTGTCGGGCATCGTTCTGGTCAGCTCCGTCCTGGCATGCGTGCTGTTGGCGCGGGCCACCACCTGGCTGCCCTGGCTCAGGGGCATCGTCGCCGTCGGGGGAGTCGGGGCGGCGGCGCTGCTGCTGGTGGTCGGCCGGCTGCCCGCACCGACTGCGCGTTCGGTGGCCTGCCTGGCGGCGGTGGTGTCCCTGGCGGCGCCTGCCGCGTACGCCGTTGCCACCGCCGCGACCCCACACCGCGGGGCGATACCTTCGGCGGGCCCGTCAAGTCATGGTGCAACGCCGCTGGGGGCCGGCGGCCTGTTGACCGCACCCACGCCAGGCCCCGCCCTGGCCGCCGCGCTCGCCGCCGAGGCCGACCGCTACACCTGGGCAGCCGCGGCGATGGGCTCGAACAACGCGGCGGGTTACCAATTGGCCGGCGGCGCACCGGTAATGGCGATCGGCGGTTTCAACGGGACGGATCCGTCGCCGACGCTGCAGGAGTTCCAGCGCTACGTCGCCGACAGGAAGATCCACTACTTCATCCGCGGACGGTTGATGATCGGTCAATGGGGACCCCCAGCCAGCGGCAGCCGCGAAGCGGCAAGCATAGCGGACTGGGTGGAGACCCACTACACCCCGACGACGGTCGACCGCGTAGTCATCTACGACCTGACCCAGCCGCCGAAGAACTCATAGCTCAGACATAGCTTCGCCCAACGACGGGCACAAGCTGCGGCTCAACCATTGATGTTATGACCGATATCGCCCTCGACCGTGACGCCAAACCGGGTCGACAAGTCCGCTTCGAATCACGGCCGAACGCGGCCATAGCGGCTCGTGCGGCGGGCGTACCCGTGCTCGACGTGGTGATCCCGGTCTATAACGAGCAAGCCACGCTGGCGGATTCGGTGTATCGGTTGCACCGCCATCTGCGGGACCAGTTCCCGTTTCCGGCCCGCATCACGATCGCGGACAACGCCAGCGTCGACGACACGGCCATGATCGCCGAAGAACTCGCGGCCGAGCTCCCCGACGTCCGGGTGGTGCGGCTCGAGCAGAAGGGACGCGGCCGTGCACTGCACTCGGTGTGGTCGACCTCCGACGCACCGGTGCTCGTCTACATGGACGTCGACCTGTCGACCGACCTCGCCGCGCTAGCCCCGCTTGTCGCGCCGCTGATTTCCGGCCACTCCGACCTTGCCATCGGCACCCGGCTGGGCCGCGGAGCCCGGGTGGTGCGCGGTCCCAAGCGCGAGATCATCTCGCGCTGCTACAACCTGATTCTGAAATCCACCCTGGCGGCCGGTTTCTCCGATGCGCAGTGTGGCTTCAAGGCGGTCCGCGCCGACGTCGCACAGCGCCTGCTCCCGCACATCGCCGACACCGGGTGGTTCTTCGACACCGAGCTGCTGGTGTTGGCCGAACGCATTGGACTGCGCATCCACGAAGTGCCCGTGGACTGGGTCGACGATCCGGACAGCCGGGTTGACATCGTGGCCACCGCGACCGCCGATCTCAAGGGCATCGCGCGGCTGCTGCGTGGCTTCGCCAGGGGCTCCATACCGGTGCAAACGCTTGCGGCGCAGCTCGGTTCGTCACGAGGCTCCGCGGCGCGCGGTTCGCTGCTGCGCCAGTCGGTGCGGTTCGCGAGCGTCGGCGTCGCCTCCACAGTCGTCTACCTCCTTCTGTTCATGCTGCTGCATGGGTCGCTCGGCGCCCAAGCCGCGAACCTGATCGCGCTGTTGGTCACCGCGATCGGCAACACCGCAGCCAACCGCCGCTTCACGTTCGGGATTGCCGACCGCGCCGGCGCGGCACGCCACCACGTCGAAGGGCTCATCGTCTTCGGCATCGCACTCGCCCTCACCAGCGGTGCGCTGGCCACCCTGCATGCCGTCGTCGCCGAGCCCGGACGGTACGTCGACGCCACTGTCCTGGTCGCGGCCAACTTGCTTGCCACTGCTGTTCGATTCGTGCTGCTGCGCGGCTGGGTGTTCCACCCGCGCCGAAACCGATGACCGACCCGAAACACGAAGGAATCCATTCCATGACGATCACTGTTGACGCCCACACACCGCCGGCCGCGGCACCGGATGACGTGCCGAGTGACCGGCCGCGCTGGGTCACGCCCGCGCTGCTGGGATTGTTGGCGGCCACGGCAGTGCTGTATCTGTGGGGGCTCGGCTCGTCTGGTTGGGCAAACAGTTACTACGCTGCCGCGGCACAGGCGGGCACCCAGGACTTGACGGCCTGGCTCTTCGGCTCCCTTGATCCCGGCAACGCCATCACGGTCGACAAGCCGCCCGCAGCAATGTGGGTGATGGCGTTGTCCGGCAGGCTCTTCGGCTTCAGTCCGTTCACCATGTTGCTGCCGCAAGCCCTGATGGGTGTAGGAGCAGTCGCACTGTTGTACGCCGCCGTCCGGCGCTGCAGCGGACCCGCCGCGGGCTTGATCGCCGGCGCGGCGCTGGCGCTCACCCCGGTGGCTGCACTGATGTTCCGGTACAACAACCCCGACGCCTTGCTGGTCCTCTTGCTGGTGGCGGCGGCGTACTGCGTGGTGCGTGCCACCGAGACGGCGAGCACCCGCTGGATGGCGTTGGCGGGCTGTGCCCTTGGATTCGCGTTCCTGACGAAGATGCTTCAAGCGTTTCTGGTAGCCCCCGGTCTTGCGCTGGCGTTCCTCGTCGCCGCACCCGTCGGGCTGTGGCCTCGGATCTGGAAGCTGATGGTCGGCGCCATCGCACTCATCGTTTCGTCGGGTTGGTACGTGGCCCTGGTCAGCCTGTGGCCGGCTCAATCCCGGCCGTATATCGGCGGCTCACCGGAGAACAGCCTGTTACAGCTGGCGCTGGGCTACAACGGCATTGAGCGCATGGTCGGCAGGAGCGGCGGGGGTCCAGGCGGGGGCGATCCCGGCGGGGGCAGTCTCGGCGCCGCCCTCGGCGGCGGTCCGGGAGGGGGCCCAGGTGGTCCCGGAGGCGCAGGCCATCTGTTCTTCGGGGGCGAACCCGGCATCGGCAGGATGTTCGGGCTGTCGATGGGTACCGAGGCGTCCTGGTTGCTTCCGGCGGCGCTGATCGGATTGATCGCCGGACTGTGGCTCACCCGCAGAACTGCCCGCACCGGGCGGCTCCGCGCGAGCCTGCTGCTGTGGGGTGGTTGGCTGCTGGTGAGCGCCGCGGTGTTCAGCTTCATGGACGGCACTGTGCACCCGTATTACACCGTCGCCCTGGCACCGGCGATCGCAGCGCTGGTGGGCATCTCGGTGCGCGAGCTGTGGCGGATCAGGGACCGGCTGCCTGCGCGTCTTGTGCTGGCGGCCATGTCGGCGGCGACCGGCGTCTGGGCGTTCGTCCTGTTGGACCGCACGCCTGACTGGCTGCCTGCGCTGCGTTGGGTCGTGCTGGCCGGATCAGTGATAGCGGCGGCGATGCTTGCCGTCGGCGCGCACCGCCGGGGCAGAGCCACCGCGGTACTGGCCGCCGGGGCAATCCTTTTCGCAGCGGGGGCGAGTGCGGCCTACACCATCGAAACCGTCGCGACCGCGCACAACGGACCGATGACTACTTCGGGCCCCGCGAAAGATCTCGGATTCGGGGGGCATGGACATGGGCCGGGCGGCCCCCAGGCCGACAACCCCGCGCTCGCCGAGCTCGTGGAGGGCCTCGACAACCGTTGGGCCGCAGCAAGTGTCGGTTCGTTCACCGCGAGCAGCCTCGAACTCCAGACGGGCGCTTCGATCATGGCCATCGGCGGGTTCACCGGCGGCGACGACTACCCCACACTCGCGCAGTTCCAGGCGTACGTCGCCAACCACGATGTGCGGTACTTCATCGCAGGTGAGCGCTTCGGCCCGCCCGGCCACCGTGGGGGCAGCGCCAGCGACATCACGGCGTGGGTGCAGAAGAACTTCACGCCCATCGACGTCGGCGGTGCCACGGTCTACGACCTCAGCACACCAACACAGAAAGTCGGAACCTAGCCGCGGAACGTTCCGCACCACTGGACAAATCGCGGAAATTTCGAGCCGTAACGAACGTTCGGCGGGAAGTAATCGCCCTGATTTTGACTCGTGCCGTGCCGCCGCCGTGTTGTTATCGTCGAGTGGTTTGCCATCGAGCAAGGAGGTCGGAATGTCGGTGACCGACGAGTACCTGAAGAACAACGAGGAGTACGCGAAGAACTTCTCCGGCCCGCTGCCGTTGCCGCCGAGCAAGCACGTGGCGGTGGTGGCGTGCATGGATGCCCGGCTCGACGTGTACCGAATCCTCGGCTTGAACGAGGGGGAGGCGCACGTCATCCGCAACGCAGGCGGTGTGGTCACCGACGACGAAATTCGCTCACTGGCGATCAGCCAGCGATTGCTCGGCACCAAAGAGATCATCCTCATCCACCACACCGATTGCGGAATGCTGACCTTCACCGACGACGACTTCAAGCGATCGATCCAGGACGAAACCGGCCTGAAACCCGAGTGGGCCGCCGAGGCGTTCCCGAACGTGGAAGAGGACGTGCGTCAGTCGATTCGCCGGATCGAGGCGAGCCCCTTCGTCACCAAGCAGGAATCCCTGCGCGGGTTTGTCTTCGACGTCGCCACCGGAAAGCTCAACGAGGTCAAGCCTTGAGCGTGGCCGCCCCCCGCGCGGGGTCGGGTCGCGGGTAAACGCGTACGCCAGAGGGTTCGGCGGTCAATGATGTCCACATGGTCCTGCAGCAGGCGACGCCCGCCGACGAGAACGGCGCCGCCGTGCAGCTCAACGCGACCGCCCCGGTGCCAGACGCGTCGAGCAGTTTGCGGAACCCGTTTCCGCCCATCGCCGACTACGCCTTCCTCTCCGACTGCGAGAACACCTGCCTGATCTCCTCGAGTGGATCGGTGGAATGGCTGTGCGTGCCACGGCCCGATTCGCCCAGCGTGTTCGGGGCCATCCTGGATCGCGGCGCCGGGCACTTCCGGCTGAGCCCGTACGGCATGTCGGTCCCGTCTGCCAGGCGTTACCTGCCGGGCGGCCTGATCCTGGAAACCACCTGGCAGACCCACACCGGCTGGATGATCGTCCGCGACGCGCTGGTTATGGGGGCATGGCGCGATATCGCGACCCGGTCAGGGACGCATCGCCGCGTACCGATGGACTGGGACGCCGAGCACACCCTGCTGCGCACCGTGCGCTGTGTGAGCGGCACCGTCGAGCTGGTGATGGACTGCGAGCCGTCGTTCGACTACCACCGGGCCAGCGCGAACTGGGAGTACTCAGCCAGTGGCTATGGGGAAGCCGTAGCGCGCGCGAACCACGACCCGGACGCGCACCCGACGCTGCGGCTGACCACCAACCTGCGCATCGGGCTGGAGAGCCGCCAGGCGCGGGCGCGCACGCGGCTGAAAGAGGGCGACAACGCCTTCGTCGCGTTGAGTTTTTCGAAGAATCCCTCGCCCCAGACCTACGAGGAGGCCGTCGACAAGATGTGGACGACCAGCGAGTGCTGGCGGCAATGGATCAACATCGGCAGCTTCCCCGATCACCCGTGGCGGTCGTACTTGCAACGTAGCGCGCTGACACTGAAGGGGTTGGCCTACTCGCCGACCGGAGCGCTACTGGCGGCGAGTACCACTTCGCTGCCGGAAACTCCTCAGGGCGAACGCAATTGGGACTATCGCTACTCCTGGATTCGCGACTCGACGTTCGCACTATGGGGCCTCTACACCCTCGGCCTGGATCGCGAGGCCGACGATTTCTTCTCGTTCATCGCCGATGTATCCGGGGCGAATGACGACTGAGCGCCATGAACTTCAGGTGATGTATGGCGTTGGCGGGGAGCGCAGCCTGGTCGAGGAGGAGCTGCACCACCTGTCCGGGTATGACAATGCGCGCCCGGTGCGAATCGGCAACGGCGCCTACAACCAAATGCAGCACGATGTCTGGGGTTCGATGCTGGACTCGGTGTATCTGCACGCCAGGTCCCGCGAGCAGATTCCAGAGACGTTGTGGCCGGTGCTGAAGCACCAGGTCGAGGAGGCGATCAAGCACTGGCGCGAACCCGACCGCGGCATCTGGGAGGTGCGCGGCGAGCCGCAGCACTTCACCTCGAGCAAGATCATGTGCTGGGTGGCGCTGGACCGTGGAGCCAAGCTGGCCGAGCTGCACGGCTGGACGAAACACACCCAGGAGTGGCGCGCCATCGCCGAGGTGATCAAGGCCGACATCCTGGCCAACGGCGTGGACTCTCGCGGGGTGCTGACCCAGCGCTACGGGGACGACGCGCTGGACGCCTCGCTGTTGCTGGCGGTGTTGACCCGGTTCCTGCCGTCCGACGACCCGCGGGTGCGCGCGACGGTGCTGGCGATCGCCGACGAGCTGACCGACGAGGGGTTGGTGCTGCGGTATCGCGTCGAGGAGACCGACGACGGCCTTTCCGGCGAGGAGGGCACCTTCACCATCTGCTCGTTCTGGCTGGTCTCCGCGCTGGCCGAGATCGGCGAGATCCACCGGGCCAAGCGTCTGTGCGAGCGGCTGCTGTCGTTCGCCAGCCCACTGCATCTCTACGCCGAGGAAATCGATCCGCGCACCGGGCGACACCTGGGCAACTTCCCGCAGGCGTTCACCCACCTGGCGCTGATCAACGCCGTGGTTCACGTCATCCGCGCCGAAGAAGACGCGGAAAGATCTGGGGTGTTCCAGCCCGCTAACGCCCCGACGTAGGCAGTGGGCCCTGGCCCTCGATTATTCGAGATTTCAGAAATCGTTAATGTCGCAGCGACAGCACTAGTTTCACTCTTGGCCCCATGAAGGCGAGCCCGAAAGAACTGCGGCAAATGGGAACGTTACAGGCTGGACAATAATGTTGAATCCTCCGATTTCCCTCGGCGCCCGGCGTACCGTCGGCCCCCTTCCCGTAGGAATTTCGGGAGCAGCGCTGACCAGCCCTCAGCGACGGTTAAAAGGGAGCCGAAGCATGCGAATTGTTGTTGATCTCAACCGGTGTCTGGGATACGCGCAATGCGTCCCGCTGGCGCCGGAGGTCCTCCAACTGCAGGGGGAGGAAGCGCTCGCCTACGACCCGAATCCCGATGACTCGCAACGGCAGCGGGTTGCGCGGGCGGTGGCGTCCTGCCCGGTGCAGGCGATCATCGCGGAGATGGACCCTCCGGCGGACAGGACGACCAAATGAGCACGCACCACCCACTGGTCGCCGACCTGGTAAAGACCTTTAAGGCTGAGGGCCGCATCGTCATCGTGGGTGCGTCGCTGGCCGGTCTGCGTGCCGCGGAGGCGTTGCGCGACGAGGGGTTCACTGGCCCGCTGACCATCATTGGTGACGAGGTCCACGAGCCGTACGACCGGCCGCCGCTGTCCAAGCAGGTGCTCAAGGGATGGGTGCCTGCGGGTAACACCAAGCTGCCGCGCCTGCGGGAGGTCGACGCGGACTGGCGACTAGGCGTGGCCGCCACCGGATTGGACCGCGACAACCGGGAGGTGTTGCTCGCCAACGGTGACAAGGTGCCCTACGACCGGTTGCTGATCGCGACCGGCGTCCGTTCCCGCGCGTGGTTCAACCCCGAAGAGGCCAAGCTGAAGGGCCTCTACACGCTGCGGACCAGCGATGACGCGGCCGAGTTGCAGGCGGCGTTGAAGGCCAAGCCGAAGCGGGTGCTGATCGTCGGAGCGGGCTTCATCGGCTCTGAGATGGCCTCGGTCTGTCGTGATCTCGGATTGGACGTGACGGTCGCGGAACGCTCCAGCGCACCACTGGTCGGGCCGCTCGGCGGGGTGATCGGCGACATCGCCGCCAAGATGCAGCGCGACGCCGGGGTCGACCTGCGTACCGGTGTGGCGGTGGAAGCGCTGAAAGGCGACGCCGACGGGCACGTCCGGCAGGCTCAGTTGTCGGACGGGACCCTGCTCGACGTCGACGTGGTGGTGGCGTCGCTGGGGTCCGTCCGCAACATCGAATGGCTCGAAGGGGCCGAGTTGGCTACCGGGTTCTGGGGCGTGGCCTGCGACGCTGGGTGCCGCGCCTTCGACATCAACGGCGTGGTGACCGACACCATTTTCGTCGCCGGCGACATCGCGCGGGCACCACACGTGCTCTATGAGTATCAGTTCATGTCCATCGAGCACGTGGACGCCGCGGTACTGGGTGCCCGGACCGCGGCCCACAACATGGTCAACCTCGAGACCGGACGCCGCCCGCACCTACCGTTGCCGCAGTTCTGGTCCGGTCAGTTCGGCGTCAACATCAAAGGCTGCGGTGTGTGCTCCTTCGGCGACGAGATCGTGTTCACTCAGGGCTCTGTCGAGGATCTCCGCTTCGCCGCCGCCTACGGCAAAAAGGGCCGAATCGTCGGAGCCATCACCTTCAACCACGGCAAATGGCTGGAGTACTACGGCGCGATGATCGAGCGATCGGCACCGTTCCCACCCCCGCCCGCGGGGTATGACCTGCCCAGGGACACCGAGCCGATGCCGGCCCGCTTTCCGGATCCGCGCGAGCCGACCGAAATCCCCGACGTGGTTCTGACCGGCCATGACCCGACCTCGCGGGGCGCCGAGTTCCGCCCTAAAGCCCGCTAGAACGGAGCGCCATGACAACCGCGGAAACCGCCTGGACCGAGGCGATGAAGTATGAGAACCGCCACGACCCGTACCGGTTCTTCGACGAACTTCGGAAGACACCCGTCGTGAAGGTCGCCGACAAGGTCTACGTCGTCACCGGCTACCGGGAGCTACTACAGCTCGCGCACGACCCGCACGTCAGCTCTGACATGTCGAAGAGTCCCATCTCGGCCCAGCCGACGGCCGACGCGCCCGACGTCGGCGCCGACCACATGCAGGCCTACGGCCGGGAGCCGAGCCTGATCGTGTCCGACCCGGCCAAGCACGACAAGCAGCGCAGACAGGTGATGCGGCACTTCGCTCCGCCGCACTCCCCAGATGTCATCCCGAACATGGAGTCCGACATCCAGACGCTGTGCAATGACCTGCTGGACGGGATCAAGGCCAAGGGCGGCAACAACTTCGACGTCGTCGACGAATACGCCTACCCGGTGCCGGTGGCGGTGATCTGCAAGATCCTGGGTGTCCCGTTGAAGGACGAACCCACCTTCCACGGCTGGATCTTCGACTTCATGGCCGGCACGGACCTGGGACCTGATGCCGCCACTGAGGAAGGGCAGGCACGCCTCCAAAAGGGCCGCGAAAGCATGGCTGCGATGAAGGAGTACATGGCCGGCCTGATCCAGGGGTTCTTGACGGAACCGCAGGACAACGTGCTGTCCAAGCTGGTCAATGATAAGGACGGTCCCGACGGCCCCATGACCCCCGCAGAGGCTGCGGCGAACGCGCAACTGCTGCTGATCGCCGGTCATGACTCGACGGTCAACACCATCGCGCACTGTGTGCTGACCCTGCTGCGCCACCCCGAGTCGCTCGACCTGCTGCGCGAGAAGCCGGAACTGATCCCGAAGGCGATCGAGGAAGTCCTGCGGCTGCAGTCCGCCGTCCAGTTCTTCCCGAGCCGCAGCGTCACCGCCGACGTCGAGGTCGGGGGGACCGTCATACCCGCCGGCTCGGCGGTGCATCTGCTGTACGGCGCCGCCAACCGTGACCCCAAGCGCTTCCCCGATCCGGAGAAGTTCGACATTCAGCGGCCCGATAACCAGCACGTGGGCTGGGGCCGTGGGGTGCACAGCTGCGTCGGCGGCCCGCTGGCGCGCCTGGAAGTCAACCTCGCGGTGGAGAACTTCCTGCACCGCGTCGAGAATCCGCGTCTCGTCGTCGATCCGCCGCCGTACCGGCAGAACCAGATCTTCCGCGGCCCGCTGCATCTCGAGGTCGAGTTCGACCGTATCAAGGACTGAGGTAGCGAAATCAAAGCCTTCCAGTTCGTCGAATGGCAACAGCCGGGGCAACTCCGGGACGTGCCGGTGCCAGCACCGGGGCCGGGGGAGGTGCTGGTCAAGGTCGGCGGCGCAGGTGTGTGTCACTCCGATCTGCATCTACTGGAAGCTCCCGCCGGGTCACTGTCGTTCTCGCTGCCGTTCACCCTTGGACACGAGAACGCCGGCTGGGTCGAGAAGATGGGACCTGGCGCAACGGGTTTCGCGCCCGGTGATCCCGTCATCGTGTACGGCCCGTGGGGTTGTGGTCTATGCATGAATTGTCGACAGGGAATGGAGAACTACTGCGAGACACCGGGGAAGCCGAGCCCGGGCGGACTGGGTGGTACTGACGGCGGCATGGCCGAGTATCTACTCGTTCCGTCTACGCGTTATCTGATTCCGTTGGGCGACTTGGATCCTCGTGAGGCGGCGCCTCTGTCCGACGCAGGCCTGACCAGCTATCACGCCGTGAAGCGCTCGGTTCATCTGCTGGGGCCGGGGTCGACCGCCGTCGTCATCGGGGCAGGCGGTCTCGGGCAGATGGCCATCCAGGTGCTCAATGCGCTCAGTGGCGCGACAACCGTTGTCGCGGTGGACACTTCGGAAGACAAGCTGAAGATCGCCAAGAACATGGGCGCCGACGAGGTGCTGGTCTCCGGCGACGATGCCGTCAAACGCACCAAGGACATGACGCGCGGTCAGGGCGCCGAAGTGGTTCTCGACTTCGTCGGCGTCAACCCGACGCTCACGATGGCGGCCCAGGTGTCACGGGTGCTCGGGCACCTCACCATCGTTGGACTCGGCGATGCCGCACTACCCGTGAACTTCGACAGCCCGGCGAAGGAATGTTCGGTTGCTTCACCGTTCTGGGGATCGATCCCGGAACTGATCGAGGTCATCGAACTGGCTCAGACCGGAAAGATCAAGATGCTCGTCGAACACTTCGCCCTCGACGATGCGGCGCACGCCTACCACCTGCTGCACGACGGCAAGATCCAGGGACGCGCCGTCATCACACCCAACGACTGACTCAACCCACCTTGTAGGTGGCGATCGCCTTCGCCACCGCTTCGCCATCCGGGGTGACGACGTCGACGTCGCAGTTGACCAGGGTCTTGCCCCGCCGCAATACGCGCCCGACACCGATCAGATCGGTGGACCGCGCCGGCGCCAGGAACTGCATCGACATCGACGTGGTGACACCGCGCAGCGAGTCGGGCACCTCGGCGCCCGCCCAGGCAGCGGCCATGACCGTCACGTCGGCCAGCGCGGCGATCGCTCCGCCGTGCACCATGTCGCCGAGCGTGACGTTGGTGGGATCCCACGGCATCCGCAGCCGCACCTCGTCGCCGTCGAGGACTTCGGCGACGATGCCGAGCTTGGCGGCGAACGGTGAGGCGGGGATGAACTGCGCCATGACCTCGGCACCGGACTGAGCACCTGCTGGAAGCGACATGCCTCCAGTATCGGGGGCAGATCAATTACCTCCGAGGTAATCGCCTTCCTCCCGCGAGGGTGCGTGTCTGCGGCCGACACGCCGAGATTAAAGCAGCACTTTGCGCACGGTCGCGGGCCTCCAGCGTTGACACCGGACCGGCCGATCTGGCTTAATATCCGATTAAGCCTATAATCTTGGTCAGATCTACCAACTTAATGAGGAATCGATGACGACCGCGCAAGAGTCGAAACCGACTGCCGGACGCTACGAGCTCAGCCACCTCAGGGCGCTCGAGGCCGAGGCGATCCACGTCATCCGCGAGGTGGCCGCCGAGTTCGAGCGGCCGGTGCTGCTGTTTTCCGGCGGCAAGGACTCCATCGTCATGCTGCATCTGGCACTTAAGGCGTTCCGCCCTGGCCGTCTGCCGTTCCCGGTCATGCACGTCGACACCGGACACAACTTCGACGAGGTCCTCGAGACCCGCGACCAACTGGTCGAGGAAGCGGGTGTGCGGCTGATCATCGCCAAGGTGCAAGACGACATCGACGCCGGCCGCGTGGTCGAGACCATCCCGTCGCGCAACCCGCTGCAGACCGTCACGCTGCTGCGCGCCATCCGCGAGAACAAGTTCGACGCGGCGTTCGGCGGCGCCCGCCGCGACGAGGAGAAGGCGCGGGCCAAGGAGCGGGTGTTCAGCTTCCGCGACGAGTTCGGCCAGTGGGATCCGAAGGCGCAACGGCCCGAGCTGTGGAATCTGTACAACGGCCGCCACCACAAGGGCGAGCACATCCGGGTGTTCCCGCTGTCCAACTGGACCGAGTTCGACATCTGGTCCTACATCGGCGCCGAGAAGATCAAGTTGCCGTCGATCTACTACGCGCACCGCCGCCAGGTGTTCGAGCGTGACGGGATGCTGCTGGCCGTGCACAAGTACCTGCAGCCGCGCAAGGACGAGGAGGTCGTCGAGAAGACCGTGCGGTTCCGCACCGTCGGCGACGTCACCTGCACCGGCTGCGTCGAATCGCTGGCGGGGACGGTGTCCGAGGTGATCGCCGAGACCGCGGTGTCCCGGCTCACGGAACGCGGCGCCACCCGCGCCGACGACCGGATCTCCGAGGCAGGCATGGAAGATCGCAAGCGGGAGGGCTACTTCTGATGACCACGCTTCTGCGCCTGGCCACCGCGGGCTCCGTCGACGACGGCAAGTCCACGCTCATCGGCCGTCTGCTGTACGACTCCAAGGCTGTCATGGAAGACCAGTTGGCCTCGGTGGAGCGCACCTCCAAGGAGCGCGGACACGACTACACCGACCTGGCTTTGGTCACCGACGGGTTGCGCGCCGAACGCGAACAGGGCATCACCATCGACGTCGCGTACCGCTACTTCGCCACTCCCAAGCGGAAATTCATCATCGCCGACACCCCCGGGCACATCCAGTACACCCGCAACATGGTCACCGGGACGTCGACCGCACAGCTGGCGATCGTCTTGGTCGACGCCCGCCACGGGCTGCTCGAACAGTCGCGAAGGCACGCGTTCCTGGCATCGCTACTGGGCATCCGGCACATCGTGCTCGCGGTCAACAAGATGGACCTCATCGGCTGGGACCGCGAACAGTTCGACAAGATCCGCGATGACTTCCATGAATTCGCGGCCCGGCTCGACGTGCACGATGTGACAACGATTCCGCTGTCGGCTCTGCTCGGTGACAACGTGGTGACCAAGTCGGACAACACCCCGTGGTACGACGGGCCGTCGCTGCTGTCACACCTCGAAGAGGTCTACATTGCAGGCGACCGCAACCTCGTCGACGTGCGGTTCCCGGTGCAGTATGTGATCCGGCCGCAGACGCACGAGCACGCCGACCACAGGAGCTACGCGGGCACCGTTGCCAGCGGTGTTATGCGTCCCGGAGACGAGATCGTCGTCCTGCCGACCGGGAAGACAAGCCGCATCGCCGCGATCGAAGGGCCGAGCGGGCTTGTCCAGGAAGCGTTTCCGCCGATGGCGGTGTCGATCAGCCTCGCCGACGACATCGACATCTCCCGTGGTGACCTGATCGCGCGGCCCAACAACCAGCCGAGGGTGGCACAGGACTTCGATGCCACGGTGTGCTGGATGGCCGACGAATCCTCGCTGGAGCCGGGTCGCGACTACATCATCAAGCACACGACGCGCACCACGCGGGTCAAGGTGACCGCGCTCGACTACCGGCTCGACGTCAACACGCTGCACCGCGACAAGACCGCGACCGCGCTCAAACTCAATGAGCTGGGCCGCATCTCGTTGCGCACGCAGGTGCCACTGCTGCTCGACGAGTACAGCCGCAACGCGGCCACGGGTTCGTTCATCCTGATCGACCCGAACACCAACGGCACCGTGGCGGCCGGCATGATTCTGCCGTACGTCACAGCACGCACGTCGAGCCCCAACGCGGTGCGCCACGAATCGCTGTGCACCGCAGACGACCGGCTCAGCCACGGCCGGACGGTGTGGTTCACCGGTCTGTCGGGATCAGGCAAGTCGTCGGTGGCGATGCTCGTCGAACAGAAGCTGCTCGAAAAGGGAACCCCGGCATACGTTCTCGACGGGGACAATCTGCGCCACGGCCTCAACGCCGATCTCGGGTTCTCCATGACCGACCGGGCCGAGAACCAGCGCAGACTGGCTCATATCGCGGCCATTCTTGCCGACTCCGGTCAGGTCGTGCTGGTGCCCGCGATCAGCCCGCTCCAGGAGCACCGCGAGCTGGCGCGGCGGGTGACCACCGAAGCGGGCCTCGACTTCTTCGAGGTGTTCTGCGACACCCCGCTCGAGGACTGCGAACGGCGCGACCCGAAGGGGTTGTACGCCAAGGCCCGAGCAGGCGAGATCACCCACTTCACTGGGATCGACAGCCCCTACCAGCGGCCGAAGAACCCCGACCTGCGGCTCACCCCGGACCGCTCGACAGACGAACTCGCAGAGCTGGTCATCGAGATGTTGGAAAGCCGGCGATGAGCGCTTGCGCGAAGAGCGGACAGCACCGATGACCGACCGCAGCGACGACGATGTCGCCGCGCGACTGGCCACACAGGCGGGCGAACTACTGCTCGGCGTGCGTGATGAGCTCGCCGACGCCACCGCAGCGGAGCGAAAGGCCGCGGGGGACAAGCGTTCCCACGACTTCCTGATGGAGGCGCTGGCCAGCGAGCGGCCGCGCGACGCGGTGCTGTCCGAGGAGGGTATCGACAACCCGATTCGGCTCACCGCCGAGCGGGTGTGGATCGTCGATCCGCTGGACGGCACCCGCGAATTCTCGGAGCTCGGCCGCGACGACTGGGCTGTGCACGTCGCCTTGTGGCAGGCGGGCGAACTGGTCGCGGGCGCGGTCGCCCTTCCGGCGCAGGGCGCCACGTTGGCCACGCCGAACGTCGCCGCGCCTCCTGCCGGGCCGGCCAATCCGCGGATAGTCGTGTCCCGAACCCGGCCACCCGCCGTCGCGCTCGCGGTCAGGGACGCCCTGGACGGCGTGCTCGTCGAGATGGGTTCTGCGGGAGCCAAAGTCGCATCGGTGGTCCAGGGCATTGCCGACGTGTACGTGCACGCGGGCGGCCAATACGAATGGGATAGCGCTGCGCCGGTCGCGGTCGCCCGTGCGGCCGGGCTGCACACATCGCGCATCGACGGCTCGCCGCTGGAGTACAACCGGCCCGACCCGCTGCTGCCCGATCTGATCGTGTGCCGACCCGAATTGGCCGAGGTCGTCCTCTCCGTCACCAGGTGAGCTCAGACGCGTGTTCTAGCGTCCCTTCGACGCAACGCGGCGGCCCACGTACGCCTTGAGCTCCGCAGAGAGTGCGTCGGCCGCCAACAGCTGCGGTAGCAGGTCCGGATCGGACATTCGGGCGCGGAACACCAGGCCGATGGTGACCTCGTGATCGGGGCGGTAATCAATTGTGATCGTGTCCCCGGCGCGCACCGTTCCCGGGGAGATGACCCGTAGATAGGCGCCGGGTTTCCCGGCTTGCGTGAAGGTTTTGATCCAGTGGCTGAGTTGCAGGAAAGCCTGGAACGTGCGGCAGGGGGTACGAGGCGCAGAGACTTCGAGCACCAGGCCGTCCGCACCGATGCGCCAGCGTTCTCCGATTCGTGCCTCGGTCACGTCGACGCCCGAAGTAGTGAGATTCTCTCCGAACATTCCGTTGGAGAGTGAGCGTTCGAGTCGGGTTTCCCACGCGTCGAGATCTTCTCGCGCATAGGCGTAAACGGCTTGGTCGTCACCCCCGTGAACCTTTTGGTTGCCGATGGTGTCGCCGACCAGTCCGCTGCCGACACCACCGTGCATCGGCCCGGGGGCACGCACCAGCACCGCCTCAGCCACCGCCGCTTTGTCGATGCCCGTCGACTTCGAGTGCGCGGCAGGATCAGGATTTGCGCGGGCACGTGCCAGATTGACCGACAACACCTTTGCCACTAGCCCAGATTACCGGAGCGCCCGTTGGCTAGTGAGACGACGGCGTGCCATTCCGCCGCGACGCGATAGTGGGCTATCTGGCCCATTTCAATTTTCGGTAGGCCCGTGGCTATGAGATGCGGCGTGAAGGCGCCTCCTCAGTGGGTTGGTCGTCCCATACTGGGGGAGCGCGGCGTATCGTTGCTGGCAAATGGCCGCCGCAGACCCTCCTGCCACACAGGGATTCACCGCCAAAGGGCGCGCGACCCGCGAGCGTATTCTCCGATCGGCGGCACAGGTGCTTTTGTCTGAGGGGCTTTCCGGTTTCAACTTGGAAAGGGTGCGGCGGGCGGCCGTAGTCAGCGGGTCGCAGCTGACCCATTACTTCGCCGACAAACCGGCGTTGATACGAGCAGTTCTGGACCGCCAGATCGAGCTCGTGCTGGACTTTCACCGCCAGCCGAAGCTGGGCGGGCTGGACACGTTCGACGACTTCGAGCGCTGGGCCGACCTCAACATGCGTTACCTCCGCCGGATCGGCTATACGAAGACGCCCACGTATCACAAGTTGGCCGGTCAGCTGGCGAAATCCGACGACGCCACACGCCAGACGCTCGCCGACGGGTACTGGCGTTGGGTCGACCTGCTCGAACGGTCGTTTCAGCGGATGAAAGACCGTGGCGTGTTGGTGACTTCCACCGATCCGCGGCACTTGGCGCTGGTCGTGGTCGGCGGGCACCAGGGCGCCGGTATCCTGACTTTTGCCTACCGTCAGGAATGGCCGCTCGCCGACACATTGCGCTTTGTGATCAACTACCTCCGAACCTTCGCCGCCGACCCCGCCGAACGGATCGCACGTAGGCCGCGCCGACCCCGCGATCGGCGCACGCGCGATATCGGCGCGGGCATCGACGATAGCGGGTCGCGGTTCACCCACAAGGGTTTGGCGACGCGTGCGCGTATCGTCCAGCGCGCCGCCGGTCTGATGTTCGAGCAAGGCGTCAACGGGACCAGCCTCGACGGTGTGCGCAAAGCAGTGGGTGTGAGCGGATCACAACTGACGCACTACTTCGCGGATAAACGCGATCTGACCCGACAAGTCATCGCTTCGCGCACCAACGACGTCATCGACTTTCACACTCAACCGCAACTGGGCCAGCTCGACACCCTGCAGGCGCTGCGGGCTTGGGTCGATGCCTGTGTGGCGGAGGCGGAATCGGTGTATGTGCGTGGCGGATGCGTTTACGGCTCGCTGACCGGTGAACTTCTGGAAGCCGACGACGGAATCCTCGACGACCTGGCCGCGGGGTACGACCAATGGCTAACGCTGTTCCGGGACGGACTGCGGATAATGCGTCGCCGCGGCGATCTGACCGACGACGCCGATCCGCGCCACCTCGCTGTCGCTCTGGTGGCTGCGCATCAGGGCGGCGCGATGCTTACTCATGCGACCGGGACCCCAGAACCGTTGCGCGCCCTGGTAAATGCTGCGGTCGACTACGTCGCCTCGTTCCGCCAGCCGCCCAGGCGGCGCACACCCCGTTCGGCCTCGCGGCCCAAGAACAAGCATTAGACTTCACCTCCTCGGCGGACGAGTCGGTCTCATCCAATTCTCAGCACTTACTCAGCGCCGCCCCGGACAAGTATGGGCCAGGTGACCCAGAATACTGGGTCAAGCCACCCATTACGTGATCCCGACGACGCCTGGGTGCTGGTGGAATGCGGCCACCGCTGAATCCGGCGCACCACTTGGAGCCTCATAAGATTCTGCGCTTTCGCTGTGAGTCAAGTGTGAGTCACCTTGGAATATCTGGACGTAACTTGCGGAGGCTGTGGCTGGCGTCGCTATTATGGGTTGGACAGCCCAAAATCGAGCTGCCCTTGCAGCAGACGACCAACAGTTCTGCGGACAGGATTTGGATCATGAGCTCGAACTCGTCAACCCGTCGCTTAATAGCTGTTGCCGGCGGCGGGGTCCTCGTCACAATCGGCTTACTTACAGCAGGATGCGGCAAGGGTGGTGAGCAAGCACCCTCCACGACATCCACGACCACGACCACGACGACGACCACAACGACACCGCCTCCATCGAGCGCAGCGCCGCCGTCTCCGACGGAGAAGGGCATCAATCCCACCGGCGGCAACTTGTTCTCACCGCAGATTCTGGCGCCGCCTGCGCCTACCGAACCGCCCGGCGTCCACCGCAACAAATAACAACTCAATTGGCGGCGGCCCGACACCATCGCGAGCGCGAATCACGGGCTGCTCAACAGGAATGGGACACGAATTGTGAGTACCGGCAGAATCAGTCGTCGCAAGATGGCCGTCGCCAGTGGTTCCGCGCTGATCGCGATAGGCACCTTGGTCGCCGCCTGTGGCAACAACGGGGGGCAGGCCCCCTCGACAACGACCACCACCACAACAACCACCACGCCGTCATCGAGCGCACCGCCGCCCACTCCGACGGAGAAGGGCATCAATCCCACCGGCGGCAACCTGTTCACGCCGGGGGTCACAGCTCCTGCAGCACCGAACGTCCCCCCCGGTCAGCATCCCGGCATCAATGGTGTCCCGTAGGCATCGTTCGCGATTTCGGCGTGCGGTCCTGCCGATCACGAAGTGAGCACTGGGTGTTGCCGGTTCCACGTCGGAAACGACCGCCGCAGCCACGCCGGTCCGGCCACCGTGACGTCACCGGATCGCAGCACGTCGCGCCACGACCGTTCGCCGCGGTGCCAGTCGACGAACGCCAGCGACCGCGCTTCCACCGTAAGGTCGGGTTCGCCGCCGGGATCGGAGTAACAGACCTCGGCCTCGCCGTGCTCGACTAAGAGCCAGTACCGCCGATTGCCCGGACGCTCGTCGGGAAAAGTGAAGGCGACGACGACCCGGCCGGCTGGGAGCGCCGATCGATCGAGTTGCACCTGGCACCAGGCCCACAGGGCGAAACCGGGATCGGAACGGTCGGGGGTGACCTCCACCCAGCGCTCGCCCCACGCCGCGAGCCCGTCGATCACGCCGGCCAGGTCGGCGCCGGCTTCGGTGAGCGCATACAGGTGACCCCGCCCGTACGGCTTCTGTCTCGACTCGATGACCCCGGCGCGTTCGAGCTCCTCGAGCCGCTTGAGCAGCATCGACCGCGACATCGTCGGTACACCCCTGGCGATGGCCGAGAACGTGTCGGCACCGAACATCAGATTGCGCACGATCAGCGGATTCCACCGCTCGGCGAGGACCTCCGACGCGCGGGCTAACGGACAATACTGGTGGTACGTGCCCATGGGTTGATCGTGCCACCGCCCGGCGCATACCGGCAGTTCTAAGTTCGAACTTCACAGCGTGGGTTTTGGCGCGGACCATTGAGGCATGAGGTCACGAATCGCCACGGGGCAGCTGTCGAAGGCTGCCGCCGAGATCTACGAAGAGTCGTTGGTGCCCGCGCTGTTCGACCAGTGGGTCGAGCCGATGCTCGATGCGGTACACCCCGTGGAAGGGGATCGCCTTCTCGACGTCGGCGCCGGGACCGGGGTCGTCGCCCGTGCCGCGCTACGGAGGGTCGGAGCAACGGGATCGGTGGTCGCTGTCGACCCGAACGAGGGCATGCTTGCGATGGCCGAGCGGCTCGCGCCCGGACTGGACATCCGCCGCAGCGTGGCGGAGGAACTGCCCATCGACGACGACGAAATCGACTGTCTGACTTGTCAGTTCGCCCTGATGTTCTTCTCGGACCGGGCACGGGCAATCGGCGAGATGGCGCGGGTCCTGCGACCCGGCGGCCGGGCAGCGGTCGCGACGTGGGCGGCGGTGGAGGAACTGCCTGGCTTCGCCGCGATGGTTGACCTGTTCGGCGACGAGCTCGGCGACTGGGCCGCCGACGCGATGCGGGCGCCGTTCAGCATCGGCACCGCCGGAGCGCTGGCCGATCTGCTGCGGCCGTCCTTCCCCGACGTCGCGGTCGCCCGCCGCGAAGGCCTGGCGCGCTTCGCCTCGATCGACGACTGGCTCTACAGCGAGATCCGGGGATGGACGCTCTCCGAGCACGTCGACGATGACCAGTACGCGCATCTGCGTGCGCAGGCCACCGAAAGGCTGGCGCGATTCGTCGGCGCCGACGGCATGGTGAGTTTCGCGGCTCCCGCGCTGATCGCCACCGCAACCGCGGCCTGACCGCTTACGCTCGGCGGCGTGTCAGAACCCACGACCCTGCGCGCCCTGGCCGATCTGCCCCAGTCACCGGTCAGCCTGGCCGAGTCGACGCTCATCATGATCGACTGCCAGAACACCTACACCCGCGGTGTGATGGAGCTCGACGGCGTGCAGTCGGCCCTGGACGAAGCTGCCGCCCTGCTCGACCGGGCCCGAACCGCGGGCATTCCGATCATCCACATCCAGCACTCCGACGGTCCCGGATCGCTCTACGACATCGAAGGCGACAGCGGCGCGATCGTGGCGCGCGTCGCCCCGCGGGAAGGCGAGCCGGTGGTCGTCAAGAACTATCCGAACGCCTTCGTCCAGACCGATCTCGACGAGCGATTGAAGGCCGCGAACGCGTCGAACCTCGTGCTCGCCGGTTTCATGACGCACATGTGTGTGAACTCGACCGCGCGCGGAGCGTTCAACCTCGGATACGCGCCGACGGTGGTGGCCGCGGCGACCGCGACCCGCTCGCTCCCCGGGGTTGGCGGTGAGCCGGTGCCCGCAGCGGTGATGCACTCAGCAAGCCTGGCCGCGATTGCCGACCTGTTCGCCGTGGTGGTGCCCGACGGCTCGGGCATCCCGGACTGAGCCGAATCGGCGGCCATATGACGACGCCCTCGACCCGGATCAGCCGGCTCAGCGAGATGCAGAGCACGTCGCGCAACGAGCTCGACGAACTTCTGGACAGCACGCCGCTGGCCACCGTGGCGCTGGTCCGCGATGGACATCCGGTGATCTTCCCGACCGGCTTCGCCAGGGTCGACGACGAACTCGTCATCCATGGGTCCACGGGCTCTCCGTGGATGCGCGCGCTGTCGGCGGGCGCCTCGGCCGCCGTCGCGGTGACCGTATTGGACGGAGTCGTGGTGGCGCGCAGCGGATTCGAGTCCTCGTTCCGGTACCGCAGTGCCGTGCTCTTCGGCGTCTTCGAGCGGGTGCCCGAGGCCGACAAGGTCGGGTACCTGGCGCGGCTGACCGACTCGTTCATCCCCGGCCGGGCCGCCGAACTACGGGCCAGTACCCGCAAGGAACTCGCGGCGACCATGCCGTTACGGCTGCCGATCGGCGAGGACAACTGGTCATTGAAGATCAGCGACGGTTGGCCCGACGACCCGGAGGAGGACGTCGCCGGGGACGCGTGGGCGGGAGTGGTGCCGATGTCGGTTGCCTATGGCGCGCCGCTGCCCGCCCCCGACCTCAACCCGGGCATCCCGGTGCCCGAGTCGGTCCGAGCACTGACCGGCGCCTCGCCCGACGCGCCGCCGTCAGTCCAGTAGCGCGGTACGACGGTAGAGGTCGGTGCGGCGGTCGCCGTGCACGTCGTTGTGCGCATTGATCCGCTTCACCCGCGACTCGGCGAGGTCGATGTCGGCGGTGATGAGGCTCGGTGTGCCGTACTCCGCGATCGCGAGCGGATAGCCGTCGGCGTCGGTGATCACGCTGCCGCCAATCCAGTCCTGACCGCGTTCCACGCCGACGCGGTCACACGCCGCGATCGGCATCCGGTTCATACCGGCACCGGCCATCGCCCGCACCATCTCGGTCGGCCGCTCGCCCTCCGGCCGCGGCAGCAGCGGCCAATTCACCGGCGCGCACAGCAGGTCCGCGCCGGCCAGTGCCACCGTGCGAACCCACTCCGGGAACTCGATGTCGTAGCAGATCATCACCCCGATGCGGCCGTGGTCGGTGTTCACCAGCAGCGGCAGGTCGTCGCCGCGGTCGAACACGGCGTTCTCGGTGTCCCACAGGTGTGCCTTGCGGTAGACGCCCCGCAGTCCGGTCGGGTCGACGACGGCCGCGCTGTTGTAGATCGCGTCGCCTGCCGCCTCGGGGAATCCGGCGACGATGGTGAGTCCGAACGCCTCCGCGAGGTTGGCCCACTCGGTGATGGCCGGGCCGTCGCGGGTCTCGGCCAGCGAGGACAGTTCGGTGCGGTCGGCGAACACATATCCCGAGGACGCCAGTTCGGGCAGCACGACGATCTGCGCGCCGTCGCGCGCGGCCGCCTCGATCGCGGCGTTGGCGGTGGTGCGGTTTCCTGCGGTGTCGCCGATCCGCAGGAGGATCTGAGCGCAGGCGATGCGGGTGGTCATCCGTCGATGGTGAAGCACGCTGGTCGGGTTCGCACCCGCGTCGATGGCAGAATTCGCAGCATGCGGATGTCGGCCAAGGCGGAGTACGCGGTCAGGGCGATGATCCAACTGGCCGCCGCCGACGAGGGCGCGCTGGTCAAGACCGACGACCTGGCCAAGGCGCAGGGCATCCCGCCGCAGTTTCTGGTCGACATCCTGTCCGATCTGCGTACCGATCGACTGGTCCACAGCCGCCGCGGCCGTGAGGGCGGCTACGAGTTGGCCCGGCCGGCCGCCGAGATCAGCATCGCCGACGTGCTGCGCTGCATCGACGGCCCGCTGGCCAGCGTGCGCGATATCGGGCTCGGTGATCTGCCCTACTCCGGACCGACCGCCGCGCTGACCGACGTCTGGCGGGCGCTGCGGGCGAGCATGCGTTCGGTGCTGGAGGAGACCAGCCTGGCCGATGTAGCCACCGGGGCGTTGCCCTCCCATGTCGCAAAGTTCGCCGACGACTACCGCAAGCAGGAGCGGCAGCGGGGCCACCGGAGCCGAAAGGTCCGCGACATCGAGCCTCGCACCGTCGGCTAGCGGCGCCTGCGAGACCGTCGGCGACTGGCGATGCCGTCGAGCAGCATCCGCAGACCGCGGTCAAAATCCTCTTCCACCGACGTCCGCACGGCGACCTCGGACAATGCCGCGACGTGCGGATACTCGGAACCGGCCACCGCTCCGATGCGCGCAGCGACCAGTGGGCCCGCCAGATCTGCCTGCGCACCACCCGTAACGAAGCCCAGTAGTGCGTGAAAGGCGGCGAGCCGGTCGCGGTCGTCCAGACCGGCTCGGTTCAGCGCGGCGATAAGCGCGTCGGCGGCGGCGAAACCGGTCGCCGACGACATCCTGCGGGTCAGCACAAGCGGAATTGCCGCCGGGTGCGCGCGCACGCCTTGCCACATCGCGTTGGCGATGGCGTACGCGTCCTGTTGCCAGTCGTCGGTCGGATCGGGCAGCCGCACCTCTGCGACGATCGCGGCCACCACAAGCTCCTCCAGGCCCTCCTTGTCGGCGACGTAGTTGTAGAGCGTCATCGGCCCGGTGTCCAATGCCGCGGCCAGCGATCGCATGCTCAACGCGGCGACGCCCGACTCGTCGACGATGCGCAGCGCCGCCGCGGCGATCTCGTCGGTGGTGAACCGTGCCCGCATCATCAGCTCGGCCTTTCACTCTTCGCGCAAGCGGCTCATCGCCCTTGACAAGTACAGCGTACGTGAAGCAGTCTAGTCATACGTACACCGTACTTATGAGGAGATCGCTTATGCCGACGACCATCCCGACCAATCGGGTCGACTTTCTCTCCGGCGGCACCCGGTGCGCGGCCTGGCTCACACTGCCGCCCGGCGCAGGCCCGTATCCGGCGGTCGTACTGGTACACGGCTTCGGCGCGACGCACGACATGATGCTGGCGCAGTACGAGCAGCACTTCGCCGCCGCGGGTATTGCAACGCTGGCGTTCGACTATCGCAATATCGGAGCATCCGAAGGCCAACCCCGGCAACATATTTCGCTGCGAGAGCAGCAGGCCGACGTAGAGCAGGCGCTGGCGTTCTTGATGTCGCTGCCCGAAATCGACGCGTGCCGCGTCGGACTGTGGGGAACCAGCCTGGGTGGGATGAATGTGCTGCGGACGGCAGCCAGGCGTGACGACGTCGCGGTCGCGGTCGTCCAGTGCCCGATGGTGCACGGACCCGGGGTGGCACGCCGCCTGGGCGTCGCGGCGGCACTGCGGCTCGCTCCGTTCATCGCCGAGGACGCGCTGCGGGCGCTGTTGCGCCGGGGGCGGCGCTATGTCCCGATCGTCGGCCCGCCCGGCGGCACGGCCGTGGTCACCGTCGCAGGCGCCGAAGCGGGCTGGAATTCCACGCTTCCACCCGGCGGGCGCTTCGAGAACCGCGTCGCCGCCGCCGACGCCGTCGGCCTGGTGTTGACGTCAGCGCTCCGGCACGCCCGCGACATCACCGTGCCATTGCTGGTGTGCGTGTGCGACCGAGAGAACCTCATCGACCCCAAGTACGTCGAGCTGGCGGCCCGGCGGGCGCCCCGCGGCGAGGCCCGGCACTACGACTCCGATCACTTCGAGATCTACCACCCACCGCTGGTCGACCAAGCGCTCGCCGACCAAACCGCTTTTCTGCGGGAGCATCTCGATGTCCGTGCATGAGCTTCTGCGAGCGAACGACGAAAGGTTCCGCGCCCTCGCGCAGGGCTTCAGCGCCGAGGACTGGTCGTGTCCCAGCCTGTCTGAGCGCTGGTCCAACCACGAGCTGCTCGCTCACCTGGTGGTCGGGCTCAGCGCGTCGCTTCGCTCCGTGGTCGGCGCGATCCTGCGCCACCGCGGCTCGTTCGACAGCGCG
>CAWDAC010000032.1:0-184313 GCA_963800125.1 uncultured Actinomycetota bacterium | reverse complement strand
CTTCGCGAAATCGCTCTGCTCTGGCTCGCCGATCAGGTCGATGCCGCGCTGGCCAAGTATCGCGCCGACAACAAGATCACCGACACCTGGGAGGCCCGCGAGCGAGTCGTGGTCGCGGTCACCGGTGGTCCGGAGTCGGAGACCCTGGTGCGCAGGGCATCCCGCATCGCGTCGAGGTCCAGCGCCGAACTGATGGTTGTGCATGTCGTTCGCGGCGATGGACTTTCGGGCGTGTCCGCACCGCAGATGGGTAAGGTGCGCGAGCTCGCCTTGAGCCTCGGCGCCACCCTGCACACCGTGGTGGGCGACGACGTGCCAAGCGCGCTCTTGGATTTCGCCAGGGAGATGAACGCCACCCAGTTGGTTATCGGCACCTCGCGACGGTCGCGGTGGGCACGCATCTTCGACGAGGGCATCGGCGCGGCGGTGGTCCAGGAGTCGGGGAAGATCGATGTCCACATGGTGACCCACCCCGAGGCCAAGCGCGGGTGGTCACTCGCGTCGCTCTCGCCGCGGCAGCGCCACCTCACGTCTTGGCTTGCCGCCCTTGTGGTCCCGTCCGCCATCTGCGCGCTGATCGTCCTGCTGCTCGACCCGTTCCTGGGAGTCAGCGGAGAGAGCGCCCTGTTCTTCATCGGTGTGCTGGTGGTAGCCCTGCTCGGCGGCGTGGCCCCGGCCGCCCTGTCCGCAGTGCTGTCGGGTCTGCTGCTCAATTACTTCCTCGTCGAACCGCGGCACACCTTCACGATCGCGGAGCCCGACAGCGCGGTCACCATTGTGGTGCTGCTGCTTGTCGCGGTTGCGGTCGCCGCGCTTGTCGACGGAGCCGCGAGCCGGGCTCGCGAAGCCAGATGGGCGTCGCAGGAGGCCGAACTGCTCGCATTGTTCTCCGGATCCGTGCTCCGGGGAGCCGATCTCGAAACATTGTTGGAGCGGGTCCGAGAAACGTATTCCCAACGTGCCGTGAGCATGCTGCGGATGCGGGACGGCGAATCGGAAGGCCAAATCGTCGCCTGCGTGGGGCAGGACCCGTGTACCGACGTGGACACCGCCGACACAGCCATCGAGGTCGGCGACGACGAATTTTGGATGCTGCTGGCCGGACGAAAACTCCCCGCCCGGGACCGCCGGGTGCTGGGGGCGGTCGCCAAGCAGGCCGCAGGGCTGGTCAAGCAACGCGAGCTGACCGAAGAGGCCGGCAAGGCCGAAGCGATCGCACAGGCCGACGAACTGCGCCGCTCACTGCTGTCCGCCGTCAGCCACGACCTGCGCACACCACTGGCCGCCGCCAAGGCCGCGGTGTCCAGCCTGCGCAGCAGCGACGTCGACTTCTCGGCCGAAGACACCGCCGAACTGCTGGCCACCATCGAGGAGTCCATCGACCAGCTGACCGCGCTCGTCGGTAACCTCCTCGACTCGTCCCGGCTGGCCGCCGGAGTGGTGCGGCCCGAACTGCGCCGGGTGTACCTCGAGGAGACCGTGCAGCGCGCGCTGCTGGGAATCAGCAAGGGAATCACTGGCTTTGGCCGCGGGGGACTCGACCGGGTGAAGGTCGAAGTCGACGATGCGGTGGTGATGGCCGACAGCGGGCTGCTCGAGCGAGTGCTGGCCAACCTGATCGACAATGCGCTGCGGTATGCACCCGACAGCCCGGTGCGGGTCAACGCGGGCCAAGTGGGCGACCGGGTGCTGATCGCCGTGATCGACGAAGGGCCCGGCATCCCGCGCGGCGCCGAAGAGCAGTTGTTCGAACCGTTCCAGCGACTCGGCGATCACGACAACAGCATCGGTGTCGGCCTCGGCCTTTCCGTCGCCCACGGCTTCGTCGAGGCGATGGGCGGCACCATTTCCGCGAATGACACCCCGGGCGGCGGGCTGACCGTCGAGATCGACCTGGCCGCGCCGAAGGACGGGGCGGCATGACATCGTCGAAGACCAGGGTGCTCGTGATCGACGACGAACCCCAGATCCTGCGGGCTCTGCGCATCAACCTGTCGGTGCGCGGCTACGAGGTCACCACCGCCCCCACCGGGGCCGAAGCGCTGCGCTCTGCCGCCGACCACCGGCCCGACGTCATCGTGCTGGACCTCGGCTTGCCCGACATGTCCGGAATCGACGTGCTGGCGGGCCTGCGGGGCTGGCTGACCGCGCCGGTGATCGTGCTGTCCGCCCGCACCGATTCCTCGGACAAGGTGGAGGCCCTGGATGCGGGGGCCGACGACTATGTCACCAAACCGTTCGGCATGGACGAATTCCTGGCCCGACTGCGGGCCGCGGTGCGCCGCGGCGCCGCGGCATCAGAGACCGACGAGCCCGTCATCGAAACATCGTCGTTCACCGTCGATCTGTCCGCCAAGAAGGTGACCAAGAACGGCTCCGAGGTCCATCTGACGCCTACCGAATGGGGCATGCTCGAGATGCTGGTCCGCAACCGCGGGAAGCTGGTCGGCCGCGAGGAGCTCCTAAAGGAGGTGTGGGGGCCGGCGTACGCCAAGGAAACGCACTACCTGCGCGTGTACCTGGCGCAACTGCGGCGCAAGCTGGAGAACGACCCGTCACATCCCGTGCACCTGTTGACCGAAGCGGGCATGGGCTACCGATTCCAGGAGTGACTTCCCTGCGCGAGCAGACGTAACGGGGCTACCGTGCGGATATGGGCGGATACCGGGAACTGTTCAACGCCAGCCTTTCAGACCCCACGGCCTTCTGGGCCGACGCCGCGAAGGCGTGACGTGGACACGTGAACCGAGCCGGATCCTCGACGACTCGAACCCGCCGTTCTACCGCTGGTTCCCCGACGCCGAGCTGAACACCTGCGCCAATGCGCTGGACCGCCATGTCGAAGGCGGCCGCGGCGATCAGGCGGCGCTGATCTACGACTCGCCGGTGACCGGCTCGCAGCGCACGTACACCTACCGCGAACTGCTCGATGAGACAGCGCGATTCGCAGGCGGTCTACGGGATCTCGGAGTCGGCAAGGGCGACCGCGTCGTGATCTATATGCCGATGATCCCCGAGGCCGTCATCGCGATGCTGGCGTGTGCCCGGCTTGGCGCGGTGCACTCGGTGGTGTTCGGCGGCTTTGCCGCGCACGAGCTGGCCACGCGCATCGACGATGCCCGCCCCGCCGCCATCGTGACCGCGTCGTGTGGCATCGAGCCGACCCGCACCGTCGAATACAAGCCGATGATCGACGCCGCCCTCGCCATGGCCGAACACGCCCCGCCGGTCTGCGTCATCGTGCAACGTGACCAGCATCCCTGCGAGACGGTGGCCGGACGCGACGTGGACTGGCACGAGCTGATGGCCAGTGCCCAGCCGGTCGATGCGGTTCCCGTCGCGGCCACCGACCCGCTGTACGTGCTGTACACGTCGGGCACGACCGGGAAACCCAAGGGAATCGTCCGCGACAACGGTGGGCACGCTGTCGCGCTGCTGTGGAGCATGCGCAACATCTACGACATCGCGCCGGGCGAGGTGTTCTGGGCCGCCTCCGACGTCGGCTGGGTGGTCGGCCACTCCTACATCGTGTACGGGCCGCTGTTGCTCGGCGCCACGACCGTGCTCTACGAGGGGAAGCCGATAGGAACCCCTGACCCCGGCGCGTTTTGGCGGGTCGCGTCCGAACACGGTGTGAAGGCGCTCTTCACGGCCCCGACCGCGCTGAGGGCGATCCGTAAAGAGGACCCCGACGCCAGCCACCTCACCCGATACGACCTGTCGGGGATGAAGTATCTGTTCCAGGCCGGCGAGCGGCTTGACCCCGACACCTACGCCTGGGCATCGGAGAAGCTCGGCATCCCGGTGGTCGACCATTGGTGGCAGACGGAGACCGGCTGGGCCATCGCGGCCAATCCCATGGGCCTGGAACCGATGCCCATCAAGGCGGGGTCACCGTCGGTGGCGATGCCCGGGTATGACGTTCGCATCCTCCACATCGACGGATCCGAGTGCTCGCCGGGCGAGGAGGGCGCGATCTGCCTTCAATTACCGCTGCCGCCGGGAACGTTGCCGACGCTGTGGGGCGATGACGACCGCTACGAAGCGTCGTATCTGTGCGAACACCCCGGCTATTACCTCACCGGTGACGGCGGCTTCATCGACGAGGACGGCTATCTGTTCGTGATGGGCCGCATCGACGACGTCATCAACGTCGCCGGGCACCGCCTCTCCACCGGATCGATCGAGGCGGTGCTGGCCGCCCACCCGGCGGTGGCGGAGTGCGCGGTGATCGGTGTCGCCGACGAAATCAAGGGCCAGGTGCCCCGCGGCCTTGTCGTTCTCAAAGCGGGCGCCTCCGACGACGGCCTCGCCGGGGAACTGGTGCAGGCGGTCCGGAACGAGATCGGCGCGGTCGCCTGCTTCAAACTGGTCGACGTCGTGAGTGCGCTGCCGAAGACGCGGTCGGGCAAGATCCTGCGAAAGACGATGAGGGGCATCGCTCACGGCAAGGATGAACCACTGCCGTCGACGATCGAGGACCCGGCAGTGCTCCATGCGCTGAAGCCGATCCTTCGGGGCTGACTCTGCGCCGTAGGCGCACTCCTCAGCGGAACGCGTTGTTCAGCCGTTGCTTGAACACCTCGTCGAAGCGACGGTAGGTGCTGCGCAGGGCGGACCCCGGCCATTGACGTGGGATGAGCTCGGCGGGGAGTAGTGGGTCGAGCTCAAGATGTCGGACGACGGTGATGGATAACGCGAACTGATAGGTGAAGTCGTCGGCCCCGACCGGCTTCGATATCGAGCTCGTTACGCATAGCCAGGGTGAGCCGGTGTGCGTCGACTGCCCAATCATCAAGATTGAATAGCGATCTCACGGTCTCGGCAGGTATGTCGGTGGCGGCGCCATGGAAGTGAACACACTGCTGGTCCAGCACGGCGCGCAGTGTCGGCAAGCGGTTTCGGTCGAGGTTGTCGGGCCGCAACCAGATGCCTTCCCGTAATTCGGCGAGGTGCAGCGCCGTGGCGGCCTTGCGGAGCGCGAGCCGATCGGTCGCTGATCGGCGTTCCAGCGAGACGACCGCCAACTCCCACGTCCCATCCCACAGTGAAAGGGCGGTGTCGTCGAGCCGGGATGCCTCGTCGACGCGTTGCCGCCGTTCGAGCAAGCCGCCCGCGAGCGCGTAGGTGCCATCGTCGCTGGCGAGTTCCCCATTGGAGACCATGCGCCACAAGCAGGTGCGGGCCGCGCCGTCGCTGATGCCAAACAATGAGGCCACCCCAACGAGTTCCCCGACCGTGAGGTGAGGTTGGTCGGCGCCCAGTAACGCCGTGGCAAGAACGGATCGCGCGCTTAGCGGGCGGTCGCCGACCAAATCGGCCACGCGGGCGCGGCGCTCATCGACTGCGGCTTCGGGCACGCACCTATCTTCTCCCATCTCACAATACTGTTGACGCGTGACGCTCATAGTGTGATACTCACACAGTATGAGCACTCCGACAAAGTCGTCGGTCGCCGAGGATGTGGAGATCGTTCGCCGCATCCTCGCGCATCTCGACGCGGGCACGACCGATGAAGGTGACGCCTGGCGGGAGCCGGTCGAGAACTACCTGGACCCGACCCGATTCACGCATGAGCTCGAGACGCTGCGCTCATTTCCGAGCGTGTACCTACCGTCCGCAGCGATCCCCGACCCGGGCGACCACGCCGAACGCGTCACCTTCGGCGTGCCCCTGTTCGCAGTCCGTGGCCGGGATGGTCGGGCACGGGTGTTCCGCAACGCGTGCCGGCACCGCGGGCTGGCCCTCGTCGAAGGCCCCGGCTGTGCGCATGCGCTGGTGTGCCGCTATCACGGCTGGACCTACCGCCTCGACGGCTCGCTGTCACACGTCCCGCACGCCGACGCGTTCCCCGACCTCGACATGCCCACCCGCGGGCTGGTCGAGGTCGACAGCCGTGAGGTGGACGGGCTGATCGTCATCGGCCCACTGCAGCCCTCCGGGAGCGACGAGTGGCGGCGGCACGCCGACGCCGCGATGGCGGCCCTGGCCGACGGCAGCCCATGGCGCGACAAGCTGATGCCGGCCAACCGGCTTGTGGCAGTAAAACCCACTCCCCGGCCGATGAACTGGAAGGTTCTCGTCGAGCAGTTCCTGGAGGGCTATCACATCCGCTCGACGCACAAGGACACCTTCTATCCGATTCAATACGACGATCTGAACGTCGTCGAGGGGTTCGGTCCGAACACTCGAATCACGTTCCCGTACCAAAACATTGAGCGACTACGTGACCGCCCTGAATCGACGTGGACCGTCGACCGTCGCGTGACTTACGTGTATCACTTGTTCCCGAACGTCATGTTCGCGACCTTCCCCGATCAGATGCTGTTGATAACGATCGACCCGGTCGACGTCGATCACTCCACCGTCACGATCTACGCCATGGTTACCCCCGACGTCGCCGAAAAGCTGTCGGCCAACGCCGACGGTGCCGCGAGAGCACGCAGCCTGCTTGACGCTGGTGGAGTGGAGGACAACGAGATGTCGGAGGGGGTGCAGCGCGGCCTGCGTGCCGGCGCCAACGCCTTCTTGGAGTTCGGCCGACACGAAAGCGCGATCGGGCGCTTCCACGCCACCCTCGACGAGCGGCTGGAGTGGTCCCAGTGAGCGACTACGAGCATCTCGTCTACGAGCAGCGCGGTCCCGTCACGATCATCACCATCACTCGGCCGGAACGTATGAACGCCATTGGGCCGCAGACACATCGAGAGCTCGTCGATGCGTGGGACCGCTTCCGCGCCGACGACAACGCACTGGTCGGCGTCCTCACCGGCGCGGGCGACCGGGCATTCTGTGCCGGGGGCGATCTCAAGGCGGCCCTCGCCGGTGAGCTCGCGGTAGACGCCAGCCCTGCAGACGGCGTGCTCGGCCCGTCACGGTGGACAGACATCTACAAGCCCACTATCGCGGCGGTCAACGGAGTCGCCTACGCCGGCGGCCTCGAGTGGGCGTGCTGGACCGATCTCGCGATCGCCGACGAGCACGCCACGTTCGGGGTGACCTGCCGACGGTGGAACATCGGGCTGGCCGACGGCGGCACCCAACGGCTCACCCGCATCCTCGGCTATCGCCGCGCGATCGAGCTCATCATCACCGGTCGGGTCATTGATGCGCGCGAGGCCGAACGGATCGGGCTGGTCAACCAAGTTGTCCCCAGCGGGACGTGTGTGCGGCGTGCGATCGAACTCGCCGAGACCATCGCCGCACTCCCCCAGCCCGCACTACGCACCGATCTCGAGGCCGCTCGAAACGGGCAGTGCCGACCGCTCGACGACGGCCTGCGCATCGAGGCGGAGTGCTTCAGCCGCTCCATCTTCGCGCCCGAAACCTTCGAGGGCCTCCGCCGATTCAACGAACGCGATCACCCTGATCGACAGCCAGAAACAGCGCCGGTGACACCAGGCCTCGTCCGCACACGCTAAGCAAGTTCCAAGCGAACCCTCGTCACGCGATAGTCGCTCAGCGTTCGTGTGCCGGCCGCCTGCCGGATCGGTTTGCTCTGCCACGCTAGTCCCGCGTGAAAGGGCCCACTATGACTGATAATTCGCGTGCCTACAACAGCGTCTGGCAGCTCCGCGGCGACGCCTGGTGCCGATTGGAGGAGGCGGCCGACCGGCTCACGAAGCCGACGACGAGCGGCGAGCTCAGGGAAGAGTACGTCGCAATCTGTAAGGATCTGCTGGCGACACTGACCCCGCTGGAGCCGTACTGGGCATATCCGGCACACCGCAGTTCTCCCGCGTGGCGCGGCTGTTCTCGCGGCTCAACGTCAACCTGCAGGCCGTCGTGATCCGTCGCCGGTTCTCGCATCAGTCCACCCGCGACCTGTCATCGTTGGCCGAGTTCGTCGACACCAAGATCTCCGACGAGCTGGACGACCACAAGTCGCCCGACGAGCGGGCCGAGATTCTCGCGACATCGCTGGCCAAGCTGCGGCCCGAACTCGACCTCTACCTCATGACCGAGATCGAGGTTGAAGAGATCGCCGGACGGCTCGGCCAACATTTCCGCCGGATGTTCCACGCGCGCGAGGGCTTGCTCGGCACCTGTCGATCCTGCAGGGCGTCGCAGCGCGCTACCGCACCCCGTTCTTCAGCGCGCTCAACCAATACAGCCACCGCCCGACGGGCGTTTTCCACGCGCTACCGATCTCGCAGGGCAAGTCGATTGTCAACTCGCACTGGATCAAAGACATGGTCGGCTTCTACGGCCTCGACGTGTTCATGGCCGAGACGTCGGCTACCTGCGGCGGTCTGGACTCGCATCTCGAACGCACCGGACCGCTGCGCGACGCCCAGCAACTGGCGGCGGCAGCCTACGGCTCCCGGCACACGTTCTTCGTCACCAACGGCCTTCGACGGCCAACAAGGTGGTCACCCAATCATTGGTGGCCCCAGGCGACATTGTGCTGCTTGACCGCAACTGCCACCAGTCCCACCACTACGGGATGATGCTGGCCGGCGCGCACGTCATCTACCTGGAGGCCTCCACTGCCCGACTACTCCATGTACGGGGCAGTGCCGTTGCGCGAGATCAAGTCGAAGCTGCTAGAACTGAAGCGGGCCGGAAAGCTCGACCGCGTCAAGATGATGTCGCTGACAAACTGCACCTTCGACGGCATCGTCTACGACGTTCAGCGGGTGATGGAGGCAATCAAGCCCGACCTGGTATTCCTGTGGGACGAGGCGTGGTTCGCGTTCGCGCGCTTCCACCCGGTGTACCGCAACCGCACGGCGATGACGGCCGCCCGAACGCTGCGGGACAAGTTGTGCGACGAGAACTACACGCGGCAGTTCGAAGCGAGATTGGAAGCGGACGCGAACCGCCCGCCGACCGACGCGAGCTGGTGAACCGGCGGCTGATGCCGGATCCGGCGAAGGCGCGAGTGCGGGTATACGCGACGCAGTCGACGCATAAGACCCTGACGTCGCTGCGGCAGGGTTCGATGATCCACGTCTTCGACCAGGATTTCGACCAGAAGGTGGCCGAGCCCTTCCACGAGGCCTACATGGCGCACACGTCGACCTCGCCGAACTACCAGATTCTGGCCTCGCTCGACCTCGGACGCAGGCAGGTCGCTCTGGAAGGCGTCGAGCTCGTGCAGCGCCAGATCGAGAACGCGATGCAGCTGCGCGACGCGATCGACAACCATCCGCTGCTGAGCAAGTACATGACGTGCCTGCGCACATCGGACTTGATTCCCGATCAGTTCCGCCCGTCGGGCATCGGGCAGCCGCTGCGGTCGGGGCTGCGCAACATGATGTCCGCATGGGACAAGGACGAGTTCGTGCTTGACCCGTCCCGGATCACGTTGTCCATCGGGCGCACCGGCTACGACGGCGACACGTTCAAGCGCGAGCAGTTGATGGATCGCCATGGCGTGCAGATCAACAAAACGTCGCGCAACTCGGTGTTGTTCATGACGAACATCGGCACCACCCGCAGCTCGGTGGCGTTTCTCGTCGAGCTCCTGGTCAAGATCGCCGGGGAGCTTGACGAGCACATCTCCGAGATGGGGCTCGGCGAGCGCAGCCGGTTCGAGCAGCGGGTCTCCCGACCTGACCGTCCCCTCCGTCTCGCAACCTGACTTCAGTGGATTCCACGAAGTCTTCCGCGACCCCAGCGGCCCCGAGGACACCCCGGAGGGCGATGTCCGGCGCGCCTTCTACCTGTCCTACAACGACGCCAACTGCGACTACCTGACCGGCGACGAGATCTTCGAGAAGCTCGAGGCCGGTACCGATGTGGTGTCCGCAACGTTCGTCACGCCGTATCCGCCCGGGTTCCCGGTGCTGGTTCCGGGGCAGGTGTTCAGCCGCGAGATCCTGTCATTCATCCGCGATCTCGACACGCCGGAGATCCATGGCTATCGCCCTGATTTCGGGTATCGCGTGTACACCGACAAGGCCGTCGAGATGAGTCGGCAGTCGAACGGCCACGCAACGAACGGACACCGCACGCTGACGGACGGACCGCCGGAGCCGGCCTCGGCTCAGGCCTGAGTAGGCGCCGACTTTGCTTTATTTCCAGAGGGACACGAACTATTGTTATGTCGGCATATGTTGATATGCGTCCGTGCTAGTGAACTCTGCTCCCACCTAACCAGGCGGTCAGAGCGACAGAGGAGTTGAACAGCGATGCGAGTGTCAGAAACCAAGGCCGGCGGCTGCAACTGTCATTGCAATGCATGCGACAACGGCCATCACTGCGGCAATCCCCCGAACTGCAACGTAAGGCGCTGCCGAAAGCGCGTCTCGCCGCCATCCGGCTCATCGATTAGCCGGCCCGTCGCCGGGGTACTTCTCTAACCTGCCGACCCGTCAATAAGCGGGTCGAAGGGAGGCGAGGCAATGGCGACGACCCACAAGATCATGGCGGTTCAGGGCGCCGCTGTGCTAGTCGCCGCCGCGTTCCTGATCGTGGGCGTGCTGGGGTTCATCCCGGGCGTGACGACGGATTACGGCGAGCTGCAGTGGGCAGGCCACCATTCCGGCGCGAAGCTGTTCGGAATCTTCGCCGTATCCGGACTGCACAACGTCGTCCACCTGGCGTTCGGCGTCACAGGTCTCGCGATGGCGCGGACTTATGCCAACGCACGCGCCTTCTTTCTCATTGGCGGGTTCGCCTACCTCGCCCTGTGGGTGTTCGGACTCCTCATCGACCACGGCAGCCCCGCCAACGTCGTTCCGGTGAACAACGCCGACAACTGGCTGCACTTCGGATTGGGTGTGGGCATGTTGCTGTTGGCCGCGACCCTCGCCGGCCAGCACGACCCGACGAAACGCCGCGCAAAGGCTCGCCCTAGGAGATGACCCGTAATTGTGTGTGTGGGTCTTGAGGGTTCATAGTTCGGCGGTGATTTGGAGTGTGGGCACCAGGTGGTGAGTGATCCGGTCGAGCGGCGATTGGCTGGTGTCGAACAGCGCGGCCAGTGCCCGGGTGGTCAGGTTGGTGCGGTATGTGGACCAGCACGAGCAGCACCCTGACGGCCAGTGGTATCCGCCACGGCCGCTGCTGTGCCGGGGCATAGACGGTGCGGAACTGTGTGTGGTGCAGCCCGGTGAGCGGCAACAGGTTTCGGTGGCGGCGTGGTAAGGAATTGTTGTCGGTGCTGTGTGGTTGCATATCGCCTATGGCAGCCACGCCGACCGACACCACCACCGATTCTGGGGTGGTGGGTCCACGTCGGCGGGGTAAGTCGAAGGTGCCGAACTTCAAATACGACGGTCCGGTGTCGGTGATTCGCCTCGAGCTCGACGCCTCCGATAAGCAGCTACACCGGCTGCTGGAGCGGCACTGGGACACGGTGTTTCGGTTGCGGCGGGCGTTGCAGCGCGACGCCCAGCACAGGTGCCGGGCGTTGTGGGCCGCCCACCATGAGCGCGCCGCCGATGTGAAAGCGGTGCGGGATCGGCTCGGGTTGACCCGTAAGGGAATCGAGGCGGCGGCCAAAGCGCATATCGAGAATAGCGGCTGGATGCGGCACCATCTGACCAAAGCAATCGGGCCGCATGTGGCCGACGAGGTGTGGGAAACCGTTGAGCGGCACCTGTTCCCCGACGTGTCAGGGCGCCGGCACGGTCCGCCGCGGGTCGGGTCGTGGTGGCACTTCACCCGCATCCCCGGGCGGGCCCGCTCCCACACCAAAACCAAACCGGTGTGGGAAACCTACCGCCTGGTCGGCACCCTCGACGGGCATCTGGGCACCTATCGGCACCCACTGCTACCCGCGTCGGTGACCAGCGCCGCGGCCGCTGCTGGCCTCCCGGGCGGGTCGTCGATCCTGCCCAACCAGCACGGTTGCCCGCACCGAAGAAGCCCGTAAGCGGGTCGTGGCGGCAGCATGCTGGGGCGCTGGCGGTGGTGTTCACCGGGCTGCCCAGTGGGGATCTCGTCCTGCCGGTGCGGCTTGCCCAAGGCGCTGGGCAGTGGACGCATCTGTGTCATTTCCTGGCCGACCCCACCGTGTGGCACAAGATCGACCTGGTGCGGGTGCGCGACCGCCGGGCGCCCGGTGGGTGGCGTTTCTACGCGCATCTCCTGGTGCATCAGGCCGGCTACCAGGCACCGTCCACCCAGGCCCGGCGCACTCAGATTCCTACCGATCGGCGCGCCGGGGTGGACGCCAACGTGTCCAACCTTGCGCTGGCATCCTTCCCGGCCGACCGGCCCGAGCAGCTGCTGATCGACCAGATCACCTGCACTGCCGAACAACAACTCACGGCGCACAAAGCCGCACGCAAGGCCAGGGCGCGGCAGCGGGCGCTGGATCGGTCGCGGCGCAATACCAACTCCGACCAGTACGGTCCCTCACCACGGCAGCAGACCCGTGCGGCCCGCCGCGCCGCGGCCGGGTTGTCCCCCAAACGGGTGCTCAATCCGGGTGGGCCGCGGCATGCCCGTGCTGATGGGGTCCCGCTGCGCGGCTACCGCCACGACTGCCTATCCCGCCGATACAACCGCGTGCGTGCCGATCATGCCGCCGAATCCGGCCGCGCGAGCCAGGCCAAACAGGCCCGCGCCCAGCAGATGGCGGCGCGGATCGTGGCCGCCCACGGCAACGTGATCACGGTGGAGGACTGCCGGATCTCGACATGGGCCCGGTTGTGGGGCACACGCATCGCCCTGTTTAGCCCCGGCATGCTCGTGGCCGCCCTCAAACGTGAATGCGCTGCCACCGGTGGCCAGCTCTACCGCGCCGGCACCCACTTCACCGCGCTCAGCCAGCACTGCCTATGCGGTGCCCGGGTTCCGAAGTCGCTGTCCCAGCGCACCCACGCGTGCCCGCATTGCGGACTCCATGGGGATCGCGACGTCATCTCCGCCATCCTGGCGGCCTGCGTCGACATCGCTGATCCTGATGATCCACGCACCGCGCGTGTCGACTACCGACTTGCCCACGCCCTGCGGCGTGGCTGGCCTCCCAGCAAGAGTGGGAGGGCTCAGTCAACCGGCACCAGCCACCAGCAGTATCCGCTGCCGGACCGGCCAGGACCGGCAGCCACCACCCGGTGGCCTCTGCTAAGCACAATTTTTCCCTCCCCCTCCTCTCGCTTTCTTCCTACACTGTTCGCGCACTCACCGATGTTTGTCGTGCGACGTTGGGGCGTCGTGTCTCCCCATCGCGATCTCGCACGTTCACGATTGGGTACGCCCTTGCCGTTTGTTCGCCCGCGTCGCTCGCCCTGTTGCCGTGGGACACGCCCGTTCCTGGCTTGCCGTCGACGCTGTCCCTCACGGAACCTGTGTCGACGTGCCCGACACGCCCAGAACGCCTTTTTCCGCCCACCATCGAGCCGCGCGAGCAGTCGCGTTCCCGCAAGCGCGGTTGTTCGCGGTGGCCGATGCGCACCCACGCGATGTTTGATGCCGTGTCGGCCTGTCGCACCTCGGAGATCGAGATGCCCGAGAGCTCGCAGGCGCTGGAACCAGGAATGCTGTGCTCGCCACCGCGCCTCTACGATTCAAGCTCTAGTCGCCGCCACCGTGCTGACCTGCTGTGCGTGTGAAAACAACTCTACGCCGCGCCATGTCGAGACGCTGCCCACGTCGTGCTCGCCCGCATCGTCGCACCTCTGCCTCAACCCGCAGCACACCGCCGCTCAATATCCAGTTGTCGACTACACATCGACACGCCGCACAATCCCAGCAATATCGCTGCTGACACATTCTAACCCCACCAACCAGTGCACCGAACTCGCCAGTACTTACGCGCAGCTTGGGAAATCAGAGCTCTTCACAACTCAAATCCCATAACGCACCCCCGCGTGCTGCGCTCTAAATCCCCCAGCTGGTGCAGCAGAGATCTAAACACCTATGCTACCACTACACCATCCGCACACTCATACTCACACCACCACACACCCGCACACCCCATCGAATATCCTTCGTTGCACACTCGTATCACCCGAGAGCGTTATCCCACAGCTCTATTTCCCCCTCACAACCGTACGCTATCACACCCTCTGCAGTGCCCATCAAACTCACCCAACACCTCAATCCATACACCACCCCCCAACCCCTTCAAACGCAAATCCTCAAATCGCAACCACCCACACACCATCCCCCACACAACACACCACACTCAGCAGCACTCGGCCACCCCCGAACAGACCAGACCAAAAGTCTGGACGTCGCGGGACCAGCCGGAAAACACAGCCCCACAAGCTGTGTGGCGCAGCATGACCCATTACGGGTCAACTCTTAGGCGATGGACAGCGCGATGCCGTCGAGGATGTCGTGCTCGCTGACCACCAGCTCGTCGATGCCGGCCCGCGCGCCCAACGCATTCGCCAGCTCCTCGACGATGATTGCGCCCGCGCCGATCACGTCGACCCGACCCTCGTGCATCGGTCCCAGCGCTGCGCGCTGGTCATGTGTCATGGCGATCACCTCGTCGCACATCGGCAGCAGATCGCCGAACCCGACGCGAGACAGGTGAATAGCCGCCGGGTCATACGTCGTCATGCGTTGAGCCAGCGCCGAAAGAGTGGTCATGGTTCCGGCCACACCGACCCAGGTCCGTGCCCGCTCGACGGGCACCACGCGCAGCGCCTCCCCCAGTCGTTCGCGCACCACTTCGCGCGCGGCCGCCACCTCCACCGCCGTCGGCGGATCAGTATGCAGGCACCGTTCGGTCAGACGGACACAACCGATGTCGGCCGAGAAGCCGGCCTGCATCTCCCGCTCCCCCAGCACCACCTCGGTCGACCCGCCGCCAAGATCGACGACTACGAAAGGCGCTGCGGCGATGTCTAATTCACCGACTGCCCCATGAAACGACAGCTCGGCTTCCTCGTCGCCGGTGATCACCTCGGCAACCGCGCCCGGGACGACGGCGCCGAGCACATCGGAAGTCATTGCGAAGAACACGTCACGATTGGCAGCATCACGGGTCGCCGACGTCGCCACCATTCGCACCTTCGAAACGCCGTGGCGGCGTAGCAGCTCGGCGTAATCGGTCAGCGCGGCTTTCGTTCGCGCGAGCGCATCCGGTGCGAACTGCCCTGTGGCGTCCACGCCCTGGCCCAGCCTCACGATGCGCATCTCACGATGAACATCGCGCAGCCTCCCGCCGGCCGAGCCGGCAATCGAGCCACCGTCGACCACGTCGGCGATCAACAACCTGATCGAGTTGGTACCGCAGTCGATCGCGGCGACCCTGCTCATGCCTCGGCTCCCGCTCGCTCCGGTCCTCGCTTGGCTGCGATCCTCACTCGCACTCGCCTTCGGGTGCTCACGCCCACACCCCCCGATGGAGGATGTCTGCCATGCCTGGTTCGACCGTTAGCACGGCCAACGCCTCGTCGCCGAGCGGATTCACGCCGGGTCCCTTCGCCAGCGAATGCGCGATCAACACGTGCAGGCACTTCACCCGTTCCGGCATGCCGCCACCGGAGTAGGTGGTGCCCAGGGATTCGATCGCGTCGCGCTCGGCTAAGTATGACTCGTGCGCACGGCGGTAGGCGGTGGCCAGCTGCGGGTCCTGGCGGAGCCGATCGGTCATCTCGCGCATCAGCCCCGACGACTCGAGTCGGCTCGCGGCCGCCGTCAGCACCGGATGCGTCAGGTAGTACAGCGTCGGAAACGGTGTTCCGTCAGGCAGTCTCGGTGCAGTCTTGACGACACCCGGTTCCCCATTCGGACACCGGTACGCGATCTCCAGGACGCCGCGGGGCTCGCGGCCGAGCTGCCGCGCGACGGCATCGAGATCCGACCGCTCAACCACCGGGGGGCGGAGCACCATCAGGAGCGGTGGTTGGGGGAATGGGAGGCACAGGCGGAACAGTGGTCGGCACATTGTGGGGAGTATCGGCGATGGTGTGCCACAGCGACGTGTACCAAGGTCCACCCGGCCGCGCGGCCTCGGCTTCTGCGCCCGGTTCGCCAGGCAGCGCCGCGGTCGGAGGCAGCTGCACCTCATACGGGATGTCACCGGGCTTGACGAAGCCGAGCCGCTGACGGGCTTGCGCCGCAATGTAAACGGGGTCAGCCAGTTTTACCCTCTGCTGCTCCAGATCGGCGATCTCCGCACGCAACCTGGCCTCGGTCGCCGCCAACTGATTCATCTCGGTGCGTTGCGCGAAATAGGTGCGGACCGGACCGGCGATGGTCAATGTGAGCACACACACCACCGCGGCGAGAATGGCCGCCCGTCGCGCCGCCGAACCCAGCCGTTGTTCGGACTGCTGTTCGGCGGCTTCCGCGATCGACTGCCTGATCGAGTCCGCAGTCCGCTGGTCATCGGGCTCCGGCTGGGACCGCGATTCGGCTGCGCGCGACTCGCGCCTGGCAGGAGACCCCGCCCGCGGGCCGCGAGCAATGTCACCCGACTTTCCCGACTTACCTGGTCGGGAGGCCGGAGACCGCCGCTTGGGATCGGGCCGTTTCGCTTCGGGCACGGGCTATTTGGCCTCCGGTGCAAACCTGGGAAAGGCGAGGTCACCGGCGTAGCGCGCGGCGTCGCCGAGCGTTTCCTCGATCCGCAGCAGCTGGTTGTACTTGGCGACCCGCTCGCTGCGTGCAGGCGCACCAGTCTTGATCTGGCCGCTGCCGACCGCGACCGCAAGGTCGGCGATGGTGGTGTCCTCGGTCTCGCCGCTGCGGTGGCTCATCATCGTGCGGTAACCGCTGTTGTGCGCAAGCGAGACCGCATCGAGTGTTTCCGTCAGCGTGCCGATCTGGTTCACCTTGACCAGCAGCGCGTTGGCCGCTCCCCGCTCGATGCCCTCCTCGAGCCGCTCGGGGTTGGTGACGAAGAGATCGTCGCCGACGATCTGGACACGGTCACCGATGGCCGTGGTGAGCGCCACCCACCCGTCCCAGTCGTCCTCGGAAAGCGGATCCTCGATCGAAACTAGCGGATAGGAGTCGAGGAGGCCGGCGTAGAACTGCGCCATCTGATCGGCGGTACGGGTCTCCTTCTCGAAGCTGTAACCCGTTCCCTCGGTGAAGAATTCGGTGGCCGCGACATCCAGCGCCAGCGCCACGTCGGTGCCTGCTTTGTAACCCGCCGCTTCGATGGCCGACAGGATCAGGTCGAGCGCCGCCTTGGTACCTGCCACGTCGGGCGCGAATCCGCCCTCATCGCCCAGACCGGTGGACAAGCCCTGCTTCTTCAGCACCGACTTCAGCGAGTGGTACACCTCGGCACCCCAGCGCAGTGCCTCCTTGAAGCTCGGCGCACCGATCGGCGCGACCATGAACTCCTGCACATCGACCCCGGTGTCGGCGTGTGCCCCGCCGTTGAGGATGTTCAGCATCGGCACGGGCAGGATGTGGGCGTTGGGGCCGCCGACGTAGCGGAACAGCGGCAGCCCGGCCGACTCGGCCGCGGCTTTCGACACCGCCAGCGACACACCGAGAATCGCGTTGGCCCCCAACCGGGACTTGTCCGGCGTGCCGTCGAGATCAAGCAGGGCCTGGTCGACCAGCCGCTGGTCGTCGGCGCTCAATCCGATGACGGCGGGAGCTATCTCGTCGAGCACAGACTCGACGGCCTTCTGCACACCCTTGCCGCCGTAGCGTGAGCCGCCGTCGCGCAGTTCCATCGCCTCGTGTTCTCCCGTCGAGGCGCCGGACGGCACCGCGGCTCGGGCGAACGTACCGTCGATCAGCGCCAACTCGACCTCGACCGTCGGGTTGCCACGGGAGTCGAGGATCTCGCGCGCTCCGACCTGCTCGATGATGGGCACTGGCTTCTCCTTGATCGGTCGGGTTGGTCGTCCTTCGAGCATGAGCCTAGAGCGTGCCCACGGTGACGGGGCGCCTAAAGCGGGCGGCCTTCTGCGTAGGCCGTCGCCCAGTCGCGCACGGTGCGTGCGTATTGCTGGGAGAGGTTGTAGGCCCGCAACGCGTTCATCCAGCCCCGCGGCGTGGCGAGGTCCTTGCCCCGCCAGCACAGATAGCCGGCCGCCGAGAGCGCCGCGTCGTCGAAGTTGTCCGGGCTGACCTTGCCGTCGTTGTTCGCATCGACCCCGTACAGCCGCCACGTCTCCGGGATGAACTGCATCGGGCCCATCGCACGGTCCAGGCCCGGGTCGCCGTCGAGCAGGCCGGAATCGCTGTCGATGATCTCCAGGTTTCCCATCGTGCCGTCCAGCCGCACACCCCGGATCAACGGGGTGACATCGCCGTTCGGCGCGATGCGCGCTCCTCGATAGGTGCCGTGGTGGCTTTCCACCATGCCGATGCCTGCCAGCGTGGGCCAGGTCAGGTGGCAGTCGGGGTTCTCCACCTCGGCGACCCTGGCCGCGTAGGCGTACGCCTCGAGCGCGGCGATCGGTATGCCAAGCGCCGGTGCCCGTTCGGCGGCCCAGTCACGCAGCTGGTCGGCGGGCCTGCCCTTGGCGTGGGTATCGATTTGCGGCACCGGATCGCCCGCCGGAGGCGGCACACCTTCGGGAATGGGGATGCCCAGCTGCCACGAGCAGCTGGAAGCCAACAGCAGTGCTGTCGCGCCTATTACCGCGACAACCCGCAGCCAACGGACTGGCGACACCGGACTCCTCAACCAACTTTGGTTTCAAACCATCGTCCCATGGGTTGAGGACTGCTCTGGCCCGATGACCGAGCCATCCGGAGGTAATCAGCGATGACTTAGGAGAGCCTTCCATAACCGCGGACTAACTAAAACCCACCCCATCGTCGATTAGGTGTGCCTATCCTTCCTATGGCAAGCCCATGTAATGTTCACGCGTCTACTGCGAGGAGGGTTTGATGCGACGGTATTTGGCCTGGTCGGTTCCGGTCATTTCCCTGGCGCTGGTTGTGTCCGGGTGCTCGAGCAAGGAAGGCGACACCGAGGCGACGAGCCCTGCTGAGGCGACCACGACGAACGCGGCCGATGCCGCCCCGAACCCGCTCACGGAAAAGGCGGCAACCGAGTACAAGGCGTATGCCGTCGGACAGATCGACGAACTCGTTGGCGTCGTGAAGATATTCACCGACGCGGTGCGGGCCAACAATTTGCAGGCCGCGCAGGACGCGTACGCGCCGTCGCGCGTGCCGTGGGAGCGCATCGAGCCGCTGGCGGGCCTTGTCGAGGAGATCGACGGGAAGGTCGATGCACGAGTCGACGACTTCGCGGGCGAAGACGATCCCACCTTCACCGGTTGGCACCGACTCGAGTTCCTGCTGTTCAACAAGAACACCACCGAGGGCGGCGCCCCCTTCGCCGACCAACTCGACAAGGACATCGCCACGCTGAAGGAGCAGTTCGCGACGATCGAGGTGCCCCCGGTCGACGTCGCCACCGGCGCGGCCGAACTCATCGAAGAGGTCTCTGAGGGCAAGATCACCGGCGAGGAGGATCGCTACTCCAAGACCGACCTCTGGGACTTCGACGCAAACCTGCAGGGCTCGCAGGCCGCGATCGACAAGTTGACTCCGGCGCTGAAGGAAGCCGATCCCGCACTCCTGGGCAAGATCGACGCCGGATTCACCGAGATCTTCGACACCATGCGGCCGCTGCGCAAGGGTGACGGTTGGGTGCTGTTCTGCCCCGAGAACGACCAGTATCCGTCGCCGCGGTGCCCGGCTGTCACGGTGGACCCGAAGACCATCGACACGCTCAAGGCGCAGCTCGCCGGGCTATCCGAGAACGTGTCCCAAGTCGCGGGAGTTCTGAAACTGCAGTGACCGAGCGCCCACCCCGACCGGGAATATCCCGCCGCGGTTTCGTCACCGGGGCGTTGGGTGCCGGTGTCGCGGTGGGTGCCGGCGCGGGGCTGGCGGGTTGTTCGCGCGAGGACAGCCCGCCGACCGCCGCTCCGCAGCCTGCATTCGTCCCGTTTGAGGGGCCACACCAAGCCGGGATCACCACATTGCCGATCCCCGAGCAGGGCTTGCTGGCGTCGTTCAACGTGCTCTCGAGAGACCGGGCGGGCCTAAAGGCGACGCTGCAGGAGCTCACCGAGGAGATCCGCGGGCTGATGGCGGGCAAGCCGCCGCAGACGCGGGACCCGGCCTATCCGCCCGTCGACTCGGGCATCCTCGGGCAAAAGCCGCCGGCCGACGACCTCTCGATCGTGGTCGGTGTAGGGGCGTCGTTGTTCGACGGTCGGTTCGGCTTGGCCGATCGCAAGCCCAAGGAACTGGTCACCATGCCGTTCCTGGCCAACGACCGGCTGGACCCGAAGCTGTCGCACGGTGACCTGTCGATCATCTTCGAGGCTGGGCACAACGACACCGTGCAGTTCGCGTTGCGGCAGTTGATGCGCCGCACCCGCAGTGACCTGGTGCTGCGGTGGATGGTCGATGGTTACGCCAGGGGGATCGGGGCGGGCCGTACCTCGGCAGCCACGACGCCACGAAACCTGTTGGGGTTCAAAGACGGAACCGCCAACCTCGACGTGGAGGACGGCGCCCTGATGGATCGCCATGTCTGGGTAGGACCCGAGGACGGGGAGCCCGAATGGGCGGTCGGCGGTTCGTATCAGGCAGTGCGCATCATCCGGATGTTCGTCGAGTTCTGGGACCGCACGCAGCTCGCCGAGCAGGAGGCGCTCATCGGTCGCCGCAAGGTCAGTGGCGCACCGATAGGCATGGCCGACGAGTTCGCCGATCCCGACTACGCCGAGGATCCCGACGGCAAGCGAATCAAGCTGGACGCACACATTCGGCTGGCCAACCCGCGCACGACCGAAACCGAGCAGAACCTGATCCTGCGCCGCGGATTCAACTACTCGCGGGGGTTCGACGGCGCCGGTCGGCTCGACCAGGGACTGGCCTTCATCGCCTACCAGCGGAGCCTGCAGAAAGGGTTCCTCACCGTGCAGAGCCGGCTCAAAGACGAACCGCTCGAGGAGTACATCATGCCGGTGGGTGGCGGCTTCTTCTTCGTCCTGCCGGGGGTTACCGGTGCCGACCGGTTCCTCGGAGATCGGCTGGTCGGCTGATCAGCCTGCGTCGAACGTGAAGCTGTTGCGATATTTTGATTTTTCCGCAGTGGGTTCACACGCGATGTTTAAGAGCTGGGGTGCGGCTCCACCGTCTCCTCCTCCGCGGTTTCGACGCCGTTTTCGCTGACATCTTCGGGTGTCGGCTCCGGGATGCGATCCGGCGCCGGCTCCGTTTCCGCAGCTTCGTCTTCGACGGGCCCGTCGATCAATTCCTCGACGGACTCGGCGGCCTCGGCGGACGGCCAGAACGCCCGCCATTCCTCCTCGGTGACCACCCCGAGCGACGCGATGTCGAGTTCCTCTGGAACGTCCTCGCCACGACGGTCGGCTGCGATCGCCTTCTCCGCCGTGCGAACGGTATCCATGAACTCCAAAACCGCCGTCCGTAAACCGTTTTCCGCATCCCCATCGACCGAAACCCCAACGCTCGTGATCGCTGCCGGGATCAGGTCGGCGGGCAGTCCGGACTGACTGACGCGGTCAATCACCTTCTGCGCCAACGCCAATGCGGGTTGGCCCGTCGGTACGTCATCCATCGACGAATTACGGGACTTCTCCCGCTTTTCCAAGGCCTTGCGCTCTTCCCATTGCGCCAGCTGTTCGTCCAGCGAGATCGGCTCACCCGCGAGCACGGCAGGCACCCGGTTGGCGAGCTTGCGCAGCAGTGAACCGGCGACGTCGTCGATGGTGAACGGATGCTGAGGAGCGTCCTCAGCGATGCGGGCGTGGAACAACACCTGCAGCAGCACGTCTCCGAGTTCCTCACGAAGCTCGTCGGCGTTGCCGCTGCGCACCGCGTCGAACAACTCGTAGGTTTCCTCCAACAAGAATCGGCGCAGCGAGTCATGAGTCTGCTCGCTCTCCCACGGCCCGGCGGTGCGCAGCTTGTCCATCATCGCGACCGCATCGACAAGCCGCTCACCCGGCTGCGCGTCCGGCGCCGCAATCAGCTTGTCGCCCGCAGCCAATCGCGCCTGAACCGCCGGATGATCCGCGTCCGACGACAACAACACCGGCGCATCGTCGCCGTCGTAGGCCGGGCGGGCCGACGGCAACGACCACCCCACCTTGACCGGCATCTCTTCGGTGTACTGGACGTCGCCGGCAAGCAGCTCCATCGCCTCGACCGGAACCAAGGAGGGTCGGCGCGGGTCGACAAGAACGACAGTCATCGGGCTTGTCGCTTGTCGTTCATCGCCGCTACACCTCCGACGTTCGTTATATCAACATGATCCTGGGGTTCTCCATTAAGGGCCAATACCAGGCTGGCCACCATTTGGACGAGTTCAAGATCGCGTATCCGCGGTGCGCCTACTCCGGTGCCCGATCGGGGAATCGGCACCTGCACGGTAGAAGTCGTCGCGCGGTAGTGCGCACTCGGATACATCCGCTTCAACCGGAGTTGTTGTGAGTCCAACAACGTCAACGGTGACAGTCGCAGTGTCGACTCCGACGGTGCGCTGATCTCGGTGATCCCGTACTCGCGGGCCAACAGCCGCAGCCGCGCGACCGCGACCAGTCGTTGGGCCGGTTCGGGTAGCGGGCCGTAGCGATCGACGAGTTCCTCCACAACCGCGTCGACGCCGGCCTGGTCGGCGGCCGATGCCAGCCGGCGATAGCCCTCCAAGCGCAGTCGGTCGCTGGCGATGTAGTCCGGCGGCAGGTGCGCGTCGACGGGTAGATCGATCCGCACGTCCTTCGGCTCTTCAACGGCGGCAACGGTTTTCCCGTCCGCAGCGGCACGGTACGCCTCGACAGCCTCGCCGACCAGCCGGACATACAAGTCGAATCCGACGCCGGCGACATGGCCCGACTGTTCGACACCCAGAACGTTGCCCGCGCCGCGGATTTCGAGGTCCTTCATCGCGACCGCCATGCCCGCGCCCAGCTCGTTGTTCTGGGCGATGGTGGCCAGCCTGTCGTACGCCGTCTCGGTCAACGGAACCTCCGGCGGATACATGAAGTACGCGTAGCCGCGCTCACGGCTGCGTCCTACCCTGCCGCGTAACTGATGGAGCTGCGACAGCCCGAACGTGTCGGCGCGTTCGACGATCAAGGTGTTGGCGTTCGAGATGTCCAGACCGGTCTCGACGATCGTCGTGCAGACCAGGATGTCGTACTCGCGATTCCAGAACCCCTCGACCGTGCGTTCCAGTTGCTCCTCGGGCATTTGGCCGTGCGCGACGACGACGCGGGCCTCCGGCACGAGCGCCCGCACCCGGGCAGCGGCCTGCTCGATCGAGCTGACCCGGTTATGGATATAGAAGGCTTGCCCGTCGCGCAGCAGCTCGCGGCGCAGCGCAGCGGCGATCTGCTTGTCGTCATGCGGGCCGACGTAAGTGAGCACCGGGTAGCGCTCCTCGGGCGGAGTCAGGATCGTCGACATCTCGCGGATCCCGGCCAGGCTCATCTCCAGCGTGCGCGGAATCGGGGTGGCGCTCATCGTCAGCACGTCGACGTGGGTGCGCATCGACTTGATGTGCTCCTTGTGCTCGACGCCGAAACGTTGCTCCTCGTCGACCACGACCAGACCAAGGTTTTTCCAGGTCACGCCGGTTTGCAGCAGCCGGTGCGTGCCGATCACGATGTCGACCGATCCGTCTTTCATGCCGTCGAGCACCGCACGCGACTCGGCGGGACCGGTGAACCGCGACAGGCCCTTCACGGTGACCGGGAACCCGGCCATCCGTTCGGTGAACGTCTGCAGGTGCTGGTCGGCCAGCAGTGTCGTCGGCACCAGCACCGCGACCTGCTTGCCGTCCTGGACCGCCTTGAACGCCGCCCGGATCGCGATCTCGGTCTTGCCGTAACCGACATCACCGCAGATCACCCGGTCCATCGGGATCGGCTTCTCCATGTCGGCCTTCACCTCGGTGATCGCGGTGAACTGGTCGACGGTCTCGGTGAACCCGAACGCGTCCTCCATCTCGGCCTGCCACGGGGTGTCCGGCCCGAACGCGTAGCCCGGCGACGCCTGCCGCTTGGCGTACAGCGACACCAGCTCGCTGGCGATCTCGCGGACCGCCCGTCGTGCCTTCGTCTTGGTGTTGGTCCAGTCGCTGCCGCCCAGCCGGCTCAGCGTCGGCGCCTGCCCGCCGACGTAGCGCGACAGCTGGTCCAGGGAGTCCATCGGCACGTAGAGCTTGTCCGTTTACCTGCTGCGCCGCGCCTTTTGCCCGACGCGTACTCCAGCACCAGGTACTCCCGACGAGCCCCGCCGACCGTGCGCTCGACCATCTCGACGAAGCGGCCGATGCCGTGCTGATCGTGGACGACCAGGTCGCCCGCGGTCAGCGCGAGCGGGTCGACGACGTTGCGGCGCTTGGCGGCGAGCCGTTTGCCCCCGGGCGCGGTGACTCGGTTGCCGGTCAGATCGGTCTCGGTGATGACGACGAGGTTGGCGCCGGGCAACACGACACCGTCGTGCAACGGACCCTTCAGCACACCGATCACACCGGGCTTGGGCGCCGCACCCGGCTCCAACATCGCCGCGGGCGTATCGGCTTCGGCCAGCTGCTCGACAACGCGGTGCGCCGTGCCGGCGCCCGGCGTGACGATCGGCGGCCGATCCACCGGTGGCGACGTGCGCGCGCAGCATCGCGAAGATCTCGTCGACGCCTGACTGCTGACCACGCGCCGACGGTGACGGCCGGATGTCCAGCTCGACCGCCGACTCGTCGCCGTCCTCTTCGCTCCTCACGTACGCGGTCAGCTGACTCAGCGTCCACCATCGGTGCCCGCCGGCGCGGGCCCCGGCCTGCACGTCGTCGAGTTGCAGGTACCCAGACGCACCCAGCGCCTCGAGGTCGATCGGCGCGTCACCGCCGACCGCCGCCGTAGACCAGGAGGCTTCGAGGAACTCGCGGCCGGTCTTGATCAGGTCGGCAGCCCGGGTGCGCACCTTCTCCGGATCGCAGACCAGCAGCGGCGTCTGCGCGGGCAGATGGTCGCTGAGCAGGGAAAGCTCGGTGGGCCGCAGCAGCGGCAGCAGTGCCTCCATGCCGTCGACGGGGATGCCTTCGCCGAGCTTGGCCAGCATGTCGGGCACGCTGCCGGGAACGTCGTTGTCCGCCGTCGGGTGCTCCGCGGCCAGCTCGAATGCACGGACGCGGACGTCGTCGGTGAGCAGCAGTTCGCGGCACGGCACGGCGATCACCACATCAACGTCGATGTCGGTGATCGAACGCTGATCCGCGACCGCGAACATCCGCATCTCGGATACCTCGTCGCCCCAGAACTCGACCCGGACCGGGTGTTCGGCGGTGGGCGGGAACACGTCGAGGATTCCGCCGCGTACCGCGAACTCCCCCCGCTTGCCGACCATGTCGACGCGGGTGTAGGCCAACTCGACGAGCCGGGCGATGACATCGTTCGAACTCGGCTTCCTCCCCTACGGTCAGGGTGACCGGCTCGATCGCCGCCAGGTCCGGCGCCATCGGTTGCAGCAGCGAGCGCACCGTGGTGACCACGACCCGCAGCGGCGGCCCGAGTCGCTCGTCGTCGGGGTTGGCCAGCCGGCGCAACACCATCAGTCGCTCTCCGATGGTGTCGACGCCGGGAGACAACCGTTCGTGAGGCAGTGTCTCCCAGGACGGGAACAACGCCGCCGAGTCACCGAATACGCCGCGCAGTTCGGCGGTCAGGTCGTCGGCCTCGCGACCGGTCGCGGTGACGACGAGCAGCGGTCCGGCCTGGGCGAGCGCGCTGGCGGCGAACACCCTGGCGCTGGCCGGGCCGACGAGTGCCAGATCGGCGGGTCTGTCGGCGGCACGACGGGTGAGGTCTTGTAAGGAGGGATCGCGCAGAGCCAGGTCAACGAGCCCCGCGATCGGGGTCTGGACACGGATGGCCCCCGATGCGGTCATGATATGTCCATCCTAGGTTGCCGTCATTGACGCCCAAACTCACGTTTGGGCGCGAAAGTGCGGGTGATGCGCGCCATTACGTCGATTTCGACGGACGAAAGCACTCCTACTCGTCGAGCAGTAGCGGGTCGTCCTCGAGGTGCATGAGCCCGTTCCAACACAGGTTGACCAGATGTGCGGCCACGACCTCTTTCTTCGGCTCGCGCACATCGAGCCACCACTGCGCCGTCATGGACACCGACCCGACCAGCGCCTGGGCGTACAGCGGTGCCATGTCGGGGTCGAGGCCGCGGCGGGCGAAGTCGCCGGCCAGGATCGACGACACCTGGTTGACGGCCTCGTTGAGAAGCGTGGAGTAGGTGCCGGACGTGATGGCCGCCGGGGAGTCCCGAATCAGGATCCGGAACCCGTCGGTGCGCTCATCGACATAGGTCAGCAGTGCGAGCGCCACCCGCTCGATGCGCAGCCTGGACCGGTTGTTGGTCGTCCTGGTCAGTGACGACGTGATGCCGTCCAGCAGCGCCGACATCTCACGGTCGACGACCACCGCGTAGAGCCCTTCCTTGCCCCCGAAATGCTCGTAAACGACGGGCTTGGAGACATTGGCACGCTGCGCGATCTCCTCGATCGAGGCGCCCTCGTACCCCCGCTCAGCGAACAACGATCTTGCGATGTCGATGAGCTGGTGACGCCGCTCGGCACCGGTCATCCGGGGCCGGGGTGCACGCAGTTCCTTGTCCGGTCCTGCCACACCTGTCAGCCTAGATGGTTCGACTAGCATCACGAGTTGATCAGTCCGTCGTGGTGTAATCGGCAGCACCTCTGATTTTGGTTCAGATAGTTCAGGTTCGAGTCCTGGCGACGGAGCAGCGAGTGAGGCTTGCCGAGTGAGCAGACAACATAAGCTAGCCCGAGCGACAATCGGCCCGGAGCTTCGAATGTTGAGGACAGGCGAGAAATGACCGTGCATGGCCAATCCGCGGTACTGGTGCTGTCGGCCGGGGCCGGCACACGCATGCGCTCGGACATCCCGAAGGTGCTGCACACGCTGGCCGGGCGAAGCATCCTGTCGCACGCCCTCCACGCGGTGGCCAAGGTCGCCCCGCAACACCTTGCCGTGGTACTGGGATATGACCGCGATCGCATCACCCCTGCCGTCGCCGAGCTGGCCGACGCACTGGGCCGCACCGTCGACGTCGCGGTGCAGGAACAGCAGCTGGGCACCGGGCACGCCGTCAGGTGTGGGCTGGCCGCCCTGCCCGCCGACTTCGCCGGCACCGTCGTGGTGACCTCGGGCGACGTCCCGCTGCTTGACGCCGACACGCTGGCCGAGCTGATCGCCACCCACAGCGCCGAGACCGCCGCGGCGACGGTGCTGACCACAACGTTGCCGGATCCGACGGGCTATGGCCGCATCCTGCGCACCCAGGACCGCGAAGTCATCGGCATCGTGGAAGAGGTTGACGCCACCCGGTCGCAACAGGCGATCACGGAAGTCAATGCCGGTGTCTACGCGTTCGACATCGGGGTGCTGCGCTCGGCGCTCGACCGGTTGCGCCCGCACAACGCGCAGCAGGAGCTCTACCTCACCGACGTCATCTCGATCATCCGGCAGGACGGCCAGATCGTGCGGGCCAAGCACGTCGACGACGCCGCGCTGGTGGCAGGGATCAACGACCGCGTGCAGCTGGCGGAGCTGGCCGCCGAACTGAACCGCCGCATCGTGGCCGCCCACCAACGCGCGGGTGTGACGATCGTCGACCCCGCCACCACGTGGATCGACGTCGACGTGACCATCGGCCGCGACACCGTCATCCAGCCGGGCACGCAGCTGTTGGGTACCACCCGCATCGGAGGGCGCTGCCAGGTCGGCCCGGACACCACACTGACCGATGTCGCCGTCGGCGACGGGGCGTCGGTAATCCGCACCCACGGCACCGCCTCGGTCATCGGCGACGACGCCACCGTCGGCCCGTTCACCTACCTGCGGCCCGGCACCGTGCTCGGCGCCGTCGGCAAGCTCGGCGCCTTCGTCGAGACGAAGAACGCAACGCTGGGCACCGGCACCAAGGTCCCGCACCTGACATACGTCGGCGACGCGGACATCGGCGAGCAGACCAATATCGGCGCGTCCAGCGTATTCGTCAACTACGACGGCGAGACCAAACGGCGCACCACCATCGGGTCGCATGTGCGCACCGGTTCGGACACCATGTTCGTCGCGCCGGTCACCATCGGCGACGGCGCCTACACCGGGGCGGGCACCGTGGTGCGCGACGACGTACCGCCCGGTGCACTGGCCGTGTCCGCGGGCCCGCAGCGCAATATCGAGGGCTGGGTGGAACGCAAGCGACCGGGGTCTGCGGCCGCCGAGGCCGCCCGGCGAGCCAACGCCAAAGCCAGCGAAGACGCGGACCCCGAGGACAACAAAACGACGTGAGCCGGACTTCTTCCGTTGGTGTTCTGGCAACCCGGCCACGTGCGCCCAGCTGTGCTACGTACGATTAGGCCGAAATCGATCCCGACCGGCGAGGGCGCACTGTGGGTACCGACTGGATAGAAAACCGCAAGAACATGATGTTCTTCTCCGGTCGCGCGCATCCGGAGCTGGCCGAGCAGGTCGCCAAGGAGCTCGACGTCCACGTCACCGCGCAGACCGCCCGCGACTTCGCCAACGGTGAGATCTTCGTGAGGTTCGAAGAGTCGGTGCGCGGCTGCGATGCGTTCGTGTTGCAGTCCCATCCCGCGCCGCTGAACAAGTGGCTGATGGAGCAGCTGATCATGATCGACGCTCTCAAGCGTGGCAGCGCCAAGCGGATCACCGCGATCCTGCCGTTCTACCCGTACGCCCGGCAGGACAAGAAGCACCGCGGCCGCGAGCCGATCTCGGCGCGACTGGTAGCCGACCTGCTCAAGACGGCGGGCGCGGACCGGATCGTCACCGTCGACCTGCATACCGATCAGATCCAGGGCTTCTTCGACGGGCCGGTGGATCACATGCGGGCACAGAACCTGCTGACGGGCTACATCTCCGAGAACTATCCGTGCGAGAACATGGTCGTGGTCTCCCCCGACTCGGGCCGGGTCCGCATCGCCGAGAAGTGGGCCGACGCACTGGGCGGTACCCCGCTGGCGTTCATCCACAAGACTCGCGACCCGCGGGTGCCAAACCAGGTGGTATCGAACCGCGTCGTCGGCGACGTCAAGGGCCGGACGTGTGTGCTGATCGACGACATGATCGACACCGGCGGCACCATCGCCGGTGCGGTCAAGCTGCTGCACGACGACGGCGCGGGCGACGTCATCATCGCCGCCAGCCACGGGGTGCTGTCCGACCCGGCAGCGCAGCGGCTGGCCGACAGCGGCGCGCGCGAGGTCATCGTCACCAACACGCTGCCGATCGGTGAGGACAAGCAATTCCCGCAGCTGACGGTGCTGTCCATCGCCCCGCTGCTGGCTAGCACCATTCGCGCGGTGTTTGAAAACGGCTCGGTGACAGGACTTTTCGACGGAGACGCGTGATGGGCGATGAGCGGCTTGCGCGAAGAGCAGACGGCAGAGCAGAGTTCGCAGAGTCCGTCATCTATCACAACCCCCGCTGCACGACCTCGCGCAAGACGCTGGAGCTGTTGCGGGACAATGGTATCGAGCCGAGGGTGGTCCAGTATCTGAAGACACCGCCGTCACGTGCCGAACTCGTCGAGCTGATCAAAGACGCCGGCATCGACGTCCGGACCGCCGTGCGCAAACGTGAACCGCTGTATGCCGAGTTGAACTTGGCCGACGCCGGTGATGACGAACTGCTCGACGCGATGGCCGAGCATCCGATCCTGATCGAACGGCCATTCGTCGTCACACCGAGAGGCACTCGGCTGGCCAGGCCGATCGACGCCGTTCGCGAGATTCTGTGACCCGTCACCGCTTTGCGGCGACTGTCGCGTTGCTGGTCGTCATCGCCGCTGCGGGCTGCGGCGAGAAGACCGCCGACTACAGGTCGCTGTTGACCGTCACCACTACGCCCAGCACAACCACCACCTCGACGCCCGTTCCGATCTCCGAGTACCTGGAAAGCGCCGGTGTCACAGGCGAACCCGTCGCCCCCGACAAGCTGACCGACCTGACGGTGACGATGCCAAGACCCAAAGGCTGGGAGCAGTACAGTAATCCGAATTTCGCGCCGGGCACCCGCGTCATCGCCAAGGGCGACACCTACCCCACCGCCATGTTGATGGTGTTCCGACTGGACGGCGGCGACTTCGATCCGGCCAAGGCCATTCAGCACGGCTACGCCGATGCCGAAATGTCACAGAACTTCAGACGGCTCAACGCCTCCACCGACGACTGGCGGGGATTCCCATCGTCGATGATTGAGGGCAGTTACGACCTCAACGGCCGCCGGATGCACAGCTACAACCGGATCGTCATCGCCACCGGCTCGCCGCCGGCCAACCAGCGCTACCTGATTCAGTTCACCGTCACCGGCTACGCCGACAAGGCCGCCGCGGAGGGACCCGACATCGAGGCGGTCATCGCCGGGTTCAACGTCGCCAAGAAGTAGCCGCCGCGCCGCGGCTACTGTGTCTGCCATGACTGAATGGACAGCCGCCGATCTCCCCTCCTTCGCCGGACGCACAGTGATCGTCACGGGCGCCAACAGCGGCCTCGGCGAGGTCACCGCACGTGAACTCGCACGCGTCGGCGCCAAGGTGATCCTGGCCGTGCGCAACACCGACAAGGGCGCCGCCGCGGCATCGCGCATGACCGGCGACCTCGAGGTGCGCAAGCTCGACCTGCAGGACCTGGCGTCGGTCCGGAATTTCGCTGAGGGTGTCGACTCCGTCGACGTGCTGGTCAACAACGCCGGCATCATGGCGGTGCCGTACGCGCAGACCGTCGACGGGTTCGAAAGCCAGATCGGCACCAACCACCTCGGCCACTTCGCGTTGACCAACCTGCTGCTGCCTAAGATCACCGACCGCGTCGTCACGGTGTCATCGGGGATGCACCTGTTCGGCTACATCAGCCTGAAGGATCTCAACTGGAAGTCGCGACCGTACTTCGCATGGCCGGCCTACGGCCAGTCGAAGCTCGCCAACCTGCTGTTCACCAGCGAGTTGCAGCGCCGCCTCGTCGCCGCCGGGTCGGCGGTGAAGGCGCACGCTTCGCATCCCGGCTACTCGGCCACCAACCTGCAGGGCAAAACGGGCAACCCCATCGGCACGAGGGTGATCAAAGGCGTCACGCGGTTGGTGGGCACCGATGCCGACTTCGGCGCCCGGCAGACGCTCTACGCCGTGTCCCAGGACCTGCCGGGCGACACCTTCGTCGGTCCCCGGTACGCGATGCGCGGCCCGACCGGGCCCGCAGTCCGCAGCCCGCTGGCCCGCGACGCGAAGAAGGCGGCCGCGCTGTGGGACCTGTCCGAGCAGCTCACGGACACCAAATTCGCGCTCTGAGCAGCCGATGCGCTAACCTGACTCGGCCCGATGTCGCCGACGCGGCGGCTCCGGGCGTCACGGCGAGGGTGGCTTCTCACGCAGAACACCGTTATCGACGGGAACACGCTTTGCGTAGTTGCGACCCTGGCCGCGGACGAGAAATGACCGGCGTAGAGGAGCGACACCACGATGGCCAAGACTTCGGCCCCCAACGTGAACAACCTGACCGCAGAGGTCCGCACCGAGACGGGCAAGGGCGCGTCGCGCCGCGCTCGGCGCGCAGGCCAGATCCCCGCGGTGCTGTACGGCCACGGCGCCGACCCGAAACACCTGTTGCTGCCCGGTCATGACTTCGCCGCGGTGCTGCGGCACTCCGGCACCAACGCCGTGCTGACGCTCGACATCGACGGCGAGGAGTCTCTCGCGTTGACCAAGGCGCTCGACATCCATCCGATCCGGCGCAACATCCAGCACGCCGACCTGCTCGTGGTCCGCCGCGGCGAGAAGGTGACCGTCGAGGTCAACGTCGTCGTCCAAGGCGAAGCCGTGCCGGGCACCCTGGTCACCCAGGAGACCAGCACCATCGAGATCGAGTCGGACGTGCAGGCGATCCCCGAGCAGCTGACCGTCTCGGTCGAGGGCGCCGACATCGGCACCCAATTCACAGCGGGCACCGTCCCGTTGCCGGACGGCGTCGTGCTGGTGTCAGACCCCGAGATGCTGGTCGTCAACGTCGTTCCCGCGCCGACCGCCGAGGACCTCGAGGCGGAGGGTGCCGGCGAGGTCGCCGAGGCCGGGGAAGAGGCCGCGGAGGCCGAAGAGGGCGCCGAGGAGCCCGGCGAGGGCGGCGGCGAGGGAGCACCCGCCGAAGAATCCGAGTAATCGGGGTTTCCACGAGACATGGCCGAGCCACTACTGGTGGTGGGCCTGGGCAATCCCGGGCCCAACTACGCCAAGACCCGGCACAACCTCGGCTTCGTCGTCGCCGATCTGCTGGCGGAGCGCATGGGCTCGACCTTCAAGGTGCACAAGAAGTCCGGCGCGGAGGTCGTGACGGGCCGGCTCGGCGGCCGGTCGGTGGTGCTGGCCAAACCGCGGACCTACATGAACGAGTCGGGCCGCCAGGTCGGGCCGCTGGCGAAGTTCTACTCGGTGCCGCCTGGCGACATCGTGGTTGTGCACGACGAACTCGACATCGAGTTCGGACGCATCCGGCTGAAGTTCGGCGGCGGCGTGGCCGGTCACAATGGTGTGCGGTCATTGGCAGCGGCCCTGGGCACCAAGGACTTTCAGCGCGTGCGCATCGGCATCGGGCGTCCACCCGGCCGCAAGGATCCGGCGTCGTTCGTGCTGGAGAACTTCACCGCCGCCGAACGGACCGAGGTTCCGGTGCTGTGCGAACAGGCTGCCGACGCAACCGAACTGCTGATCGCGCAGGGCCTTGAGCCCGCCCAGAACACCGTGCATGCCTGGTAGGCAACACCCCTGAACGAATGTCGTAAAGGTTGTCCCTGATTGGCGTAAAGAAAGTGTTTGGGCCGTGCTTATCGCCGGTAGGAACGGGTAGACCCGAGATATGTACGACCCACGAACGGGCTCCGCACTCCGCCGGAGGTGGCTGCGGTTGCTCGACGGCGAGCGCCCATGGGGATCAATCGACGTGTTACCGGATCGCTTCGGGATGACGCGGTACCGGCTGGTGGTGTTTCCGCCGGGCATCAGCGATGACGAGCGGCGGTGGATTCGGCTGGCACGGACCTGGCTGCTGTGGGCCACCCTGGCGTGGATCGTCTGCGAGGTATGGCTCAGTCACGTGACCGATCCGTGGACGGCGCTCGCCATATCGACGGCCGCGTTTATCGGTGTGGGCCTTGTGGCGACGACGCTGGCAGGCGCGCAGCGTGCCCAGGTCAGGACCATGAACGTTATGGTCAGCGCTGGTTACCGCGATCCAAAATTGGAGGCCACCCGCGACAAGCTGGGCAGGTTGGCGGTCACGTTGATGGACGCCGACGAAAGGCTCGGGCGCGGGCAGATCTCGGCCGCCGACCACGAGCTGACGTGGTGGCAGGTGTACGACGAGATGGGGTCGAACCGGTCCGCCCCCGGCATGCACGAGTCCGGCCGGGCCGCGTAGCTCATCGCATGTCTCTTCGCGCCATCAGGCGTTGTACCTGCCCGTAGGCGTCGATGGGGCTGTGCAATGCCAACCCACCGTCGGCGAAAACGGTCTGTCCTGTGACCCAAGACATTTCGAGAACGGCGACGATCGTCTCGGCGACGTCGTCGGCGTCGCCGAGTCGGCCGAGCGGGGTGCGTTCGGTCAACCCTTCGGCCCAGCCCGGCAATTGTTCGGGTTTGGCGAGCATCGGTGTGCGGGTGACGCCGGGGCCGACGGCGTTGACACGGATGCCATGCACGCCCCATTCGGTGGCCGCGACGCGCACCAGCATGTCGATGCCCGCCTTCGACACGCAGTAGGCACCCATGTCGCGGTCGGCGAGCGTCCCGCTGATGCTGGAAACCGCGACGATCGACCCGCCCGAGCCCGCATCGACCATCGCCCGCGCGACGGCACGCAACGTGAGCCACGTTCCCGTCAGGTTGGTGTCGATGACCCGTTGCCAGTCCCCGGGGGTCTGGTCCAGCAGCATTCCCGACGCCCCGATGCCCGCGCATGCGACTAGGCGGTCGGGTGTCCCGTGTTCGGCGACCGTCTGGTCGATCGCGGCCGACACCGAGTCGGGATCGCTGACGTCGCAATCGATATCGCCGCCTTTGATGTCCCACACCACCACGTCGGTTCCGGTCGTGCGCAGCCTGTCCACCACCGCACGGCCGATCCCGGACCCGCCGCCGGTGACGACGGCGGTCATTCGGGCGGACCGATCAGTTCGACGCGGACACCGTCCGGCGCGGTGAGCACTGCCATGGCCACCTTCTTCCCGCCCGGCGCGGGCATCTCGATGCGACGCACCCCGGCGTCGAAGCCGAGGCGGGCGAGCGTGGCGAGGGTTGCGTCGACATCGCGTTGCAAAGACAACAAGAAGAAGCCCAGCGCCGGAACATCGGGCGTCGTCGGCGCCGGCCGAGTGCTGATCACTTCCTGCTCCTCGCGTGCGCTGATCACTTCCTGCTCCTCGCGTCCGCGGGCGAACATCACCAGTTCCACGATGCCGGTGTCGGGAGTGTCCGGATCGCCCAGAAAGATCGACCGCAGCTGATCGGTGGCCACCCCGAACAGCGTGGGCCAGTCACCAGTGAAGGTGTGGTCGAACAACTCGGTGAACCCAAGGCCGTCTCGCCAGAACCGCATCGAGGCCTCGACGTCGGCCGTGACTATCGCCGTGTGGTGGATTCCGGGCACGCGGTTGCTTCCTTCCGGTCACTGTTCGCGGGTGACGAGTCGAATTCATCCAGTTTTACCCGCGCCAGCATCTCCACGAACGTGGTTCCGCTGTAAGGAAACTGGGTGACCACCTTCCCGTTCGGATGGCGGTAGTAGTTGTTGCAGTTGGCGAGCCAGACGGTGCCCTCCATCGCCCGCTGGATCTCAGCGTTGTATGCGTCATGGATTTCGCGTCTGATGTCCACGGCCCGCACCCCCGCGCCAGCCATGTCGTCGAGGATTCGGCGGACGAACTCGGCCTGAGCCTCGAGGATGTAGATGATCGAGGTGACGCCGTTCGTGTTGGGGCCGTACAGCGTGAACAGGTTCGGGTAGCCCGGGATGACGGTGCCCAGATACGCCTCGGCGCCGTCGCGCCATTCGTCGCGTAATCGGCGACCACCGGTTCCGTACACGTTGAGACTGCGCAGATAGTCGGCGGCGTGAAAGCCGGTTCCGTAGATCACGGTGTCGACCTCGTGCTCGACGCCGTCCGCGGTGCGCAGACCGTATTCGGTGAACTCCACGATCGGAGAGGTCTCCAGCGTGACGTTCGGCCGCGCAAACGTCGGGAACCAGGCGCGCGACTGCAGAGGCCGTTTGCAGCCGACGGGATACGTGGGGGTGAGCTTGGCGCGCAGGTCCGGGTCGGGCACCTTGCGAGCCAGATACTCGCGGGCCGTGTCCGTGAGCCCCCTGGTCATTTCCGAATCAGCGCCGAAGTTGGCGGCCTCGTATGCCTGAAACGCCGCGTCGCGCACCTTGAGGGCCTCGTCGGGTTCGCGTTCGAAAAGGTCCCGCTGTTCGGGGGTGAACGGCTCGTCGTAGCGGGGGTTCACCCAGATCGGGGTGCGCTGAAACACCGTCAGGTGCGCGGCCTCGGCCGCGATCTCGGGTACGTACTGGATGGCACTGGCACCGGTCCCGATCGACGCAACACGTTCGCCCGCAGTCGATTTAGAATGGTCCCAGTTCGACGAGTGAAACGTCCGACCACGGAATCGGTCGGAGCCGGGAATCTCGGGGATGTTGGGGACGTCGAGCATCCCGACGGCACTGACAACGACGTCGAACGCGTGCGTCGCGCCGTCGGCCGTCTCGACCGTCCAGTGCTGTGCATCGTCTGCCCACCGTAGTTCGGTGACCCGGGTACGGCTGACAAGATGTTTCTCGAGTCCCCGCTCGGCGGCGACCCTCTCCAGATAGGCCAGGATTTCCGGCTGGTCGGCGAACGTCTTGCTCCACCGTGGGTTGAGCGCGAACGAATAGGAGTAGAAGTGCGACGGGACGTCGCAGGCAGCGCCGGGATAGGTGTTGTTGCGCCAAGTGCCTCCGAAGCCATCGCCGCGGTCGAAGATCGTGAAATCGTAACCGGCGGTGGCGAGTTGGATTCCCATCGCGATGCCACCCGGACCGGCGCCGATGACCGCGACGGTCACAGGAACGAGTTCTCCGCGGTAAGACCTCGTTCGGGGAACGCGCCGAGGGCGAACGTCTCGGCATTGCCCAACCCGGTACCCCCGCCGACGGGATCCTCCACCCGCACAAGCAGATCCCGCAGCTGATGCAGTTCACGTGCGTTCTCAGGCTTGTCGGCGCCGATGACGTGGTTGCCTTCCACCTTCTCTTCCCCGACCCACTGGCCGTAAACCCAGTCGTTCCAGCCGTAGTAGCCGGCCGTACCGAGGTGAAAGCCGGTCGGCCCGGCCGCGGTGATCGTCAACGGTCGTTTCGCGCCATCGGTGTCGATCAGGGTGACGGTTCCGTGTCTGAACCGCCGGTTGTCATCTTGGAAGTGCAGATCCTGTTCGACCGAAGCGAAGCGATGCGCGGAGCCGTCGTCGTTCTGCTGCTCTGCCTGACAACGGATCTCGAGGAATCCGTCGCCACGCTCCTCCTGGTACATGACGAACAGCGAGTAGCTCGACCCATCCGGACGCGTCAATGTCATCGGCAGCCAGGTCATGAACATCTGCTTGATCTTGCGGCCACCGCGGGGCAATCCCGGAATCGGTTTGCCGACTCCCGGTCGCAGACCCCAGGAGTGATCCCGAATCGAAATCCACTTGTCGGCTTCGATTTCGGTACGCGCGCCCTCGACCTCCACCCAACCCGCGGCCACGCCGATCTGGTGGTAGCGCAGTACGTTGTGGGTGACGCGGTAGCCATCGGGGCTGCGATCCGGCCACGGGTCCTCGAGTGACGCATTGAAGCTGCCGCGCAACTCGACGTCGAATGCGATCGGGGCGTGCTCGGTTGCATCGAGACTCACCTGGATCGCCCGCAACGGTTCGACCACACGGTAATGAATCGGCCCCACATCGGTGCTGGCGGAAGCCGACGACAACCGCCGCCCGGCACGCACAGTCCACTGTTCGGTGCCACGACACACACCGGCCGCCCCGTCGAAAACCCCGCGGTTGGTGTACTTACCAACCCCCAGAACGACCTGCAGCGAGTTGTCCCGTGAGTGGGCGATCGTCCAGATCTTCTCCGTCCACGACGGATCCGACTGGCTGACCGTCGCGAACGTGTCGACGATCTGATGGGTGAGCAACTCGTCCTCGGGCACCAGCGCGCCGTAGTTCGTTGACAGCAAGGCGGTTATCTTTCTGCAGGGGGCGAAGGCGGCGACCCGAAGAATGTTGTCATGTCGGTGCCGCGGTCATATTCACGCATCCAGGTGTCTGCCCAGTCGGGCAGTGGCTGGTCGGCGGGATTGTGTTTCGGCGTCTGCGACAACGCAAGTCGCCAGACCATCTTGACCAACTGGCTCGTTGGCACCGTCTGAAAAATGCTCGGTGGGCCGTCACCCCGTGCGCGACGACGTCGACCGCCGGGCACCCGGTACCTGAACTCCCTGGTCATCAGCCCGCGCGACATCAGTTCGCGGGCGGACGCACCACGGTGCTCGAACGGAATGACCTTGTCGAAGGTCTCGGCGACCGTCTGAGCCAGCGCGCCGACGTGATGGAACGTGGCGCGAGAGTACTTGACGCGGCACCACGGGTCGGGGTTGATGTGCCTGCAAAGGATCAGTCCGGAGTCGCGGTGCTCGATCTCCTCGACGAAGTGCCACATCATCAGCGAGGCGACCCGCCGGTCTCCACCGCCGAACAGTGAATCGCGGTTGTCCAACAAGACTTTGAACAGCGGCGTGAACGTCGCCTCGAGGTTGGCGATGTAGGCCGCGTGGAATTCGATCGGTTGCTCGTCGATCAGCTTGTCGTAGGCGTTGCAGGCGTCTTCGTAACACTGCTCGAGTTCGGGATAGCGCTGGACGAGAGCGATCATGTGCTTGCGATGCGCCGACGCGTGCTGCGCCTCCTGCCGCAGGAACGCGTCGGCCTCAGAGGCGACCTCTAGGTCTTCGTTGATCTTGTCGTGCGCCTTACGCACGGCGCTGACGATATAGCGCTCGAACGGCACCGCGATGAAGGTGAAGGCGTTGCAGAACAGCCCGAAGTTCGGGTTGGCGGGCTGCCACATGAATGGCACCGTCGCGTCGAAGTCCCACGGGATCTTGCGGACAACGAGTTTCGTCATCGGTTCGCCACCTCCCAATCGACACGCCCGGCGGCCGCCACCGGGTATCGCGACAGCCCCGTCGCGGCCTTAACATTGGCATGCAACGGTGTCTCACCCTCAGCTCTGGACACCAGCACCACCGATAGCGCTAGTGTGACATTTGGACCTATAGATGTAAAGGACGCGACAGTGGCTTCTCGCCCCCCTCCCGACGCCGAACAGTCGACGCGCCGCCGGATTCTCGCGGCCACATTCGTCGTACTGGCGCGCGACGGACGCCGCAAGCTGCAACTGTCCGACGTGGCAGCCGCGGCCAAGGTGTCTCGCCCGACGCTGTACCGGTACTTCGGTTCCAAGGACGGACTGCTCGAGGCGTTCGGCCTCTACGAGCAGGACAACTTCGACTCTGGAATCGCCGCGGCGATGGCGGGACTGAGTGGACCCGATCGGCTGGACGCCGCGCTGCGATTCATCGTCGACTTCCAGAGCACTTATTCGCTGGGCTCGTTGGCCGACATCGAGCCAGAGCACGTGCTGCACCAGATGAAGCGCGTCTTGCCGATCATGCACGAGCGCATCGCTCGCATCATCCCCGGCGACAACAGCGACATCGCGGCCGCAGCGGTGGTGCGTATCGCGGTCTGCCACTACGTGATCGGCGGCGGCAGCCCCGGTCAGTTCCTCGCCGAACTGCGCCACGCCGCGGGCCTCGACCCGTCCCGGCGACGTCTGCAACGGCCCGCTGCGTCATAGTCTTCGCGGCCCGCCGCTTCATAGTCTTCGCGGCCCGCCGCTTCATAGTCTTCGCGGCCCGCCGCTTCATAGTCTTCGCGGCCCGCCGCGGTGGCCGGCTAACCGGCGAGCCAGTCGCAGATCTTCGCCGCGATCAACTGAGGTTTCTCCAAGTGCAGGAAATGACCGACACCGTCGACGATTTCGAACGCCGATCCCGCGGTCGGTAGGTGTGCGGGCACGTCGCCGAGCAGTTCGGCGCCGATCGCCCCGTCGTCGGCACCGTGCAGGTACAGCGTCGGCACCGGCGGCGGCTGCATCGTTGCGGCGGCTTCGGTCTGTGCAGAAGGATCGGCGAAGTCCGGGTTGAAGGACGCACGGTAGGGGCATATGACGTCGGCGATGTTGTTGGCGCACACCTGTCGTCGCAGCTCAGCTATGTCCTCGCGGGGGTCGTAACCCGGCGACCAGTCCGCCCAGAGCGATTCCCAGAAGTCTGGCGCGAGCAGCGTGGCCTCGGCAAGACCCACTTGCTGGATGAACCAGATGTAGAACGACCGCTTGAGTTGGGCATAGCTGAAGATCCCGATGGCCAGCACACCGATCGGGGGAGCCGCAAGCGCGACGAAGTGGCCGAATGCCCCGGGATCGGCGGCCACCACTCCGTATCCGGCGTTCGCGCCCCAATCGTGGCCGACGAGTAATGCCCGGTCGCCTTCGCGGTATTCACGGCGGACATCGAGAAGTGAACGAACGTATGTCCCCGCGCTGACCGGTTTTGATACTGGCGCGTCGTACCCCGGAAGCCATGGCGCGACAACCCGGTATCCGAGCCCGGCGAGATCTGGTCCGAGGTGCCGCCACGTGTGCGGCGTGTCCGGGAAGCCATGCACGAGCACGGCCAGCGGAAGGGTCGTGTCCTCGATGTCTCCGAAGGTGAGCGGAGGGGGTGGGGTCATCTCGCGAGAGTATTACATCTGACGCTGACAACGTAAACCACAGAGGCTTTACATATGAAATTAGCTATGTAAATGTTGTCGGCATGGCAGGCATCGCGCTCACTCAACGTGACCTGGCCGCCACCCGAACACAACTCCAGGCATGGTTCGAGCACAGGTTCACCGGCGACGCGGTGGTATCCGAACTGCGCGCCGCCAACAAGGCCGCGGGATGGTCCAGCGAAAGCCTGGTCTTCGCCGCCGAGGTCGGCGGGAACGCGAGCGAGTATGTGATACGGATTCCGCCCTCCGGTGGAGGCATATTCCGTGAATACGATTTGGGCGCACAGGCTCTCACACAGGAACTGCTGCACGAGCACGGGATCGTGACTCCGTCACCGATCATCTATGAGTCCGACCGCGGGTGGATCGGCTCGAAATTCCTTGTCATGCCGCGAATTGTCGGTCACACGCCGTCGGACACCAGCTATGCCACCAAGGGCTGGTTGCACGACGCGGGCCGCGTCGTGCAGCGGCGGGTGCACGACTCGTTTCTGGAAACGTTGGCGACCCTTCACCGCATCCCGGTCAGTGACGCGCCGTGGCTCGAACGACCCGCAGGTGTCGGCACCGTCGCCGAGCTGAAATGGTGGCGCGATTATGCGAAGTGGGGAACCGACAACCGGGTTCCGGACATCATGACCCAGGCGTTCGACTGGCTGGCCCGTCACCTGCCCGAGGAAACGGGCGACTTGAGTGTCTGCTGGGGCGACGCCAGGCTGTCCAACGCGATCTTCGACGACGCGGGCCAGATCGCGGGTGCACTGGACTGGGAACAAGCGTGCCTGTGTCCGGCAGAGACCGACTTCGCGTGGTGGCTCGCAACGCGCAGGCAGATGCTGGAAGTCAACGGGCTGGACCTCGACCCGGAGTTGGACGGCTTCGACAACCGCGACCATGTCATCCACCGCTATGCGGAGATGATCGGCCGCCCACTCGTCGACCTGCACTGGTACGAGGTGTTCGCCATGGTGCGGATGGGCTGCTGCATCCTCCGCACGCAGGAACTGTTACGCAGCATCGGTCAGGGCGACCACTTCCTCACGCGGGCACCGATTCTGCCGGCCTGGACCATCGCGGACGTGCGGGCCTGAGCGGTCGCCCGCTGGACGGCGGGACTAGGTGACCAGCGAGACGGAGTTCGCGCGGCGCAGCTTGCCCGACGGCGTCTTGGGGATGGTGCCGGGGCCCAGCACCACGACGTTGCGTGGACGCACGTCGACCTCGCCGACGACCTCGTGTGCAACCTGGTGCTCGATGCGGCGCACCTCGACCGGGTCCTGCCACGCGTTGGACTCCACCGCGACGGCGAAGGTCTCCCGCGAGTGCCCGGCGTCCAGGCGCACCGCGACCGCGCAGCCCGGGCGCACACCCTCGACCCGGCCCGCCGCCCGCTCGATGTCGGTGGGATAGATGTTGCGGCCGGCCATGATGATGACGTCCTTGACGCGACCGCAGACTACGACGTGGCCATTCTCCATCAGGTAACCCAGGTCGCCGGTGTCATACCAGCCGTGCTCGTCCTGGGCCGGGATGAAGCCGCCCATGGTGATGTAACCGGGCGTCAGCGGCTCGCCACGCAGCTCGATGATCCCGACACCGCGAGCCGGCATCACATTGCCCTGCTCGTCGATGATCCGGGCCTCCAGGCCTTCCAGCAGCGGGCCGAGCGAGGCCAGCCTGCGGGTGTTGCCCTTGGTCGCCGGAACGGCTCGGCGCAGCGCGGCCAGAAGATCCGCGTCGACCTCGTCGACCACCAGGCCCGCACCGCACTCGGAGAACGACACCGCCAGCGTCGTCTCGGCCATGCCGTACGCGGGCAGGATCGCCTCGGGCTTCAGCCCGAACGGCTTGCCTGCGCCGATCAGGTCGTCGACGTCGGCGGGCTCCACCGGTTCCGCGCCCGACAGCGCGAAGCGCAGCGTGGAAAGGTCGAAGTCACCGGGCTTGGCCTGCCTGCGCAGCCGCTTGGCGAGCAGCGCATAGGCGAAGTTGGGCGCCGCGGTCATGGTGCCGTTGTACTTGTCGATCAGCCGCGCCCACAGCAGGGTGTCTCGCAGGAAGTCCATCGGCGTGACCTTGACCAGCTCGGCGCCGAAGTACATCGGGATTGTCAGGAAGCCGACCATGCCCATGTCGTGGAAGCAGGGCAGCCAGCTGACCATGACGTCTTTTTCGACGTCGTATTCGGCGCCGATGAACATGGCCTCGGCGTTGGAATGGATATTGCGGTGGGTGATCTGGACGGCCTTGGGCGAACCCGTCGAGCCGGACGTCAACTGCATCAGCGCCAGATCATCCTCGCCGACTTCGATCGGGTCGATCGGGTCGGCGGCCAACAGGTCGGCGATGGTGAGGACCTTGATGCCCTTTTCCTCGAGCACCGGGATGGCCACCAGGAACGGCTCGGAGACGATGACGGCCTTCGCCTCGATCATGCTGATGACGGTCATGGTGTCCTCGGCCCAGACCATGAGGTCGGTCCGGGGAGTGGGCTGGTGCAGCATCGTCAAGCTGGCGCCGCGCATCCACAGGCCCTGCGCGGTCGGGGCGATCTCCACCGGGAAGCCGGCGAGCACGCCGACGGCGTCGCCAAGACCGATACCCGTGGCGGCCAGGCCACCCGCAATGCATCGCGCGCGCTCGTGCACCTCACCCCAGGTGTGTCGGATGGGTTCGTGCGGTTCACCGGTGACCATGCCCGTGGTGGCGGTACGGGCGTTGCGGTACATCTTGTCGGTGAATCTGCTCACGACAGCCTCCTGCTCGCTTCCCCCGCAAATGCCAAGGTGTAATGCTCCGCCAGGTAGACAGCGCTTTCGTGTAGGCGCGCACACGATTGGGGAGCGGTTATGTCTCGAATCGGTGATGCGCTAGGGGGCCGCGCCCGCCCACCGGAGAGTCCGGCGGCAGAAGAAGTTGCGTCCGATGGTTGACCGCTAGTTTTCACCGCCGATCATCTTAGACAACTCTTAAGTAGCTACCAAACTAAGGCGGTAATTGAGGCCCGGGTCACACTTGCGGCGTCGGCGCCGGGACCACTCGTGCCCCGTGCACCGGGCCGCTGGCCACCCGTACCGTGCGGCATACCCCCGCCCCGGCCAGCTCAGCACCGATATCGACGGCCGAGGCGGCAGAGGCACACAGGAACGCGCACGTGGGACCGGACCCGGAAACGATCCCGGCCAGCGCGCCGGCGTCAGCACCGGCGCGCAGCGTGCGGCGCAAGCCCGGGTCGAGGCTAAGCGACGCCGGCTGCAGGTCGTTCCCGAGGAGCGGCGCAAGGGTGGCTGGGTCGCCGGACGCCAGTGCGGCCAACACGGGTCCGGGATCCTCGAGCCGCGGTGGCAGGCTTCGGTCCGAGCCGTCCGACTCGCGCAGCCGGTCGATCTCGGCGAACACGGCGGGCGTGGACAGGCCGCCGTCGGCGAACGCCAGTACCCAGTGGAAGGTGTTCCTGGCCAGCACGGTCGCGAGTTCTTCGCCGCGACCGGTGCCCAGCGCTGTGCCGCCGTGCAGGGCGAACGGAACGTCGCTGCCGAGCCGGGCGGCCAGTGCGTGCAGGTCGCGCCGCGGCACCCCGAGCTCCCACAACGAGTTGATGGCGACCAATACCGCGGCCGCGTCGGCACTACCGCCTGCCATTCCCCCGGCGACTGGGATCGATTTCTCGATCGTGATCGCGACGTCGGGTGCCCGTCCGACGTGCTCGGCCATGAGTTCGGCGGCCTGCCACGCCAGATTGCGCTCGTCGGTCGTCAGCGACTCAACGCCCTCCCCGGCCATTTCCAAGGACAGCACGTCGGCATTGCGGACGGTGACCTCGTCGAGGAGCGACACCGCGTGGAAGACGGTCGTCAGTTCGTGGTAGCCGTCGTCGCGGCGATCTCCGACAGCCAGATACAGGTTGACTTTGCCCGGCACCCGCACGGTGATCGACCCGGTGGGGACCCACTCGGAGGCGGTACTGCCGTTGGACACGGCACGACACTAGCGCCGGGACGCCGACGACAAGTACTCAAGTGGCGAGAAAGGCGACCGGGCCGCCCGACCTAGTCTGGAAATGTGCTTCCGGCCGGCGAAGAATTCGAGGGTTACGTCGTCGACGCAACCCTGGGACAGGGTGGATATGCCACCGTGTACCGGGCGCACCGGGCCGCCAGCCCGGATCGTGCGGTGGCGCTGAAGGTTCTCGACGGCCACCACCGTCGGGAGGACCAAACCGCTCGACTGCGAAGGGAATTCGAGTTCGCGCATCGGCTCCACCATCCACATGTCGTCACCGTTTACGAATACGGCTTGGTCTGGCTAACCATGGAACTGCTCGACGGCGGGACAGTGACCACCCTGGTCGAGAAGGGTGACCGACTTGCCGCGCTCGCGCAGATCGGCGATGCGCTGGACTACGCACATCGGTGCGGAATCGTGCACTGCGACGTCAAGCCGTCCAACATCCTTGTTTCTCAAGACTTTTCCCGCGCGGTGTTGATCGACTTCGGCGTTGCGCACGCAGTCGCCCAAACCTTCGGGCGGCGTCCGACGCACCTTGAAGCATCGCTGCCCTACACGGCACCGGAACTGCTGCACGGCCGACCACCGTCGTCCCGCACCGATGAGTACGCACTGGCATGCACGGCGGTCGAGCTGCTTATCGGTGCACCGCCATTCTCGGCCGACACGCCAATGGAACTGGTGGACGCCCATCTCAGCCAGCCTGTGCCGGGCTACTCGCGCGAGATCGCTTGGGTGCCACGTGTTTTCGATTCGGTACTGGGCAGGGCGTTGGCGAAGATCCCGGAGAGTCGGTATGACTCGTGCTCGGAGTTCGTCGCGCAGCTCGCCCGAGCGCTGGGGTAACGCCCAGGCTAGACCGAGGGCATTTCGGCCGGCTGCACCAGACGTTTGGTCTGCGGGTCCCACACACCCGAGCGCTCCAGCAGCCTGACGAAGTCGGCGATGCTGAGCGTCTCGCCCCGCCGCGACGGGTCGATGCTGGCGGCCAGCAGCCGCCGCGCCGACTCGTTGCCGCTGCCGGCCCACTCGGCGAATGCGTTGCGAGACGTCTTGCGGCGCTGGGCGAAAGCGATGTCGATCAGGTTGAACACCTGTTCCCGGAATCCCGCCTCGGTCGGCCACGGCGAGGTCTCATACCGGTCGACGCGGACCAGGCCGGAGTACACCCGAGGAATGGGCCAGAACACCGTCGGCGACACCATGCCGTGCCTGCGCACCTTGCCGAAGAACCTGAGCTTGGCGCTGGGCACGCCGTAATCCTTGCCGCCCGGCTCGGCGGCGAGCCGCTCGGCCACCTCGGCCTGCACCATCACCATGACTGTGCGGATCGACGGGAACTCGGCGAGCAGGTGCAGCAAAGCCGGAACCGCGACGTTGTACGGCAGGTTGGCAACCAGCGCGGTCGGCGCGTCCTGGAGGTCTGCCCGCCGCAGGGTCAGCACATCGCGGTGCAGCACAGTCAGCCGGTTGATCTCGCTGTGCGAGTGCTCCGCGACGGTGTGCGGCAGCTGCCCGGCCAGCACCGCATCGATCTCCACGGCGGTCACGCCCGCGCCGCGATCCAGCAGCGCCAGCGTCAGTGAGCCAAGGCCTGGCCCGACTTCGAGGACGTGGTCATGGCGATTGATTCCGGATGCCGAAACGACACGACGCACGGTATTTGCGTCGTGAACAAAGTTCTGGCCGAACGATTTACGAGGACGAAAATCCAGCTCTTTTGCGAGATGCCGTATCTCTGTCCGACCAAGTAGTCGAATAGTCAGGACGCCCCCAATCTGCCGCTACACACGGGCCACGCACCCCAACCCTGACGCGCCCGAGTTACATCAGCAATCGCGATCTGCTCTTCTCTAGTTGCCAGATCGGCCCTCGCAGCATACCTCAGACCGCCGTTCCGCTCCCAGGTGCTCTGATCGAACTGCACGCCGCCGTAGAAACCGTTGCCGGTATTGATCGTCCAGTTACCACCCGCCTCACATCGGGCGAGCGCGTCCCAGGTGCCTCCGTTACTCACAGGGGGCACTTCCGTACCAGGCTTCACGCCCACCCGCAACACCCCGTCGGTGGCCGGGGTAATGATGACATTGGCTACTGGCAACCTTCCGGTTTCGACCCCGTTGACCTTAGCGATGGCAAACGTTACGTCTTGAACGCCTGCCGTTCCGGGGTCCTCCACGACCTGGCGGCTCATGTTCATCGTCGGATCGTCGACACGCTTGTTATTCGGCGGCAGCGGGACCCGCTGGGTGACCTTCTCGATCCGGATGCGGGTGACCTGGATCTGCATTCCGTCAACGACAGGGGACGTCGCCGCGGGCACCACCGTGTCGCTCTGCTCCAGCGGAGCGCCTGCGGCGGCCAGCACACCGGCGACGTTCGCGGCGGCCAGATGGACGGTTCTGACGGCGCCGCCCTCGTTGATCTGCACGGTCTTGGCGCTCACCACCGGCAGCGACATGCCGCCGAGTGGCACGCGGCTGCCGCGAGACGCCGCCGCGGGTGCCTTGTCGGTCATCGACAGCTCAGCAAGGGCGTCGTCGACCGTCGATGCGGTCGTCCACACCTCCCGGCTGTCCTGACCGTCCAGGGAGATCTGCAGCGGCCGGCTGCGCCGCAGCACGATGGTGTCGGACTGGTGCACCGGCTGATCACCGGCCGGATAGAGATCGTCGCGGTCGCCGATGCCGTAGCCGTTCTCCGTGACGACGTCGATGACCCGCGATTTCATGGTGGCCACGGTCATCTGGGCACCGTCCACGGTCAGCGTGACGGTCTTGTGGGCTGCGATAGCGATGCCACCGGCGAACGTCAGTGCCAGCAACATTGCGCCGACGAGCACCCGCAGATAGGGCGATCGCGATTCGTGGAGCTTGTTCAATGAATTCAAGTGTGTGGTTATCCCGACTCGGACCCCGTTGTGCTTCAGTCCCTCCGCGTTCGATCACAAGACGGTAACGAACTGGCCTAGCAACGGCAACTTTTCTCGCGCTTCACGGACAGGCCACCGGGAAGCCGTACACCCGGCTCGCGGTCGCCGAGGTCTCCCGGGCCAGGTCAGCGGCGTGCCGGTCGACCACCTCGGCCAGCGCCCGCACGGTGTATGGCAGGCAGTAGGGCTCGTTCGGCGCGCCGCGGTACGGGTGCGGGGTCAGGAACGGCGCGTCGGTCTCCACCAGCAGTTGTCCCGCCGGGATGAGCGTGGCGGCTTCGTGAAGCGCGCGGGCGTTGCGGAAGCTGACGGTACCGGAGAGGCTCAGCAGCCATCCCGCGTCGACACACGTGCGCGCCATCTCGGCGTCCGAAGAGAAACAGTGGAAGATCACCGTCGCCGGCGCGCCCTCCGCGCGCAGCACGTCGAGCACGTCGGCGTCGGCATCGCGGTTGTGGATCATCAGAGGCTTGCCGGTCCGCTTGGCCAGATCGATGTGCCAGGCGAAGGCCTCACGCTGCTCGCTCGGTGTGGCGCAGCCGTCCAGCCGGCCGGGCCAGTAGTTGTCCATGCCGCTTTCCCCGATCGCCACCACGCGGGGATGGTCCGCCAGTCGCTCGATGACGGTCTTGGCTTCGTCGGTGAGCGCGTTGGCCCGCGTCGGGTGCAGCGCCACAGCCGCATAGACGCGCGGGTCCCAGTCGGCGGCCTCAGTGACCCAGCGCGCCGAGTCCAGATCGTCGGCGATGGTGACCACGGCCTGCACGCCGACGGCCGCGGCGCGGTCCACGATCGCGCGCACATCGTCGGCGCCCTCTGCACCGCATGCATCGAGGTGGGTGTGCGCGTCGACCAACGGGCTCAACGGCTCCGGGGCGGGCGGCTTCGCCCTACTAGCTGGACGCTTCGAGCTCACCGCAACACCATAAGGTGGAGTCGAAATGACAGATTCTTTCCCCGGCGCGGGCCCGCGCACCCCAGGGCCCTTCTATGTGACGACCGCGATCACGTACCCGAACGGGGCTCCGCACATCGGGCATGCGTACGAGTACATCGCGACCGACGCGATCGCCCGCTTCAAGAGGCTCGACGGGTTCGACGTGCGATACCTGACCGGCACCGACGAGCACGGCCTGAAAATGGCCGAGACCGCCGCCGCCGAGGGCATGCCCACCGCTGAGTTGGCTCGGCGCAACTCCGATGTGTTCGAGCGGCTGCAGGAGCAGCTGAACATCTCCTTTGACCGGTTCATCCGAACCACCGACGCCGACCATCTGGAAGCGTCCGCGGAGATCTGGAAGCGGATGGAGGCCAGCGGCGACATCTATCTGGGCTCATACGCCGGGTGGTACTCGGTGCGCGACGAGACCTACCTGAGCGAGGACGAAACCCGGGTCGAGCCGGACGGCACGCGGGTCGCGGTCGACAGCGGCGCACCCGTCGTCTGGACCGAGGAGCAGACGTACTTCTTCCGGTTGTCCGACTACGCCGACAAGCTGCTGGCCTACTACGAGGAGCATCCCGAGTTCATCGGACCCGACGTACGCCGCAACGAGGTGATCAGCTTCGTCTCCGGCGGTCTGCGCGACCTGTCGATTTCGCGGACGACATTCGACTGGGGCGTTCCGGTGCCCGACCACCCCGACCACGTGATGTACGTCTGGGTCGACGCGCTCACCAACTACCTGACCGGCGTTGGCTTTCCGGACACCGGCTCGGAGGCGTTCCGCAAGTATTGGCCTGCGGACCTGCACATGATCGGCAAGGACATCATCCGGTTCCACACCGTGTACTGGCCGGCGTTTCTGATGTCGGCCGGTATCGAACTGCCGCGCAGGGTGTTTGCGCACGGTCATCTGCTCAACCGCGGCGAGAAGATGAGCAAGTCGGTGGGCAACGTGGTCGACCCCATCGAGCTCATCGACCGGTTCGGTGTCGACCAGGTGCGCTATTTCCTGCTGCGCGAGGTGCCGTTCGGCCAGGACGGCAGCTACAGCGACGACGGCATCATCAGCCGCATCAACGCCGACCTCGCCAACGAGTTGGGCAACCTCGCGCAGCGGTCGTTGTCGATGGTCGCGAAGAACCTCGACGGCGTGGTGCCCGAGGCGGGCGAATTCACCGCCGACGACCGCGCGCTGCTGGAGGCCGCAGACGGCCTGCTGGAGCGTGTGCGCACGCATTTCGACGCACAGGCGATGCACCTGGCGCTCGAGGCGATCTGGCGGGTGCTGGGCGCCGCCAACAAGTACTTCTCCGCGCAGGAGCCGTGGGTGTTGCGGAAGTCGGAAGTGCCCGCAGACAAGGCGCGGTTCGGCACCGTGCTCTATACGACGATGGAAGTGGTCCGGATCGCGGCGCTGCTGTCCCAGCCGGTGATGCCGGAATCGTCGGGCAAGCTGTTGGATCTGCTCGGCCAGCCCGATGACCAGCGGACCTTCGCCGCGATCGGCACTCGGCTGGCGCCGGGCACCGCGCTGCCCGCCCCGGTCGGCGTGTTCCCGCGCTACCAGGTGGAGTGACGCGCCTTCCCTCACTTAACGAATCGGTGACGATACCGTTGAGTCGAGCAGCACAGAAGCGACGTCGACGATGTCGTGAGGATCGAAACCCGCCATGTCCGCCGCGAAACAGCCGGTTCTCTCCGCCGTCGCGCGACGTCCAGATGCCGCGCGTTGCAACCCCGAACAATTCGAGGCTATCGATGTGACGGGCCCAATGAACCGCGGCGTATCTATCCAGAGCCTCGGCCGAACGCAGGGTATAGATCCTCAGTTGAAACACGATTGACGCCGCCTTTCAGGCCAAGAGAGTAATGCAGAAGGCGGCGACCGCGAGGCCCTGCAGGACCGCCCGTGTTGTGATAACGCGATCCCAGTTACCTTGCAACACACGAACGTTCGCTGGAACATCGCCGGACGCGGCCGCGGCGGCCAATTTTCGATTTATCGGCGCGCTCACCCGGCCATATAGCACCGTCCAGGCGATCAGCAGGCCGACGGCGACGGTCGCGGCAACGGCCCCAACCCACCGGCCGGCCACCGCGGCGAGCGCGGCGCACGTGACGGCGGCGGCGATGCCCAGCGCCCCAGGTATCGGCATCCGCCGGTCGCCGTAAAAATGCACATTCCCCATGACGGCTGTCAGGGCTCGGTCATCGACACGGCCAAGGGCAGGACGCTGCACCAGCGCGCAGAACACGTCCGTGCCGTAAACCACCCCGGTACTCAATACCCCGATGACTGCGGCGATCCTGGCAAGGTCGATCACTGATCACCTCCGGCGTCGGCAACGAATGGAGCCAGCGCGCCCATCTGCTGAAGGAGCTGCATGGTGTTCAGTTCGTCCCAGTGCTCAACGAACATCCCGTTCTCTACCCGCCAGATATCGATCGAGTGCATCTCGACATGTCGGCCGGTGGCGGGAACTCCCATGAGTTCGCCATCATGTGTCCCGCGGTAGACGAAGCGCCCGACTACTCGGTCGCCCGAGATGACCAGGTCCTCCATCGTTGCTGTCAGATCAGGCAGTGCGGCGAAGAACCCGGCCCAAAACTGGCGGTTGGCTTCGCGTCCGTCCGGGACGAATGCGTTGTGATTTCGGTAATCGGGTGCCACAAACCGATCCACCAGATCCGGGTCGTGGTCGTTCAGCATCGTCACGAAGGTTTCGGCAAGGCGCTGTGCACCGGGGGTCATGTCGAACTCCAATCAATTCGTCGGTGTTAGCAACGCTAACCCCTTGCTGATTGGCTGTCAATAGCGCTGCTAGTATCTCTAGCAATGCTATTGTGAGCTGTGACCATCGAGGAGCGCCGCGCGCGCGATCGAGCAGCGCGCCGTCGGCTGATCGTCGCCACAGCACGCAGGCTGGCGGAGACCGAAGGGTGGGATGCGGTTACAACGCGTCGGCTCGCCACCGAAATCGAGTACAGCCAGCCGGTGTTGTACAAACACTTTTCCGGTATGGACGAGATCACTCAGAGCGTCGCCCTCGACGGATTCGGCGAACTTGCCGCGGTACTGTCCGAGGCCCGCACCGGTGCCGAGAATTCCAAAAACGCGCTGCGACGGATTGCGCACGTGTACATCGACTTTGCGCGCGACAACCCAGCACTGTACGACGCCATGTTCACCCGGGCCACAACGCTCAAATTCGCAGATGCAGACACGCCGCCGCAGTTGTCGGCAGCCTTCGCGGAGCTGCGTGAAGCCGTGGTTCCCATTGCTGGCGACCGCGATGTGGACACCCTCACCGAAGTCCTCTGGGCGGCACTGCACGGATTGACCGCCCTCGCCCGAAGCGGCCGCCTCCGCGGCGGCCTCGATATCGACCGTGTCGACCTGCTGGCCGAACAGTTCGCGGCCACGCTTCGATAATGTTTGGCGCCGGAGTGATACGGACCACATCCGCCGCAGATGCTGTCACGTCTCGATGCCCGGTGGTGTCTTGAGGGCACACCCGAGAGAACAGGAGACACCATGACCGGCAAGCGCACACACGTCGTGGTCATCGGCGGCGGATACGCCGGAACGACCGCGGCCAACCATCTGCGGCTGCGCGCCGACGTCGACATCACGTTGGTCAACCCGCGGCCGAGATTCGTCGAGCGGATCCGGTTGCACCAACTCGTCGCCCGCACAAGCGAAGCCACGGCCGACTACGGCACGCTGCTCGGCGAAGGCATTCAGCTGGTCGTCGACAACGCCGCCCGGATCGACACCACCACACGCACCGTGCAGCTGGCCTCGGGCCGCCGCGCGCTGCGCTACGACTACGTCATCTACGCAGTCGGCAGCACCGGAGCCACACCGGCGTCCGTACCGGGTGCGGCCGAATTCGCCTATCCCATAGCCGAATTCGAGCTGGCACAGCGGCTGCGCAACGCGCTCGACGAGCTGCACCCGGATGCCCCGGTGACCGTCGTCGGCGCCGGCCTGACCGGAATCGAGACGGCCTCCGAGCTGGCCGAGCAGGGCCGAGCGGTCACGCTGGTCTGCGGGGGTCAGCTGGCCCCATCGCTGTCCGAGCCCGGCCGTCGGTCGATCGCCAAGTGGCTCGCCAAGCACGGCGTCGCGGTGCTCGAGGACGACGTGGTGGCGGAGGTCCGCCCGGATGCCGTCGTCTTCGCCGACGGCGCGGTGCGTCCCAGCGCGGTCACCGTCTGGACGGCGGGCTTCGGCGTGCCGGAGCTGGCCGCCAACAGCGGGCTGCGCACCGACGCGCTGGGCCGGCTGCTCACCGACGAGACGCTGACCAGCGTTGACGATTCACGCATCGTGGCCGCGGGCGACTGCGCCGCACCGGCTGGCCAGCCGCTGCGGATGAGCTGCCAGGCGGCGGGGCCGCTCGGTGCGCAGGCCGCGAACACCGTGCTGAGCCGGATCGCCGGCGAGGAACCGGCCGTCGTGGACCAGGCGTTCGTGGGGTCGTGTGTCAGCCTGGGCCGCCGCGCCGCCACAGTGCAGTTCGCCCGCAAGGACGACACAGCGGTGAACTTCTACCTCGGCGGTCGGCTGGCCGCGTCGGTGAAGGAGGCGGTCTGCAAGGGCACGCTGTGGGGTCTCCGCCGCGAGGCCCGCAAGCCCGGCTCGACCTTCTACTTCAAGGGCGGCAGGCGTCCCGAGCAGTCGGCAGCGCGCACGCGAGGAGCACAGGATAGCTTCGCTCCGCAGGTGGTCAGGAACCCATGACCACTCAGGGTCCGATCGCCGGCTCGGCCGGCGGCGAACACGCCGAGCGGTTCACCCATCTGCGGCCGCTGTTGTTCACGATCGTCTACGAGATCCTCGGCTCGGCAACCGAATCCGACGACGTGCTGCAGGACAGCTACCTGCGGTGGGCCGATGTGGATCTCGCGACGGTACGGGACACCAAGTCGTATTTGGCGCAGCTTGTTACCCGGCAGGCCCTGAACGCGCTGCGAGCGGGTGCCCGCCGTCGCGAGGACTACATCGGTCCGTGGCTGCCCGAACCGCTGCTGCTCGACGACTCGGACCCGTCGGCCGACATCGTGCTTGCCGAGTCCATTTCGATGGCGATGCTGGTGCTGCTCGAGACGCTCACTCCCGACGAGCGGGCGGTGTTCGTGCTGCGCGAGGTGTTCGGGTTTGACTACGAGGAAATCGCAGGCGCCGTAGGCAAGTCCGTGGCGAACGTGCGCCAGGTCGCGCACCGCGCACGTGAGCATGTGCAGGCGCGGCGCAGGAGGTTCGAGCCCGTCGACTCCGCGAGGACGGCCGAGCTGACGGAGCAGTTCTTGACCGCCGCGTCGACAGGTGACGTCGACGGCCTGCTGGCAATGCTGGCGCCGGACGCGACCTGGACGGCCGACAGCGGCGGCAAGGCCACCGCGGCCCGCAGGCCGGTCGTCGGCGCGCAAAAGGTGGCCGGGGCGATCGCCGGCCTCTTCCGGGTGGCGAGGAAAATGCCGGACATCCGGTTCGAGACGGCGGTCTACAACAGTGCACCCGCGATGGTCGTGTACAGCGGCGACCACCTGGAGGGCGTCTTCCTGATCGAGATCACCGACGGCAAGATCACCCACTTCTACGCGATGCGCAATCCCGACAAGCTCGCGGGGATCACGATCCCGAGGGCGATCACTCGCTAGCTTTCTGTCACGCTTGGTCGGTGCGGATCGATCGGCTCGGGGACCTGGGCAGCGCCCCCGCGGTGCTGCGGAGCGTCGCCGATGGCGCCGCACGGCGTGGGCTGCCGCCCCCTGCCGCACTGATCGGCGAGTGGTTCGGCTCGGGGGCCGTGATCGCACCGTCGGTAGCGGTGTCCGCTGTCGGTCTCGGCGAGGTGTTCGACGCCGCTCCGGGTGCCTCATCCGATGCGGTCGGGGGTGGCTGGTTCGGCTATCTGTCCTACCCCGACGCCGGCGTGGACAGGATGGGGTCGCGGGTCCCGGAGGCCGCAGGGGGCTGGTCGGATTGTGTGCTGCGCCAGGATCGCGACGGGCACTGGTGGTACGAAAGCCTCTCCGGCGCACCGCTTTCCACATGGGTGAGCGAGGCGTTGCAGTCGTCGGCCGAGCCGAGGAAGTTCGAGATCGCCTGGGGTGCTGCCAATCGCGAAGCGCACCGCCGCGGCGTGCTCGACTGCCTTGATGCGATCGCGGCGGGCGAGGTCTACCAGGCGTGCGTGTGCACGCAGTTCGCGGGGAAGCTCGACGGCCGACCCGTCGACTTCTTTGCCGACGCGGTGACACGAACCTCCCCCGCCCGGGCGGCCTTTGTCGCAGGCGAATGGGGTGCGGTGGCGTCGCTTTCGCCCGAGCTGTTCTTGGCGCGGCGCGGAGAGGCCGTGACGTCGAGCCCGATCAAGGGCACGCTGCCGCGGCATGCCGATCCGGCGGCGTTAAGGGCGTCGGTCAAGGACGTCGCCGAGAACATCATGATCGTCGACCTGGTCCGAAACGACCTGGGCCGCGTCGCGATCACCGGCACGGTGACGGTGCCCGAGCTGCTGGCCGTGCAGCCGGCGCCCGGTGTGTGGCATCTGGTGTCGACGGTGACGGCGCGAGTCGGCGCCGACGTGCCGATGGCGGCCGTGCTCGATGCGACGTTCCCGCCTGCGTCGGTAACCGGCACGCCGAAGACGAGGGCCCGTCAACTGCTTGCAGGATGGGAGCCACACCGCCGCGGGGTGTACTGCGGCACAGTCGGTTTGGCGTCACCCGTCGGGGGTTGTGAGCTGAATGTGGCGATCCGGACGGTGGAGTTCGGGCCCGACGGTTCGGCGGTGCTCGGCGTCGGCGGCGGCATCACCGCGGACTCCGACCCCGACCGCGAGTGGGACGAGTGCCTGCACAAGGCCGCACCCGTCATCGGGCGTGCAACCGGCAGCGCTCGACGAGGATCTCGGCCAGCCGTTCCGGCTCGCTGACCATCAAGTCGTGACACGTGTCGACCGGGATGAGCGTCCGCACACCGCCGATCACATCGATACTTCGGCGCTGCGTGCGCACCGACAACGAATGATCCCGCAATGTGAGGATCCACGTCCGCGGGATGTCGTACGGCAGTTGGCCGCGATCAGCCTTCTCGGTCACCAGCCGGATGGACTCTCCGCAGATCCGCAGCAGGAGGAAGCGCCGTTGTCGGCGCGTCATGCCGTTGCAGAACGCCAATCGTGCTGCGAGGCGCGGCATTGTGACTGGAACCTGCCGGGCTGCGGCGGCATGTCGGGCATACCAGCCGAGCGGCCCGCCGAGGGTGTCGAGGACCGAGGTGCCCTGCGGCGGTACGAACGCGGCCGCCAGGATCATCTCCCGCACCCGCGACGAGCCGAGCTTGGTCACCACACTCGGGATGGTCACACCCGCCATGGAGTGTCCGCAGATCACGACGTCGCTCAGTCCAGCGCCTTCGATGTCGGCGACCACTGACTCGACGCAGTCGCCGATGGAGACTGAGGCAAGATCGGCCGGCTTCCCGGCCCGGCCGGGCAGATCGACAGCGAGCACGGGCAAATCCGGCGCCTGCCGACGCAGCTCCTCGACAGTGAGGTCCCAGCAGTCCGCGGCGTGCGCCCCGCCGTGCACAAGCACGAGCCCAGGCAGTGGCATGGGCGCCCCTTCAAGACCGTGAACGCAAAACCGCATCGTAGAGTTCGCGGCGAGACGGCGCGCCCGGATTCGACGTGATCACCTGTGCACACGCGTCCTTGACGCGCATGCCGTCGTCGACGAGCTGGTTCACTTCGGCAACCAGCGTCTCCAGATCGGCCTGCGGCGTCGCACCGGCCAGCACGACGGTGATCTCACCGAGGACGCCCGCTTCCGCCCACGTTGCCAGTGCGGCCAGCGAGCCGCGCACAATCTCCTCGTGGGTCTTGGTCAGCTCCCGGCACACCACCGCCCGCCGCTCGGGGCCGAGCGCTTCGACCGCGTCGCGCAGGCAGGCCGCCAGCCGCCGCGGTGACTCGAAGAACACGCAGGTGCGCGGTTCGGTGAGCAAGGTGGCCAGCCACGACGCCCGCGCCGAGTGTTTGCGCGGCGCGAAGCCCTCGAAGCAGAACCTCTCCGACGGCAGCCCAGACACCGCAAGCGCCGTCGTCACCGCGGACGGCCCGGGCAGGCAATGTACCGGCGCCCCCGCCTCTATGCAGGCGGTCACCAGCCGGTAGCCGGGATCGCTGATCAGCGGCATGCCCGCGTCGCTGACCAGCAGGACCGTAGCCCCGGCCTCGATCTCGCCGACCAGCGCAGGCACCCGAGATGCCTCGTTGGCGTCATACAGGCTGACCACCTTGCCTGCGAGTTTGACGTCGAGGGCTCCGGCCAGGGTACGGATGCGGCGGGTGTCTTCGGCGGCGACGATCTCGGCGCTGCCCAGGGCGCTGACCAGGCGTGCCGACGCGTCCGACGGCTGGCCCAGCGGCGTGGCGCCGATGAGCAGCCGGCCGTTGGTCATGCCGGACAGCCTACGATCGCTGTCGTGACCGCCCCCGCCGACGAAGTCGTTGCCACCCAGCGCGCGGTCCCTGTCATCAGCCCCGGGCCGCTGATGCCCGTCGCCGATTTCGGGCCCGTCGACCGGCTGCAGGGCTGGACGATGACGGCGGTCATCACCGCGCTGGCGGCGCTGACCCGCTTCCTCAACCTCGGCTCGCCGACCGACGCCGGCACGCCGATCTTCGACGAGAAGCACTACGCACCGCAGGCCTGGCAGCTGCTGCACAACCACGGCGTCGAGGACAACCCCGGCTACGGGCTGGTCGTGCACCCGCCTGTCGGCAAGCAATTGATCGCGCTCGGCGAGGCGATCTTCGGCTACAACGGGCTGGGCTGGCGGTTCACCGGCGCGGTGTTGGGCGTCATCACGGTCGCGCTGGTGGCGCGCATCGCCCGGCGGATGAGCCGGTCGACGATGGTCGGCGCAATCGCCGGGCTGCTGCTCATCGCCGACGGGGTCAGCTTTGTCGCGTCGCGCACCGCGCTGCTCGACGGCATCCTGGCGTTCTTTGTGGTGGCGGCGTTCGGCGCGTTGATCGTGGACCGTGACCAGGTGCGGGAGCGGATGCACGTCGCACTGCTCGAGGGCCGAATCGGCGAAACCCCGTGGGGCCCGCGGTTGGGCGTTCGGTGGTGGCGCTTCGGCGCTGGTGTTCTGCTCGGATTGGCTTGTGCGACAAAGTGGTCCGGGCTGTACTTCGTGGTGTTCTTCGGGTTGATGACGTTGGCGTTCGACGTCGCCGCGCGCAGGCAGTACCAGGTGCCGCGGCCTTGGCTGGGCACGCTGCGGCGCGACCTGGGCCCGGCGGTCTATGCGCTGGGGCTGATTCCGTTCGGTGTGTATCTGGCGTCATACGCGCCGTGGTTCGCGTCGGAAACCGGGATCAACCGCCACGAGGTTGGCCAGTCGATCGGCCCCGGTGGTTTCCTGCCGGACGCAATCCGATCGCTGTGGCACTACACCTACGGGGTGTACCGGTTTCACTCCGGTCTGACCAACGCCGACGGCAACCATCACCCATGGGAGTCGAAGCCGTGGACGTGGCCGATGTCGCTGCGTCCGGTGCTCTATGCGATCGACCAGGAGAACGTTCCCGGCTGCGGGGCGCAGTCGTGTGTGAAAGCCGTGATGCTGGTGGGCACCCCGGCGATGTGGTTCATCGCGGTGCCCGTACTCGGCTGGGCGCTCTGGCGGACGTTCGTCAAGAAGGACTGGCGCTACGGCGCGATCCTGGTCGGTTACGGTGCGGGCTTCCTGCCGTGGTTCGCCGACATCGACCGGCAGATGTACTTCTTCTACGCGGCCAGCATGGCGCCGTTCCTGGTGATGGCCATCGCGATGATCCTCGGCGACATACTGCATGCGCCGAATCAGAACGCCGAGCGACGAACGCTCGGGCTCATCGCCGTCAGCTGCTACATAGCGATTGTCATCACTAACTTCGCCTGGATGTATCCGATCCTCACCGGACTACCGATTTCACAGTCGACGTGGAACCTGCAGATCTGGCTGCCCAGCTGGCGCTAGCTTTGCGCTGAGGGCTGTTAGATCGCGCTATCCACAGCCCTGTGCGCAAAATCAATGTCCCACGTCTGAATTGTCGCCACCGCTCATCACCATCACAGCGTGGATGGAGTCTTCAGAGGCAGTGAGGCGCTGGCGAACGGCGGGATGACCCGCGGCCGGTTGAGATGGAATTATCGCGCGCTCTTTCCCGATGTTTACGCGCCAAAGGCGGCAGCCCCTTCGCTGCAACGCAATACAGAGGGCGCCTGGCTTTGGTCCGGCCGCAACGGGGTGATCGCCGGGCGTGCTGCTGCGGCCGCCCACGGTGCGCGTTGGATCGACGACACCACGCCAATCGAAATGATCTGGCGATGTGGCCGCCCTCCTCCAGGAATCATCGTTCGCAATGAGCGAATCGAAGCCGACGAGATCGTCGAGATAGCGGGCCTAATGGTCACGTCGCCTGAGCGGACCGCATTGGACATCGCAAGGCACTTGCCGCGTGAGTTGGCGGTCAGGCATCTCGATGCGCTTTCGCAAGCCTCCGGTGTCAACGCTGCCGATGTCCTGGTGCTCGCCGACCGATATCCCCGGGCTCGGGGCTTGCCCTTCGCGAGAAACGCTCTTGCATTGATGGACGGCGGAGCCCAATCTCCTAAGGAGACCTCGCTACGCCTCATCCTCATCGACGCCGGATTACCCGCACCGAGAACACAGATCATGGTGAGTGACGGGTTCAATACAGCCTTTATCGACATGGGTTATGACGAGCCGATGGTGGGCCTGGATTACGACGGCCAACACCACCTCACAGACCGAGATCGGTATGTTCACGACATCGGTCGGGCTGAGCTGATCGAACAACAAGGCTGGATCGACATTCGTGTTGTCGCCGAACACAGCAGGCGGTTCATCTTGCATCGTGTTCGGGAGGCGTTTGCGCGTCGCGGCTATCGCCCAAAATTGCGCAGAGGGTCGTGAATCCCGCAGACCCGCAGCCCTGGATGCAAACTTGAGGCCTAGACGGGCTCGCGGGCGGCGGGGCAGGACATGCATCGTGGGCCACCGCGGCCGGTACCCAGCTCGCACGCCCCGATGGGCAGCACTTCGATGCCCGAATCCCGCAGCCGCGCATTGGTTTCGATGTTCCGCTCGTAGGCCACCACGACTCCGGGCGCTAGTGCCAGCGTGTTGTTGCCGTCGTCCCACTGCTCACGCTCGGCGGTGACCGGGTCCAATCCCGTCGCAATCACCCGCAGCTTCTCTATCTTCATCGCGTTCGCGGCGGCCTCGAGAAACGGTGCGGCATCGTCGATCTTCACTCCACCGTCGCCGTTGCGGTGAATCGTGAACGCCGACAACGAGTCGACGATATTCGGGTACATGACGACGGCGTCGGTGTCGACCATCGTGCACACCGTGTCGAGGTGCATTTGCGCGCGCACCTGGGCGATCGGCACGGCGAGCACCGTGTGGGCGAGATCGTCGTCGAACAGGCTGCGGGCCAACGCCTCCGCTCCTGCCGGTGTCGTCCGCTCCCCCACCCCAACGGCGACCACCCCGGGTGCCAGCAGCAACACGTCGCCGCCCTCGACCGGCGCGGAACGCGACTCGTAGGCCCGCCGGACACCGAGAAAGCGCGGATGGTGTGCATAGATCAGGTCGGTCAGCGACGTCTCGCGGATCCGGGCAGGCAGCGCCAGCGACGTGATCGCCACCCGCGCGCCGATCCAGAACGACGAGTCGCGGGTGAACAAGAGGTTCGGCAGCGGTTCGATCACGAAGTCGCCGCCGTGGTGCATGCGACGGACCAGTGACACCTCGCCGCCGGCGATCGGCAGCTCGGTGAACGTCATGCCTGCCATCAGGACATGCGCAAGACCGGCCGGTTCCAGTGTCCGCAGATACGACGAAAGCTGCCGCGCCAAAGGCATTCCCAGGCGCCGCGAATCCACGGCCGCCGAGATGCCGTGCATGCGGGCGGCCCCGCTGGACAGCGCCTCGGTCAACAGATCCGACAGCAGCAGCACCTCGACCGCGCGCGACCGCAACAGATCGGCGAACGCGTCATGTTCCTCCTGAGCCTTGGCGACCCAGGGCAACCCGTCGAACAGCAACGCGTCGTTGTTGCGGGGTGTCAGCCGCTGCAGCTCGGCGCCCGGTCGGTGCAGGATGACGACCCGCAGGGCCCCAACCTCGGAGTTCACCCCGAGCGTGGTCTCAGACACACCTAGCACCGTAGCGCGATCGGCCACCTCAACTTAGGTTTAGGTGTATGGACATCCACGAGCTGACGCCGGGCGAAATGGCCGACCGCAGCGGTGTGGCCATTTCGGCACTGCACTTCTACGAACGCGAGGGCCTGATCCACAGCCGTCGTACCTCCGGCAACCAACGCCGCTATGCCCGCGAGACGCTACGGCGGGTGGCATTCGTCCGGATGTCGCAACGGCTGGGCATTCCGCTCGCCCGAATCCGCGAAGCGCTTGCGACACTGCCCACCGACCGCGTCCCGACCAGCAAGGACTGGGCCCGACTCTCAGCGGGCTGGCGCCAGGACCTCGACGACCGCATCGTGCACCTGCAGCGGCTGCGCGACAACCTCACCGGCTGCATCGGCTGCGGCTGTCTCAGCCTCAAGACGTGCGCGCTGTCCAACCCCGGCGACATCCTTGCCGAGCAGGGCCCCGGCGCGGTCCGCCTCTGACTCTTCGAACGCGTGTGCGATAAACTCGAAAGCATGGAGGTGGCTCTGCAAAGCTCTCTCTTCGACCACGCCGAACGGCAGCACCTCGGCGACGGCGCATGGGTCGAGGTGCGGTCCGGCTGGCTGACGGATGCGGACTCGCTGTTCGACGAGCTCATGGAGGTCATTCCGTGGCGCGCCGAGCGCAGGCAGATGTATGACCGCGTGCTCGACGTGCCGCGGTTGGTCAGTTTCCACAACCTGGTCGAGGAACCGGCGCCGCACCCCCTGCTGAAGCAGATGCGCAGGCGGCTCAACGACACCTATGGCGGCGAACTCGGCGAACCCTTCACCACCGCGGGCCTGTGCCTGTACCGCGACGGGGACGACAGCGTTGCTTGGCACGGCGACACTATCGGCCGGAGCAGCACCGAGGACACCATGGTCGCGATCGTATGCCTCGGTTCGACAAGGGTTTTCGCGCTACGCCCACGCGGCGGCGGGAAGTCGCTTCGACTGCAGCATCGGCACGGCGACCTGCTGGTGATGGGTGGCTCGTGCCAGCGGACGTGGGAGCACTCCGTGCCCAAGACCACCAAGCCGACCGGCCCGCGGATCAGCATCCAGTTCCGGCCGCACGATGTCCGTTGATGGCCGCTGAACCCTACCCTTTGACCGCGGCCACCCCTGCGGTGAGCAGGTCGCCGGCGCGCTTGGTGTCGACGGGGACGACCGGTTTGTCGGGAACGACGAGCGGGTTGGCTGTAACGATCACCAGCAGCGGGCCGAATCTGGCGACGTAGTTGTAGAGCTCGCCGGTGCGAGTCTTTCCGTCGACCGTCGTCTGCACAACCCGGTGGGCACCCAGCGTGTGAACGCCTTCGATCTTCGGCGCCTCGACGACCTCGACGAGCCCGCGCAATCCCGGACCCGTGTACGCGACCTTCTGGCAGTTTGGCGCCGGTTCGTTGGCCGGGACGGTCTGCGACGTCTCGACCGCAATCACGATGAACCGGTTACCGTCGCCCTCTGCGGTAATGGCCGATATGTTGCCCTTCACACCGTCGGGCAGAACCTTTTGGTTGGCGAACTGCGCGCAGTCTGCCGGATCGAATTCGATTCCCCCCGGCATCGGCGGCGCTTCGAGAAGATTGGGATCGATGGCCGCCGGGGCGATATCGGAGACCTGAAACGGCGGAGGAAAGTTCGACCGGACGTTCTTGATGTTCGCAATGTCGGCATGCGACAGGTCCGGCTCGGACGACTCGGCGGAGCCGCAGGCCGCGAGCGCGCCAACGCTTGCGATGACGAGCACCGCCCTCGGGTTCAGCATCGCCGCCAATGTACCCGCAGGCGAGGCTTCAGCCTCGTAACGCCGACACCGTTTTGACCAACAGATCGGCGGCGAAGTCCTGGCCGAGTGGAGGATTCGGCGATCCAGGATCGGTCACCACGGTGACGAACGCCAGATAGTCGCCGAGATAGGCGCTGAACGTGCTCGCGGTCGACGTCGTCTTGGTGCCCCCCTCGACGACGGTCTTGGCAACGGTGGCCATACCAACGGTGGCTGCCCCGTCGATGGGCGGTGCCTCGACCAGGTTCACGGTGCCGGTGGTGTTTCCCGATATCACTGTCCACTGTCCGCACTGGGAGAGCACCGCCGGATCGAAAGTGACCGGCGCCGTTGGCGATCCGGTGACCACGGCGTGGACGATGCCGCCGGGGCCGGATCCCGACCAGCCTTGCGTCGTCGCGCCATCGCTGGACGGGCTGGCCAGCACTCCGCACCCCGCCGGTTCGGTGACCCAGCCCGGGCCGAAGCCCCAGAACGCGATCGGAGACGCGGGACCGGATACATCTGCGACCTCGTAGCCGGCGGGCAATTCACCTCGTGCCCGGGTGATGTTGGCCGGGTCCACCTGGGCTTCTGCGCCAGAGGGTTCGGTGGTCGACGTCACGGGAGACGTGCCGGGATGGCCGCACGCCGCCACTACGCAGAGCACGACCAGCGCTTTGATGAGCCCGAACCCGCGCACGGCCCGTTGATACCACAGAGAACGCTTGGCGAAAGCTTGCAACACTTTGCGTGTTTCGAACGATCAAACAATGGGTCGGTTCGATCAGAAGTATGGAGACTGTCATGCGCGCAGGATGGGGTATGGCAGGGGGGATCGTGGCGGCGGGCGTGGTGCTCGCCTCCGGGGGTATAGCAACGGCACAACCCATTGCACCCGGCAACGCGTGGGCGACGATCGCCCAGCTGGAGGACGCTGGCTACGACGTGAACGTCGACCGGGTGGGCAGCGCTCCCTACGAGGACTGCATCGTCACCAGCGTGCGGAACCCGCAGGACATCACCCGGACGTTCTGGGTGGGCAAGGGCAAGGACCGCGAACGGGTGACCGTCGTGGTCCGCCGGACGATCACGATCTCGCTCAACTGCGACGTCTGATCGTGTAACGGTTCTGGGGTGAGCGGCCACTCCAGGCCATGACAATCAAGAAGATCGGCCTCGGCACACTGGCCGCAAGTGCACTGGCTTCTGCCGCAATCGGTTTGGCTACAACTGCCAGCGCCGCGCCGGCCGGTCCGTCGGCGATCGACTCAACTTTGAGTGAGCTGCAGATGCGCGGCTACCACGTGATCGTGAATCGTGCGGGCACCGCCCCGCTGGACATGTGCTCGGTCAACGGAATTCGGCCCGGTCAGACGTTCACCCGCATGGACTCCGGCTCCGGGCAACCTGGCGCCGAGGACGACATCGTCACCACGGTGACGAGCATGACCGTCTTCCTCGACTTGGCCTGCTGACCCACATTCCGACAAGAAGAGCGGCGCCCCCACTGAGGCGTCCCTCTTCCTCCTATCCGCTCAGGCGGCCGGCGTCTCGCTTGCCGGCTTCGGCTCCTCACCGCCGGGCCCGGTCTCGCCAGCGGGATCCGGCCGCTGCCCGGTCAAGGCGTTGATGACCCGCTTCAACGGCCCATCGCCGTTCTGGCGGACCGCTGACGGCCGCTGCGGCGGGTCGAACTTGATCGGGCCTCGCAGCAGGTCCCGAAGTGGACGAGGCTTGGTGCCCTCCGAAGGTGCGTCGGTATCAGCGTATCGTCGTTACCCAACTCGGTTGGATCCGGGTTTTTGTTGAGATCCGAGTTCTCGCTGAGCGTGTGTGATCTATCCGGCCTGTCGGCGGCTCGGGTGCGTCGGGTCGGGTCAATCGGCATACCGCGTATCGCTGGCTTCGGAGCGAGTTGCGGGTGCTGTTCAGCGTGGTCAGTTGATCTTCGTGAATCCGTGGTCTCTACCGCCGATTCGGCGCCCGCCGTCTTGTATGCACGGGTTTCGTCGCATGATCAGCGCGCTGATTTGGATCTGCAGGTCGCCCGATTGACGTCATGGGCCACGAGCCACGGCCACCCGGTCGGGCCGGTCGTTACCGATCTGGGCTCCGACTCACCCGCGAGCGGCCCCGGCTTGCTGCACGGTGTCGTCGGACCCGGATGCCGACGGGGATCGTTGTGGAGCATCGGGACCGGTTGGCGCGCTTCGGGGTGGAGCATCTGGAGGCGGCATTGGCTGCCGCGGGCCGACGGATCGTGGTGGCCGATCCCAGTGAAACAACCGAGCATCTGGTGCGCGACAAGATTGAGGTCCTGACGAGTATGTGCGCCGGGCTCTATGGGCGACGCGCAGCACGCAACCGGGCGATGCGCACGCTGACGGCCGCTAAACGTGAACCGGGCCAGGCCGCGTGATCGTCGGATGCGCACCCGCAGGCAGGCTGCGAGGGTGGGTGCGCTGACCGGCGGCACGCACCTGTCCGGTAAGCCGAAACCCGATGGCACGCCGACGGTGTCGCGGTATGTCGATGTGGGCTCGGATTTCGAGCCGCACCGCGGCGCGGTGGAGTCTGTGTCGGTGTTATTCGACCTGTACGACGGTGATAGCGGCGGGTACGCCGCCACCGGAAGCCCCGGCGAGCAGGTGCCGACAGGCTGGGCGGTGATCGCGGCGAAGTTCGAAGTCGAATGGCCCTCTGATCCCGACCGAAGTCGTTTAATCCGTTCGCATTTCGGTGCCCGGCGTAAAGCATTCAACTGGGGCCTGGCGCAAGTGAAAGCCGACCTTGATGCCCGTAGCGCCGATCCGTCCCATCTAGTCCGTGGGTTCGGATCTGGGGTCGCTGCGCACGGTGTGCAACCGGGCCAAGCACTCGGTGGCGCCGTGGTGGGCCGACAACTCCAAAGAGGCCTACTCGTCGGGCCTGGCCGATCTGGCTCGCGCTCTGGATAACTGGAAGGGCAGCAAGAACGGCAACCGTGACGGCCGCCGGGTGGGCTTTCCCAGGTTTAAATCCGCGCGCCGCGATCGGGGCCGGGTGCGCTTCACCACCGGCACCATGCGGCTGGAACCAGACCGGCGCACCATCGTGCTACCGGTGATCGGGCTACTGCGGTCCACACAGAACACCCGCCGCGTGCAACGCCACCTCACCGCCGAGCGAGCACAGATCCTCAACATTACGCTCTCCCAGCGGTGGGGCCGGTTATTCGTCTCGATCAACTACGCACTGCGCACGCCGAGCACCCCGCGCACGGTGGCTCAGCCCACCGTGGTCGCCGGTGTGGATCTGGGGGTGCGGACCTTGGCCACCGTTGCCACCATCGACCCGTCTATTGGCGTCCAAACACTGACCGAGTACCCGAATCCGGCTCCGCTCAAGGCGACGCTCACCGCCAGGCGTAGGGCTGGTCGTGAGCTGTCCCGCCGCATACCCGGCTCAACAGGATGGAATACAGCGAAAGCCAAGCTGGTCCGCCTCGACCGCCGGTGCATGCACCTGAGGCGGGAAGCCGCCCACCAGCTCAGCACCGAACTGGCGGGCACCTACGGCCACATCGTGATCGAGGACCTCGACGTGGTCGCCATGAAACAGAGTATGGGCCGGCGGGCGTTCCGCCGGGCCGTCTCGGATGCCGCAATGGGATTGGTAGGACCGCAACTGGTCTACAAGACTGCCCGCCGCGGCGGCAACCTGATCGTGGCGGATCGCTGGTTCGCGTCCAGGAAGATCCACCACGGCTGCACCCACCCCGACGGCACGCCATGCCGTCTGATCGGCAAAGGCAAAATCGATAAGCACCTGGTGTGCCCGCTCACAGGTGAAGTCGTGGACCGCGATATCAACGCGGCCCGCAATCTCCGTGACTGGCCGGCTCACGCCAGTTGTGGCCCAGTCGGGGCCACGGCCCCATCGGTTCCCGGGCCAACCACACCGGTGGTTGGTACAGGCCATGGCGCGGACGCCGGATCATCCGGCGCCGGCGGAGCTTCTGTTAGACCCCGCCCCCGCGGGGCCGGAAGCGGAGAGGCCAAAACCCAAACCCCGCAAGGGGACGCCGCGTGAGCGTGTCACCAAAACACACTCAATGGCACGGTTGTCAATGAGGTCCTGCTTGACGAGCGAAGCCACCACGGCACTCGTCGAGTAGCCGAAGATAACGAATGTGTCCCCGGGGGCCCGCGGTACAGAAAGGGTACCGTTGCAGGCTCCCCCCGGATACAACTGTTGAGATTCTGGCGACCCACTAGAACGGAGTCATCGAACGTCCTCGAACCAAAGACGGGGAAGAACTCCGCGGGGTAGATCACGGCAACCCGGCTATTGGGAACCGCGCCGGTAACGGGAATGATGTAGTTGGTTTCCGCGAGGTCCATGTACTCGTCGATGAATGCATCCGAATCCGGAGGGTTGGACAACGGATGCTGGGTGCCGCCCATGAACAACCCGGTGGTGGCGGCCAGTAGCTGAACGGCCGTCGTGATCGTTTGCGTCACCGCCAGCGCGGGGACGGCGATCAGCGCGACGAAAATTACGACCAGCGAACGCGCGATCAGCTTCATGTCCAGACCTTCCCCTCGCCACACCGGGAACTCGCGCCGCGAACCGGCAGCGGCGACGATGGGGGGCGAGGCCACCGTAACCACCAACTCGCAGCACACGAGCATCTTGCACCAGGAACGCCCCACATGAGGAGCCAAACCCTGAGGGTTTTCCACCCGGTTGTGATCGCTTTCCTCGCCGTTCTGACTGCCGGCGGAGGCACCCAGCTGGGCAAACCGTTCGCACGTCCTGTTCGATTCAAAACGGGTGTGGTTGAGACACGCTGCGACTTCTCTTACATCGAGCGTTTGCCGACCGTAGGCTCATGGCGCGGATTTCAACCGACACGGGAGACCCAATGAGAAGAGTGAGGGCCGGCGGTATCGCGATCGTGGCCGTCGTACTCGGCCTTGCCCTGGCAGGCTGCGGCTCTGATGAGAACAAAGACTTGGCGAGCACATCCGAGGCGACCATCTCGAAGAAAACCAGCTCATCAAGCGCAGCCCCATTCACCACGACGGCTCCCTACGCCCTCTCCATTCCCGACTACATCAAGCAGAACGGCATCACCGAAACTCCGGTGAAGCGCGGCGATCCGGGGTCACCGGAAATCAACCTTCCGGTCCCGCCCGGCTGGGAGGACTTGGGTCCCCAGACACCCGCGTGGGCGTGGGGCGGAATGAAGTTCACCGGCGACCCGGCGATGGCCGCCCATCCGCCCACGATCATTGCGCTTCTCTCGAAGCTGTCCGGCAATGTCGACCCGGCGAAGATCCTCGAGTACGCGCCCGGAGAGATGAAGAACCTGCCGGGGTACGAGGGCGACGGTGTGGGCGTCTGCCAGCACGCTCGGCGGCTTTGATGCCTGGCAGGTCGGCGGCACGTACATGCTGAACGGCGCGAAGCGTGCCGTGGCCCAGAAAACGGTGAATATCCCCGGAGCGGACGGCCTGTTTGTCCTGCAGCTCAACGCCGACGGCACCGAGGATCAGATGGGAATTCTGATGGACGCCTCGGGCGTGATCGACGAACAGACCACCATTACGCCAGCGCCATGACCGCGGTGCCGGCCGCCCCCCGCACCCGACGAGCCGCCACCGCCTCAACGCGGTCTGACCCGGGAGCAGGGAATCTCGTCGTGCAACGGCACACCGGTAACCGTGCCGTTCGCGGTACCGCTACCTGGGGACGCTCCACCGACGGCATCGGCGGTGCACTCCTCGCTGGAGTGGTTCCTCGAGGATCGGCTCATGTACTCGAAGTGGACCCAGGGCATCGAACAGGTGCGCCGCCGAATCGTGGTCGTCAACGTGCCGTAGTGATCACGCCCGGGATACCGCTGAGGCGTCGGCCATCTGCTCAGCCGTCGGTCGCACACCGGTATAGCGCTCGAACTGCTCGGCGGCCTGCAGCGCGATCACCTCGCCGCCGGTGATGACCTTCACCCCCGCCTCGCGGGCGGCAATGATCAGCGGGGTTTCCGACGGCAGAGCGACCACGTCGAAAACGGTGTCCGCCTTGGCAATTGTCGAAGCGTCGAACGGACTCAGGCGCTCCTCCGGACCTCCGGCCATCCCCATCGGAGTCACGTTCACGATCACATCGGCGGACCGCGATCCGACCTCGGGTGCGTAGTCGTAGCCGAGTTGCTTGGCCAACGCCGCACCGGTGTCGGCGTTGCGGGCGACGACCATGCCCTTGCGAAAGCCGCTGTCCCGGAACGCCGCACCCACCGCCTGTGCCATTCCCCCACTGCCATGGATCAGCACCGATTGGGAGCGATCCAGCCCGTGTTCCTCGATGAGCCGCTCCACGGCGATGTAGTCGGTGTTCGACGCGGTGAGGCGACCGTCGTCGTTGACGATCGTGTTGACGGCATTGATCGCCTGTGCGGACGGCTCGACACGGTCGACGAGCGGGATGACATCCTGCTTGAACGGCATCGACACCGAACACCCGCGGATGCCGAGCGCTCGCACCCCGCCGATCGCGGCCACGATGTCGGTCGTGGTGAACGCCTTGTAGATGAAGTCCAGACCCAGCAGGTCATAGAGATAGTTGTGGAACCGGGTGCCGATATTGCTCGGCCGGGCCGCAAGCGAGATGCACAGCCGGGTGTCCTTGCTCAGCGGCGGGCGCATCAGCCGACCGCACTCATGACTTGCCTTGCGACACCGTGGATTTCGCGGTAGATCTCCCGTGTGATGGACAAGTCGCGCAATGCGGGCACGTCGATCACCGTCGACACCACGCCGAGCTCTTCACGCTGCCAATCCGCGCCGAACCGATCCAGGATCTTGCGCATCGCGAGGTTGTCGGAGAGTACTCGCGCCGAGAACCGTCGGACGCCGTCGCAGCGCGCCACGACGGCCAAGGCGGCCATCAAGAAAGAACCAACGCCGCGCCCCTGGTAGTCGTCGCCGACGAGGAAAGCCACCTCCGCAACCGTCGGGTCGGTTTCGTCACGGACGAAACGGGCGTCGGCGACCACCGGACCATCCTCTCCATCCGTCACCACCCACACGAAGTGTTCCTTGTAGTCAACCTCGAACAGGTAGGCCATCAACGACTTACTCGGCGTGTGTGTCGTCTGGAAACGGCGGTACAGAGTGTCACCCGAGAATTCGACCGGACTGTGCGTGGTGCGCTCGTTGTCGCCCGGCAACACCGGACGCAGGTACAGCTCGGTGCCGTCACGCATGCGCACCGTGATCGGAGTGATAAAGGCGGCGAGGCGCTGGCGTGCCGTTCGCACCAGTTTGCTCATCATGCCCGGAACGTCGAGCATGGTGGCGAAGGCCTCGTGCCCCCCGACCCACCCGGACAGCGGTTCGGTCGCGACGACCGTCGCGGTCCGCGGTGCGTCACGCAGCAGAGCGATCTCGCCGACGATCAACGGAGGCGAAAACTCCACGACGGTGGACATTCCGTCGGGGCCGCTGTACGTGACCTCCGCCCGCCCGGTGCCGATCAGCAAGAAGGACTCCGCCCGTTCCCCTTGGCGCATCAAAACCCGGCCCGCCGCCGCCGTCAGCGGACGCAATTGCGCCGCCAGCGGCACCAGAGCAGCGGGAGGGCAGCCCTCGAAAAACTCGAGGGCGGCGAGTTCGTCGGCGCTGACGGCCGTCAGTCCGGCCACGTCACGAGGCTACGGTGTGGCCGTGGCGGGGAGCAAGGATTTGTCGACGCGATGGTCATGGCTCCCCTTCCGGCGCCGAGATGTGGGTGGCCCCGGATCGTCCGCGCAGAACCTCACTGCCCCTGGAGGCCCAAAGTCTGCGTTCGTCCGCATCGGCGCGCTCGATGGCTGACGACGAACACAGGATCCGTCGATCTGATGTCTTGGCGAGATCGGCGAGCCGGGCAGCCTCATTGACAGCATCGCCGATCACCGTGTACTCGTAGCGATTTTCGGCACCGATGTTTCCCGCGAAGACCGAACCCGCCGAGACGCCGATGCCGAAGTCGACCAGCGGCAGCTCTCGCAACTGCTCGCCCAGGGTGCGCGCCGTCGCCAATGCCGCCGAGGCCGCGCCGCTCGTCCGCAATGGCGCGCCGAAGACGGCGAGCGCTGCGTCGCCCTGAAACTTGTTGATCAGCCCTTCGTGTTCGTCGACGGCATTGACGACTATGCGGAAGAAGTCGTTGAGCACCTCGGCCACTTGCTGTGGCGGATAACTCGCCGCCAGCTGCGTCGAACCCGCCAGATCGATGAAGAGGACGGCCGCCTCTTGGACGTCTCCGGACATCGACGCGCCTTCTTCGATGGCGCGACGGGCGACGTTGTCACCGACATGGCGACCGAACAGGTCACGCACTCGCTCGCGCTCGGCGAGGCCGAGCACCATGCGATTGAATCCGCTTTGCAGACGCCCGATTTCGGAACGCTCGAACACGTCCACTGCGGTGTCGAATTGCCCTTTTTCGACTTTCGACATCGCGTCGACGACCTCGCCTATCGGATCGGAAATCGACCGCGACGTCAGGATCATAATCGGCAATCCCAGAAGTACTGCTGCCAGCGAGACCACGAGCACAGCGATGTCCAAGGATGCGGTCTGGGGTATGAGCCAGCCATTCGACCGCACGAAGATGAGGGCGACAATGACCCCGGAGGGAATCGCGCTGCACAGTAGCCACAGCAGGATCAGCCGCGCCAGCACCCCCGGCGCGGCAACAAGGCGCTCAGAAGGCTGCGTAGCGGCAAGCAGAATCGGACGTGCAATCTGCTGGGTGAGCAATACGCCGATGGCGGCCGCGGCGCCTCCGCCCAACACGACACCCAACAGCGTCGGTATCGCGATACCGACGCCTCCATGGAGGTTCAGCAGGGTGGAGACTGCGCCGCTGACCACCCACGTCGCCGCGAGGAGCGCGGACTGCCGAGGCAGCAGTCTGGTCGCCGCTCGACATTGACGTGCATCCGGTTCGCGGCCGGGGACGAACCACCGCAGGGTCGGAGCGATGTTCATCGCGCCGCCCACCGCGACGACGACGGTTCCAACAGCGACGAGGACCGCCGAGAGGATCACGTTCTTCGGGGTGAAGTACGCCTGCGCTCCGAGGAGTGCCTCACCACCGAGGGGGATGACGATGGCGACGGCGGCGGAGACCGAAAGCAGATATGCGAGCGCGAGGCGGCTCGCGTACGTGATCGCCAACCTGCTCATCTGAACAAGGTAGCGATGCTCACCTACTCAGGGATCGGCTTGAACTCAAGATGCAGTTCGGCCAGTCCCCGCATGATGAACGTAGGTTCGTAGGTGTAGCTACGCGCGTCCGCCGGACCGTGGTGTTCCTCGGAAACCCTGAAGTCGGTCATCCGGTCGAGGATCCGGTTCAGTGAGATCCGACCCTCAGTCCGCGCCAGCGGTGCTCCGGGGCACGAGTGGACGCCGCGAATGAAGGCAATGTGCTCACGCACGTTGCGCCGATCGGCACGGAAGGTGTCGGGATCCTCGAACTTCCGCGCGTCGCGGTTGCATGCTCCGGGCAGCAGCATGACCGTTGTACCGGCAGGCACCTTGACGTCGCCGATGGTGGTCGATGTGCGTGCCATCCGGAAGTGAGCCTTCACCGGGCTTTCCATCCGCAGTGTCTCTTCTAGGAAGGCCGGAATGCGACTACGGTCCTCCCGCAGGTACGTCTCGTATTCCGGGTTCTCCGCAATGACTTTCATTGCGGAGCTGACCAACTTTGTCGTCGTTTCGGTTCCGGCGGCAAAAAGGAAGGTCGACAGATTCATGACGTCGACGATGTCTGGAGTCGATCCGTCCTCGTATTTGGCCTCCGCCAGCTCGGTCAGCACGTCACCTCGCGGCGCTCGCCTGCGATCCTCGATGTAGCTGTGGAACTTGTCGTTCAGCCACTGGAGGGGATTGTGCGCGGTGGGTGACTCTTCGCCCAGGGCACCGACCTGCTCGGTCGCGAAGACCGCGCGGAATTCGTCATGGTCCTCCGCCGGTACGCCGAGCAGGTCGGCGATGACGAGGAGGGAGAATGGTTTTGCGTAGTCCTCGAGAAACTCGCACTTTCCGTTGTCGATGAACGTGTCGAGCTGCTGGTCGGCCAGCCGCCACATGAAGTCTTCGTTTTCCTTGAGCCGCTTGGGAGTGATGAGCTTGTTCATCAGTCCGCGGGTGCGGGTGTGAAGCGGTGGATCCTGGGTGGTGATGTGCTCACTCATCGGGACCTCACCACGGTGTTGCTCGATCAACTCTGTGACGTCGTCACCGCCGGGGCCGAAGGGCAGCCCTGAGAACGGGCCTGCGACAGAGATACACGAGGAGAATGCGGGGTCTTTGTAGACCGCCAGCGCCTCCTCGTGTCCGGTGACCGCAAGCACCCCGAACTGGGATGTGGGCGTCACCGGGCACTTCGAACGCAGGTGATCGAAGAATGGATACGGGTCCGGTACAAGGGATTCGTCGGTGAAGAAGTCCACTGACTCGTAATCGGTCACAAAACACTCCTGGTCGATTCGGTCACGTACGCGTCGCTGAGATCCATGATCTGGTCAAGGTTTTCGGCAATGTCCTCGGCAGTCAGCGGCTGCATGGAGATTCCCTGCGAACGGAGGACTGCAATACGGGCCACGCCGCCCATGCCCACCTGCAAAACCTCACCGTTGAGGGAGCAAGACTCGTGCGCCAGGAAAGCCGCTGCAGGAGCGCATAATTCCGGCGGCATGCTGGCATTGATCTCGTCGATCATTTCCTTCGACATCCCGAAGACCTCCGACAACGCATCGGAGTGCGATCCCGACATACGGGTGTATGCCCGTGGTGCAATCGCGTTGACGCGGATGCCGTGGTTGGCGCCTTCTGTAGCGAGATTTCGGGTGAGGCCGAAAACGGCACCCTTAGCCGAGCCGTAACTCGTCAACTCAGGGATGCCGCCAAACATGGCTTCGGAAACGGTGTTCACGATCCGGCCATAGCCGGTCTTGACGAAGTGTCGGCCACGCCGCCCGCGCGACCAAGACGCTTCCGAAAAAGTGGACATCGAGCATCGCGCGGTACTGTTCGACGGAAAGCGTCTCGAACAGACCGGGATCGTGGATGCCTGCGTTGTTGATGATCACATCGAGGCGGCCAAATGCGTCGAGTGCAGTGGTGACAATGGATTTGGCGCCGTGCTCGTCGGCGACGGAGGCATAACAAGCGACCGCTTCGCCGCCGCCGTCCATGATTTCCTGCACGACGTCCTCTGCAGGAGTCGGCGACGACCCGCGACCGTCGATGTCGACGCCGTAGTCGGCGACGACGACACGCGCACCCTTCGCGGCGAGAAGCAGGGCGTGACTGCGCCCGACGCCTCGCCCCGCCCCCGTGACGACCACCACCTGGTCGTCAAAACGCAACTCCGCCATCAGCCAGCCGGAAGTCGAACAGAACCGGAACTGACGTCGGCGAACGGAAGGCCTGACCGCGGATGTACGGGTCGTCGGCCGCGGGATCCAACCGCAGATTAGGCAGGCGATCGAACAGAAGGTTCAGCGCCACCCGCATCTCCAGCCGCGCCAGATGCATGCCGAGGCAGACGTGGACGCCGTGCCCCCATCCGATATTCGGTCTCGCCTCTCGGAAGATGTCGAAACGGTTCGGATCGGCGAAGCGCTCGTCCTGCCGGTTGGCCGCACCCAGCACCGGCATCACCGAACAGCCTGCGGGGATCTGCACTCCACCGAGTTCGGTATCCCGGCTGGCCACGCGCGTGATCATGATCAGCGGCGGCTCCCACCGAACCGCCTCTTCGATCGCCTGCGGAAGCAATGACCGGTCGGAACGGACCGCGTCGAGTTGGTCCGGATTGGACAACAACGCGAACAGAAGGTTGCCCAGCGAACGGTAGGTGGTCTCGACGCCCGCCGGAAGCAGCAGCCGCAGGAACGAGAAGATCTCCTCGTCCGACAACTTCTCACCATCGATCTCGGCCGCAGCCAGTCCACTGATCAGATCATCACGGGGTTCTTTCCGCCGGGCGTCCAGAATCGGTGTGAAGTATTCCGCCAGCGCCTGGGATGCTTCGCGGCCGCGCTCCGGGTTGACGGTGAAGGACAGCAATGAGATCGACCAGCGCTGAAACTGCGAATAGTCCTCTTGCGGGAGGCCCAACAGGCCGGCGATGATCAGTGTCGGGTAGGGAAAATTGAACTCCTTGACCAGATCTGCGCTACCCCGATCGACGAAACGGTCGATCAGAGCGTTGCCCACCTTGCCGACGAGCTCGCCCTCCCAGCGTGCCAACGCCTTCTGCGAGAACGCCTTTGACACCAGGGCCCGATGCCTGCCGTGCTCCGGCTCATCCATGCCGAGCATCACATGCTTGCCGAAGACATCGCCGAATGCCTGAATGATGATCGAGGACGAGAAGGTCTCGTTGTCCCGCAACATCTGCTGGGCGTCTTCATAGCGATACACCATGAAGATGGGTTTGCCTTCCTGGCCCGGCATACCCGGAATCTCGATGCGCTGCACGGGTTCCTCGCGTCGCAACCGGGCAAGTTCGGTATACGGGTCTCGCACATCGCCCGACACGAAATCGTCGAACTCGCCGAAGTCCTCGAGATCATCGAAAAGCTGCACAGAAATACTCCTTAAGCTGTGTTTGTCGGTTCCTCGCGCAAGCGCTCGTCAGCGGGATAGGCGACGGACTTGACTTCGGTGTACTGGTCGAAGCCGGTGATGCCGTTCTGGCGCCCGACGCCACTGGCCTTATAGCCACCGAACGGTGTGTCGGCGCCATAGCCCGCGGTGCCGTTGAGGCCGATAAACCCGGCACGCAGCCGCTTGGCCACCGCCAGAGCGTGATCAAGGGTGCCCGCCATGACATTGCCCGCCAGTCCGTACGGGCTGTCATTCGCGATCCGCACCGCGTCGTCTTCGTCGTCGTACGGAATGACGACGAGCACCGGCCCGAAGATCTCCTCCTGGGCGATCGTCATCGAGTTGTCGACGTCGACGAAAAGCGTTGGCTTGACGAAGAAGCCCTTATCGAGTCCCTCGGGTGCCTCGGCCCCGCCGACGAGCAACCTGGCACCCTCGTCGATGCCCTTCTGGATGTAGCCGCGAATGCGGTTGCGCTGCTTGTCGGAGATCACCGGACCGCACAGGGTTGCAGGATCCTGCGGGTCGCCCGGCGTGACGCCCTCGTACATCCCTTTTAGGATCTCGACGCCCTCGTCGTAGCGCGACCGCGGCAGCAGCATCCGTGTCGGCATGGCGCAGCCTTGGCCTGCATGCATGCAGGGCGCGATGCCCATCATGCAGCCCATTGCGAAATCGGCGTCCTCCAAGACGATGGTCGCCGACTTGCCGCCCAGTTCGAGAAAGAGGCGCTTCATCGTCGCCGCACCCTTTTCCATGATCCGCTTGCCGACGACGGTCGAACCGGTGAAGGAGATCAAGTCCACCTTGGGTGACAGCGTCAGTTCCTCGCCGACGAAATGGTCTGAAGCGGTAACGACATTCACCACACCCGCTGGGATATCGGTGTTCTCCGCGATCAATCTGCCCAGGCGCGTGGCGTTGAACGGTGTGTTGGGCGCCGGTTTCAAAACGACGGTGTTGCCCGTCCCCAGCGCCTGGCCGATCTTCTGGATGGTGACCTCGAACGGGAAGTTCCACGGCACGATCGCGCCGACCACGCCGGCAGGTTCACGCCACACCTTTCGCGTGGTATTCATGCCGACCATCGAGATGAACGCGTCGCCGAGCGACGTCTCCCACGGGTATTCGTCGATCAGCTTGGCCGGGTATCTCAGCGCATCGGCTAGCGGGGCGTCGAGCTGTGGTCCGTGGGTGACCGCGCGCGGACAGCCCGACCTCGAGAATGAGCTCTTCGCGAAGTTCCTCCTGCTCGGACTCCAATCGCGTCCTGCAGCTGCAGCAGGCACCGTTGGCGGAACGAGTGATTGGGAACCCCAGTCCGTCTCGTCGAACGCGCGCCGGCCGCATCGATCGCTCGGTGCATATCGGATTTCGACGCGTCGGCGACCTCGCCGATGACTTCTTCGGTCGCCGGATTGATGTTGGTGAAGGTGCCGGCCTCGCCGTCGACGAGCTTGCCGTCGATCATCATCTTCGATTCGAACCGGACCGTGGCGGATGAGCCGCTCGCGCGAAGACCAGAGTTGGGTATGTCAGGCATGCTTCTCGCTCTCCTGAGTCTGTGGGTGGGGTGCTCCCATGGTTGCGGCCGAGGTCCCCGCCAGGGCGCCGAATCGCGGGATTCCCATCATCAGGCGCGATCATGGTGTGCAGCGCCGGCGGCCGGGAGCAGCCGGTTCATGATCAACAGCATTCGCGCGTCAGGCCCGACCGGCCGCCGTACGAACGGCGCCTTCGCATCGAGCGCCTTGGCGAGCCCGGCTGCGAAGCGGTCCGGCGAGCTTGGCGGCGTACTTCATCGCGAGCGCGACCACGTTTGTCCATCGTGCTGTGGTGACGGGCGTACGGTCCGTTGAAGTCGCGGCTGTCCGTCGATTCCCGTGTCGGTGATGATGTCGGTGTCGTACGTGCCGGTCACCAGTATTGTGACGCCGATGCCGAACGAGGCGACTTCACCGGCCATCGATTCGCCCCACCGTTCGAGCGCACCCTTGACCGCGGAATACGGTGCGGTCGCCGGCATTCCGCGCACTCCACCGGAGCTCGAGACGAGCACTATGCGGCCCCGGCCCGCCGCTCGCATCGACGGCAGCAGCGCCTTCGTCAGCGCCACCGGACCGAAGATGTTGGTTGCGAACATCCGCTCCCACAGGCTCATCGGCGCTTCTTCGACCATTCCGGCCGAGGAGATTCCGGCGTTGTGGACCAACCCGTAGGGAGCTCCGACCGCCTTCACGATGGCGTCCGCGGCGAGCTCGATCGACGCCGCATCGGTCAGGTCCAGCCGCACGCCGATCAGCCGAGGGTCGTCGGCGCTTGCACCGGTCGCTTTGCGCAGCTTCGCCATTCCGTCGTCAACCGACCGCATCGCCGCGACGACTCGCCAGCCCCCCTTGTAAAGGTGGCAGGCCGAGGCGAACCCGAGTCCCCGTGAGGCTCCCGTGATGACGACGCTGCGCGTTTCAGCCATTCTGGTTCTCTGGTGCGCACCGGTCGCTCTTGGCGCCCAGCTGCACCTCGGGACGCCCGTTGGGCTGGGCGCTCATCCAGGTCGACCAGATGCCCACCGAGTACGGGCCCGGTTGCCCGTTCTCCTCGTAGAAGCCCTGCGGGTCATAGACTTTGGCTTCCGGGTACGGCCACGGGCAGGCCACCGAGGTCGCGGTCCTGGTCCACTTGATGATCGCGAAACCGGTGCCGTAGGCGAAGTAGGCGAGGTTGATGATCACGAACATCACCACGAACATCCCGAGCGCAGGCCGGCTGGCGAAGAGGCGCGCCCGTTGGGCCAGTTTCTCGGCCACCGTGCGGCCGGTGTCATCGCGGTACAGCAGCACGCCGGCCGGGATCATCACGAAGGTCACCATCAGCGATTCCCATATCAGCGGGAACTGGTAGGGCTCTCCGACGAAGATCGACCCGAACGGGATGACCTGCGAGTAGATGTAGAAACCCGTGCGCACCAGCGTGACCTCGAGCATCATGTCGATGACGAACCCGATCGGCAGGATGATCAGCGCAAGGCTGATCAGTGGGTGACGCCACACGAACGAGTCAACCGGCCTTCGAGCCTGGAGTTTTGCGCAGGATCCAGATGGCCGGGAAGTACGGGCCGAGATAGAACATGATGTACCCGATCACCAGGAACGGTTCGACCGTCGGCGATAGCGACACCAGTGGCCAGTCCTCGGGCCAGTGCCACAGCTGGGGGTTGTACACCGCGTACGGCGACCAGTTCATGATCGGGTCCTGCCAGACGATCACCGTGCAGACAATGCCCATCAACAGCACCGGGTGCGGACCGTACCGCCGCCACGCCCACACGTAGACCGCGATGATCATGGACATCGAGATGATCGTGAAGATCTGGAACAGACCCAGCCAGTGCTCGTAGCCGAACAACGGCTCGACGGGACGCGGCGCCCCTTCGACTTCGGGATTGCGGATGCGCGGGGACACGGCGCCCATTCGCGCGTTGACGGCGATCAGCACGAGAAGGACCACGGCGACGGCGATCCAAACCGCCGCCTTCCATGACCCCTTCTTCGGTGCTGCCGCAGTGCTTTCAGAAGACGGCGTTGTTTCCTTGGTAGTCATCTGACTTACTCCTCACCGAAACGGTCGACGAGATGGGAATTGACGCCGTCGGCGTCAAGCTTGCGGGCGACCAGGTAGCCGGCGCCCATCCAGGCGCGGCGCGTCCACTTTCCGAACGACACCCGGGTACCGGGTGCACCTGACGCAGCGGGCATCATCTTCACTCGCTCCAGGGCCTCCTTGACACCGCGCGGGCTCAGCGGGTGGGCATCGGTGAAGGCGCGCACCAGGGTCGCGGCGACATCATGGTTGACCACTGTCACGCAGAACTCGGGGCGACTTCCGTTGTACTTCGCCGCGTAGCGGTCCAGGAAGTCCTGTCCGATCGCATTGCCCTCGTCGTATTGATCGACCCCGACCCAGCCCATGAACGCGTTCCACATGATCGGGTTGACCCACGCGTTCTGGAACGCGGTGGTGGTGAACCGCGGCGGATCCCAGTCGAGGGCCTCCAGCGCCGGGTTGATGAAGACGATCCCGAAACCGAACCCAAGATGAACGATCGCTTCGGCCTTCGCCTCGTGCAGGGTGCGCACCGCGTCGTTGATGTCCTGCGCGGTCTGCGCGATCGCGGCTTCCGCGACGATGCGAACACCCTTGCGGGCACACGCACTTCGCAGGTTCCTCAGATAGCTCTCGCCGATGAGATTCTGCTCGACCAGCACACCGACCTCGGTCAGGCCACGCTTGGCGACAAGGTCAACGAGAAAAATGGGTTCGTCGGTCATCGATCCCTGCGGAAAGGCGAACGTCCACTCACCCAGCCAATCGTCGGTTCCGGTGACGCTGATCGCAGGTACCTTGAAGCGCTCCTCGATCGCCTCGCGCATCGGCACGCAGTTGTCGGTGATATTGGGGCCGAAGACCACCAGACAACCTTCGTCGACGAGTTCGCCGTAAGCGTCGATCACCGCCTTCACCGAGCCCTTGGGCAATCCCTCGACCTCGCGATAGATCATCTGCACCGGCCGATCCATCAGACCCTGCTCGACCGCCTCCTCGAAGACGAGGTCGAAGCACTGAGTGAAGGAGGCGAACAGCTCCTCCGGAAACCCGGGTGGCAGTTTGAAGTCCATCAGGTAACCGATCTTGATCGGCTCTGCGGTGCTCTCGTAGGACATGCAACCTCCGTCGGTGTGCGGCGCGTCAATCGGTTGGTGGCGGGTCGGCCAGGTACACATCGATCATTTCGATCAGACCGCGGGTCACCGTCGAGTCGTCGGTGAGCGGCCCTGCGATGGCGGCACGGGCCGCGTCACGCGGGCTCAGCCCCTCGGCGATGAGTTGGCCCGCCGCGATGAGCACCCGCGTCGACGCCACCTCCCGCAACCCGCCGGTCTCCAGCCTGCGGATCGCCTGGCCGAGCCGAACGAGTTCGGCCGCGCGCTCGTGCCCGATGCCCGCCTCGTTGACGAGGATCTTCTCCTCCACGTCCGGGGTGGGAAACCCGAAATCGATCGCGACCATCCGCTGGCGCGTCGAATCCTTGAGGTCCTTCAGCACGCTTTGATAGCCCGGGTTGTACGACACGACAAGGCAGAACCCCGGCGCCGCATCGAGCGTGACACCGAGCCGTTCGATCGGCAGCTGCCGCCGGTGGTCGGCCAGCGGATGCAGCACCACCGTGGTGTCCTGGCGGGCCTCCACGACCTCGTCGAGATAGCAGATCGCGCCGTCGCGCACCGCGCGTGTCAGCGGGCCGTCGACCCATTCGGTGTCGCCACCGCGCAGTAGATAGCGACCGACCAGATCGGCGGTGGTCAGGTCGTCATGGCAGGAAACGGTGACGAGCTGACGGTCCAGATCGTGGGCCATCGCCTCGACGAACCGCGTCTTGCCGCATCCCGTCGGGCCCTTCAGGACGACAGCCAACCCCTGCCGGTAGGCGGCCTTGAACACCTGCTCCTCGTTGGCAATGGGCACGTAGTACGGGCGCGGCGGTTTCACCGGCATCGTTTCCTTTCTCGGCATCCGTTTCCAGCACCCTAGCGCGGAACAGATGTTTGGTTCAAGACTGGGCTTGCTAGGACACTCGGCGACGCAGGTCCGCGGTGCGCAATGCGGCACGGAACAGCGGTCCGATGACGTCCGGCCAGTTCCCTGGGTTTGGGTATCGACGCGTGCGCGGCGCTGCCGAATACCCTGCGAAGTTCGCCGCTGTCGGTGCCGGCCCCGATCGTCAGGCACAGGCAACCGATGCCCTGACGACGGGCCTCGCCCAGCGCGCGGCGCGCATCGGCGGCGCCGTAGATGCGTTCGTATCCGTGGTCGTAGGCCAACCCGTCGGACAGCACGACGAGCAGCCGTCGCGATGTCCCGGCCTTCTCCGTGATCACCGAGGTGCCATGACGAATCGCAGCGCCCAGCCGCGAGTACGCACCAGGGGTGAGGCTGCCGAGGCGCTGCATCACCAATGCATCCAGGCTGTCATCGAAGCGTTTCACCGGAAGCAGGTGCACCGCGGAGCGCCCCTGCGATTGGAATGCGTACAGCGCCACGCGATCACCGAGCTCGTGCAGTGCGACGGTCAGCGCCGCGGCCACCGCGCGTTGTTGTTCGTGCACGGTATGACCGAAAGTGCCTGCCTCGGCTACCGATCCGGAGACATCAAGCAGCACCAGCACCGCCAGATCCCGGCGGCGCCGCAAGTTGTCCAGGTAGACGGCTTCGTCGGGTGCCGACCCGGCAAGCGTTTCGACCCGCGCCTCGACCGCGGCGTCGACGTCGATGTCGTCGCCCTGCGTCTGACGATGAGCGCGGTCAAGCCCGATCCCAAGCCGCGTCAGCGGCCGCCGCAACGCATGGACATCGGGCCTCGCCAACGGATGTCCCTGCTTGCGAGGCGGATCGATCTCGTGCACGGTGCACCAGTCGTGCCGGTAGCGCCTGCGGTGGACGTCCCACTCCGGATACTTCCTGCCCTCACCATTGCCCTTGCCGTCATCGCGCATCCTCAGTGTTGGACACGGCCGTCGAGGTGACCATGCCTGCGCCGCGAATACCCTTGTGCGACCGATGCGTTGGGGTATCAGCACCTGGAGATCCACCGCCGCTGAGCTGGCGGACCCTGCTCATCAATGCGCTGCAACAGCTTCCCTGCCGCGCCGCCACCGCCGACCGGGCTGGAAAATGGATCCATCACGTCCGAGCCGTCGCTGTCCTCGACGTCGTCGTCGAGTTCAGGCAGCGCCTTCTGCGACTTGCGACGAGGGTCGTGGGTGCCTGCCACATCCGACTGCTGAACACTTGGATGCGCCGCCAGCAGGTTGCGCGCCTTGATCACACCGAAGCTGGCCGGCGGATCGGCGACCTTGTGGCTCCCGGCCACGGCCAGCGACGCGCCGGGAGAATCTGCACGGGTCGCAAGGTCGAGATCGATCAGCGACCGCACTGGAAGCGGCAGCAGATCCTCGTTCGCCGCCAGCGAGCGCTGGCCTTCTACGGCGAGGTACTTCTTGGCCAGCGCCGGACGCCGAAGCAGCTTGCGCACCACGTCCGGTTCGAGACCACCACCCGCGAGCAGCGATGCCTGCACTGTCACCGACTCGAGCTGCTCAGCCCCGCTCTGGGTAGCGTCGACGAAGACGGTGATGCCGTCCGTCCACGCCGGTTCGCCTCGATTCCCCGGCGCCACCGCAACCGTGCGGCCGGCCAGCGCGGACGCCAGCAGGCCCAGTCGCTGCGGACCGTCGTCATCATCGACGGTCGAAGAGCCTGTCTCCACCACACCTCACTCGTTGACCAAATATCTGTTCCACCGTAGGGTCCCGACCGACGCCAGTCAACACGCTTCGACACGGGAGGGGCACATGATCGACTTCGAGGGTCAGGTCGCGGTAGTCACCGGCGCGGGGCGGGGCCTCGGCCGCCTCTACGCGATCGAGTTGGCGCGTCGCGGCGCATCGGTGGTGGTCAACGACCTCGGCGGATCCATGCACGGTGAAGGCGCCGACGCGTCCGTGGCGGACCAGGTCGTCGAAGAGATCACCGCCGCAGGCGGGGCGGCCGTGGCATCGCATGACTCCGTCGACAGTCCCGAGGGCGGTGAAGCGATCGTCCGCACCGCCGTCGATCAATTCGGACGGCTGGACGCGGTGGTCAGCAACGCGGGAATCTTCAACAGCATCGCCTTCGACGAACTGACGCCCGACGACTGGCGGCGCATGCTGCGGGTGCACCTCGACGGCGGCTTCTACCTGGCGCAGCCGGCGTACCGGGTAATGAAGAAGCAAGGCTATGGCCGCTTCGTCTTCATCGCGTCGTCGGCAGGCATGTTCGGCCAGCATCTCGAGGCGCACTACGCCGCCGCGAAGGCCGGCCTGGTCGGGTTGACCAATGTCATCGCCCTCGAGGGCGCACCACACGGGATCCTCGCGAACACCGTGCTGCCATTCGGCTTCTCCCGGATGGTCACCGAAACGCTCGGCGACCCGAAAGCCCTTGAGGAAAGCGGCTTCCTAAAGGCGATCAGGCCCGAGCTCGTCACGCCGATCGTGGTGTACCTGGCCAGCCGGGCGTGTGAGTTCAGCCACCGCAACTACTCGGCCTTCGGTGGTCGCTTCGCCCGCGTGTTCGTCGGCCTCGGCGAAGGCTGGCTGCCGGCGCCAGGCACCGACCCGACCGTCGACCCGACTGTCGAAGACGTAGCGGCCCACCTCGCCGAAGTCTCGGCGACCGAGCCGTTCACGGTGCCCGAGTCGATTTACGAGGAAGTCTTCGCAGTGTCCGAGCGGCTGGGAGTCAGCCCCACACAACCTTGAGATGCTGCGGAGACCGGAAGTACGTGCCCGAGATGTACGGGTCGGGCGCATCGGGATCAAGGCGAAGTCCCGGCAGGTTGTCGAACAGCGTGTTGAAGATCATCGTGCTCTCCAGGCGCGCGAGGTGCATGCCGATGCATACGTGGGCACCATGACCGAAACCGATGTGCGGCTTGCGTTCTCGGAAGATATCGAAGCTGTTCGGGATCGTCCCACCTGGCCTCGTCATGGTTCGCGCTACCGAGATTGACCGACACCGTCGAGCCCTCCGGGATCTCGACCCCGTGAAACTCGATGTCGCGCGTCGTCTCGCGCATGAAGTTCAGCAGCGGTGTTTCCCAGCGGATGCCCTCCTCGATCGCTTGCGGTAGCAGGCCGCGATCGGCGACGACCGCCGCGAGCTGATCGGGGTGAGTCAACAACCCGAAGGCCAAACTGGCCGTGGACCGTGACGTGGTTTCTGCGCCGGCGGGCAACAGATTCCGCATGAAGCCGTAGATCTGCTCGTCGGACATTCTGACGCCGTCGATGTCCGCGTCGGCCAGCACCGTCACCATGTCGTCGCACGGTGTGCGCCGCCGGTCGGCGAGGATGCCGACGAAGTACTGCTTCAACTGCGCGGATGCCTTCAGCGCACTGTCCATGTCCGAGTGAAAGCCCAACAGGTCGATCGCCAAGCGGTGAAACTCCGGAATGTCGGCCTCCGGAAGTCCGATCAGCGCGGCGATGACCCGGACCGGGATCGGCATGAAGACTTCTTCCACCAGATCGGCCCGCTTGGCACCGCGCAGCCTTTCGATGGTGCGTTCCACCAGTGGACGTACCAGCTCGCTCTCCCACCGCCGCATCGATGAACGGGCGAAGGCGAATTCGTGCAGCTTGCGGTAGACCTGGTGTTCCGGCTCCTGCATTTCGAGGATGGTCGGACCCTGCAGTGGACGGACGATCGCTTCATAGCACCGGGTGCTGAACGTCTTGTTATCGGTGAACACCGCCTTCACCGCGTCGAACGTGTACGCCGAGAAGATCTGCTGGCCCACTTCGGGATTCTCGAAGATCCCCATCTCACGCCAGCCGGGGTGAACGGGTGCCTCCGACCGCAACTCCTTCAGCATCGGGTACGGCGACGCGTCCCCATCGGCGCCCATGCCCGCGTCGAACTTGGCCTGCGCATCCTTGACGCCCTGAGTCAGTTCGTCAGTCATCGCCTCGACTCCCACTCGCTCCGGTCCTCGCTCGTACCTCGCTGCGATCCTCACTCCTGGTCGTCTTCGGATTGGTCATGCCCTACTCCTCGCCGAACCGGTCGACAAGATGGGAGTTGACGCCGTCGGCTTCGAGCTGTCTGGCGACGAGATAGCCGGCACCCATCCACGCCCGGCGGGTCCAGTTTCCGAACGACACCCTGGTACCCGGTGCTCCGGACGCGGCGGGCAGCATCTTCACCCGTTCGAGAGCCTCCTTCACCCCACGTGGGCTGAGCGGATGGGCGTCGGTGAGCGCATGCAGGAGTGTGCGGGCGACATCGCAGTTGACGACCGGAACGCACCACTCCGGACGTCGCCCGTACCTCTCGGAGTACTGGTCCAGAAACTGCTGGCCGACTTTATTGGCCTCGTCGTACTGGTCGATGCCGGTCCATCCCATGAACGCGTTCCACATGACCGGGTTGATCCACGCGTTCTGCCACGCAGTGCCGGCAAAGCGTGGTGGATCCCAGTCGAGTTCCGCCAGCGCGGGGTTGATCATCACAGCGCCGAAGCCGAAGCCGCAGTGGACGATTGCGGTGGCCTTCGCGTCATACAGGGTCCGCACGGCCTCGCTGACGTCTTGCGCCGTCTGCGCGATAGCCGCCTCTGCGACGATGCGGATGCCCTTGCGGTTACATGCCTTCCGGAAGTTCTTCAGATATGCCTCGCCGACCAGGGACTGCTCGATGAGCACCCCTACCTCGGTATGGCCGCCCTTCGCGAGCTGGTCCGACCAGAAGATCGGCTCGTCGAAGTGCGAGCCCATCGGAAACGCGAAGAACCACTCACTCAACGCTTCGTCCGAACCGGTCACACTCAGGGCGGGCACCCGGAACCGTTCGCAGATCACCTCTCGGATCGCTACCGAGTTGTCGCCGATGTGCGGCCCGAAAATGGCCAAGCAACCTTCCTCGACAAGCTCTCCATACGCGTCGATCACCGCCTTCACCGATCCTTTGGGGAGCCCTTCGACCTCTCGGTACAAGATTTCAATAGGGCGATCGATTTTGCCCTGCACGAAGGCATCGCCGAACACCATGTCGAACGGGTTCGTCAGGTCGTCCCGGAGGTCCTGCGGATAGTTCTCCGGAAGAAGGAAGTCCATCAGATAGCCGATCTTGATCGGCTCGGCGGTGCTCTCGTAGGACATGTCACCTCTTCGACGGTGCGCTTGGTTGTCGTCATTGACCAAATATCTGTTCCGCATTATCGTCGGCGCGGACGGGTAACACAAGGAGCACACCATGAACATGGGGATCGACGAGCTCCTGACGACCACTCGGTCGGCGCGCAAGGCACTCGACCTTGACGCACCGGTGGAGCCAAGCTCGGTACGGCAGTGTCTCCGCATCGCAATGCAGGCCGCCAACGGGTCCAATCAGCAGAGCTGGCGGTGGTTGGTCGTCAGCGACGCCGCACTACGGGAGAAGGTCGCCGCGCTTTACCGCGATACCTACCTGCAGAGGGTGGGCGGACAGTTGATCGCCGACCTCCTGCCTGCCGACACACCCGGCGGGCGGCTGATGACGTCGACCGAGTGGCTGGTCGAGAACCTGGCGAAGGTACCGCTGCTCGTCATCCCCTGCTATGAGCCGTACATCCCGCGAGTCGAAGGGGACGACTCATTCTTCGCGGCGACGCTGTATGGCTCGATCTTCCCAGCAGTATGGAACTTTCAGCTCGCGCTGCACAGCCGGGGCTACGGCACCTGCATCACAACGCTGCACCTTGCACACGAAGAGGCGGAAGGCGAACTGCTCGGGATTCCTGACACCTACACGCAGGGCTGTCTGCTGCCGGTCGCCCGACTTCGGGCAGGCCTAACCTTCCGACCGGCGAGCCGCAGGCCGATCGATGAAGTTGTCGCCGTCGACACATGGGCAGGGCCGTCGCTGTGAATCCGAAGTTGCAAGAGCTCTGCGATCGCGCGGAGATCCTCGACTGCATGCACCGCTATGCGCGTGGCATGGACAGGCTGGACCGGAAGCTGCTCCGATCCGCTTACCACGACGGTGCAATCGACGACCACGTCGGATTCGTCGGTGTCGTCGACGATTTCATCGACTGGGCATTCGAATACCACGCGTCGCAGACGCGGCATCAGCATTACCTGATGAACCACTCGGCCGAGATCGCCGGCGATGAGGCGCACACGGAGACGTACTACGTGTTCGTCGGCACCGACCGGGATCCGGCCAAACCCCTGATCGTTTCCGGTGGGCGGTACATCGACCGCCTGGAGCGAAGGGACGGCCGGTGGGCCATCGTCGCTCGAGTCTGCTTGGTCGAGTGGCAGAGCGAAGCCAACTCGTTGCTGCCGCCGGAGGCGGTCGACTTTCTAGATACCGTCCAAACGGTCGCCCGCGACGCCAGTGACACGTCGTATGACCGTCCACTCGCCGTCACACGCACGATGTCGAGCCCATGACCCCCGCCCACGCGGTCCGTCTACCGGCGACTTCGGCCCGTCGGAGGACGTAGTGCACCACCAGACTTCTGGTAGCGTTAACCAAACATTGGGTCGGTCAGGCAAACCCATGACGGGAGTCAGGAGCCGTGGCGGTGTTGTGGGGCGTCCTCAGGTGACGCCGACGAATGCCGGACACGCGTACGACGACGGCACCAGGCGGACCGAGATACTGCAAACCGCGGCCTCGCTGATCGCCAGCTCTGGTTTGCGCACCTCGCTGCAGGAAATCGCCGACGCGGCCGGAATTCTCCCGGGCAGCCTCTATCACCATTTCGAGTCGAAGGAAGCGATCCTCGTCGAATTGCTCCGGCGCTACCACGCAGACCTGGACCGCATCGCCGAGCACGCCCAGGGCAAGTTGGACGACCCCGCCTCGCGGTCCGCCTTCGACCGGATCGTGGATCTGAGCTCGGCGATCGCACAGTGCGCGGTGACACATGGCGCCGCGCTGCAGATGACGTTCTACGAGGGCCCGAGTTCAAACACGGAGCTCACCGCCCTGGCACAGCAGCGCCCGACGGCGATTCTGCAGGCGATGCTGCAGACCTTGCGGGCCGCCAGGTGGAGCGGCTACCTCAGGTCCGATGTCGACCTTCCGGTCCTGGCTGACCGGATCGTCCAAACCATGCTGCGGGTTGGCCTCGACGTCATCCGGTATAACGCCAGTGCCGACAAACTGGCCGAGCTGCTGTGCCGAATCCTGCTGGAGGGGCTGGCCACCGTCCCACCCACCGATGACCACCTCGACCGGTCGGCGGCTTTCATCGCAGCCGACGCAGTCGTGCAGTCGTGGGCCGAAGACAGCCACGAAGAAGCCAACGACAAAGCGGCGCATGTGCGTGCCGTCGCCCGAGCCGAGTTCGGCCGCAAGGGTTATGAAGTCACGACCATCAGGGACATCGCTTCGGCGGCGCAGCTCGGCACCGGCACGGTGTACCGGCTGATCGGCTCAAAGGACCAACTGCTGGCCTCGATCATGCAGTCGTTCGGGGAGAAAGTGGCGTTGGGCTGGACGAACGTGCTCCGCTCTGACTCGTCACCGATCGAGAAGCTGGACGCCCTGAGCTGGGTCAACACCAACGCGTTGGACCGCTTCGGCGACGAGTTCCGCATTCAGCTCGCGTGGATGCGGCAGTCTCCCCCAGACACCCCGAACCCCGGCTGGCTGTTCGCCAAGCGGGTACGGCAGATGAAAACACTGTTGGCCGAAGGTATTCGGTCCGGTGAGATCACGATCGACAGCCCGTCGAACGAAATGCTGGCGCGTTCGGTCATCGGCGTCGGATGGATTCCGGAGAACATCCTTCACGATTTGGGCACGCGGCAGTCACTCATTCACATCCGCAACACGGCGCTGCGCGGAGTCACAGCTAGCCGAGCGTGACGGGCAGCTTCGCCCATCCACGAACGCTCGCGGTGTGGGCCTTGGCGGCGTTGTCATAGTCGACTTCCCAGTCCGGCCAGCGCTTGAGCACTTCTTCGAGCGCGACCCGCGCCTGCATCCGGGCAAGCGCCGAACCCAGGCAGAAGTGCAGGCCCTGACCGAAGGACAGATGTGCACCGCCGCGGTGGATGTCGAAGCGGTCGGCGTCCGGGAAGTGCCGCTCGTCCCGGTTCGCCGACCCGTTGAGTAGCAGCATCACCGAACCCTCGGGAATCGTCTGACCGCGACATTCGGCATCGCGGGCGATGTATCGCGCCTGCACGGGTGACGGTGCCTCGTAGCGCAGCACCTCCTCGATCGCCCGTGGAATCAACGAGAAATCGTCTGCCAGCTGTCGACGTTGGTCCGGGTGTTCCGCCAGCAGCTGACCGGTGAAGCCGATCAGACGTGTCGTCGTCTCGTTGCCTGCGCCTGCAACCATGCTGGTGTACATGAGCACCTCGGTGCGGGTCAGTCGCCGAAGTGTGCCGTCCTCCTCCACCTCCGCGTTGAGCAGCTGGGTCATCAGATCGTCGGACGGATGGTGCGCCCGCCAGTCGATGTAGTCGGCGAACATCTCGTAGCTGTTTTCGAACAGGTCCTCGCGAACTCCACCGAACTCGCCATCCTTCAGCGTGATGGACTCGTTCGAGTTGTCGCGAATTGTCGCCTGGTTCTGTTCGGGAATCCCCAGCAGGTAGCCGATCGTCCGCATCGGAATCATCGCGCCGATGTCGCCGATGAAGTCGAACCGGTCCGAGCCGATCAAGGGGTCGAGCGCGCGCACACAGAACTGCCGCGTCAGCGGCTCGATCGCCTCCATCCGCCGCGGTGTGAAAGACCCTTGAGAGCAAACGGCGATGAAGGTCGTGTATTGGTGGGTCCTCGAACAGGATTACCCCGGGCGGAACTTCGATGCCGCTCAGGATGATGTCCATGGTGGTGCCCCGCCCGGACCGGTAGGTCTCCCAGTTCGGCAGTTCGCGTGCCACATCGTCGTACCGGCTCAGCGCATAGAAGTTGTACTTCTCGTTGTAGTACAGCGGCGCCTCCTCGCGCAGCCGCCTCCATATCGGGTAGGGATCGTCGTCGATGTCGAAATCGTAAGGGTCGTAATACACCTCGACTGCGCCTGCGCTCGTCACTGTGCAACCTCAGACATGACAACCTCTCCGACCCGCCTCAGATACGGCCACGCCACTTCGGGCGGAACCCCGCCGCAAAGCGGCGAAAGATTGATGATCTCGCCTGCTCGCACCCGCTCGACGGCCTCCGCCACGCTGTAGATCCTGTGCGTACTCGCCAGATCACGCAGTTCGGCAACGGTTCTCGCGAACGAAATACCCGCGGACGTCTGGTTGTCCGGGTTCCAGTCTGCATAGCTTCGGGCGTCGTGCAGAAGGTATGGCCCGAGTTCGTCCCACGCCTTGTCGATGTCGTCGGCGACGAAGCACACGACGGGGGTGTCTCGGTCCGGCAGAAACAACGGCCCCGGTTCGTGTCCGTATTCGCGACAGGCCTGCTGGTACGCCTCCTCCATTCCAGCCACGTTCGCGTTCCCCAGCATGCCCAGCCCGTACCTGCCCGCACGGCGCGCCGCGGCCACGGTGCCGCCGCCCCACATCAACATCGGCCCTCCTGCGGTGTGCGGGGGTGGCGTGGCATTGATACGGCGACCGTCGACGACAACTTCACCCGCCAACAACTCGCGCAGTAGGGCCAGCTTCTCGTCGGCTACGCGTCCGCGCGTGCGCAGCTCGACACCGAAGTGTTCGAACTCCTCGGGCCGGTAACCGAGCGCCAGGACGTAGGAGGTCCGCCCCTTGCTGATGATGTCGAGAACCGCCATGTCCTCGGCGAGCCGAACCGGGTCGTAGAACGGAAGGATGAGGATCAGACTCAGCGCCAGGCGCTCGGTGCGCGCCGCGACGGCGGACGCCAGGATCATCGGCGACGGGAGATAACCGTCCTCGGAACCGTGGTGCTCACACAAGACGGCGGCGAGGCAGCCGTGTCCCTCCGCCCATGCGCACATCTCTGGGGCGGCGGCGTACAGCTCTACCGCCGGCGCCCCGATTGCCGGTGCGCGCATGTCGAACCGCAGCATGTACACCGAGTCTCCCGCACCTAATTTTTGTCCCGGGTTACGCTACGACCAGTCGCGGAACGCTGTCAACCGATCCGTGAGCAAGGGTAATCCTGATCCGTGGACTAGGTGCAGCAACGCGACTCGGCCACATGCGGCCATCATCAATGCGCCAACGGGTCCGCCGACTTCGGCGCCCTCACCCCAGGATCGGTCGATGTCGGTGCCCTGCAGGCGGATCCCTCGCAGTCGATTGCGCGGCACAAAACCCAGCGGTCGAGGGCCGGTAAGAAAATCGAGTGCGAGAGACACGAGTTGAGGGTCTGGATCGAACGGCAGGCCAAGCGGGATCCTGATGTCTCCGCCGTGTACCAGCACATCAGTCAGTCCCGAAAGTGGTCCGGTGATCGGTGGGTTCAACTCGTGGTCGGCACCCTGCCGCAGGGTGGCAACGATCTCCGACGCGGGGATCGCGGCGCGGCGTCGCGCCAGCTCGTCGATGGCCCGATGTACACCGCCGTGGCGGAGTGCCATCCACTGGAACACCCAGAAGCCGTCTGCGAACACACTGACCAGGTGTGCGGCCACCGTCTTGATGTCCCAGCCCGCGCACAGGCTCTCCGTCGCCAACTGGGCATCATCCAACTGGTCGATCAATGTCGCGATCTGACGCCGCTCATTCGCGACGGCCGCGAAGACGAAGTCTCTGGATTCTCGCACCAGGAGCCGGCGATCAGTCGAATGCGTGCCGCGGCAACGTGTTCGGCATGTCCAGTGAGCTGAGCAGGCCCGCAGGCGCGTCAATCACGAACGGGATTGCGTTGACGACGCGCATGGCGGTGGCGGCCATCGCGGCACGGCCTGCGCCGTGCCCCTCCGCTTCGCCCAGATTCATTGCGCAGTGGATGTCGGGCTCGCCCTCGATGTCGACGCGATAGGTGGCGTCGAATTCCGACGTCAACCAGTCGGGCGCGACATCGCGGGCCATCCGGATGATGTGCTCGATCACAATGGCTTCCCGGCCGTTGACCACGCCTGCGGCCCGAGTGAGCACGGCGCCGCAAGTGCCCGCCTTGATGGTTCCGAATGCGACGTCGATGTCTCGGTCGGTAGTGCGACGGTCCAGCGAGCCGCGGACTTCAGACACCTCGACTCCAAGGCCCTCGGCCATCAGGTAAATCGGTGCCTTCCAAGCCATCTCGATGAATCCGGGAGTCTTCAGCATCGGCTCGAAATCGAGCGGATGGCCGAACCCCATGCCGTTCATCATGATGTCGGCCACCGGATAGTGATCGTTCAGCGCGATCTCAGTCGCCTTGATGCAGCGGATCTTCTTGGACTGCGTCGCCAGCAACAGCGCCAGTTGATCGGAGCCGAAACCGGGAAAGATCCCCGACGCGTAGAACGACGCGTTGCCCGCCTTCGCCGCCGTCGCCATCTGATCCCGCCACTCGGCTGCGAAGTACACCGGCGGATAGACCAGACTCGTCGATGTCGTTGACACCACATTGATTCCGGCCTCGAGCAGCCGGATGTAGTCCGGGACGGCGCCTGCGTCGCGTTCCGGTCCGCTCGCGGCGTACACCACGCAGTCCGGCCGCATCTCGATCAGCGCGTCGGCGTCATTGGTCGCCGTCACGCCGATGGGTTCACCACCGGCAAGTTCACCGGCGTCGCGACCGACCTTCTCCTGCGAATGCACCCATACTCCGACGAGTTCGAGATCCGGGCGGCGATGCACGGCGTCGACCGCGATGGAACCGACACCACCCGTCGACCACACGACGACGCGACTCGGAATTGCTCCCATGATTCCCCTTCGATCAACCCGCGTGAGCCGCCGCTGCGGCAGCACGCTCGAGGTATGGCCACGCCAACTCCGGCGGCAACCCGCCACAGAGCGGCGCCAGCGGCAGCACCTGGCTGCCGCGCATATAGTCGACCGCTTCGTCGGTGGTGAAGACGCGGTATGGCCCTTGTGTCGCGCGCAGGGCGGTCACGTCTTCGGCGCGAGAGATGCTCGCCACCCCTTCGTCGCCGTGCCGGTAGGCCGCAGCGGTCATCGCGTCGTGCAGCAGGTACGGCCCCAGCTCGTCCCAGGCCTTGTCCACGTCATCGGCGACGAACACCGCGGTCGGAGCGCCCTCGGTCGGAAGCTGGATGAAGCCGGGTTCGTGTCCATGCGCGCGACATTCGCTCTCGTACAACTCCTTCAGACCCGGTTGGTTGGTCTGCAGGACGAGGCCCAGCCCGTGCTTCGCCGCGCGCTTGACGGCGGCGGGGCTGCCGCCCGCCAGCATGATGAACGGACCGCCGGGAGACGAACACGCCGGTGTGACGTGGCTGCGTCGGCCGTCGGAGATCACCGGCTCGCCCTTCAGCAGCTGCCTCAGCAGCGTCAGCTTTTCGTCGGCGAGCCGGCCCCGTCGACGCATGTCGACGCCGAACTGCTCATACTCTTCAGCGCGGTGACCGATGCCGAACGCGTACGAAACCCGCCCCTTGCTGATGATGTCCAGAACGCTCATGTCCTCGGCGAGCCGGACCGGATCCCAGAACGGAAGGACGACCGCGGCCAGCATGATCGGCAGCCGCTCGGTTCGGGCCGCGATCGCCGCTGCCAACACGAGCGGCGAGGGCAGATGGCCGTCCTCGGCTCCGTGATGCTCCGACAGCACCGCCACGATGGCGCCGCGGGTCTCCGCCCACGCACACATGTCGATCGCCGCGGCATAGAGGTCGCTGGTCGGCGCGCCGAATGAGGGAGCCCGCATGTCGAACCGGATCGTGAACATCACCGCTGCGGACTATACCTAATTTTTGTTCAGATCGAGGCCCGCAGCTCCGACGCTCGAGATATTGACCGCGGCCCACCGCACTGTTAGCTTTCGGAGCAAAAGTTAGGTTTAATCGATCCGAGGGATGCGACGTGGCCGAAGTCAGCGCTTCCGCTGCGCACGCGAGGAGCAGAACAGCCTCCGCCCGGCGAGTCGCCGGGCCAGACGGCAGTAGCTCGCTGACGCGCGCCCGGCTCGGGTGGGGTTGCTTCTCCGCCGCACTGATCGTTTTCGCCGCCGTCGCGTGTGCGAACATGCAGATCCGGCCTGCACGGCGATCCCCGCACCACCAATCCGAATCCCAACCTTGCGGAACCGCCGTACCCCCCGTTTCTGGGCATCTCCAACTGGCCATTGGTCACCAGCGTCACGTCGGTGGTGCTGACCGTCGCCTTCTTCGGCTATCTGGTGTGGCAATCGTTCCGCCGGCGGAGCCCGCACTGGTTGCTGATCGTCGGGATCGCCGCGTTCTTCGCCGGCGCGCTGGACCCGCTCGCGAACTGGGCTACCTTCACGGTGTTCGATTCCCGCGTCGCACATTTTCCGCTGTCGTGGGCGTACTTCAACGCCTCGCCACTGCTGGAGCCGACGCTCTCGTTCCTCGGGGGATACGCGAGCTACTACGTGCTGACCGGGCTCGGCCTTCTCGCGATCCATCAGCGGTTCATCGAGCCGCGAATCCGTCGCAACAGCTGGCTTGATCGGCACCGGCTCGTGGCCGTCTTCATCAACCGGATTCTTTGCGGGACTTCCACTGAACGCGTTCATGCAGTTCATGTGGTTGAAGGTAGGACTGTTCGTCTATACCGAGGCCGCAGGGCCGGTGCTACATCTGTTCGGCCGACAACTACCGCTGTACATGGTGATCTATGACAGCGTGCTGTTCGCGATCGTCGCGCTGCTGTGTGTGCGAGATGACAGTGGCCGCCCCGCGATTCTCGCCAAGATCGCGCAATCCCTTCCGGGGCTGCGCGCACGGATCACCGCCACGCGACTGACGGTGATCGCGACGGCGGTGTTGATGAGCGCAGTGCTGCTGCCGATCGCGGTGTTCAGCCTGCTGCGGATCGGCGGTGAGCCGAAGCCCGCCTACGACGTGTGGCCCTACCCCACCGTCAAGGTCTACGACCCTTACGGCCACTTGGAGCAGGCAGGCAAGCCAGGACCGTTCTACCGGTGATTCACCCATATAGGAGGAAACGATGACAGCTGGTCAGCACCGCGTTGTGGTGTGGTCTACGGGAGGTATCGGATCGATCGCGATTCGCGCGATTGATCAACGGCCCAATCTGGACCTTGTCGGGGTGTGGGTGCACTCCGAGGAGAAAGTCGGCAAGGACGCCGGAGAACTCGCCAACGGCGAGCCCATCGGGCTGGCCACCACCAACGACGCGGATGCGCTGATCGCCCTCAAACCAGACTGCGTGATCTATGCGGCCAGCGGTCCCGAGCGCGATGCGCTGGCGATCCCCGACTACGTGAAGCTGCTCAGCGCAGGCATCAATGTGGTGACGACGAGCACCACGCGACTGGTCAATCCGCACGCCTATGAGCCGGCCGAATGGCGGGATCAACTGGCCGCCGCCGCGAAAGAAGGTCAGGTGTCGCTCTACGCATCGGGCATCGAACCCGGGTTCGCCGCCGACTACCTGCCCCTCGTCCTGTCCACACAGTCGTCACAGATCGAGAAGATCCACGCGTACGAGATCGGGCTGTACGACGACTACGGGGTCCCCGACATCATGAGCGACGCAATGGGATTCGGCCGACCGCTCTCCTACGAACCGTGGATCGCCATGCCGGGCGCCATCGCGGGTGAATGGCAGGGGCAGATCCGCATGGTCGCCGACGCGCTCGGCGTCGAGGTCCAGGAAGTGCGGTCGACGTTCGATCGCGCGGTGACCAATCGGACGTTGGAAGTCGCGATGGGCACCGTCGAGGCCGGAACCTGCGGGGCGCTGCGGATGCAGGCGATCGGCGTTGTCGACGGGCGCGAGGCCATCGTCATCGAACACGTCACCCGGCTGGCTCCCGATGTCGCACCCGACTGGCCGACCCTTCCTGGCGCCCTCGGCTACCGCGTCGTGATCACCGGCCAACCCGACATCGATTGCACGTTGGCCGCGACCCTTCGTGACCGGCGCAAAGCCGGGATCGAAGGCATGACGTCAGGAGCGGGAGCGATGGTCGCCACGGCGATGCGCGTGGTGAACGCGGTGCCGTATGTCGTTGACGCACAACCGGGTTTGCTGAGCTCGGTCGATCTCCCGCTCACCATTCCACGTGGAGCATTCAATCCCGCGTGACCATCACCCAACCGGGGTGAGCCTCAGGGGCATGGTGATGTTCAGCCATCTGTTGACACCGCACGCGCCGCTCGGGCCGATCGTCTGATCCCAGTCTATGAGTTCAGACTTGTTGGCAAAGTTCGGCCAGAATGTGAAGGCCTGCTCCCCCGGGGCGGAGATGCCGTCGGCACAGCGTTCCCAATTGTCCAGGGTGTGCGCGACTTTCCAACGGCCGCTTAGATAAACAAGGTCCGCGCTCCTACCCTGGTCGCTGGTGACTCGTTCCTGTGATCCTCGGAGGCGAGTGACAGGCAGATGGTCATCCTTCAATGACACCTCGCCCAAGCCGACCACCAGCGCATCGCCAGCCAGGGGAGGACGACAATTCCACGGATGTCATCATTTGATGACGTTGCGGATTGTGCCGATGTATCGGAGCTGGCGTCGTCGCCACCCTGAGGGCGTTGAATAAAGCTTCGTCACTTGTCCGTTGCCGGACTCGGCCACGAGTCGACACTCGGACCCGTCGAATCAAGGTTGGAGGTCGCGATGGCGCAGACAGAACCGCACGGCTGGCTGTGTTCGGAGACGCTGGCGACACGATCCGGTGACTTCGAGTTCGTCAACGGTTATCCGACCGACGATGCGGCGCAGCGACTGCGGGATTTGCAGCTGTTCAACCGGGCGACGGAGGTGTATCTGACGCAGCTGATGCCGGTCAGCGAGATGGCGTTGCGACAGGGATTGCGTTCGTTTGGGGCAACGAAACCCACACAGGTAGTGGTGTGGGAACAGTTGATGGATGCCAAGACTGTGCTCCTGACCGCCAACACCGAAACGGTGTATGCCATTAGTCATCTCGCGCTCAAGGACGATGGTCCCACCGTGATCGAAGCTCCGCCCCGCATGCTGGGCTTCATCCAGGACGGGCTGCAACGGTACCTGGCTGATATCGGTCCGCTGGGCCCCGACAAGGGAGCCGGTGGCAGGTTCGTGGTGCTGCCGCCGGGGTTCGACCGCCAAGTGCCAGACGGGTACTTCGTTGTGCGGTCACCGACGTATTCGGCGACCTTCGCGGTGCGCGGTTTCCAGGTCGATGGGAGTACTGATCAGGCTGTCGAGTTGATGAAGCAGATCAAGGTCTATCCCTTGGCGGCCGTGACCTCGCCGCCGGCGATGGAGTTCCTGAACGGGTCCGGCCACGACATCGACACCCTGTTCCCAGATAACTTCGGCTTCTTCGAGCTGTTGGCAATGATCGTCGACGAGGAGCCACCCGACAGTGTTCGGGCCGCTGGAATGCTGGCTGATGCAAGCCATCGGCATCGAGAAGGGCACAGCGTTCGTCCCCGACGACAAGACCAAAGCCCTATTGGGGGAAGCGGCGCGACTGGGCGGGGCGATGGCGCGGGTCAACACTTATGCGTCATCGACACCGGACGTCTATTTCTATCCCGACCGCAAGTGGCAAGGCGCGTTGGCGGGCGTGAGCTACACCTTTCTCAAAGACGGTGTCCCGCAGATCGATGCCCGCAACAACGTGTACTACATGGCCGCTGGCAATTCTCCGGCAATGATGGAGAAGAACGTTGGACAGGGTTCGCAGTACCTATGGACCTACCGTGACGCCAATGGTGACTATCTCGACGGAGCCAAGAACTACCGACTGCACGTCCCGCCCGACATCCCGATCAAGAACTTCTGGTCGGTCGTCGTCTATGACGCCCTGAGCCGCTCGGAGCTGCAGAACGGACAGCCGCTGCCGTCGGTGAGCCAATACTCCAATCCTGCGGTCAACGCCGACGGGTCCGTCGACATCGCGTTCGGTCCCCAACAGCCAACAGGCACCGAGAATTGGATCGCCACCATTCCGGGTCGCGGCTGGTTTCCGATCTTCCGGTTCTACAGCCCCACCAAAGAGTATTTCGACAAGACCTGGAAGTTGCAGGACATCGTCCCGGCCTGACGCAGGGCCACGCTCAACTGCGCTATGAGATTGATACGGTGCGTTGGCATCAGATTGACGACCGTCATTGACGAGTGCCAACGAATAGATGTACCTTGCGTCCATGCGTTCGCCGCACGCCATCCCGGAAGCTCGATCGTCGGCCGCAGGCGTTCGACAGGCTCAACGGTTGGAAACGCGGGCACGCCTGTTCGACGCCGCACTCGCTGAGATTGGCCGGTACGGATTGGCCGGCGCTGACGTCAGTGCCATCGCCACCGCCGCGGGGGTGGTGCGGGGGACGTTCTACTTCCATTTCCCGACCAAGGAACACGTATTGGTCGAATTGGAACGAAACGAAGAGGCCAGGATCGTCGCTGAACTCGACGTGGCGCAGACCGAAACCGATGACTTGGTGTCGGTGCTATCACTGCTCGTTCGGCATGTGGTTGCCGCCGAACGTCGTTTGGGTCCGGTGGCTTTCCGAGACATGTTGGGGTTGCACTTCTCCTCAACTCGACCGGTTGAGGACGAACTGACGGAGCATCCGCTGGCGGAGTTCGTGATCGCTGCGATCACCGATGCGCAAGATGCGGGTCGGGTCCCGTTGGAGGCAGACGCGAGTGAACTCGGGGTGTTCTTCTTGACCGGGCTGTTCGCGCTGCTAGCTACTGGCGCTCAAGATTCTCCGACTGCGGACGCCCTAGTGAGTCGGTATGTAATGACCATTGTCAAAGGAATGGAATCACGATGAACAGCACCGGAATCGACGGCTACCGAGACTTCTTGAAGAGGCGTGACGGAGAGGCCGATCTGCTGAACCGACGCCTAGCGAATCGCGAACTGTTCTTCGACAGTCTCGAGACCAACCCCGTCCGATCAATCCACCCAGCCGACCGGCCGACCTTCCTACGGAACCTGCGCCGCCGGCGACCCGAGCCGGGCTTGGACAGGAAAATGCTGTTTCTGTTGGCCACCGCCAAGCTAAATCAGGCAGAACGGTTCGGGGTCGGCCTCGGGGAAACCTACGGACGCAACAGCGACGAGGATCTCCCACCTGAGCGGGTCTACCTCGAACTCGAGGAGCATTACCACACCCGATTGCTGGCATACGTCTTGGACGTATTCGATCTGACGTTCCAAGTGGTGCCTCCGCCGTTCGTCATGCGTCAGTTCGTCAAGATCGGGGTGTTTCTCCCGGAGCGGCTCGGGTTCCTGTTCGTGGGAGCGGCGGAGATGGCAGGCTGCGTGATGTTCGACGAACTTCGCCGCGTCGGGATTGAACTGTTCGCCGACGAACCCGAAGTCGCCGAACGAGTCGAGTGGCTCTACAGCGATATCCTGACCGACGAGGTGGGCCACGTCGGCTACTGCGCATCACGATGCACACCGGCGGAACGGGCCATGATGCGTTGGCTCTACCCCCGCATCGGAAGGCTGTTCGCGCGCCAGACCGCTGAGATCAGTCTCCTCATCGACCCGGAGAAGCTCCGCGCCCGCCTCGACCGCCCCTTCGACGTCGAGGAACTCACCGCCGGACTGAACAACGAAACGTATCTGGTTGCACACCCGTGATTGCGGGCAATGTGCCCTGAACTGCTCAATCGTGGTGGAGCTAAGGGGATTCGAACCCCTGACCTACTCGATGCGAACGAGACCACTTGGGCGTTTGTTGGCGTTGACCGCGTTGTGCGTGACGGAAGGAAGCAGGCAGGGGCGTTGCGAACGTTGGCAGGCGTTGGTCGATGCCTGAACTACTGCGGACGGACTGCGGACGGCCTGAGCCGCAGTTCCGTCCTGGCGCTGAAAGCTATTAAAGAGCAGAAGATTAATGACCGAGCAGCAGCAGCAGCCTGACGAGTACCCGGCCCATTGGACTCCGTGGCTCACACCCGCAGATGCCAACCCGATCGCCGAAACCACCGAGGACACCACCGCTTACCCCGCCCATTGGCGGGTCTGAACTAGGAGAATACGTTGAGCACCAACATTCCATCCCCACCGCGCGCCGGCTGTGTGACGACGTCACCGCCCTGGGCGACACCGTCCCCGACCCGCTGACCCGTCTGCTTGACCTTGTCGAGCAGGTGAAGACCGCGCCGGCCGCGCCCAGCCCGGCGGCAGCGCTTATCGATTCCGCCCTGGCCGGGAAGGCGAGCACCGCTGCGGATTTGGCGAAACTGGTCGCCGCCGCGGCGAAGGCTGAGTCGGAGGCCGAGTACTGGAGGCGCCTGCAGGGCGCGATCGCGCGTGATGCGATGAAGCGTTTTCTTGTGGAGCTACGCGACGGCATCGAAGCCATCCTGTCCAGCTTGCGCCCGGCGCTGCAGGAGACGGCAGCGCAGATCGCCGCCGCTGCGGCCGTCGTCGACATCGCCTGGACGGCTGAGCATCTTGTCGCCCACGGCACCCCGGAGCAGCTCGCGGCCTGGCAGCAGCTGCCGCCGCTGGTTTCACGCGTTGACCGGATTGCCGAGTTTGTGGGTCAATTCGGCCGGCGGGGCAGCCTGCCGCTGCTCGACGGGCCCGGCGATCCCGGCGTGGAGCTGCGGGGTCTGAAGGACGAGGCGTTGTTCCTGACCGATGGTGACCCGTGGCGCGCCTCGGATGGGATCCGTGCTCGCCGCGCGGATTGGCGCACCAGCCCCTGGTTGCGGGTCTCGCCGACGCTCAACTCGCTCGCCGACGCCCGCGAGCGCCTGCGCGTACTGGCTGAGGCCGAGTTCGATGCCTTTCAAGCCAGCCGCGCCGAGCGTGGCAGGAGAACCGAAAATGGCTACGTGCCTGACCCAAAGTGCCGCAACCCCTTCTCCGTCGGCGAGCAGGGCGGTGGCGTAGCAATGCACTACACACTGATGGCCGACGAGCGCGGCAGGCCGTAGCACTTCAGGTGCCTGCGTACCGGCCGCGTGGCTGATCTGCAGGTGCCGGTCCAGCGCAGCACGCCGAAGCCGCCGGAGCCCGCCGAGGCGGTGGCGTAACCGTGGCGAAGAAAGGCGCAATCGCCGAGTGTACGTGTCGGCGATCCCCGAAACCTCGCAGCACCCTCTCCGGTGACCGTGCCTTGCAGAACCGCCACCGCCCGATGCTGAGGTCGCTACCGTGACGACCGACAAGGCGGTGCGGCACGTGCTGCTCGACGCCGAGTATTCCTGCGAGCTGCGCTATTTCGGCTGTGAGTGGCAGGCCAGCACCACGTCGGCGGGGCTCGCGACCGACCATGTGAGTAGCCACCGCGCCGCCTGCCGGCACTGTGCAGACGCCCGGCGTGTGGCAAGGGGATGGTGAAGCGAGCACCTGGGGCCAACGCGGTGTGCCGCGTGTGCTGCGGCAACGCATCCTCGACCGCGACCGTGGGCGCTGCCAACTGCGTTACCCCGGCTGCACCGGTGTCGCTACCGAGGTCGACCACATCGTCAACGTGGCGCGCCTCGGCGTCAGCCGCGCCCACGCCACCGACGAGATCAACCTGCAAAGCGTGTGCAGTGCATGCCATCGCCGCAAGACCGAACGCGAGGAGCCCCCGCTGTCGCTGCTGCCAACCGGCGGCGCGCAGCGGCCCGACGAGCACGACTGCGTCTGCCGGTCGAGCCGCACCCAGGCGACTAGCATGGCCCCGAATCGCGTTACAGTACAGAGCACCACACGCCGTCAGCGAACACGCGGCAGCGTCGACCTCAGCGCCAGCCGGGGGTGCCTCCCGCTGCAGCGCCGACGCCCAATACGGTCATCGCGCCTCGGACCGACTACGGGTTACCGGTGCGGTTCAGTTGGCCATCGGTGCTTGGGTAGACCCGCATACCCGGGGTTCCGGCGGGCCTATGTCCTGTGCATCATAAGTCGATCGGGTCGGGCTGCGACGGGTACTGGTCGGCGGCAACCAGCAGGTCACCGATGCGGAAGTCGCCACCGGACACATCCGGCAGGCCGGTGACCGTCTGCTGGATCGTGTTGTTGTTGTCCTGGCGCATCACGTCGACAAACACCTCGGCCACGATGGCCCCGCCGACCGGACCCAGTTCTGCCCCACCGGATGTCACCTCGGCTTCACGCAGGATGTAGAACCACAGCGGCGTGCCTTCGGGGAAGACCGGTGGAACTAGCTCGCCTGTCACCGGGTCGGTGAGAGGGTCGAAACCCATCGCCTCCGCAACAGCCTCACCGGAAGGCATGTCGTAGAACTTGGCGCGCGTCAGGTTGCGGAACGCCAGCACGTTGTCCCCGCCACCCTCGGCGCCGGGGATCGGCAACTGGAACAGCGACGGCGAGATCTTGGTGTCGATCGCCCGCCCGATCAGCGCGGGGTCATCGTCCACCTCACGGGGCAGCTCGCTGAAGAAGTTGTCGAAGTCGATGACCAGGTTCTTCGTCGGATCCAGTGGATCAGCGGGCAGCTGACGGCCACCACGCAGGTCGCGTACGGCCGGGTCGAGGGAGAATACCGCCACCCCACCCGAGTTGTCGTTGATGGCGTAGGCGTTGCGGACCTGGGAGTGGCCGAACCTAAACGCCGCCACCGAGAACTCCACCGGGGTGAACGGGGTGCCCGTGCCGGGGTCGTAGAAACCCTTCTCGGCGGGCTCCTTGAGCGCCTTGTTGACCGTATCCTGGCCGACGATCTGCGGCAGGTAGTCGTTGAGCACCACGTAGCGGTAGGCGTTGACCACGGTGTCGTGGGCCTCCTGGTAGGACATGCCCTCATCGATCAGTTCGTTGTGCAGCCGCAGGAACGACAGGTGGATCTGGGAGATGATCAGGTTCTCGTCGTTGCGCGGCTCCACCAGGATCGCCTGGCCGGTTTCGGGGTCGCGCGGCAGGTCTGGGGTGATGCCGTCGGTGGCCACGCCCAGCTTGAACTTGTCACCGTCGTAGAGCTGCGAGCTCACGGTCGGCCCGCCGCCGTACACCGAGTCCAGGTCGAACGCGAAGGTGCGCCCGTTGACCAGGGTGGTGGGGTCCACCGAGGAATCCGGCTGCGGCAGGGTGTCCAGGGTCAGGTCGTGGTCGATGAACTGGCCGAAGAACGTGATACCGGCGGCGGTGCCCTTGGGGTTGTCGGTGGCCTGCACCTCCTGCATGCCCTGTGCCAGCGCGCGGAGTTGCTCTTCGGTCTGCTGGTTGAGCGGTTCCAGGCCGTCGAACATCCGCCCGAAGCTGGACGGCACCTCCAGCTCGGGGCGCTTGCGTGCCATCGCCAGCATCGCCCACATGACCGGGGAATCCGGCACCGGGGCCGCCGGATCGCTGGAGGCAAACGGGCTCAGGGCCAGCGTCTGTAGCGCCGTGGTCACCACCTTGGTCGCGGTGTCTTGGACCTCGACCTGGGCCTCGGGAACGCTCATCACCACCTGTTGCACCACCGCCGTTGCCGCAGCAGGGATCTTCGCCACCGGCACGGCCACCGCCGGTGGCAGGTTGGCGGTCAGCACCGTCTTGGGTGTCACCGTGGTATCCGGTTGAGCGACAACAGCATCCGCCATCTCAGTGACGGCCGGTTGCTTGACGGCCGGTGGCTCGACCTCGGCGGTTGCCGGTGGCTCAAACTTTGCCGACTTCCGGGACTTGGTCGGTTGCGCGGACTTGGTCGCCCGCACCTCGATTTCGGTTGCTGAAACGACACCTGGTTCTGCGGTAGGCGTTTCCGGCTCGCTGACATGCGGTGGCCAGCAGCGCCACCGGCCCCCAGATGATCACCACACGGATCCCGTCGAACCAGTTGGCCGCGAAGTTGGCCGCGTAGGTCTGCCCCGCCGGACGCGGGATCGGGTGGATCGGGTGCTGCACACACCGCTTCCAGTCCTCGGCGTTGGCGGGCCGGATCTTGTTGGGATCGTCCTCGGTGCCCACCCCGAGAAAGCAGGTGGCCAGCACGGCTGCGGACGCAGCGTTCTTGGCGGCTTTGTGATCGCTCATGATGACTTCTCCTCTGGTAGGACGCTCAGCCAGGAGCCGATCACGTCGGTGGCGGTGTCGTCGGTGAAGGCCACCGTGGCGGTGAAGGCGGTCACATGGGTGATCGTGCCCCGCTGGCCGTAGCGCGCTGCGGGGTGCTCACCTTGGTGCCGATCTGCTTTGTTGCACCTGATGGACCACCTCGAACACAGCGGCCTCGACGGTGTCGGCGTAGGCCACACCGGACGAGGAGGTTTGCTCAGTTGACGCAGCGCGGTAGCGGTATGCAGGCCCCTCCTTGTCGGCGAAGGCGATGGCCACGGCGGTGATTGGGCGCTGACTTGCGAATGCCAGGTCACTTCGACGTGGCCCCGCACAAGGTTTCGGCCTCACGCTCTGCCGAATCACCGCAGTGTCTGTCATACCGTTCAGGGTAGCGGCAGGGTCCGACAGAGTTCGCCCTTGTGGCGCATGAGGTTAGCTCGCGGCCCTACACCATGGCAGGGAGATCGCATTGGCCGACATCATCGCGAAGACAACCGCATCATCGAGGCCGTGCGCTCGACCTGAACGGGGTTGAGCTGCCGTCGATCCGGGCCGTGATCGATGAGATCATCGACTGGGCCAAGGAACACGACAGCACGGCTTGAGACCTTCAGACCGAGTCTCGACTTAGTTGCATATCAGGCCCTTGCCGTGCGGCAGTCACGGACGGCGCAGGGCGAGTAAGTCGAACAACCCATAAATGCGATTGGGCACAAGTTCGACTACACCTGTGCCACAAGAGATTTGGCCTGACTCCCCAGGTACGACCGGTCTTGACCTGCAGCACACCGCATCAGGGTCGGGCAGGGGATCGGTCGGGTGCTGGCTGCTAGCCCTCTTCGGGCCAGTCGCCGTGCGGGTCTAAGCCGCCGCCCCAGTCGTCCCAACTCTCGGGGCGTCGGTCGCGGGGCGTGTTGATACGGCGTCGCAGCTCCAGCAGCAGCTCCTCGGTGGAGGCGCGGGAGGGGGCTTCGGTGGAGACGTGGGAGAGCGGCGCGGACATCGGGCGGCGCACTTCGGTCACGGTTTCTTGGGGTTCGCCCCCGGCCAGGATGGTGTCGATGCCCCCGGTGCCCAGGCCAGCCTGTTTTCCAGCATGGCGTAGGTGCCGGGGCTGGCCTTGCGCACGCCGTGTTCGATGTCGGCCAGCGTGCGCACGGTGAACGCCAGGCTGTCGGCCAAATCGGTGCGGTTGCGGAAGCCCAGTGCGACCCGCCGACTCACGACGTGGTGGCCGAGGCGTGCCAGGGCGTGTCGGTCCATTGATCGATCATGACGCACCAGAACGGCAATGTCCAGCCACCATATCCATTGCTTTCTATCTAACGCACAAATGGGCGGAGATTATTTCCTCTGGATCCCAGCAAGATCGGCCCTGGCCTGGGTCACCACGTCCCAGAACAGCTCCTCCACCTTGTCCTTTGACAGGCCGACGACCTCGATCTTGGGCACACCGGTCATTTCCCGGCGCACCACCTTGGCATCCGGCAGCGCCTCTCCGGTCCACCACTCTTGGCGGATGGCGAAGTCGTCGAACCGGTCGCCCTCGTCGGTGTGTCGCAATGCCCCGCGACGCTTGCTGGCAGGGATTCGCGCCCACCAGTCCGCGCGCCAGTACGGGCCGTCGTAGGCGGACGGCGGGGCACCGACCTGCCATTCCTCCACCTGGACCGGCTCCACCGGGGCAATGCCGTTGTAGCCCTGGGCGAACCCGTAGGCCTCGTCGCTGTCGAGGTAGACCCGTTCGATGCGATAGGTATCGCCGCTACCCGCCGTGACCACGAACACCGTCGTCATCGCCCTCCCCCGTCTCCGCTGGTGGCTGGACTTTTAGTGTGCCAGCACCCCGATGGCCCGTCCGGCGAAACCGTGTGCGGACGTTCGGGAGGCAACTGGTGGAAATCTGTACCACCAGACTTGCGTCGGTAACCGACTGTGAGCCGTATCACTCGGAAACTGTTACCAAATTGTTGACATTATTTCCATCTGTTTCATACCATTGCAAGCAGAGTCCGAGAAAGTCTCCTGGCCTCAGAGAATGGAGAAGAAATCAGTGAAGACAAAGAAAGTCCTTGCCGCCCTCGGTATCGCCGGGGCGGTAGCCGGGGGCCTGGCATTGGCCGCCCCGGCGAACGCGACAGGGTGTGCCTACGGCAACGGAGGGTGGGGTGGCGGCGGCTACTGCGATTCCGACTACGCACCCGACGGCAGCTACATGCACTGCGAGTCGGTCTACGTGATGGGCTTCGGCGGCAGCAACTGCTTCCGCGTCTATCCGTAGCCTTCGCCGTCGTCGCGGCGCTGGTCGCGTGGCGGACCTGGACGCCGTGCAACTGGGTGGGTGTGCAGGTTCCGATCGGTACACCGGGCAGCGTCGGCTGATGACGTGCCAGAAGATCACAGTCAAGGGTCGGGTGTCGGCTGCCATCGCGGCACTCGCCGCCCTCGCTGATGATTTTCCCGCGCCCGTGCCCGCCGACTAGTCGGGCGGATCTTGCACCGCAACACGCAGAAGGTGCCCAGTGCCAGACACGGCAAGGGGCTGCGATGGATGGTTCGCTTTGTCGACAACGAGGGTCGGGAGCAGACCAAGAGCTTCGACCGCAAAGCCGACGCTCAGAGGTGGCTCGACACAGAGGTGACCGCCAAATTGGCGACGGGCAACTACATAACACCGAGGGCGGGCCAGGTTACCGTCGGGGCGGTCTACTCGTCGTGGTCGGCGTCGCAAGGCCACATCTCACCCAAGACAGCGGCGACACGTCGCAGCGCATGGACGAGTCGCGTCGAACCGCCGTGGGGTGGCGTGGCAGTCATCGATGTGAAGACCGCGGCGGTCCGGGCATGGGTGTCCAGCATGGTCGCCGATGAGGTTGGCGCACCGACAATCGAGAACGCATTCGGGCTGCTGCGCCAGGTGCTTGGCGCGGCGGTAGAGGACAGACGCCTCCCCCGCAATCCATGCGACGGGGTTAAGCTGCCCAAGCGTCAGCATGCCGACCGCGGCTATCTGAGCCATGCACAGGTTGCCGCACTGGCGTCGAGGGTGGAGCGACAAGCCGAAGTAGTTCGATTCCTGGCCTACACGGGCCTGCGGTGGGGCGAGATGGCTCGCTTGAGAGTCCAGGACTTCGACATGCTGCGCCGCCGTGTGAATGTGTCGCGTTCGGTCACGGAATCCAGTGGGCTGGTGTGGAGCACGCCGAAGACCACGGAACGGCGCTCAGTGCCATTCCCTGCAGTGCTCTGCCGACGAAGCTCGCAGCGCTTGATGGTCGGCAAGGGGCGCGACGATCTGGTCTTCACCGACCAGCGTGGGGGTGTCCTGCGGAACTCGAACTGGCGTGCGCGGGTGTTCCATCCTGCGGTCGCGAAGTGCCAGACGGCGGACGAGACTCTTCCCGTCGATCACTCCGCATGATCTTCGCCACACAGCAGCCAGTCTCGCGGTGTCAGTGCTCAGGCCAACGTGAAGGCGGTCCAGCGGATGCTTGGGCACGCGAAGGCGTCGATGACGCTCGACGTCTATGCCGACCTCTTCGACGAAGACTTGGACGGCGTTGCGGAAAGGCTGGACGCCGCGATCCGATCTACTGCGGACCAACTGCGGACTGGCCGGTCTCGGGCCAAGTGGTGAGCCACCGGCGAAGATGTCCCTTGATAGCTGGCAATTCTCTTGGTGGAGCTAAGGGGATTCGAACCCCTGACCTACTCGATGCGAACGAGTCGCGCTACCAACTGCGCCATAGCCCCTGGTCGGTAGCACAGGCTACCAGTCGCCGGGCGACCGCCGAAACCGGACGACGCGGTGGCGATTTACTGGCCGGCCGCCCTCGGCAAGTCGTAATCATGGGCCGACGGTGCGTAGTCGAGGTGCTCGAAGACCGGGTCCTCGTCGTCGATCTCCAGCACCACCGCGCCGGGTCGGCGCAGCCGTGACGGGACCAGGTCGAACTCGCGGTCGTCGGTGTTCTCGACGCCGAGCCGCGAGCGCGCGATCCGCTGCATGCGGCGACGCCGCACCCGTTCCTCGATACGCGTCTGGCGGCGGAGATAGCCCAGGTACATCAGCGTCAGCGCGCCTGCGCCGCCGCAGACCCACCACGCCACCGGTGCCACCAGGTACGCGGCCGTCGCCGACGCCACCAGGACCAGCGCCATCAACGCCAGCATCCGCTTGCGGAACTTGTACTTGCGGGCGCTGACCGCCGCGGCCTTCGTCGAGTCGTACCGGCGTCGCCGCGCGGCCATCAGCGAGTCCGCCATCCGCAGATCGCTCTCCTCCGGGGCCTCCAGGCCCGAGGAGTCGTCGACATACTCGTACCCGTCGGCACTGCCGGCCGGTCGGTCTTCGTACTCGTCGGTCTCGATTTCGTACCGCGCGGTGTCGACGTTCTCCTCGGATTCCTCGAGATCCGGTGTCAGCTCGTCAGTTTCCTCGAAGTCTTCCTCGGCCTCGTCGACCTGCTCAGCGTCCGATTCTCCGACGGGCAATGCACCCGCGTCCTCGTCGATGACGTCGACGTCGAGATAGTCGGGCTCGGTGTCGATGACGGCTGCCGCCACCACCACCGACCGTTGCGGTGCGTCGTCGGTCTCGTCATCGGAGTCCTCGTCGACTTCGTCATCGACGTCGTCTTCGGTCGGCCGCCAGTCCGGATCGCTGCGGTGCCCGGAGGCCGGTCCGCCGCGCTTGAACAGCCGGGCGCTGGTCGCGGTGTTGAGAACCCGCGTCGCCAATGCCACGTCGCTGGTGCGGCGCACCGCATCGCGCTTGCTGATCAACATCGGGACCAGCACAAAGAGCCAGAGCACGACGAGAGAGATCCAGAGGAGGGATTGGGGGATGCTTGGCATGTCGCCTGCTCCTTTCCCCATCAGGTTAGGTCCGTGACCAGCGCAACCATCGACGACGCGCCGAAGCAATTACACACCTGTAATTCCAACGTGACAAGCACCAACAGTCACATATGTCACATTTGCAACAGAGGTCTTGTTCGTGAGCAGACGGAGAATCGCGTTCCCGAGCCCCGATTTGTGCGAGTTTGCGCCTGCTCGCGGTAAAAGGTCACGCCCAGCTGGCGTGACCCTCGCGGACCAGCGCGGAGGTCGCCGACCCGTGGATCTCATCGACCGTGATGGCCACCAGTAGGTGATCACGCCAGGCGCCGTCGACGTCCAGATAACGCTTCAGCAGGCCCTCTTCACGGAACCCGACCTTTGCCAGCACGGCGCGACTCGCGGCGTTCTCCGGACGAACCGTGGCCTCCAACCGGTGCAGCCTGACCGGACCGAAGGCGTGGTCCATGCCGAGTGCCAGCGCCGCGGTCGCCACGCCCCCGCCGGTGGCCGCGCTGGCCACCCAATAGCCGATCCATGCCGACCGCAATGCCCCGTGAGTCACGTTCCCGATGGTCAGTTGCCCACTGAACTGCCCGTTGACTTCGATCACGTACGGCAACATGCGTCCCTTGCGGGCCTCCGACCGTAGCCCCGAACAGACCGACGGCCACTGCGAAATCGTATGCCGCACTTCCCAACTCACATCGGTGCTCGGCTCCCACGGCTCCAGATGCGCGCGGTCGGCCAACCTGATCCGGCTCCACTGGGCGGCGTCCCGCAGCCGCACCTGGCGCAGCTCAACCACACCGGCCTGGACCCGGAGCGGACCGACCGGCAGCGGCCACCCGGGATGGGAGGAAGAAGTCGAGCGCCACCAGTTCACGACGTACTCCGGGGTTCGTCGGTCAGCCACGCTGGGCCAGGAAGGCGACGTCGACGATCTCGCCGGTGCGGATCTGTTCGGCCTCGCTGGGAACGATCACCAGACAGTTCGCTTCGGCCAGCGTCGCCAGCAGATGCGACGACGCGCCCGGCGCACCTCCGAGCGCCTGCACGAGATACTCGCCGGTGTCCTGGTCGCGCATGAGCTGCCCGCGCAGATACCCCTTGCGGCCGGCCACCGAACTGATCGGGGACAGCGCGCGGGCCTGCACCACCCGTCGCAGCGGTTGCCGCTTGCCGAGCGACAGCCGGATCAGCGGCCGCACCATCACCTCGAACACCACCAGCGCGCTCACCGGGTTGGCAGGCAGCAGGAACACCGGCACGCCCTCGGCCCCGAGTTGGCCGAACCCCTGGACGGAACCGGGGTGCATCGCGATGCGGGTCACCTCCATCTCGCCCAGTTCGGCCAGCACCGAGCGGATACTTTCGGCGGCCGCCCCGCCGACCGCCCCGGCGATCACCACCACCTCGGCGCGATTCAGCTGGCCCTCGACCACGTCCCGCAGTTCCTTGGGGTCGGTGTCGACGATGCCGACGCGGTTCACTTCGGCGCCTGCGTCCCGGCCCGCCGCCGCAAGCGCGTACGAGTTGACGTCGTAGACCTGGCCGTTGCCGGGCGTTCGCGAGATGTCGACGAGCTCCCCGCCGACACACATCACCGACAGCCGTGGCCGAGGATGGACCAGGACGCGTTCGCGCCCGACGGCGGCCAGCAGGCCGACCTGCGCCGGGCCAATGATCGTGCCTGCCCGCACCGCCACGTCACCGGGCTGAACGTCGTCGCCGGTGCGGCGGACGTAGGCACCCGAGCGCACCGGCCGCAACACCCGCACCCTGGACTGCCCGCCGTCGGTCCACCGCAACGGCAGCACCGCATCGGCGAGGGTCGGCATCGGCGCTCCGGTCTGCACGCGTGCGGCCTGTCGTGGCTGCAGCCGGCTCGGCGTCCGGGCACCCGCCTCGATGTTGCCCATCACGGGCAGACTGACCTGCTGGTCGTCGGCGTTTTCAGTGCTGTTGTCGCCGTCGTCGGCTTCATCTTGTGAACCCACACCCAGCACGTCGACGCTGCGCACCGCGTAACCATCGATGGCGGCCTGGTCGAAGCCGGGCAGTGGACGCTCGGTGACCACTTCCTCGGCGCACATCAAGCCCTGCGCTTCGGCGATCGCGACTCGCACCGGCCTGGCGGCCACCGCAGCGGCTGTTACTCGAGCCTGTTGCTCCTCCACCGAACGCACAACACGCCTTTCTCCGTTGCGGGGCCGTCGTGACGTGTCAGCAGTCGATCAGCCCCAACCGCTCAACCAACCACCGCCGCAGTTCGGGCCCGTAGTCGTCGCGCTTCAACGCAAAGTCAACCGCAGCCTTGAGGTACCCGCCGGGATTTCCCAGGTCGTGTCGGGAGCCGCGGTGTACGACCACATGCACCGGATGGCCCTCGTTGATCAGCAGCGCAATCGCGTCGGTCAACTGGATCTCGCCGCCCGCTCCGCGAGGCACCCGACGCAGCGCATCGAAGATCGCACGGTCCAGCACATAACGACCCGCTGCGGCGTACGGCGACGGCGCGTCCTCGGCCTTGGGCTTCTCGAACATGCCTTTGACTCGTAAGACATTCGGGTTGTTGGTGTCTGGAACGCGTTCGACATCGAATACGCCATAGGCGCTGATTTCCTCGGGTGGCACCTCGATTGCGCAGAGCACAGAGCCGCCCCTCTTGGCACGGACCTTCGACATCGTCTCCAGTACGCCGGTCGGCAGCACGAGGTCGTCTGGCAGCAGCACCGCGACGGCGTCCTCGTCGGGTGCCAGGCTGTCCTCGACGCAGCCGACCGCGTGGCCGAGGCCCAGTGGCTCGGCCTGAACCACCGACTCCACCTTGATCAGTGCGGGCGCACGGCGCACCTTCTCCAGCATCGACGTCTTGCCGCGGGCTTCCAGCGTGCCCTCCAGGACGAGGTCCTCGACGAAGTGCGCGACGACGCTGTCCTTGCCTTCGGAGGTGACGATGATCAGCCGCTCGGCGCCTGCCTCGGCCGCCTCCGCGGCCACGAGCTCGATTCCCGGCGTATCGACGACCGGCAGCAACTCCTTGGGCACCGTCTTGGTGGCGGGTAGGAAGCGGGTCCCCAGCCCGGCGGCCGGGACGACCGCGGTGTGCGGAATGGGGACCAGAGGCCGTGTCATCGTTCACACATTATCGCCACCGAGTTATCACATCGCCTGCGACGCCCCCATGTCATCGTGGACGCGTGGTGTCCCTGACCAAAGCCGAGCTGCGGACGGCGATCCTCGCGGACCGCCGCGCGGTGACACCGGACGCCCACGACGCGGAGGCCCGGGCCCTCTGCGGCCATCTGCCCGATGTCGTCGCCGTCGGGCAAACGGTGTGCGCCTACGTCCCGATCAGGTTCGAGCCGGGGTCAATCGCCCTGTTGGACACCCTGTTACGGCTCGACGCCGGCGTGTTGATCCCGGTCGCTCGCATCGACGCCGACAGCGTCCCGCAGCCGCTGCAGTGGGGCGAGTACCGACCCGGCCGGCTCGTCACGGCGCAGTTCGGTCTGCTCGAGCCGCCCGAGCCGTGGCTGCCCGCCGAGGCGGTGGCCGACGCGACCATCGTGTTCGTGCCAGCGCTGGCGGTCGATGGTGCCGGTGTTCGGCTGGGGCGCGGCGCGGGCTTCTACGACCGCTCATTGCCGTTGGCCGACCCGGCGGCGCGGCTGGTTGCGGTGGTCCGCGATGACGAGCTCGTCGACCGGATTCCGGCCGAGCGGCACGACGTCCGGATGACCCACGCGCTCACGCCGCGACAGGGACTGGTCGCGCTGGGGTAGTCAGCAGCCCGCCAGCACGTCTTCCATCGCCCGTTGTTCGTTCCTGGACACCCACAGCCCATACGCCGCCTTCACGTCGATCTGCCGGGCGACGAACTCGCAGCGGAACGCGGCGTTGGGCGGCAACCACGCGGTGGCATCGCGAAAAGCCTTGTCGAAGTTGGCTTGTGCACCGACGGCCAGCAGGTTGCGCGGATCGTTGGCGAAGTCGCGGCGACGCTGGTCGTCCCATTGTCGGGCGCCCTTGTACCAGGCGTCGGACAGCGACACCAGATGGTCGATCTGGACGGCGTCGGAGGTGTCGGGGCCGCGCGTGAAGGCGATTCTCTGGCCGGTGTAGGGGTCGTGCAGTACGCCGCTCTGCGCGTAGCAGGTTCCCGGACGCACGACCAGTTCGGCGAGGTCCCGCCGCAGGACGTCGTCACGGGTGTTGCAGCCGTTGTGGCCGAACTCGACGTTGACGTCGTCGCTCCAGGCCTCACCGAACCGGTAACGGGCGAAGTCGGTGTAGCGATCCCAGCCCTTGACCGGCAACCGGTCCAGCGTCGCACGAGCGGTGTCATATACAGGGCTCTGAGGGACGGCCGCGGGCTGCGATGCCTGGGGTGGTGGCGGCGGTGCGGGTTCGTCATGCCAGTGCAGCCACAGCGCCACGGCAACTGCAAGCGCCAACAGTCCCAGCAGCACGGGAATGACACGGCCCACATAGCGGTTCTAGCACTTGAGCCGGTAGAGTGCTAAGTAGTTAGACCATCACGGAGGGTTTTCGTGCCTACCTATTCCTATGCGTGCACCGAGTGCGACAACAAGTTCGACGTGGTGCAGGCGTTCAGCGACGATGCGCTGACCGAGTGCCCCAAGTGCGACGGGCGTCTGCGCAAGCTGTTCGGCAAGGTGGGCGTGGTGTTCAAGGGCAGCGGCTTCTACCGCACCGACAGCCGTGAGTCCGCCAAGAGCACGTCCAATGGTTCGTCAAAGAGCTCCGAGTCCTCTGGCTCCTCGAGCTCGTCGGAGAAGAAGTCGGATTCCGGCAAGTCGGACAGTTCGAGTTCGAGCTCGAGTTCCGGCGCCTCGGCCCCGGCCGCCGCAGCGTCGAGCTGAGCCCCGAAGTTATCCCCAGCCTGGCCTGACGACCCACCGTCGCGGCGGTGGGCTGCCTAGCGTGGCGGCATGGGGGAATCACTCAACGCGTCGGTGACGAGCCGGCTTGTCACCACGCTGCGGCCGGACTGGACGCGCACCGTGGCCGCCCGCCGGGTGGCGGCAGCCGCCCTCGTCGTGCTCGCGGCAGTTGCCGCGTTGCGCTCCGATCCGCGAGGTGAGCAGACGGACATCGTGGTGGCCGCGCGTGACCTGGCTCCCGGGGTCGAACTTACCGCCGGGGATGTGCGTCTCGAAACGCGCACGGCCGCAACGGTTCCCGACGGATCTCAATCCAGCGTCGATACCGTGGTGGGATCAACACTCGCCGGCCCCGCCCGCCGTGGCGAGGTGCTCACCGACGTGCGGCTGCTCGGTCCGAGGCTGGCCCAGTCAGCGGCAGGCCCGAACGCCCGCATCGTGCCCCTGCACCTGGCCGACTCGGCGTTGTTGGACCTCATCCGGCCGGGCGACGTGGTCGACGTGTTGGCGGCGTCGGACGACGACACCGATCCGCGGGTGGTGGCGACCGATGCCGTGGTGGTCCTGGTGTCGGAGAAGCAGAAGGGCCCCGGCGTCGGAGGTGACCGCGTGGTGCTGGTCGCACTGCCCGCTCACGCCGCCAACGACGTCGCAGGCGCGACCCTGATGCAGACGGTCACCCTGACGTTTCACTGACCAGGTCAGGACGGCGGAGCAGGTGCAACCGGACTAACGTTGCGTGTCGTCCGGATAGCACACGACTGCAGGAAGGAATCCCCGCATGTTGAAGGGGTTCAGAGAATTCATCGCCCGAGGCAATGTCATCGACCTGGCCACCGCGGTCGTCATCGGCGCGGCGTTCACCGGACTGGTGACGGCATTCACCACCAACGTAGTGACGCCGCTAGTCAGCCGGATCGGCGCGACACCTGACTCGGACTACGGTTTCCTCAGGATTCCACTGGGTAACGACATCGCCATCGATTTGAACGCCGTCGTCTCAGCGGCGATCAACTTCCTGATCATCGCGGCGGTGGTCTACTTCGTCATCGTGGTTCCCTACAAGAAGCTCAAGGAACTCGACACCAAGGTGGAGGAGGAGGAGACCCAACTGACACTGCTCACCGAGATCCGCGACATATTGGCCGAGAACGGCAGCGCCCCCGGCAAGCATGGCTCTGCAGCTGCCCTCGGCGCCGACGAGGCGAGGAAGTCCGACACGTCATAGCCCCGCACCTATACAAACAGCCCCCGGCTTTCGGCCGGGGGCTGTTTGTATGACTGCAGGGAGTTACTCCATGTCCCAGGGCTCGCCGTAGGTGGTGACGCTGTCACCAGACGACGAGATCAGCCGGGCGAACGGACGCAGCAGCACGCCACCGGCCGCACCGGTCACCGTGCCGTGCGCGTTGGACACCGCCACACCACCGGCCGGGCCGGCGACGTCGACCGAGAAGGTGGCGACCTCCTGGATGCCCGGGCCGTTACCCAGGTCGGAGCTGATCGACACACCCGGGAACAGGTTCGGCGTAATGACCGAGCCCAGCGGGTTGAAGACGGGGAACAGCGATGCGTCGTCGAGCAGGATGTTCGGCGTGGTGTAGCTGAAGTTGATGCCGACGCCCAGCGACCACGGGAAGCCGATCTGGTAGCCCAGCTCCAACGTGCCCTCGAACTCGTCGGCGCCCCCGCCGGCAACGATGTACTTCGCCCGACCGGAGTGGAACCACTCCCGGGTCAGCCGGTTGCGGTCCAACGGGAATACACCGTTGAGGAAGGTGTCCCACTGCTGGATCGTCATCGTCCGATCCTGACCATCAACCAGGCTCATCTCATTGTCCAGCCCTGCGTGAGAGGTACCGGTGCTCACGAAAAGAGCCGCAATGGCGGCGACCATCGCGATCAGCACCCGACTGATTGCCTTCATGTTCTCCCTAGCTCTGTCGGCGGTGACCGTCGAGGCTCACCGAGTGTTTTTCCGTGCTGGCGGACCTACGCCTATACCACACACGACGCAAGAGTCACACGTGTGACAAATGAGAGATCCCACATGCTCTTCTTACGTTTTGCTCATCGTTGACACGAGGAACATAACGGGACGGCATCCGCCCGGCAACGCGTGGGGGTCCGTATTGGAATGGGTCTCGGGAACCGGCGTAAGTTTGCTGAAGGTGCCCGTACGGGTTATCGGGCGGTGCCATCTCGCACCACGCCGCCAACTCGATCCCGCAAGGGGATGTCGATTTCGCATACCTGTGGCAGGCCCTGACGCCCGTCCTCCACCAGTTATTTCACACGCTTAACGCGAAGTCACAGCTCATTCATGGTGAGGCGGAATGTTGTCCCGCAACCACTTGTCGTGCTCGGATTCCTCGGCAGGCGAATCATCTACCCGCTCGTCAACCGTTGCCTGCGGCAGTTCATCGCCGAAGATCTTGTTAACTGGATTTCGCAGCGGCTCGGACGGCTCCGTCACAACCAGCCCCCAGTGTGACTAAGATCACATTCCCTGGCCGGTTGTCGTTCACTTTTGGGTAACACTACGGAACACCGCCCTATTTGCGCCGCAGCCGTGATTTGTTAGATCTCCAAGCTGGATAGCTGGCCGATGATCTGCGTGGCCAACGGGTTGAGAGTCGCCATCCCGTCGCGTACCGCGGATCGGGATCCAGCGATGTTCACCACCAGCGTGCTGCCGGAGATTCCGGCCAGGCCGCGAGACAGTCCGGCATCGACGACGCCGGCAGCGAGCCCGGACGCGCGCAGCGCCTCGGCGATGCCGAGCAGTTCGCGATCCAGGATGTCGCGGGTAGCTTCTGGGGTCACATCCCGTGGGGTCACCCCGGTACCGCCGACCGACACCACCAGGTCGACTCCGCCGATGACCGCCGTGTTCAACGCGTTGCGGATCTCCACCTCGTCGGCGGACACCACAACGACACCGTCGACGACGAACCCCGCCTCATTGAGCAGCTCGGTGACCAGTGGACCGCTGTGGTCCTCCTCGCCGTGAGCTGTCCGGTCGTCGACGACGACGACGAGTGCCCGACCAACCAACTCCCCTGGTTGTTCCATGAGTGACACCGTATATCTGGACACGGACACCGGCGCGGCCACAGTCAAGGTCGGCTGGCCCGGTGCGGTGATCACTGCTGTGCCTTGCCTAGGGTCACCTGCACCGTCTGCGGTTTGCCCGACGGGTCGAGGTAGGTCAACGTGACCTTCTCGCCCGGCGCCCTCGAGCGCACGGCCGCAACCAGCGCGTCGGCGCTGCCGATCACCCGGTCGTCGACCTTGGTCACCACGACGCCGCTCGGCAGCCCGGCCGCCGCAGCCGCGCCACCGCTGGTGACCTCGACGATCTTGGCGCCGTGGGTAGCCGCGTCATTGCCGACCTGTACACCGAGCGACGCATGCGAGGCACTGCCGTTCTGGATCAGTTCGTCGGCGATCCGCTTGGCCTGATCGATCGGGATCGCAAAGCCCAGCCCGATCGAGCCGCTCTGTGCGTCGACCGACTCGCCGCCGAGGGTGGCGATCGCCGAATTGACGCCCACCAGTTCCCCGTTCATGTTGACCAGCGCGCCGCCCGAGTTGCCCGGGTTGATCGCCGCGTCGGTCTGGATTGCGTCGAGCACGGTGTTTTGGTTGCTGGCGTCTCCGCCCGCGGCCACCGGCCGGTTCAGCGCGCTGATGATGCCGGTGGTGACGGTGCCCTCGAGCCCGAGAGGCGAACCGATGGCCACCACGTCCTGGCCTACTCGCAGGTTGGCCGAGGAGCCGAGGGTGATCGGGGTCAGGTCGGAAACACCGTCGGCGCGCACGACCGCGATATCGCTGCTCGGATCGGTGCCAACGACGGTGAACTGGGCGGTGCGGCCGTCGGAGAACGTCACCGTGGTTTCCGGTCCGCCCTTGGCGGCCGCAACCACGTGGTTGTTGGTGAGGATCAGGCCGTCGGAGGACAGGATGATCCCGGAGCCCTCTTCAGACGCGCGCCCCATGTCCGTCTCCAGCTTCACGACGCTGGGCACCACCTTGGCGGCGACCTGTTCGACGGATCCGGCCGGCAGGCTGGCCGCGGGCACGCTGGGCGCCGCCGTGATCGATGTGCCGCCGCCGGTCGAACTGTCGGGCTTCGCGACCAGTGCGACCCCACCGCCGATGCCGGCCGAAACGACGGCGATGGCCAGTGCCCCGGCGGTCAAAGCCCCTGCGCGCGAACGCTTCGGCGCCGGTCGGGGTGGCAGCGCCGTTGGCGGTTGCTGGGGCGCGCCGCGGTACGGGTCATAGGGCTGCCGATAGCCCTGCTGCTGCGTCGCGTATCGCCAGTCGTAGGGCTGCTGCTGATAGCCGCTGTGCCCGTGCTGACCGGGATACACCGCCGTGTGCTCATTGGCGGGCCGACGGCCCGGGTGGGGCGGCGGCGGTGAATACCTCGGGTGGTTCGTCATGTCGCTACGGGCTCTTTCTCCAGTTGGGTCCGACACTTCAACAACGAAGGACTGCTCCCCCACAGTGCCCGGGTGTGCTGAGAATCCACTTAGAGAACGTTCGGCACATCCCCAGACTTCCAGGCGGTCGTTTCCGACCGTTTACCCATTGTCCGCGTTACCCATTGTCCGCGCTGACCACCGGTTCTGTGACGACCTCCACTGGCCGTGTCGCGGGAATGAGCCGTCCGGGTAGCAACACATATATCGACGTGCCCGGCGGTTGGCCACCACGCACGGTGTCCTCCACCCGAAGCGCGCCGCCGTGTTTGAGCACAACTTGTTTGACGATCGCCAGGCCTAACCCTGAGCCCGGCATGGCCCGCGCGGATGTGGAGCGGAAGAACCGCTCGAACACCAGCTGGCGTTCGTGCGGCGGAATTCCGGGGCCGTGGTCGGAGACGACCAGCTCGGCGTGCACCGGGTCGGTCTGGGTCAATCGCACGCCTACCCGCCCGCCGGGCGGGCTCCACTTGGCGGCGTTGTCAAGCAGGTTCAGCACCGCGCGCGACAGGCCACCCGCATCCCCATACACCTGCCACGGGACCACATTGATGTCGAACTCAATGTCGTTGCGGCGGCGCCGAACCCGCTCAAGGCAGCGGTCAACGATCTCGGACATGTCGACGGGCTCGTGGATCACGCCACCGGCCTCATCGCGAGTGAGGTCCACCAAATCGCCCACCAGCGTTGACAATTCCTCGATCTGGGCGATCACGTCGGTCCGCAGCTCGGCCATCTCCCCTTCAGGCAAGCGCGGCGCGCCGGGTGCCATCGAGGCCATCAGCAGTTCGACGTTGGTGCGCAATGACGTCAGCGGGGTGCGCAGCTCGTGGCCTGCATCGGTCACCAGCCGGGCCTGACGCTCACGGGATTCGGCCAGTCCACGCAGCATCATGTTGAAAGCCTCAGTGAGACGGGCGAGTTCGTCGCTGCCGACTACCGGGATCGGTCGCAGGTCGTCGGTGCGGGCCACCCGTTCGGCCGCTTCGGTGAGCCGGGCCACCGGCCGCAAGCCCGCGCGGGCCACCATGCCGCCTGCGAACGCGGCGATCGCCACACCGAGACCGCCCACGATGAGCAGCACACTGCCCAGCCGTTTGAGCACCTTGCCGGTGGGAGCCAGGCTCTTGGAGATCAATAGCGAGCTGCCGTTGTTGAGGTGCACGGCCAGCACGCGTTGGTGGTCGGCGGTGCGCAGCGAAAGCAACAGCTCGCCGGACACCACATCCTTCTCCTGCTGACCGATGGGCAGGGTCTGCCCTTGCTGATTGGCGGTGTAGATGGACCGGCCCGGGTTCACCAGCATCGCGTTGACGTCGGAGTAGGCGGTTCCCTCGATTGCCTTGCCGGGATCGGCGGCCAGCGAGCCGCTTTCGATCAGCAGCCGGGCACGGCTGTGCAGCTGGTTGTCGATGTCGTCGTAGAGCGCCCTGGAGACGACGACGTAGACGGCGAGGGCCATCAGCACCACCACCAACGCCACCATCGACATCGCCAGCATCATGACCCGCCAGCGCAGAGACAGAGAGCTGGTCTCAGGGAGCGAGGGGGGCCGCAACGGGCGCGGCCGGAACGAGGTCATCAGGGAGGTGTCTCACGCAGCACATAACCCACCCCGCGCACGGTGTGGATCAGCCGCGGTTCACCTTCCGCTTCCGTCTTGCGACGCAGATAGCCGACGTACACCTCGAGGGCGTTCCCCGAGGTCGGGAAGTCGAATCCCCACACTTCCTCGAGGATGCGGCTGCGGGTGAGCACGCGCCGGGGATTGGCGATCAGCATTTCCAGCAGTGCGAACTCGGTGCGGGTCAGGCTGATCTGGCGGTGGCCGCGGGTCACCTCCCGGGTCACCGGGTCCAAGCTCAGGTCGGCGAACGTCATCGCCGGCGATTCCCCGTCATCGGGGGTGGTGCGACGCAGCAGCGCGCGCATACGGGCGAGCAGTTCTTCCAGCGCGAATGGCTTGGGCAGATAGTCGTCGGCGCCCGCGTCGAGGCCGGCGACCCGCTCGGACACCGAATCGCGGGCGGTCAGCACCAGGATGGGCAGGTCGTCACCGGTGCTGCGGAGCTGACGGCAAACTTCGAGGCCGTCCAGCCTCGGCATCATCACGTCCAGCACCAGGGCGTCGGGCCGGTCGCTGGCGATCAGGTCCAGTGCTTCGAGGCCGTCCTCCGCCAACGCGACCGAATAGCCGTTGAAGGACAGCGAGCGACGGAGCGATTCGCGCACCGCGCGGTCGTCGTCAACGACAAGAATTCGCACGGCCACCAGTGTTAACCCATCGCCTGAGAGTGGGCTGAGAGGCTCGCCGGAGCCGCTCGGCCGGCGACATCAAAAACCGCAATGGGGCGACAGTTAACGGCGGTCGAGATCGATCAGGCCGAGTCGAGCGGCCTTGAGCAGACGGCGCGGCACCTTGTGCTGCCGGCCTGCGACGGTGACACCGACGAGTTCGGTGCGCTTGGCCTTCCACTGCGCGCGACGGCTACGGGTGTTCGCGCGTGACATCCTGCGCTTGGGCACAGCCATTGATCGAGCTCTCCTCTTGAGGGTGCTGCCGCGCGAAGAACGGCGTCGGCAATTGCCCTTCAGGATAGCCGGTGACCTGCGTGGCCTCCAAAACAGCGACTACCGGCGTCGTCGGATACTCGCAAGTCTTCGCGCGTGCGTTGCGAATCCGGGCTCACGCCGCGGGTGTTCACGGTTGAAATCGCGGATCATGCCCTCTAGCCTGCGGTTTTCGGCCCGAAATCTGCGCACGATCCACACCACCGACGCCGTCGCCAGCGCGGCAAGCACGATCCATGCAAGCCAGTCCATTACGCACTCCCAGCCCAGCGTAGCCTCCGAAATGAGCGAATTCGGCGTGATAATTCGCGCTCAGCGCTACCAATCACGCCGAAATCGCAATTGGGTGTCCTTGACGGCGGACCGGAGGTACCGGCTAACCTACCGGTTGGTTGGCTTCGCGGCGATTAGGAGGGTGCGTGACAGCTCCAGTCCGCATCGGTAACTGCTCGGGGTTCTACGGCGACCGGCTCTCGGCGATGCGGGAAATGCTGACCGGCGGCGAACTGGACTACCTCACCGGCGACTATCTCGCCGAGCTCACCATGCTGATCCTGGCCCGCGACCGGGCCAAGTCGCCCGACCGCGGCTATGCCAAGACATTCCTGACGCAGCTCGAGGAGTGCCTCGGCACCGCACTCGACCAGGGCGTGCGGATCGTGGCCAACGCCGGCGGGCTGAACCCGGCGGGCCTGGCCGCCGCGGTGCGGTCGCTGGCCGACCGGCTCGGCATCGATGTGCGGGTTGCCCATGTCGAGGGCGACGACCTCGTGGCTCGGGCGAGCGAACTCGGTTTCGGCACACCGTTGGCGGCCAACGCCTATCTCGGTGCGTGGGGCATCGTCGACTGCCTCAACAGCGGCGCCGACGTCGTCGTGACCGGCCGGGTGACCGACGCTTCGGTCATCGTGGGCCCGGCCGCCGCCCATTTCGGCTGGGACCGCGCCGACTACGACCGGCTGGCGGGTGCGGTGGCCGCGGGACATGTCATCGAGTGCGGGGTACAGGCGACCGGCGGCAACTACGCGTTCTTTGTGGAAGCAGCGGCGGTGACCGACCTTTTACATCCGGGCTTCCCGCTGGCGGAGATCAACGCCGACGGGTCGTCGGTGATCACCAAGCACGCAGGCACCGGCGGGTTGGTGAGCGTCGACACCGTCACCGCCCAGCTGCTCTACGAGATCACCGGCGCGCGCTACGCGAATCCCGATGTGACGCTGCGGATGGACAGCATCGAGCTGTCCGCAGACGGCACCGACCGGGTGCGCATCGACGGCGCCAGGGGCGAGCCGCCGCCGCCCACCCTCAAGGTGTCGCTGAACAGCATCGGCGGCTTCCGCAACGCCATGACCTTCGTGCTCACCGGGCTCGACATCGACGCCAAGGCTGAACTCGTGCAGCGACAGCTGGAATCCGGCCTCACCGTCAAGCCGGCCGAACTGGAATGGACGCTGGCGCGCACCGACCACGTCGACGCCAATACCGAGGAGACCGCTAGCGCGCTGCTGCACTGCGTGGTGCGCGATCCCGACCCCGCCAACGTCGGGCGCCAGTTCTCCTCCGCCGCAGTCGAATTGGCGCTGGCCAGTTATCCGGGCTTCACCACCACCGCGCCGCCGGCCGAGGGGCAGGTGTACGGGGTCTTCACCCCGGGCTACGTCGACCCAGCCGAGGTGCCGCACGTTGCCGTACACGCCGACGGCACCCGCACCGACATTCCCGCTGCCACCGAGACAAAGGAACTCGAGCCGGTCGGACCATTCGCGCTGCCCGAACCGCTCCCCTTCGGCGAGACCCAGCGCGTCCCACTGGGCCGCATCGCAGGCGCCCGCAGCGGTGACAAGGGCGGCAACGCCAATGTCGGGGTGTGGGTGCGCACCGGTGAAGAGTGGCGGTGGCTGGCCCACGCACTCACGGTTGAGAAGCTGCGCGAGCTACTGCCGGAGTCCGCTGATCTGGCCGTCACCCGTCACCTTCTGCCCAACCTGCGTGCGGTGAACTTCGTCATCGAGGGCATCCTCGGCGAGGGCGTCGCCTATCAGGCCCGGTTCGACCCACAGGCCAAGGGTCTTGGCGAGTGGCTACGCAGCCGGCACATCGACATACCCGAAAGCCTCCTGACATGAGTATCTGGCACACCCCCGAACGCGAGCAGCTCCGAAAGACGGTGCGCGCGTTCGCCGAACGCGAGGTGCTGCCGCACGTCGACGAGTGGGAACACTCCGGCCTGCTGCCGCGCGAGCTCCACGTCAAGGCCGGCGAGGCCGGCCTGTTGGGCGCCGGACTGCCCGAGGCCGTTGGTGGTGGCGGCGGCGACGGCGCCGACGCGGTGATCATCTGCGAGGAGATGCACTACGCCGGGGCACCGGGCGGGGTGTTCGCGTCGTTGTTCACCTGCGGCATCGCGGTGCCGCACATGATCGCCTCGGGTGACCAGCGGTTGATCGACACCTACGTGCGGCCCACGCTGCGCGGCGAGAAGATCGGATCGCTGGCGATCACCGAACCCGGCGGCGGGTCCGACGTCGGGCATCTCACCACCAAGGCCACCCGCGACGGCGACGACTACATCATCAACGGCGCCAAGACCTACATCACCTCCGGCGTGCGCGCCGACTACGTCGTGACCGCCGCGCGCACCGGCGGGCCTGGCGCGGCGGGTGTTTCGCTGATCGTGGTCGACAAGGGCACGCCCGGTTTCGAGGTGACCCGCAAGCTCGACAAGATGGGCTGGCGGTCCTCCGACACCGCCGAGCTGTCCTACACCGACGTCCGGGTGCCCGCCGCCAACCTGATCGGCGGCGAGAACACCGGATTCGTTCAGATCGCCGCGGCCTTCGTGTCTGAACGCGTGGGGCTGGCCGCGCAGGCGTATGCCAGTGCCCAGCGCTGCCTGGACCTCACCGTCGAATGGTGCCGCAACCGGGAAACCTTTGGTAAACCGCTGATCTCACGGCAATCGGTGCAGAACACGCTGAGCGAGATGGCGCGGCGCGTCGACGTGGCGCGCGTCTACACCCGCAGCCTTGTCGAACGCCAGCTCGCTTCCGGAGCCGCTTCGGCGGCGACATCAAGCTCGGAGACGAACTCCTTAATAACTCAGGTGTGCTTCGCCAAGAACACCGCGGTCGAGGCCGGTGAGTGGGTGGCGAACCAGGCGGTGCAGCTGTTCGGCGGCATGGGGTACATGACCGAATCGGAGGTCGAACGCCAATACCGCGACATGCGCATCCTCGGTATCGGTGGCGGAACGACCGAGATCCTCACCTCGCTCGCCGCTAAGACGTTGGGATTCCAGTCATGACGACACCTGATTCTCTTCGCGCAAGCGGCTCATCGGTGTTGGCCTCGACGCTGGATCCCCGCTCGCCCGCTTACGCCGAAGCTGCCGAAGCGATGACGACGAAGCTCGCCGAGCTGGAGACCGAGCATGCGAAGGCGTTGGCAGGTGGCGGCGAGAAGTACGTCAAGCGCCACCACGACCGCGGCAAGATGACCGCTCGCGAACGCATCGAAATGCTGCTTGACCCCGACGCGCCGTTCCTGGAGCTGAGTCCGCTCGCCGCGTATGGCACCAACTACCAGGTGGGCGCCAGCGTGGTGACCGGCATCGGCGTGGTCGAAGGCGTCGAGTGCGTGATCAACGCCAACGACCCCACTGTCAAGGGCGGCACCAGCAACCCGTGGACATTGAAGAAGATGTTGCGGGCCAACCAGATTGCGTTCGAGAACCGATTGCCTCTGATCTCGCTGGTGGAGTCCGGCGGCGCCGATCTCCCGACCCAAAAGGAGATCTTCATCCCGGGTGGACAGGGCTTCCGCGACCTGACCCGGCTGTCGGCGGCGGGCATCCCGACCATCGCCCTGGTGTTCGGCAACTCCACCGCGGGCGGCGCCTACATCCCCGGCATGTCCGACCACGTCGTGATGATCAAGGAACGCTCGAAGGTGTTCCTGGCCGGGCCACCGCTGGTGAAGATGGCCACCGGCGAGGAGTCCGATGACGAGTCGCTGGGCGGTGCCGAGATGCACGCCCGCACTTCGGGTCTGGCGGACTATTTCGCCGTCGACGAGCTCGACGCCATCCGAATCGGCCGTCGTATCGTCGCCCGGTTGAACTGGCGTAAGCAAGGTCCCGCACCGGGACCGGCCACCGAGCCGCGTTTCGACGCCGAGGAACTGATCGGCATCGTGCCGTCCGATCTGCGCATCCCGTTCGACCCGCGCGACGTGATCGCGCGGATCGTCGACGGCTCGGAGTTCGACGAGTTCAAGGCGCTGTACGGCTCGTCGCTGGTGACCGGCTGGGCCACGCTGTACGGATACCCGATCGGGATCCTGGCCAATGCCCGCGGGGTGCTGTTCTCCGAGGAGTCGCAGAAGGCCACCCAGTTCATCCAGCTGGCCAATCGCTTCGATACGCCATTGCTGTTCCTGCACAACACCACTGGCTACATGGTCGGAAAGAAGTACGAAGAAGGCGGGATGATCAAGCACGGCTCGATGATGATCAACGCCGTCTCGAATTCGACCGTCCCGCACATCTCGCTGCTGATCGGCGCCTCCTACGGGGCCGGCCACTATGGCATGTGCGGGCGTGCCTATGACCCGCGCTTTCTGTTCGCGTGGCCGAGCGCCAAGTCCGCGGTAATGGGTGGCGCACAGCTCGCGGGCGTGCTGTCGATCGTGAGCCGTGCAGCGGCCGAAGCGCGCGGCCAGCAGGTGGACGAGGATGCCGACGCCGCAATGCGGGCTGCGGTCGAGAGGCAGATCGAGGCCGAGTCGCTGCCGATGGTGCTGTCCGGGATGGTCTACGACGACGGTGTGATCGATCCTCGCGACACCCGCACTGTGTTGGGAATGTGCTTGTCCGCCATCGCCAATGGCCCGATCAAGGGGACGTCTAACTTCGGCGTCTTCCGGATGTGAGCTGCAGATGATCACGAGAGTGCTGGTCGCCAACCGCGGCGAGATCGCGCGGCGGGTGTTCGCCACGTGCCGCCGGCTCGGGATCGGCACCGTCGCGGTGTACACCGATCCGGATGCCGGCTCGCCACACGTCGCCGAGGCCGATGCGCGGGTGCGTCTGGAGGACCGCAACGGGTACCTGGACCCACAGCAGTTGATCGCGGCGGCCCGCGCGGCCGGCGCCGACGCCGTCCACCCCGGCTACGGATTCCTCTCGGAGAACCCCGATTTCGCTGCCGCCGTGCTGGATGCCGGTTTGACGTGGATCGGCCCTCCGGTCGCGGCGGTGGCCGCGATGGGCTCCAAGATCGAGGCCAAGAAGATGATGGCCGCCGCGGGCGTGCCGGTCCTCGACGAGCTCGATCCCGACACCGTGACGGCCGACCAACTGCCGGTGCTGATCAAGGCGTCGGCGGGCGGCGGCGGCCGCGGCATGCGGGTGGTCCGTGAATTGTCCGAGCTGCCTGCACAGGTGGAGGCGGCGCGCCGCGAGGCGCAGTCGGCGTTCGGCGATCCGACGGTGTTCTGCGAGCGCTACCTGGCCACCGGCCACCACGTCGAAGTCCAGGTGCTCGCCGACGAGCACGGCACCGTGTGGGCCGTCGGCGAACGCGAATGCTCCATCCAGCGGCGCCACCAGAAGATCATCGAAGAGGCGCCATCGCCGCTCGTCGAACGCACGCCGGGCATGCGGGCCAAGCTGTTCGACGCGGCGCGGCTGGCGGCGACCGCGATCGGCTACACCGGCGCCGGCACGGTCGAGTTCATGGCCGACGACCAGCGGCGACTTCTTCTTCCTCGAGATGAACACCCGGCTGCAGGTCGAGCACCCGGTCACCGAGGCCACCACCGGCCTCGACCTCGTCGGGCTGCAGTTGCAGGTCGCCGACGGCGGCCACCTCGACGCTGAGCCGCCGCCGTCGCGCGGTTACTCCATCGAGGCCAGGTTGTACGCCGAGGACCCGACCAAGGGCTGGCAGCCACAGGCCGGCTCTGTGCATCGCTTCGAGGTGCCCAACACCACAACGCAATTCGGGCCGCTCGATGGTCTCGGAGTGCGAGTCGACACCGGCGTCGTGGACGGGTCGGAGGTGTCGGTGTTCTACGACCCGATGCTGGCCAAGATCATCTCCTACGCGCCGATCCGCCGTCAGGCCGCGGGCGTTCTCGCCGACGCGCTGGCCCGCGCCCGCATTCACGGGGTTCGCACCAACCGCGACCTTCTCGTCAACGTGTTGCGCCATCCGGCTTTCCTCGACGGCGCGACCGACACCGCGTTCTTCGACACGCATGGCCTGGCTGAGCTGGCCGCCCCGCTGGCCGATCAACACGCCGTCGAGTTGTCGTCCTTGGCCGCAGCCCTGGCGGACGCGGCCCAGAACCGACAGGCCGCAACGGTATTCGCCGCCGCGCCCAGCGGCTGGCGCAACGTCGCGTCGGGCTTTCAATCCAAGCGCTACAGCGATGCTGCGGGCGAGACGCACGAAGTCCGCTACCGCTTCACCCGCACCGGCGTGGAACTGCCCGACCATGACGCGGTAACGCCTGGTATCGGCGACGCCCGACCGGGTGGTGCTGGCGGTCGACGGCGTGGACCGCCAGTTCGATGTCGCGCGGTACGGACATGACGTCTTCGTCGACTCCCCGCTCGGCCCGGTGCAATTCGTCGCGCTGTCACGCTTCCCCGACCCGGATGCCGCGGTCGCACACGGTTCACTGCTGGCCCCCATGCCGGGCTCGGTGCTGCGCATCGGCGCCGCCGTAGGCGACACCGTCACCGCCGGCCAACCGCTGATCTGGATGGAGGCCATGAAGATGGAGCACACCGTAACCGCGCCCAGCGACGGCGTGCTCGTCGAACTCAACGTCGAGCCGGGCCAGCAGGTCGACGTCGGCGCCGTGCTCGCCCGTGTGGACAACCCTGAAGAAGGAGAACCAATGACCGCGAACGCCTTCGTCGAGAGCGAAGAACGCCAGGCGCTGCGCAAGGCCGTCGCCGCGATGGCCGCCACTTACGGCCAGGACTACTACCTGGAGAAGGCCCGCGCCGGCCAGCACACCGACGAATTGTGGCAAGAGGCAGGCAAACTCGGCTTCATCGGGGTGAACCTGCCCGAGGAGTACGGCGGCGGCGGCGCGGGCATGTATGAGCTGTCCGTGGTGATGGAGGAGATGTCGGCCAACGGCTGCCCGCTGTTGCTGATGGTGGTCTCCCCCGCCATCAACGGCACGATCATCGCCAAGTTCGGCACCGACGAGCAGAAGAAGCGGTGGCTGCCCGGTATCGCCGACGGCTCGACCACCATGGCGTTCGCGATCACCGAGCCCGACGCGGGTTCGAACTCGCACCGCATCACCACCACCGCCCGACGCGACGGCAGCGACTGGATCCTCAAGGGCCAGAAGGTGTTCATCTCCGGTGTCGACCAGGCGCAGGCGGTGCTGGTGGTGGGCCGCACCTCCCAATCAGGCTCAGGGGCCAAGTCCGAATCTCTCAGGCCCGCGTTGTTCATCGTTCCCACCGACACTCCCGGGTTCACCTGGACCAAGATCGATATGGAACTGGTCAGCCCCGAGAGCCAGTTCCAGGTTTTCATCGACGACATCCGGCTGCCGTCCGACGCACTGGTGGGGTCTGAGGATGCCGCGATCGCCCAACTGTTCGCCGGCCTGAACCCCGAGCGGATCATGGGAGCGGCCAGCGCGGTGGGCATGGGCCGGTTCGCGATCGACAAGGCCGTCGACTACGTCAAGACACCGCCAGGTGTGGAAGACGCCGATCGGCGCGCACCAGGGCCTGTCGCACCCGTTGGCGCAGAACCACATCGAGGTCGAGCTCGCCAAGCTGATGATGCAGAAGGCCGCGACGCTGTACGACAGCGGCGACGACTTCGGCGCCGCCGAGGCGGCGAACATGGCCAAGTACGCCGCGGCCGAGGCGTCGGTGCGCGCGGTCGACCAGGCAGTTCAGTCGCTGGGCGGCAACGGTCTGACCAAGGAGTACGGCATCGCCGCGGCGGTGACCGCGTCGAAGCTGGCCCGCATCGCTCCGGTCAGCCGCGAGATGGTGCTCAACTTCATAGCGCAGACGTCGTTGGGTCTGCCACGCTCGTACTGATGAGCACACTGGTCCACTACTCCGTCGAAGGGCCCGTTGCGCGGCTCACCCTTGACTCGCCGCACAACCGCAACGCGCTGTCCAAGGCGCTGGTCAGTCAGCTGCGCCAGGGGCTGTGCGACGCGTCCGACGACCCCGAGGTGCGGGCGGTCGTGTTGGGCCACACCGGCGGAACATTCTGCGCGGGCGCCGACCTGTCGGAGGCCAGCGGCGGCGACGCGGCCGAGACCGTCGCCAACAATGCGCGTCAGCTGACGTCTCTGCTGCGCGCGATTCTCGAGATGCCGCAGCCGGTCATCGGCGCGATCGACGGCCATGTCCGGGCAGGCGGACTCGGGCTCGTCGGGGCCTGCGACATCGTCGTCGCGGGACGCAACAGCACGTTCGCGCTGACCGAGGCGCGGATCGGGGTGGCGCCGTCGATCATCTCGCTGACGCTGCTGCCGAAGATGTCCGCGCGCGCCGCGGGCCGGTACTTCGTGACCGGCGAGAAGTTCGGCGCCGACGAGGCCGCGGAGATCGGCCTGATCACCACCGCGACTGACGACGTCGACGCACGGTGGCGGAGCTGACCGCCGCAGATCGCGAAAGGCTCACCGCAGGGCCTGGCGGCATCGAAGAAGCTGACCACCGCGCCGATGCTGGAGGCTTTCGACCGGCACGCCGAGGAGCTGACCAGGCAATCCGCGGAGCTTTTCGTGTCCGAGGAAGCCCGCGAGGGCATGCTGGCCTTCCTGCAGAAACGCCCCCCGAACTGGGTGAATTGACCCCCAACCTGGGGGTTAGCTGTGGCCGATGTCGAGGTCCGGCAAACTGCGCGACTTTGCCGATGTTTGCTGTGGGCGGTTGCCCCGGGAAGTGGAGTAGCGGGCTACGCGTGTCTCTCGCAGCGGCCGTGCGGTAGCGACAACCGGGGTCCGAGACGATGCGCGTGGATTGGGCGATGATCTTGATCGCCCCTGGCCGCCGGAATGCCTTATGAACAGGCCTTTTCAGCGTATACATCGGTCAGCCTGGCTCAGTTTTCTTGATCGATCTAGATGCCCAGCTACTACGGGCTGTTTGCCGCGCAGGCATGATGGCCAAGTCAAATAAAATTGGGGTTGCGCACAGTCGCGGTTCGTAAGCTATGCTGTGTTAACTGAACGGCTCGCGATGCGGACCGTCAAAACTTCGAAACAAGGAGAAAGTAATGAAGATCAAGGCAATTGCCGCCGCGGGGGCCCTCGGAGCTCGGGATGGGCGTCGCCGGCTTGATCGGCGCCGGCACCGCGTCGGCCCAGACGAATGCGGCCACGACTGCGGCGCAGGCCCAATCGGAATCACCCCGGGGAACATCGTGTGCAATATTCAGTCGAACGGTAGTTCTTTCGCGATGAGCGTCAGCCCGGGGTACAACCTCGGTGTTCTTCTCTTCGGCACCGATGGACGGAGTCCCGCGGTCTGGGCCTGTTGGACCAGCCCACGACGTTCGTAAATAGCCGTGCAGGGACTTCGCGGCCGGACCCAGGGCCCCCGGCGGCCCGTCTCCGGTCGGCACCACGCCTCCGGAGCGCGAGCCTCCGGGGCCTAACGCCTACTAAGTCAACGGGCACTTGCGCATACCGCGCAGGTGCCCGTTTTCTTTTGTCGGCGCGTAGGCTCGCTCACCGATGACCCGCCACGTTCTGATCACCGGCGCGACCGGCACCCTCGGACACCGGGTGGTCGGTGAAGCCACCGAAGCCGGCCATAAAGTCCGCGCGCTCAGCAGGCGATCTCACGTCGGCTACACCGGCGTGCATTGGGAGCAAGGTGACCTGCTCAGCGGCGACGGCATCGACGCCGCGCTGGACGGCATGGACACGGTCATCCATTGCGCCACCCAGGGCACCCGCGGCAAGGACGTCGTATCCGCCAATAACCTGATCTCGGCAGCGCGGCGGGCCGGCGTCGACAACATCATCTACGTGTCGATCGTCGGGATCGACCGCATCCCGATGGGGTACTACAAGGCCAAGCTGCGCGTCGAGGAAGCGCTGGCCGCGTCCGGCCTCGGCCACACGATCATCCGGGTCACGCAGTTCCACGACCTGATCGAGACCACGTTCGCGATCCAGCGATTCTCGCCGGCACTGATCGCGATCAAGGGCGTGCGCTTCCAGCCGATCGACACCCGCGACGTGGCGACCCATTTGGTCTCCCTCATCGACGACGGACCCGCGGGCCGTGTCGACGACATCGGCGGTCCGGCCGTCTACGACCACGACGAACTCGGACGGATGTACCTCACCGCAAGCAATAGCCGCCGTCGTGTGCTGGCTCTCCCCGTGCCGGGCAGCATCAGTCGCCGCCTTGAAGTCGGGGGCCAACCTGGTGCCGGCAAACCCAATCGGGACGATCGGCTTCGGCCAGCACCTGGCGCGAACTCCATGACTTTCCTGTGCTTCTTCGGAGCTTCGTCGTAGGCTCGACAGTGATGAGCACTCCAGCGTCGCGAAACAGATCGGAGCCCGCCGCGGACACCGATCGCATGCAGGCAGCGCAGCTGCTCTCCGATGCCGCCGCCGCGGGGCGCCTCCCGATGGACGAATACGAGGACCGGCTGAACAGGGCCTACGCCGCCAAGACCTACGACGAGCTGGCACGCCTGAGCGCTGATCTGCCCGGCGCCATGACCACCGCCCGCCGGGGCGGCCCGTGCCGGCCGGCTCCGTCGACGCTGCTCCTGGCCATCTTGAGCGGATTCGAGCGTCGCGGACGATGGAACGTGCCGAAGCGGCTGACCACCTTCGCGCTGTGGGGCGGCGGCGTCGTGGACCTGCGCTACGCCGACTTCACCGCACCCGAGGTCGAGATCCACAGCTACTCGATCATGGGCGGTCAGACCATCCTGGTGCCGCCCGAGGTGAACGTGGATCTCCACGGTGTTGGCGTCATGGGCACGTTCGACCACATCATCGCGGGGCAGGGTCTGCCCGGCGCACCTTGCGTGAAGATCCGCGGCTTCTCGCTGTGGGGCAAGGTCGGCGTCAAGCGCAAGAAGCGCAAAGCCGGCTAACGCCGGCCCTGCACGACTTCGCCTAGTGGTTGCAGCTCGCCCGGATCGACACCTTCGGGGCAAGCGTTCCCGGATCGCTCTCGAAATTGCACTCGCGCAGCGGGATGGCATCGCCGACCGCCTTGCCCGGCGCCATATTCAGCACGCCCTTGAACGAACCATTTGATCCGGTGGCGGTGTCGTAGTAGTAGATCTGGTCGTCTTCGTCGAACCGGAGGGTTCCCTGCTGTCCGAATACCTCGTGGTAACCCGTCCCGATCGGCGAGTCGTCCAAGGCCTCGTTAATCGGGTTGGCGTCGTTGAAGACCGAGTCGCCAAACTGCTGGCACCGTGCGCAGACCAGGCGCGGGGTTGTCCAGATTGGGTCGACCGACCGCAGCGCCCGGCGTGTAAGCCGGAACCTCATTCGCTCCCGCTGCCGCCGCGGCCAGCCGGCAGGGGCAACGGCCGCCAGCGCGCCGCCGGCGGCTAAGCCGCCGATCACCGTCCGAGTACGCAGTGAGCGGTCGGACATGCGCCGATGTCTTGCCATCTAGGTTTCCCCTTCGGTGATGCGGCTGCCCGCGTGAATTCACTTCGTCAGAGGGAACCGTAGCGTACGGGACATCACTTGTCGCGCGACAAATGCATAGCACGCCACCGGAATTCGGGTTTCTAAGCGATGTGATTAACGGCGCCGCCGCGAGCGCAGATAGTCGCCGACGACCGCGGCGCCGAGCCCGTCCAGATCGGGCACCACCACCCGCCCCTCGACCCGGCGCGCGACCTGGTCGATGAACCTGGCCAGGCCGGGATCGCTGCCGAGCCGGAAGATGGTGACCTGCGCGCCCAACCGGGCCATGTCGTCGAAGCCGCGTACGGTGTGGGCGATCGTCCGCGGGTGCGGAGGGTAATCAAAAAACACAGCAGAACCCGCACCTTCCCCGTCGAAATCCTCCAGGTGCGCAGTGGGTTCGCCGTCAGTGACGACGAGCACGACCGGCTGCGCGTTGGGATGGCGGCGCAGGTGCCGCCCGGCCAGCGCGAGCGCGTGGTGCAGGTTCGTGCCCTGCTCGTAGACGCCCTCCAAGCCGGTCAGTTCGGCGGCGCTGACCGTCCTGGCGTATCGGCCAAAGGCGATGATCTGCAACGCATCCGAACGGAACCGGGTGCTGACCAGATGGTTGAGCGCCAGTGCCGTGCGCTTCATCGGTAGCCAGCGATTCTCCATCACCATGGAGAACGAGGTATCCACCAGCAGCGCCACCGCGGCCTGTGCGCGGGTCTCCGTCTCGGACACCTCGACATCGTCGACGGTGATGCGAATCGGCTGCTCCGTCACGCCCGTACCCGCTTGCCGCAGCACGGCATTGGCCAGCGTGCGGGTGACGTTCCACGGCTCGGTGTCGCCGAACTGCCACGGCCGCGTCGCGCCCGTCAGCTCACCGGCGGCCCCTGCCCGCCGGGTGTCGCGTTCACCGTGCCTGCTCGAAAGCTGTTGGGCCACATCGCGCAGCGCGGTCTGGCCCAGTTGCCGCATGGCCTTCGGGGACAGCCGCCACTGCCCGTCGGAGCCGCGGTCCAGGAAGCCCTGGTTGACCAGGGCCCGCTCCAGTTCGGTGAGCGTGCGCGCGTCGACCACCGCCTCGTCGCCGAGCTGGCGGGCCAGCGCGTCGAGGTCGACGTCGTCCATCGTCGCGCCGGCGTAGCTCTGCGACAGTGCCTCCGCCAGCTGTTCGAGCTCGGCGATATCGGCCATCGCCTGAGTGCCCTCGCCCATGCCCATCGGGTTGTCGCCGGAGAACCGCGACGAACCGGTCCAGTCCTCGCCCGGCCGGGCCGCCTGCAGGTGTCCGTCGAGCCGGTTGAGCGCGTTCATCAACGACGGCGAGCCGAATGCCTGCTGGGCCAGCGCATCCAGCTCGGCGCGCTGATCGGCGAGACAGGCTGTTGCGGAACCGCTGCGCCGCGGCCGCGCGCTGGGCCAGCGAGTCCAGCAGTTCCTCCACGTTGCGCGGGTTCTCCGGAAAGAACTCGCCGTGCTTGTTCATGAAGTCATCAAAGTCTTGTTGCGAGTCCTGTCCTCTGGCGTGCTTGTCCAGCAGGTCATTCAGATCGTCGAGCATCTCGTTGACGCGCTGACGATCCTCGTCGGTGGCGTTTTCCAGCGCCTGCTTCATCCCGGCGAAGCGTTGATCAAGCATCTCGCGGCCGAGCAGATCCTTGATCTGTTCGTACTTTTCGCGCGCCTCGGGGCTGCGCCACTCGTAGTCGGACAGTTCCTGTACTGCCTTGGCCGGCGACGGGGGCAGCGACTCGATCCGCATCTCCTGGAAGCGGGCGTCGTCGTCGAGCGCGCGGGCCAGCTCCTTGCGCTCGGCCAGCACCGCTTCGTCGAGCAGCTTCTTGATTTCCTGCAGAGTGCCGTCAAGGTTGTTGCGCTGCAACAGTTCCCGACGACGTCGGTTGGCCTCGGCGGCCAGCTTGTCGGCGCCGCGCATATTCTGGGTGCCGCGCCGCAGTAACTCCGACAGGGCGCGGCGCGGCGATGAGCCCTCCATCACGTCCTGCCCGATCTGTTCGAGTGCTTCGCGCAGATCGACCGGCGGCGCCAGCGGGTCTGGGCCGCCGGTGTAGCTGGAGTAGCGGGACGAGCGCCCGTGGCCCCGTCTAGGTCTCATGGCCATAGACGGTTTCGCCTTCTCCGGACACCTTGTCGATGCGCTTGGCGAGATACAAGGCCTCCAGCGCCAATTCGACCGCGGCGGCGCGCTGGCCGTCGGATTGCGCCGAGGCGCTCCTGCACCTTGGCGATCGCGGGCACCTCGGGCACCGCCGCCAACACCTCCCTCGCCGACACCCGCTCACCGGTGGTGACCGCCGAGCCGCCCTCGATCGCGATCACCAACGGGCCGACGTCGATGCCGCCGAGCAACCGCTGTGCGGTGTCGGCGGTGGCGCGCCGCAGCAGATGCTCGAGCACCGCCTGCTCGCGGCCCTCCTCGCCGGACTCGAATTCCAGCTTGCCGCGCAGCACGTCGATCACAGTGCCGAGATCGACCACCCGGGCCACCGGATCCTGCTCGCCGAGCAGCGCGGACCGATGCCGGGCGGCCGCCGCGACCGTCTCGGCCGCCGCGATCGCGAACCTCGCCGAGACACCCGAGCGCTGGTCGATCGGAGTTCGACTCGCGCAGGTTGCGGGCGAAGCGGGCGAGGATCTGCAGCAGATACTCGGGCACCTCCGCGGCCAGGTGCGCCTCCTGGGTGATGACGCCCACCTCGGCGTCCAGTTCCAGCGGATAGTGCGTGCGGATCTCGGCGCCGAACCGGTCCTTCAGCGGGGTGATGATGCGCCCGCGGTTGGTGTAGTCCTCCGGGTTGGCGCTGGCGACGACGACCACGTCGAGCGGCAGCCGCAGCGTGTAGCCGCGCACCTGGATGTCGCGCTCCTCCATCACGTTGAGCATCGACACCTGGATGCGTTCTGCGAGGTCGGGCAGCTCGTTGACCGCGACGATGCCGCGGTGTGCGCGCGGGATCAGGCCGTAGGCGATGGTTTCCGGGTCGCCGAGGCTGCGGCCCTCGGCCACCTTGATCGGGTCGATGTCACCGACCAGATCGGCCACGCTGGTGTCGGGGGTGGCCAGCTTCTCGGTGTACCGCTCACTGCGGTGTCGCCAGGCCACTGGAAGGTCGTCGCCCATATCGGCGGCGCGCCGGATCGATTCGGGCGTGATCGGGGTGTACGGGTGCTCGCCCAACTCGGCGCCCTCGATGACCGGTGTCCATTCGTCGAGCAGGCCGGACAGTGCGCGCAGCAGCCGCGTCTTGCCCTGACCGCGTTCACCGAGCAGCACCACGTCGTGGCCGGCGATCAGGGCGCGCTCCAACTGCGGAAGCACGGTGTCCTCGAAGCCCAGGATGCCGGGCCACACGTCGCGGCCTTCGGCCAGCGCGGCCAGCAGGTTCTCCCGAATTTCGGCTTTGACGCCCCGCTCGCGATGGCCGGAGGCACGTAGCTCGCCGACGGTCCGGGGCAGATCATGGGGTGGGGTCACCACTCCACGCTACGACTGCTGCCGAAGTGCGGCACGGCTTACCGTGCGCGAGCAGCCGCAAAAGCACCCTTTTTGCGGCGTGTCCGGGGACCTTTGCGTCTCGCGCGGGCTTCTACGCGTCAGACGGTGGGAGCATCTGGAACCCGGTCAGAATCGTCTGGGCATCACGCTGGTACGTCGGATCGTCGGGATCGGCGTTGTGGACCGACAGCGTCGCCACGAACGTCGTGTCATCGGTGTGCAGCACCGCGACCACCGACGTCGCCGGATGTGGCCCTACCGGTCCCATGGCCGGAACGGCGTAGTCGAGGGTCTCGGCCGGCAGCCCGCAGAGTACGTCCTCGGTGATGCGCAAGTCGGTGGCGCCTAATCCCGACTCCAGCGCCGCGTGCTGGGAGTCGAACACCTCTCGGGGATCGGCGACACCCTCCACACTTTCGAGCGTGACCACGGCGGTCGGCGCGAATCCATCCTTGGCCAGGCTCGTGTTACGCATGGTGAACCGGATCAGCTCCGAGTCCATCATCGTCACCCGCTCCCACCCCTCGGGTTGCGGGATCTTCATGACCGGCTCGTCGTCGCCGCTGCCCGTGACCGTTGTCAGCGACGCATCAACCGGCGTGCACTCCGATCCATCCGAAGCGGCCTTTCCCATATCGGCGGCGGCGACCACGCGGGCGTCGTCGACGATCCGAGTACAGGACGTGGCCAGCACGATCGCCGTGGCCACCAGTACCCCTGCCACCGCACGCGACGCTGTCACCATGGACGGCAACCTATCAGTGCGCGAAATGCCTTGCACCGGTCACGTAAAGCGTGACGCACCGCCTTGGTCGCCGCCTCGGTGACGACATCGTCGCGCATCGACCCGCCGGGATGCACGATCGCCTTCACACCGGCGTTGGTCAGCGTCTCCAACCCGTCCGGGAACGGGAAGAACGCGTCGGACGCCGCCACCGCACCGCGCACCCGGTCCCCGCCGCGTTCCACCGCCAGCCGTGCCGCGTCGACCCGGTTCACCTGGCCCATGCCGACACCGACGGTGGCGCCGTTGGCGGCGATGACGATCGCATTGGACTTCACCGCGCGGCAGGCCCGCCACGCGAACTTCAGATCCGCCAGAGTGGCGGGGTCGGCGGGCTCGCCGGTGGCCAGCGTCCAGTTGGCCGGATCGTCGCCGGGCGCGTCGAGAGCGTCGCGCTGCTGCAGCAGCAGTCCGCCGCTGACCTGGCGGGTCTCAAGTCCGCCCGACATGGGTTCTGACGCCACCAGCACGCGGATATTCTTCTTGCGCGCAAGCACTTCCACCGCGCCCTCCTCGTAGGCCGGTGCGATGATGACCTCGGTGAAGATGTCGGCGACGGTCTCCGCCATCTCGACGCTGACCGCGGTGTTGGCCGCGATGACGCCACCGAACGCGCTCAGCGGGTCACACTCGTGGGCCTTTCGGTGGGCATCGGCGACCGACGCCGACGAGATCGCGATGCCACACGGATTCGCGTGCTTGATGATGGCCACGCAGGTCTGCTCGTGGTCGAAGGCGGCCCGCCAGGCGGCGTCGGCGTCGGTGAAGTTGTTGTAGGACATCTCTTTTCCGTGCAGCTGCTCGGCCTGCGCCAGACCGGGCCACGCCGAATCGTCGCTGTAGAGAGCCGCCTGCTGGTGCGGGTTCTCCCCGTAGCGCAGCACCCCGGTGCGCCGCCATGTCCCGCCGAACCAGGCGGGCAGCTTCTGCGCCGGCTCTTCCGGCGCCAACGTCGACCCCATCCAGCTCGCAACGGCCACGTCGTATTCGGCGGTGTGGCGAAACGCCAACGACGCCAGGATCTTCCGCTCGGCGAGCGTGAAGCCACCGGCGCGAACCGCTGCCAGCACACCGTCATAGCCGAGCGGGTCGACTACCACGGCAACGCTGGGGTGGTTCTTGGCGGCCGCGCGCACCATTGACGGGCCGCCGATATCGATCTGCTCGACGCATTCGTCGACGTCGGCACCGGAGCCCACCGTCTCGCTGAACGGATACAGGTTCACCACCACGAGATCGAATGCCGCGATACCGAGTTCCTCCAGCGCGGCGGCGTGCTCGGGCTTGCGCAGATCGGCCAGCAGTCCGGCGTGCACGCCCGGATGCAAGGTCTTCACCCGGCCATCGAGCACCTCAGGAAACCCGGTGAGCTCCTCCACCGGTATCACCGGAACACCAGCGCCCGCAATGGTTTTGGCCGTCGATCCGGTCGAGACGATGGCTACCCCCGCCTCATGCAGCCCAGAGGCCAGCTCCGCCAAACCTGTTTTGTCGTATACGCTGATCAATGCGCGCCGGATCGGCCTGCGTCCGTCGTTCCCGGTCATCCTATGGTTGCCTTTCGTCCAATCCAGGTCACTCCGCCCGTTGCGAGCGCGGCCAGGACGTCTACCAGCAGTCGCCGTTCGACGACCTTGATCCGCTCGTGCAGGGTGGCTTCGTCGTCGCCGTCGAGCACCGGGACGGGCTGCTGGGCCAGAATCGGCCCGGTGTCGGCTCCCGCATCGACCAGGTGCACGGTGCAGCCGGTGACCTTGACGCCGTAGTCCAGCGTCGCCGGTACGGCATGCACACCCGGAAACGACGGCAGCAGCGCCGGATGGGTATTGACGACACGGCCCAGAAACCGTGAAAGGAACCGCGGGCCAAGAATTTTCATGAAGCCGGCCGACACCACCCAGTCGGGCTCGTGCGCCGCGGTGGCGTCGGTGATGGCCGCGTCCCACGCGTCGCGGTCGGGATAGTCGCCCAACCGCACCTGGTAGCTCGGCACCGCCGCCGCTGCCGCGATGTCGACGGCACGGCAGTCACGGTCAACGCCGACGGCGACAATGCGGGCCGGGTAGTCGCCGACCGCGGACTCGAGCAGGGACTCGAGCAGCGAACCGGTGCCGGACGCCAGCACCACCACCCGCGCCGGTGCGCTCGGGGGCACACGGAGCGGTTGCTGCACGCGACGAGCCTAGTCGTCGGCTCGGCGTGTCTGGTCGCCAATCGGGCCCGGCGTGGCGTCGTCCTCGTCGAAGTAGGCCAGGTCCTCCGGGTCGGGCAGGTCGTCCAAATCGGGCAACTCCGCCTCGGTGGGCGTGGCCTCCTCGACGGGCGCCGCCTCGTCGTCGGGTGCCAGCTCTTCCTCGGATTCGAGCTCGGGTTCGAGGCTGGGTTCGGCGTCTTCGGGCTCAGGCTCAGGCTCAGGCTCGGGCAACGGTTCCGGCTCAACCGGCTCGACCGACTTCTTGAGGGGTGCCGCAACCTTCGGCCTGCGGGCGATGCCGCCCGCCATGGCCAGGGTCAGCCCGCCGATCCCGACGAACCACAGGAACACCGCGGGTCCGAAGGTGGCCTGGTCCACCCCGACGTGGCCGAAGTTGCCCAACTGGCCGCCGCCGGCGTAGCCGAGCAGCGCCATGGTCGCCGCGGCGACGGCCGACGCGATGATCAGCTTGCCCAGTGCGGGCAACAGCGGCAGTGGCCGCCGGGCGCACTGTTGGCCGACCACCACACCGGCCGCGGCCGCAACGATCAGCAGCGCCACCCACACCGGGCCCAGCGGGGGCGTCGGAACCGCAGCCAGTACCGGGAGCGCCGGAATGTCTCCGCCGAACACGGTGAACGAACTGAACGTTGCCAGCCCGACATGGGCACTGGACCCGACCGCGACCGCGGAGGTGCCGACGATGACGTTGGGCACGTAGAGCACGGACAACACCGTCAGGCTGAACTGGCCGAACACCGAGTCGGTGATCGCATACAGCTCGTGCATGGTCGACCAATGGACCACCAGGGACAAGGCCGTGACCACGCCGGACAACCCGAGCAGCGCCAGCACCCCGGCCACCGCGGGCCGCCCGGCGTCGGCCACCCAGCTCGGCATCCCGGACGCGGTCACCAGCCGCGTGCCGGCCCGCGACCCGACACCGATCGCGGCGCCGATCGCATGAACGGCAAGTACCCCGGAGAACGCGCGCAGCGCATTGGGAGTCTGCAGTTCGGTCAGCACCGACGCGGCGTCGTGGACGACGGCCAGTGAGATGGCGGCGATCAGCAGCGGACCACCCAACGCCGAAGCGACGATCCACCGGATGACGAACCAGGACCCTTGCGGAGGGGTGGCGGCCGCGGTTGTGCGCGCGGTCCCCCACACCATTGCCAGTACCGGCAGCAGCGGCATCACGCCCAGCTCGCGGCCACCGATCGACACCGGGACTTGATGCACGCCCAGCCACATGCTGGCGATCGCGCCGAGCGCGCCAGTCATGTCGCTGTTCGCAATGAGCAACTGCAGCAGCGTTACCGCGGCGATGATGACCAGCGCCACCACCGACGGGCCGAACGCAACCCTGAACAGGTCACGAGCCTGGCGAGTGCCGGCCGACCTGTTCTCCACCACTAGCGGTATCGCTCTTCGCTCACGCGCGCGACGTTCACGCACGCGAGGCCCGGATTATGACGGCTCGGGGCCGGACTTATTCGACGAAGACGACTGCTGCGGTTGTGCCGGAACCTGCCCCGTTGGCGCGGAGTGGGATGCCGGCGGCTGGCCATAGGTCGGGAAGCCGGTCGGCGGCGTCGGCGGGCCGCCCTGCTGGCCGATCGCCGAGAAGCCGCCGGAGGCCGATCCACCCGAGTAGCCACCGTATTGCGACGAATAGCCCGGACGCTGCTGGTGCTGGGGAGCGCCGCCCTGGTGCGGCGCGTGCTGACCGTAGTACTGGCCGGGCCCGCCGTACTGGCCGTACTGCTGCTGCTGCTCGTACTTCGGCCGCGGCGCGGGCGCAGAGATGATGCCCGCGTCGAGTAGCAGGACGGCGATCGCGGCTGCCGCCTGCAGGAAGGTGAACGCGATGACGACGTAGAGCGCCCAGTCGATGCTGACCCGTTCCGGCTTGTTCACGATTTCGGCGATCACCAGCAGGAAGGCCAGCACGGAGATGGCCGCAACGACCGCCGGTATGGCTTTCTGCTTGGGCAGCAGGCTGGCCCCGGCGAGCAGCGCGGCAAGAAGCGAAGCCAGCACGGCAAGCCCCAGGCCCAGCGACGTACCGCTGGCGCTGCCCAACTGCGGGAAGTCGGTGTTGCTGATGGTGAACATCGGCCCGAAGCTGAACAGGTAGACGAGCAGGCCGCACACGGCGACCACCGCGAGCAGGTAGACCGGCAGCTTGCTCGGACCAGCGGCGGCCGCCGCAGGAGCCTGCGCCTGCGAGGCTTGCTCGACCTTGCCGAACTGCTGCGTCGGGGCGCTGAACTGAGTGGTCGGCTGCTGGCCGGGCGGGTATCCGGAGCCACTGGGCGGGTAGGTCATGACCTCTCCTGCGTTTGTTGGGGCGCCGCTCCCCGCGACGCTGCGTCGGTACGCCGTTCACTGAATCGTGAACTGAAGACCGCTTGAGCGATTCGACACCACGCTAGCGCACCACGCGTCAAGCGGAGGCAAGCACGGGAGCGTCCGCCCATTTCTCCTCGGCGTTTTCGATTTCGCGGACCAGCGGCAACACCCGCGAACCGAAGTACTCGATCTCTTCGTGGAAGTGCAGGAACCCACCGAGAATCAGATCGACACCCCGTTTGCGGTACGCCGCAATGCGTTCCGCGATCTGCTCGGGTGTGCCGATCAGCTGGGTGCGGAAGCCGTCGTTGTACTGCACCAAGTCCTCGAACGTCGAATCGGCCCACATGCCACGCTTGTCCGCGGTCGAGTTGCCAGCCTGTTGCACGGCGGCACGGAACCCCTCCACGGCGGGGCGGTTGGCCTTGTCGACGATTTCGCGGAGCGTGTCGCGGGCCTCGGCTTCGGAATCGCGGGCGATGATGAATCCGTTCAGGCCGAATCGGACGTCGCGACCGGCGTCACGCGCATGGTTACGCACCTCGACGACCTGCTCGGTCACCCCGTCGAAGTCCTTCCCGTTGGAGAAGTACCAGTCGGCGTAGTAACCGCCGTTACGCCGCGCCGCGGTCGAATTGCCACCCTGGAACAGCTCGGGGTTGGGCCGCGAGGCGGTGTTGAGCGGCTTGGGTTTGAGGGTGAAGTCGTGGATGCGGTAGAAGTCGCCCCGGAAATCGACGTCGTCCTCGGTCCAGATCTTGCGTAGCACCTGCAGGAACTCTGCGCTGCGGCGGTACCGCTCATCGTGCTCCAACCACGGCTCGCCCAGATGGGTGAACTCGTCCTTGAACCAGCCGGACACCACGTTGACGGCGAAGCGGCCGCCGGACAGGTGATCGGCCGTCGCGCCCAGCTTGGCCAGCACGGCCGGCTGCCACAGTCCCGGGTGGACGGCCGCGATCACCTTGAGCCGTTGCGTGGCCAGCAGCAGCGCCAGGCTGAAGCTGGTCGACTCGTGCTGGTACTCGGCGCCGTAGCTGGCCTCATAGCGCACCTGGGACAGCGCGTAGTCGAACCCGTTGTTCTCCGCCGTCTGGGCCAGCTTGACGTTGTAGTCGTAGCCCCAGTCGGTGCGCTGCTCGATGTCGCTGGTGACCAGGCCGCCACTGACATTGGGCACCCAGTACGCGAATTGGACGTGGTTGGCGATCCGTTCGGTTGTCATGGAGTGCCATCTCAACAGCAGAGGCGGGCCACCGTCGCGGGTAACGCTCGCGCTGACGGAAAGTCAGACTTCGACGATCGGGGTGGCCGGGATCCCGTTGAAGCGCGACGACGTGACCGACGTGTACGCACCCATCAACGGGCTGACCACCACGTCGCCGACGTTCAGCGCCGGCATCGGGTAGTCGCGGGCGATGACGTCGGCACTGTCGCATGTCGGCCCGGCCAGCGTCACCGGCTCGTAGTCGGTCACCACGTCGACCACCTCACGCAACGCCAGGATCGGTGGATGCACGTGCTCGGTCATCACATTCGAGTAGCTGCCGTACAGCCCGTCGTCGAGGTAGTGCCACATCCGACCGTCCCGCACGGCGCTGCCGACAACGCTGGTCAACAGAGTCATGCTGTCGGCGGCCAGAAATCGACCGGGCTCGGCCAGCAACACGAACTCGTCTCTGCCGGTCGCCGAGTACCTCGTCGACGATGTCTGCGATGGCGCCGATCGCGGGCATCGGCTCGCGGTAGCTCACGGGAAAGCCGCCGCCGATGTCGATGATCCGAGTCGGCACACCGAGCGTTTCGTTGATCCGGGTTTCCAGTTCCAGGGTGCCGCGCAGCGCGGCTCGGTACGGCTCGGCGGTCGCACCCTGGCTGCCGACGTGGAAGCTGAAACCGGCGAACCGCACCCCGGCGGCCAGTACGTGCTTGACGACGAGTTCTGCGTCGGCGGGGTCAGCGCCGAACTTCGTCGACAGATCCGATTTCGCCGATGGATTGCGGAACGCGAGCCGCACCAGGATGTCGATGTCTGGCCGGCAGGCCCGCGAATTTCTGGGCCTCGATCGGATTGTCGACGACGAAGGTGCGGACGCCGGCCACGTAGGCGTGGTCGATGTCGGAGAGCTTCTTGATCGGATTGGTGTAGATGCAGCGCTCCACGGGAAGGCCCAGCGTGCCAAGGAGATCGATTTCGGCATTCGTCGCCACGTCGAATCCGCAACCGCTTGCGGCGACCGCGCGCAGCACCGCCGGGTGCGGCGACGTCTTCACCGCGTAGTGCAGCCGAAAGCCGGGTAGGTGCGACGCCAGCAGCCGGCACTGCTCGATGACGCGGTAGGGATCGAGCACCAGCAGTGGCGTGCCGTGCTGCGCCGATGAGCGCACGCCAGCCCTCGGTGTTCGGCCCGAGCCCGCATGGCCTCACGCAGCTTCGACCGCCGGGACGGTTCCACCGTCTGCCTCCTCGATGCGTGGCCGGCGTCCCGCCAGCAGTCCGTTGAATCGCTCGTAGCTGAAGACGGCGAGAACGTAGAAACCGATGTCGGAGACGCAACTTTCCGAAGATCCAGCCGGCAACCACGTTGTCGAACATGAGCTGGCCCGAGGTAGTAGGCCAGCGGCCGGATCGCGATGCTGTCGATCAGTTCGGCCGGGCCGAACTCGATCGCGACGCTGCGCAACGCGAACAGATTGGCGACCACGATGCGCGCCGCCCACCCCTCGATGACTCCGCTCGCGGTACGCCCAGCGCACCGCACTGATGTAGGCGGCGGCGTAGTAGCCCGCCGATGCGCCGACCGTCGCGGTGATCGCGGCGGCCGCCACCGATCCGGTGAGCAGGTAGGCGACGGCGGCACCGCCCAGCTCGCCGACCGTCCCGGCGATTTCGCACGGCAGGTAGCGACGAACCCACTCCATGAGTTTCTGGCGGGTGGTGCGCCTGGCCTCCATGTCTCGGAGTTTCTGGCTCGCGGCAAACAAGTCGCGAGTAACGCACTACCTCAATCGAGGTACCCGCCCCTTGCCCCGCAGACTGGAACACGTTCTAATTCTGGGCATGGACTACGGGCTCGTACTTTTCACCAGCGACCGCGGGATCACGCCGGCTGCAGCAGCCAAGCTCGCAGACGACCACGGCTTTACCACGTTCTACGTGCCCGAACACACCCACATCCCGGTCAAGCGCGAGGCCGCCCACCCCACCACCGGCGACGAGTCGCTGCCCGACGACCGCTACATGCGCACCCTCGACCCATGGGTGTCGCTGGGCACCGCGTGCGCGGTGACCTCGCGGGTGCGGCTGTCGACTGCAGTAGCGCTGCCCGTCGAACACGACCCGATCACACTGGCCAAGTCGATCGCCACACTCGACCACCTGTCCGGCGGCCGCGTCAGCCTGGGCGTCGGATTCGGTTGGAACACAGACGAACTCGCCGACCACAACGTCCCCCCTGGACGGCGGCGCACCATGCTGCGCGAGTACCTCGAGGCCATGCGCGCGCTGTGGACCGAGGAAGAAGCCTCCTACGAGGGCGAGTTCGTCAACTTCGGGCCCAGCTGGGCGTGGCCCAAACCGGTGCAGACCCACATCCCGGTGCTGGTCGGTGCGGCGGGCACCGAGAAGAACTTCAAATGGATAGCGCGGTCTGCCGACGGCTGGATCACCACGCCGCGCGACTTCGACATCGATGAGCCGGTGAAGCTGCTGCAGGACAGCTGGGCGGCCGCGGACCGCGACGGCGCGCCGCAGATCGTCGCCCTGGACTTCAAGCCCGACCCCGACAAGCTCGCCCGCTGGGCGGAACTCGGCGTAACCGAGGTGCTGTTCGGCCTCCCCGACCGCGACGAGGACCAGATCGCCGGCTACGTGGATCGGCTCGCGGGCAAGCTGGCGGCCCTGGTCTAGCTGGGTACCCCGCACGGCGGAGCAGCTCCACGAACGCCTGGGCGGCCGCGTCGACACCCTTTTCGTCGTCGGTGGCAACCAGATCGAGCAGCAGGCCGCGAGTTACCGCGAGCCCGAGCCGCACCAGCGCGGGGTCGTTGATCCGGCCGGTTTTCGCGTCGACCTCGGTGAGCCAGGATTCGACGGCGCCCGGGTGTATGCGGGCGAAGGGCTGCTCGCCCTGTGCCCCGCGGGCGTAGCACTCGAAGAAGAGCCGCTCGAACGGGCGAAGCTCGGCCCTGCGAAGGTCGGCCCACATGGCGGCCACCCCGTCGGCGGGCTCGGTGGATGAATCGGGTAGCACGGCCATCTGGCGGCGCTCGACCTCCTCGACGATCGCCAGCAGCAGCTCGTCGCGGGATCCGAAGTGGTGCAGCAGCATTCGATGGCTGGTGCCCACCGCGTCTGCGACCTCCCGCAGCGAGCGGTCCCCGATGCCGCCGTCGGCAAAGGCGTCGATGAGCGCGTCGAGCAGTTGCCTGCGCCGCTCGAGGTCAGGTGGCCGAGCCACGCGGGTGCTTGGACTGCTCGCTGCGCGCCTTGAGGCCGTTGGCCTCTAGCTCGAGGTAGCGCTTGGTGGTGCCGTGCATGAGCCGGCCCAGCAGTGCGCCGATCGGGCCGTGCTGGTCGAGCCGCTGACGGACCAGTGTGCGGTCGCCCGCCTTCGGGATGACCTCATGGTTGGCGACGGTCCGGCCGCCGGGCGACCGCTGCTCCCACGTCCAGGAGGTGCCCTCGACGACGTCGGTCACCTCCCAGACCAGCTTGGGCAGGCGGGGCTGTTTGATCTCGAACCGTTTTCCCACCGCCAGTCCCGGCCCGTCGAGCGCTCTCAGGCTGGTCACCGAGGCGGTCCATTCCGGCCAGCGCTCGACGTCGGTGAAGACGTGCCACACCAGCGTCGGGGGTGCGTCGATCTCGATGGCACTATCGGTAATCATGTACCATATGGTACACGAATGTCGGGCGACGGTGAGGTAGTGGGCGAGATATTCGAGTAGTCGACTACGCGTGCCGTGCTCAGAGCTCGGCACAACACTTCATGGGCAAGGGGACTCAAGCCCAACCGACACGGTGTCCCTCCTTGACCGAGCACCACTGATCCGAAAGGAATGTCATGCCCTCCATCAGCCCACTCATCGTCCGTATATTCGACGATCCACACGCCAACCATCGCCGCGTCAGGCGTGAACGCGACGGATCCCGTTTCGAGTCCAAAGGACGGGTGGCAAGACGTAAGTCAAGGTGACGCGGTTGCCATAGTCGAACGCCCCGCGATGGTCCGATTTTGACCTGCGACTGCTTACGTGGAACTAGGCCAGGCGTGCGCGATTGCCGTGCTCGGTCGACGTCACGACGATATGCGCGCCGAGCGGATCGCCGTCGGACATCAAACCGACGAGATCCTCGTCCTCGGTGGTAGCCATGAACCGGGAGCCGTCGGCGTCCAACCGGCCAACGATGATCCCGGTGCGCACCGGCCAGTCGTAGCGCACGGAGTAGGTCTCGACCGTCGCGGGGCCGTCGACCGTCTTCGTCACGGAGACCGTCGACAACGCGGCGACCTCTTCATTGAGCGCCGCGCTGCGGTCCGCTCGCCAATCCACCGGCAGGGTGGAGTAGATACCCACCGAGTACTTGCTCATGATGCCGCCGTTGGCGCCGACGAAACCGAATTGCCCTGGCTTGTCCCGCATCTCGCTGACCGTCTCGGCGATGCCGTGCAGCGAGTAGCTGTTGCCCGGCCCGCCGAAGTACGGCAGCCCGCCGGTAAGCGTCAAATCGCGCGGGTCGTCGCCGTCGATGCCGAGTGCGTCACAGATGACGAACACCGGGAACGGGAAGCAGCTGTACAGGTCGAAGGTGGCGATGTCGTCGACACCGATTCCCGCCACCCGCAATGCTTCGCGCGCGGCAAGTACCGCCGCGGGGCTGGCGCCGAGGTGGCCACGTTCCAGCAGCCCCTGCTCGACCATGTCGGAATGCCCGTGCAGATACACCCACCGCTCCTCAGGCACACCGAGGCGACGCGCCGCGTCCACGGACATCAAGACGGCCGCCGCACCCTGGTTTACCTGGTCGCGGGCCACCAGCAGCCGTGGATACGGGTCGCAGATCATCCGGTTGTCGTCGGTGACCGTGACGATCTCCGCCACCGAGCGCTCGACGGGGGATGACGAAAACGGGTTCTTGGCGGCGATTTTCGAGAACGGCGCGAACAGCTCGGCCATCTTCTGGCGGTAGTCGGCGACGCTGAGGCCGAGCCGGCCGCGTCGTGCGTTGTCCATCAACCCGTACTGCGCAGGCGCACCGGTCAGTCCATGCGCGATCGTGTACTCGCTGATATAGCCGAACAGCTGATGACCGCGATCCTCGAGCTGCCCGTCGACGTGCTCGGTGAAGTCGGGTTTGTCGTCCCGCTCGGCGAAGTATCGAGCCGTCGACCCGGGTTCAGACCCGATGATCATCACGACATCGGCCTTGCCCGCCGCGATCGCGCCGCCGAACTCGGTGACCAGCTTCTGGGGGCCCTGCCCGCCGACGGGTTCCAGCACCGCGCGGGCCGGGTCGGCGCCAACCCGTTGCATCACCGACCGCGGGTAGTTGTTCGACTTGCCCAGCTTCGCAGGCATGGGCCCGGAGATCTCGAACTGCCTCAGGCCGACGACCACGTCGATGGCCTTGGCGACGGCGTCCTCGTCGGCGCCGGTGTCGGTCAGCGCCGCGCGCGCCGCCGCTGTCGCCAGTTCGACTGCCGACATCCCCCGGTAGCCGGGGTCGTCGATGTTCTCGGTGAACTGCCCGACGCCGACGATCACGGGGGTGCGCGGGTCGACGGACGAGCACTCGCGCGAGGACCCTGACGCAGCCATTACAGACCTCCTGACAGATGTTAATTCGTCAGGCTAACGAACAACGGCCAGCAGACGCAAAAGTCCCCGACACGCCGAGCGTGCGGGGACTTTTGCGTCTTCTCGCGGGAAGAAGCTAGAGGTTCTTCAGGATCTCGCGGGCCAGGCCGGCGGTCTCCGACGGCGTCTTGCCGACCTTGACGCCAGCGGCCTCGAGGGCCTCCTTCTTGGCGGCCGCGGTACCCGACGAACCCGACACGATCGCGCCCGCGTGGCCCATCGTCTTGCCTTCGGGCGCAGTGAATCCCGCGACGTAGCCGACGACCGGCTTGGAGACGTTGGCCTTGATGTAGTCGGCCGCACGCTCCTCGGCGTCGCCGCCGATCTCACCGATCATCACGATGACCTTGGTGTCGGGATCCTTTTCGAACGCCTCGATCGCGTCGATATGGGTGGTGCCGATGACCGGGTCGCCGCCGATGCCGATGGCCGTCGAGAAGCCGAAATCGCGCAGTTCGAACATCATCTGGTAGGTCAGCGTGCCGGACTTGGACACCAGGCCGATCGGGCCCGGGCCGGTGATGTTGGCCGGCGTGATGCCGACCAGGGACTCGCCCGGCGTGATGATGCCTGGGCAGTTGGGCCCGATGATGCGCGTCTTTTGACCCTTGGAGACGTTGTATGCCCACGCATACGCGCTGTCCTGCACCGGAATTCCCTCGGTGATCACCACCAGGAGCGGAATCTCGGCGTCGATGGCCTCGATGATGGCGTCCTTGGCGAACTTGGGCGGCACGAAGATGATCGACACGTCGGCGCCGGTCTTCTCGATCGCCTCGACGACGGTGCCGAACACCGGCAATTGGACGTCTTTGCCTTCTTTGTCGACGTGCGCCACCTCAGTTCCGGCCTTGCGGGCGTTCACGCCGCCGACGATCTGGGTGCCCGCCTTGAGCATCCGCGCGGTGTGCGTGGTGGCCTCGGCGCCGGTGATGCCCTGGACGATGACCTTGTTGTTGGCGTTCAGAAATATAGACATTTGGCTATGCGTCCTTTCAGGCGCTCGCGGCTTCGGCGGCCTTGGCGGCAGCGATGTCAGCGGCTTCGTCCATCGTGCCGATCTCGGTGACGAGCGGGTGGTTGGCCTCGGCCAGGATGCGGCGGCCCTCGTCGACGTTGTTGCCGTCGAGCCGGACCACCAGTGGCTTGTTCGCCTCGTCGCCAAGGATCTTGAGCGCGTTGACAATTCCGTTGGCGACGGCGTCGCACGCGGTGATTCCGCCGAACACGTTGACGAACACGCTCTTGACCTGCGGGTCATGCAGGATGACGTCGAGGCCGGCGGCCATCACCTCCGCCGACGCGCCGCCGCCGATGTCCAGGAAGTTGGCCGGCTTGACGCCGCCGTGCTTCTCACCGGCGTATGCGGTCACGTCCAGCGTCGACATCACCAGGCCTGCGCCGTTGCCGATGATGCCGACCTCGCCGTCGAGCTTGACGTAGTTGAGGTCGTGCTCCTTGGCCTTGAGCTCTAGGGGGTCGGTGGCGTCACGGTCCTCGAACTGCTCGTGGTCGGGATGCCGGAAGTCGGCGTTGGCGTCGAGGGTGACCTTGCCGTCCAGCGCCAGGATCTGGCCTGGGTCGTTCTCCCCGAGGGAGGGCGTGCGCACCAGCGGGTTGACCTCGACCAGGGTGGCGTCCTCCTTGACGAACACCTCCCACAGCTTGGCGATCGTCACGGCCGCCGCATCGAGCACCTCGGCGGGCAGATGGCCCTGCTCGGCGATCGAGCGCGCGAATGCCTCATCGACGCCCTTGACGGCGTCGACGGGCACCTTGGCCAGCCGCTCCGGCTTGGTCGCTGCGACCTCTTCGATCTCCATGCCGCCCTCGACCGAGCACATCGCCAGATAGGTGCGGTTGGCGCGATCGAGCAGGAAGGAGATGTAGTACTCCTCGGCGATGTCGCTGGCCTCGGACACCAGCAGCTTCTTCACGATGTGGCCCTTGATGTCCAGACCGAGGATGTTCTGCGCGTGGGTGAACGCGTCATCGGGGGTGGCCGCGTACTTCACGCCGCCGGCCTTGCCGCGACCGCCGGTCTTGACCTGCGCCTTCACCATCACCGGCCTGCCGATTTCCTCGGCGATCGCCTTCGCCTCCTCGGCGGTGGTGGTCACCCGGCCCGGCGTGGTGGGCACGTTGTGCTTAGCGAACAGCTCTTTGGCTTGGTATTCGAAGAGATCCATGGACTCACTTCTTTGTGCGTTGACTTCGAAGGTTTGCACCCGACGGGCTCGGGGGAACTTTATCGACACGAGCCGAAGCCATCGGCACCGCCTACCTCATGTGGCAGATCTCACCGTCCGATGTCGGTGATACAAGTCACAAACCTCGGCGGAATACCCTCTCGAGTTGCCACGATCATTGGGATTTGGTTAACGTCTCCTGGTCTAGATAACGGTCTGGTCACGAATAGAAGGATATTTCAGGTTGGCGGGGCATCGTTCGTTCAGTTCTCCAGATGGAGACGACGCGACGAACGCTCGCAACGGGTGGCTCGACCCTGAAGCCGTCGAGATCACCGACATCATTCCTTTCAACGAGTTCGGCAAGCTCGATGACCTGGAGTTTCACGACAATTCCGCGTTCGATCGGGCGTGCCAGGTCATCCACGCTCCCGAGCTCGACGACATGTCGGAAACCGACGACCTGATCCCGTTGCCGCTCGTGGTGCCGTCCAAGTTTCGGCCGGATCCACGCGAAGAGCGCCGGTCGTCTTCCTCGCGCGGTGCGCGAAATTCGACCCACGCCTACCGCGACAGCAATACCGATGTCAGCAACGGCGTCGCGGCCACCGACGTCATCGACATGAGCTCCCGTCGCGGCCAGCACCGCAAGGAAAGCGCCAGCGCCCTCAAGGGCCGGTTGATGATCGCGGCGATGGCCGCGGGCGCCACCGCGGCAGCCGCGCACTCCGTGATGAACAACACCGAGACCACAAGCACGAACACCGTGCTTGCCGCTGATCAGTCGACCATCGCCGGCGGCGCGATCTCCGGTTCCACAGACGGGATGCAGGTAGTGGTGGTCGCTTCGGCCACGAACTCCGCGGTGCACGCGGAGGAGATCACCAAGGCCTCCGCTTTCGCCCAGGAGCGAGCGGAGCGCGAGGCCCGGCTGCAACGGCCGTTGTTCGTGATGCCGACCAAGGGCGTGTTCACGTCGGGCTTCGGCTACCGCTGGGGCGTGCTGCACGGCGGTATCGACATCGCCAACTCCATCGGCACCCCGATCCTCGCGGCCGCTGACGGTGTGGTGATCGACGCAGGCCCGACCGCCGGGTACGGCGCGTGGGTCAAGCTGCGGCACGCCGACGGCACCGTGACTATGTACGGCCACGTCAACAGCTGGACGGTCAACATCGGCGAGCGGGTCTGGGCGGGTGACCAGATCGCCACCATCGGCAACCGCGGCAACTCCACCGGTCCGCACCTGCACTTCGAGGTGCTTCAGAACGGCACCGACCGCGTCGACCCGGTCGGATGGCTGGCCAAACGGGGACTCGGCCCCGGCAATTACTCTCCGTAAGTGTGAGTGGCCCGGACCTTCCTGACCCTTCCGACGACGATTCGTCTCCGCCGAAGACCGGCATCATTCGGCGTGCTCCCTCCGGGCCGGTACCCGCAATCGACGAATCCCGCACCACTCACATCGGCGCTCAGCCGGAGCAGCAGACCACCTTCATCCCCCGCGCCAGGCCGGTAGCGATCGGCGGGCGCGCCCGTACCCCCAGTCCGAAGACGGCGGTCGCGACCGCGGTGGTGACGATTCTCAGCGGGTGGGCTACCGCGATCATCGCCACCGACCTGATCACCGGCTGGTGGGCCTCCGACCGGCTGTTCTGCGTGGCCGTCGGGTTTCTCACCGGGGTCTTCGCCGCCGCCACGGTCGGCGGGCTGATCGCGCTGCTGCTCCGCCGGCGGCTCGGACGATGGCTGGTCGTGGTGGGCTCGGTGATCGGGCTGATGATCTTCGCGAGCCTGTTCGTGGCGGGCGCGAAGCTGGAGCCGGTGGTGTACGCGATTCCGGTGCTGCCGTTGCTCAGCATCGTCCTGGCACTGCTGCCCGCCACCAAGCGGTGGGCCATCCGGGGCTAGAGCTTGGTGACCGGCGCGTGATTGTGCATCAGCTTCACCCGCCCGGAACTGCCAAAGTCGATGAGCGACATGGCCGATTCGCCGACACCGGAGACCTCTTCGACCCGGCCGAGGCCGTATTTGTCGTGGCTGACCCGGTCTCCCGGCTCCAGCACCAACAGTGGACGCTTTCCCGCGGCGGCGCGGGCCGGCGACGGCCGCGGCGTACCGAAGCGGCCCGCCCCGCTGACGGGCGCGGACAATGACGGCGCTGGGTCGGTGCGCCGCCAATCGATGAGCTCCTGCGGGATTTCGCGGAGAAATCGGGACTCGGGGTTGAGCATCGGCTGACCCCACGACGAGCGGACCTTGGCCCTGCTCAGGTAGAGCCGTTGGCGCGCACGGGTGATGCCGACGTAGGCCAGCCGCCGTTCCTCGGACAGTTCGGTAGGATCGCCGAGCGCCCGCATGTGCGGGAACATGCCGTCCTCCCAGCCGGTCACGAACACAACCGGGAACTCCAGACCCTTGGCGGTGTGCAGCGTCATCATCGTCACCACACCGGCACCGTGCTCGGGTAGCTCGTCGGCGTCGGCGACAAGTGACACCCGCTCCAGGAAGGCCGCCAGCACACCCGTGTCGGGCACATCCTCGTCCGCAAGCGGGCGGTCCCCCCAGTCGTCCAGGTCTGTTCCCAGCGCCTCGGCATTGGCCAAATCGGTGCTGAATTCGTGTGCGACGCTGACTAATTCGTTCAGGTTGTCGAGCCGGGCCAGATCCTGCGGGTCGCTGGAGGCCTCCAGCTCGCCGCGGTAGCCGGTGCGGTCCAGTACCGCTTCGACCAGCTCGCCCAGCTCGCCGTCGAGACGCGAACGAAGGTCGTCGAGCATCTCGACGAAACCGGCGATCGCCTTCTGCGAGCGGGTATTCAGCATCGGCACCTTGCCTTCGGCGGCGGCCTGCAGCGCGTCATTGAAGCTGGCGCCGGTGTTCTCGGCGTAGACCGCAACGCACGCCTCGGCTCGGTCACCGATACCGCGCCGCGGGGTGTTCAGGATTCGCCGCATGCTCACCGAGTCGCCTGGGTTGTCCAGCACCCTCAAGTACGCGACGATGTCACGGATCTCCTTGCGCTCGTAAAACCGAACGCCACCAACGACTTTGTACGGGATGCCGGCCCGGATGAACACCTCTTCCAGCGCGCGTGACGAGTTGTTGGTGCGGTAGAACACCGCGACGTCGTTGTAGCTGATGTCTCCGCGGTCGGCCAGCGCATCGATCTCCTCGGCGACGAACCGGGCCTCGTCGTGTTCGTTGTCGGCGACGTAACCGACGATGAGTTCGCCTTCGCCCGCGTCAGTCCACAGCCGCTTCTCGCGGCGCCCGCTGTTGCGCGATATGACGGAGTTGGCCGCCGACAAGATGTTCTGCGTCGAGCGATAGTTCTGTTCGAGCAGAATCGTTGTGGCATTTGGGAAGTCGCGTTCGAAGTCTTCGATGTTGCGAATGGTCGCACCGCGGAACGCGTAGATCGACTGGTCGGCGTCGCCCACTACACACAGTTCGGCGGGTGCCACTGCGGCTTCATCGTCTTGTGAGGCCGCCGTGCCGACCAACTCGCGCACCAGCACGTACTGCGCGTGGTTGGTGTCCTGGTACTCGTCGACCAGGATGTGCCGGAACCGCCGCCGGTAGTACTCGCCGATCTGCGGAAAGGCTTGCAGCACAGCGACTGTTTCGCCGATGAGATCGTCGAAGTCCAAGGCGTTGGCCGCGCGCAGCCGGCGCTGGTACTCGGCGTACACCTCGGCGATGATGCGGACCAGATCCTCGGTCGCGTTTTCGGCGTCGGCCGCCGCCTCCTCGGGTCCGATCAGCTCGTTCTTGAGGTTGGAGATGCCGTTGGCCAGCAACCGCGGCGAGTATCGCTTGGTGTCCAGGCCCATGTCCTTGCCGATCATCAGCAGCAGCCGCCGCGAGTCGTCGGCGTCGTAGATCGAGAAGTTGGAGTTCAGTCCCGGCAGCAGCGACGCCTGGTTGCGCAGGATGCGTACACAGGTCGAGTGGAACGTCGACACCCACATCGACCGGGCCCGCGGGCCGACCAGCTGCACCACCCGCTCGCGCATCTCCGCCGCCGCCTTGTTGGTGAACGTGATGGCAAGCACCTGGCCGACGCCGACGTCGCGGGCGGCCAGCAGGTAGGCGATCCGCCGGGTGAGCACGGCCGTCTTGCCCGACCCCGCGCCGGCGACGATGAGCAGCGGCGAGCCCTCATGGAGCACCGCGTGGCGCTGCTGGGGGTTGAGCCCTTCGAGAAGCTGGTCGGCCGGCGAGTCGGTTACGTGCACACTCATGTCTGCCCCAACTTACCGCCGCGGGAGGACACCTTTGCGCTGGCGGCCGCCTAGATGGCACACTTATTTCGTGCTCAGTCAGCAGCAGCGTCGATTTTTCTACGGGTACCGGCCAGCGGTGCCCGTGGTCTAGCTGCTTCCCAGAGCCCCGCGGTCCGCTTCCGGATCCGGGGCTCGTCTCTTGTGTGAGGCCCGAAACCGGATGAGACCAGATCCCCCACACAACGAGAATCCGGAGAATCCCATGACTATCGAAATGGAAACAGACGACGTCGGCGACATCGACGATCTGCGCCAGGAGATCGACCGGCTCGACGCCGAGATCCTGGCCGCAGTCAAGCGTCGCACCGAGGTATCCAAGGTGATCGGCAAGGCCAGGATGGCGTCCGGCGGCACCCGGCTCGTGCACAGCCGCGAGATGAAGGTCATCGAGCGCTACAGCGAGCTGGGCGCCGAGGGCAAAGACCTCGCGATGCTGCTGCTGCGCCTGGGCCGCGGCCGGCTCGGCCACTGACGCCCAAACCGTCAGCGCAGGGCATCTTCCAGCCACGGTGTCAACCACTTCACCGCTTCCGGGGTGGGGTGAAGTCCGTCGCTGCGCATTTTGATGCCGTCGACCTTGTTGGTGTAAACGCCGTCGGGACACAACTTCTCGTTGAGGTCGAGCACCGTCGTGTTCCGGCGCTGTCCGATGACGCGGCGCAACAACGTGTTCCACGCATCGACACGGTCGGGCTCATCCTCCGGGTACAGGGACCCGTCCGGCTGCTCGCCCCGCCGGTTGTACGCGGTAGTCGTCACCACCAAGCGGGCGCCGGTAGACCCGAGGACGTCCAGCGCCCGTCGCAGTTCGCCGCCGAGATACCCGTCGAACGCCGGGTCGCCGATGTGTGTCCAGTGCCCTTCGTTGACTCGATCGACGGTCTCCCAGCGGCCGATGATCAGCAGCACGACGTCGGGCCTGTCGTGGTTGATCCGCTGGGCCCACCGCGCCGGCCACGTCTCGCATTCGGGCTTCTGGTTGATGGTCTCGCCGGTGGACCGATAGGGACCACCGCGCGCGATGCCGCATCCGATGGTGGTGTAGTCGATCAATCTGAATCCGGGCGTCGGCGGCAGGTACCGCATCATGGTCCACGCCATCGAGTCACCGAAGACCGCGACGGTACGCGTTCCGGGAGCGAGCTGCGCGGTCCCGCCGACCTCGACGGGCACTTCCGGCTGCACGGCCGCGGCGGAGAGAACGTCGGGGCCGCCCAGGCGAACGTCGCCACCCGGCTTGGCGCCCACCGGGACAACAAGCATGGTCGCCACGGCCGCTGTTGCCAGCGTGGCGGCCACCAGCCGCAACTGCGGAACATGCACAGGGCGCCAGCGCCGGACGGGCTGCTCGATGAACCACCACGATGCCGTGGCAACCGCGACCGTCGACAGCGACCGAATTGCGAAGAGTTGCATGCCCGTTAGACCTGTGCGTTCTCCGTTGAGCACAAGGAAAATCGGCCAGTGCCAGAGGTAGACACCGTAGGAGATCACCCCGAGCCACACCAACGGCGGAAAGGCCAGCACGCGGGCGACGAGTCCGCGCTGCAGCAACGCCACCGGAGCCACGACGAGAACCGCCGCAACCGCGACCACGATCAGCAGTCCACCGCGGAATTCCCACACGCTGCCCGTCGCGTAGCGCGCCGCAACGCCCAGCATCCCCAGACCTATGACCGGCAGTAGTTGCGCGACCCAGCGAGCCCAGCGCGACCGAATCTGCGTCCCGTACCGAGCCAGCGACGACCAGTCCCGCACCAGCAGAGCCGACGCCGCCGCGCCGACGAGCAGCGCCTGCACCCGGGTGTCGGTGCCGAAGTAGACGCGGTTCAGCGACGCGTCGGACACCAGAAAGCAAGCCGCGATCGCCGAGGCCAGCGCACCGGCCGCGGATAGCCCGAACACGATGGACCGGACCGTGCGCAGTCTCGGGCGGTTGGGACGGTTCCTGGTGAGCCAGGCGAGCAGGACGGCGACGGCGACCAGCAGCAGCGGCCATACGACGTAGTACTGCTCCTCCACCGCGAGTGACCAGGTGTGCTGCAACGGCGACGGCGTCTGGCCCTGGGTGAAGTAGTCCGTGTCACGGAACACGAGGACCCAGTTGGCGAACCAGAAGAACGCCGCCACGGCGTCGTCGCGCACAGCGCTGATGGCCCCGGACGGAAAGAGCTCGCGCAGCGCGACCACGGCGAACACCATCAGGATCAACGCGGGCAGCAGCCGTCGTGCGCGACGGACCCAGAAGCCGGGCAGGTCTATCGCGCCGGTGCGGCCGAGTTCATCGAGCAACAGCGAGGTGATCAGGAATCCGCTGAGCACGAAGAACACGTCGACGCCGATGAATCCGCCAGGAACGCCGTGAACGCCGCCGTGGTCGGCCAGCACCAGAGCGACCGCCAATGCACGAATGCCGTCCAGCGCCGGGATGCCGTTGCCACGCCGACGTGCGGACGCCCTCGGGGCGCCCCGGTCGACGACGCGCTCGGGCGGCGCGACCCATCGGTGGCCACTCACCGACGAAATCTTGCCCGCGCGAGCAGTCGCAAAAGTCCCCGACACGCCGAGCGCCGGGGAGCTTTTACGTCTTCTCGCGCTACTTGGTGAGCGCTATGTACTTGGTCTCGAGGTACTCGTCAATGCCCTCGAAACCGCCCTCACGGCCGAAGCCGGACTCCTTGACGCCACCGAACGGCGCCGCCGGATCGGAGATCACCCCACGGTTGACGCCGACCATCCCGGACTCGATCCCCTCGGCGACCCGCAGCGCGCGGTCCAGCGAGCGGGTGTAGATGTAGGCGGCCAGCCCGAACTCGGTGTCGTTGGCGGCGGCGACGCCCTCCTCCTCGGTGTCGAAGCCGGTGATCGGAGCCACCGGGCCGAAGACCTCCTCCTTGAGGATGCGGGCGTCGGCGGGCACATCGGCCAGCACCGTCGCGGGATAGAAGTTCCCAGGGCCGCCCGGCGCGACTCCACCGACGGCCACCGTGGCGCCACGTGACACCGCATCGGACACCAGGTCCGCGACGGTGGCCACCTGCTTGGCGTTGATCAGCGGGCCAAGCGTCGACGACGAGTCAATGCCCTTGCCCAGTGTGAACTCGCTCATCCGCTTGACCAGCTTCTCGGTGAACTCCTCGCGCACGGAGTTCGCGACGTGGAAGCGGTTGGCGGCCGTGCAGGCCTCCCCGCCGTTGCGCATCTTGGCCAGCACCGCGCCGTCGACGGCGGCGTCCACGTCCGCGTCGTCGAACACCACGAACGGAGCGTTGCCGCCCAGCTCCATCGACTGCCGCAGCAGCGCGTCCGATGCCTGCTTGGCCAGCGCCTTGCCGACGCCGGTGGAGCCGGTGAAGGTCAGCTTGCGCAGCCGCCCGTCGTCGATCAGCGCGGTGGTGACACCGCCGGGGTTCTTGGTGGGCAGCACCGACAGCACACCCTTGGGCAGGCCCGCCTCGTCCATCAGCTTGGCCAGCAGCAGCATCGTCAGCGGCGTCTCCTGGGCCGGCTTGACGATCATCGTGCAGCCCGCAGCCACCGCGGGGCCGATCTTGCGGGTGCCCATCGCGAGCGGGAAATTCCACGGGGTTATCGCGTAACACGGCCCAACGGGTTGCTTGGTCACGATGATGCGACCGGTGCCCGCGGGGCTCGGAGTGAACCGGCCGTGGATACGCACGGCCTCCTCGGCGAACCAGCGGAAGAAGTCCGCGCCGTACTTGACTTCGCCCATGCTCTCGGGCAGGACCTTGCCCATTTCCAGGGTCATCAACGTGGCGAGGTCCTCCGCGCGGTCGGTGATCGTCTCGAACACCGATCGCAGGATCTCGCCACGTTCCCGTGGCGGGGTGGCCGCCCAACCGGGCTGCGCCGCTGCCGCCGCATCGAGCGCGGTGATCGCGTCCTCGGGGGTGGCGTTGGCGACGGAGGTCAGGACATGGTCGTCGGACGGGTCGAGCACATCGAACGTCGACGATCCGGCGCGTTCCTCACCACCGATCCAGAGCCCGGTGGGTACAGACGACAGCAGCTTGGTGGTATCCATAACTCTCTATTACACCTCTGGTCAGTTGGCCGCATTAGGGTCGGAGAATGACCGCCGAAACGCAGCAGATCCCGGACATCTCGGCCACTCCAGCATGGCAGGCCCTGCAGCGGCATCATGATCAGATTCGCGATAAACACCTTCGCGAATTCTTCGCCGAGGACCCCGACCGGGGTAGCGAATTGGCGTTGACGGTCGGCGACCTGTACATCGACTACAGCAAGCACCGGGTCGACCGGGAGACGTTGAACCTGCTACTCGATCTCGCCCGCGCGGCCGGCCTCGAGCAGCGGCGTGACGCGATGTTCTCCGGCGTACACATCAACACCTCTGAGAACCGCGCCGTGCTGCACACCGCGCTGCGGCAGCCGCGCGGCGTCGAATTGACCGTCGACGGCCAAAACGTCGTAACCGATGTGCACGAAGTGCTGGACCGGATGGGCGAGTTCACCGACCGGCTGCGCAGCGGCGAGTGGACCGGCGCGACCGGCAAGCGCATCGGCACCGTGGTCAACATCGGCATCGGAGGCTCCGACCTCGGACCGGTGATGGTGTACGACGCGCTGCGCCACTATGCGGACGCAGGCATCTCGTGCCGATTCGTTTCGAACGTCGACCCCGCTGATCTCGTCGCGAAACTGGACGGACTCGACCCTGCCACAACGCTTTTCATCGTCGCGTCGAAGACATTCTCGACACTGGAGACCCTGACCAACGCGACCGCGGCACGGCGCTGGCTCACCGATGCGCTCGGTGACGCCGCGGTGTCGAAGCACTTTGTGGCGGTGTCGACGAACAAGAAGCTGGTCGACGACTTCGGCATCAACACCGACAACATGTTCGGCTTCTGGGATTGGGTCGGTGGCCGCTACTCGGTGGACTCGGCGATCGGCCTTTCGGTAATGGCGGCCATCGGCAAGGAGCGGTTCGCCGAGTTCCTGGCCGGATTCCACATCGTCGACGAACACTTCAGAACCGCGCCGCTGGAAGCCAATGCGCCGGTTCTGCTTGGGATGCTTGGCATCTGGTACAACTTCTTCGGCGCCCAGTCGCGAGCAGTGCTACCGTACTCCAACGACATGTCCCGCTTCGCCGCCTATCTGCAGCAACTGACGATGGAGTCCAACGGCAAGTCCGTTCGCGCCGACGGCACGCACGTCACCACTGACACCGGCGAGATCTTCTGGGGCGAACCGGGAACCAACGGCCAGCATGCGTTCTATCAACTGCTGCACCAGGGCACGCGGTTGATCCCCGCCGACTTCATCGGGTTCAGCCAGCCCACCGACGACCTGGCCACCGCCGACGGCACGGGCAGCATGCACGACCTGTTGATGAGCAACTTCTTCGCCCAGACCCAGGTACTGGCGTTCGGCAAGACGGCCGAGGAGATCGCCGCGGAGGGCACTCCGCCCGAAGTGGTGCCGCACAAGGTCATGCCGGGCAATCGGCCCACCACCTCGATCCTCGGCGAGCAGCTAACTCCTTCGACGGTCGGTCAGCTAATCGCGCTCTACGAGCACCAGGTATTCACCGAGGGCGTCATCTGGGGCATCGACTCGTTCGACCAGTGGGGCGTCGAGTTGGGTAAGACGCAAGCGAAGGCGCTGCTGTCGGTCATCACCGGCGACGCAGCGCCCCCGCCAAGCAGTCCGACACGTCGACCGACGCGCTCGTGCGCCGCTACCGCACCGAACGGGGCCGCAGCGCTTAGCGATTTCGGCGCGCTAACCGTCGCTCAGCGAACGTTTGCGCGCCGGAATCGCAATCACAGCCTACGGAGCGGGGGGAGCCGGGATGGTGGTGCAGTAGCCAGGGACACACCCGCTGGCTCCATCGGGGCCGGCCTCACCGTACACGCCGCCGGGGAGGCTGCCAGCGGCGCCTTCCGGACCGGCGGCACCTTCAACTCCACCTGGTACTTCGCCGGAGGCGCCTTCGGGACCTGCGACTTCGCAGGCCGTACCGTCAGGGTTGAAGCACGGTGGCGGCGGCTCACCTGCGGCAACCGGTGCGAGCGCGATTGCAGATGCCGCAGCGCCCGCGAACAGTACGGACACCATCGATTTGTTCAGTTTCGCGTTCATGCAAGTTGGCTACCACGACCGCAGGACGCCTAAACCTAAAGAGTGTCTAAGCAAATGGTTTGGTGAGCCGCGGCGGCAATACCTGCAAGAGCTGCACCAACGGCGCCCACGGCCACCACGGCACGACGGCACGGCCGGATTCGCGCTCGATGGCGTTCGACCATTCGCTTGGTGCCGGTCTCGTTGTCGATGATCAACATCGTCGAGGCCGATCTGGCCGTCATCTCCGACTCGATATAGCCGGGCTCGAGCACCGTCACCTTGATCGGCCCGTTGGGGTACTCGGCGCGCAACGATTCGCCCAACGACGACACCCCGGCCTTGCTGGCCGCGTAGGCGGCCTTGATGCCGGGCACACCCTTGTTGCCGAGCACCGACGAGATCAGCACCAGATGCCCGCCGCCGGCGTCCTTGAACATCTCGATCGCGGTCTCGATCTGCACCAACGCGGCGACGAGGTTGGTCTCGATGGTGGCCTTGTTTGCCCACAGCTTGCCCGAGCCCAGCGGCGCACCCTTGCCGATGCCGGCGTTGACGATGATGCGGTCGATGCCGCCGAGTTCATCGGACAGCTCGGCGAACACCTTGGGCACCTGTTCGTGGTCGTTGACGTCGAGCGCCGCGACGGCGACGGTGATGCCGGGGTGCCGCTCGGTCAGCTCGGCCTTGAGCTCGTCGAGGCGGTCGACGCGACGGGCGCACAGCGCCAGGTCGCGGCCCTTGGCGGCGAATGCGCGGCCCATGCCGGCGCCCAGGCCGGAGCTGGCACCCGTGATCAAGATCTTCTGCCGAGTCACCCGGACAGCGTAGGCATGATGGGGCGATGAGCCGCAATCGAAGTGCGTCGCTGCCGGTGGCCGGGTCGCTGCTGGTCGGCCTTCTCGGCCTAACTCGTGGACACCGCGGCACAGCGACTGGCGACCGCCGATCCGGTCGCGGCGTTCAAGTGGATCAACGGCGGCCCCATCACCGATCCGCAGCTCGCCGATCAGGTCCTGGATGCGGTTGGCAGCGACGCCACCGCCCATGGCATCGACCAGAAATACGTGCGGATGGTCTTCACCGACCAGATCGACGCCACCCAGGGGATTGAATACACGCGCTTCGGTCGGTGGAAGTTCGATCCGCCCACCGCCCCGACGACCGCGCCCGACCTGTCCGACTCGCGTTCGGATATCGACGGGCTCAACAAGACGATGGTCGACGAGATTGCGCTGCAATGGAATTCACTACACAGCCCCACGTGTTCCGGCGAGCTACACGAGGCGACGGACGCCGTCGGAGCCGCCCGCCAACTGGATCCGCTGTACCGACAGGCCCTGTCGTCGGCCACCCGGTCCTATTGCCAACTCACTTGAGCAGGCGGGAGAGCCGGCGGTCGGCCAGCACCTTGCCGCCGGTCTGGCAGGTCGGGCAGTACTGGAAAGACTTGTCGGCGAACGACACTTCGCGCACGGTGTCGCCGCACACCGGGCATGGCAGCCCGGTGCGGGCGTGCACCCGCAGCCCGGAACGCTTCTCCCCCTTCAACGTCGCTGCCTGCTGACCGACCGACCGCGACACCGCGTCGGTGAGCACCGAGACCATCGCGTCGTGCAGTGCTGCCAGCTGCACGTCGGTCAACTTGCCCGCGGTCGCGAACGGCGACAGCTTGGCCACGTGCAGGATCTCGTCGCTGTAGGCGTTGCCGATCCCGGCGATCACCTTCTGGTCGGTGATGACGGTCTTGATCCGGCCGCTCTGCCCGGCCAGCACCCCGGCCAGGTCCTCGGCAGTCAGCTCCAGCGCGTCCGGCCCGAGCGCCGCGATGCCAGGGACCTTCGCGGGATCGTCGACCAGCCAGACCGCCAGCCGCTTCTGGGTGCCTGCCTCGGTGAGATCGAATCCCGCTGCCTCTCCTGGCGTTCCGAGGTGCACCCTCAGCGCGATGGGTCCCTTGCCGGGCTTGAGCGGCGCGGCGGCCAGCTGATCGGACCAGCGCAGCCAGCCCGCCCGGGACAGGTGCGTGATCAGGTGTAGCCCATCTGCCTGCAGCCCGAGGTATTTGCCCCACCGGTTGGCGCCGGTCACTTCCTGGCCGTGCAGCGCAGTGGTCGGGGGGTCGAATGTCTTCAGAACGGACAACGCGGACACGTCGACGCGTCCGACGGTGAGCCCGACGGCGTGCCGACGGAGGTGGTCGGCCAGCGCCTCGACCTCGGGCAGTTCAGGCATGAAACCAGTGTGCCCGTCAGGTACGAGTGACGCGCCGGGTGTCCCGCACGATCAGCGATAGCAGCCAGCTGACGATCGACAGCACGATCGCGGCCCAGATCGCAGTCCACCAGAAGTCGTCGATGACGAGACCCCAGTGGGTGGTGTGCTCGGTGATCCAGGAGGTGATCCACAACATCAGTGCGTTGATCACGATGTGGATGAGGCCGAGAGTGAGGATGTAGAGCGGGATCGACACGATCTGCACGATCGGTTTGATGATCGCGTTGACCAATCCGAAGATCACCGCGACGACGAAGATGATTCCGATCTTCTGCAAAGTCGTGTCGCCGCCGACGAAGGTCATCCCGGGAACGAGCAGGGTAACTATCCACAAAGCGAATCCGGTCAATGCCGCGCGGAGCAGAAATGCCACCATGCCGCCGATCCTGCCATGGCCGCCGCCTGAACCGCTGACCTGCGCAAAACCGAGATAAAAACGCCTTCTTCCTGGTACTTTGCAGCAACCCCACAAAAAGGGGCCACCTATGAATGCAATGGCATCTCGCATGGCTCGCATATTGGCGAGCGCGGACGCGGCTACCGCGCTGGCATCCGTTCCGATTGCCGTGGCCGACCCCTCCGATCTGCCGATCTGCGAAGCCGGCCAGTCACCGGAAGAGGCGGAGTGCACCACCGGCTGCCCGGACAACGCTCCGCTTGATACCCAAGGCTTCTGCACCCAACCGGGAACCGCAGACATCACCGGCGGTCCGGCCGATGTGCCGTTCGCGCCCAACGCCGGAGCGGACCCGCAGCTGCCCTCCGGCGCGGATCCGGGGGATCTCTACGATCCGGGCGGCGGCAAAGGCGGTGCTCCGGGCGAGTAGCCAAGTTGTTGTTGCGCTTGTTGCGGCGAATCGCGGGTAGCGGCCGCAACAAGCGATACACAAGGGGCGAGTAGCCGCTACGGGGCTCGCAGCAGATAGGTGTCCATGATCCAGCCGTGGCGCGCACGCGCCTCGCCCCTCAGCTTCGCGATCTGTTCACCGACCTCGCCGACAGTGCCGGACACCAACAGCTCGTCCGGAGTGCCCAGGTAGGCGCCCCACCAAATTCGGGTTTGCGGCGGGCAGGACCGGAACGCGCAGCCGCCGTCGAGCATGACGACCGCGCTGCCGTCAAACCCGTCCGTCGCCAGCCGCCTGCCGGTGGTGATCAGCACCGGCTCGCCAATGTCGTTGAGCGGGATGCGATGTCGGGCGGTCAAGGCCTGGATCGCGGTTATCCCGGGGATGACGTCGTAGTCGATCTCGACGTGTCGAGCCACCGCGTCGAGGATCCGCAACGTGCTGTCATACAGCGACGGATCGCCCCACGCCAGAAAGGCGCCGACGCCGTCCGGTGCGAGTTCGCGTTCGATGGCGTCGGCCCAGACGGCGGCCCGCGCCGAGTGCCACTCGGCGACGGCCTGCCGATAGTCGGTGTCCTTTGCGCGCGGCGGGTCGGTCAACTCGACGAACCGGTAGCCCGGCTCGCGGATGAACCGCTCGCAGATCTCTCGCCGCAGCGCCACCAGGTCGCTCTTGGCTTCGGCATCTTGTCCTCCTCGCGTCCGGGAACCCTTGTCCATCGCGAAGAACACCTGCGTGTCGTTGAGCGCGCGAACGGCCTCCGCCGTCACGTAGTCGGGGTCGCCCGCCCCGATACCGATGACGTGGATCAAGCGCACATCGGAAGGGTAGTCGGGTGCCGGTCGTTCACCTGCCGCTACCTGCCTGTACTCAAAGTATGCAGTACCGCGGGTATTGACAACTTTCGCCTGGCCTCCTTACCTTTGAGACACAGCGTCTAGAGAGGGAGTCGACGATGACCGCCCCGCTGAGGCCGGAAGGACCCACCCGCCAAGAGTTCGCCGAGCGCTTGCTGAAGGGTTCGGTGAAGAAGTCCTACGCGCCCGTCGTCGACATCGACTGGGAAGCGCCATTGGACCCCGACAAGTTCTTCCTGCCGCCGAAGAGCGTCTCTCTGTACGGCACGACGATGTGGGACGAGATGACCCGCGAGCAGCGGATCGAGCTTTCGCGCCAGGAGTTCGTCAACACGCTCTCGGCGGGCATCTGGTTCGAGAACATCCTGAACCAGGCCCTGCTGCGCAAGGTGATGCATCAGGATCCGACGTCGCGCGCCACGCACTACGAGCTGACCGAACTCGGCGATGAAACCCGGCATATGGTGATGTTCGGCAAGGCGATCGAACACGTCGGCGCGAAGCCGGTGCAGCCGCGGTGGTATCAGCGGGTGATCATCAACGCGTTGCCGTTGGGCTTCAAGGGATCCGTGCTCTGGGTGGTCGCGCTGATCGGCGAGGAGATCTTCGACTCATTACAACGGCAGATGATGGATGACCCCGAACTGCAGCCAATGGTGCAGCGGCTCATGCGCATTCACGTCACCGAGGAAGCGCGCCACATCCAGTTCGCCCGCGACGGGCTGCGTAAGCGGGTGCCGAACATGCGGCGACTCAACAGGTTGTGGATATCCAATCTCAACGGCGTGGGCGGGTTGTTCTTCCGCTACCTGTTCACCAACAAGGTGCCGTACTACCGCGTCGGGCTCGACGCTCGCCTGGCGCGCCACATCGCCCGCACCAGCCAGCACCATCATGAGGTTCAGGTCGCGGGCTTCGCACCGCTCGCCGCCTTCCTCGAGGAGGTCGGCCTGATGGGCCCGATCGCGCGCCGGCAGTGGCGGCGCACCGGATTCCTGCCTCGATGACCGAGGACTGTTACCACGTCGTTGTCCTCGGCGTCGAGCGCGCCGAACGGCGGCTAACGAAAGCCGGCATCACCGATTTCGCCGTGCTGGAAAGCTGCGACCCCGACGGTGCAGTGTTCGACGAAGCCACCCATACCTGGACGCTGCCCACCTGCCGCGCGCGGATCGTCATCTCCGACCAAATCCGTTGCGGCCGTGACGACCTGGTGCCGTACCTCGGTGTGGCCGCGCACGGTGTTCCCAACTACTTCATGGTCACCGGTGCCGACGCTGTTCTTGCTCCTCGCATGCGCGGCACCGTCGCCGACGCGCGGCTGGACTACATCGCGGAGTGCCTGAAGCTCATGCGGCGCACCGGCAGCACGCGCATCGAGGTTCGGTACAGCACCCAGCGCATGTTCCACGACCGCAGCCGCGACAAACCCGACCGCTCGGACGCGGCCTTCTGGCGCCGGATGCGAAAGCTGGCGCCGTCGGCATTCGACCTGAGCTCGCACGTCGGCACCGACGACGACCTCTACGACGGCGCCGCCAGGATCCGTATCGGCGACGATGAGCACCAGGTACGAGTGCGCCTGTCCGGTCACCTCGATCCGATTGACGGCCGATATCATTGGCAGGGCACGGTTTTCGGCGAACTGCCCGACGAGGTGCTCAAACAGTCGCAGCCGGTGACACTCACAATCGGCGAGCGGTCCGCCGAGGGCCGGATCAACGAGCGCACACCACAGGGCAACCACTCGGTGGTCGGCGTCGGCGCGCCGCCCTATGCGCTTGACGACGTCGAGTTCGTCGTACCGAGCCGGTAGCGCGTCGCGGCGGCGAGCAGCGCGATCGCGAACACCCCACCGACGACTCCGGAGACCAACAGCGGCAAGCGGCCGTCGGTCCCCCACAGGAAGCCGGCCCACAGGCCCGCGACAAGCACCGCGAAACCACTGGCGCCCTGGAACACACCCTGCGCGCTGCCCTGCAGATCGGATCCGACTAGCGATGAAATCCATGCCTTCCCAACGCCGTCCGTGCAGCCGGTGAACAGTCCGTAGACACCGATCAGGACCCATGCCGCGACGGTGTCGGTGGTCAGGCCGAGCCCGATGTAGCCGACCGCGAAGAACACCAGACCGATTCCGAACACCGCGGGCCGCGGCATGCGGTCGGCGAGCAGCCCGGCCGGATAACTGGACAAGGCGTACACCAGGTTGTATCCGACGTAGGCCAAGATCACCTCGACGACCGAGAAGCCAATCTCGTTCAGCCGCAACAACAGCAGAGCGTCGGGGAAGTTGACGATGCCGAAGGCGACCAGCACCGCCACCACCCGCCAGTAACGACGCGGCAGGTCGCGCGCCCGCGCGAAGACGGGTGTCCGCTGCGCACGAGGAGGTCGCCGGCTCTCCCGTACAAGAAACACCAGCGCCACGCTCAGCACCGCCGGGACGACGGCAACCCAGAGCAGCGGCGCGATCTGGTGGTCGAGTAATTCGTAACCGGCCAGCCCCAGCAGTGGGCCGACCACCGCACCCAAGGTGTCCATCGCGCGGTGGAAGCCGAACACCCGACCCCGGTCCGCTTCGTCGATGTCCTCGACGAGCAGCGCGTCTCGTGGCGCCCCGCGAATCCCCTTGCCGAGCCGGTCGACCACCCGTCCGGCCAGCACACCCGGCCAGGCCGTGGCCGCCGCGACGATGACCTTGCCGAGCGCCGCCATGCCGTAGCCGGTTGCGATCAGTGGGCGGCGGGCGAACCGATCGCTGAGGGGACCCGCAGCGAGTTTGGTCAGCGATGCCGCTCCTTCGGCGGCACCCTCGACAGCCCCGACGACCGCCGCCGGCGCACCCAGGACCGACGTGAGGTAGATCGGCAGCAGCGGGTACAGCAGTTCGCTCGCGGTGTCCTGCAGAAACGAGACGGCAGACAGCACCCGCACATTGCGGGTGAGCCAGGGGCGATTGGCAGGCTGCGAGGTGCGCACCTACGTCATGATGCCCCTGCGGCTACCTGGGACTCTCGTGGGTGACGGCGCGGTAACCGCGCGCCGTCGCACGGTCGACGGCGGCGCGGACCAGTCCGAACACGAAACCCTGCAAGGCGGCGGCCGCAAGCGCCTCCCGGCCCGAGCGGTCCAAATCCTTCGGATCGGGGGGTTCCTGATCCGGTTCTTTCATCCGCTTCCAGATACGGGAGAACACCGCGCCGGCGAGCAGGCCGCCCGCGACACTGCTGGCGATCGACAGGGGCGTGTACAGGGCTTTCGATAGCGCGCTCACCGCCACCATGTTCCCGCCACGGCGGTGCTCAAACCTGAGGCTAGAACACGTTCTAGTATTCGGGTCACCGATACCAGGAGGCGCTGTGCGGTTCACTTACGCGGAGGCGATGACCGACCCGACGTACTACATCCCGTTGGCCAAGGCCGCCGAAGAGGCGGGATACCACGCCATGACGATCGCGGACAGTCTCGCCTACCCATTCGAGTCGGACGCGAAGTACCCGTATACCCGCGACGGCAGCCGCGAGTTCCTGGACGGCAAGGAGTTCATCGAGGCGTTTGTCCTGGCAGGCGCGCTATGCGCGGTGACAACGAGGCTGAAGTTCAATTTCTTCGTGCTGAAGCTGCCGATCCGGCCGCCTGCGCTGGTCGCCAAGCAGGCCGGATCGCTGGCGGCGCTGTTCGGCAACCGGCTCGGGCTCGGCGTCGGCACCAGCCCGTGGCCGGAGGACTACGAATTGATGGGCGTCCCGTTTGCCAAGCGCGGCAAGCGAATGGACGAGTGCATCGAGATCATCAAGGGGCTGACATCCGGTGACTACTTCGAGTTTCACGGCGAGTTCTACGACATCCCGAAGACCAAGATGACGCCGGCCCCGACCAAGCCGATCCCGATCCTGGTCGGCGGCCACGCCGACGTCGCGCTGCGCCGGGCGGCGCGCTGCGACGGCTGGATGCATGGCGGTAGCGGCCGCAAGGAGCTCGACCGGCTCATCTCGAGGCTCAAGGAAATTCGCGCGGAAGAGGATCGAACCGGGCCGTTCGAGATCCACGTCATGTCCGCCGACGGATTCACCCCGGACGGCATCAAACGCCTCGAGGACAAGGGCGTCTCCGACGTCATCGTCGGCTTCCGGATTCCCTACATCACCGGCCGCGACACCGAGCCGCTGAACACCAAGATCCGCAGTCTGGAAATGTTCGCCGAGAAGGTGATCGCCAAGGTCTAACGGCCGGCAACGACCCAATGCTGGACCTATTCGCCTGCGGCAAAAAGGCGTCGCGTCGAAATCAGCTTGCGGCGAGAGCGACAGGTCAAGCCAGTTCGAGACAGAGGGTTGCCCACATCTGGCATGGGTAACCAATCAAAGATGACGAGTACCAGTGGTCATCACAACTGCGCACTGCGCGGAGTAGTCGCGGTCGGGGCATCCGCCGGCGGGGTCGAGGCGCTCACCAAGTTCGCCTCCCGCCTTCCGGTCGATCTCCCGTACGCGATCTTGGTCGCCCTGCACATGCCCGCCAACGCGCCAAGTGTGCTGGCCAGGATCATCGATCGCAGTGGACCGCTGCCCACGACCTCGGCGGCCCACGGGGCGGAGTTGGAGCCCGGGCTGATTTACGTGGGTGTTCCCAACCACCACCTGCTTGTCGACGACCATCGCGTCGCCTTGTCGGATGGCCCGACGGAGAACGGGTACCGGCCGGCGATCGACGCCCTGTTCCGATCCGTCGCACTCGGCTTCGGCCCGCGCTCGATCGGGGTGCTGATGTCCGACGTCCTCGATGACGGCGTGGTCGGGACAGCGGCGATCCGCTCGAGGGGCGGCACCACCGTCGTGCAACGACCTGACGATGCGTTATTTCCGGCCATGCCGCAGAACGCCCTCGCCGCGGGCGTCGTCGACCACAAAGCCACTGCCGCCGAGATCGGTTCGCTGCTCGCACAGCTGGCGGATCGAGAAACCGAGGAGCGGGACATGGAACCGGACAGACACATGGAACTTGAGAACCGGATCGCGATGGGCCGCAGTTTCTCGACAGCGTTCGACGGTGAGGCGCTGGGACCGCGCTCGGGATACACCTGCCCGGACTGCAACGGCTCCCTGATGACGTTGAACGACAACAACTATCGCTGCCGGGTCGGTCACGCCTGGAGCGGCGATGCCCTGCTCAAGGCACGCGACGACGAAGTCGAGGGCGCGCTCTGGGTTGCATTTCGCAGCCTGCAGGAAAAGGCGAAGCTGTCCCGGAAGCTGGCCGACACTGTGGGCCCGGGCGGGTTGCACCACCTGTATGCCGAGGCGGCCGACGAGGCCGAGCGTGCGATGTCGATACTCGGCAGACGGCTCTCGGACACAACTTCCGGCGCGGGTGAGCGCGGTGGCTAGTGACCCACGGCAGGACATTGCCGTCGCGTCCGAAGCGGTGGGCCAAGTCATCCTGCTCACTCCGCGAGGAGTGCTTGACGCCACCACTTACCTGTCGCTGCGCGACAGAATCATCAAGGCAGCGCTGGACGATCCCTCGGCGGTCATCGTCGACGTAAGCGAACTGTTCGTTCCCCGGGAGTCGGCATGGGCGGTCTTCACCAGTGCGCGCTGGCACGTCGAACGCTGGCCTGAGGTGCCGATCGCGCTGGTGTGCGCGCACCGTATCGGCCGAGACGCCGTCGTCCGCAACGGTGTGGCGCGCTACGTCCCCGTGTTTCCGACTGTCGAATCTGCCTGCAATGCTTTGGCGCTGGCCGGGTCGCGTCCACGCCGCAGGCGTGCACGCGTCGAGCTACCCGCTGATTTCACCAGCTTGCGTCATTCCCGCACCTTCGTGGCGGAGTCGCTGCAGGCCTGGTCAATTCCGGACTTGATCGCGGTCGCGCAGGTGGTCGCCACGGCATTCGTCGAGAACGTTCTGCAACACACGGACAGCCCGGCGGGCCTCCGGCTGGAAACCGACGGCGCAACCGTGACGGTGGCAGTGGAGGATGCCAGCCACGTCCCGGCCGGCGTTCATGAATCGTCGCGCTCCACCGGCGCTCCGTCCGGGCTGAGCATCGTGAACGCCCTGTGCCGGATATGGGGCAATTCGCCCATGCCGTCGGGAAAAACCGTGTGGGCGATCATCGGACCCGAGAACCGGCTGTAGCCCCGGGTATCTTCAGTTTCGCGGTACACCATCGGCGAACAGGGGCGAATAGTGGATGGGCAGACCGATGGCACGTTTGAAGCCCTGTTGCGCTACATGCGGGACACGCGGGGGTTCGATTTCACCGGCTACAAGCGCAACTCGCTGATGCGGCGGGTGCGGCACCGGATGGATCAGTCGGGGGTGACCTAGCCCGGCGCGGCTTCGCCGGTCAGGCCGCCGCATTGAGCCGACACCTTGCCGTCGTTGGCCCACACCGCGACGACTTTGTTGAGCGGATCGGGCGATGCTTCCAGCTCGCCGGGCAGTTGAAGGTCGTCGACGGCAACCGGCCCGATGTCGACGCGGGCGTGCTTGAGCGGCGCGCTGCCCATCCGCTATTCCCTCAGACGCAGGCGCACAACGTACGCGGTGTCTAGGTACTGGCGGATTTCTGCCGCGTCGAACACCTCGCCCCGTGATCGCACGGGGGGGGTGAACCTTCGTAACGCAGATATCGATGGTCATCATCTCTTCAAGGTGACGTTCTGGCGGGGGATGTGCCTCACAGCCCCATGTCGCGAAGACGATACCCGCTAGTCGCGTACTGCCGGCACTTGCCTACCTGTTCCGGCTCACTGAGCAGTGGACCCGCACCTGAGCCAGCTTCGGCACTTCATGGATCAGCTCGTGTTCGGCCTCCCGGGCGATGCTGTGCGCTGCCTCGAGCGTGGCGCCGGAATCGATCTCCAATTCGGCGTCGGCGTGCAGGCGGTGCCCGATCCAGCGCATCCGCACGCTGCGCACCGCCTTGACGCCGGGCCGTGACGCAAGCGCCGCTTCGGCGGCGTCGACGAGTTCCGGATCGACCCCGTCCATCAAGCGCCGGAACACGTCCCGCGCCGCGGTGCGCAGCACGGCCAGGATCGCCACGGTGATCAGCACGCCGACGACCGGGTCGGCCAGCGGGAACCCGAGCGCGACACCGCCTGCGGACAGCAGCACCGCCAACGACGTGAAGCCGTCGGTACGGGCATGCAGGCCGTCGGCAACCAGTGCGGCAGAACCGATTCGGCGGCCGACCCGGATCCGGTATAGCGCCACCAGTTCGTTGCCGATGAAGCCGACGAGGCCTGCGGCGGCGACCCAGCCCACGTGCTCGATCTGCACCGGGTGGATCAGCCGCATGACGGCCTCGTAGCCCGCGACGACGGCCGACAGGGCGATCATCGCGACCACGAAGAGCCCGGCCAGATCCTCGGCGCGGCCGAAGCCGTAGGTGTAGCGCCGTCGTCGCGGCGCGGGTGCCCAGTGCGAAAGCGATCCACAACGGCACCGCTGTCAATGCATCCGAGAAGTTGTGAATGGTGTCCGCCGCCAGGGCAACCGAACCGGACACGAACACGATGGCGGCCTGCGCGAGCGCGGTGACACCGAGCGCGACCAGGCTGATTTTTACCGCGCGGATGCCGATCGCACTGGATTCCAGCGCGCTATCGACGCTGTCAGCGGCGTCGTGGCTGTGCGGGATGAGGGCGTGCGCCACTACCCGCCCGCCTTCCGCGCAGTCAGCGGGCGCACCTCGCCGCGGTGGTGGGCGGGCACGCCCGGGCCAGCATGTTCGGCGTTGAACACTGCGTCGCTGACCAACTGGCGGACATGCTCGTTCTCGATGCTGTAGTAGATGGTGGTGCCCGCCCTGCGGGTGCGAACCAAGCGGGCCATCCGCAGCTTGGCCAGGTGCTGCGAGACGGACGGCGCCGGCTTGCCGACGAACTCCGCGAGTTCGTTGACAGACAGCTCCCGGTCGACCAGCGCCCACAGCACCTGGACCCGGGTGGTGTCGGCCAGCATCCGGAACACCTCGACGATCAGACCCACCTGGTCGTCGTCGATGCTGGCGCGATCCGCACTATCTGCATTCATACGTAGATAATAGATGATGCGATCGACAAGTCCTCGCGGTCGGCTCCTTCTACCGTGAGCGGATGCTCATGTCCCGGAAAGTGCTGTGCGCCGTCTATGCCGCTATCGCGCTTGCCGCGCTTGTCGCCACCTGGAGTCAGAACATCGTCCACCTCCGCGGCGGCGGGAGTTACATCGGTTTCTGGGAGGACCTCAAGGTCAATCCCGCGTCGCGGTCGATCACCGTCGACCTCTTTCTCCTGTTCCTCGCGGTAGCGATACTGATGGTCATCGAGGCGAGGAAGCACGGCGTCAAGTACGTGTGGGCCTACATCCTCGGCGGGTTCGTGATCGCGATCAGCGTGACGTTTCCGCTATTCCTGCTCGCCCGCGAACTACGCCTCGAGAAATCCGACGCGACACAGCTGCGCACCACCGACTCGATCCTGCTGGCGATACTCGCCGTCGGGACGGCGGCCTTCACCATCTGGGTCGATGTGATGTGAGCGCCTAGCCGCTATCGGCAGCCAGCCTGGCTCGTTCCGTCATGGAGGCGATCACTCCGCCGTCGCTCAGGATGTCGGTGCCGGTGAGGTAGCCGGCCCTGTCGCTGGCGCAGAATGCCAGCAGCTCCGCCATCTCCTCCGGCTTGCCCCACGGTGGGACGGCGGCGTCGGTGACCATCGCACCGGCCCCGCTCTGCTCCTCCAGCCTGCCCATCTCGGTGTCGATGGACCCCGGGGAGACGGAAACGATGCGGGCACCCCGACTTCCGAACCTTTCGGATTGTGATGTGCAGTACCACCTGACGAAGCTCTTGCTGATGGCGTACGCCATCCCGGGCCGCGCCTCCTCCGGAAAAACGTTGCACGCCAACATCATTTCCTTCATGAAGGCGTCTTCGTCCTGCTAGGGCCTGCGGGAATTGCCCTGTCGGAACCATGTTCTCGGGCAACATATGGGCCGCCATCGACGCCACGTTGACGATCGCGAAGCCCTCGCCTGCGATCCGGAAGAAGCCTTCGTTGACGTTGACCGTGCCGATCGCGTTGGTCCTCATGACGTAGTCGGCGTCGCCCATGCTCGGGCTCACGCCCGCGGTGTGAATGACGGAGGCGACGGTACCGAGCCCGGATGCGGTCTCGATCAGCCCGTCGACCGCCTGTCGGTCGGTGACGTCGCAGTTGACGGCCTTCGGGGTCATCCCGAGGTCGTTGAGCGCGGCGAGCGCGGCGTCGAGCCGGTCCTGCCTGACGTCGCAGAGGACGACGGTGTGGTCTCGCCCGACGATCTTCGCTGTGGCGAGACCCATGCCGCCTGCACCACCGGTGATGACCGAAACTGAGCCCATGGCCAGTGATGCTAATCCGCCACTCCCAGACGACCTCGTCGCCTGACTGGTCGCGGTGGGATGTCACTACTCCGCGCGATCCCACTCCGCGCGAGCGCGCTACACGACACCACCATCGCCTGGTCGCGGTCAGTCGATCGCGCTGAACATGGCAGCCACCGCATCGGCGATGGCGACCCGCGCCGCTAGGAGGTATTTGCGCGGGTCCGTCACCTTGCCGTCGAACGCTAGGTGGGAGCGCACGGCTTCGGTGAAGTGGACGTTGAGCAGGGTCCCGACGTTGATCTTGGTGATGCCGGCACTCACGGCCTTGCGAAGTTCTTCGTCGGCAACTCCCGAGGAGCCGTGCAGCACGAGCGGCACGGGCACCGCCGACCGCAGCCGGGCGATGAGATCGAGGTCCAACGACGCGGTCCGCTGCGACATGGCATGGGAGCTACCCACGGCGACCGCTAAGGCGTCGACGCCCGTGGCGGCTACGAAGGCAGCAGCCTCCGCGGGGTCGGTGCGTACTCCGGGGGCATGCGCTCCGTCCTTTCCGCCGACCTTGCCCAGTTCGGCTTCGAGGAACATGCCGCGTCGGTGAGCCCAATCCGCGGCCGCCTTGGTGGCCCCGACGTTGGCGTCGTAGTTGAGTTTGGAGGCGTCGAACATCGCTGAGCTGGCGCCGTTTTCGGCACCGGCGTGCAGGAGCTTCTCGTCCTCGACGTGGTCGAGGTGGACCGACGCGGGGATGGCGGCTGCCGCGGCGACTGCCGTGGTTGCGGCGGCGATCGGCGCCAATCGGCCGTAGTGGAACTTCACCGCGTTCTCGCTGATCTGCAGGATCACCGGCCGGTTGGCCTTTTCGGCACCCGCGACGATCGCCTCGGCGTGCTCGAGGGTGATGACGTTGAAGGCCACGACTCCCGAGCCCGCGCGATACGCGGCGGCGACCAGGTCGGCGGTTCGGGCGAGCGGCATCAGGCGTCCTTCCTAGCGGGTAGGCACCAGGCGGATCGTCGCCGTGCGCACCTTGACAAGATTCCAATGAATCGCAACTATATACATCAGATTCCAATTGGACAAGCTCTCACCGTAGAGGAGCGAAATGCACGGCACGCTGTTCGTCGGCCTCGACGTCGGGACCACCACCAGCAAGGCTGTGGTGTTCACGGCGGACGGCGATCCTGTCGCGTCCGGGCGCGCCACCACCCCCTGGACGGTGACGACGTCTGGCGCCGAACTCGATGCGACCGCCCTGCTCGCGGCCGCCAAGTCTGCCGTCGCCGAAGCGTTGGCCGACTGCCCGCCCGGCATCATCGGCGGCATCGGCGTGGCAAGCCTGGCCGAATCCGGAGTGCTACTCGACAAGCGCGGCGAGCCGGTGGCGCCCGTCATCGCCTGGCATGACACTCGCGACCATGCGGAGCTGGAAAGTCTGCGTGACGCCATTCGCGCACAGAACTTCTCGGCGACGACCGGGTTGCCGCTGCGGCAGCAGTGGTCTCTGACAAAGCACCGGTGGCTGATCGACAACGTCCCCTCGGCGCGCCGCGCAGTGCGCCGGCTCAACGTCGCGGAGTGGATCGTGCGTGGGTTCGGCGGTGAGGAAGCCACCGAACAGTCACTCGCTTCCCGGACCGGGTGGTTGCGGCTGTCGCAGCGCTCCTGGTGGGAAGACACCCTGGCCTGGTCAGGGGCCAGTCAATCGCTGATGCCGCCGCTGGTCACGGCAGGGACCCCACTGGGCCGGGTCAGTGCCGAGGCCGGGCTGCCGCGATTGGCCGGGGCGGTGCTGACCGTCGCAGGCCACGATCACCAGGCCGCAGTAATCGGCGCAGGCGCAGACGGACCCGGTGACGAGCTGGATTCCTGCGGTACCGCTGAAGCGCTGGTCCGGACCATCGCACCGGGCCTCTCCCCCGACGTCGTCGCCGACCTCGCCGAGGCAGGCATCACCACCGGCTGGCACGCCGTCGCCGACCACTGGTGCCTGCTCGGCGCAACGCAGGGCGGGCTTGCGCTGCAACGCATACTCGCCCTGCTCGGTAAGGAAAGAGGCGACCTGCCAACCCTGGACGCTGACGCCATCGCCTTGCCCCTGCCCGAGATGCGCGTCGTGGCACCGGCATTCGGCAGACTCGACGTCCTGGGCGTCGCCGACACTGCCAGCCCCGCCCATCTGTGGCGCGCGGCCCTTGAAGAGGTCACCGAGCAGGCCGCCGAGATCCACGATGCGATGAGCGCGGTCAGCGGAGCGCACCGGACGTTGGTGGTCACCGGTGGATGGTCGCGCAGCGCCGGGCTCATCGCGGTCAAGCGGCGCCGCTTCGGAGAACTCGTGCAGGCCGATGTCAACGAGGCCGGTGCCCGCGGTGCGGCGCTGCTGGCTGCCAAGGCCGCGGCCGCCGACGCGTCGGCCTCTCCAGTGGCGGTGTCATGACCGACAAAGTCGATGCCCGCACCCCGTACGCCGACCAGCGCAAGAACCACATCCTCGATCGACTACTCAGTAACGGCCGCGTCGACGCAATGGAAGTCGCAGAGTCCCTCGGCGTAACTGGGGAGACGATCCGCAAGGATCTCATCGCGCTCGAGCGCCAAGGTCTACTGCGCCGCGTGCACGGCGGCGCGGTACCCGTCCAATCGCTGGCATTCGAGCCGGCGGTTGAGACGCGAACGCAATTGGCGTCGGAGAAGACCCGCATCGCCCAGGCCGCGCTCAACCATCTGCCGGCAAGGGGCTCGGTGCTCATCGACGCCGGATCCACGACAGCCAAACTGGTCGAGCTGTTCCCCGGCGACCGCGACCTGACGGTTTACACCAACACTGTGCCCCTGGCGATGTCGCTGCTGACCCGACCGCGGCTCACTGTCTTCACCCTTGGTGGGCGGCTGCGCAACGTAACTTTCGCCGAGGTCGGTGACTGGGCGGTGCGTGCACTGGCCGAGATCAATGTCGACGTCGCCTTTCTGGGCACAAACGGCATTTCGATGACGCGGGGGCTGACCACGCCCGACCCGGCCGAGGCGGCCGTGAAGCGGTTGATGCTCGACTGCGCAGCGAAGCGTGTCCTGTTGGCCGACCACAGCAAGTTCGGCGTCGTCAAGGGCACCAAACACGGCGACCTCGATGACATCGACATCCTTATCAGCGATACCGGTCTGACCGACGGCCAATACGCGCAATTGCGTACCGCCGGAATCGAAGTGGAGCGAGCATGATCATCACCCTGACACCGAACCCGAGCGTGGACCGCACCGTGTTCCTCGACGACATCGTGCTCGGATCGGTCAACCGCAGCCAACGCGGCCGGAGCGAACCCAGCGGCAAGGGCGTCAACGTCGCCCTCGCGCTGCACGCGCACGACGTGCCGGTGCGCGCCGTCGTCACCGCCGGAGGTTCCGTCGGCGTGCAGTTACGCCAGATGCTCAACACCGCAGGGTTGGACACCGTCATCGTTCCCATCGCCGGAGAGATTCGCAGCAACATCAGCCTCACCCAACCGAACGGCTCCGTCACCAAGATCAACGAGACAGGGCCCTTGCTGAGCCGCGAGGAGACCGACCGACTGCTGGCCGCTGTCGCCGCACAGGTCGGCGGCGCCCGCTGGCTGGTCGGCGCAGGTAGCCTGCCCGCGGGCGTGCCCGCCGACTGGTACGGCGAAGTGGTCGAACTCGGACACCGAAGCGGTGTGCCTGTCGCCGTCGACACCTCCGGGGAAGCACTGGCCGAAAGCCTCTCGGCAGAGCCAGATCTGGTGAAGCCCAATGTGCACGAACTCGCGGAACTGACCGGCCGGGTACCGCAGACTCTCGGCGAGGTCATCGAAGCCGCCCAGGAAGTACGCCGTCGCGGTGCCCGCACCGTGTTGGCCAGCCTCGGCGGCGATGGCGCGATTCTCGTCGACGCCGCAGGAGCCGTGTGGGGTCACGCACCGGTAGACAGGGTCGTCAGTACCGTCGGTGCAGGCGACGCCATGCTCGCCGGTTATCTGAGCTGCCCGCAAGGCCGGGGCGAAGCATTGGCCACCGCCCTGCAGTGGGGCGCCGCCGCCGTTCAGAACGAAGGAACCCTGTTCTTGCCCAACGCATCCACAGCACAGGTGACGATGAGCGCCACCATCGATCTCGCCCGTCCGCTGCACGACCACGACTCCACGAGCACTGCTGCCGAAACGAGTAGGCGCCTGCGCATCAACGCCACGCAACACACGCCCACGTACGGGAAAAGGAGGTTGGGGTGAACCCGACGATGCAGGCGGTAGTGATCCACGGCCGTGAGGACTACCGACTCGAGCAGGTTCCCGTGCCAACCCCGGGGCCGGGCGAAGCGTTGGTGAAAGTGCAGGCCGTCGGGATCTGCGCGAGCGACCTCAAGTGCTACCACGGGGCACCCATGTACTGGGGCGACGGCCCCGTCCCGCCCAACGTCGACCTGCTGGTCACACCCGGCCACGAATTCGTCGGCGAGATCGTCGCCATTGACGATCTCGGCCGGCAACGGTGGGGTGTGGACACCGGCGACCGCGCCGTGGCGGAGCAGATCGTCCCGTGCTGGAATTGCCGGTTCTGCCACCGCGGCCAATATTGGATGTGCGCGCCGCACAGCATCTTCGGCTTTCGCCGCACCGTGAACGGGGCAATGGCCGAATACATGATCTATCCTGCTGACGCCATCGTCCACAAGGTGTCCGCCGACATCCCCGCTGCGCACGCGGCGTTCGCCGAACCGCTGTCGTGCGCACTGCACGCCGTCGAACGGGCATCCGTCAACTTTGGCGACGTCGTCGTTGTCGCCGGCTGCGGTCCGATCGGATTGGGCATGATCGCGGGGGCGCGCGCGAAGAGTCCGGCCCATGTGATCGCGTTGGATCACGTGCCGGCGAAGCTCGACCTAGCCGCCGCGTGCGGGGCTGACATCACCCTCAACGTCGGCACTGACGACGCGGAAACCGCGGTGCGTGATTTGACCGAGGGATACGGCGCCGACGTGTACCTCGACGCCACGGGGCACCCGTCCGCCGTTCCCCAGGGTCTGAACCTGTTGCGCAGACTGGGCCGCTACGTTGAGTACGGAGTATTTGGCTCGCCGGTTACCGTCGACTGGACCATCATCAGTGACGCCAAGGAACTCGACGTGCTCGGTGCCCACCTAGGCCCGTACTGCTGGCCGACGGCCATCTCCATGATTGAAGCGAAAGCCCTGCCGCTGGATCGCATTTGCAGCCATCAGCTTCCCCTGCAGGAGTTCCGCGCCGGCCTCGATCTCGTGGGCCGCGGCGCTGAATCCGTCAAGGTGACCTTGATTCCTGGCGCTGAGATGTGAGCCCGCGCAGTCACTCCCATACGACCTCGTCGGGACTCTTGTCAGGCCGCAGCCCACGCCAGCTGGGCTGACGCAATCGGCCGTCGGTGGTCCGCTCGCTGTAGCGGACCTCCCCCACCAGCTCTGGGCGAACGAAGGTCACTCCCTTGCGGTCTTGGGTGGGAAGCCTGGTGTTGAAAGGCGATTCGTCGGTTTCCAGCGGTTTGAGGGTCTCCCTCAGCTTGGTCAGCGCCTTGTCGGTGAACCCGGTGCCGACGCGCCCGGCGAAGTGCAGGCCGTCCCCTTCGGGGATGCCGAGCATCAGGGCGCCGATCCGGCTGGTGCGGCCGCCGGTGCCCTCGCGCCAGCCGCCGATCACGACCTCCTGGGTATTCCAGATCTTGTCCTTGATCCACGACGATGACCGCCGGCCCGGTTGGTAGGTCGAGTCCCGCTTCTTGGCGACGACGCCTTCCCAGCGTTGCTTACGCACGTATTCCAGGGCTTCGGGCCCGTCACCCGGCAGCAGGTCGGGAACAATCACGTCCCCTCCGTCGGCAAGCGCCTCCAAAATCCGCCTGCGGTCGGAATACTTTGCGCGCAAGAGCGATCGGTCGTCGAGCTGCAGGATGTCGAAGGCCCAGTATTCGATGCGGGTGGAGCGCGCGCGGTTCTGCATCTCGCCGAAGCTGGGCACTCCCGACTCGTCGAGCGCCACCACCTCGCCGTCGAGGATCACGTGATGGTCGGCGAGGTCCGCGGCCAGCGCCTCGAGTTGCGGGTACTCGCGAGTGACGTCGCGCCCGCTGCGTGATCGCAAGCTCAGCCTGCCGTGATCGGCGTCGACCAACAGCCGATAGCCGTCAAACTTTCCCTCGAACGCCCACTGCGTTGACTTCAGCTTCTCCACCGAACCCTCCGTCGCCAGCATCGGTGCGAGATCGCCTGCGCGAGGGTTCTTTTGCTCCTTCATCCGATGGGCCAGCCAGTTCTTGCCGTCGGTTTGGATCAGCGCGTAGCGGCCATCGATCCTGTCGCCATGCAGGGTGACAATCACCTCGCCGCCTTTTTCAGGTCCGTCGGGAGGGATGTCGTTGAACTTCTCGGTCTCGTAGGTGCCGGTGTCCCAGACGATCATCTTCCCGGCGCCGTACTCCCCCTTCGGGATGGTGGCCTCGAACGTCAGGTATTCCAGCGGATGGTCCTCGGTATGAACGGCGAGATGATTCACCGACGGAGTTTCGGGCAGGTTCTTGGGCACCGCCCACGACACCAGCACCCCATCGCGCTCGAGCCGCAGGTCGTAGTGCAACCGCCGGGCGTGATGTTCCTGGATTACGAACCTGTCGTTCTTGCCGGTCTTGGGATTTGACCTCGGCACCGGCTCAGGTGTTTTGGACGCATCGCGCATGCTGCGATATGTCGTCAGCCTGTCGCCTTCGGGGACCGCATCGTCGAGCGGCGCCAACAAGTCGCCTTGCTTCTTGATGCGCTTCAGCACCGCGTCGAAGCGCAGATGCCGCAGCTTGGGGTCTTCGATTTCGTCCCAGGTGCGGGGCGCGGCGACGGTGGGATGCTCACGCCCCCGTAGCGAGTACGGGGCGATCGTGGTCTTCGACCCGTTGTTCTGGCTCCAGTCGAGAAACACCTTGCCGGCACGCAGGCTCTTGGTCATCGTCGAGGTGACCAGCTTTGGCATGGCCTTCTCCAGTTGCTGCGCAACGCGTTTGGCGAGCACGACCGCACCCCGCGAGCTGACCGGCTCGTCGAGCGGAGCATACAGGTGCAGGCCCTTGCTGCCGCTGGTGAGCGGGTAGGTGGTCAGCCCGATGTCACCCATCAGGTCGCGGACGGCGGCCGCCACCTCGCACAGCTGCGGCATCGTCACCCCTTCACCGGGGTCCAGGTCGAACACCAGGCGGGTGGCGGGCCCAGGCTTTCCGTCAACGAATCGCCATTGCGGGACGTGGACCTCCAGTGCGGCCTGCTGGCCGATCCACGCCAGCGCCTCCACGGTGTCGATGATCGGGTAGGTCGTGGTGCCCGACCGGTGAGTGATGCTGGCCCGGTTCAGCCAGTCGGGCGCGGAGCTGGCCAATTGCTTCTCGAAGAAGGACGGCTCGTCGACACCGTTGGGCCAGCGCTTGCGGGTGGCGGCCCGGCCTGCGATGTGCGGGAGCATCAGCTCTGCGACGCTGATGTAGTAGTCGAATACCTCGGCTTTGGTGGTGCCCGTCGCGGCGTATAGCACCTTGTCCGGGTTGGTCAGCTTCACCCGACCGATCTGTTCCACCACGTCAACGTAATACCCGTTGTACCCTGAAGTAGTGACGCGATTCGTCGCGGCGTGCTTGGTGGCAGCCGCCGCTGCAGTTTCCGGCGCCCCAGCTGCGCTGGCGGATCCGGCTGACCTGGTCCCCTACTGCTCGGGCGACCAGACCCCGATGGACAACAACTGCCGGGAGATGGCCCACCAGGTGTTCACCGACGACAGCGGGAGCGGCGCGAACCCGGAAGTTCCTGTGGGCACCAACCCGGGCGTCCAACCGGTGACCTAGTCGCGCGAACGTTCCTAACCGCTCGAAGAATCGGCAAATTCTCGAGCGGTAAGGAACGTTCGAGGCTATTAGGAATCATCGTCGATCTCAACGACGGCAAACGGGGCTGTCGGCACCTCGGCGATGGCCATCTTCGCGGCGGAGTCGGTGGGTATGACGTCGCCGCTGAGTGCGGCGAGCGCCGCGTTGGTGCCGACGTCTCGGCCGGCCTTCTCGCTGAGTAGCCAACGCACTTCGAGTAGATCGCAGTACGCCTGAATGGCAGTGCCCGAGTAGTTCAGCGCCGTGTGCGCCAGGTGCTCGGTGGGCGTCACCACCTCGATCACCCACAACCGGGCGGCGGTCGACTCGTCGACGTCGTGGCCCACTTCCCGGCACAGTTGCGCCTGGTAGGCGCGCAGGTCGCCGAGCAGGATGCGGGCCTGTCCCTCGCCGACGTCCAGGCCGGTGAGCTCTTGAAGACGTTGCGCGTGGTAGCGCCGATCACCAACGGCGACATGGATTCTGAGCTGGCTCGGGTCCTCGGTGACCGGCTGCAGTGAGACTTCGTCGACCGCGAAACCGAGTTCGTTGAGGCGGCGGACGGTCCCCTCGACGCGGTAGCGGTCGGTAAAGCCGAAAACCGGCTCGTTGTGCAGGACGTTCCACAATTCGTCGTAACGCACCTGAACCTGTTCGGCTTCGGCGATCAACGTGTCTTGCAGCGCTTCTGGCCGCCCCAGCCGTTCAGCTAGGTCGACCATGCCCATGGCGACATTCTCCACCAGGATCTCGAGGTCGTGCCGGCGCTGTCCGCGGCTCAGCGTGGGGTGCACCTCGGACGTTTCGGCATCGACGAGCCATGCCTGTAGAACTTGACCGTCACGGGAGAACAAGGTATTCGCCAGCGAGCAGTCACCCCAGAAGACGCCGTGGCGATGCAGTTCCAACAACAGGCCGGCCATCGCATCCAGTAGCCGCGCCCGGTGCTTCGGTTGGTCTGGCGGCAGGCGCATGAACAGGCGGCGGTACTGCCAGGACCCCTCGAGGTACCGGGTGACCAGGATGGCGGTGTCGAACTCGGGTTGCAGCACCAGGCCGGCTGGACGAACCGCGGGAAGGTCCATCTCCTCGAGCCTGCGCAGAACGTCGTACTCCTTGGCGGCGACCCGCACAGGCATGTCCTTGACCGCCCACAGAACGTCGCCGGCATCGACGAACTTCACCAGGTGGCGGCTGGGCCCCACGGCGATGTCGCGCAGTGGAACATCGGGGACGTTCCACTCCGACAACGGGCGGTCCCACGGCAGTGCGAGCAGGCCCGCAGAGGGTGTCCGGAGCCGGAACTCCGGTGCACGCACTGTCAGTTGATGCGCTCGCCGGTTTCCGGATGGAACAGGTGAACCGCGCCCTCGGGATGCCTGCGCAACCGCACCGAATCGGCCAGCTTGGGCGCCGTGCGCGGGTTGCACCGCGCCACCAAATCGACTCCAGAGACTGCCGAGCCAGAGCCCGCATGCGTGTACACATACGCCTCGCTCCCGAGGTCCTCGACCAGGTCGACGATGACCTCCACCCCGCCCGAATCGGTGAGTTCGAGTTGCTCGGGCCGGATTCCGAAAGTGACCTCCGACAGCCCCGCATCCTTCAGCTTGGTCAACTGTGTCGCGTTCGAGTTCCAGTGTCGAGTCGCCGATCTTAACGCCGTCTGCGGCGACAGGCAGTGTCACCAAGTTCATCGCGGGCGAGCCGATGAATCCGGCGACGAACGCGTTGTTCGGCTTGTCGTAGAGGTCGTTGGGTGCGGCGAACTGTTGCAGCTTGCCGAACCGCAACACGGCCACCCGGTCGCCCATCGTCATCGCCTCGACCTGGTCGTGGGTGACGTAGACGGTGGTGGTGCCCAGCCGTCGTTGCAGTGCGGCGATCTGGGTGCGGGTCTGCACGCGCAGTTTCGCGTCCAGATTCGACAGCGGTTCGTCCATGCAGAACACCTGCGGCTCGCGAACGATCGCGCGGCCCATCGCCACCCGCTGACGCTGACCGCCGGAGAGCTTGGCGGGTTTGCGGTCCAGGAAGTCGGTCAGGTCCAAGACCTTGGCGGCCTCCTCGACCTTCTTGCGCCGCTCGTCGGCCGACACCCCGCGCAGTTTCAGCGCGAAGCCCATGTTCTCGGCGACGGTCTTGTTGGGGTAGAGCGCGTAGTTCTGAAACACCATCGCGATGTCGCGGTCCTTGGACGGCACGCCCGTCATGTCCTTGCCGCCGATTTCGATGCTGCCCTCGTCGATGTCCTCCAGGCCGGCCAGCATCCGCAGCGCGGTGCTCTTGCCCGAGCCCGACGGACCGACGAGGACGACGAACTCGCCGTCCTGGATGTCCAGGTTGAGCGAGTCGACGGCGAGCGTGTCCGCCTGCGCGTAGACGCAGGAGGCGTTTTTGTAGGTGATTGTTGCCATTGCTGATTCTCCGTGTCTGTTGAAGGGGGTCTACTTGATCGCGCCGAACGAAAGCCCGCGCACCAGCTTGTTTTGGGCGAACCACCCGCACAGGATCACGGGAAGTGCGGCCATGGTTGCCGCCGCTGACAGCACCGCCCAGTACTGACCCTCACCGGCGATGAACCCGACGAGGTAAACAGGCATGGTCTGAGCGTTCACCGCGGTCAGGTTCACCGCGAAGAAGAACTCGTTCCAGGCGAAGATCACACAGATCAGCGCGGTGGCCGCGATGCCGGGTGAGACAAGCGGGAGGATCACCTCTCGCACCGATCGCCACAGGCTGGCGCCGTCCAGGCTGGCCGCCTCGAGCAGTTCACCCGGAACCTCGAGGAAGAACGACCTCATCATCCATACCGCGATCGGGAGGTTCATCGACGTGTAGAGGATGACCAGAGCCCAGATGTTATCCAGCAGACCGATGTTCGACACGATCACGTACAGCGGCAGGATCGCCGCGACGATGGGCAGCATCTTGGTGCTCATGAAGAAGAACAAGGCGTCCTGCGTCTTGCGAACCGGACGAAGCGACAATGCGAACGCGGCAGGCGTACCGAGTAGCAGCACCAGGATGGTCGACATGCCGGTGGCGAAGATGGAGTTCAGCATCGCCGGCCCGATGCCCTTGTCGAAGACTGCCGCGAACTGATCCAGCGTCGGCGTGAAGAACAGCGTCGGCGGACTGGTCGCCGCGTCGCCCTCCTGCTTGAACGCCGTCAGGACCATCCAGAACACCGGGAAGAAGAACCCGAGGCCGACGAGCCACGCGACGACGCCCCACGGACTGAACTTGCGGCGCTTC
>CAWDAC010000031.1:0-110346 GCA_963800125.1 uncultured Actinomycetota bacterium | reverse complement strand
AGACGCAGTAACCAGGCAAGATCGGCCGCAAATGGTCGTGTAGGCGGCGTCGCCTGCACAGCAACTGTCGTCACAGTTGTCGTCAAGACTGTCGTCAGATCGAGGGTTGCGGCGCGTCTCTGCCGTGCCAGCAGCCGTGGTCGACAGAGACCTGATTCGCCTCTACACCGAACGTGGTCAGCGCATTGTGTGGGCGGCGGCACACCTGGCCGACCAGTCGAGCAGCGGGTAGACCTGACGCGCGACCGGGCCACCGGAACACTGTCCCGGTTAGGCCACCGTCACCGGGCTTTATTGCGGGCGGGTGTTATGGGATTGTCCGCGGTGAGTTCAGCGGGGTGTTCCAGGCATCTGCGTTGCGCCACCCACGTCCCGGAGGAGCTCCAAAAACGGACAGGCGAATCGCGCAGGCGGGCCACGTTATTCGACGACGATGTCGTTGCCGGGACACCGATACGGTGCCGCGTCCAAGAGGCCAAACTTTCGTCAGCATCTTGAACGTCATTCCGAGTCCGGGGATCTTCGCGAAGATCTGTTGAGGTCCGCGGACCATCTGTCCGTTCTCGACGTCGTAAGCAGATTGGTGCCACGGGCAGACCAGTCGCCCGTCCTCGACCGATCCGCCCGCCAAGTCTGCGCGCAGATGTCGACACCGCCGCGTGACCGCGAAGTATTTGCCGTCGATGTTTCCGATGGCATACGGTCCCGCACCGGTCACCGCCCCCGGGGGCAAGTCGGCAACCGGGCACACAGTGATCTGCTTTGCCATGCCAGCCTCCAATCAGCCGCCGACAGTCCTTGGACGTCATCGTCCACCTGCCCTCGGCCTCATGCGGGAAAACCCCCCAGAACGCCCCTGGTGACACGGTCACCGGTGGGGTCGGTGCTGTAGCGCAGGGTGAGAATGCTGCCGGGGTGGGTGGCGTTGAGTGCCTGGCACAGTTCGTCGAGCGGAGATGCCATGACCCGACCGGAGTCTTTTCCATGACATCTACCCGCGAGAAACAACGTGAGCTGCTGGAGTTGGTCGGCCAGCAGGCCAGGTATCGGCGCGAATCGCGCAGCCCCTTGCGGCAACTCGGTGAGCGGGAAGTCGACGCCATTGCGGGGTTCGGCAGGTCCGGCGACGGCGACTTACACCTTTCCTTGGTGGAGCGCCTGGCCGTCACCTACGGAGACCGGCAAGCGATTGCCTTGCTGAAGGAGGTAGCGGGCGAGGCGAAGGAGCCGGAAAAATATCCGGACCGGCAAGATGACGCGAAGCTGGCGGCCCTAAATCTTGGACAAAGTGTCCAAAAAGAAGTGTTAGCTAATAATGCGGTGATGTGGTAGCCGATGTCACAGACCGATGCGAAACCAGCCGACATGCTGCCGGAATGTATTCGGCCGCGCGGCGCCGCCCACACAATTGTTGCCTGAAGACGAATAGAGTGGTAACGGCTCGTCCACCGACAGAAACCCGAGCTATCTGCGTGCGATGAGCCGGATTTCCCGATCGATTTGCGACGCGTCCCGAAAACGTTATTGGGGCACGGGTCGCCGTCGTGGAGACAATACCTTTACGGACGGATTTTTACTACGCCGGGCACCCCCCACCTGGAGAGCGCGGCACACGTTGATCGTGCCGTTTGTGATGGCGCCAGGTGCGGGCGGCGGACCCCAACAATCACTTCCCTACCGGTTGGCCACTGCCTTACCGGTCGGCCGCCGCTGTGAGCGGTGTCGTGGTCCAAGGTGGCGATACCCACCCGACTGACCGGAAAATGACCAGGGTGAGTGGGCAGGCGACAGCGACCCGGCGGAACTGCGGAGTCGGGTGTCGTTGCGGGGCTGTGTATTTGGGGTTAGGCGGCGGGTTCGAGGGTGACCCGGTAGCCCATGGCGGCGAGTTGGGCGATGTGGTTGCGCAGTCTGTCGTTCGGTGGCGATGCGGTTGGTGTGGTAGTCGGGGCCAAGGTCGCGGAAGCGGGCGGCCGGGTTGGCCAGCAGGTGCCAGACGATGACCAGGATGGAGCGGGCGACCGCGACCAGGGCTTTGAGTTTGCCGCGGCGTTTGACCAGGCGCCGGTAGCGTTCGCCGAGGAAGGTGTTGGTCTTGGCGGCCGCGGCGGCCGCCTCGCCGAGCGCGCCCTTCAGATAGGGGTTGCCCTTGCCGGTCTTGCCAGCGCGGGTGATCGGCCCGGACTGGATGGTGCGCGGGCACAGCCGCGCCCACGACACCAGGTGCTCAGGGGTGGGGAACCGGCTCATGTCCAGGCCGATCTCGGCCAGCAGGTCCTGCGCGTTGTGCACGCCGATACCGGGGATCTCGTCGAGCCGCTCGACGGTGCTCAGCGCGCATTCGGCCTCGATGGCGGGGTCGAGCCGGATCGGGTTCGCGCCGCCGGTGCTGGCATCGGGATCGGGATCCGCATCGTTGCCCGCACCGGCCCGCCGGGTCCGGCGTCGGGGTGATCGGTGGCCCGAGCGTCGTCGGGTAGCTCGGCGAGCAGTTCCTCGATGCGCGCCGAGAGGGTGTCGATCTGGGTGCTCAGTGCGTCGATCTGGCCCAGCAGCATCCGCGCCAGCTCGCCGTGATGCTCATCGAAGCGACCGTCCAGCGCGGCGATCAGCTCCGAGTGCTTGGCCTTCATCCGCCCGCGGGCCAGCTCGGCCAGCCGGCGCGGGTCGCGCTGACCGGCGATCAGGGCCTCGATCATGTCCCGGGTCGACAGCGTGTCCAGCTTCGATGCCACCGCCGACACCTTGATCAGCGCGTCCTCGAGCAGCTTTTCCAGCCGCTGCCAGTAGCGGGTGCGTTCGTGGGTCAAGTCCTCGCGCAGCCGGGTGTAGTCACGCAGCCGCCGGATCGGGGCTGGGGGCACGAACGACGGCCGCAGCAGCCCCTTCTCGGACAGCTTGGCCAGCCAGACAGCGTCGAGTTTGTCGGTCTTGGGCCGGCCCGGCACATTCTTCACGTCCCGGGCGTTGACCAGGTCCACCTTGAGCCCCGCCGCCTCCAGCAGGTAATACCAGATCCGCCAGTAGTCCGAGGTGGACTCGACGGTGACCTTCTCGATGCCTGACTCGATCAACTGTTCGCCCAGCTCGGTGATGGCGCCGGTGCGCGCGGACACGTCCCACACCCGGCTGAACCGGCGCCCCGTCTTGCCGGGCAGCCGCACGCACACCTTGCCCGCGGCCTTGGCCACATCGATCGCGGCGACCCGCTCGATCACCAACTCGTGCTCGGCGTCGGGAATCTCCACCGGCCCTGCCGCCACCGCTGGCTTCTGCTTGTGTCTGCGTCGTGCTCCCACTTCGTTTGCCCTCCAACCGAATCCGAACACTTCTATCGGGTGGGTCGCCTGGGGGCCTCGGTCAAGGGAACCGAAATTCTGACCGGCGTGCTCGAAGCAACAGTGCGTGACCCTGCAAGGTCGGGCCCCGGCGCCAGGCTCATTTGCGGGTTCGAGCACCCAAGAAAACATCGGCGTCGGCAGGCGACCCGACCCCATTTTCACGCCTGCGAGGCGTCCTGCAAGGAAAACAAAGCTTGGCTCAAAATGCTGCGCACGTCAGCGCGGATCTTGATGAGGGAGTTGCGGAGGGTGGTCGGGTAGCGCCCTCCGTGGCAGTGCGGGTTTGGTTGTCAGCCCCGATTTTCCCGATGCGGTAGCTGCCGGTGTGGAAACGAATTCCTGTCTGCCCCAACCCGTTTGAACTGCGACACGGCGCTGGTGTTGACCGGCCCCGGTGACCGACTCAGTTGTTCGTCGGTGGTGGTTGGGGCTGGAAGGGTTGATACCACCACCAGTGGGCGCGTTCACCGGTGGGCCCGGGACACGGCGCCACCGCGGGTGGCGACGGTTCGGGGGCGAGCCAGCGACCCCGGACTGAGTGCTTGGCCGGCACGGTCGGTGACGGACAGCCGGTCAGGGGTCCGGTGAGGGTGAGGACGCCCCGATGGTGCAGCCGGTGATGATAAGGGCATAGCAGCACCAGGTTGGCCAACTCGGTCGCACCGCCGTCTTCCCAATGCAGGATGTGGTGGGCATGCAGACCACGGGTGGCCCCGCAGCCGGGAACCGCACACGTGGGGTGGCGGTGCTCCAGCGCGCGGCGCAGCCGGCGGTTGATCAGGCGGGTCGCCCGCCCCGCCCCGATGCGCTGCCCGTCGCGTTCGAACCACACCTCACAGGTGGCGTCACAGAGCAGGTATCGGCGGTCGGCGTCGGCGAGCAGCGGCCCCAGATGCAGCTGCCGCGACCCGTGTCCTTCGACATCGAGATGCACCACCACGGTGGTGTGCTGCCCGTGCGGGCCGGCGGGCCGCCTCGGCGTCCCACCCGGCCTCGACCAGCCGCATAAACGCCTCGCCGGTGCTTGGCCGCGGCGGCCGCTGACCTGACGCGTCGGTCGCCGTTGTCGTGATCGCGTTTCCATTCGGCGATCAGCGCATCACGATGAGACTGCCAACGCCGCGTCGAACTTCGCCGCCTCCAGGTGCGGGAAGCGTGATCCGGTAGCAGCTGAACCCTGCTCATCGGTGGTCTTGGTGATCGAGGGCTCCGGCGCGGGCCCAGGCTGGTCGGGTTCGGGTCGCGGTTCCAGCTTGACCGCGGTGCGCAGCTGGTTGACCGTGGCGCACCGGGCCAGCTCCGCATAGTGCTCATCGGATCCCTCGCCCGCCCGCGCCGCGATGACCCCGACCTGGTCCAACGACAGCCGGCCCTCCCGCATGCCCTGCGCGCAGCGGGGAAACTCCTCCAGCCGGCCCGCGACGGTGGCGATCGTGTGCGGCGTTTCCCGACGACGCGCCCAGTCTTCCAAGCCACCAACGCCGCCACCGACCGCGCACCCGTGGCGCCCCACAGCCCGTCGCGATCCACCTCGGCGACGATCTCCACGATGCGCCCGTCAATCGCGTTGCGCTGACCGGCCAACTCCGCCAACTCCTCAAACAACGCCTCAAGGCGCTGATCAGGACGCACCACATCGGCGTCAGAGGATGCGATCGAGGACATAACGCCATCATTGCAGCCGGGTACGACAAGTCTGGGCTGCCCTGCGAAGAGAAGCTCGCCAGCCGCTCCGACCCCGCCGGTGCGGGCACACCAAGATCCAGCCTCGGGCGGCGCGGCTCGGCGCTGTATGCCCGAGGTGAGCCTTGTCGCGGGCTGCAGCGTGAATCCTCGGCCTTTCGGGACTGGAAGCCGCCGAGGTCAACTGGCCTGGCTCTCCCCGTCCGGCCCCGGTGACCGCAGCGTTATACCCCGCATGGGTGATGCATGTGTTTCTCCCTGGATTACTGGATTGTTCAGATGTGCTCGAGGTAGCGGGCGATCTCCCATTCGGTGACCGTGGCGGCAAGTTCTTGATCTCCCACCGGCGCATCGCGCAGAAGTGGTCCACGAGCGATCGCCGAGGAGTTTCCGGGCGAAGGTGCTGGCGTGGAGCTGATCGGTCGCGTCGGCGAGCGATGTCGGAAGCGGCGGTGCCTGACCGGCCGGCAGGGCATACGCGTTGCCTTCGACAACCGGCGGGGTGAGGCCTTGTTCGATGCCGTCGAGTCCGGCAGCCAGATTGGCCGCGACCACCAGGTAGGGGTTCGCGTCGGCGCCGGCGATTCTGTTCTCAACGCGCGCCGCTGTCCGCTGCTCGGGATGGAGCGGACGGCCACCGTGCGGTTGTCCAACCCCCAGGTCGAACTCGACCCCGCCCATTCACCGCCCTCGGTTCGCTTGTAGGAGTTGACGTTCGGCAAGTAGATCGCCGTCAAGTCGGCGGCGTGCTCGACGAGACCCGCGAGATAGTTGCTCCCAACATCGCTCAGGCGTCCGGGATCGGACGGGTTCGCGAACGCCGCGGCGCCATCCGCGCTCAGCAGGCTCTGATGGACATGCCCGGACGATCCCGCCCACGACGGATTGACCTTGGCGATGAACGACGCGGTCAGTCCCTGGCGGGCCGCTAGCTCCTTTACCGTGTGCTTGAGCAGCATCGCGTTGTCGGCGGCCTTAACGCATCCGAGTAATGGATGTTGACCTCGAACTGGCCCGGACCGTGCTCGCTGTTGCTGGCCTCGATGAAGATCCCGTACTCGGCGAGCAGACGCCGCACCTCGCCGATTAGGAACTCACTGCCGGCGTCCCGATACACACTGCCGGTGTGATGCCCTTCGGTGAGCGGCTCGAGGTCGCGCCAGTGTCGGCGCGCCAGCTCACGGGACGTGCCGCGGAAGAGATAGAACTCGAACTCGTAGGCGAATACCGGACTGAATCCCAGCGACTCGGCGCGCGCGACCGTCGACTTAAGCACCGTGCGTGGGGAAATATCGAGCGGGCTGCCATCAAGCTCGAAAACGTCACAGATGACCGAAGCGGTGCCCAGTTCCCACGGCACCGCCGCGAGCGTGGACATGTCCGGACGCAGGTTGATATCCGGAAAACCGGTGTGCCACCCCGTGTACGCGAGGTCCGGGATCGGCTCGTCCTGGATGTCCCAGCCGAACAGGATGTTGCAGAAGAAGGTCCCGTCGGAGTGGACGCTGTTCAGGAAGTGCTCGGCCGAGACCCGTTTGCCTCGCCAGAGCCCATCAAGGTCTACCGCTCCGATCTTGAACGTGTGAATTCCGTTCTTCTCCACGAAGTCTGTGAGCTTTTCCTGATCGGCCGATGCCGCGTTTGATGCCATGGATTCTCGATCCGAGAGTCGGTTGCTGCTGACTGTAGGTGAACCGCCCCGGGATGTCCGGAGACTCCACTTCTTGGGAGGGTTGGAGTCATGGCAGGTGGTTCGTCGAGGAGGTATCCGCCGGAGCTACGCGAGCGGGCGGTGCGGATGGTCGCTGAGATCAGCGGTCAGCACGATTCGGAGTGGGCGGCGATCAGTGAGGTCCGCTCGTCTGCTCGGGGTTGGCTGTGCCGAGACGGTGCGCAAATGGGTGCGCCAGGCCCAAGTCGAATCGGCGGCCCTACACGGTTTGATGGTTTCAAGCTCGGCAAGCACGTCATCCAACGCACGCTGGCCAATGCCGCCCGAACCGGCGCCAATCCAGCTAGCGTTATGCAATCGGAGAACGACAACGTGCCTGCACTGCGCCGTCCCTAGCGTCTCTGGTCGGCGGTAAGTATGCCGCTGCGCTAGCCGCCCTCGCGCTCGTCGTCGCCGGATGCGGGCTCGGTCGCCCGGCGGATGCGGTCAGCCGGTCAGTACCTGACCGTCGGAACCACTGACAAGGTCTCCTCGCTCGATCCTGCGGGCTCGTACGACAACGGGTCGCTGCAGGTGATGAACCAGGTGTACCCGTTCCTGATGAACTTCGTCCCGGGCAGCGGCGAGCTGAAACCGGACATCGCGCAACGCTGCGACTTCACCGCGCCGACGACCTTCACCTGCAAGCTCAAACCGAACCTCAAGTTCGCCAACGGGCATGCGCTGACGTCCTCGGACGTCAAGTTCTCCATCGACAGGGAGAACGCCATCAACGATCCCAACGGACCGCAGTCGCTGCTGGCCAACCTCGACAGCGTCGAAACGCCGGATCCGTTGACGGTGGACTTCAAGCTGAAGCTGCCCAACGACCAGACCTTCCCCCAGGTGCTCGCCACCAACGCCGGACCGATCATCGACGAAGAGGTGTTCCCGCGCCGACAAGGTGCTCGACGACGATGCGATCGCCGCCGCCGAGCCGTTCGCGGGTCCCTTCACGATGACCACCTACGCCAAGAATCAGCTCATCGGCCTGCGCGCCAACCCCGAATATCAGGGGCTGTTCGGCAAGCCGAAGACGGAACTGGTCGGCATCAAGTACTACGCCAACACCGACAACCTCAAGATCGACATCGAGAACCAGGCCATCGACGTCGCGTCGCGCAGCCTGTCGCCCACCGACATCGAGGGACTTCGGAAAAACCCCAACCTCGTCGTTCACGAGGGTCCCGGCGGGGAACTGCGCTACATCGTGTTCAACATGAACACCATGCCCGGCGACACCCCCGCGCAGAAGCTGGCGATCCGCAAGGCGATCGCCTCGTCGCTGGACCGCGACGCGCTCGCGCGCGACGTGTACAAGGGCACCTACTCGCCGGCGTACTCGGTGATCCCGGACAGCGTCCCTGGCGCCAACGAGGCGTTCAAGGTCGCCTACGGCGCCAAACCCGACCGCGCCAAAGCCGCGAAATACCTTGCCGACGCCCAAGTTCCGACGCCGGTACCGCTGAACCTGCAGTACAACCCCGACCACTACGGGGTGTCGTCGTCGGAGGAATACGCCGCGATCAAGGGCCAACTCGACGCCACCGGGCTCTTCCGGGTCAACCTGCAGTCCACCGAATGGGTGACCTACACCGCCGAACGGGTCAAGGATGCCTACCCGCTCTACCAGCTCGGCTGGTTCCCCGATTTCCCCGACGCCGACAACTACCTGACGCCGTTCTTCACCCCGGACAACTTCCTGGGCAACCACTTCGAGAACCCGGAGATCACCGCGCTCATCACCGACGAAGCGACGCAGCCCGACCCGGCCAAGCGGGCAGCGATCATCACCAAAATCCAGGACGAAATGGCCAACAACTACCTGTCGACGATCCCGCTGCTGACCGGAAAGCAGATCGCCGTGGCGGGCAAGGACATTGAGGGCGTCACCCTGGACAAGTCGTTCAAGTTCGAGTTCGCGCCCTTGCAGAACTCGGCGCAGAAGGCGGCATGACGGCCACCACGGAGGCGGCGCCGGCCGCCGCCCCGGAACCGGCCAAGCGTGCCGGCGGGCAGACCCGCTACGGCGCCTTGGCCCGTTATCTCGGCGTGCGGGCACTGCTGATCATCCCGACCGCGTGGATCCTGGTCACCCTGGTGTTCTTCCTGATGCGTGGTATCGGGGACCCGATCACCGCGTCCGCCGGCGGCCGACTCACCCCGGCGCAGATCGCCGAGCGCAAGGCGGCGGCGGGGTTCGACCGTCCGCTGCTGTCGCAGTACTGGGACTATCTCACCGGCCTGTTCCGCGGCGACTTCGGCACCACGCTGACCGACAGACGCCCGATCAGCGACCTGATCGTGGTCAACGGCGCCGCCACCCTGGAGCTGGCGGTGTGGGCCCTGCTGGTCGCGATGATCGTCGGAATCCCGTTGGGGCTGTTTGCCGCAACGCACCGCGACCGCGTGCCCGACGTGGTCCTGCGGCTGCTGGCGGTGCTGTTCTACGCCGCCCCGGTGTTCTTCGTCGGCATGCTGCTCAAGCTGCTGTTCTCGGTGAAGCTGGGTTGGCTGCCCGCGTCCGGCCGCTTCAGTGCGTCCACCGAGATCGCATTGGCCGGCGTGCGGCCGCAGACCCACATCGCGATCGTCGACGCCATCCTCTACGGCAACAGCACCTACATCGTCGACGTTCTCAAACACGCGGTGCTGCCGGCGCTGGCCCTCGGACTGCTGACCGGCGGCGTGTTCCTGCGCCTGGTCCGGGTGAACATGCTGCAGACCCTGCGCGCCGGGTATGTCGACGCGGCGCGGGCCCGCGGGCTCTCCGACGGCGTCGTGACCCGCCGCCACGCGTTCCGCAACGCGCTCGTCCCGGTGGTGACGGTGATGGGCATGCAGATCGCCCTGCTGCTCGGCGGCGCGGTGCTCACCGAGACCACGTTCGAATGGAACGGGCTGGGACTGCAACTGGCGCGCTATCTTTCGGCGCGCGACTTCGTCGCGGTGCAGGGCATCGTGACGGTGATCGCGATCGTCGTGGCGGTGATGAGCTTCGTGATCGACCTGGCGGTGGCGCTCATCGACCCGAGGGTGAGGTTCTAGGAGATGACGATCGCCGCGGGCGCCGACACGCTCGTCGTCGAACAGCCCAAGAGCCGCGCGTTCCCGGGTCTGGGGCTGCTGCGTTCCACCCACGGGCTGCAACGCGCCACCCTCGTCCTCGGGTTGGTGCTCGTCGCGGGCTTCATCCTGGTGGCGCTTTTCGCGCCGCTGCTGGCGAGATACGGCTTCGCCCAGACCAGCGCGGACGGCGTCGAATTCGTGCGCCAGCAGGCACCGTCGGCGCAGCACTGGTTCGGCACCTCGGTGCGGGGCGAGGACGTGTACTCGCGGGTGATCTACGGCGCCCGCACCGCGCTGATGGTGATCGTGTTGTCGCTGATCATCTCGCTGCTGCTCGGTGTCGTGCTCGGCCTGGTGTCCGGTTATCGCGGTGGCTGGCTGGACCGGGTGCTGGTGCTGGTGATGGACGCGCTGTACGCGATGCCGTCGCTGCTGCTGGCGATCGTGGTGTCCATCGTCCTTGTGGCCGGGCAGTCCGGCACGCTGGGCGGCATCCTGTCGGCGTCGGTGGCGATCATGGCGGTGTTTGTGCCGCAGTACTTCCGCGTGGTCCGCAACGCGACGCTGGCGGTCAAGGTCGAGCCGTTTGTCGACGCCGCCCGCGTCACCGGCGCCAGCACGACGCGAATCCTGTTCCGCCACATACTGTCCAACGTCACCTCGTCGCTTCCCGTGATCATCACCCTGAACGGCGCCGAGGCGATCCTGACGCTGGCCGGTCTGGGGTTCCTCGGCTTCGGCATCGAGCCGACCAAGGCCGCCGAATGGGGTTACGACCTGAACAAGGCGCTGTCGGACATCTCCAACGGCATCTGGTGGACCGCGGTGTTTCCCGGTACGGCGATCGTATTGGCGGTGCTGGGCATGACCCTGGTCGGGGAGAGCATCAACGAGGTGCTCAACCCGCTGCTGCGCACCCGGCGGGCGGCGAACTGACATGACGCAAGCACCAGAGGCACCCGCCCTTTCGTATCGTCAGCTTTCGGTGACCTTCAGCACCGACGCCGGTCCGGTACGCGCCGTCGACGATGTCACATTCGACGTGAAACCCGGCGAGGTGCTGGCCGTCGTCGGCGAATCCGGTTCCGGCAAGTCGGTGTCGTCGCGGGCCGCGATCGGGCTGCTGCCGGACACCGCCCGGGTCACCGGCACGGTGCTGCTTGGCGACCGCGACGTCGCCGGGCTGTCCGACAAGCAGTTCACCGCGCTGCGCGGCAAGGACATCGCGATGGTGTTCCAGGAACCGGGCGCGGCGTTGGACCCGCTGTTCACCGTCGGCTACCAGATCAGCGAGGCCATCCGCGCACACACCGACGTCAACCGAAAGCAGGCTCGGGACAAGGCGATCGATCTGCTGCGGCTCGTGCGGCTACCCGATCCCGAACAGCGGTACGGCTTCTATCCGCATCAGCTGTCCGGCGGGCGAAGCAGCGCGTGGTCATCGCCTGCGCTATCTCCTGCGACCCGGAGGTGATCCTCGCCGACGAGCCGACCACTGCGCTGGATGTCATGGTGAAGCCCGAAATCCTGGAACTGTTGCGCGACCTGCGAGATCGGCTGGGCAGCGCCATTGTGCTGATCACCCACAACATGGGGGTGGTCGCCGACCTGGCCGACCGGGTCGTCGTCATGAACGCGGGCAAGGTCGTCGAAATCGCGGCTGGCCAATGCCGCCCGAACCGGCGCCAATCCAGCTAGCGTTATGCAATCGGAGAACGACAGCGTGCCTGCAATGCGCCGTCCCTAGCGTCTTTGGTCGGCGGTAAGCATGCCGCTGCGCTAGCCGCCCTCGCGCTCGTCGTCGCCGGATGCGGGCTCGGTCGCCCAGCGGATGCGGTCGCCGGTCAGTACCTGACCGTCGGAACTACTGACAAGGTCTCCTCGCTCGATCCTGCGGGTTCGTACGACAACGGGTCGCTGCAGGTGATGAACCAGGTGTACCCGTTTCTGATGAACTTCGTCCCGGGCAGCGGCGAGCTGAAACCGGACATCGCGCAACGCTGCGACTTCACCGCGCCGACGACCTTCACCTGCAAGCTCAAACCGAACCTCAAGTTCGCCAACGGGCATGCGCTGACGTCCTCGGATGTCAAGTTCTCCATCGACAGGGAGAACGCCATCAACGATCCCAACGGACCGCAGTCGCTGCTGGCCAACCTCGACAGCGTCGAAACGCCGGATCCGTTGACGGTGGACTTCAAGCTGAAGCTGCCCAACGACCAGACCTTCCCCCAGGTGCTCGCCACCAACGCCGGACCGATCATCGACGAAGAGGTGTTCCCGGCCGACAAGGTGCTCGACGACGATGCGATCGCCGCCGCCGAGCCGTTCGCGGGTCCCTTCACGATGACCACCTACTCCAAGAACCAGCTCATCGGCCTGCGCGCCAACCCCGACTATCAAGGGCTGTTCGGCAAGCCGAAGACGGAACTGGTCGGCATCAAGTACTACGCCAACACCGACAACCTCAAGATCGACATCGAGAACCAGGCCATCGACGTCGCGTCGCGCAGCCTGTCGCCCACCGACATCGAGGGACTGCGGAAAAACCCCAACCTCGTCATTCACGAGGGTCCCGGCGGGGAACTGCGCTACATCGTGTTCAACATGAACACCATGCCCGGCGACACCCCCGCGCAGAAGCTGGCGATCCGCAAAGCGATCGCCGCGTCGCTGGACCGCGACGCGCTCGCGCGTGACGTGTACAAGGGCACCTACACGCCGGCGTACTCGGTGATCCCGGACAGCATCCCTGGCGCCAACGAGGCGTTCAAGGACGCCTACGGCGCCAAACCCGACCGCGCCAAAGCCGCGAAATACCTTGCCGAAGCCCAAGTTCCGACACCGGTACCGCTGAACCTGCAGTACAACCCCGACCACTACGGGGTGTCGTCGTCGGAGGAATACGCCGCGATCAAGGGCCAACTCGACGCCACCGGGCTGTTCCGGGTCAACCTGCAGTCCACCGAATGGGTGACCTACACCGCCGAACGGGTCAAGGATGCCTACCCGCTTTATCAGCTCGGCTGGTTCCCCGACTTCCCCGACGCCGACAACTACCTGACGCCGTTCTTCACCCCGGACAACTTCCTGGGCAACCACTTCGAGAACCCCGAGATCACCGCGCTCATCACCGACGAAGCGACGCAGCCCGACCCGGCCAAGCGGGCAGCGATCATCACCAAGATCCAGGACGAAATGGCCAACAACTACCTGTCGACGATCCCGCTGCTGACCGGAAAACAGATCGCCGTGGCGGGCAAGGACATTGACGGCGTCACCCTGGACAAGTCGTTCAAGTTCGAGTTCGCGCCCTTGCAGAACTCGGCGCAGAAGGCAGCATGACGGCCACCACGGAGGCGGCGCCGACCGCCGCCCCGGAACCGGCCAAGCGGACAGGCGGGCAGTCGCGCTACGGCGCCCTGGCTCGCTATCTCGGCGTCCGGGCACTGCTGATCATCCCGACCGCGTGGATCCTGGTCACCCTGGTGTTCTTCCTGATGCGTGGTATCGGGGACCCGATCACCGCGTCCGCCGGCGGCCGACTCACCCCGGCGCAGATCGCCGAGCGCAAGGCGGCGGCGGGATTCGACCGTCCGCTGCTGGCGCAGTACTGGGACTATCTCACCGGCCTGTTCCGCGGCGACTTCGGCACCACGCTGACCGACAGACGCCCGATCAGCGACCTGATCGTGGTCAACGGCGCCGCCACCCTGGAGCTGGCGGTATGGGCCCTGCTGGTCGCGATGATCGTCGGAATCCCGTTGGGGCTGTTTGCCGCAACGCACCGCGACCGCGTGCCCGACGTGGTCCTGCGGCTGCTGGCGGTGCTGTTCTACGCCGCCCCGGTGTTCTTCGTCGGGATGCTGCTCAAGCTGCTGTTCTCGGTGAAGCTGGGCTGGCTGCCCGCGTCCGGCCGCTTCAGTGCGTCCACCGAGATCGCATTGGCCGGCGTGCGACCGCAGACCCACATTGCGATCGTCGACGCCATCCTCTACGGCAACAGCACCTACATCGTCGACGTTCTCAAACACGCGGTGCTGCCCGCTCTGGCCCTCGGACTGCTGACCGCCGGCGTGTTCCTCCGACTGGTCCGGGTGAACATGCTGCAGACCCTGCGCGCCGGGTATGTCGACGCAGCGCGGGCCCGCGGGCTCTCCTACGGCGTCGTGACCCGCCGCCACGCGTTCCGCAACGCGCTCGTCCCGGTGGTGACGGTGATGGGCATGCAGATCGCCCTGCTGCTCGGCGGCGCGGTGCTCACCGAGACCACGTTCGAATGGAACGGGCTGGGACTGCAACTGGCGCGCTATCTTTCGGCGCGCGACTTCGTCGCGGTGCAGGGCATCGTGACGGTGATCGCGATCGTCGTGGCGGTGATGAGCTTCGTGATCGACCTGGCGGTGGCGCTCATCGACCCGAGGGTGAGGTTCTAGGAGATGACGATCGCCGCCGCGGGCGCCGACACGCTCGTCGTCGAACAGCCGAAGAGCCGCGCGTTCCCGGGTCTCGGGCTGCTGCGTTCCACCCACGGGCTGCAACGCGCCACCCTCGTCCTCGGGCTGGTGCTCGTCGCGGGCTTCATCCTGGTGGCGCTTTTCGCGCCGCTGCTGGCGAGATACGGCTTCGCCCAGACCAGCGCGGACGGCGTCGAATTCGTGCGCCAGCAGGCACCGTCGGCGCAGCACTGGTTCGGCACCTCGGTGCGGGGCGAGGACGTGTACTCGCGGGTGATCTACGGCGCCCGCACCGCGCTGATGGTGATCGTGTTGTCGCTGATCATCTCGCTGCTGCTCGGTGTCGTGCTCGGCCTGGTGTCCGGTTATCGCGGTGGCTGGCTGGACCGGGTGCTGGTGCTGGTGATGGACGCGCTGTACGCGATGCCGTCGCTGCTGCTGGCGATCGTGGTGTCGATCGTCCTTGTGGCCGGGCAGTCCGGCACGCTGGGCGGCATCCTGTCGGCGTCGGTGGCGATCATGGCGGTGTTTGTGCCGCAGTATTTCCGCGTTGTCCGCAACGCGACGCTGGCGGTCAAGGTCGAACCGTTTGTCGACGCCGCCCGCGTCACCGGCGCCAGCACGACGCGAATCCTGTTTCGCCACATACTGTCCAACGTCACCTCGTCGCTTCCCGTGATCATCACCCTGAACGGCGCCGAGGCGATCCTGACGCTGGCCGGGCTGGGGTTCCTCGGCTTCGGCATCGAGCCGACCAAGGCCGCCGAATGGGGTTATGACCTGAACAAGGCGCTGTCGGACATCTCCAACGGCATCTGGTGGACCGCGGTTTTTCCCGGTACGGCGATCGTATTGGCGGTGCTGGGCATGACCCTGGTCGGGGAGAGCATCAACGAGGTGCTCAACCCGCTGCTGCGCACCCGACGGGCGGCGAACTGACATGACGCAAGCACCCGAGGCACCCGCCCTTTCGTATCGTCAGCTTTCGGTGACCTTCAGCACCGACGCCGGTCCGGTACGCGCCGTCGACGACGTCACATTCGACGTGAAACCCGGCGAGGTGCTGGCCGTCGTCGGCGAATCCGGTTCCGGCAAGTCGGTGTCGTCGCGGGCCGCGATCGGGCTGCTGCCGGACACCGCCCGGGTCACCGGCACGGTGCTGCTTGGCGACCGCGACGTCGCCGGGCTGTCCGACAAGCAGTTCACCGCGCTGCGCGGTAAGGACATCGCGATGGTGTTCCAGGAACCGGGCGCGGCGCTGGACCCGCTGTTCACCGTCGGCTACCAGATCAGCGAGGCCATCCGCGCACACACCGACGTCGACCGAAAGCAGGCCCGGGACAAGGCGATCGATCTGCTGCGGCTCGTGCGGCTACCCGATCCCGAACAGCGGTACGGCTTCTATCCGCATCAGCTGTCCGGCGGGCAGAAGCAGCGCGTGGTCATCGCCTGCGCTATCGCCTGCGACCCGGAGGTGATCCTCGCCGACGAGCCGACCACCGCGCTGGATGTCACGGTGCAGGCCGAAATCCTGGAACTGTTGCGCGACCTGCGGGATCGGCTGGGCAGCGCCATCATGCTGATCACGCACAACATGGGGGTGGTCGCCGACCTGGCCGACCGGGTCGTCGTCATGAACGCGGGCAAGGTCGTCGAAATCGCGACTGTGGCAAAGCTTTTCGCCGAGCCGTCGCAAGATTACACCCGCACTCTGCTGGCGGCGGTGCCGCACCTGGGGCAGGGCAACCCCGAACACCAAGCCGGCGCAGAGACCAAGACGGAGAACGTGCTGGAGATCGATCGTCTCAGCGTCGAGTTCCCGGGTGCGATCGGCTCGGCGGCGTTCAAGGCGGTCGACGACGTCACGTTCAGCATCGACCGCGGCAAGACCCTTGGCCTGGTGGGGGAGTCGGGCTCGGGCAAGTCCACGATCGGGCGCTGCGTTGCGGCGCTGCAGAAGCCGACGACCGGTACGGTCAAGATTCTCGACCAGGACATCACCCACATGAGCGAGAAGCAGCTCCGGCCGGTGCGCGCGAAGTTCGGCTTCGTGTTCCAGGATCCGGCGACCTCGCTGAATCCGCGTCTGCGCGTGGGCGACTGCGTCGCCGAGCCGCTGAAGGTGCACAAGGTGATGCGCGGCGCGGAGTGCACGGCCCGCGTTGCCGAGCTGCTCGACGCGGTGCGGCTGCCCAAAGACACCGCCGCGCGCTACCCGCACGAGCTGTCCGGCGGGCAGCGGCAGCGCGCGAACCTGGCGCGGGCGCTGGCGCTGAGCCCTGACCTGCTGGTCGCCGACGAGCCCACCAGCGCGCTCGACGTGTCGGTGCAGGCGTCGGTGCTCGACCTGTTCGAGGAGCTGCAGCGGGAATGGGCGTTCGCCTGCCTGTTCATCAGCCACGACCTGGCCGTGGTGGACCGGCTGGCCGACGACGTCGCGGTGCTGCGCAACGGCGTGCTGCAGGAGATGGGCCCGCGGGATCAAATCCTGCGTAACCCGCAGACCGAGTACACCCAACGGCTCGTCGCCGCGGTGCCGGTGCCCGATCCCGAAGAGCAGCGCCGCAGGCGGGAGGCCAGCGCCGGACTGTTCGATTGAATCCCCGGCGGTGTCGGCAACCTTCCTGACCATCGCGCGCAGGCGCTGCATCTGGAGAACCGCAGCCAGATTCTGGTTTCCACCAGCGCGGAGGTTGGCGAGGCGCTAATGGCCCTCGCCCGCCGCAAGGGATCGGCGCAGCCGTGATGGCGGTGTCGCCGGGTGTGCTGCGCGGCTTCGGAGCGGATCGCCAGTCGATATGACACACGTTGTCTGAGCAGCGGTGACACCATATTGACGTGGAGCTTGGTGGGGACGGCCGCGGTGCCCTGACAGCGGTGGGACCGTCCTGTAACTCGTGCGGCACTGAGTTGAGCGCGACAGCCAAGTTCTGTAGTAGTCGGGCACATACACCTCAACGGCAGAGCTTTCTGAGGTGAGCGTGCCTGCCACGCTGCAAGCGACCATCGCCGCGCGCATCGATCGGCTCGACCCGAACGCGAAGCGCACATTGAGCGCCGCCGCGGTGGTCGGCTCGCGGTTTGGCGTCGACCTGCTAACCGTGCTGGGGATCGAACCGACCCTCGACGAGTTGGTCAAGGCCGAACTGATCGATCAGGTCAGGTTCACCCGACAACCCGAGTATGTGTTCCGCCATCCGATGATTCGTGCCGTGGCGTACGAGTCGCAGCTGAAGTCGGATCGTGCTCAGTTGCATCGGCGGCTGGCTGCCGCGATCGAAAGCCATGAGCCGGAATCGGGCGACGAGAACGCCGCCTTGGTTGCCGAACATCTCCAGGCCGCCGGTGATCTGCACGCCGCGTTCGGCTGGCACATGCGCGCCGGTTCGTGGTCGACCAACCGCGACATCGCCGCGGCGCAAATGAGTTGGGAGCGCGCACGCCAGGTCGCCGACGAGGTACCCAGCAACGATCCGGAATATACCGCCATGCGTATCGCGCCCCGCACGTTGCTGTGCGGCCTTGCGTGGCGGCGTTTTCATCCAGATATCTCAGCCCGCTTCGAGGAGCTACAACAGCTGTGTATAGAAGCCGATGACAAGGCGTCGCTGGCCATTGGCATGGCCGGCCTGGTAATGGAGCAGCTCTTGCATGCCCATATCCCTGAGGCGTCGCGGCTGGCATCGGAATACATGGCGGTGATCGAGTCAATCGGCGATCCGGATTTGACGATTGGGCTGTCCTTATTCGCGATCGTAGTCAAGATCGAAGCTGGTGAGTTGACCGACGCGTTGCGATGGTCGCAAGCCGTAATCGACGTTGCAGGCGGTGATTCCGCCCTCGGCACCTTTGTCTTCGGATCGCCGTTGGCCGGTGCACATATGTTGCGTGGTGTTGCCAGGTGGACAACCGGCAGCAGCCGATGGCGCGAGGACTTGGACTGGGCAGTGGAGTTGGCCCACGAGGCCGACCCGCTGTCGCACGCTGCCATTCTCCGGTTCAAGTACGCGCCCGCGATACCTCGAGGAGTGCTTCTGGCCGACGATGCCGCGCTGCGCGACATCGAGACTGCGTTCAAGTTCGCCGAGCGGTCCAGTGACGACGTCGCGCTGGTGCAGTTGCGGATGACCCTCGGAATCACGCTGGTTCACCACGTCTCCGCAGACCTTCAGCGCGGATTCGACATGCTGGCGCAGGTTCGTGCCACATGCATAGAGAAGCATTTCGGCCTGAACGTTGTCCCCATCTTAGACCTGTACCTCGCCCGGCAGCGGGTCGCGATCGGGGATCTGGACGGTGCCGTGACGCAATTGCGGGCGCTCACGGAAAATCTCTTTAAGACCAGACACATTGGGATATGTGACCTGGCCACCGCCACGTTGGTTGAGGCGCTGCTGGCCCGCGGAAGCCAGCCCGATATGGGCGAGGCTCAAGCGGCGATCGAGAGGCTTGAAGGCCTACCGGTGAACTTTCCCTGCGCAGTTCTCGACATCACGGTGTTGCGGCTGCGTACGCTCCTCGCCGAGATGCGTGGCGACGAAGCCACCTACCGGCAACTCAGGGAACGCTACCGCGCCATGGCGACATCGCTGGGCTTCGAGGGGCATATGAAGTGGGCCGAAGCGATGCCATGACGGGGTCGAACCGGAAAGCTAACCCCGTCTCGTAACAAGACGACATGTGAGACCGAGGTCCGGTCGATTACTCGCCTTCACCCAGGTGAACAGGTCTCAAAAGTTGGTCTCAAGAATAACTGTCTCGGATCAAGCGTTGCTCGTCCTATGAGACAGGTTGCCGCGCAGTCGAATAGCGATTCGACGGGTCAGCGGGCAGACTGCACTTCGACGTTGCGGGAGTGTCCAAGATGTTTTCGGACTCCATGTCGGGAGCACGAGATGATCGTCCCGGACTCGCCGACTTGATGGCGTACGTCCGCGAGGGCGACACCGTTGTGGTGTGGAAGCTGCACCGCCTCTGTCGCACACCCTCCACATCCTTGAAACGGGGCCGCCACATCGCCGTGGTCTGGGTCGTCGGTATCAAACCAGGTGGTGTTCGTACGCATACGCGGTGGCGGCCGTGCGGTTCGCCACCCCGAGTTTGGCGTAGATGTGCTCGATATGGCGTGCGACTGTGTGCGGGCTGACTACCAGGCGCTCTGCGATCTGCCGGTTCGTCCGGCCGGCCGCCAAATGCGCGAGTACCTCCTGTTCCCGGGCGGACAACGTGCCACCACTTCTGCCGATGTCTTCGGCGAGGGCGGCCAGCAGCGTATCCACATGGTCCACATCCGGTGCCGCGCCAAGCGCAGCGAAACCATCTCTGGCGCTGTCGAACTTCATCTCGGCACTCGTCCGGTCGCCGAGCGCGGTGCACGCCAGGCCCAGCAGCAGATCCGTGCGAGCCGCTTCGTACGGCATGTGCAGCGTCCGCCAAGTGCGCTCGGCGACCCGCAACTCGGCCAGTGCGGGAGCCATCTCGCCGGCGGCGATAAGCGCCGACCCCATTGCCTGAGCGGCCATCGCCGGTAGGACGGCCGAAGTCGATCTGGCGGAGATCCTCGACAACTCATCGGCCGCCGCCCGGGCTGCGACGAAATCACCGGTGGCACGGTAGATTTCGACAGCTGCCGACAACAGCGCCGGCCGACCACTAGGGCCATGTTCGTGCAACGCCCGCTGGATCGCCGCAGCGGCGGACACCGCGTCGCCGCGGGCGAGCTGCAAGAGCGCGAACCCAGGCATCGGGTCATGGCCATTTCGGTCGGCCTGTCGGTAGTCTCGCTCCGCCCGGTCGAATTCCCCGACCAGCCGGTGTAGCTCACCCTCTTGATAGCTGGCCAGCCCGAGCGCCGGGTGTGGCGGATCGGCGAGTCGCGCATGCGCGCTCTCGGCACTGGCCAGCGCCCCGATCCAGTCGCCGTCGGCTTGCTGAAGCTGCGACCGGTGTATCAGGCATTGGCCCCGGAAAGGAACCTGGTCGGGCTGGTCATCGCACCATGCGCTGAGTGCGTCCGTCCATTGAGACGCCCGGCGCAGATCGAACAGGTCCATGCACTCGAGAAGCACGGCGCAGTACACGATGCCGGTAGTGATCGGGCCGAGCTCGCCGGTCGTCGCCGCCACCATTACCTCGTCCAGCTGGGCGACACCCGCATCTGGATTGTCGAGCGCGATCAACGCCTGGCCTTGACACAAGGTGCCGAACGCGCGCAGGTCGGCGTCACCGAACCGCACACCGATCTCGGTGGCGCGAGCACCGAGTTCCCCGGCGCGCCGTGGATCACCTTCCTCGAGCGCGGTGAGGCCTTGCGGAATCAGAACGTAGCCCGCGGCCCGGCATTGCGCTCCGTACTCCACGAGTAGCCGCTGAGCGCGGGCGAGCCAACCGTTGGCCGGCGCCGTTTGACCGCGTAAGAGCAGGCTGAGCCCGAGCCAGAACGCGTAACGGGCGGACTCGTCCGACTCCCCGGCGGCAAGGGCAGCGCGGTACGCGGCCTCCCAATGGCGGGCGCATTCGTCGTCGGCACCGAGCAGGTAGGCCCGGACTGCCGCCCGTTCGCACTCCGCCGCGTTGGCCGACGAAGTCATTCCTCCAGTGTCACGTGCCGGTCCAGCGCGGCGGACGCTTTTCGGCGAACGCCACCGCACCCTCCCTGGCGTCGTTGCTGCTGAATACCGGCATGAGGAACTTGGTCTGCTCGGCGAACATCGTCTCGGGGCTCCAGCCCCGGGACTCGACGATGATCCGCTTGGTCGCGGCCACCGCGAGCGGACCGTTGGCGGTGATCTTCTCCGCGAGCGCGATCGCCGCGTCCAGCACCGTGCCCGGCTCCGCCAGCACGTTGACCAGGCCGAGCTCGTGCGCGCGCTGGGCGGACAGTGTGTCACCGGTCAGCGCGAGCTCCATCGCGATCGCATACGGAATGCGCTGTGGCAGACGCAGCAACCCGCCGCCGCCCGCGACAAGACCGCGCTTCACCTCAGGGATGCCGAACACCGACTCCTTCGACGCCACGATCAGATCGGTCGCCAGCGCCAGCTCCATCCCGCCGGCCAGCCCGTGGCCCTCAACGGCGGCGATCAATGGTTTAACGGGCGGACGCTCGGTGAACCCCATCCCACGGCCCTCGACGACGACGTTCTCGCCACGGGCGAACGCCTTGAGGTCCATGCCCGCGCAGAACGAACCGCCTGCGCCCGTCAGATGCCGACCGACAGTCCGTCCTCGGCGTCCAGCCGGTCCACGGCGTCGGCCAATCCGCGGCTGACCGCGGCATTGACGGCGTTCTTGGCCTGAGGCCGGTTGATGGTGATGATCAGGATCCGGTCCGCGCTGTTCGACCAGGACCACTTCTTCGCTCTTGGCTTCTTCGCTCACGTCGGAGATGCTATCGACCGGTGACTACCCCGCTGAGCCGACTGGGTACTATTGAAAACTAGAACACGTTCTAATTCGACAGGGGGCCTCATGGCCACGACCGATATCGAGCCGTCGGAACTCACCAAGTGGGATCCGGGCCTGACCGAGCGCGTGATGGGGATAACCCGGCCGTTCCTCAAGCGGTACTTCCGCTCGGAGGTGCGCGGGCTGGAGAACATGCCGCCCGGTGGGGCGCTGCTGGTGTCGAACCACTCCGGCGGCATGTTGCCGATGGACGTTCCCATCCTCGCGGCCGACTACTACCAGAAGCACGGTTACGGGCGGCCGCTGTACACCCTGAGCCACGACATGTTGATGATGGGACCGACGGGAGACTTCTTCAAGAAGATCGGCTACATCAGTGCCAACCACGAGAACGCCGACGAGGCGCTGCGAACGGGCGGTCTCGTCGTCGTGTTTCCTGGCGGCGACTACGACGTGTACCGACCGACGTTGTCGGAGAACAAGATCGACTTCGGCGGCCGGACCGGTTACGTGAAGGCCGCCCTCAACGCCGGGGTGCCGATTGTGCCGACGGTCGGGATCGGTGGACAAGAGACCCAGCTGTATCTAACCCGCGGCACGTGGCTGGCCAAGCGCCTTGGACCGATCGCACGCCTGGCCCGCGCCAAGATAGTGCCGATTTCGTTCGGGTTCCCGTTCGGACTGAGCGTGGTGATGCCGCCCAACGTTCCGCTGCCCGCCAAGATCGTGATGCAGGTACTGCCGCCGATCAACATCATCGCCGAGTTCGGCGAGAACCCGGACATCGACGAGGTCGACGCGGATGTCCGTTACGTCATGCAGCGGGCCCTCGACGAACTGGCCGCCGAACGCCGCCTGCCGGTGCTGGGGTGAACCGCTGACATGGCGCTGCTGGACCGGCTGAACGACACACTGGGCCTGGTCGCCACCATGCGGCGGGCCGGGCTGATCGCGCCGCTGCGGCCCGACAAGTACCTGCGGATGGCCGCGGCCATGCGCCGCGAAAACGTCTCTGCCATTTCAGGTTTTGCTTCCGCGGCGCAACGATGCCCGGATCGGCCCGGCCTCGTCGACGAGCTGGGCACCCTGACCTGGCGCGACATCGACCAGCGGTGCGACGCGTTCGCGGCCGCCTTGCAGGCCCTCCCGGGCGGGCAGCCGCGGGTGATCGGGATCATGTGCCGCAATCACCGCGGCTTCATCGAGGCCGTCGTCGCGGCGAACCGCATCGGCGCGGATCTGTTGCTGCTGAACACCTCGTTCGCCGGCCCCGCGTTGGCAGAGGTGGTCGCTCGTGAAGGCGCAGACGCCGTCGTGTACGACGAGGAGTTCACCGAGACCGTCGACCGCGCACTGGCCGACAACCCGGAGGCCACGCGGATCGTCGCCTGGACCGACGACCCTGCAGCACTTGGTGATTCGCCCACCGTGGAGAAGATGATCGGCGCGCACAACGGCCAACAACCGAGACGTGCCACGGAGAAACCCAGAACGATTCTGCTCACCTCCGGCACCACCGGTAGCCCCAAGGGCGCCAAGCTTACCGGTGGCGACCCCAGCGCGCTCAAGGCGATCCTGGACCGCACCCCCTGGCGGGCCGGAGAATCAATCGTCATCGCGGCACCGATGTTTCACGCATGGGGCTTTTCGCAGCTGATCTTCGCCGCGACGATGGCGTGCACGATCGTGACCCGACGCAAGTTCGATCCCGAAGCGACGCTGGAGTTGATCGACCGCCACCGCGCCACCGGGCTGGCCGTGGTGCCGGCAATGTTCGACCGGATCATGGAACTGCCCGACGACGTACGCAGGCGCTACAGCGGGCGGTCACTGCGGTTCGCCGCTGCCTCGGGGTCACGGATGCGCCCGGATGTCGTGACCGCTTTCATGGACCAGTTCGGTGACGTCATCTACAACAACTACAACGCAACGGAGGCCGGATTGATCGCCTCGGCCACGCCCGAAGACCTGCGCGCGGCTCCCGACACCGCGGGCAAGCCGGCACCCGGGACCGAAATACGACTGCTGGACAAGGAGTTTCGTGAGGTCCAGACCGGCGAGGTGGGCCAAATCTATTGCCGCAGCGGCACCCTGTTCGACGGCTACACCTCGGGAAAGACTAAGGACTTTCACGACGGCTTCATGGCTTCGGGAGACATGGGCTTCCTCGACGAGAACGGCAGATTGTTCGTGGTCGGCCGCGACGACGAGATGATCGTCTCCGGTGGCGAGAACGTCTATCCCATCGAGGTCGAGAAGACGCTGGCTTCCCATCCCGACGTCGCGGAGGCGGCGGTGATCGGAATAGATGATGAACAGTACGGTCAGCGGCTGGCGGCGTTCGTGGTACTGAACGACGGCGCCAGTGCGTCACCTGAGACGTCTGAAGCAGCACGTGCGTGAGAGCCTGGCGAACTACAAAGTGCCGCGGCAGATTACCGTGCTCGATGAACTCCCCCGCAGCATCACCGGCAAGATCGTGCGCCGCGACCTCCACACCCTCGTCGACAATGCGTAGCCGCCGCCATCCACTGCTGCGCGCCGCGGTGGAACTCGTCAACGCCGCCAACGGTGTGCGCCCACTTGGCCGGGACGGATATCCGACCGTGGCGTGGTTCGCGTTCGGCTGGCCGACCACCGAGATGGCTCCGCTGTACATGGCCGGCTCGATGCTGGGCGCGCTCATCCGCGCGTTGCGCGGGGACTACAAAGGCTGGCGTGGCCGAATCGCCTTGTTGCTCAAGGTGATCACCTGGGGCCTGCTCGGTCTGATCATGCACCGCAACCTGAACTCGGCGCCGTACTTCGAGAAGCCACTCGCCGAGGCGCTCGGTGATGACTACGAGGCGATCGCCGCAAAGTCACAGCCGGCCCGACGACGCCGCAACCTGGTCGGTGTGCCGCCCAACGAACTGATCCGTCGCCGATACGTTGAGAAGGCCGACACCGTCAGGTACGGACCGCACCCACGGGTCAACTTCGCCGATGTCTGGCGCCGACGCGACTTGCCTCGCGATGGCAAGGCACCGGTGCTGCTGCAGGTGCCCGGCGGTGCGTGGACGATCGGCATGCGCCGCCCGCAGGCCTATCCGCTGCTCAGCCACCTCGCCGAACGCGGGTGGGTATGCGTGTCGATCGATTACCGAGTCAGCCCCCGACACACCTGGCCGGACCACATCGTCGACGTCAAGCGCGCGCTGGCCTGGATCAAGGAGCACATCGCCGAATACGGAGGCGACCCCGACTTCGTCGCGATCACCGGCGGCTCGGCGGGCGGCCACCTTTGCGCTCTGGCCGCGTTGACCCCCGACGATCCGCAGTACCAGCCTGGGTTCGAGGACGCCGACACCTCCGTGGTTGCGGCGGCGCCGATCTACGGCCGCTACGACTGGTTCTCCACGAAGGGCCCCGGCCGCAGGGAGTTCGTCGGGCTATTGCAGATGCTCGTGGTCAAGAAGCGCCTCAGAGATCACCCGCAAGTGTTTCTCGACGCATCGCCGATCACCCGGGTGCGCCCCGACGCCCCACCGTTTTTCGTTCTGCACGGGGAGGACGACTCCCTCATTCCGGTCCCAGAGGGTCGGGAGTTCGTCGCGGCGCTGCGTGACGTGTCGAAGTCGACCGTCGCCTACGCCGAGATCCCGCACGCGCAGCACGCATTCGACTTCTTCGGGTCGCCGCGGGGCCATTACACCGCCCAAGCGGTGGAGAAGTTCCTGTCGTGGGTGCACGCCACCCAATCCGAGAAATAGCTACTGCGCCATCGCTTTTTCGATGGCGGTCAGCTCCTCGGAAAGCCCAGCGGAACGGCGTATTTCGACGAATGCGTCGATCATAGCATCGGTCAGCTCGTGTGGATCCTGCAGCGTAGCGCCATCGGACAACACCGAGATGTTCAGCTGGTCGACATAGCTCCACACGGTGATGTTCAGCCCGCTGCCCGCAGTGAGAGGGCCGACCGAATAGATCTCGGTCACCAGCGCGCCGCCGACACGGCCGGGCTCACGCGGCCCAGGCACATTCGAGATCGGCAGGTTCAACACCTTGTTCTGGCCGTCCTTGTTTGACAGCCAGCGGAACAGCGCCTCCGCCGGGGCAGGCGGGAAGTACGCCGACCATCGGCTCACCAGCTCCGGGCCGACGAGTCGATGACTTTCCTTGGCCTCCACTGCGGCCGAGTGTGAGTTGCGCACCCAGTCCAACGGGTTCTCGCAATCGGTGGGCACCGCCACCATCATCCCGGTGAAATAGTTCCCCGAAATCCGCTCCCGCGAGAAGTCGAAGCTCACCGGGACCGACGCCAGCAACGGATTGATCGGCGTGACCGTCGTAGCGCAGCAGCAGTTTCCGCAGTGCACCAGCCGACACCGCCAGCACCAAGTCGTTGATCGTCGCGCCCAGGTGCTTCCCGGTCTCCTTGACATCGGCCAATGCCAGTGTCGCGGTCGCGAATTTGCGTTCCGGATCGATCTTGTGGTTCATGAAGGTCGGTGGTGGGGTGAACGGCCGGGTGAGTTCGGGTGAGAACTTCTTGGAGCTCTTGCGCACCCGGCTCACGCCCTGGGCGGTGTAGCGCAGCACACCGGGCAGCCGGCCGATGTGCCGTATGTGGTCGGCGAATGCCGAGCGCACCAGCTCGCCCTTGCTTGGGGTGGGGTCGGTTGCATAGGAGTCGCGATCGGATTGCGGCCCCTCCTGAAGGTCCATCCCGCGCGCCAGCAGGTTGGCCGACGCGACACCGTCGGCCAACGCGTGATGGATCTTTCCCAGCACCGCGATCCGGCCGTTGGCCAACCCTTCGATGAAGTACATCTCCCACAGCGGCTTGCTGCGGTCCAGCGGGGTGCTCGCGATCCTGCCGACCGCCTCGTCCAACTGGCGGCGGCCGCCGGGGCTGTCCACCCGGTACGGGCGCACGTGATAGTCGAGGTCGACCTCGCAGTTCTCCCGCCACATCGGATGGTGCATCTTCAGCGGGATGTCGATGAGCTGGTACCGGAACGGATCGAGCTTGTAGAGCCGTCCGCCAATGACCTTGCGGAACTCCTCGACCCCGAACTTCCGGCCCTTGAGGTCGTCGAGTTCGATCACCGCCAGCTTGAGCGTGTGCATGTGCACATTCGGCGTCTCGCTGTACAGCAGCACAGCGTCCCACCCGCGAAGCCGCTTCACCCTGATACCTCCTACCGGAGGCGTCTATATAACCTCTTTGGCCTTGATCAGCGACCGGTTTCGGTGAATCTGGTTGAGGAACAGGCCGATTGCCGTGGCCATCGACCCGGTGCGGGCGCCGTCGGTCATGTCGAACGCGTGTCCGGCACCCGGCAGCTCCACATAGCTCACCACCGACCGCGACACTGACCGTAGCCGCTCGACGAAGCTGCGGGCCTGCACGACCGGAATGACGGTGTCGCCGGTCCCGTGGATGACCAGGAACGGTGGTGCGTCTGGATGCACCCGCGCGATCGGCGACGCCTTCCGGAAGATCTCCGGGTGGCGACTGATCTTGCGCTTGACCACGACCCGCTCCAGAAAGTCAACGAAGCGCTCGCGTTCCGGGGTGGATCGGTCCTCCCAGTCGTAGCGGCCGTAGATGCCGACCACGGCATCCACCGTGGTGTCCGAGCCCTCCGGCAAGTCGGCCTGCATTTCGGGATCGTTGCCGGTGAGGCCGGCCAGCGCCGCCAGGTGTCCGCCCGCCGAAGTGCCCGCCACCGCAACGAAATTGCGGTCACCGCCAAACCGGTCGACGTTGGCATGCGCCCACGCGATCGCGGTCTTGACGTCGGTGATGTGCTGCGGCCAGCGGTGATGCGGTGCACAGCGGTAGTCGATGGACAAACACACCCAGCCCTTCTCGGCCAGGTACGACATCAGTGCGTAGCCCTGCAGCAGTCGGCCGCCGTGGATCCAGGCGCCGCCGGGAACGAAGATCAGCACCGGCGCCGGTTCTACGGGCAGGTCCTTGCGGCGCCACACGTCCAGCAACTGTGCGGGATGGTCGCCGTAGCGCACCGAGGTCCGGTGCACGCTGCGCCGGTAGGCCCGGAAGTTCCACACCGGCGGGGTCCGTTCGGGTGCAGGCCACTCGACCGCAAGATCCGCGGCGGGCACGATGCCGCGCAGCGCCGCCTCGGCAACGGCGTTCGTCGCATCGCGGCCTTGCTTTCGAATCTCGCCATGGCCGGGACTGAGCCAGGCCCGTGCAGTCGAAGACACGAAATCGGGCGCGTGGCGGTATCCCCAGATGCCCATCGCGGTCGCAGCACCAAGGGGCTCAAGGCGTTTCCCGATGACGGGCAGTGATGCCGACGCAACGCTCATCGCCAATAAATAATCGGAAGGACCGGCTCGCAAGAACCACCGGGCCCGATTGCACAAGGTCGATCCGGGGTACCGGGTATCCGGTCGTTCCGTCATTGCGCGAGCGTACCCCGCAAAGCCCGCGGGAACCGGCAACATTCGGAGGTTGTCTACTAATTGCACGTTAGGGGCGCGGATGTGATCCCGATCACACAGCCCGGCCTGCCAGAATGCGGGTTAACTTTCATCTGACACCTGTCGACGGCAAAAAGGACTTCCAACGTGAGCAAGTCAGCGCTAGCCATCACCGACGAACACCAGGACCTCGCCGACGCCGCCATCGGCCAGCTGAAACGGCTGTCGACCCGGGCGAGTGCGCGCGCCACGCTCGAGGGCGGATCCGCCCATCCAGCGGATGTATGGAAGGCCGCCGCGGAATTGGGCTGGTTGGGGCTCGCCATCGCCGAGGAGCACGGCGGTTCGGGCTTCGGGCTTGCGGAATTGGCGATTGTGCTGGAGGCCCAAGGTCGGGAGTTGAGTCCGGGACCGTTTCTGCCGACGGTGGCCGCCTCCGTGGTGATCGACCGGTGCGCGTCTGATTCGCTTCGCGTCCAACTACTTCCGGGCCTGGCCGACGGCACAACGGTCGGCGCGCTTGGTTTGTCCGGCAATGTGGTCGTCGGCTCGGATCTGGTTGTCACCGGGGAGAGCCCAGCGGTTCTCGGTGCGCCCGACGCAGATGTGCTGGTGCTCGTCGCGGGTGAAGATGTGGTCATCGTCGACGCCACCACCGAAGGCGTCACGGTGAACGCGCTGGAATCCCTGGACACCACGCGCACCGTCGGGTCGGTGGCACTGCGCGGCGTCACGGTCACCGGGGACTGGGTGCTGCGCGGCGCCGCGCGACGGGCGCGCACGGTCTTCCGGATCCTGGCGTCGGCGGAATCGGTCGGCGTGAGCTGGGCCAGCCTGGAGATGGCGGTGGAGTACGCCAAGGTCCGCGAGCAGTTCGGCAGAACCATCGGCACCTTCCAGGCCGTGAAGCACCACGCCGCCAACATGCTCGTCGACGCCGAGCAGACCACCGCCGCCACCTGGGATGCAGCCCGCGCCGACGATCTGGACAGCGCCTGGTTCGCCGCCGCGGTCGCGGCGTCGCACGCCATCCGCGCGCAGGTCTTCAACGCGCAGAACAACATTCAGCTGCACGGCGGCATCGGCTTCACCTGGGAGCACGATGCACACCTGTACCTTCGCCGCGCCCGCACACTGGCCGCGCTGATGGGCGACGGCGCCGACCCGCTGTTGGACGTCGTGGAGGGCCAGCGCAGTGGCCAGGCGCACGGTGCATCGTTCACGCTGCCAGCCGAAGCCGACGAGTACCGCCGGCAGGCCGGCGAGGCCGTCTCGAAGGTGCGATCGCTGCCCGAGAACGAGAAGCGCGACTTCCTCGTCGACTCCGGATACCTGGTTCCGCACTGGCCCAAACCGTGGGGCCGGGCGGCCGACGTGCTCGAGCAACTTGTCATCGAGGAAGAGTTCGCCGACATCGAACGGCCGGACATGGGCATCACCGGTTGGGTCGCACTGACCATCGCCCAGGCCGGCACCGACGACCAGCGTGAGCGTTGGGTCGAACCCGTGCTGCGCGGGCAGGTGATGTGGTGCCAGCTGTTCTCCGAGCCCGGTGCGGGCTCCGACGCCGCCGCGGTCCGCACGGCTGCCAAAAAGGTGGACGGAGGATGGCGGGTCACCGGGCAGAAGGTGTGGACCAGCCTCGCCCAGCATTGTCAGTGGGGGCTTGCCACGGTGCGCACCGACCCCGATGCACCCAAGCACGCGGGCGTGACCATGATGGCGATCGACATGAAAGCCCCTGGCGTGGCGGTCAATCCGCTGCGCGGGATCACCGGCGACGCCCATTTCAACGAAGTCTTCTTCGACGACGTCTTCGTCCCGGATGAGGACGTGGTGGGTGACGTCAACAAGGGCTGGCTGGTGGCAAGGGCCACGCTCGGCAACGAACGGATCTCTATCGGCGGCGGTTCTGGCGGCCAAATCGGGTTCGACGTGGACGATCTCATCAAGCTGCTCGACAGCGTCCCGGCCGACGTGGCGGCCAACTACGTGCGCCGAGTTGGTGAGGTCATCGCCGAGATCCACACGTTGCGGCTGCTCAACCTGCGTCGGGCGAGCCGTGCCATCGCCGGCGCAGAGCCTGGGCCGGAAGGCAACGTGACCAAGCTGCTCGTTGCCGAATCCGGCCAGCACCTCACCGAATTGGGCATCGCGCTGGCGGGGTCGGCGGCAGTCGTCGGACAGAGCCAGAAACTGATCCGCAGTTACATGGGCAGCAGGGCGATGACCATCGCAGGCGGCACCTCGGAGATCACGCGGAACACCATCGCCGAACGCATCCTCGGCCTGCCGCGCGATCCGCTGCTCAAATAGGCGGTCACGTTCTAGTGGCGAGCAGACGGAAAAGCCCCCAAAACTTTGGCGTGTCGGGTGCTTTTACGTCTGTTCGCGCAGAGAACGGCTCAGCGTAGGGCAGCGCGGCCCCGGATCCGGCCGAGCAACACCAACGCAAGCAATGTCACCAACAGCAGGATCGTGGTGCACGCCGCGGCCTGGAACGCCTGGCCACGATCGGTCAACGCGAAGATGGTCACCGGCAGCGTCTTCCATGTCGCCGGGTAAACCATCACCGTGGCGCCCAGTTCGCCCATCGACAATGCGACCGCCAAGCCCGCGGCGGCGCCGAGGGCCGGCAGCAGCAGCGGCAGTGTTATCCGGAACAACACCCGAACCGATCCTGCGCCAAGGGATTCCGCCGCCTGCCGGTAGGCGGGGTCGAGTCGGTCCAACGCCGCCGACACGGCGCTGAACGCGAAGGCCAGCACCAGCACGGTGTGGGCCAGGATGACGATCCACCGCGTGCCACCCAACAGCAGCGGTCGGGAGTTGAAGGCGATCAACAGGCCGAGTCCGATCGCGACCGACGGCACCGCGATGGGTAGGTGGAACACGGCGTCGGTGAGCCGGCTCAACCACGGCGGGGCTTCGCGGGCCGCCAGCGCCGCCCACGTTCCCAGGACCAGTGCGACGCCGCCGGCGATGAACGCGGTCTGCAGGCTGACGGACAGGCTGGCCAGGTTGTCACCGGTGAGCGCCTCGTTGAAATGTTTGAAGCCGAGGTTCGACGGCAGCGGCCCGGTCCATGACCCGGCCAGCCCTGCGAACAGCACCGTCGCCAGTGGCGCCACGAACACCACGAGCACCACCAGTGCGAAGACGACGAGAACGGCAGTCCTACTTCGCGGGTTCCACAACAACATCGGCGGCCCCCTTTTCCTCGACCAGTCATCACGCGGGCGAAGATCATCCGGTACAGCACATACAGTGCCAGCGACAGCGCCACCTGGACCGTCGCGATCACAGCGGCGCCCGGCAGATCGAACGTGACGATCCCGCGGGTGTAGATCAGCACCGGCAATGTGATCACGCCCTTGGCGCCGGTGAAAGGCGCACACGCAGTACCACCCGACCTCGACCTGCGCCATCGGCTCGGTGGTCGACCCCGAGCTCAGAGTGCTGGGCTTGGACGGACTGCGGGTGGTGGACGCCTCGGTGATGCCAAAAGTCGTGCGCGGCAACACCAACGCCCCAACCATCATGATCGCCGAGAAGGCCGCCGACCTCATCAAGGCCGACCAGACCTGAGATGGAAGTCGAAGTGTCACACCACGATCAGAGCCGCAGGGTGGCCCCGGCTGTGCCTGTCGAATTCGGCGTGCTTGGTGACCTCTACGCGTCTCGGGGTGGGCGCGCACTACGCCTGGGGCCGCCACAGCAACGCGGGATACTTGCGCTGCTGCTGTTGCGTGCCGGGAAACGGGTGTCCCCTGAGGAGCTGATCGACCGAATGTGGGGCGCGAACCCGCCCATCAGCGCGCGGGTCACGGTCCGCACCTACATCTCGCGACTGCGGCGGTGCCTGGACGACGGCCGACAGGATCGTTCGGTGATCGAGTCCACGGCCGGTGGCTACCGCCTGCCGCTGGCTTCACAGACGCTGGATCTTACGCTTTTCGAACAACGGGTCGCCCGGGCTAGAAACGCCCGTTCGGCTGCCGACGTCACCGAGGCTTCAGCCCTGCTGCGGGCCGCGCTGTCGCTGTGGCGGGGCTATCCGCTGGCCGGCGCGCACGGTCATTTCGTCGAGCAAGAACGCGACCGCTTGGACCAGATTCGGCTGAGCGCGCTTGAGGAACGGATCTCCGTCGACCTCGAATTAGGCCGGTGCGACGAGGTAGTCGCAGAACTGATCGGCCTGATTAACGACCACCCGCTGCGCGAGCGGCTCACTGAACTGTTGATGATCGCCCTCTACCGCAGCAGCCGCCAAGCCGATGCGCTGCACACATATCAGCAGACCGCAGCGCTCCTCCGCTACGAACTGGGCATCGAACCGGGCCCCCGACTGCGCGACCTGCACCACAAAATTCTGCGTTCGGCACCCGAGCTTTCGACAGTTGCGTTCAACGAAAAAGAAGTACTCCCATGAGCCACAACGACCATGACGAGCCGGCCAAGTCGGTAGTCCGGCGCAACACCGAAGAAGTCCAGGGCCACGGCGACTTCGAGCTGTTCGAAGAACTGTTCCCCGATGACTTCGTCGACCACACACCGCAGCCGGATACCGCACCACTGCGAAGCCGGTCGTGGACCGCGGTCACCATGATCGGCTCGGTGACCGCTTCGTCGGGCCCGCGGCCATTGGCCTCGGGGTGTCCATCCCACCCGCGGGCGACGTCGGCGTCCCGCCGATGTCGGGCGGTGTGGTGCTCGTCGTGGCCGCTTCGACGGCAAAACGCGCTCCGCGCGCGGCCGGTGACGGGCCGGTTCCGGCGAGCGGAATCACATCAGGATCGTTAATACAGCAGGTGGCCGGAATGTGGAGAGGGCGACGATGAACGCAAATGGGGTCGACGCGAATATCGTCGCCCAGGTCGCGAAGCGCCAGAAGCCCGAGACGGCACTCCCGCCGTTGACACCACCGACCGTCCTGTACACGATGCTTCCGCGGTCAGCTCCGGTGGAACCGGTCGGCCGCTGTGGGCTGCGGTAGCGATGCGCTCCGCCCGCGTCGTTGAAAGCAACCAGCGGGCGCCAGGCCGAGGTTCTCGGTGCCAAGAAGGTCACGCACCGCCCAACGGTTATGGACCTCTGCTCGCGACGCGCAATGCACGCGTTGAGCGTGGCGGAAGTACGGAGAAATCGGTGATGGCGGTTGGGGGTCGGGTCTCACGACGTCGGCGGCCGAGCGCATGCTACAGATGTGCTACGCTCGTAGCATGTCCATGGTAGCGTCGCGCGAGTTGCGAAACGACACGGCCGGAGTGCTGCGCCGTGCGCAGGCAGGTGAGGACATCACTATCACCGTGAATGGTCAACCCGTCGCGGTGCTGACCGCGGTGCGTCCGCAGCGGCGACGCTGGCTGACGAGACCGGAACTGTTGCAACGCCTTAAGCACCAAGCCGACCCGGGACTACGCGACGACCTCGCTGACTTGGCCGGCGAGAGCACCGACGATCTTGAGCCGCTTCGATGAGCCCTGCCACAGGCACCGGGGTGCTCGACACATCTGTGTTCATCGCCTCGGAGACGAGTCGCCAACTGAACGCCTCATTGATACCCGACGAAGTCGCCACAACCGTCATCACGCTCGCCGAGCTCAACGCCGGCGTGCTGGCGGCCCGCACCGCCGAGATTCGCGCCCAACGACTGGCCACCCTCGATGCCGTCGCCGATTTGATGACGCTGCCGGTCGACGAGGAGGCGGCGCGCATGTGGGCGCGGCTGCGCGTCCACCTCGCCGAGACGGGCCGACGCGTGCGGATCAACGATCTGTGGATCGCAGCGATCGCTGCGTCACGGCGCCTGCCGGTCATCACGCAGGACGACGACTTCGGCGCTCTCGAAGGCGCGGCAGACTTCACCATGATCCACGTTTGAGTCAATCATCCTCGTTAACTGCCGACTGTCGCTCAGAATCCGCGAGTCTTCGGCGCAGGCATCGGGCACACAGTAGTAGGTGGCGACGATTGCGTCTTCGTGTCAACCCCCCATCTGCTGCAACGCGAACCGCAGTGCTTGCATGGCGTGGTGCAGTCTCGACTTCACGGCGCCATCGGCGATGTGGAGATCGTCGGCAATCTGCGCGGTGGTCCAGCCTTTGTAGTACGAGCGGCGAATCACGGCACGGTGCTGGTCGGACAGCTGTGCCAGCGCTGTGCCGATCAGCAGCCGGTCCTCCGCGGCACTCGTCATGAGCGGGTCTTCTCTGCCACGTACCGCATGTTGATGGCGATCCAGGCCGCCATGGTGTCAATCATCAGATGCTTGGCGCGCTTAAGGACGGCGGATCGAACATCGTCCAGCCTTACATCGGCCACCTGCATGGCAAGGTTGCCAGCGGGCCCGCTCGGGAAGGCCGCGGCTCGCTCTGTCGTAAGGGTCATCGATGCCCCTCTCGATCAGTGGACCAACACCGCAGTCATCCGGTTGTTATAGGTAAGTACAAGTATGAAGATTGGACAAGGCCCGCCTAAGGAATGGGGCGGTAATCACAGATGCCCAAGGAATGGGGCGGTAATCACAGATGGCGACCGGAACCCGGAATTTCCGATGAGCATTCGCTGTCGAGTTCGGCGACAACGCGCCAGAGTCGGCGTCGACCGCCATTCAAGACGCGTGTTGTCGACAAACCGACGACGTTGCGTTGACACGATCCGCCGCTCGCGCCCTCCAGGTCCTGGAAGAACCAACGGCGTGGGCGTCAGCTATCGGCGAGTTCGCGCGGGACCACGAACACGTCGACCAGAGCGCCGTTGCGCCAAACCGTCATCTCGATCTGGCGGGCGATCGCGTCCTCGACCATCAGCTTCTGAATCGCGGTTGCGGTGACGATGTTGTGCCCGTCAACGCTCACCACAATGTCGCCGCGTCGCAGGCCCGCATCCGCCGCGGGACTGCCCCGCACCACACTGGCGATCTGCAATCCGTTTCTGGTGCCGAGCTTCGCGGCCAGCGCGGGCGCGACAGGGATGTGTGCGCCGGCGATGCCGAGCCACGCCCTTCGCACCCGTCCCTTGGTCATGAGTGCGGCGATGATCCGGTTCGTGGACTCGTTGACCGGAACCGCGAGACCCAGGCCGACTCCCGCCACCGCGGTGCTGACGCCGACCATCCGGCCCCGCCCGTCGGCGAGCGCGCCGCCGCTGTTGCCGGGATTGAGTGCGGCGTCGGTCTGGATGACCTCGTCGACGACCCGGCCCGCCCGCGTCGGCAGGGATCGGCCCAGCCCTGACACGATGCCCGCGGTGACGCTGCCCGCAAGGCCAAGGGGATTACCGACGGCCACCACCAGCTGACCGACGCGCAGATCCTCGGCACGTCCCATCGCCACCGGTGCGGGTACCGGCGCGCGCGCCTTGAGCACGGCCAGGTCGGAGAGCACGTCGCGGCCGACCACGTCCACCGTCACGGTGGTGCCGTCGGTGAAGGCCGCCTCGGCCGTTTTCGCGCCGGCCACCACGTGCGCGCTGGTCAACAGGTAGCCGTCCGGGGTGATCACGCTGGCGCTACCACTGCCGTCGCCCCGAGATGAACGGACAACAAGGGTCGCGACGCTGGGCAGCAGGGCGCGGGCGACCGCGGTGACGACGGTCGAGTACGCGTCCAACGCCTCGTCGTCGCCGGGGAGACGGTCTTCATCCATAACCCAGTAAGCGCCGAAGACGGTCCGGCCATGCCGCGGTTCGCCAGCGGCAGAAGTCACGCCGGGACGGTCAGCTCGGGCACGGCGCGGACGTCGGGAAGTTCGACAAGGCGCCAGCACGTCGCCGCGATCTGTTCCGCACGGGCGCTGCCCAGGACCGGCGACGCCAAGCCGACGAGCTTGTCCTCGAGCTGCCCGTCGGTCATCGGGTTGTCGGGCGTGCCGAGGTTGTGGGCGACATGTCGCTCGAGCGTGCGACCGTCCCTCAGGGTCAGGACGACGCGGGCGGAGTCCTTGTGCTGTCCGGCGTCGGTGTTGACGTGGACCCGCTCGCGGAGCCGGGCCAGCGCCGGGTCGGCGATCCGCTCGTCGGTGAACTGGTCGAGCAGGGCCGCTCCGTCGGCGAGCGCGACCGCGAGCACGTGGTAGATGCTGAACTTCCCCTCCAGCCCCGTGCGTGGCTCGGCCAGCCCGGTCGTCGTCTTGACGTAGTCGTGCACATAGGCGTCGACCGACACGACGTCGTCGGCGGTCAGGTTGTGCTCGCAGCGCAGTTCGAGCAGGGCCTGCGCGGGCGGGTGGGTGAGCGAGCCGCACGCATAGGGCTTGAAGCCGTCGCGGGGCAGATACCAGGTCTCTCCGAGCCCCTCGACCGCCCGGGATGGCACCGGGTCGGGCGAGAACAGGTGCAGGAAGCCGCGATGCCCCTCGATGGCTTCGGCGCTGGAGGTGAATCCGTCCCGCGCGAGGAACCCGGACAACAGGCCGTCCATGGCGGCCTTGCCGGGGTGAAGCGACTTGCCCATCGACCCGTACACCACTTTCATGCCTGCCGCCTGGGTGGCGCCGGTTCCGAGCGCAGCGAGCGTCTGTCCGGGTGACAGGCCCAGCAGCCGGGCGGTGGCCACCGCAGCCCCGATGTGTCCCACGGTGCCGGTGACGTGCCAGCCGGCGTCGTAGTGGCCCGGCCCGGCCGCGACGGCGACCCGGGTCTGCACTTCGAAGCCGGCGACGAACGCCTCGACGGCGGCGGTTCCGGAGACCGGGACCAATTCACCGGCCGCGACGATGGCTGGCCACAGCGGAGCGCTGCCGTGGATCGTGGTCCGGTCGGGGTTGAAGGTGTCGTCGAAGTCGAGCACGTGCGCGGCGATCCCGTTGGCCAGGGCCGCGTAGCCGACCGTCGCGCGCTGCCGGGTGCCCACGATGGCCGCGGTGCGTGAACCGTCGCCGCCGTCGAGCGCACCGATACCCGCGCGGACCCGCTCGCACTCCGCGGTCGCCGAGCCTGCGATGGTGCAACCGAGCCAGTCGACGAGGCAGCGCACCGCCTGGTGCACAACCGCCGCGGGGAGATCGTCGATCCGCACCCCGGCCGCGAACGTGGCCAATGCGCGACTTACCGAGTGCTCACCGGTCACCGACCCGCTCCAGTCTGTAATACGGAAAGAAATTCTGTTATACAGACTACATGGGAGAAGACTACGACGATCGGACTTCCGCCGAGACGCGGACACTGCTCGACTTCGTTTCGCGTACGCAGGCCGACGAGGTGCCCGCCGAGGTGTTGCACGAGAGCACCCGGTGCCTGCTCGATCACCTGGGCTTGGCCATCGCGGGCGCCGCGGAGCCTGCCGCTGGCATCGCCAGGGAGCAGTGCCTTGTGCTCGGCGGGGAGCCTCAGGCCAGGGCGCTCGGCACGTTCCACCGCCTGCGAGTCACCGACGCCGCGCTTGTGAACGGAATCGCTTGCCATGCATTGGATTTCGACGACACCCATGTCCCGACCATTCTGCATCCCACCACGCCGCTGTACGCCGCGGGCACGGCGCTGGCGGAGTGGCGTCGCAGCCGCGGCATCGACCTGTTGGCCGCGCACGCCCTCGGGTACGAGCTCGCGGCCCGCGCCAGCAATGCCCTCTACCCTGAGCACTACGACGCAGGCTGGCACATGACCGGGACAACCGGCGCCCTCGCCTCGGCAACGGTCGCGATCAGGCTGCTCGGGCTCGCGGGAATCACCGCGACGCACTGCCTCAGCATCGCGGCGACCCAGGCCGCAGGCCACCGCGAGCAGTTCGGCACCATGACCAAACCGTTCCATGCCGGACACGCCGCCCAGGCGGGTGTGTGGGCGGGGCTGCTCGCCGCCGGCGGATTCACCGGAGCGCCGGACCCGCTGCAGGGCCGTCGCGGCATGTTCGCCGTGATGTCGTCGGTCGAGCAGTCCCGCCGATCTGGTCGACGGTCTCGGGGAGAAGTGGCAGATCTTCGACAACGGGGTCAAGCCGTACGCATGCGGCGTGGTGATCCACCCGGCCATCGACGCGGTCCGCGACCTCGCCGTGCGCAAGGGCTTGACCGCCGAGCGGATCGACAAGATCAGGCTCCGGGTGCACCCGCTGGTCCAAGAGCTCACCGGAAAGACCGATCCGCGAACGGGTTTGGAGGGCAAGTTCTCGGTGACGTTCGCGTGCGCCATCGCGCTGCTGGACGGCAGGGCGGGCGAGGCGGAGTTCTCCGACACGGCCGTCCACCGCGCCGATGTGCGTGCGCTGATGGCGCGGATCGAGGTCGTCCCCGACCCCGAGGTACCGCACACCCAGGCCGGGGCCACCGCGCTCACCGTCGACGGCGAGACGGTGGAAACCTGGGTCGATCACGCGCGCGGCACCCCGGGTAACCGGCTCACCGACGACGAGCTCAGGGAGAAGTTCCATGGGCTCGCCGACGACGTGATCGGGCGAGATCGCGCGGAAAGGCTTGCAGATGCTGCCTTTTCGCTCAAGGAGACAGCGGCGACATCGAGGCGATGCTCGAGCTCACCACGCCTGAGAAGCGCTGACCACCTCGGAGCCTTCGCAGTCGACCCGCACCACCGTCCCGGACAGCTCGGCGGCCTCCGCGAAGGCGAGACGCGCAACCTGAGAAGCGATTTCGGCTGCGGCACCCAAGCATGAGGTCGTCAGTGACATCCCCCTCTATACCGGGTGATACCGCGTTGACGGCTACGCCGTCGTCGCGCAGGGCCGCCGCCAACGCGACGGTCAGGCCGAGCAGGCCGTGCTTGGCCGCCGAGAGGTGCACCCGCTCGGGGTCGCCCTCCAGCGCGTTGCGGCCGAGGATGTTTACGATGCGCCCGCCGGGGATCAGGGCGGGCATTGCGTACCGGATGCATCGGAAGGCGCCGTCGAGTGTGACCGAGCGGACCTGATGCCAGTCCTCCTCGGTGATCGTCTGGACTCGCTGCCGAGGCCGATAGGACGCGTTGTTGACAAGTACCCGCAGCCTGCCGCGAGCGGCGATGGCGTCGAACATGCGCCGCACAGCCGACGGGTCGGTGACGTTGGCGGTGACAGCGAAGGCACAGCCGCCGCCCGCGCGGATCGCTGCGGCGACCGCATCCGCCTCCTCGGAGCGGGCCCGGGTGTTGACCGCCACCGTAAGACCCTCTGCCGCAAGGCGTTCGGCGATCACCGCTCCCAGACCGCTACCGGCCCCGGTCACCAGGGCGATCTCTTGTGTGGGGTCAGCCATCGGCAGGCACGGTCTGCGCGAGCAACTCCGAGACGTCGGACAAGTCGTCGAATTGCCAGCAGGTGGCCAACAGCCGCTCCGTACGCTCGGCTCCGAGCACCGGGCCGACCAGCTCTCGGAATTTCGACGTCGAGCTCGTCGTCGTCGAGCGGAGCCGACGGAGTGCCGCGGTTTCCCCGCACCTGAACGGCCAGCGACCTGCCAGATGCGAGTGTGATCTCGACATCGGCGTCCTGCTTACCCAGGGCCGGATCGGTGACGACCTTCACCCGGTCGCGCAGATCGACGACATCGGGTCTGGTCAGGATCTGTCGCGACAGCTCCTCGGTACCCACCCGCCGGAAGATCGCCGCCGCAGCAGCGCAGTGTCGCAGGCTGAACTTGGCTTGCATGGGCGTTGTCGGCTTGCGGCAGATCGGTGAAGCGTGCCGCAGGCGCGGAGACGCGAATGTCGATCAAGGTGACGTCGCCCGCGGCGACGTCGTCGTCGGTCACCAGCGCGATCACGCCGTCGATCATGGGGTGGGTGAGCGAACCGCTCGGGTACAGCTTGTACCCGTTGTTGGTGAGGTTCCAGGTCTCGCCGAGCCCCGCACTGATCTTCTCGGGCGCCGGATCTGCGCTCATCACCGCGAGGTAGCCGAAGTCGCCCTCAAGCGCCTTGGCTCCAGCGGTCAGCTGGTGTGCCGCAAGCGTTGCCGCCAGCACACCGTCCATCGCGGCCTTGCCCGGATGCATGCTCTTGAGGTCGCTGCCCGCCATGATCCGCAGTCCCGCCGCCTGGGTGGCGCCCGCGGCGATCGCGTGCTCGACCTGCTTGTGGCCGAGCCCCATCGTGCGGGCGGCCGCAGCCGCCGCGCCGACGTGACCGGAGGTGCCCGTGACGTGCCAGCCGACGTCGTAGTGCGTCTGGCCGGCGGCGTGGGCGACCCGGGTCTCCGCCTCGAACCCGAGCGCGAAGCTCGCCAGGGCGTCGCGCCCCGTGACCGGCCGGGTATCGGCGACGGCCAGGATCGCCGGCCAAACCGAACAGCTGCCGTGCACGGTGGTGCCGGGCGGGTTATAGACGTCGTCGAGGTCGAGCACGTGCGAGGCGAACGCGTTGAGGAAGGCTGCGAACGGGGGTGAGACCCGCATGCGGTCCCCGACAACCGTTGCACCGCCGCCACTTTCGCTAGCCGCGACCGCGTCCCGAGCACGGCGGGTGGCGTCGTCCGCCGAGCCGCTCACCGTCACCCCGATGTGGTCGACCAGCGCGCGCCGCGCCGCGTGCAGGACCTGTTCGGGAATCTGGTCGCACTCGTGCTCGGCAACGAACCTGGCGAGAAGCGATGTCGGACCGCCTGTGGTCACTGATCCTTCCTCAGGCCGAGTCCCTCGAGCAGGCCACCGACGATGTCGGTCTGTTCCTTCAGGTACGCCGCGAACTTGTCGTCCTGCAGGTTCTGGGTCACCAGGCCGTCGCTCTTGGTCAGGTTCTTCCAGTCCTCGGTCTCGACCATCTTCGAGAGGTCGTCCTGGTAGCGCTGGACGGCGTCCTCGGGCATGTCGGGGGCGCCCATCACCGCACGGAACTGGACGGGCACCTTCGACGAGTCGATGCCCTGCTCCTTGGTGGTGCTGACGTCGGGGAAAGTGTCCAGACGCTGGTCGCCGACGACCGCGATCACCTTGAGCTGACCGGCCTTGACCTGTTCGGCGACATCGGAGGCGCTGCCGAGCATGATGTTGGCGTCGTCGCGCAGCAGCGCGGTGATCCGGGAGCCGGTGTCCTCGAAGGACAGGAACTTCCACTTCGCTCCGAGCGTGTCCTGCAGCACCAACCGCGTCAGCGCGTCATTGGCGGTACTGGAGCCGCCGGCCTGGACGAGGGTGTCGGGTTGCTGCTTGGCGGCGGCGACGAAGTCGGCGAACGAGTTGAATTGAGATTGGGCGTTCGTCACGATCAACTGGGGTTCGGTGGCGACCAGCGTGATCGGCGTCAGGTCCGCGAGGCTGACCTTCGCGTTCGCGACGGTCATCGGGGTGGCCAGCCAGGTGGGCGTCACCTGAGCGATCAAGCCCTCGTTGCCTTTTCGGTCGATCATGTACGACATCGCGCCGATCGAATCGCCGGCGGGCACGTTTCGGACCGGCCAGTTGGTGTCGATGATCTTGTTCTCGTACATCACCTTGATCATCTGCCGGGTGAACACGTCGCTTCCGCCGCCGACGGCGTTGTGCGTCACGACCTCCACGGGGCCGGACTTGCCACCGCCGCCTCCGCCCCCGCTCCCGCAGGCCGCGAGGGCGACGAGTGCCACAGTCGCGAGCACGATGGTGAGGAGTTTCCTGATTCGGATCATGATCCGATTCCTTCCTGATGAGGGTTGGGGCGAAGTGTGGGGCTCATGCGTCGATCTCGAGTACCTGCTCACGCACCTTGCGCGTGCGGCGCCCGAACGTGAGGAGGAGCAGGAGCAAGACGGCGAGTCCGATGAGAACCGCTGAGATCGGGCGCTGCAGGTAGATGATCGGGCTGTTGTCGGAGAGCAGCAGCGACTGCCGGATGGAGTTCTCCGCGATCGGTCCGAGCACGAATGCCAGGACGAGGGGCGCGGGCGGTATGTCGAGCTTGCGCATGACATACCCGAGCAGTCCGAACACCACCAGCAGGCCGACGTCGAAGATCGAGAAGTTGACGCTGTAGACGCCGACCACCGAGATCAACAGGATCGCCGGGTAGAGCACCTTGTACGGCGTGTTCAGCAGCTTCGCGAAGAACGGAACCATGGGCAGGTTCATCACCAGCAGGGCGATGTTGCCCAGGTACATGCTGGCGATGATCGGCCAAACCACGTCGGCGTGTTCGTGGAAGAGCAGCGGACCCGGATTCAGCCCGTAAAGCACGAGCGCGCCGAGAAGCACTGCGCCCGTGCCGGATCCGGGGATGCCCATGGTCAACAACGGCACCATCGCGCCGCCGGTCTCGGAGTTGTTCGCCGCCTCCGGGGCGGCCACGCCCTCGATCGATCCCTTGCCGAACTCCTCGGGCGTCTTCGACGTCTTCTTGGCGATGATGTAGGAGACGAACGAGGCGACGGTGGAGCCGGCGCCCGGCAGGATGCCGATCAGGAAGCCCACGATGCCGCCCTGCAGCATTGCCGGTGTCGACTTCGTGATGTCCTTCCGAGAGGGGAGCAGTTCGGAAAGCTTGCTGGGCACCTTGAAGAGCTTCTTCTCGGTCTTGTCCTCGATGTTCACGAGCACCTCGCCGATGGCGAAGATGCCGACGCTCAGTGCGATGAACTCGATGCCGCCTGCGAGTTCGATCTGGTCACCGGTGAACCGTTGCTCACCCGAGAACAGGTCCGTGCCGATCGTGGCCAGGAACAACCCGATGAACATCGCGATGAAGCCCTTGAGCATCGAGTCGCCGGCCAACATGATCACCAGCAGGAGTGCGAACACCATCAGCGCGGAGTACTCCGGCGGACCGAAGTTGACCGCGACGTCGGCTGCCAGCGGAGCCAGGAATGTCAGGCCGATCACGCCGAGGGTGCCCGCGACGAAGGAGGCGATCGCCGCGATCCCGAGTGCCTTGCCAGCGCGACCCTGCTTGGCCATCTCGTAGCCGTCGATACAGGTGACGACCGACGAGGACTCGCCTGGGATGTTCAGCAGGATCGACGTCGTCGAACCACCGTACTTGGCGCCGTAATAGATGCCGGCCATCATGATCAGCCCGGTGGCCGGGTCGAACCCGGTGGCCAGCGGCAGCAAGATCGAGATCGTGGCAGGCGGCCCGAGGCCGGGCAGGATGCCTACGAGGGTGCCCAGCAGGCAGCCCACGATGAGCCACAGCAGATTGGTCGGCGTTATCGCGGCCTGAAGGCCGTGGAGCAGACCGTCGATCGCGTTCACCGGCGGGCTCCCGCTCCGCCGAATTCAGCCCTCCGACCGTCCAAGTGAATCAGTACCACAGGGTTCCTCCTGGGAGTTGCACCTCGAGCAGGGTGTCGAACAGCAAATACATGGCAGGAGGTAGCAGCAGCAGCGTGATGATCAGTGGGATGGAGCGGATCCGCTCGATCACCAGGATCACCAGCAGGACAAGGACTTCCCCGGCGAGCAGGAACCCCAGCGGCTCGATCAGAAATGCGCAGACCACCAGCGCGAGCCACACCAGGAGCGCGCGGCCCATGTGCCGGGGCGACAGCGAGAGGGTCGGGGCCTCGCCGTGGCGAGCCTTGGGGCCGAACAACCAGACCGCCGTCAGCACCAGTCCTAGGCCGACCAAGCAGATCGTCAGCAGCACGGGAAGGTAACCGGGGCCCGGCTCGTCGTTCGGACCGCGGAACGCGAGTTCCGTGCGACTCCGGTACAGCAGCCAGCCGCCCAGGCCGGCGATCACCAGTCCGAGGACAACGTGAACCCGACCGCGTCACCCGCTCGTCGCGGGCGTGGTCGGCATCGCCGTCCGGCTCAGCCGGGGGAGCTTCGGGTCGACCGGGTCAGCCGGGGCGACCTTGTCGACCGGGGCTTCGGCCTTCGGTTGTACGCCTTGTTCCATGCAGACCTCTTAAACGAGTCTATGTCTTCCTGATGGAAATGTTTTCTGGTTGTAGGAAAAGGTAAGGCGGTCGGCGCGCTGTGTCAAGCGTCACTTCAAGAACAATTTGTGGGGTGACAGGTCGGCAAGCACCTGGACCGTTGGCGGTAGACTTCTTCTATGCAGAAGACACGACCGGAGAGCGATACCGGACCGGCCTATCCCATCGCATCGGTCAACAACGCACTTCTTCTGCTTCTTCTGTTCCGTGAACAGCCGAGAGTGCGGCTCACCGACGCCTGCAAATATCTCGGCGTCGCCCACTCCACGGCGCACCGGCTGCTGGCGATGCTCGCCCACCACGGCTTCGTCCAGCAGGAGCCGGTCACCCGTGCCTACATCGCCGGACCCGCTCTCGTCGAAGTCGGACTGGCCGTCGTCGGTTCCCTGAACGTGCGGGAGCAGGCCCGACCGATGATGGAGGAACTCGCAGCCGAGACCGGTGAGACCGTCCACCTCGGCGTCCTGGAGGGCAATCAGGTCCGCTACGTCGACGCGGTCGAGTCCGAGCGCGCCCTTCGGGTGGTGGCGCGGACCGGAACTCTGGTTCCCGCACACTGCACGTCGCTGGGCAAGGCCCTGCTCTCCCAGCTGACCGACCAACAGGTGGCCCAGCTGTACCCGACGTCGGCCGAGCCGTTCGCGGCCCGTACCGAGCGGTCGATCACGACCCAGGCGAAGCTGATGAAAGAGGTGTCGCGCACCAGGGCGCGCGGGTACGCGGTCAACGCGGGCGAGACCGAGGACGACGTCGGCTCGGTGGCCGTCGCATTCCGCGACTTCGCGGGACGCCCCGCCGCCATTGCGGTGGCCGCACCGACGAGTCGGCTTACGACGCCGCGGATTTCGCACATCGGCGACCTGATGATCCAGACGATCGCCCGGGCCCCTGAGTCGCCCGTGATCGCTCAGGCGCCTGCGGACTGACGACCGCGGCGGGCGTTGAGCGCGCCGGCGCCTGCGGTCGCGAACATGACGACCGCCAGCAGCGCGAAGGCCGTCTCGACTCCAAACCACTGCGACGCGACGCCCGCCGCGACGAGGATGAAGGTCTGCCCGACACGGTTGGTCGCCACGCGCAGGCCCAGCGCGGAGCCGCGGCTGGTGTCGTCCACGAGATCGACGACCCAGTCCATGGTGGTCGTCTGCGTCAGGCCGAGGGCGAAGCCGAGCACCGACATCGCGAGCATCATCGGCGTCAGGTTGTGGCTCAGCGCGACGATCAGCAGACAGATCGCGGCGACCGTCGTGGCGACCACGGTCAGGTTCACACTCGGGATCCGGCGGACGAACCATGGCGTCGCCGCCCGTGCCAGCAGCGCGCCGCTGGAGCTGATGCCCAGCAGGATGCCCACTTGCGACGACGTCAGCCCGACGGAGGCACCGAGCAACGGCACATAGACGAGCAGGAGGTCGTTGCCGCCCTTCGCGGAGAAGCTGGTCATCAGCGCGGCGGGCATCCCCCGCAGGCGCAGCAGATGCCACAACTTCTCGGCGCGGCCGGTGCGCACAGTCGACTTCTGCATCGTGGTGCGCATCGCGATGACGGCGGCGGGAAGACCACCGACGAACACCCAGGCCGCGACGAGGAGCCCAGACGAAGTCGACTCGAGGCTCGGGTCGTCACTGTGGCCGATGATCAGGCCGCCAAGGACGGGTCCGACGATCTGGCCGAGTGCCGAAACCGTTGTCAGCGTGCCGAACCGGCTGATGCGCGCGAGCGAGCTCTGCGCCTGGGCCATGATGCTCTGGCCGCCGATGGTGCCCGACATGTGCCCGATGCCGAGCGCGGTGGTGGCGAGCGCGAACACGGGGATCGACTCCACGACGACAAGGGCGAAGGCGCCAACGGCGGCGATACCGAATCCGAGCACCATCAGGATCGCCGGGTGGTGTCGCTCGGTCCACCGGCCGAAGCCGACGGCGAGCAGCATCGGCGGCACGGCGAAGCATGCGGCCGTCAGGCCGAGGGTGGTGCCGTCGGCGCCGAGGGCCAGCAGTCGATACGTGGACACCGGGCGCGCCAGCGTGACCGCCACCTGCAGCAGGAAGATGCTGACGACGGTGCCGACGAGCCACAGCGGAGGAAGGGAACGCTCCTTGAGGCGAACCACGGCTCAACCATGCCCCGGCTCAGGAAGTCCTGAGCGGGGGCAGGTGTCGGTCAGAACTTCCAGCCACGCTCCGGCGTGGCCACGTCGACCTCCACACCGTCGGGGTCGCGGAACTTGAAGAACCGGGGCGGGTCCGCCTGCTCCGCGCCGTAGACCTCGATGCCGCGTTCCTTCAACGCGGTCACCACCGCGCCGGTGTCCTCGATCGTCACACCGATGTGGTTGGGGCCCATCGCCCCGTACGTCCATTCGGAGCGCTCGATCTCCGGATTGGGTTGCAGCAGCGAGTAGTTGACCTCGCCATCGCTGAGATCCAGCGCCTTCCCGGGGTAGTGACCGGGAGTGCGGGCGTCTCCAAGGCGCTTGAAGCCCAGCACGTTCTCGTAGAACTCGGCGGTCCGCTCGAGGTCCTGGACGACGATTCCGAGGTGTCGGATGCGCACTACTTTCTCCCTTTTCTACTGGTGTATGACCATCTTCCGTAATGTGGAAACTGTTTCTGCAAATCAGACTGTAGGCCGCGGAGCGGCCCACGTCAATGGACGGTGCATAGTCTGATCACCGCGCGAGCAGACGCGGACTCGCACAAATTTGCTCCAAAAAGTGCGAGTTTGCGTCTTCTCGCGGTTAGAACTGCAGCGCGGTGAACCGCCAGTCCAGTACTTGCCGGTCCTCGGCGCCGTCGCCGGCCGCATAGACCAGAGATCGCAGCTTCAACACACCACCGCGACCGTCGGGCAGTGGCACGGCGCCGTCGACATGCAACTCGCTGTAGAGGGTGTCGCCCTCGTGCACCGGACCGGTGTGGTCGCAGGACTCCCAGCCCAACAGCGTGGCGATATTGGGCAGTAGCCGGGTGGCTTGCGCGAACGCCAAACCGATGGTGTGGCCGCCGTAGACGAGGCGTTGGCCGCCGACACGCGAATCATGGTGCGTCGCCGCGATATTCAATGTCAGCCGGGCCAGTTCGGGGGCGCTGCTGACGACATCGGCGGTGCTGTGCAGCACCGAGCCGGCGATGCCGGAGTCGAAGTGGGTGCCCGGCACCCTGGCGCGGAAAGCGTCGGCGTCCCAGTCGGCGGTCGGGTCGGTCGCCAGTCCCGAGTCCGTCCCGATCGCCGACATGTCGTCGGCATGGCCGGTGTCGGCGGCAGCATCGCGCAGCGGCAGCATGGCGCAGCGGTGGAAGTCGAGCACCAGCCGGCCGATCTGGTCGATGGTGGTCATCCGCAGCGCGGCCAGGCCGGTCGGGTCCCGGCCAGGCTTGGCCGAATTCTGCTTGAGGCCGACGACTTCCGTGCGGGTGAACAGGGTGTCGCCGATGACGGGGAACCGGTGGAAGGCCAGCCCGCGGTAGAACAGGTTGGCCTTCACCCGCTGAGTGGCCAGAGTGCTCTGCCCGATGGCGACGTCGCAGACCAGTGCCGGATGCGCAAGCGCGGCTGTCGCCCTCGTGACCGCCATCGCGAGGTCGGCATCCAGTGCCAGCCTGAGCCGGTCACCGATGATCGATTGGTGCACCGCGGCGGCACCGGCCGTCAGCGTCATCGAGGGGGCCCAGTCGAATACCTGGCCGACCTCGAGGTCGTCGAAGTAGGGCCCGCCAGGCTCGTTGGCGTTGTGCGTCACAGCTCCCCTGACGAGTACTTCGCTATCAGCTCCTGCTTGTACAGCTTGCCGGTGTCGGTGCGAGGTAGCTGCGCCTCGAAGGAGATCGAGCGCGGACATTTGTAGTGCGCCAGGCGGTCTCGTAGCCAGCCCATGCAGCTCCTCGCCGAACTCGTCGGTGGCGTCGGCCGGGTCGACCGTCTGCACCACACCCTTGACGCTCTGCCCCATCTCGTCGTCGGGGATGCCGAAGACCGCGGCGTCCATCACCTTCGGGTGGGTGACCAACATGTTCTCCGCCTCCTGCGGGTAGATGTTCACCCCGCCGGAGATGATCATGTGGTGGCGCCGATCGGTCAGGTAGAGGAACCCCTCCTCGTCGAGATATCCGATGTCCCCGACGGTCTTCCAGCCGTGCTTGTCTCGTGACTTCGCCGTCTTCTCCGGGTCGTTGAGGTACTCGAAGTCGAAGCCGCCCTCGAAGTAGATCTCCCCCGCCTGACCTGGGGGCAGCTCGTTACCGTCCTCATCGAGGATGTGCAGTGGGGTCATCATCGATCGGCCGACCGACCCGGGGTGCGCCAGCCATTCGTCGGCGGTGATCAGCGTCGAGCCGATCGCTTCCGAGGACGCGTAGTACTCGTCGACGATCGGTCCCCACCAGTCGATCATCTGCTTCTTGATCTCAACCGGGCATGGCGCCGCCGCATGCATCACCCGCTTCAGGCTGGATAAGTCGTACGAATCACGCACGGATTCCGGCAGTTTCAACATGCGCGTGAACATCGCCGGTACGAATTGGCCGTGTGTGACGCGGTGGCGCGCGATCGCGTCGAGGCAGCCTTCGGCATCGAACTTGTCCATCACGACGGTCGTGATGCCCGCCCCCTGAATCGTCATCGACCACACCGACGGGGCGGTGTGATACAGCGGGGCCGGGCTGAGGTAGACGGCCTCGGGGTCCATCCAGAAGCCGACCAACCCCGACATCATGCCGGGCACCTCGGCGGGTGGTACGTGCGGCAACTCGCGCTTGATGCCCTTCGGGCGGCCGGTTGTGCCCGACGAGTACTGGAGCAAGTCGCCCTCGATTTCGTCGCCGATAGGCGTATCAGGCTGATCTGCAACGCATTCGGGGTAGCGGTGCCAGCCTTCCGAGGCATCGTCGGCGATAATCAGCACCTCGGGCAATCCGTTCGGCAGCTCTGTCCCGAGGCCTTCCAGGGTCTTTCGCAGTGCCGCCGAGCCGACAATGGCCTTGGCGCTGCTGTTGTCGATGATGTACGCCGCCTCGGCGGCGGTCAGGTGGGTGTTGATCGGGACGTAGTACAGACCGCTGCGCCGAGCCGCCCACATCACAGTGTGGTAGTGCTCGTTGTTCTCCATCAGGATGGCGACCGCGTCACCCTCGCGCAGACCATGCTTGCGGAAGAAGTGCGCCAGCCGGTTCGCGCGGGCCTCCAGCTCGCCGAACGTCACCGTCGTGTCCGACGGATGCATGATGACGGCAGGCTTGTCGGGGTGAGCCTCGGCGTGGTCGCGAATCTGCATGGCTGAACTCTACGATGCAGGAACTTGACGGGTGTCAAGAGGTCAAGAAACCCAGGTCGGACCCCGTTCCGGGACATACGATGACATCTCCGGCGAAGCGGGGGTCCGAGGTGTACCGATGAACATGGCCGCACCGTCGGGCGTCGTCACGTTTCTGTTCACCGATATCGAAGGTTCCACTCGGCGTTGGGAAGCCGACGCGGAGGGGATGCGGGTGGCGCTGGACGCCCACGACGAGGTGCTGCGTGAGGCGGTCGAGACGCACGCGGGCCACGTCTTCAAGCACACCGGCGACGGGATGTGCGCCGTATTCACCTCGCCGCGCACCGCCGTCGACGCCGCGATCGCCGCACAGCGGGCGCTGGAACTGCCGGTGCGCATCGGCATCGCAACCGGCGAGGCTGAGCTGCACGATGGCGATTATTCCGGCCCAGTGCTGAACCGCACGGCCCGACTGATGGCGGCAGGCCACGGCGGCCAGATCCTGCTCGACGGGGCGACCGCGGAGCTGCTCAGCGGGGTCGATCTCGTCGACCTCGGGCCCCAGCGGCTGCGCGATATTGCTAAGCAGGTTCACGTTTTTCAGGTATCCGCAGCTGGACTGCGGACCGATTTCCCGCCCCTGAGCGCGCTCGACCCGATGCGAGGAAATCTACGGCAGCGGACCACCAGCTTCATCGGGCGCGACACCGCGGCCACCATTGCCTTCTACGCCGGGGTCCTCGGCGTACTGGCCGAACAATACGAACCCGTCATGTGGGCCGGGGAGCTCATCGAGCCCGCACAGGCAGTGGACCATCGGCGGCTGACGCAGCTCTACGTGATCGCCAGCCAGTGTCACGCGGCGGGCCGAATCACCGATGCTGTCCGCCTTGCCGACAGCGGACTAATCGCAACTGGCAGCAGGCGATTCGACGAAGTCCCGTTTGGGCTCGAAGCAGCGATCGTTGCGGTCTACAGCATGGTGGGCCACCCGGAAGAGGCGGTCATACCGTTGCGCAAGATGATCGCGCGTACCCCCGGCACTCATATCCTTGAGCGCGCCTGCCTGGTTCTGGCGTTGGTCAATGCCCGCGCCGGTGATGAAGCGCGCGCGGAGGCCGAAGGTCTACTTGCCGCTGCCGAAGCCACGGACACACCGAACGTAAAGTCCCTGGCGTTGACCGCTTACGGCTGGGCGTTCCACGACGCCGACCCCGCTTCTGCGTACGACGTCAGTCGCCGCGCCCTGAAAATCGCTCAAGACAGCGGCTGCCGGTACCTCGAGTCGGTCATCGCCCTCGGCCTGTCGCGGCTAGCCGGAGGCCGGCGCGATCCCGTGGAAGCCTTCGGCTTTTTAACCATCGCCATCCGCAACTATCACGACTCCGGCAGTTTCTTGCTCATGCACGGCCCACTGGCGATCCTCGGCACTCTCCTCGATCGGCTCGGGCATTATCAATCGGCCGCGACCGTCGTCGGATTCGCCGCAGATCCCGCTACGCTCCAGGCATTTCCCGAACTCCACACTGCGATAGCGCATCTGCGCGAAGTCCTCGGCGACGATGCCTACGAGTCATTGGCGAGCGCCGGCGCGAGTATGACCAATGCGGCAATGGCGTCGTTCGCATTCGAGCAGATCGACCGGGCTCGTGCGGATCTCCTGCAGAGAGATTCTCCGTGAACGAGATGCCCGCGCCGTCGGGTGTCGTCACTTTTCTGTTCACCGACATCGAGGGGTCGACCCGGCGCTGGGAAGCCGACGCGGAGGCAATGCGGGCAGCGCTAGCCGCTCACGACAGTTCAATGCGGGAGACCGTTGCAGCGCACGGCGGTTGGCTGTTCAAGCACACTGGAGACGGCGTGTGCGCGGCCTTCTCGTCACCTCGATCTGCTGTCGACGCTGCCGTCGCCGCGCAACGGACGCTGGAATTGCCGGTGCGGATGGGGATCGCCACAGGCGAGGCCGAGCTACGCGGGGACGACTACTTCGGCGCGGTACTCAATCGGGCAGCGCGCGTGATGGCGGCAGGCCACGGCGGCCAGATCCTTCTAGACGGCGCCACCGCGCCAATGATCAGCGATGTGGATCTAATCGCCCTGGGGCCAAGGCGTTTACGTGATATCGCCAAACCGGTCGACCTCCTTCAGGTCCGAGCGCCCGGCCTGCGCAGCGAGTTCCCGCCGCTGAAGACGATCGACCCTGCGCCCGGGAACCTGCGTCCCTCAACCACCAGCTTCGTCGGCCGGCAGGCGGAAGTCGCCGAAGTGGAGACTGCGCTCAAGGCACATCGCTTGGTGACGTTGACCGGAGTAGGTGGGGTCGGCAAGACGCGACTGGCAGTGGAGGTGGCCTCGCGCGTAGTGCCTGATTTCGCCGATGGCGTATGGCTGATCGAATTGGCACCCGTCGGCGATCCGGCGGCAGTGCCCGAGGCCCTCGCAGCCACACTGGGGATCACGCTACAGCCGGGGCTGAGTATGGCCGAGAGCGTCGCCGCCGCTTTGGAGGGCAGGTCGCGGCTGCTGGTGTTCGACAACTGCGAACACGTTCTCGATGCGGCGGCCGACATCATCGAGGCGATCTTCGCCCGTTCGTCAACGGTCAAGGTCTTGGCCACCAGCCGGGAGGGACTGCGAATTGACGAGGAACAGCTCTGGCCGGTGCCCTCACTGGACGTGGACACCGGGCCGGACTCTGCAGCCGCAACGTTGTTCACCGACCGTGCGCAGGCGGTGTCACCCCGTGTCTCGTTGAGTGCACCCCTCGAGTCTGCCGCTGTGCTGGAGATCTGCCGCCGACTCGACGGTATTCCATTGGCGATCGAGTTGGCTGCCTCCCGCATGCTGTCGATGACGGTGACCGAGCTACGCGATCGGCTCGACGATCGCTTCCGGCTGCTCGTCGGGTCACGCAGAGGATTGGAACGCCACCAAACGCTGCGCCATGCGGTGCAGTGGTCTTACGACCTGCTGGACGACACCGAAAAGGACCTGCTGGCAAGGTGTTCGGTGTTCGCAGGCGGGTTCGACCTGGCGGGGGCGTGTGCGGTGGCCGATACCACCGACCAACTGACGACACTCGATCTCCTGGATGCGTTGGTGCGCAAGTCGCTTCTGATCGCCGATCAAGCGTCGGGGCGGACACGATTCTCGATGCTCGAGACGATCCGGCAATTCGTCGAAGAACAACTCGTCACCGCTGGTTACGCCGAAGATGTCCGAACCGCGCACGCCCGATACTTCGCGGAACGTGAGAACGACGTCTTCGCCCTGTGGGACGGGCCACGCCAACCCGAGGCGTACGCGTGGGTGACGGTCGAGATGGCCAACCTGCGTGCGGCGTTCCGGTGGGCCGCCGACCACGACGACCTCGACACCGCGGCGACCATCGCCCACTATGCGGCGTTCGTCGGTTTCTGGGGTGAACAGCACGAACCCATCCGATGGACCGAGGAGCTGATCGAACCCGCGCGGCTCGCCAACACCGGCGCCTCGCCCAGCTATACGCCGCGGCCACGCTGTGCTTCACCGCCGGACGGATCGACGATGCCGTCGGTTACGCCGCGGCCGGTCAGGAAGCCGTGACAAGCGGACGCTTCGACCAAGTCCGCAAGGAGGCCGAGGCGGCGATGTGCTGCCCGTACGGGGCGATAGACCAGGCCGCGCGCTGGGTTGACTGGTGCCGCAACGTGATTGCGCGCCGTCCGGACGCATATGTCAACTCTCAGGCGATATTGGCAATCGCGCTGAAACTGGCCGGAGCCGACGACGAAGCAACGGCGGCCTCCGAAGAGCTCCTTGCCGTCGCCGACACCACCGAAAACCCCAACCTCGCTGCGTGGGCGCTGTTCACGTACGGCACGGCCCACCGCGACGTGGCACCCACCAACGCCTACGACGCCCTCCGCCGGGGCCTGAGAATCGCCCAAGACAGCGGGAGCCGACAGACCGAGTCCAGCATTGCGTCGATGTTGTCGCCGCTGGCGATTGCCCATGGTGAACCCGCCGACGCCCTCGACTACGCGATGCTGTCGATCCGCTATTACTACGACTCCGGCAACGTCTACCTGGTGAAGAATCCGCTGGCTGTTCTTGTCGTCTTGTTCGACCGGCTCGGGCACTACGAAGCGGCCGCCACTATCAGCGGATTCGCCTTTATCCCTTTCACCCGGTCATCACTCCCGGAGATCGACATGAGCGTCGCGCATCTGCGCGAAGTGCTTGGCGACGAGGTCTACGAATCGTTCGCCCGCACAGGCGAACACATGACCGCCGCCGAGATGGTGGCCTATGCCTTCGACCAGACCGACCAAGCCAGAGGTCATTTGCTCGCTGATTGAGTGGTCGACCAAGTACTTGTTAGCTCTCGACCGCGAACACTCGCCATTCGTCGGGCAACCCTTTGAGCATATGAAAGCCACGGTCGGCGAACGTGATACCCGAACCGGCCACCAGGTCCTTGACCGTGGACGAAACGAAAACCTCGCCCGGTCCGGCGAGCGCTGACACGCGTTGGCCGATGTGGACGGCGATCCCACCGATGTCGGCATCGCGAAGCTCGATTTCGCCGGTGTGAAGTCCCGCGCGCACCTCGATGCCCAGCGGCCGCACTGCTTCGCAGATCGCTTGGGCGCATCGCACGGCACGCGCGGGGCCGTCGAAGGTCGCGAGGATGCCGTCACCCGTCGGGTTGATCTTGCGACCACGATGACGCTCGACCTCGCGGGCAACCACGGCGTCGTGCTGGTCCAACGTCCGCGTCCACGCATCGTCGCCGAGTACGGCCGCGCGCTCTGTCGATGAAACGATGTCGGTGAAGAGCACGGTCGCAAGGGCGCGATCCGGCGCATGCACGGGACGAACGCCGGTGAGGAACTCTTCGATCTCGTCGAGAATCGCATCCTGGTCCCCTAGGTACGGGAAGTAGTCACTGCCGGAAAGTTCGACGACTTTGGCGCCGGGGATGTGTGCACCCATATAGCGGCTGCCCGCGGCGTGCGCGATGTCCGCCGTCCTATGCACAACGAGCGTCGGTACTCGAATGGTCGATAAGAGGTGGCGTATGTCGATTTGCAAGATCATCTGCACGATCGCGACAGCTGCTCCCGGGCTTGCCGACAGGCGCTCCCATCGCCCGTGCGCTTTCTGCCAGGCGGGATCGTCGGCCCGCTCCGGTGTGAGGACGTGAAGGAAGAGCCCTCCCCCTTGCCCGCGGCCCCAGTTCTCCTCCAAATCCCGCAGACCATCGGCCACCGTCTCATCGGGTATGCCGTCCGGGAAGTCCGGCGCCCAGGCCATGCGCGGATACGCGCCGTACAGAACGAGTGCTGACACGCGCTCGGGGTACGTGGTGGTGAAAAGGACGGAAAGCGCTCCGCCTTCGGAGCTTCCAAACACGGCGGCCCGCTGCGAGCCGACATCGTCCATCACCGCGCGGAGATCATCCATCCGTTCCTCGAGCGTCGCCACGGCGACTCGATCGGACAGGCCGGTGCCGCGCTTGTCGAACATGATCAGACGACAGAACGACGCGAGACGCTCGAAGTATCTGCGCTCGGCGGGATCCTCCCACTGCAGCTCGAGATTCGAGACGAACGCTGGAACGTGAACGAGATCGAACGGTCCGTCGCCGACGACCTGATAGGCGATGTTCACGCCGCCCGATTTCGCGTACCGCGTTTCGGGAACCTCGAACACGCGAGTAAGTCTAGGTCGCTACCAGCTTCTCGCTGCCCAGCTCGCGGTATTAGAGCGGCTAGTCGGCTTCGGCCAGGCGGGTCTTCAGTGCGTCGAACTCGTCCTTGATACCGGTCGGCAACTTGTCGCCGACGAACTCGAACCACTCCTCGATCAGCGGCAGCTCCTCGCGCCACTCGGCCGCGTTGACCGACAGCGCCTCGTTGACGTCGGCCGCGTCGACGTCGAGACCGGACAGGTCCAGGTCGTCGGCGGTCGGCACGGTGCCGATCGGCGTCGTCTTCCCGCCGGCCTTCTGCTCGATGCGGTCGATGATCCACTTCATCACGCGGCTGTTCTCGCCGAAGCCCGGCCACAGGAAGCGGCCGTCGCCGCCGCGGCGGAACCAGTTGACGAAGAAGATCTTCGGCATCTTCGACTCGTCAGAGTTCTTGCCGATGTCGATCCAGTGCGCGAAGTAGTCGCCGACGTTGTAGCCGAGGAACGGCAGCATGGCCATCGGGTCGCGGCGAACGGTGCCGACCTTGCCTTCGGCGGCCGCGGTCTGCTCCGAGCCCAGCGTGGCGCCGATGAAGACGCCGTGCTTCCAGTCGCGGGCCTGGGTCACCAGCGGCACCGTGGTCTTGCGGCGGCCTCCGAACAGGATTGCCGAGATCGGCACGCCCTGCGGGTCGTCCCACTCCGGGGCCAGCGTCGGGCACTGCGACATCGGGGTGCAGTACCTCGAGTTGGGATGGGCGGCCTTCTCCTCGGAGTCGGGCGTCCAGTCGCGGCCCTTCCAGTCGATGAGGTGCTCCGGCTCGCCTTCCAGGCCCTCCCACCAGACATTGCCGTCGTCGGTGAGTGCGACGTTGGTGAAGACGGTGTTGCCTGCCGCGATCGTCTTCATCGCGTTCGGGTTGGACTTCCAGTTCGTTCCCGGCGCGACGCCGAAGAAGCCGAACTCCGGATTGACCGCATACAGCCGGCCGTCCTTGCCGAACCGCATCCAGGCGATGTCGTCGCCGACCGTCTCGGCGCGCCAGCCCTCGATGGTGGGCTGCAGCATGGCCAGGTTGGTCTTTCCGCACGCCGACGGGAACGCGGCGGCGATGTAGTACGCCTTGTTCTCCGGCGAGATCAGCTTGAGGATCAGCATGTGCTCGGCGAGCCAGCCCTCGTCGTGGGCCATCGCCGAGGCGATCCGCAGCGAATAGCACTTCTTGCCCAGCAGCGCGTTGCCGCCGTAGCCCGAGCCGAAGCTCCAGATCTCGCGGGTCTCCGGGAAGTGGCTGATGTACTTGGTGTCATTGCACGGCCACGGCACATCCTTCTGGCCGGGCTCCAACGGGGCACCGATGGAGTGCAGCGCTTTGACGAAGAAGCCGTCCTCGCCGATCTTGTCCAGCGCCGCCTGGCCCATCCGGGTCATCGTCCGCATCGACACGACGACGTACTCAGAGTCGGTGATCTCGACACCGAGCTTGGGATCGTCAGCACCGAGCGGGCCCATGCAGAACGGCACGACCCACAAGGTCCGGCCCCGCATACATCCGCGGTACAGGTCCTTCATTGTGGAGCGCATTTCGTGCGGGTCCATCCAATTATTCGTTGGGCCGGCGTCGATTTCGCGCTCGGAACAGATAAAGGTGCGGGACTCCACGCGGGCGACATCGGACGGGTCGGAGAGCGCTAAATAAGAGTTCGGCTGCTTCTCGTCGTTGAGCCGGATGAAGGTGCCCGCCTCAACCAGTTGTGCGTTGAGCCGCTCCGCCTCTTCGTCGGAGCCATCGGCGAACACCACCCGGTCGGGCTGCGTGAGTTCCGCGACCTCCTGGACCCAGGCAAGCAGCCCTTCGTGCTTAGTCGGTGCGGTGTCCAGACCGGGAATGGTCGCTGACGTCATCAAAATCTCCTGCGTAGGTTTTTCTGCCAGGACGCAGGGCAAATCGCGCCACTGGTGCTTGTCGTCCCTGCATAGAGGTTAACTCGGGTGAGATACCCGTAGTTAACCGGATGCATGTCCGATCACTCACAGGAACGATTCAGAAAGCCGATCTCGCTTGTTGATCGATTCAGTAAATGCAATCCCGGCCGCATCAATCCGCCGGTTCGGCGTGATCGGTCCGAGCTGCGGCCGGTGCGCTGCCCGCCAATTCGGCGCGCACCGTGTCCAGTGCCTTCTGCAACGGCGGCAACCGCCGATCCCGCAGCGCGGCGGCCCGCGCCGTCGCCATGGCGTGTTCGCGCAGCTCGGCGTCGATCTCCCCGACCCGAACCGCGGCCGTGTCGGCATCGGCTTCGTCGCGCCGGGCCATGTCGGCGGTCAGTGCGGCTTCCGCGGCCAGCACCCGGGTAGCCACCCGCTCCTCGACGGCCGACTGCAGCGTGCTGGTGACCTCGCCGACCCAGCGATCCAGCACCGCCCGGTCGTTCAACAGTCCACGCATGCCGACCACCCACACGGTGAGCAGCAGACCCACCACACCGCCCGCCGCCAACCCGGCGATGGTCAGGCCCGGAGCCAGCCCGGCGAACAACCGGCTCACTCCAAGCGCGACACCGAGACCGAAGCCGGCGCCCAGCACCATCATCAACCGGGTCTCCAGCCGACGGGACTTCAGCGGTGGCGAGGGGACCGCGGGTGGCGGGGGTGGCGGAGGCGGCTCGGGCGAGGTGAGCTCGAGTTCGGTCGCGACATCGGAAAGATGTTTGGTGATTCCCGCCTCGACCTCGCTCACCACCTCGCCGACCCGGGTGCCGACATAGGTCTGGAACTCCGGCAGCCGACGGCGGGTCATGGCGGATACATCCTCCTGTAGCTCGGACCGGACGGACGTGCACCGGTTGCGGGCGAAGTACGCCAGCTGCACCCTGGCCTGTTGGATCTGGCTGCGAAGCGCGATGGTCCGCTCAGACTTGGATAATCTGCGCTCTCGCAAGACCCCCTCTCGTCGTTCCCGCAGCGCGCTCACCCGCGCTGCGCGGTCGGAGCCTGCGCCGTCCTTGTCGTAGCGCGAGATCACGGCTTGCAGACGGGATTCCCACGCCCTCAACCTGTTTCGTCGCTTCACGTCGACATCGTCAAGACGTGACCGCAGCAGATCGATGAGCTCATCCAGGTTGGGTTCGCCGAGATCGGGTGCGGCCGCGACACCCACCCAAGGCACCGTTTGGTAGCGCTCCGCGTGGGCGGCGAGCCGGGAACGGTCCTCGGCCAGCACTTCGCGCCAACTGCGGTGCACGTCGATCTTCGATACCGCGCCGATCACCAGGTCAGTGTGTCGGGCCGCGAGATCGATTAAGGCGCAGTCGGATTCAGTAAGCGGTGAAACTGCGGAGACCACGAACACCACCGCAGCAGGGCCGTCCGCGGGGCCGACGCTCTCGGCTTCGACGAACTCGTACTCGGGCAGCCGATCCCGCAAAGCGGCGATCAGGCCGGTCGCACCGGCCAGCCAGGGCCCGGTGACGAGCACGACGTCGCGGCTCTCCACTTCCGGTGAGCTCAACCCAGGATCAACCCCGGCAACCAGTGCATCCACCGCGCCGATCGGGTCGCCTGCCTGGTCGACGCCGGTCACCGGGCCTCCGCGCAGGACTGCGCACGTCGCAGAAGCCGCAGCGAGCCACGGCAGATGTCGGCGCCGCAACTGCGATGGAGATCGTTGACAGGTCCCCGGCTGTAGCGATGCCAGTGCAGCGCGCGGTGTAGATGCGCCGATGGCTGATCGTCGTGGTCCACCGTCAGCCCGGCCGCCTGCACCACGTCAACGGCGGCCGCCATCACGGCGATGGCGGCGTTGTCACCGGAGAGGAACTCGGACAGCGCCGGCCTGCCGTGCGTTGCCAGCGTGCGCAACTGGACGAGCGCCGTACGCACCCGCCGGTAGTGCACCTCGGCGCCGGTCGCGGCGAGCTGTGCCATGACGCGGTCGACCTGGCTGAGCCGCCGCAGCACGGCGGGCAGCGCGGCGGCCTCAGCGCCCCGCCGCAGCGCGAGGACGCCGTGGGCGATGCCGAAGAGGTCCAGAGCGTCCAGCAGTCGCGCGCGCACGGCGCGGGGCAGCCGGTGGTCGGCCGACAGGAACCCGTCGGTTGAGGTCAGGTCGGCAGGCTCGGCGGTGAGCAGGCGCAACGCGGCGATCAGTTCGTCGTCCAGCGTGGCGGCCGCCAGCAGGCCCACAGTCGGCACGGTCGGCACCCCGGTCAGCGCCTGGTATTCAGCGGCACGCCGGTCGGCGACGGCGATCGGGCCGCCCGCAGCGAAACCGGCCAAGTCAGCCTTGTTGAGCACGACGAGCTTCGGACACCGCGGACGCGAGGAGCGAAAAGGGCCTGAGCCGAGCATCGCCCGGTCCTCGGGCTTGAGCGTCTCGGCGATCACCACGACGTCCACGTCGGCGGTCCCGACGTCGTCGACAACGGTGACCCCTGCGCGGGCCAGCGCGGTCGCGACCGTGCCCCGACCCACCCCGTCTCGCCCGCGAACCGCAACGCGAAGCGGGTCGTCAACAACGTCGATAAGCGGTGTTATCCGCGAATCACCTGTCCGCTCAGCGAACTGCCTCAGCTCGTTCGTGAAAATCTGATGGCCTTCCCTGGTAGCCGGTTCGCTCACGCGTATGCCCTCGTTATCCCCCACACCGGATTTTGACTCCGGCCCCCACCGCAAATGGTGGCATCTCCGTGCCCCCTGCGCGAGCGGTTGTTTCCCCAGGGCCCGAGCGCCTTCCGAACACCGATGTAGGCAACTGTTGGGTATCAATCTGCACCACAATGCGGGTCCATTGGTGTTGATGAGCGACCATGGACGGATGCATGCGCAGCGCCGGGGTACCGGCACGCCATCGTCCGAGAGGTGGCGATGACTCGACCCGACACGGCTTCGCATCTGCATCCCCGGGTCAACAGCTACCGGTCCCGGCGATCGACCGTTTCCAGCGGCCAGCAACAGACGTGGGACCGGCTCTGGCCGGAGCTCGGCATGCAGGCCCGATCGCCGGAGGGACCCGCCGAGGATCTTGGTGCTCCTCGCGTGCGCGGACTGCTCGACACCCAGGCGTGGTTCGGCAGGTCCGCGCCGGTGGTGCTGGAGATCGGCAGCGGAACCGGCATCTCGACGCTGGCGATGGCGAAGGCCGAACCGCACATCGATGTGGTCGCTGTCGAGGTGTATCGGCGCGGGCTGGCCCAGTTGCTCAGCGCGATCGCGCGCGAAGGGGTCCCCAACATCCGTCTGGTCCGCGGCGACGGAGTCGACGTGCTCGAGCACATGTTCGGCCCGGAGTCGCTGGCCGGGGTCCGGGTGTTCTTTCCTGACCCGTGGCCCAAGGCGCGCCACCACAAGCGCCGGCTGCTGCAGCCGGACACCATCGCCCTGATCGCCGACCGGCTGCGGCCCGGCGGTGTGCTGCACGCCGCCACCGACCACGCCCGCTACGCCGAACAGATCGCCGAGTGCGGCGACGCCGAACACCGGCTACGCCGCGTCACCGCTGACGACGGCCTGCCCATCTCGGTGGCGCGGCCGATGACCAAGTACGAGACGAAGGCGCGCGACGCGGGCAGCGCGGTCGCGGAACTGGTGTGGGAGAAGCGCCCAGCATGAGCATCACTGAAGAAATCATCGAGGCGCCGCAGCTGGCGCCCGGAACAGCCCGGGTCCTGTTGGTCTGGGACGCTCCCAACCTCGACATGGGTCTTGGCTCCATCCTCGGCGGCCGGCCGACCGCCGCGCACCGGCCCCGATTCGACGCGCTCGGTCGCTGGCTGCTCGCCCGCACGGCAGAGTTGGCCGCCGGTCAGGACAACGTGTCACTGGAGCCGGAGGCCACCGTCTTCACCAACATCGCCTCCGGCAGCGCCGATGTGGTCAGACCTTGGGTAGAGGCGTTGCGTAACGTAGGGTTCGCGGTGTTCGCCAAGCCGAAGATCGACGAAGACAGCGACGTCGACGTCGACATGCTGAACCACATCGCGCTTCGACGAAGCGAGGGTCTGGCCAGCGTGCTGGTGGCCTCGGCCGACGGACAGGCGTTCCGCGAACCGTTGGAGGACATCGCTCGCGCGGGCACACCTGTTCAGGTGCTCGGATTTCGCGAACACGCGAGCTGGGCGCTAGCCTCGGATACTTTGGAGTTTGTCGACCTGGAGGACATCGCTGGTGTCTTCCGGGAGCCGCTACCGCGAATCGGCCTAGATTCGCTGCCCGAGCAGGGGGCTTGGCTGCAGCCGTTCCGGCCGCTGTCCTCGCTACTGACGTCGCGTGTGTGAACAACTGAAATGCGCGGGTTGCCACGGATTTAGTTAGGAGCTTACGTGTTCGCCTGGTGGGGTCGAACGGTGTACCGCTACCGATTCATTGTGATCGGAGTGATGGTTGCACTGTGCCTGGGTGGCGGCATCTACGGCATCAGCCTCGGCCAACACGTCACCCAGAGCGGCTTCTACGACGACGGCAGTGAGTCCGTGCACGCATCCGTGCTCGCCGACGAGACGTACGGCCGCGACACATCCGGCCATATCATCGGGATCTACACCGCCCCCGAGGGCAAGACCGTCGACGATCCGGACTTCAAGCAGAAGGTTCTGGACAACCTCGCCCAGGTCGAAAAGGACCACCCCGACCAGATCCTGCGGTCGATCGGCTACTTCAAGAGCCCAGACGCGCTGAGGAACATGGCGGACGGGGACAAACAGCATGCGTTCATGTCGATCCAGCTCAAGGGCGACAACGATGACGTGATCCTGAACAATTACAAGCTGGTCAAGGACGACCTGCTCAAGGTCGGCGACGAGGGCGTCGACGTGAAACTGGCCGGCCTCCAACCCCTTGCCGCCGAGCTGACCGGAACCATCGGCGACGACCAGAAGCGCGCCGAGGTCGCCGCCATCCCGTTGGTGGCGGTGGTGGTGTTCTTCGTGTTCGGTGGCGTGGTAGCGGCCAGCCTCCCGTTGATCATCGGCGGCCTGTCCATTGCGGGGGCGCTGGGCATCATGCGGCTGGTCGCCGAGTTCGCCCCTGTGCACTTCTTCGCCCAACCTGTGGTCACACTCATCGGTCTGGGCATCGCCATCGACTACGGCCTGTTCATCGTGAGCCGGTTCCGCGAGGAGATCGCCGAGGGCTACGACACCGAGGCCGCGGTCCGCCGGACGGTGATGACGTCCGGCCGCACCATTGTCTTCTCCGCGGTGATCATCGTGGCGTCGTCGCTGCCGCTGCTGCTGTTCCCCCAGGGCTTCCTCAAGTCCATCACCTACGCGATCATCGCCTCGGTCATGCTCTCGGCGATCCTGTCGATCACGGTGCTGGCGGGCGCGCTGGCCATCCTCGGCCCCAATGTCGACGCGTTCGGCGTGCGCACGCTGCTGCAGGTTCCGTTCCTGCGTAACTGGAAGTTCTCCAACCAGATAATCACTTACCTGGCTGAAAAGACCCAGAAGACCAAGACCCGTGAAGAGGTCGAGAAGGGCTTCTGGGGCAAGCTGGTCAACCGCGTGATGAAACGGCCCATCGCATTCGCCGCACCCATCGTCATCGTGATGATCTTGCTGATCATCCCGTTGGGTCAGCTGTCCCTCGGCGGCATCAGCGAGAAGTACCTCCCACCGAACAACTCTGTGCGCCAGGCGCAGGAGGAGTTCGACAAGATCTTCCCCGGGTTCCGCACCGAACCACTGACGCTGGTGATCGAGAGCGACAACGGCCAGCCCGTCACCGACCAACAGATCGCCGAGGTGCGCAACAAGGCGATGACGGTCCCCGGGTTCATCGATGCCGACAACGACCCGTCCAAGATGTGGCAGGAACGGCCCTATCTTGACGGGGCCTCGAAGAGCCCATCGGTCCGCGTCATCCAGAACGGCCTGCAGAACCGCAACGACGCGGCCAAGAAGATCGCGGAACTGCGGGCGATACCGCCGCCTCGCGGACTCACCGTATCGGTGGGCGGCACCCCGGCGCTTGAGCAGGACAGTATCCACAGCCTGTTCGCCAAGCTGCCGCTGATGGTGGTGGTGCTGATCATCACGACCACGATCCTGATGTTCCTGGCGTTCGGGTCTCTGGTGCTGCCGATCAAGGCGGCGCTTATGAGTGCGCTCACGCTGGGTTCGACGATGGGCGTGCTGACCTGGATGTTCGTCGACGGGCACGGCTCAGGGTTGATGAACTACACGCCGCAGCCGCTGATGGCGCCGATGATCGGCCTGATCATCGCGGTGATCTGGGGTCTGTCCACCGACTACGAGGTGTTCCTGGTGTCCCGCATGGTGGAGGCCCGCGAGCGCGGTATGTCCACAGCTGAGGCCATTCGGATCGGCACCGCCACGACCGGTCGGCTCATCACCGGCGCGGCGCTGATCCTGGCAGTTGTCGCGGGTGCGTTCGTGTTCTCCGACCTGGTGATGATGAAGTACCTGGCATTCGGCCTGCTGATCGCGCTGCTGTTGGACGCCACTGTGGTCCGCATGTTCCTGGTGCCCGCCGTGATGAAGCTGCTCGGCGACGACTGCTGGTGGGCGCCGAAGTGGATGAGGCGGATTCAAGACCGGCTCGGCCTCGGCGAGACCGAGTTGCCCGACGAGCGCAAGCGGCCCGCCGTTCGCGAGGCGGAGCAGGCGATGGTCGGCGCCGCTGCACCGCTGCCACAGCGGCCGCTGCCGCCGCACGACCCCACCCATCCCGCCGTCGAGGGTTCGTCACGGCCCGGCGCCGCAACGACGCGAACCCAGGCCGCGCCGCCCCGCGCGAACGGCCCATCGGTCGCCGGAACCACCCGGATGCCCACCCCGCGCACGGCGCAGGCCGACGAGCCACCAACCACCCGGCTGCCGACGGCCAACAAGAAGAAGAGCCGCAACGCGGTGCCGAATTCGACGGCGTCGACCCAGCGCTCAAAGCGCCCAACGCCGCCGCCACCCGTACGGGAGGACCGCGAAATCGAGTCGTGGCTGGGCGAATTGCGCGGCAACAACCCTGGGGCGACACCGCCGCCCGCGCAGAGGCCGCGTCCACAGAAGGATGCCGAGCCGACCACCGCGATTCCAACGCAACGACCGCGCGGCGGGCGGGCGGCCAAGAAGGATGCCGAGCCAACGACCGCAATCCCCGCGCAGCGGCAGCCGGATCCGGAAACGACCGAGAAGCTGACCGCGCAGGAGATCGAAGAAGAGGGCGGCCGCCGCAGCGGGGGCGTCAGCGCCCAGGACCTGTTGCGCCGTGAGGGACGCAGGCTCTAGTCGTCCTTCTTCGCGGGTTCGACGTCGTCGGGCTCGGCCTGGATGACCTTGCCCTCGTCGGACTCCTGAGCCTCTAGTTCGGCCTCGGGTTCCCTGGCGAGCAGCACCCGGACCGCACTGTTCAGGAAGGCGACCGTCGGCACCGCAAGCAGCGCCCCGACGATGCCTGCCAGCACGGCGCCCGCGGCGATGGCCAGCACCACTGCCAGCGGATGGATCGACACCGCGCGGCCCATCACCAGCGGCTGCAGCACATGGCCTTCCAGTTGCTGCACGGCGATGATGAGCGCGAGCGTGATCAGCGCGTAGACGAAGCCCTTTGCGATGAGCGCGACGACAACAGCGAGAAACCCCGCGATAACCGCACCGACCAACGGGATGAAGGCACCGAGAAAGACCAATGATGCCAACGGCAACGCCAGCGGCACACCCATGATCGCCAGCCCGGCGCCAATCCCGACGGCGTCGACCAACGCGACCAGAAACGTCGCGCGCACATAACCGATCAGCGACTGGAAACCGGCCCGGCCCGCGTCACGCACCCGCTCCTGCACGTGTTCCGGGAAGATCTTGGTGACGAACTGCCAGATGTTGCGCCCGCCGTGCAGGAAGAAAATCAGGGTGAACAGCACAAGCAGTGCGCCCGTTACGATTTCGGTCACGGTGGCCGCCGTGGACAGCGCACCGCTGGTCAGCTTCTCCTGGTTGTTGCGCAGTGCTTCGATGGCCGAGTTGCCCGCATTTGTGATCTGGTCCTTGCTGAGGTGCGCGGGTCCCTCGATCAGCCACGTGCGCGCCGTCTCGATGCTTTGCGTCACTTGTTCGACCAGTCCGGGCAGGCCGGTGACGAACTGGCTGACGACGAACGTCAGGATGCCACCGACGATCGCGACTCCGCTCAGCAGCACCAGCGCCACCGCGCCGCCGCGGGGAGCGCCACGGCGATCCAGAAAGTCGACCGCGGGGATCATCAACGCGGTGAGCATCAACGCCAAGGCGACCGGTACCACGATGACCTCGAGCCGCTGGATCACCCAGAGCAGTGCGACCGCCAGCCCGATGATCACCAGCAGGCGCCACGCCCACGCCGCTGCCTTGTGAATAAGAGGTGGGACCGCCTCGTCGTGAACAGATCCGACTGCGGCCATGCCGGTAGCGTAACGGCCGGTCGGAGACCTCCACCGCTACCCTGTAGGGCGTGTCCCACGACGCGCCGGTGAACAACGCCCGCAGCCAGGAGGGAACCGCCCGCGGCAAGTACTGGTGGCTGCGATGGGTGGTCATCGGCATTGCCGTCGCGGTGCTGGCGGTCGAGGTGATACTGGTCTGGGATCAGCTGGCGAAGGCCTTTCACAGCCTCTACGCCGCCAAGTGGTTGTGGGTGCTGGCCGCGGTGGGTGCGGCGCTGGCGTCAATGCACAGCTTCGCGCAGATTCAACGCACGCTGCTGAAGTCGGCGGGCGTGGAAGTAAAGCAGTGGCGGTCCGAGGCGGCCTTCTACGCCGGCAACGCGCTGTCCACCACGATGCCCGGCGGCCCGGTGCTTTCGGCCACGTTCATCTACCGCCAGCAGCGGCTCTGGGGAGCGTCGCCGGTGGTCGCGTCCTGGCAGTTGGTGATGTCGGGGGTGCTGCAGGTGGTCGGCCTCGCGCTGTTGGGTTTGGGTGGCGCGTTCCTGCTCGGAGCTAGCAAAAACCCTCTGTCCCTTATCTTTACGCTCGGCGGCTTCGTCACCCTGCTGCTGCTCGCACAGGCGGTCGCATCGCGACCAGATCTGATTGACGGCATCGGCGCCAAGGTGCTGTCGTGGGTCAATTCGGTACGGGGTAAACCGGCCGACACCGGCGTCGACAAGTGGCGCGAACACCTCGAACAACTGGAATCCGTCAGCCTGAGTCGCCGCGACCTCACGATCGCATTCAGCTGGTCGCTGTTCAACTGGATCGCCGACGTCGCATGCCTTGCCTTCGCCGCCCACGCCGCGGGCGGCAAACCCTCGCTGGCGGGGCTGACGGTCGCCTACGCCGCGGCGCGGGCCGTCGGGGCGATTCCGCTGATGCCCGGCGGACTGCTGGTCGTCGAGGCGGTGCTGGTGCCCGGTCTGGTGTCCAGCGGCATGACGCTGGCGTCCGCGATTTCCGCGATGCTGATCTACCGACTGATCAGCTGGATCTTCATTGCCGCGATCGGCTGGGTGGTGTTCTTCTTCATGTTCCGCACCGAGAAGGACGTCGATCCCGACGCCCCGATCGACGAGGCACAATCGCCCGAACCCGCCACCGATGCCGAACCCAAGCACCAACCGGACTCATGAGGAGCGCGGCATGCAGACCGGAACTCGCACCATCGCCGCAGTTCTGGGCGCGCTCGCATTGACCCTTGTTTCCTGCTCATCGTCGACGGAAAGCCGACAGGAGACGACACAGACGCCTTCGACCACAACTAGTTCCGGGTCGGAGAGTCTCCCGGTAGCTGTGACGCCCGTAATAGCGAGCGTGGTCGCCGCACCGGTACCGGTTCCTGCCACCGATGGCAAGACCCACCTCGCGTACGAGCTGCAGCTGACGAACACGCTTGGGCAGGAGGTGACGTTGACGTCGGTGGCCGTCCTCGCCGGCGACCAGACGCTGCTCACCCTGGCCGGGGACAAGCTCGGGTATTGGACCCGCGTCGTCGGGACGTCCACGCCGACAACGAAATTGGGCCCAGGCCAAACCGGGCTTGTCTGGCTCGATGTCGCGCTGGACGAGTCTGCCGCCATGCCCGCCAACCTGGTACACACGGTCGGCATCACGATCCCGAAGCCGTCGCCGCCGCTGATTCCCGGCACCATCGATGCGAAGATGGCGCCGGTCACCGTCCAGACCCGGAAGCCGGCGGTCATCGCGCCACCGCTGGACGGCCCGAACTGGTTGGACGGCAACAGTTGTTGCGACATGACCGCACACAGGAATGCGATGAACCCCCTCAGCGGCCAACTGTGGGCGGCAGAGCGGTTCGCCATCGATTACGTCCAACTCGGCCCCGGCGGGGTAATCGCCAGCGGCGACGTGAGCAAGACGGAGAGCTATCCGTACTTCGGCGCCGACATCCACGCGGTTGCCGACGGGCCCGTCGTCGGGATGCTCGAAGGCCTGCCCGAGCAGATTCCGGGAAAGAGTCCGACCGGGCTGAGGCTCGAGGAGTACGGCGGCAACCACATCGTGCAGGACATCGGCAATGGCAATTACGCGTTCTACGCGCACCTCAAGACCGGGAGTGTGAAAGTCAAGGTGGGCGACCAACTCTCGACCGGACAGGTCATCGCCGCACTCGGCAATACCGGCAATTCCGATGCGCCGCACTTACATTTCCACGTGATGAGCACCCCGGACCCGCTGCGATCCGACGGATTGCCGTTCGTGTTCTCGTCGTTCCGCCTTGAATCCCGGCTCGCATCGCAGGATGGCCTCGACGCGCTTCAACAAGGAAAGCCCGCCCCGATGCAGCCGGGGTTCGCTCCCCGTGACGAAACCGACGTCACCCCATTGGTGCTCGACGTGATGACCTATGAGACGAAGTAGCGCGCTGGCGGCGCTGGCCGACGTCGTCGCCGTGCTGGTGTTCTGCACCATAGGCCGGCGCAGCCACGCAGAGGGACTGACCGCGGCGGGTGTCGCCCAGACCGCATGGCCGTTTCTCACCGGTACCGCGATCGGCTGGTTGCTGGTCCGAGGCTGGCGCCGCCCCACCGCACTCCTGCCCACCGGAGTGGTGGTATGGGTGAGCACGGTCGCGGTCGGAATGCTGCTGCGCAAGGCCACTTCCGCGGGCGTTGCGGTCAGCTTCGTCGTGGTGGCATCCGTTGTGACCGCGGTTCTGTTGCTTGGATGGCGGGTGGCCGCCGCAGCCGTGCAGCGCCGCCGAATCAGGGCTGGTCAGTCGAATCCGACGGCGGCTCAGGAGAAGTCGACACCGTCAGGGTAGCCCGAAGCCCGCCCAGCGGACTGTCGGAAAGCTCGATGCTCCCGCCATGCAACGCCGCCTGCTGAGCGACCAGCGCCAGGCCCAGTCCCGAACCGCCTGGCGCCGCAGTGCTTCCGCGCGCGAAACGGCCGAGCACGTCCTTGTGTTCTTCGGTAGGCAGGCCGCGCCCGTTGTCGTCCACGGTGATCGTTATCGTGTGGTTCCCCCGACAAGCGGCCAACACGACCCTGGTGGCCGGTCCGTGTGCGACGGCATTGCGCACCAGGTTGTCGACGGCCAGTCGGAGCCCGCTCGGCCAACCCCAGATGGTGCCGAGATCCTCGTCGGCCTCCACCTCGATCTCCACCGACCCGCTAGGCCGTACGTTCTCCCGCACCACCCGGTCGAGCATGTCGGTCACATCGATCACTTCGCGGTCCTCGGCCTGCGCGAGCTCACCCGAGGCGAGCTGACCGAGCGCGGTGATGATCGCCTCGACGCGGCGCTGTGCCCGAGACAGGTCATTGACCACCTCCGCCCGCTCGTCGGGAGGCAGGTCGTGGATCCGCAACGTGTCCAGGTCGGCGCGCATGGCGGTCAGGGGAGTGCGCAACTCGTGTGCGGCGTTGGCCGCGAAGTCCTGTGCGGCCCGCAGCGAGTTCGTGGTGGCCTGCTGCGCGGCAGCAAGACGGCTCAGCATTCCAGTCATCGCCTCGGACAGCTCTTCGGCCTCGCGTACACCGCGCACCTCCGGCATCTCCTCAGCCCCCTTACCGAGCCGCCGGGTGTGATCGGTGAGCCGGTGCAGCGGCCGGATCGCCGGGCCTGCCAGAAGCCAGCCGACGCCGGCGGCGATCAACACCGTCACCAGACCGACCGCCGCGTAGAACGGGATGTGCGCCCGATTCAACAGGATGCTGTCGGCGCGGATGCCGATCGAAACCAGCACGCCGCCTTGCTGATCCAGCGGGATGGTCCGCACCCGATAGTCGACGCCGTTCACTGCGACGGTGGCCGTACCGGGCTGCAGGCGCGGCAGCTGCAGCCCGCGCTGGAAGACCACCTGGCCGGTGGACTGCATACGCCCCGTCGTCAAAACGCCGCGCCGTGGATCGGACAACTGGTCGGGATACATGCTGGCGTCGACGATGGAGTCCAGCCGCCGGTCCAACTGCTCGGCGTCGTTGTTGGCGAGCACGACCGACGTCAGGATCGTGAACACCGCGACGACGGCGGCAGCCGCAGCCGCGGCGGCCAGGGCGACCCGGGTGCGCAGTGAGGCGGAACGAATGAGGCGTGTCCGGCGCACCGGCCTACCGCTCGTCTCGCAGCACGTATCCGATCCCGCGAACGGTGTGAATGACCCGCCGCAGGCCGTCCCGCTCGAGCTTCCGCCGTAGGTAGCTGATGAACACGTCGGCCACGTTGGTGTCCACGTCGAAGTCGTAGCCCCAGACCAGTTCGAGCAACCGCTGGCGACTGAGCACGACGCCGGCGTTCTCGGCCAGCACCGCGAGCAAGTCGAATTCGCGTTTGGTCAAGTCGACCCGCTCGCCGTCGACGAACACCAGCCGCCGAGCGGTGTCGATGGTCAGCGGACCGACGGTCATGGTGTCGGACGCCTGATCGGAATGACTGGACCGGCGCAGCAAGGCATGCAATCGCGCAACCAGTTCACCCAAATCGAAGGGCTTGGTCAGATAATCGTCGGCGCCGGCCTCCAGACCGGCTATCCGGTCGTTGACGGTGTCGCGTGCGGACAGCACGCAGATGGGAATGTCGTTTCCCAACGCGCGCAGCGCCGTAACCACCGCGACACCGTCGAGTTCCGGCATTTGCACGTCCAGAACCAAGGCGTCGTGTTTCTCGTTGGACAGGAGCCGCAGGGCCTCTTTCCCGGTTGCGGCGACCCGAACGTCAAAACCTGAATGCCGCAGTCCGCGGGCCACGGAAGTCCTGACGTCTGGATCGTCGTCGACCATGAGCACCATCCGACCGGTGCTCTCCGGCGCGGCGGCTCTCCCCCGACCCGCACGCGGACTACGGAAGTGTCAGCGATGCCGTCGCCGTTGGTGTCGCCGCAGCGATTCTTGATATCCACCAGTGGCTGGCGGATGCCGGTCAGCTCGCCCTTCATCATGCGGATTGGCGTTCATGTACTTATCCACCTCGGTGCGCACCTCATCGCGGTTCTTGCCCTCAAGGCTGGTGAAGAAGTAGTTGACGTCCGGGTGCGTGAAAAGATAGCCGACGTCGAGGCGGAGACACCGGAGGCCACACCGGCCAGGTCGGCGGCGGTGCAGTTGGGCGGCTCGTCGGCCAGTGCCGTGGGGAGGGCACCAAACAGCATCGCACCGGCAAGTGCACCGGTGCCGATCGCGCCAGCTACCGCACGCCGCGCGGTACGGGCTGAGAGCAACATTTACAGGCTCCTTCATCGAATGTGTGTGGCAGTAACCATGGCGGTTACAGACACCGAAAAGCTAAGCAGAATCGGTGCCGACTTTCCTGCCTTGCGACAAACGAGCTGCAAGAAGTTCTAAATCTGCTGCTCAGCATGCGTGCACCGGAGCGGCGCGGCGCATGCCAGCTATCGCGTGGTGATAGTCGCAGGACCGGGAAGCGGGCCCGTGCCCGCAACGACGGACGATGCCGGGGAGGACTGAGCGGGCAAAGCGGTACCGGGCGCGCCGAGGGTCTGCGTGCTGGGCAGGCCTCCCGGCAAACCGCCGGGCAGCCCGCCGCCCTGCTGCGCTGCCTGTAGCAACCCAAGGAGCTGCGGGACCGTGACCGGCAGCTTGCACCGACCGGACAGATTCGTCAGCGGCTGCTGCAGCTGCTGCATGTCCTTGCCCACTTGAGGATCGGCGTCGAAGTACGCCTTCAGCGCGACCAGCGACGCAGGACCGCCCTGCTGCGCAGAGATGGTCGTCAGTGCCTGGTTCGTTTCCGGATGCGAATCCAGGTAGTTACCGGTCGACATGGCCACCGACCCGACGGTCCTCGCGACCTCGCTGGCCGCACACTGATCCGCTGCGGCGGTTGCTGACGGCAGAGAGAACCCTGCCGGCACAGTCAATGCAAACACGGTGGCGGCGCCTGCGGCGCAGACGGCGAACGCAGCGAACAGGCTGCGACGGGCAGTCTTGGGGGTCGGTGTCATGGACAAACTCCTTACGATTTGCGGTCATCTCGTGCCTCGCAAACAGCTGCGATCGGTGGCAAAGAAGCCCCGACGCGGTGACGGCCAACACGACATACTGCCATCGAGCCCTCGCGCCGGCCAATCCAGCAACTGAACATGCAGGTGAACGCCAGGAGATCTGAAGCGCGCAGCAAGGCCGGCGCTAATCACAAGGATCGGTTAAGGCTGCTTAAGGCGTCATTGAGGCCGCATCGCGCCAGCGCACGCTGATGTACGCTCACGCTACCTAACGGGCCGGGGAGAAAGCGGGACAGACATCCAGCAGTTCATGATGCGCTTGAGCAGTAGCCTGCGCAGATTCCGCTGGGCGGTGTTCGTGGTATGGCTGCTTCTTCTCGTGCCTGCGCTGTATCTCGGCGTGAACCAATCCGGTCACCTCACGGGTGGCGGGTTCGAGGTTGCCGGTTCGCAGTCGCTGTACGTGCAAAACGAACTCGAGGAGCAGTTCCCCACCCAAGGCGCGTCGCCCCTTGCCCTTGTGGCAGCGCCGCGGGCCGACGCGTCGTTCGCCGATATGGACGCCGCCGTCGCGCAGTTGGAACGCATCGCCACCGAGGTGCCCAGCGTCAAGGTCGTGCCCAACCCGCAGCAGCCGCCGCCGCAGCCGGACCGGCCCTATGTGATGACCCTGCAGATGGACTTCAACAACACCGGCGCGGTCGACGTCGCAAAGCAGCTGCGCCAGAAGGTCGGGATCACCGGCGATAAACCCGGGGAGCTGGAGAACGGCAAGGTCAAGCTGTACGTCATCGGGCAGGGCGCGCTGGGCGCCGCCGCCACGGCGGCCACCAAGCACGACATCGGCCAGGCCGAGCAGTGGAACCTTCCGATCGTCCTGCTTGTCTTGCTTGCGGTATTCGGCTCGCTTGCCGCCGCCGCCTTGCCGCTGGTCCTCGGCATCTGCACGGTCGCGATCACCATGGGCCTGGTCTACCTGCTGTCGATGTACACCACGATGTCGGTGTTCGTCACCTCAACGGTGTCGATGTTCGGGATCGCGTTGGCAATCGACTATTCACTATTTATTCTCATGCGGTTCCGTGAGGAACTGCGGGCGGGCCGCGATCCGCAACAGGCCGCCGACGCCGCGATGGCGACCTCCGGCCTTGCGGTGGTGCTGTCCGGCTTGACCGTCATCGCATCGGTGACGGGGATCTACCTCATCAACACCCCGGTGCTGGTGTCGATGGCGACCGGCGCGATCCTGGCGGTGGCCGTCGCGGTGCTGACCTCGACGACGCTGACGCCGGCCGTGCTGGCCACCTTCGGTCAGGCCGCCGCGAAGCGGTCCTGGCTGCTGCACTGGTCGCGGCGGCCCGAGGCCACGCAGTCGCGGTTCTGGACCAGATGGACCGGTTGGGTGATGCGCCGTCCATGGCTGTCGGCGTTGGCGGCGACGGCATTTTTACTCACGCTGGCCGCTCCGGCGTTCGCCATGGTGCTGGGCAACAGCATGCAGAGGCAGTTCGACCCGACGCACGAGATCCGCGGTGGCGTGAACGCCGCGGCGGACGCGCTTGGCGCGGGTGCACTGGGTCCGGTCCGGGTGCTGGTGACGTTCCCGGATGGCAACGCCGCCTCCGCACCCGTGAAAGAGCCGCTTTTGGCGGCGGTGCAACAGCGGATGTCGCAGGCGCCCAACGTCGTAACGGTGCAGCCTGCGGTGTTCGGTAACGACTACCGCAGCGCGCTCGTGTCGGCGGTGCTGTCGGTGGACCCCGAGGACATGGCGGCCCGCGAGTCGATCGACTGGATGCGTGCGCAGCTTCCGTCGGTGGCAGGGCCTAACGCAAAGATCGACGTCGGCGGGCCGACCGCGCTGATCAAAGACTTCGACGACCGGGTGTCGAAAACGCAGCCGGCGGTGTTCGGATTCGTCGCGCTGATCGCGTTCGTGATGCTTCTGATCTCGATCCGGTCAGTGTTCCTCGCGTTCAAGGGCGTGCTGATGACGGTGCTGTCGGTGGCCGCGGCCTACGGCAGCCTTGTCGTCGTCTTTCAATGGGGCTGGCTGGAGGCCCTGGGCTTTCGACCGATCTCGTCGCTGGACAGCACGATCCCGCCGCTGGTGCTGGCGATGACGTTCGGGTTGTCGATGGACTACGAGATCTTCTTGCTGACCCGCATCCGCGAGCGGTTCCTGCAAACGAACAACACCCGCGACGCCGTCGCCTACGGTGTGAGCACCAGCGCACGCACCATCACCAGCGCGGCCCTGATCATGATCGCGGTGTTCATCGGCTTCGCGTTCGCAGGCATGCCGCTGGTCGCACAGCTCGGGGTCGCGTGCGCGGTGGCGATCGCCGTCGACGCCACCGTGGTGCGGCTGGTTCTGGTGCCCGCACTGATGGCCATGTTCCACGAATGGAACTGGTGGCTGCCGCGCTGGCTGGCACGAATCCTGCCGTCGGTGGATTTCGAGAAGCCACTGCCGAAAGCCGACATCGGTGACCTGGTCATCATCCCCGACGACATTTCGACACTGGCCGCCTCTGGAATCGACATCCGCATGGTGGTCAAGTCCGCGGCCAAGCTCAAAACCATGGCACCGCATGCGATTACCGTCGCCGATCCGCTCGCCTTCAGTGGCTGCCTGCCGTCCAAGGGCTCAATCGAATGCATCAAGGGTGGCGACGCGCCGCGGCAGGGACGGGCCGTCGCGACCATAATTGGTCACACAAACGGCCACGCGAACGGCCACGCCGCCATGAACGGCAAGACAATGAAGATACGCCGGGGCCCGCGTCCCGTACACCCCGTCACGATGTGGCGTGGCCGGCTGTCGGTGGCGTTGGATGCCTTGGAAACCGAGGCCGACACCGAAGGCCCGCCCGTCGAGCGCAGCAGCCCAATGGAGACCACCAACGTCCAGCTGCCCACTGGCGACCGGCTGCAGATACCAACCGGGGCGGAGACGTTGCGGTTGAAGAGCTACCTGATCATGTGTCGGAACAGCACCAAAGACTTCGCGGAGTTTGCCCATTTGGTCGAGTCGATGGAGACTCAAACCGCCGCAGTGGTACTGGCCGGCATGGATCGGTACTACTGTGGTGAGCCATCCAGGAACCAATGGGTGGCGACGCAGCTGGTGCGCCGGCTAGCCGATCCGCACCCGGCGGACGAGGTCGACATACCGATGTCGGGCCCCGACGCGGAGGCTGATTGGGCCAAGGTCAGGGAGCGCTGCCTCTCGGTGGCGGTCGCGATGCTGGAGGAGGCGAGGTGACGCTTACTGAGGACGCGCGCCGCAACGCCGCCACCGCACGCACACCGTCTGCGGCACCGAAACCGCCATGCCAACAGTCCGACGACGACCGTCCGGTAGAGTTCTGGCCCACCGCCGCGATCCGCGAGGCACTGGAAACCGACGACCTGACGGTATGGCAGCGCATCGTCGTCGCGATCAAGCGCGATCCCTACGGTAGGACCGCGCGCCAGGTCGAGGAGGTGTTGGAGTCGACACGGCCGTACGGAGTTTCGAAAGCATTGTCCGAAGTGCTGACCCGCACCCGGGAAACCCTGGAAGCCAACGAGCGCGCCGAAGTGGCACGCCAGATTCGGTTGCTGCTCAGCCGGTCCGGTCTCAAGCCGCAGGAATTCGCCTCGCGCATTGGCGTGCCCGGCGACGAACTCGCGGGCTACATCGAGGGCAAGACCAGCCCGTCGGCGTCGCTGATGGTCCGGATGAGTCGGCTGTCGGACCGTTTCGCGAAGATGAAGGCCCACCGCACGGGCGGCTCTAACTGACCTCGCCCGGCCGATGCCGACCACCTACGCGCTGATCCCCGGAGCCGGCGGCAGCGCCTGGTATTGGCACCGGGTCACGCCGCTACTCACCGAGGGCGGGACCGAAACCATCGCGATCGACCTTCCGGCCGACGACGACTCCGCGGACCTGACCACCTACGCCGACACCATCTACGCCGCGCTGGCCGGCGTGCAGGGACCGGTCATTCTCGTCGCCCAGTCCATGGGCGCCTTCACCGCAGCTATGGTCGCCGGCCGTGTTCGGGCAGAGCTGATGGTGTTGGTGAACCCGATGGTGCCCACACCCGGTGAAGCGCCCGGCCAATGGTGGGAGGCCACCGGGCAGGAGCAAGCACGCATCGACCACTATCGGCGAATCGGCCTGCAGCGCAACGAGTTCGATCCGATCGAAGACTTCTTCCACGATGTCCCCCAAGCGGTGCGGCAGGAGGCGTTCAGCCAGCCCGAACCACGTCAGTCCGATACGCCGTTCGCCCAGCCGTGGCCGCTTGACGGCTGGCCGGCCATCTCCACTCACGTGCTACAGGGCAGCGAGGATCGGCTGTTCCCGTTGGACTTTCAGCGCCGGGTGGTACGCGACCGCCTGGGCATGGAGGTCGACGTGATGCCCGGTGGGCATCTGATGGCGTTGAGCCGACCTCGGGAGCTGGCTGATCGGCTCGAGTCCTACCGCGTCGCCGCCGGGCTCTGAAGTCGCGGCGGCCTAGCGCGAGGGGATCGGAGTTACATCGTCGACCTCCCAGCGCCCGCCGTCCTTCGACAACATGACCCGCAGGGCCAGCACCGCTGTGTCGGTCGGCTGACCCGGCACGGTCTGGGTTCCGCGCATGAGCACCGCGACACTTGCCGCTTTCGGGCCGATAGCCTCGACGCCGGCTGAGATCGTGCTGGCCTGCGCCGAGACGTTCTTCTTGGTCAATTGCTTTGCCACAGCAGCGAACTCGTTTTTGAACTGTTCGGCCCGTTGCGGCGACATCATTTCCGCAGCCCGGTCGATCGACGCAGTCGGACTCTGCGGTGTGAACGTCGCGCTCGCCTCGGCCACACTGCTGGCGATGCCCACCACTTCGGCGCTGTCGTTGTGCAGATCGCGGTCCGGCACCGTCCACCGGGTGTAGCCGACCAGTACCGCGGCGACCAACGCCACTGTGGCCAGCCCGACGACCGCCAGCCGCAGCCCCGGGCCGTCGTCATCGGTGCCGACCGTCACCCCGTCGCGTCGGGCCAGGACGACGTTGACGATCACGCCTTCGACGATCAGCAGGCACAGCACCGACGCGACCGACACCCACCACAGCGGCCAGGCCATCGCGATGCCGATGAACACCAGCGCGGCGATCGCCGCGAGCGGTGCGGCGATATCGAACGCCACCACCCGCCAGCGGTTCCTCATCGGAGCGGCTCCAGGCGGGAGATCAGCAGCTTGCCCTCGACGTCGGAGACGTCAAGGCGAAGGTTCCAGCGCACGGTCTGCGGTTTGCCGCCGACGTTCTCGCTGACCGACGTGGCCACCACCAGCACGGTGTCGGTGCGGGTCACCAGATCGGAGAGCGCCGGCTGCGGGGTCGGCTCGGGCGCCGGGCTGCCGTCGGGCAAGGTCTGCGGCCGGTGATAGATCGACTCCACCGCCACCGAGTCGATCTGGCCCGCGGTGCGCGACTGCAGCGTCTCGACCACCTTCTTGAACGGCTCGACCGCCGACTCGAAGTCGTTGTTGAGCTCGCCGACCGTGCCGTCGTGCAGCTTCTGCAGGCTGGCGTCGATGTCGTCCTTGTTCATGTTGACCAGAACGGTGGTCCAGTCGGCGGCGGCCTTCAGCACCTCGGTCCGGTAGCGGCGCTCGTCGGCGTCCGCGCGATGGCCCGACCAGATCATGACCCCGAGAACGATGGCGGCCACCGAAAGCAGCCCGAGAGCCGCCGAGGCGACGCCGTAACCGGAGAAGACGCTGCCGCCGTCGTCGGTGTGCTCGTCGTCGGACATGGCCGTGAGGGTACCTGTTGTCCCCAGTCGCGAGTTTGTCCACAGGCCGTGCTGGAACGAGAGCTACTCGAACTTGTGTTCGATAGCGTGGTGGCATGAGTTCGGTCATCGGCCCCGAGGCGGCGCGCGACGAGATCCGCACCGCGTTGGACGCGGTAGAGGCGGCTTACGCCCGGCTGCGAGCGGTGAGCTCGGACGTGGTGGGAAACGGGTTCCGGGTGGAGGTGACCGAGCGGCTGGAAACCCAAGACAGGGTCAACCGGGGCCTGATGTATCGGTTCTTCGGCGAGATCGTCGAACCGGTCGACGGGCCCGACGATCCCGCCCTGCCCGCCGGCACCGTGATGAGCAAACTGCTGTGGCAGCGGCTGCGGATCACGCCCGGCGAGGTCCGCCGCCGGCTGCGCGTCGCCGCCCGCATTCGTCCGCGCCGTTCGTTGACCGGCCCCGTGCTGCCGCCGGAACTGCCGCACCTGGCTGCCGCCGTCGAGGACGGTGAAGTCGGCGGCGACCACATTGCCGCCGTCTGCCACGCCCTCGACGTGCTGCCCTCCGCCGTGCCCGACAACAAGCGCGATAATGCCCAACGAATCATGGTGCGCCACGCGCGTTGCCAGGACGCCAAGTTCGTCACCGTGATCGGGCGGCGCATCGCCGACCACCTCAACCCGGACGGACTATTCGACGAGAACGACCGAGCCCGACGCCGCGCACTGCACTTGACGCCTCAGGGTCCCGACGGCATGAGCAGGCTGTCGGGCTGGCTCGACCCCGAAGCCCGCGCCTATCTGGAGGCGGTCAACGCCGCCGTCCGACCCGGCCGCCATCAGCCCGACGGTGAGGCGTGCGAAGAGGTGCAACCGGATACCCGAAGCGGGCCGCAACGGCTGCACGACGCGCTCAAGCTCGGCCTCAAGGCCGGCATTGCCTCAACCGAACTGGGCCAGCATCGTGGGCTGCCGGTCACCGTCATCGTCACCACGACATTGCGCGAGCTCAATCGGGCCGCCCACGCGGCCAACGACCCGAACCTGCCGATGCCGCCGCCCGCCCGCACCGGCGGCGGCTCCGCCCTACCGATGCGCGATCTCATCCGGATGGCCGCCGACTCCATCCATTACCTGGCGGTATTCGACGACCACACCGGCCGTCCGCTCTATCTCGGCCGCACCAAACGCGTTGCCTCGGCCGACCAACGCATCTGGGGGCACCTCCCGCTTGCGGGGGACTGTTACGCGCGCGACCGCGGCTGTACCCGGCCCAACTGCCTGGAATCCGGCTATCACTGCGAAGTGCACCACGAACCCGACTGGGCCCATGACGGCCTCACCGACGCCGACTGCTTGTTCTTCGGCTGTGGATGCGATCACACGCTGATCAGCAAGGGAATCGTCGAAACCAAAGTCACCGACGCCGGCAGACTCGCCTGGACAGACGGCACCGGTCCACCCGAAATCAACCGAGCCCACCACCCCGACGAACTGCTCGCCGAACTCTACGAAGACGACCAGGACTAGCTCACTTCTCACTTCTGGCACCCTGTTGGGGTGACGGTAGAAGCCACCCGCGGCGGAGCGGGAGCGACAGTCAAATCCGGTATCGACCTGAGCTTCGTTGACTCCGATTCCCGCCCCCAAGACGACCTGTTCGGCCACGTGAACGGCCGCTGGTTGGCCGACTATGAGATCCCGGCCGACCGCGCCACCGACGGTGCGTTCCGCTCGCTGTTCGACCGCGCCGAGGAGCAGGTACGCGACCTGATCGGCGAGGCCGCTGAAGCTGAGGCCGAGAAGGGCACCGACCAGCAGCGCATCGGTGATCTGTACGCGAGCTTCATGGATTCCGACGCGGTCGAGCGGATCGGTGTGCAGCCGCTGCTCGACGAGTTGGCGACGGTCGACGCCGCCGCAGACGCCGCCGCGCTGGCCGCGGTGCTCGGCGGTTTGCAGCGCACCGGCGTCGGTGGTGGCACCGGCGCCTACATCGACACCGACTCGAAGGACTCCACCCGCTACCTGCTGCACCTGAACCAGTCCGGGCTGGGGCTGCCCGACGAGTCGTACTACCGCGACGAACAGCACGCCGAAATCCTCGCCGCCTATCCACGCCACATCGCCGCGATGTTCGCGCTCGTGTACGGCGGCACTGCCAACGACCATGCCGATACCGCCGCGCGCATCGTCGCGCTGGAGTCCAAGCTGGCCGCCGCGCACTGGGACGTCGTCAAGCGGCGCGACGCCGATCTGACCTACAACCTGCGCGCGTTCGCCGACCTACCTGCCGAGGCCCCCGGCTTCGATTGGGCCGGCTGGGTCGCGGCGCTGGGCACAGATTTTTCCGGAGACCGGGGCCTCCCTGCCGAGCTCGTTGTGCGCCAGCCCGACTACCTGACCGCGTTCGCCGCGCTGTGGGCCACTGCGGACATCGAGGACTGGAAGCGATGGGCACGTTGGCGGTTGATACATGCGCGCGCCTTCCTGCTCACCGACGATCTGGTCGCCGAGGACTTCGCCTTCTACGGCCGCACCCTGAGCGGCACCGAGTCGATCCGTGACCGGTGGAAGCGGGGCGTCTCGGTGGTGCAGAACCTGATGGGCGACGCGCTCGGCAAGTTCTACGTCGAGCGGTACTTCCCGCCCGGCGCCAAGGCCCGGATGGACGAACTGGTGGCCAATCTGCGGGAGGCCTACCGGGTGAGCATCAACCAGCTGGACTGGATGACGCCGGAGACCCGGCAGCGCGCACTAGCCAAGCTGGACAAGTTCACCCCCAAGATCGGATATCCCGCGAAGTGGCGGGACTACTCGAAGCTGGTGATCGAGCGCGACGACCTGTACGGCAACTACCGTCGGGGCTACGCCGTGAACTACGACCGTGAGCTGGCCAAGCTCGGCGGCCCGGTGGACCGCGACGAGTGGTTCATGACGCCGCAGACGGTGAACGCCTACTACAACCCTGGCATGAACGAAATCGTCTTCCCCGCAGCGATTCTGCAGCCGCCGTTCTTCGACGCCGACGCCGACGACGCCGCCAACTACGGCGGGATCGGCGCGGTGATCGGCCACGAGATCGGCCACGGCTTCGACGACCAGGGCGCCAAGTACGACGGTGACGGCAATCTGGTCGACTGGTGGACCGACGACGATCGCGCTGAATTCGGTGTGCGCACCAAGGCACTGATCGAGCAGTACGACGAGTACGTGCCCAAGGGGCTGGACGGTCATCACGTGAACGGCGCCTTCACCGTCGGGGAGAACATCGGCGACCTCGGCGGACTGTCGATTGCGCTGCTGGCCTACCAGCTTTCGCGCAGCGGCCGGCCCGCGCCCGTGATCGACGGGCTGACCGGCGTGCAACGAGTGTTCTTCGGCTGGGCCCAGGTGTGGCGCACCAAGTCCCGGGACGCCGAAGCGATCCGCCGGCTCGCCGTCGACCCGCACTCGCCGCCGGAGTTCCGGTGCAACGGTGTGATTCGGAACATGGACGCGTTCTACGAGGCGTTCGACGTCGCCGAGGACGACGAACTCTACCTGGAGCCGCAGCGGCGGGTCAGGATCTGGAACTGAGCTCCAACTCGCCGTCGGCTGCCTTGTAGAACGGGCGGGTGGCAAGGACGTAGATCCCGAACACCGCCAGCGGAGCCAGCAACGGCAACCACGGCAGCTCGAACGGGAACGAGGCGGCCAGCACCCCCACGAAGGTAAAGCCAAGGGCCGCAACCAGTGCCGGTGCGGATGCACCGATCACACTGGCGGGCCCGCCCTCAGTGTGGCGCAGCACCAGGTAACACGCCGCGGAGAGGCCGGCAAGCGCGGCCAGCATCGGTGGCGCATCGGAGAGCACGATGGCCGCAGCGGCCAACAGCACCGCAAGCGTTGCCGCGACACGAAACGCGATACCCGCCAACACCGCAACCGCGGCGAGCATGGCAACCACGAGTGCGACACCGGCGGTTTGGATTCCCGCGGCCGTCGCCATCATCAGCCCGAACGCGGTCGAAAGCAGATGGGCCCTTCGAAGGATGTGCATCATCGACGCCCCCGTACCGGACGGCGATGTTCGGGGACCAGCCGCATCGACTGATCGAGGGTGCTCTCCGATGACCAGGACACCACGTCCACTCCGATGGTGCCCATGTCGCGATACATGAACGATCGCTGCATCGCCCACATCCGGGTGAACAGCGGGTCCCATGTTGTTTCGCTCCTCGCGTGCGCCGTCGACTCCTCGAACGGAGCGCCTTCGAGAACGTCGACCGCGACAACGGTGTGTCCGCGCTTACGCAGGTCGATCAACGACAGTGCGAACTCGGTGTCGAGCATCGTCGAGAAGGCAACGACGATCGCACCGGGAGGAAGGGCGGCGCGCGGCGCCAATGTGCCTGTGGTCGTTTCAAATTCATCGCCGGCACCGAGCAAGGTGTCGAGCACCCGGTAGAACTGCCGCCGGCCGATCTCGGCGCCGAGCCATCGCGGTCGACCACCGCCCAGCGTGACGATTCCGGCGCGATCGCCGCTTCGCAACGCGCTCTGCACCACTTGAACGGCGCCGCGCAGCGTTCGTTCGGTCGCTTCCGTCGCCGGACCCGGGGGTTGCGGATACGTGTCGATCAGCACGACCACATCCGCGGCCCGGTCCGTCAACCGCTGTGTGACGTGCAGGCTGCCGCGCCGAGCACTCACCGGCCAGTTGACCGTGCGCAACTGGTCGCCGGGCACGTAGGGGCGAATGTCTGCGTATTCGACGCCCGGCCCGATGTGCCGGGTGAGGTGAGTGCCCAGCCGATCGAGCAGTTCGGTCTTCGGGATTGCAGTGGACTGCGGTGGGGCCAACGGAAACACGAACACATCGGCGGCGTCCACGGTCGCGGTGCCAGCGAGTAAGCCGCCCGGCGCGACGACATCCACCCTGGCCCGGATCGGGTAGCGGCCCCACCGTTCGGCGTCAACCGCAACCGTCTGCCGCTCGCGGGGACCGCCTCCGAGAACGTCGAGTTGCATTCCGTCGACGCCCGATATCGCAAGCTCGACCGCGACGTCGCCCGGTTCCGCGGTCGCCCACACGGTCAGCTGTGTCTGCTCTCCTTCAAAGCAGCGCTGCAGGCCCGGCTCTGCGTGCAGATAGATCCTCGGTACCGTCCGCTGCCAGCCGATCGAACACAGCACACCGAGCAGCGGCGCCACGAACGCGATGAGCTGCCAGCGCGACCCGATCAACGCGGCGACGAGGGCGACTCCAGCGCAGGTCGCTACCGAGCGCGTCAAGGGCGATGCACGCCAACGCAACTCGGCTTCCGTGTGACGGGTGTCGATCACGCACGCGCCCGCGGAACCGGCAACCGTCGCAACAGTTCCTCCACCACGTCGGCACCGTGCACACGGCGCACCCACATCTCCGGCTTCAGACTGATCCGGTGTGCCATGGTCGGAACGGCGAGCGACTTCACGTCCTCGGGTATCACGTAGTCGCGACCGAGCAGTAGGGCGCACGCACGCGCGTGCTGGACGAGATCGAGCTCGGCCCGTGGGCTGGCGCCGACCGCAACCTGGGGATGTTGCCGTGTGGCGTTCGCCAACGACACGACGTAATGCAGCACGTCTTCGTGCACCGTCACCTGTTCCACCGACTCCCGCATCGCCACGAGATCATGTGCGTCCACAACCTGATTCACCGTCGGCTCGGCCGAACCGCGCTCGAGGCGGCGGCGCAGCATCGACGCCTCCTCCTCCTCGGACAGGTAGCGGAGTTCGAGCCGGATCGCGAAGCGGTCCAACTGCGCCTCGGGTAGCGGATACGTTCCTTCGTACTCGATCGGGTTGTCGGTGGCCAGCACGACGAACGGGGCAGGCAACCGGTGAGTGACACCGTCGATACTCACCTGACCTTCGGCCATCGCCTCGAGCAAGGCCGCCTGCGTCTTCGGTGGTGTCCGGTTGATCTCGTCGGCGAGCAGCAGATTGGTGAAGATCGGGCCCGGACGGAACTCGAACCGACCCGACTGCATGTCGTAGACGGTCGAGCCGAGCAGGTCCGCCGGAAGCAGGTCGGGCGTGAACTGCACACGGGTGAACTCCAACCCGAGCGCGGCGGCGAAGGACCGTGCAATCAACGTCTTGCCGAGGCCGGGAAGATCCTCGATCAGCACATGCCCGCGCGCCAGCACCGAGGTCAGAATCAGCGTGAGTGCCCACCGCTTCCCGACCACGACGCGGCCGATTTCGTCGAGGACTGCCTCGCAGTGGGCGGTGGTCGTCGCCGCCGGCATCGTCATACCTGCTCCAGCCTTCGCAGAATTTCGTCGAGTGCCGACCGCCCGGGGCCGGGCACGTGGTTGTTGGTGCGCGCAACGTTTTCCGGATCCACCCAGGCCCACAGTTCGTCGCCGAAGAGGATCCGGCCGGTGGCGCGGAACCCTTCCGGATTCTTGTTCTGCTTCTGGCCGGTTGCGATGCCGAACTGACGCGCGAGCATCGGGCGCAGGTGCCTGTCCCAGTCCGAACGGGTGGATTCCGACCACGAGATCAGCGTCTCGGTTCGAGACAGCCAGCGGCGCAACGACTCTTCGGCATCGTTGGCGCCCGAGGTGGACAGCTCGGGTTTGATTCCGCGCACCAGGAACCAGCGCAACGCCAGAAGCGAGATCGCCACCGCGACGCCCGCCATCGCCAGCACCAACCGGCGGTCGGGCATCAGCATTGCGAGGAGCTGCACTCCCACCACCAGGCACAGACCCGCGGCCACGAGCTTCTTCATGCGACGGTCCTCAGTTCGGCGAGGACCAGCCTCAGCACGCGCACTGCGATCTCGCGGTGCGCCTCGGTCATCACGTGTGGACTGAACCGCGCCTCTTCGAACAGGTCGACGAGTTCGGTCGCACTGTCGGCGCGCAGCGCGTGGTGCTCAACGGCGCGGGCAAGCACTTCCGATGGCGTATCGGATTCCCGCGGAACGACTTCCGGGGAGTTTTCGAGTTGGCGCTCCATCGCCGCGTAGCACGCGATGATCGCCTCCCGTGGCTCGCGGCTCAAATCCCCGATCTCGGCCAGCCCGACTTCCGCTGCCCGGGCAAGCGAATCGGATCCGGCCGCCGGTTTCGTAGGCCGCTGTTCGTCGCCGGGCCAAACCAGCGGTGTCGCGCCACGGCGCTGCCTGCGGGCGGCGATAACCGTCCCTACGAACACGAGCATCATCAGCAACACCGTCGTCCCGGCGAGAACGCTGAACACGCTTGACGGCGACTCTGGTTGCGCTGGCTGCTCCGGCGGCGACTCGGGGACGCCGGTCGGTGGAGTGCTCGCATCGGGCGGGGGCTGATCGATACCCAACTGCATGTTCAACCGCGACAGCAGCGCAACCAGCACCAGCCACGCGATGACCACACCAACCGCGATCAGCACCATGCGCCAGGTCAATGGCCGCCGCTCGCCTGCGAGTTCGCGCGGCGGTTCGCCCACGCCGGGCGAGACGGATGGGCGGCGCGACTGCGTGATGATCGCGATCGCGATGATCGCCATCGATACGGCGAGCATCGCGACCACCGCGAACAGGCTGCCGAGGCCGCTGGTCGGCGGGTCGCGTGGCGGGGGATCGCCGCCGGGCAGATATCCGTGCAGCGCGGCGGCAGCCACGATCAGAAGCACGATCACGGCGACCACGCGCACAGGCGCCTTGTCGATCCCGGACATCGGCACACCACTCGACGGGTTGCCCACCGCCGTTGCGACCGGTGGGCCTGGCCCCATCCTCGCCGCGGTCAGGTCAAAGCCGCAACAGTATGGCTAGATCTGCCAGTCCTGCGCGCCGTCGTTCTGGTTGTAGGTGCCGACGGAGTTCTTGATCACGACGGGGTCGCCGCTGCCGAAGTTGTCATAGAACCACTGCGCGTTGGCCGGGCTGAGGTTGATGCAGCCGTGGCTCACGTTGCGCTTGCCCTGGTCGCCCACCGACCACGGGGCGCTGTGGACGAACGCGCCGCTGTTGTCGATCCGGACGGCGTTCTGGACCGTCAGCCTGTAGCCCTCCGCCGAGTTGGTCGGCACCCCGTACGTCGCGGAGTCCATCACGATGCTGGCGAACTTCTCCAACACGTAGTAGGTGCCGTTCTTGGTTTCGTGCTTCCCGTCGGGCCTGCCCATCGACACCGGGAACGTCTTCTCGACCTTCCCGTTGCGCGAGATGGTCATCTGGTGCGCCTTGTCGTCGATCGTGGCCACTAGCGAATCACCTGTGCGGAAGCTCGACTTGGCGCCGGCGGCATCGATGTTGACGGTGGTGTTTGCCGGCCAGAAGTCGATCGGGCGCCACCGCACCTGGGTATCGCTCATCCAGTAGAACTTGCCGGGCACCGGCGGGACGGACGAAATGTGGATCGCCTGCTCGGCCATCGGGCGGTCGGCGATCGGCCGCTGGAAATTGATGATGATCGGCTTGGCCACGCCGACCATGGCGCCGTTGACCGGATTGAAGGACGGCGGCACGAATACCGGCTCTCCGGTATACGGCGTCGGGTTCTGGCCCGCGGGGGTGCCTTCCGGAATCGGTCCCGGTGGCATCGCAAACGGGTTCGCCGGCGGCGGTGCGAATGGGTCTGCCGGAGGCGGTGGCGGCGGCACGGCGAGCGGATCGCCGGGCGGCGGCGGCGGCGGCACGGCGAGCGGATCCACCGGGGGTGGCGGCACCTCGGGTCCCGGAGCCGGCGGCGCGGGCGCGATCGCGGCGGCCGGGTCGACCGGAGCCTCGGGTGCGGGCGCTTCGGCGGCGGCAGGCGGGCCAGGCAGCGGACCGCCCGGAGCCGGAACCGGCTCCACCTCGGGATCTGCCAATGCTGACGGGCTACCGAACGCCAGTCCCCCGATCAATCCGACCGCTATAGGTCGCGGTGACCAGCCTCCGCATCTTCCGCTGCGGCATGCAAACACCTCCAGTCAAAGCTTCGTCCAGTCTCGCACAGCGGACAGACCGGCTCATGCCGGAAATGGCCTCCCGAACCCGGACAACTGTCCAGCGAATGGCGCTGAACTGCTGTGTTCATCGTCAGCGGGTGTCGAATGTTACTTCCTGCTGGTTACCTGAGGGAACGACGAACAGGCGGCGGGTGGCCGCGACGCCGCCCAGTGCGAGCGCCACCAACGCCGTCGACGCCCCGATCATCGCGGCCAGTCCGGCCTGCTCATAGAGCAGCCCGCCGGACAGCGATCCGGCCATGATGCCGACCTGGAACGCCGTGACGTAAAGGCCGGACGCGCCGTCGGGGTCGTTCGGCGCGCTGCGCATCGCCGCGGCCTGCAGCATGGGCGGCAGCGCGGTCGACGCCGCCCCCCACAGCATGATCGCCGCGGCCCCGACAAGGATCGTCGTGATACCCGCATGCTTCCCGATCGCGAGCGCGGCCAGCACGGCGAACGCGACCGCCAGCGCGCCGAGGCAGCCGACCACCGACGCCGTGGGGCGCCGATCAAGCGGTCGGGCCATGGCCGCCATCGACAGCAGGCCGGAGACCCCGAACACGGCGAGCAGCCAGGCCAGCTGCGGGCCGTGCACGCCTACGACGTCGCGGATGATGACCACGATGAACGTGTAGGAGATGAAGTGGCCGGTGACTCCGACGAGCGTCAGCACACTCAGTGTCACCAGTCGGCTGTTGCGGTGGTGCCGCTCGTGTGATCGCACCGTGTGGACTTCGTCGGCCGACAGCACCATCGGCGGCAGGGTCAGCCACGCGGCGAGAGTGACCGCCGCTGCGGCAATGGTGACCACCACCACGGCCAGCCGCCAGCCCCACAGCTCACTCATCGCCGCGGTCAGCGGGTTGCCGACCACGAGGGCGAGGGTCGTCCCGACATACACCGCGGTGGTGGCTCGACCGGTGTGCGTTGCGGGCACCAGCCGCGCCCCGATCGGTGCGATCACCGACCACATCAGCCCGTGGGTGATTGCACACAGCACCCGCCCGCCTGCCAGCACCGCGAAGTTCGGCGCCAGCGCTGAAACGAGTTGAGACGCCGTCAAACAGACCAGGGTCAGCATCAGTGTGCGGCGCCGTGGCCAGTGTGCGGTCAACCGCACCAACGGCACTGTCGTCACCGCAGCGACCAGGGCATAGCTGGCCAGCAGGGTGCCGACCACCGCCTCGCTGACACGGAGGTCGGACGCGATGTCGGGCAGCGCGCCCACCGGAACCATCTCGGCCGTGACATAGACGAAGGCAGCCGCGGCCAGCACCGCCAGCTGTACGGCGATGCGGGCGGTCCATGCCCGGCTGGAGAGTGTGCGGGTTTCGACGGTCATTTCGGGGTACATCACCGTATCGGCCCGGGATGCAGATGCCGCTGTGGCTGGTTGTGGTTTGGTGTCGATTGCCGCCCAATTGAGAGAGGATCGTGATGGTCGCCATTCCGGATGGTTATGAGTCGCTGTTGGAGCGTCCCGTGTATGGGCATCTCGCCACGGTGAGGCCGGACGGCCGCCCGCAGGTCAACCCGATGTGGTTCGACTGGGACGGCGAACGACTGCGGTTCACCCACACCACCAAGCGGCAGAAGTACCGGAATGTCACCGCGAACCCGAACGTGGCGATGTCGGTCATCGATCCGGACAACTCGTACCGGTATCTCGAGGTCCGTGGCTTCGTCGAGGAGATCGTGCCGGACCCGACCGCGGACTTCTATCTGCATCTCAACAAGCGCTACAGCGGCCCGTTGACCGAGCCGCCGCCCGACGCCCCCGACCGGGTGATCATCGTGGTGCGGCCGACCGGGTTCAGTAAGCAGTAGCCGATGATTGTGGCCTTCAGTGTCAGCCCGTCGGGCGGTGACCAGACGGGTGGTGTAGGCGAAGCCGTGGCCGAGGCGGTTCGGGTGGTCCGCGCTTCAGGCCTACCCAACGAGACCAATGCGATGTTCACCAACATCGAGGGTGAGTGGGACGAGGTGATGGCGGTTATCAAGCGCGCCATTGATGCTGTCGCAGCGGTGTCCCCTCGCGTCAGCCTGGTGCTCAAGGCCGACATCCGCCCGGGCTACACGGGCCAGCTGACGGCCAAGGTCGACCGCATCGAGACGCGAGCTCGGCTAGACGGTCAGGAGCGCACGAGGCGCGCGATGGCCGCCGACGCCTCGGCCAGCTTGGCGTCGGCCTCGTCGCCGCCCTCGGCGACCGCCTGAGTCACGCAGTGGCCGAGGTGCTCGTCGAGCAGCCCAAGCGCGACCGACTGCAGGGCGCTGTTCACGGCGCTGATCTGGGTGAGGACGTCGATGCAGTACTTGTCCTCTTCGATCATCTTCGCGATGCCGCGGACCTGGCCCTCGATGCGGCGCAGCCGCTTGGCGTAGTTGTCCTTCTGCTCTGAGTAACCATGTGGGGCAGTCATTTAGCCTCCCAGCATCTGTTTCATCTCGCCGATCTCGGCCTGCTGCGTGTTGACGATGTTATTGGCCAAGCCCTTGGCATCGACGTTTTCGCCATTGGCGATCTCTGCTTTCGCCATCTCGATGGCGCCCTGGTGATGCCCGATCATCGACTCCAGCCACAGGTTGTCGAACTCGGTGCCGTTCAGCGACGCGAGCCGGGCCATGGTGGCCTCGTCAACCATGCCCTGCATCGAACCGTGGCCGCCGTGCCCGCTGCCGGTATCGGTGTCCGGATTCTCGTTCCACTGCACCAGGAAGACTTTCATGGTTTCGATCTCCGGTCCCTGTGCGTCCGCGATGGCCGACGCCAGCTTGGTCAACTCGGGGTTGGTGGAACGGTCGGGAACCAGCGCGGCCAAGTCGATGGCCTGCTGGTGGTGGGGAACCATGTTGGTGGCGAACGCGACATCGTCGGCGTTGTAGCCGGCCGGCTGTCCGGTCACGACAGGCTCGTCGGAGTGCTGGCGGTCGGTCTGGCCGTCCGAAGAGGATCCAGTCGGGTTGGTGCATGACGACAGGAACAGGGCGGCGCCAAGGGCGACCAGGACCGCGACAAGACGGGCGGTGACGGACGTCATGACACCAGCGTACCGGTACCCCACCGGGGTATCGATAATTGTTTGGCCGGGTGAAACGCCGCGGGCATACTGACACCTATGCCCTCAGACTCCGCGCGAGATGATTCTCTTCGCGCAAGCGGCTCATCGCCAATCGACATCAAGCCCCGCAGCCGCGACGTCACCGACGGACTCGAGAAGGCCGCCGCCCGCGGAATGCTCCGCGCGGTCGGCATGGAGGACGACGACTTCGCCAAGTCGCAGATCGGTGTCGGATCGTCGTGGAACGAGATCACCCCGTGCAATCTGTCGCTGGACCGGCTGGCCAAGGCCGTCAAGGACGGGGTCTTCGCCGCGGGCGGATACCCGATGGAGTTCGGCACCATCTCGGTGTCCGACGGCATCTCGATGGGCCATGAGGGCATGCATTTCTCGCTGGTGTCCCGCGAGGTGATCGCCGACAGCGTCGAGGTCGTCATGCAGGCCGAGCGCCTCGACGGCTCGGTGCTGCTGGCCGGCTGCGACAAGTCGCTGCCCGGAATGCTGATGGCCGCCGCGCGACTCGACCTGGCAAGCGTGTTCCTCTACGCCGGGTCGATCCTGCCCGGGAAGGCCAAGCTGTCGGACGGCACCGAGATGGACGTGACGATCATCGACGCGTTCGAGGCGGTCGGTGCGTGCGCCCGCGGCCTGATGCCGCGCGAGGACGTCGACGCGATCGAGCGGGCGATCTGCCCGGGCGAGGGTGCGTGCGGCGGCATGTACACCGCCAACACGATGGCCAGCGCCGCCGAGGCGCTGGGCATGTCGCTGCCGGGCAGCGCGGCTCCACCTGCCACCGACCGACGGCGCGACGGGTTCGCCCGGCGCAGCGGGCAGGCCGTTGTCGAGCTGCTGCGCCGCGGCATCACCGCCCGCGACATCCTCACCAAGGAGGCGTTCGAGAACGCCATCGCGGTGGTGATGGCGTTCGGCGGATCCACCAACGCGGTGCTGCACCTGCTGGCGATCGCGCACGAGGCCAACGTCAAACTGTCGCTGGACGACTTCACCCGCATCGGTCAGAAGGTCCCCCACCTGGCGGACGTCAAACCGTTCGGCAAGCATGTGATGTTCGACGTCGACCACATCGGCGGTGTGCCCGTGATGATGAAGGCGCTGCTGGACGCCGGTCTGCTGCACGGTGATTGCCTCACGGTGACCGGACAGACCATGGCGCAGAACCTCGCCCGCATCGCCCCTCCTGACCCCGACGGCAAGGTGCTGCGTGCGCTGGACAACCCCATCCATCCGACCGGCGGCATCACGATCCTGCACGGGTCGCTGGCGCCGGAAGGCGCCGTGGTGAAGTCGGCGGGGTTCGACTCCGATGTGTTCGAAGGCACCGCAAGGGTTTTCGAGCGCGAGCGGGCGGCGCTGGACGCACTCGAGGACGGCACGATCACCAACGGCGACGTCGTCGTCATCCGCTACGAGGGCCCCAAGGGCGGGCCGGGTATGCGCGAGATGCTGGCCATCACCGGTGCGATCAAGGGCGCCGGGCTCGGCAAGGACGTTCTGCTGATGACCGACGGCCGGTTCTCCGGCGGGACGACCGGCCTGTGTGTCGGGCACGTCGCGCCCGAAGCCGTCGACGCCGGGCCGATCGCGTTCCTGCGGGACGGCGACCGCATCCGCCTCGATGTTGCCAAGGGAACGCTGGACGTGCTGGTCGACCCGGCCGAATTCGAAGCGCGCAAAGCAAATTTCGAGCCGCTACCCCCGACCTACACCACCGGTGTGCTGGCCAAGTACACCAAGCTCGTCGGCTCGGCCGCGACCGGGGCGGTCTGCGGCTAGCGCTACTGCGTCAGGTGTTCCGTCCGCCGTTGACGCCGAGGATCTGACCGGTGATGTACCCGGCCTCCTCGGAGACCAGAAATGCGCACGCCGCCGCGATGTCCTCGGGCCTGCCCATCCGGCGTACCGGCGTCATCGCGAGGGCCCGTTCGACGTTCGTGTGGCCGCGCTCTTCGGCGCTGCGCAGCATCGGCGTGTCGATGAAACCCGGCGGCACCGCGTTGACGGTGATCCCGCTCGGCCCGTATTCCAGCGCCAGCGACTTGGTCAACCCGTTGACGGCGGACTTGGCCGCGACATAGTGCGCCATGCCCGCCACACCCGAATGGGTGCTCGACGAGCTGATGTTGACGATCCGCCCCCAGCCGGCATCGACCATCTCGGGAATCACCGCCTGACAGCAGTGGAAGACGCCGTTGAGATTGACGTTCAGCACTCGCTGCCAGACGTCGAATGTGATGTCGGTGAAGCGTGAGAACCCGTCGAGCCCAGCGGCATTCACCAGAATCGATACCGGGCCGAGTTGTGTGCGGATCTTGCCGAGTGCAGCGTCGACCTGATCCCGGTCGGTGACGTCGGCGGTGTAGGCGAAGTCGCCCTCCGAGGGCTGTCGGTCGATTGTCGCGACGTGATGTCCGTCGGCGCCGAGTCGCTGTGCGATGGCCCGGCCGATACCCGACGCGCCACCGGTGACGACGGCTGTCTTCATGAACGATTTCCTTTCCCAGCGGTTGGCATCGGGCGGCGTGGGCTGCGCAGCCCCAGGGTGCGGCGTCCGGTGTCGACGAGATGCCGCAACAGATCGTCGTCGTCGACGGTGATCCATGCCGGTCCGACGGCACTCGAAATGCCGGCGAGCACGACGGTGGCCTTGATCAGGCCGCCCGGATCCGGCTCAGCGCCGGCAAGCAGTGCGAGCTGCCGGTTGATCAGATCGGCCCAATCCGGCTGACCGCGCAGCAGGGTCGTCACGCTCGGGTCGCAGGCGAGCACGGAGACCAGGGCTCGGTTCGCCACCGCCAGTTCGGCGTAGCCGCGCAGCATGTGGTCGGCGCGGGCGTTGGCACCGCGCTGTGCTCTCCGCCGCGGTGATGATGTCGCTCAGCTGGTCGAAGATCGGTTCAACGACGGCACCGAGCAGCTCTTCGCGGGTGCGGAAGTGGTAGTAGATGGCCGCCTTGGTGAACCCCATCTCGTCGGCGATCATCTGCAGCGAGGTGCCCGCGAAACTGTGCCGGGTGAATAGGTCGACGGCGACGTCGATCAAGCGCTGCCGGGTGTCGGCAGCACCCGGCGTCTGCACCACGGCTGTCTCCATACTTTACGATCGTACAGGAAGTCACTTGCCGATCGTAAAGTGGGAGGTCAGCGCCGCCCTTACGTCACCAGCGCCACCGCGAAGCCGTCCCAGTCCTTGGTCCCGACCGTCTGAATCGCCGCCGCATCCAATCGCGGGTTCTCGCCCATCATCTCGAGCATGTCGCGCACGGCTCGGGCCTGGTGATCGTCGGCGGCGGGGTCCAGCACCCGACCCATGCGGGCGATGTTGTCCACCACGATGACCGAGCCCGGCCTGCCCAACTTGATGGCCCACTCGACGTAGGCGACGTTGTTCTCCTTGTCGGCGTCGATGAAGAACAGGTCGAAGGACTCGCCGCGTTCAGCCAGTTGCGGCAGCGTGTCCAGTGCGGCGCCGACGATGATCTCGATCCGGTCCGCGACGCCGGCACGCTCGAAGTTCTTTCGCGCCACTTCGGCGTGTCTCGGTTCGAATTCGAGCGTGACGACGCGGCCGTCAGGCCCGACGCCCCGGGCCAGATTGATGGTGCTGTAGCCGGCCAGTGTGCCGATCTCGAGCACCCGGCTCGCGTGCGTCATCGTCGCCAGCAGCGCCAGCAGCCTTCCGTGTTGAGCCGATACCTCGATGGGCGGCATCCCCGCCGCGGCCCCGGCTTCCCGGGCGGCGCGCAACGCGTCGTCCTCGGTGCGCAACACCCGGTTGAACACCTCGTCGAGGGACTTGGGATCCGGTTTCGTCACGCGCCGAACGTTACCGCTACCGCACACCCTCCTTGGCGTAGACGACGCGCAGCACGTGGGCTACCTCCGGGCCCATCACCGCCTCGGCGAGCTCGCAGAACGTCGCGACGAACTCCGGTCCGTGTGGCGGGTCGGCGTCGCACAGGTGGTGGGCGACCTCGTGCAGCACGACGAGTTCGCGCATCGCCCAGTTGGTCCGTCGCTCGGGCACGGCGATCGCGGCCCCGTCGTCGGTGCGTTCGTAGTGCGCAGCGGTGACCCCCCGTCGCGGCCGCGCGGTCAGCGGTGCGGCCGCGGGCCACCGCGCACGGACGGAACCGAGCGCGAGCACGTCATCGACATAGCGCTGCACGGTTTCGACGGAGGCGAACCGTCCTTCCGGCGGCAGCGTCAGGCTTGTACCGAAGAAGTCGATCGTGCGGTTTCCATGCTCACCGGCACGATCGAACAAGATCCGGACGAACTCTTCGGCGGCGTAGACCTTGGAGCGCTGGGTGTCGCGGGTTGTCACCGGTCGAGCGCGGAGCGCGCGCCGTTCAGTTCCGAGCTGTTGCCGAGCCGCGCCCGTCGGCCCGCGCGATCGCCCGCCCGCCTTGCCGACGACGAATACCCGGCCGTTGCGCTGGTGGCCCGCCACGATCCGCGCGCATCGGAGGTCTGACGATAGAAGGACTTCAGCTCGATGTCCTTGTCCCGCAATGCGATCGCGGTTCCCGGGCTGGCTATTGCGGGATCTTGGTGGCCTCCCGGCGCGCCTCCTCACGGGCCTCGGACAGGCGTTTACCGACGCGGGCGCCGAACGCCAGCTGGAAGTTGATCCGCGCGGTGATGGTCGGGGTCGGACGGTGGGCGCCGGAGGAGATGTAGTTCTCGGACGCCTTCACCATCTGCATCACCAGGCTGGCGTAGAGCGCGTGGCTGGTGTCGATGTCCTCGGCGAACCCGTAGGCGTAGACGAACGTCGAGTTCGACGCGATGTCACATTTCACGTCGTTGGCGGCCGCGATCACCACGAACAGCTGGACATAGGTGCGCAGCCCCCGCGCGCCCGCGTTGCCGATGGTGATCGTGCGCTGTACCGGCGTCTGGGCCTTGGTGCGCTTCTCCGAATGCGACCGTGCGACGGCGAGGTCGATCGACGTCGCGGTGGCCAGCCGTTGCGCGGCGGCCATGAAGGCCTCAGCCTCGTGCGCGTTGTCGGTGCCCTCGGCCTGGCGCAGCAGCGCGGCGATGCGGGCCAGCATCTTGTCGTCAGTCATTGCCAAACAGATTAGGGCTACTTCGTGACAAATCCGTCGAGCGCGGTCACCAGCTGTGGAGAAAGTGGACCCTGTTTGGCGAGGTTGGCGATGCTGTCGGTCGGGTCGTCGCGCAGCACGTGATTGACGCCGTTGAGTTCCACGACGGTCAGCGCGGTGTGCTTCAGCGCATCGATGAGCGGTTGCACCGTGTCGCAGTTGGCCTGGCGGTCGGAGTCCGAACACGTCAGCAGCACCGGGGTACCCGCGGGCACCTGGGCGGCCAGGGCCACCGGGTCGATCTTGTCGGCTTCCATGATGGCCTTCACGTTCCCCGGGTTGAGGATGGCTCCGAGCCCCTCCGGCAGCTGTGCCGGCACGGTGCCCTTGGTGCGGACCTCGTCGACGGCCGCGAGCCAAGCCGACAGCGTCTCGGGGCTCGCGTCGGTCCGCACCCGGTTGGTGATGATGTCGAGATAGCGACCCGACAGCGGCTGGAGCAGACCGAGGGAATGGATCTTGGGCGCTCCCGGCGTGGTGTCCGAGGCCAGTGACATCGCGTGGATGGCGCCCTCGCCCAGCGCGTACACCGACATGCGGGCTTTGTCGGTGCCCGGCCGGTCGGCGAGGAAGCGCGCAGCGGCCTCGGCGCCGCCGGTGTAGACCGCACTGCCGACGTCGGCCTTCCGCAACTGGTATGGGCCGAAGCCGGTCTTGCCGGTGCCGACCTTGTCGTAGCGCAGGCTGGCGACGCCGCGGTCCGACAACAGTTCGGCGAGCTGCCGCATGTTGCCGATGGGACCGACGACCTTGTTGTCGCCGTTGCGGTCGGTCGGCCCGCTTTCCGAGATCAGCAGCGCCGCGCGTTCGGGCTCCGCGTCCTTCTGATGGCGGTAAGTGCCGTAGATGGTGAGACCGTCCGCTTTGAAGCTGACCTCGTCCTCAACCCAGGGCTGCGCCGCACCCTCATCCGACGAGCAGCCGGCCGTCAGGAGTAGCAGAATGGAAAGCGCCAGGGCGGCAATGACTTTCAAATCTTTGCCTCAATCCACGACGCGACATCGTCGAGCACCACGGCGCGCTCGGGTTCATTGAACACCTCGTGATAGAGCTCCGGGTAGACCTTGAGGTGCACATCGGTCGAGCCCACACACTCGACGAGGTGCCTACTGCCCGCCACCGGGATCAGCTTGTCCTGCTCGCCGTGCACCACCAGTAGAGGCGCCGTCAGGGCGGTGGCGCGCTGCGGCATGGTTTCGCCGACGCCAATCAACGCCCGGGCGATACCCGCGGGCAGCTTGCCGTGATGCACCAGCGGGTCGGCGTTGTAGGCGGCCACCACGGCGGGGTCGCGGGACACCGCGTCGGTGGGCAGTTGCTCGACGGGCAGGCCGGGCACGATCTTGCCGAGCGCCTTGGCGGTGAACACCATCACCGGCGACATCCCGTCCTGCGCATCCACCGCAGGGCCCGACAACACCATCGCGGCGTAGTCGTCGGGGTGCTCGACGCCGTAGGCGAACACGATGCCGCCGCCCATGCTGTGGCCCAGCACGACACGCTTGAGCGCGGGGTACTCGGCGGCCGCGATGCCGACCAAGGTGTGGAAGTCGTCGGTGTACTCGGAGATGTCCCGCAGGTAGACCCGCTTGCCGCCGGAACGGCCGTGTCCGCGGAGGTCCAGGGCATAAACCGCGAGGCCCGACTCGCCGAACCGCTGCGCGACGTGGTCGTAGCGGCGGGCGTGTTCGGCGTAGCCGTGGCACAGCACGACCACGCCGCGAGGGTCTGTTTCCGGGTCCCACACGTCGTAGACGATGCGGACACCACCGACGCCATCGAAGGATCGCTCGGTTCGGCTACTGGCCATCAGGGGAGACTAGCCAATCCGGCTTACCGGCTCGGTGCGGTGTTGTCGGACCCGTGCGTAAGCTCGACGACGTGAGCGTGCTCGCGCGGAGCCTTGAGCCTGAAGACGAGGAAGCGGCCGCAGATGCCTTCCTGGCCGATGCCCAGCGATATCGACGCGAGCTGCTGGCGCACTGCTACCGGATGACCGGCTCATTACACGACGCCGAGGACCTGGTGCAGGAAACCTATCTGCGGGCGTGGAAGTCCTACAAGGGATTCCAGGGCAAATCGTCGGTGCGAACCTGGTTGTACCGGATCGCGACGAACACCTGCCTCACCGCGCTGGACGGCCGTCAGCGCAGGCCACTGCCGGCCGGGCTGGGCGCGCCGAGTTCGGATCCCGCCGGTGAGCTGGTGGAACGCGCCGAGGTGCTGTGGCTGGAGCCGCTGCCGGACCAGCATGATGATCCGGCCGACCCCTCTGTGATCGTCGGCTCCCGCGAGTCGGTGCGGCTGGCGTTCGTAGCCGCCCTGCAGCACCTGTCCCCGCGGCAGCGCGCCGTGCTGGTGATGCGCGACGTGCTGCAATGGAAGGCGGCCGAGGTCGGCGACGCGATCGGTGCCTCGACGGCCGCGGTGAACAGCCTGCTGCAGCGGGCCCGCGCCCAGCTCGACGCCGTCGGCCCCAGCGAGGACGACAAGCTGGACGCGCCGGACTCACCCGAGACCAAGGATCTGCTGGACCGCTACATCGCCGCGTTCGAGGCGTATGACATCGACAAGCTGGTGGAGATGTTCACCGAAGAAGCGGTCTGGGAGATGCCGCCGTTCGACGGCTGGTATCAGTCGCCGCAGGCGATCAGGACGCTGATCCACACGCAGTGCCCGGCCGAAGGCCCCGGGGACATGCGATTGATCCCCACGACTGCCAACGGTCAACCCGCCGCGGGTCTGTACATGCGCAACAAGCAGACGGGTGTGCACGAGGCCTTTCAGTTCCACGTGATCGACGTCCGGGCCGACGCGGTGTCGCACGTCGTGGCGTTCGGCGACAGCGCGCTGTTCGAGAAGTTCGGCCTGCCCGCTAGCCTCTGACGCCACGACATCAGACTTATGACACGTTTTTGAGCGCCGAACTCCTTGGAGAGAGTCGAGCTCGCCCGCAAGGGCATCCGGGTGAACTCCATCCATCCCGGCTTCGTCCATACCCCGATGACCGAGCAGATCCCGACGGTTTACTGCAAATACCGCTCGGAGCGCGGGCGGGCCGGCGGAGGTTTCCAGCCTCGTGCTGTACCTCGCGTCGGACGAGTCGTCGTACGGCACCGGCTCTGAATTCACCGTCGACGGCGGCGTGACCTCGGCCCTCCCGTACAACACGGTCTAATAGCCTGTTGACGCAGGTAGCTGTCTTTTTTGACACCTGTCTTGAAACGTGTTCTATGATCACGGGTCATGAAGACCAAGGGCGCTCTGCTGTGGGAGCTCAACTCGCCGTTCCGGGTAGACGAGATCGACATCGGCGATCCGGTGGCTGACGAAGTTCAGATTCGCGTGCACGCGGCGGGCATGTGCCACTCCGACTACCACCTGACCACCGGGGCTACCCCGATCGCCCTGCCTGCGCTCGGCGGCCACGAGGGCGCGGGCGTCATCACGAAGGTGGGCAAGAACGTCACCGGCCTGTCCGAGGGCGACCACGTGATCCTCGCGTTCATCCCGGCGTGCGGAGAGTGCCAGCCATGCCTGAAGGGCTTCCGGTCTCTGTGTGATCGCGGCGCGCTCCTGCTCGGCGGCAAGGCGATCGCCGACGGCACGTCGCGCGTGCATGCCGGATCCACCGAGGTCTCTCCGATGAACCTGCTCGGCACGTTCGCGCCGTACATGACCGTGCACAAGGACTCCGTCGTCAAGATCGACCCCGACGTTCCGTTCGAGTCCGCTGCCATCTTGGGCTGCGCGCTGCCGACCGGGTTCGGGTCGGCGACTAATGTGGCCGAGGTCCAGCCGGGCGAGACGGTCGTCATCGTCGGCGTCGGCGGCATCGGCATGAGTGCGCTGCAGGGTGCGCTGATCTCGGGGGCGAAGAACGTCATCGCGATCGACCCGGTTGACTTCAAGCGGGATCAGGCGGTCAAGTTCGGGGCCACGCACGTCTACCCGTCGATGGCCGAGGCGATTGCGCCGATCATCGATCTGACCCACGGCGTCATGGCGGAGAAGACGATCATCGCCGTCGGAGAAATGCGCGGCGAGTACATCGAGGAAGCGATGACGCTGACCGCCAAGACCGGCACCTGCGTGGTGACCGGCATGGGCGCGATGACCGACGTCGACGTGAAACTCAACCTCTTCCTCTTCACGATGTTGCAGAAGACGTTGAAGGGCAACATCTTCGGCGGCGGCAGCTCGCACGTCGATACGCCGAAGCTGGTCGGGCTGTACAAGTCGGGGCTGCTGAAGATCGACGAGATGGTGACCAACACCTACGCGTTGGAGGACATCAACGACGGCTACCAAGACATGATCGACGGCAAGAACATCCGCGGCGTCATCAAGTTCAGCGAATCGGACTGGTAAGCCGCTCGCTACCCTGGGGTGCATGACGGCCTCCGTCGACATCCGCCACGCGTCCGACCGCCGCACGAGCACGACGGACTGGCTCGAATCCAAGCACTCGTTCTCGTTCGGCGGTTACTACGACCCGTCGAACACCCACCACGGGCTACTGGTCGTCAACAACGACGACGTCGTTGCACCGGGCACCGGATTTGACACCCACCCGCACCGCGACATGGAGATCGTCACGTGGGTGCTGCAGGGCTCGCTGGCGCACCGCGACTCGATGGGGAACTCCGGCGTGATCTACCCAGGCCTGGCGCAGCGGATGTCCGCCGGGTCGGGTGTGCTGCATTCGGAGAAGAACGGATCCACCAGTGAGCGCGTGCATTTCGTGCAGATGTGGGTGGTTCCCGACGAATCCGGTATCACGCCGGGCTACCAGCAGGCCGAGATCGACAACGGCCAGCTGACCGGCGGGCTGGTCACGATTGCGTCGGGCATGCACGACGGTGCGGCCATCACCATCCACAACAGCCGGGCGGCGTTGCACGGCGCTCGGCTGCAGCCGGGAGACGCCGTCCAGCTGCCGGAAGCACCCTTCCTGCACCTGTTCCTACCCCGCGGCGAGGTGACGCTCGAGGGTGCCGGACCTCTTCACGAAGGTGACGCTGTCCGGTTCACCGCGTCGGGCGGCCAGCGCGTCACCGCGACGGAGCCGTCCGAAATCCTGGTCTGGGAGATGCATGCGGATCTGGCTGCCGCGTAACAGGCTGACCACGGGGCTGCTCGGGATCGCCCTGCTGGCAGGGTGCTCTACGGACTCACCTCCGCAACCGGCACCCGCGTCGCCGACGCCGCCGGCAGCGCCCGCCCCGTCGTCGGAGAAGTTGGCGACCACATCCGTCAACGCTCCCGACGATCTGGCCCAGGCCCCGTTCGACGAACCGCGGCAGGCACTGGTGCCCGAGGGCTGGACGCTGTCCGTGTGGGCCAGGATCCCCAAGGCCCGCCTGGCGGCATGGACGCCGGACGGGGCCTTGCTCGTCTCGGTACCCGCCGGCGGACAGATAGTGAAGCTGACGCCGAAACCCGGTGCCGCGCCGCAAGAGTCGGTGCTGCTCGAAGGTCTCGACCAACCCCACGGGATGGCTTTCGCGGGTTCGACCCTCTACGTCGCCGAGAGCGACCAGGTCGACGCCTACGACTACACCAACGGAGCGGCCACCAACCGGCGGACCGTCGCCGCCGGGCTTCCTGATGAGCGCAGCCCCGAACTGCGCGGCGCCTACGCGCATGCGCTGAAAAGCGTCGCCGTCGGACCCGACGGTGCGGTCTACTTCTCGATCGGTTCGACCGGCAACATCTCCGCGCGGGACCGCGACGCCAATCCACCCCGGGCGACCATCATGCGGATTCCGCCCGGCGGCGGCCCGGCCCAGCCGTTCGCGACGGGCGTCCGCAACGGCACGGGCCTCGCCATCGCCCCGGACGGGTCGGTGTGGACGGCGGTCAACAACCGCGACAACGCTCCCGACCCGGACGGCGACGTCGATACCGAGTACGTCAACGAGCACCCGCCGGAGTCCCTGGCTCGGCTCACCCCTGGCCGCGAACTCGGTTGGCCTTTCTGCAATCCCGACGGCGGCCCCGCCGATCTGCCGTTCGTCCGCGATATGTCCACCAACGCCGACGGGTCGCGAATGGACTGCGCCAAGCTGCCGCCGGTCGAACAGAGCTTTGGCGCCCACTCGGCGCCGCTCGGAATGTCCTTCACGACTGGCGTCCTGCCGCAGCCATATGCGGCGGGCACGCTGGTCGGCGTGCACGGCTCATGGAACCGGCAGCCCCCGCGTGCCCCCGAGGTGTCGTTCTTCCCTTGGCAGGACGGCAATCTCGGCGACCAGCAGACGCTGGTCGGCGGTTTCCAGGCCGCCGACGGGTCGCGCTGGGGCCGGCCGGTCGCCGCCGTAGCGGGACCCGACGGCGCGGTGTATATCACCGATGACTACGCCGGTGCCGTCTACCGATTGACACCTCCCGGCCGATGACCACCGCACTGGGGTGCTGTGCCTCCCGGTGAATACCCATTTCGGGCCCAAATCCACGCAGTACCAGGACGATACGCAATCGTGATGCGGATGTGATCAAAGTTGACTGTGAGGTTGGTGTGACTATTGTTGTCCTAGTCTGGACTTCGCTGAAAGGGCAACTGTGCCAACACCAGCCGCGCTCTGCCGGCGCTTCGCCGCGCACCTGAGGAGCGGTGGGGGCACCTCCCGCCCGAAGGGCAGGGGGACAGTTCTCGCGTGCGCCGCCGCGTTGACGCTGTGTGCTGCGCTGGCGACGACCGCAGGCGCACCCGTTGCCCGAGCCGACGGACGCGCGTTGCTCGCGGGCGCCATCGCCAACACCCGGGGGTCCTACCTCGTCTACAACTTCGGCGCCGGCCACCCGGCGCCGATGCTCAACGCCGGCGGCGGCTGGTACGAGATGAACAACGGCGGGCACTTGATGACCATCAAGAACGCGGCCGGTCGGCTCCACCCGAAATTGTTGGTCGACACCCATCAGGGTTTCCAGGCGCGGTGTGAGCGTGACGCCGGCGCACGCACCGGTGAAGGGCTGTGGCAGGCCTCAGAAGTGTTCGCGCCGCTGGAGGCGTGGCAGGCGCTCGGCCAGCCGACGATCGCGATCAACGCAAACTTCTTCGACGTGCGCGGCCAGAAGGGCGGGTCGTGGCGCGACACCAAGTGCAGCTCGCCGCTCGGCGCGTACGTCGACAACACCCGCGGCCAGGGCCGGGCCAACGCCGCGCTCACCGGCACCCTTGCCTACGCCGGCAAGCAGGGTCTGTCGGGCGGCAATGAACACTGGTCGGCACTGGCCACGATGATCATTCCGGTCGGCGGCCAGCCGTATGTCGTCATGCCGAAGGGCCCCGGCGACTACGACTCGGCATCACCGGAGATCCAGAAGCTCCTCGACCAGAACGCGCGTTTTGTGGCGGTCGCCGGCATCGGCCTCCTAGCTCCCGGGGACACCGGCCAACTCAACGACGGCGGGCCGAGCGCGGCACGAACCGCGATCGGATACAACCGGGCCAACGACCAGCTGTACGTCTTCCAGGGCGGCAGCTATACGCCTGACAACATGCAGGACCTGTTCCGCGGATTGGGCGCCGACAACGCCGTGCTGTTGGACGGAGGAGGCTCGTCGGCGATCGTGTTGCGGCGCGACACGGGCGGAATGTGGAGCGGCGCCGGTTCTCCGAAGGGCAGTTGCGACACCCGACAGGTGCTCTGCGATTCCCGAGAGCGCGCACTACCCAGCTGGCTCGCCTTCAGCTGAGCACGCTCATGCCGGAGCTGACGCGCCGCACAGTCTTGCGGCTGGGCGCCGGAGTCGCCGGTGCGTGTGTTCTCGAGCCCGTGTTGCAGTTGGGGCTCGCCACCGCGGCGGGAGCTCCGCCGCCCGACCAACCGTCGCCACCCTCTGCCAAGGCCTTGCCGACGTACCTCACCGGCTCGTTCGTCTCGGCGGCCCGTGGTGGCATTGAGACGCAGTGGGCGATCGCTCGCCCGCCCGGGCAGTCGGGGCCGTTGCGCCCAGTGATTGCATTGCATGGCCGCAACATGAGTGCGTCCGACGTCATGGGCATGGGCGTCGAGGCGAGCCTGGCCCGATTGGCCAAGGCCGGGTATCCGCCGTTCGCGGTCGTCGCCGTCGACGGCGGTAACAGTTGGTGGCACCGGCGGATCTCCGGCGAGGACGCGGGGTTGATGGTGCTGACCGAGTTGTTGCCGATGCTGGCGACGAAAGGCCTGGACACCTCGAGGGTGGGCTTCATCGGCTGGTCGATGGGCGGCTACGGCGCACTGTTGCTCGGCGGGGCGCTCGGGCCCGCGCGGACCGCCGCGATCTGCGCGGTCAGCCCGGCGCTGTACACCAACTACGGCCAGGCCATCGAGGCCGGCGCGTTCGACGGTCCGGCGGATTGGATCGCCTATTCGGTGTACGGGGCACCCGCGCTTTCCGAGATCCCACTGCGGATCGACTGCGGCGCCGGCGATCGGTACTACATGGCCACCAAGCAGTTCGTCGCGTCGCTGCGCAGGCCACCCGCGGGTGTGTCCTTCGCCGGGGGCCATGACGTGGCGGCGTGGCGCGAAAAGCTACCCCGGCAACTGGCCTGGCTGGCCACGTAGCGCGTTGATCCCGGGATACGCCTGGGTCACGTGAGACGATCGTTGCTCGAGTGAACAGAGTTGCGACCGCACCCCGTCCCGCCTCCCGACGCGGCACCCCTGCGAGCGGGCGCGCGGCCCTGCCGCAGAAGCAGTTTCGCACCGACATCGAAGGCCTGCGGGCGGTCGCGGTCGTTGCCGTCGTCCTGTTCCACGCCGGTCTGCCCGGTGTCGGCGGCGGATTCATCGGTGTCGACGTGTTCTTCGTCGTCTCGGGGTTCCTCATCACCGGTCTGCTCTGGCGTGAGGCCTCCGGTACCGGCACCGTGCGGCTGGCGAGGTTCTACGGCGCGCGGGCGCGGCGGCTGCTGCCCGCCGCGGTGACGGTGCTCGTCGCCACGTGCATCGCGTCGGCGGCGCTGCTGCCGCCGCTGCAGGCGCGCAGCGTCATCGCTGACGGCATCGCCAGCGCCCTGTACGTCGGCAACTACCGCTTCGCGATCCAGGGCACCGACTACCTGGCGGCCGACGCGCCTCCTTCACCCCTGCAGCACTACTGGTCGCTCGGCGTGGAGGAGCAGTTCTATCTGCTCTGGCCGGCGTTGATCATCGGCACGGCATGGCTTCTCGCGAGAGCGGCCCGTCGCACCGGCACGGCGGCAACACGGTCGGTGGCGCCATCCGTTCTGGTTCTGGCGCTGCTGGCGGCGGCGTCGTTCATGATCTCGCTGTCGTGGACTAACAGCTGGCCGTCATGGGCGTTCTTCTCACTGCCGACCCGTGCATGGGAGTTGGCGGTCGGCGGGCTGGTGGCCCTGACGGCCGGCGCGTGGCGCCAGCTGCCCGGCCCGTCGGCTGCGGTCGTGGGCTGGGGCGGGCTCGCACTGATCGTCGTCACGTGCACGCAGGTCGGTGAGGGCACACCGTATCCCGGCACGACCGCGCTGTTGCCCGTGCTGGGGACGGCGCTGGTGATCGGCGCCGGCTGTGCGACACCGGATTTGGGCGTCGGGCACTTCCTGTCGAAGCCGGCGATGCGATCGGTCGGTCGGCTGTCGTACTCGTGGTACCTGTGGCACTGGCCGGTGCTGCTGCTCGCCCCGGCGGTGTTCGGCCAGCCGCTCGGTCTGGCCGGCCGGTTGGCGATGGTCGTGGTGTCGTTCGGCCTCGCGATCCTGACGCTGCATCTCATCGAGAACCCCGCGCGATTCTCGCCCACGCTGCGGCTTTCGGCCGAACGCAGCCTCGCCGTGGGTGGCGCACTCACCGCCGTGGCGGTCTGTGTCGGTGTGGTGTTGTTGATGGTGCGGCCCGTTCCTGTCGGCCATGGGACGGCAGCGGCGCCTGTCGCGCCTGCTGCGCCCTCGGCTGAGGGGATGCCTCCCCCGCCGATGTCCGTGCGCGATCAGGTGCTGGCGGCGGTCGCGAAGTCCACCGAATTAGGCCCCGTCCCAACTAATCTGACCCCCCCAATAGGTGCGATCGCGAAACCCGACGTCTTCGTCAACGGTTGCGTGCTGTCGTGGCGGGACGTGGAGCAGCCCGAGTGTGTATCGGGTGACGTGGGGGCGTCCACCACCGTTGCACTGGTCGGTGACTCGCATGCCGCGATGTGGCATCCGGCACTCGAACCGGTTGCCCGGGAACGGCATTGGCGCCTGGAGACGATGAGCAAGGTGCTCTGCCCGCTGATGGAGTTACCGATCAACAGCCCGTATCTGGGCCGCACGTTCACCGAGTGCGAACAGTGGCGTGGTGACGCCATCGCACGTCTGGAGAAGGAACGGCCGCGGCTGATCGTGCTCGACATGGCGCGGCGCTATGGCGCCGACTTCGGGTTCACCAGCTACGACCAGGCGTGGCTGGACAGCCTGACCCGACTGGTGCAACGGCTGCGCGGCACGGGGGCAGGCGTGCTGGTGCTCGGCCCGGTGCCCGATCCGCACTCGACGGTTCCTACGTGTGTGTCCGCGCACATGGACAATGCCACCGAGTGCTCGCCCGTCCGGTCGGTTGCGGTGAACGACACCGGTATCGCGGCCGAAGCGGCGGCGACCGCAGCAGGCGGCGGGCAGTACGCGGATCTTTCCGAGCTGTTCTGCACCGCCGACCGCTGCCCCGTCATCGTCGGCAACACCCTGGTGTACCGGGACGACAACCACGTGACAATCGAGTACGCCCAGGTGCTCGGTCCGCTGCTCGCCGACCTAGTCGACGGGGCGCTGTCCCAAAGCGGCTAGAGGGTCGCCAAGGCGTCCGCCGCCGCGGCCTCCGTCTGGCGTCCATAGCCCCCACCGAACAGCACGACGTGGGCCAGTAGCGGGTACAGCTGGTGTAGCGGCACGCGGTCGCGCCAGCCCTCCCGCAGCCGCCGCACCGACTGATACCCGGACCGCACTTCGTCCAGAAACGGGCACCCGAACAAGGCGAGCATGGCCAGGTCGGTCTCGCGGTGCCCGCCGTGGGCGGCCGGATCGATCAGCACCACACCGTCTGACGTCCACATCACGTTGCCGCTCCACAAGTCGCCGTGGATCCGCGCGGGCTGGTCGTCGTCGTCGTAAGCAACCGGCAAGACAGCGGTCGATGACTGCGTCGATCAACCGCCTCGCGCGGGCACCTAGCCGTGCTCCGGCCAGGTCGGCCATCGGGCGCAATCGTTCCTCGGCGTAGAACGCGCCCCACTCTTGGTGACCCGTCAACGACATCGGCAGCGGCTGCGACATTGGGCCGAAGTAGCCATCCCCCGTCCAGCCCTCCGGTCCTGCACCGAACATCGGCGCCCCGGCTTCGTGCGTCACCGCGAGCCGAGTGCCGAAATCACCCGCCGCAGAACGGGTTGGCGCCACCGGCTCCAGGCGCTCCAGTGTTAGCGACCCCGCATCGTGAGCGATGACCCCCGCACATCGCACACCTCCTTCCACCGCCAGCCAGCGCAAACCAGCCGCTTCCAGCGCGAAGAAGCCGGGTGGCGCGGCGTGATTGGTCTTGACGAAGTCAGCCACGGGGCCGGCGTGGCAGTCCAACCATCATCGACATCACCCGATCACGCAGCGCCGCAGGCATATTCGTTACTAACGCGATCTGCAGCTTGGGCCCAAGACCCACAACGTAGCGGGCCCGCGGCCGGCGGGCGGTGAGCGCCTCTTCGACAACGGCCACCACCTTGTCCGTTGGCACCGCCGTCTTTCGAGCCATCGGGATGAACTTCTTCATTCCAGTGATGTGTTTGGCGTACAGCTCGCGGTGCCCAGGCGACATCGCGGCTTCGGTTTCGAGCACCATGTCATCGGCGGTGCGCCACAGGTCGGTGTCGGTCTGGGCCGGCTCCACCAGCACGACCGCGATGCCCCATGCCTTCAACTCGAGCCGCAACGCATCGGCGGCGGCTTCGAGCGCGAATTTCGACGCACAGTACGGACCCAGCATCGGCACCGAGATCCGGCCGTTGACGCTGGAAATGAACACGACCCGGCCACGCGACTCCCGCAGCCGCGGCAGCGCCGCCTGGGTCACCGCGAGCTGACCGATGACGTTGATCTCCAACTGTTTTCGCCACTCGTCTGGTGTCACCGTCTCCACCGGCCCGACGACGACAACACCAGCGTTGTTCACCACCGCGTCAAGACGCTGCGGCAGCGACTCGGACAACTGCGCGATATCAGCGCCGTCGGTGACGTCGAGAATGACGGCGGACACCCGCTGCGGGTTCAGCTTGGTGATCGCGGCGGCGTCCTGCTCGCTGCGGACGCCGGCGACCACGTCCCAGCCTGAGGACGCCAGGTGGTCGACGATCGCCCTGCCGATCCCCCGAGCGGCGCCGGTGACGAGAACTGATGGCATAGCCGTGACCCTAGTCGTCGGTCGCCGTGGTCACCTGCGGCCCGAATAAGAAGATGACCGCGGTGGCCGCCACGAGGGCGGCAGCCAGGGCGATCACCGGGGCGACGGCGAACCGCGACATCGTCGCCCCGACCACCGCTCCCGCGCACATCGTCAACACGACCGAGTAGCGGAGCTTCTCGCGCTGCCCGGTTCCCCCTGCCAGCCTGCTGTCGACGCCGATGCCGACGATCGTCGACGTCAGCACGGTGGTGCTAGTTCTTGGATGCCAACTGGCGCGCCGTGGCGTTCTGGCTGCCGAAGGCGATCGCCAGCCCGGCGATCAGAATGAGCTTCGTGTTGTCGTGGTAGCGGAGCACACCCGCCCCGGCCAGGATCGACAATGTCGCCAGGACAACGCATTCCACGGCAAGCGCGACGGTGACCCAGCGACGGGTGTCATGCTCCAGGTGGCGGGCGAACCGGCCGCCGAGCACCGTCCCGGCCAGGAAGAGGACGAACGCCACGACAGCGGCCGTCATGTCGACACCGGAGTGCGGGACGAACCAGAACCCGAGAAAGATGACGTTTCCGGTCATGTTGGCCACAAACACGTGGCCCAGCACCAGCACACTGATCGCGTCCACGAGGCCGGTCGCGAATGTCAGCAGCAGCACCCGGTCACCGTCAGCCGTTCGGAGACCGGGGAGGTGACGGGCACGGGCGCCCCTACAGCTGCGGGGTCAGATCCAGCGTGGTGACCGTCGTCATGCGCGTGACCCGCCATTTTCCGTCGTCGCGCTTCATCTCCAGCCGATACGACAGGTACCGCAACGACGGGATGTTCTTCGAAACCGGGCTCGTCGCGACCGAGTTGGTGTACACGATGGCGGTCGCCGCCGAGGGGGTCACCGATTCCACGGCTGTGCCGAGCACCGATGTGGTGTTCGTGACCTGAGCCTGCTTGTTGGTGGCGACGATGGAGTCGATGAACTTGCGGTACTCGGACGCGAAGTCGCCGGTGAGATAGCCGGCCGATCGGTCCGCAAGCGAGTCCATGTTGTCCGGGGTGTACGACCACAGCGTGGTGATCGCCGACTGGGCGGTGCGTGCGATGTCCAACTTCGTATCCACCGACGCACGGTCGGCGAGCACTGGCTGCACCATCGCGCCCACGAAAGCTCCGCCCGCTACGAACAAACAAGCGGCCGCAACGGCGGCGATCCGTAGCCGCTTGCCCGCCGGTTGGTGCGGGACGAGGATCGGTTCTTCTCCGGCGGACTCTGTGGATTCTGTTGTCTCGCCTCCTGTTTCACTGTCCGACGGTTCTGCGACCGGCTCGTCGTCACTGGTGGTCTCGGGTTCACTGTCCTGCTTGGCCGACCTACCTGCCTTGCCGACCGGCGTCCGTGGCGCCGGCGCCGCGTCGGCGGTGGTCGGCGTAGCGTCGGCGGCCACCTCTTCGGTCGCGGCCTGTTCGGTCGCGGGCTGTTGAGGCCGATTCTTCCTGCGCCGCAGAAAGTTCCATCGACGACGCTTCGGTTGCTCCGCAGTCGGTTCCTCAGCAGTCGAGGAAGTCAACTCGACGGCCGAGGAGGGCTCGTCCGCTGTGGCGTCGTCGCCGTCCAGATCGACCTGGGCCGCGTCCGGCTCCTCTTTGAGAGCGCGACGTTCCTTTTGCAGCGGCAGCCGATGACGGCGCCGAGGCGTGGACGTCTCGTCGGCCGCGGAAGCGTCCGCCGTCAGATCACCTGAATCAGTTGGCTGATCTTCCACAGCTGTCCTTCCTTGATGGCCGTTACGACCCAACGGTTTCCGCTCTCGATCGTCGACTTTCCGTCCGGCGATTTGTTCGAGATCTTGGTGGCGACCAGAACGTCGGCGCTGCCGTTGTCGTTCCAGCGTTGTACGCCGGCCTCCACAACCGTGCCTTGCGTGGGTTCGGCGCGGGCGACCTGGACGAGGATCTCGTTGATCTTCTCTTTGAACGCCTTGGCGAAGTCGCCGGTGGCCTGAGACTGGATCCGGTCGCCGTAGTAGTTGGCACGGAACGGGTCCAGCGTCGTATAGGTGGTCATGAACGATCGCACATAGTTGAGTACGTCCGCGTCCCGGACCGCCGTCCGCCGGTCGGCCTCGTGGGAGACCAGCATCAAGCTGCTTGCCGTGATAGCGGCCGCGACGAGCAGGGCGGAAATGCTGGCGAGGATCGGCAGCCCCCACCGACGTGGGGGTTTCGCAGCCGGAGGGGTGTAGATCTCCGGCTGTTCGGCATCGATCTTGCGCCGCGGGCTCATTGGGGCGCCCCATTGTTCATGTTCGGTTTCTTCAGCACCGTGAGGTTGGCTACCCGCCACTCCCCTGCGCGGGACTTCTCGAAGTCCGCCCGCACCGTCGCGGTGATGAATCGCAGGTCGTTCGGGTTTGTGCCACGTTGGCCCTGCATGGCGAGCAGCATCGCGGCCTGGTCCGGTGACGCCGACAGCACCGCGCTGCTCACCGCCCAGTACTCGTTCGTCGTTGCGCCGGCCTTCTCCACCGCCTGCTGCTGGGTGACCAACTGTGACCGGTAGCTGTCCGTAGCCAGCGACTGGGCCCGCGCGAAGTCGTCGTTCAGTGTGTCCTTGCCGTAGCTCAGCATCTGTTCGACGATCCGTGGCCCCTGGTCCGCGATCTGCTGCCGGGTCTGATCGACCGCCCGCTCGTGGCGGTATACCACCACATAGTTCAACGCCACTGCCGCCGCACACACCACCACCGCGGCGACCAACACCTTCGCCGCCAGTCGGCGCATGTCGCGCTGCGGCGGATCCACCCGCCGAACCTCGGTGCGCAACAACAGATCTGCGAATGTGCGGCGCCGGGAATCCCACAGCGGCCAGAGCCATCCAACGAACAGCGCAGCGGTGTCCAGCAGGTGGGCCAGGTCGCGGGCCAGCAGCCGCCAAGCGCCGACCGCCGCTCCGTCACGCCGGTGAACGACCCTGATACCAAACACCGCTCGGCCCAGGCTCCATCCGGTGATGGCCGGCAACAGCAGGCGATTCACTGCCATCAGCAGGAAGATCACCGCCGCGGCCACCGCGTACACCCACCACAACCAGCCGGGCTGCGGAACTGTGAGGGCCAGGTAGGCAAGCAGCGCCAGCACCGCGATCACGCCGGTGCCGAACAGCACGTCCAGTGCGAAGGCTCCCGCGCGGGCCAGCCAGGACGCCAGCGGCACCGTGGGAGACGGCTCCTCGGCGGGCGCGCTCGGCGTCGCGTCGAGAACAGCCGTCACGACGTGACCTGTTCGAGCTTGGCGATCTTGTACTTGCCTTCGTCGGGAGCCATCGTCACGCGCAGCCGGTAGCCCTGTTCCTGATCCGCGGAGTCGGAATTCGTCACCTTGACCCGCACGGCCACCAACACGTCCACCGACCCGTTGTCGTCGTGCCGCTCCACCGCCGCGCGCATGTCGGAGACCTGCACCTTGACGTTGGCCGCCTGGTAGGCGTCGACCAGCACGCCGCTGTACAGCGTGGCCTGCACCCCGAAGTCGCCGGTGGAGCATTCGATGATCTTCAACTGGCTGGCGGACATTGCGGCGGTGTCCGGGGCGTGCGTTGCCGTCACGCAGTCCTTCGCGGCCTGCAGCGCGGCCGCATCATCCCGCGCGATGGTCTCGCTCTGACTGTGGTCGCGGATCGCGAAGACTCCACCGACCACCGCCGCGATGGTCAGGATCAGCAGGCCCGCGCTGATGCCGACCAGCCATCCACGTCCCAGCCGCGACGGACGGCGGTCTGCTACGTCAGATACCTCTTCGGCTTCGTGGTCTGTCTGCTCTTGTTCGGATACCGCTACCGACTCGTCTGGCGTGTCTTCAGCATCGGTGGGGT
>CAWDAC010000030.1:0-347128 GCA_963800125.1 uncultured Actinomycetota bacterium | reverse complement strand
CACTGCGGACAGGGCGGCCGGGGCCACGCCGCCGAGCAGGGCTACCACCAGCACACCGATGAAGAACAGGGCGCTCTCTCCGCCGACTCCCAGGAACGGGTCGAGCAGCAGGACGATCAGCGCGCAGATGGCGGACGGAACCACAAGGGCGGCAAGCCAAGACGTCGCGTGGCGCTGCCGCGGCGACAGCGACTCGAGTGACCACCCGCGCTTGGCCTCGGGGTGGGTCACCATGTGGACATCGATCTTCCCCGACTCCTGGACCACCGCCGCGCCGATGCCCTCGTCGAAGATGCGTGCCCACCGCGACCGTCGCGAGGTGCCGATCACCAACTGGGTGGCGTTCATCTCCCTGGCGAAATCCAAGAGCGCGCTTGGCACGTCGTCGCCCACCACGGTGTGCAGGGTGGCGCCGAGGCTCAAGGCGAGCTCGCGCACCTTACCCATCTGCGGTGCGGACACGCCCGAAAGTCCATCGCCGCGAACGACATGCACAACCATCAGTTCGGCGCTGGACCTCGACGCGATGCGGGATGCCCTGCGCACCAGGGTCTCCGACTCCGGACCACCGGTGACCGCGACCACGACTCGCTCGCGGGCCTCCCAGGTGTCGGTGATCTTGTTGTCGGCGCGATACTTGGCCAGCGCGGCATCGACCTGATCGGCGAGCCAGAGCAGAGCGATTTCGCGAAGCGCGGTCAGGTTCCCGCGCCGGAAGTAATTGGTCAGTGCCGCGTCGATTCGCTCGGGCGCATACACATTGCCGTGAGAGAGCCTGCGCCGCAGCGCCTCTGGTGTGATGTCGACCAGCTCGATCTGGTCTGCGGCGCGGACGACCTCGTCGGGCACTTTCTCTTGCTGCTCGATACCGGTGATCTGCGTGACGACGTCGTTGAGGCTCTCCAGATGCTGAACGTTGACCGTGGATATCACCGTGATGCCGGCGTCGAGAAGCTCCTCGACGTCTTGCCAGCGTTTCGGGTTCTTGCTGCCCGGGGTGTTCGTGTGGGCGAGCTCGTCGACGAGCACCACCTGAGGGTGGCGCGCGAGGACGGCCGGTACGTCCAGCTCGGGGAAGCGGCTGCCGCGGTATTCGATGTAGCGGGGCGGGACGACTTCGATGCCGTCGAGCAGCTCCGCGGTCTTCTTGCGGCCGTGGGTCTCGACGACCGCCGCGACGACGTCGGTCCCTCGTTCCAGTCGGCGGTGCGCCTCGCCGAGCATCGCGTACGTCTTGCCGACACCGGGCGCCGCACCCAGGTAGATGCGGAGCTCGCCGCGCTTGGTCTTGTACGCCGCCGGCCCCGTCGCCGGCGGCGCAAGCGCCTCCTCGGTACTCGAGGCTATTCGCTCGGGTGCCTCGTCGTTGGTGGTCACATGCCCATCATCCACCGGATCACATCAGCTTTTCGCTGGATACTTCTCGTCCAGTTCCAGGTTCAGCTCGAGGACGTTCACGCGGGGTTCGCCGAGGAAGCCGAGGGTGCGCCCGGCCTCGTTGTCGTGGACGGCAGCGCGCACCTGCTCGGGAGTGACGCCCCGGGCTTTGGCCACCCGGTTCACCTGCAGTTCGGCATATGCCACTGAGATGTTGGGGTCCAGGCCGCTCCCACTTGCGGTGACGGCGTCGGCAGGCACCTCGGGGTCTGCCGACGCGCTGCCGCGGATCGGCACGATCTGGCCGATGCTGTAGTCCTCGCCGTACTTCGCGCACTCGACGCGAACGCCCTCATAGGTGTTCAGGAACGGTGTCTGGGTCGTCTCACACGGTTCGTTGACGCTGACCACCCTGGTCGGGTGCACGACGTTGCCGCGGGCGTCGCGCGGACCGATGACCGACAGCACGGCGCCGACGCCATCGCCGGTGCAGAACGGCCGTGAGCCGTCTACGCCCTCGAGCTCACCGACGGCGGCGCTGCGTGAGCAGACCAGGGTCAGCAGGCTGGCCTTGTAGCCGTTGTCGTCCTCGGGCAGCGAGGGGTCGCCCGGCGTGTCGACGATGCTTTCCGGCCCGAGGTTGCTCGCGCTGGTGGCCAGCGGGTCGTACCCGTCACCGGCCGCCGACGGCCGGCTCTGGAAGTACTGCGGCAACGCGTTGCCGTCCTTATCCGTGAACGACTGCCCAATCAGCCTGCTGCCGACGGGCTTTCCATCCGACCTCGATGATCGACCCGTTGGCGTTGTCCCGCAGGCCGGGTAGCTGCGCCACCAGCCAGATGAACAGCGGATAGGCGATGCCCACGATCACGGTGAGCACCAGCAGCGCACGCAAGGCGGCCCAGTGCTGGCGAACGAGGTTAGAGAAGTTCATTTTCACATTCCCGGGAAGAATTGGATTACCAGGTCGATCAGTTTGATCCCGATGAACGGGGCGATGATGCCGCCGAGCCCGTAGACGTAGAGATTGCGGCTCAACAGCTTTGACGCGCTGCTCGGCGTATAGCGAACACCGCGCAGTGCCAACGGGATCAGCGCGACGATGATGATCGCGTTGAAGATCACCGCCGACAGGATCGCCGACTGCGGGCTGTGCAGCCGCATGATGTTCAGCAGATCCAGCCCAGGGAACAGCGCCACGAACATCGCCGGGATGATCGCGAAATATTTCGCGATGTCGTTGGCGATCGAGAACGTGGTCAGCGCGCCGCGGGTGATCAACAGCTGCTTGCCGATCTCGACGATCTCGATGAGCTTGGTCGGGTCGGAGTCGAGGTCGACCATGTTGCCGGCCTCTTTGGCCGCCGACGTGCCGGTGTTCATCGCGACGCCGACATCGGCCTGCGCCAGGGCCGGCGCGTCGTTGGTGCCGTCGCCGGTCATCGCGACCAGCTTGCCGCCGGCCTGCTCCTTCTTGATCAGCGCCATCTTGTCCTCGGGCGTGGCCTCGGCGAGGAAGTCGTCGACGCCCGCCTCGTCGGCGATGGCCTTGGCGGTCATTGGGTTGTCGCCGGTGATCATCACCGTCCGGATGCCCATCCGGCGCATCTCGTCGAACCGCTCGCGCATGCCCTGCTTGACGACGTCCTTGAGGTGGATGACGCCGAACACGGACGCCGTGCTGTTCGATTCACTTCACCGACCACAAGGGGAGTGCCGCCCGCGGCGGAGATGCCGTCGACGATCTCGCCGAGTTCGGTTGGCACCTCGCCGCCTTCGGTCCGCACCCATTCGGCGACCGAGCTTGCCGCACCCTTGCGCAGCTTGTGGCCGTCGTTGAGGTCGACGCCGGACATCCTTGTCGTCGCGGTGAACTCGACCCAGTGCGCCTTGTTGAGTTCGCCCGGCGTGCGGGCCCGCAGCCCGTACTCCTGCTTGGCGAACACGACGATCGAGCGGCCTTCCGGCGTTTCGTCGGCGAGGCTGGACAGTTGCGCGGCGTCGGCCAGCGCCTCGGCCGACACACCGGTCAACGGCACGAACGCCGCGGCCTGCCGGTTGCCCAGGGTGATGGTGCCGGTCTTGTCCAGCAGCAGCGTGTTCACGTCGCCCGCGGCCTCCACGGCACGGCCCGACATGGCCAGAACATTGCGCTGCACCAGGCGGTCCATGCCGGCGATGCCGATCGCCGACAGCAGCGCCCCGATCGTGGTCGGGATCAAGCAGACCAGCAACGAGACCATCACGATGCCGGTCACCCCGTTGCCGGTGAGCGCCAAGGTATCCGGGACGCCGGGGTTGTTCATCTTCGAGTAGATCGCCAGCGGCTGCAGGGTCGCGACGGCGAATACGAAGATGATCGTCAACGAGGCCAGCAGGATGTTCAGCGCGATCTCGTTGGGCGTCTTCTGCCGGTTGGCGCCCTCGACGAGCGCGATCATCCGGTCGATGAAGCTCTCGCCGGGTTTCTGCGTGATCTTGATGACGATGCGGTCCGACAGCACGGTGGTTCCACCGGTTACCGACGACCGGTCGCCACCCGACTCGCGGATGACCGGGGCGGACTCGCCGGTGATCGCCGATTCGTCCACCGACGCAATGCCTTCTACGACGTCGCCATCGCCGGGGATGGCCTGTCCCGCTTCGACGACCACGATGTCGCCCTGCTGCAGCAGCGGCGCAGCGACCTCCTCTTCGCGGCCCGGGGCGCCTGGCGTCCAGTCCACGAGGCGACGGGCCATCGTCGCGGTCTTGGTGCGGCGCAGGGATTCGGCCTGGGCCTTGCCGCGGCCCTCGGCGACGGCCTCAGCCAGGTTGGCGAAGATCACCGTCAGCCACAGCCATACCACGATCAGCCAGGCGAACCAGGACGGGTCGACGATCGCGAGGATGGTGGTCCAGACCGCGCCGATCTCCACGATGAACATGACGGGATTGCGCCATAGCGTGCGCGGATCGAGCTTGCGCAGTGCGTCGGGCATCGACTTCCACAGCATCTTCGGGTCGAGCAGGCCTCCCTGAACGCGGCTTTTGCGCGCTGTCTTCGGCTGCGGGCTGGCAGCGGAATCGATTGTGGGCGTTGACATCAGTGAATTCCTTCAGCGAGTGGGCCGAGCGCGAGCATCGGCAGGAAGGTCAGGGCGACCAGTATCAACGTGACGCCGGCGACCATGCCGACGAACTGCGGTCGATGGGTGGGCAGCGTGCCGATGGACGCCGGCGTCTTGCCCTGTTTGGCCAGCGAACCGGCCAGCGCAAGTACCAACACGATCGGCAGGAACCGGCCGAACACCATCGCCAAGCCGAGGGCGGTGTTGTACCACTCGGTGTTGACCGATATGCCGGCGAATGCCGAGCCGTTGTTGTTGGACGCGGAGGTGAACGCGTACAGCACTTCCGACAGCCCGTGCGGTCCGCTGTTCAACATCCCTGCTCGTTGGCCGGGCATCGCCATCGCCACCGCGGTGCCGGTCAGCACGAGCAGCGGCGTGACCAGGAAATAGCTTGCGGCCAGCTTGATCTCGCGGGGGTTGATCTTCTTGCCGAGATACTCCGGTGTGCGACCGACCATCAGTCCGGCGACGAACACCGTGATCACCGCGAGGACGAGCATGCCGTACAGGCCGGAGCCGGTGCCGCCGGGCGCCACCTCGCCGAGCTGCATGTTGAACAGCGTGATCATGCCGCCGAGGCTGGTGTAGGAGTCGTGGAACGAGTCGACCGCGCCGGTGGAGGTCAACGTCGTCGCGTCGGCGAAGACCGCCGAGTTGGCGATGCCGAAGCGCTGCTCGACACCTTCCATCGCCGCGTTGACGGAGGTGGGAACGGTGCCGTGGTGCTGCAGCTGGACCCACATCATGAACGTGACGCTGATCAGGGCGAGGCTCGCCATGACGGAGGCGATCGCGTAGCCCTGCTTCTTGCTGCCGACCATGCGGCCGAACGTGCGCGGCAGCGAGAAGCTGATCACCAGCAACAGGAAGATCTCCAGCCAGTTGGTCCACGTGGTCGGGTTCTCAAACGGGTGCGCGGAGTTCGCGTTGTAGAAGCCGCCGCCGTTGGTGCCGAGTTCCTTGATGACCTCCTGGCTCGCCACGGGGCCACCGGTGATGGTCTGCTCGCCGCCGGCGAGGGTGTTCACGATCTGATCGTGCAGGTGGAAGTTCTGGATCGCCCCGCCGGCGATCAGGATGATCGCGCCGACGATCGAGATGGGCAGCAGGATGCGCAGCGTGCCACGCACCAGGTCGACCCAGAAATTGCCCAGATCGCCGGTACGCTTGCGCGCGAATCCGCGCACCAGCGCCATCGCGACCGCAATGCCGACCGCGGCCGAAACGAAGTTCTGGACGGCCAGACCGGCCATCTGAACCAGGTGGCCCTGGGTCGACTCACCGGAGTACGCCTGCCAGTTCGTGTTCGTGACGAAGCTGACCGCGGTGTTCCATGCCAGTGCCGGGGTCATCGGTGTCGCCGGGATCGTTGAGGTGCAGCGGCAGCTTGCCCTGGACCAACTGGAAGATGAACAGGAACAGGATGCTGATCGCCGAGAAGGCCAGCACGCTGCGGGCGTATGCGCCCCAGGTCTGTTCGGACTTCGGGTCGGCTCCGATCAGCCGGTAGATGACGCGCTCACCGCGCGAGTGCTTTTCGGAGCTGTAAACCCGGTACATGTAGTCGCCGAGCGGCACGTGCACGGCCGCCAGCGCGAGGATAAGCAGCGCGAGGAAGATGATCCCCGCCGTTGTGGTAGTCACTAGAACCTCTCGGGAAAGAGCAGAGCGGCGAAGAGAAACAGCGCGAGAAGGATCGACAGCACCAGGCCGACGAGGTTTTCGTAGCTCACAGTCCCTCGACCAACTTCTGCACCAGGCCGAGCAGGGCGAAGATCACCACCGTCAGCACGATGTACACCACTACGGACATGAGTTCTCCCACACGTATACGGCCCGTCGGATCTCGACGGTCTCGTACAGGTTCTACCCCGTTCAGGGGGCTCGCTAGGGTCTTTATGCCTTCTTGACGGGGAATCCCACGGCTTTTACGGGATTCGTCGGCTGGGCCCGCCCGTGCGGATCTCACGCGGGTCAAGATGCCGTCAATAGCGGCCGGTCCGGCGTAGGAATAGCGTCATTAACGGCGGATTGAGCGGGTAGTAGCTCGTAGCTTTAGGGACGACAATGTCGCCGCGCGAGGGAGCCGTTGCCATCGACGATCTGTCCCACTGGGGAACCGCTGCCTGGCTGCAGGTGGCCGCGATCATCGCCATCGTGGTGATCTTTCATGTGCCGCTGGGCAATTACATGGCCAGTGTGTACACCGCCACTGGCAACTGGCGCGTGGAGCGGGCGATCTACCGCATCGTCGGGGTCCAGCCGCACGACCGGCAACGCTGGACGAAGTATTTGAGTTCGCTGCTGGCCTTTTCGGCGGTCAGTGTGCTGGCCCTCTACGGGATATTGCTTTTGCAGGCTTATTTACCACAGCCGTGGGGCCATAAAGGAATGACACCGGCATTAGCGTTCAACACCGCTATTTCATTTACGACCAATACGAGCTGGCAGAATTACCCCGGCGAATCGACCCTGGGCCATGTCGGGCTCGCAGCAGGGCTGGGAGTGCAGGCGTTCGCAAGTTGCGCCGTCGGTATGTGCGTCGCCGTCGCGTTGATCCGCGGGCTCGCACAGTACCAGAAGGAGGAGATCGGCAACTTTTGGGTGGACCTGGTGCGCACGGTGGTGCGGGTCCTGCTGCCGTTGTCGATCATTGTCACGCTTCTGCTGGTCGGGCTTGGCGTCGTCAACAACTTCAGTGCCGCGCAGGAGGTTTCGACCCTGGCTGGCGGCAACCAGACGATTCTCGGCGGTCCGGTGGGCGCGTGGGAGTCGATCAAGCTGATGTCGGGTGACGGCGGCGGGGCGTTCAACGCCAACAGCGCGCACCCGTTCGAGAATCCGACGCCGTTGACCAACGCCGTGGAAATCGTTGCGATGCTGCTGATTCCGGTGGCGTTCCTGCGCACCTTCGGTGTGATGGTCGGCGACAAGAAACAGGGCTGGGCGCTATTCATCGCGGCAGCAGTCCTTTTCGTCATCGGAACGGCAGCGATCGCCGCGGCGACCTCAGTACCGCACGGCACCGTCGTCCACGCCGTGGGCGCGCCCATCGAAGGTACCGAAAGTCGCTTTGGGGTGCCCGGCAGCGCATTTTTCGGTCAGGTCGCGACCGCCAGCGCCGACGGTGCGGCGAATTCGTCATATGACAGCTTCGCAAGCCTCGGCGGTGGGGTGCTGATGCTCAACATGATGCTTGGTGAGGTGGCTCCCGGCGGGGCGGGCAGCGGCCTTTTCGGTTTGGTGATGATGGTTCTGCTGGCAGTTTTCCTGGGCGGCCTGATGGTCGGTACTACCCCCGAATATCTCAAGCAGCGACTGCGGGCCCGGCACATCAAGCTGGTCAGCCTCTACATCCTGGCGCTGCCGACCGCGGTCCTGGTCGGGACGGCGGTGGCAATGGCGTTGCCCGGCGAACGAGCGTCGATGCTCAACGCCGGACCACACGGGCTTTCCGAGGTGCTGTATGCCTTCACGAGTTCGGCGGCCAACAACGGCAGCGCCTTCGGGGGCTTCAGCGGCAACACGACCTGGTACAACACCGCACTTGCGCTCGCGATGGTAATCGGGCGTTTCCTGCCGATCATCGCCGTACTCGGGATCGCCGGCACCTTCGCCGCCCAGCGCCCCGGGGTCGTCACCGCCGGGACGTTGCGGACCTACTCGCCGACGTTCATCGTGCTGATCGTGGCCACCACGCTTCTCATCGTTGGCCTGGAGTATCTGCCTGCATTGGCGCTCGGCCCGGTGGCCGATGCCTTGCTGTGACGTAAGTACGCCGTAAAAGTTGCGTGCCTGGTCGTCAAGGGAGCGCTAGGGCGCTCGTCAGGGCTGCGGTGTCGGGGCAACTGTGGAAGTAGAAGTCTCGTAGAGGAGGAAAACCGCGTGACTCTTGGTGCGTTGTACCCGATCACGGTGACTCCGAGGAGTCACCCCTCGTCGGCAACGAGCGCAACTTCTAGACGAAGGCGATGAGCATGACGATGGCGTACGTGGTGCTCATCCACCTGATAGTGATCTGCCCATTGATTCGTTCGCTGTCGATATGGAGGCAGGCCGACGCACAGCGTCGTCCTCGCGCCGTCAACGCGGCGTCAAGGTTTGACGTGGGGGTGTCAAGAGATCGCTAAGGATGTGGCGGACGCCTCCTAATTGCGTCATCGTCGAATGGTTGCCACTGGCAGCAGGCCAGGGCATCAATGAAGAAAATAGGTCTTCGGTGACTCTTTCGGCCTTCTTTTTATCTGTGCTATCCGGAAACGCACCGCACGCCAAGCCGGCAGATCGCGGAGCCGACGGCATGCATTCGCTTTCCGTCGAGCAAGAGGATTTGCGGCGGTGCCAGACCTACCGCAAGTCCTTCCCGATGACCGAGATTGCGCTTCCGGCGACAGCTCTCAGGAACCGCGCGGTTGCGAAGTGGGTGACGGATCACCGCGTGACGGTTGATGTGCATACCGGTGAGGAACTCGCCGTGGCGATCGCGGCGGGTGTTCATCTGTCGCGGCTGACGTTGCACGCCGATGCGCTGAGCGAATCTGACTTGTGCGCTGCGATCAGGCTCGGAGTCGGCCGGATAGTCGTCGGCTCGGTCGGGCAGATCGATCTGCTGAGATCCGTTGTGGTGCAACGTGCGCAGGATGTCGTCGTCCGGATGACCGACGTCAACACGCCGGTCTTGACCATGGCCGACGCCGGTGATCGTGTCGCGTGCGGGTTCCGGTTTGACAGCAATGAAGCGGACATCGCGATCGCGGCGATTCTCGACCACGAGTGGCTCAACCTGGTGGGATTGCATTGCGACGTCGGCTTGCAAGATCATGACTTCGTCAGCTACCCAGCCGCGATCGGTCACATGATCGCGGAGATGGCGCAGGTACGCCGAACTCACGGCGTCGTGCTCGCTCGACTCGGCCTTGGCGGCGGTCGCGCCGTTCCGACTGGTGACTGGGCGGTCGAATTGCCGGAGTTGGCGCGCCAAATCGAAGACGCACTCGACGATTCGTGTGCGACCTTGCGTTACCCGCGCCCGCTTGTCGTCCTCTCGCCAGGTTTGGCGATTGTGGGGCAGCGCGCGGCATGATCATTCATGCGCTTGGCGGCGCGGCCGTCTCGCCCGTACGTGCCACGATGCGACTCACCGTCGACGAGCGGCTGGACGAGACTATTACACTGCGACGTTGTGCGTTGCAGCGCAGCGTGTTTAAGGGATCCGCAGTCAGCTTCCCCGCTGAGGTACTGCGTTTCGACGCGGTCGCTGACTGGATCAGGCGGCACGGGGTCCCTGTCGATGTAACCTGTGCCGAAGAACTCGACCGGGTACTGCGGGCGGGAATCGCCGCTTCACACGTGGTCATGCAGTGTGCCGGTGGCGCAGCGGACCCAATCCATCACGCTGTCGTCGCCGGGGTGCGCCGGTTCATCGTCGACTCCTCCGAGCATCTTGCTGTCCTCGAGGGGAGCTTCGCGAAGAGGCCCCATCCGGTCATGGTCGATGCGTCGTCGTTCGATCGGCTCGCGGGGGAGGCGGCCGCGCACTCGCGCCTGGATCTCGTCGGGCTGCACTGTCGGCTGGGTGGCATCGACGTAGCCAGCTTGCCAGAGATCGTGGTCGAGACGATGGCCAAGATGGCGTGCTTCAACCGCAAGCATGGCGTTGTCCTGTCGCGGATGAGTCTGGGTGATGTCGACCTCATGCAGATTGGCGGCAACCCGCGCGGTTTACACCGCGTTGCCGAGATGATCGACGATGCAGTAGTGGAAGGCTGCGAACGGTTTCGGTGCCCGCGGCCAGCGCTCACGCTGTCACCGTGTCGATCGACTCTTATGCCGACGACCTAGGCCACGTTGTACCGCTGCCGCTGGGTGGCCCGGGGGCGCTTCCGGTGCGCGGCTGATCCATGGAATGTTCCGCTCAGGAGCGTGTCGCACGCTGCCGGACACGTGCCGGAGGGCCATTCACTGCACGGGATGACGACGAGAGTTGGGAGACAACCGGGTTAGGCGGTGCCTGCCTCTAGCATCAGGCGAGGCCCCCATAGCCCAATTGGCAGAGGCAGCGGACTTAAAATCCGCACAGTCTGGGTTCGAGTCCCAGTGGGGGCACGGCAAAGTACCCAGCACCGGGGCACGCAAAGGCAGATCGGGAACAACCAAGCGCAAGACTCGCCGCCACCAGGCAGGCGGCACCGGCAGCTAGAGAACCATGCCCACACATGGCTGCCGAACCGCCGCCACCCCGCCCGTCTGCTTCTTCTCGGGGCGGGGTGGCGGTCTGAACGGCACGGCACCCGCCAGCATTCGACCGCCAGCGGGTGCCGTGCCCCACCAACAAGCAACCGGTGTGCCCAACTCGCCGCATTCCCCCAGGTCATCGGGGTTACTCCTGCGTTCGGATTGAATTCGTCTCAACGTCTACATCATTCGCACCATGTGGCCGACCGCGAAGACACATCATTCGCCCGATGAGGACCGATTACCTGCGGTTTTACCATGATCAGGACTCACAACCATTCGATCAGGAGACTCAAATGACCACCACCGACGCTCGCGACCTCTGGGGCATCCTCGCTTCGTTCACGCCCCGCGCGGCGAGTTCGCGGCTGAACGACTCTCGTCCAGCACCGACGACGGTTAATCCGGTTCGCAGCCGTGCCGCCACGTTCTTCCGCGCGCGGTGCGCACCGGCGAGCGGTTCAGCGCACGCCTCCGAGCAAGCGGCCAGCCCCGGCGGCGCATGAGTAGCTACTCATGCACGGCCAACCGTGCGACCGGACGCGAACGGTAGGGACACCACCGCGTCCTCGGCCCGCAGCATCGCACGCCCTTGTGCGACACCACCATCACCGCAACCACCACTGAACCGCGAACACCGCTACATGAGGCAACTGAGCACCCGCGACAACACCTTGTGCAGTGGGTGCTCGGGTGTTGCCTTGCGCACCCATCCGCACATGCAGAGAACACCCGGCTGGTCCAAGGACGACCGCACCCGTCAACGCCCCGCAACGCAACCGCGACCGATGCCTGTTGATGTTTGCTAGACGCTTCCCATCAACCCCGACGCACCACGCTAATTCCGGTACGCACGTACTACAACTTGCAGTAGCAGCAAACGCGTTTCGCTATGGTGCCCCAGCTCCACGCTGCGCCATCGTGCGGTTTGCTCACCCCCCCACCACCACCCCGAAGTTCGTGCCCCAGGCGGCGCGACAGGGGCCACTGCGGCCATCGCAGCAGGGTGGGGGTATCTCCCTCCCCCGCAATAGAGTCGCGGGCGCGCCGCGCACTCGCTGAGATGCCGTACGGGATAGTCGATCTGGCATGGGCCTGGTTGGCCACCAGTGTCCCGCTAAGCCACCAGCGGCCTGTGCGGCTGGTGGATTTGATCGGCGATTCGCCAGAGGCCGTCAGCGTGCGATCTGGGGCCATTCTGCATTTTCCCAGGTCACAACTTTTCGGCTTTTTCGCAAGTCTCTGACCAGCGCAAACGATGGATGGTACGAACAACCTTGGATTTTGTCACCAACTGGGGGCTGTAGCAAACTTTTGATCTGGCGCTTCCCCCCTCGGAGGGACTTCTGGTTAGGTGCCGATTTGATGCGATTACGGGTTGTGGAGTTAGCTGACAATGGTTGGCGTTGGGTGCCGATGGTGGCTGCGGCGGCAGTCATATGCCCATATCGGACGAGGGTGTCGGCCAAACCTGCCCCGCAAGTCCGCCAAGACGGAAAGATCAGTCCCCTCGACGGAAAACCGTCCCGAGGAGAAAACCCGACACAAAGGAGTGATCGTGGCAAGTCAGAATGTGGAGATAGCCAAGAAGGCGTACGCCGCGTTCGCCGAGGGCGACCTCGACACGGTCCTGAGCACCTTCGACGACAACGTCGAGTTTGTTGTGCCCGGTAACAGCACGATCAGCGGAACGTATCGCGGCAAAGCCGAGGTCACGAATTTTTTCGCGAAGCTAGCGGAGAAGTCCTTCACAACAACGCCCAGCCGTTTCCTCGCCGACGAGGATGTTGTGGTCGTCCTCGGCCAAATCACCGCTGGCGGAGAATCCGCGCCCGTAGCCGATGTATTGACCTACCGCAACGGCAAAATGGTCAAACTCCAGAACTTCTCGGACACTGCCATGTTAGAACGGGTCTACGGCAGGAAGTAGCGAGCGAGTCTGTAGGCGGTTGGGAGGCGGCGGGTACCGGCCCGTACAGCCCGCGCTCGTCGCCTTCCAAGCTAGCTGTAAACGCGCTGTACACCCGTGCGCCCAAAGCGGCCAACGCTAGCCAACTCTAAATAACGCAAATGCACTGCTAGACAGCGGTTTTACCAATGTGGGCGAAACCAGCCAACAACCACAAACGCCGAGAAGTGCGGACTTAAAATCCGCCCAGTCTGGGTTCGAGTCCCAGTGGGGGCACTGCGAAATGGCCTGGTCAGCGCGCTAAATGCAGATTTGGCTTAGGTGCCGACGAGGCTACGGTCCGCAGTCGGTCCGCAGCTTTGCGAGCCCCTACATCCAGACGCTGGGCGACAGCATCCAGATCGTCAGGGTAGAGGTGCCCATACCGGTCGAGCGTCATGGTGGCTGATTTGTGGCCCAGCAGGTTCTGTACCACTTTGATATTCGCGCCCGCCGGTCTGATCGCCAGTGACGCACAGGTATGCCGAAGCTCATGCGGGGTGATAACTGGAAATTCCTTAGTCGTCGCCTTGCCTGTCTCCGCGATCTCCTGCTGGCGCTTGGCATTAATCTATAACGAGGGACGAGGCGAGGGCCGCTGTTGCGGAGGCAACCGCGATTGTCGAGCAGGCGTATCCGCTGCCGAGCCCTGGCCCCTAACTCGACTGCCGCCCAAACAGATTCACAACGTTGCCCATTGCCTTGGCTGGCTTCGCCGGGCCGGGCGGCTCGGGCAAGGTGTTGAGCGCGCCGCCGTCCTCTTCTGAGATGTAGTCGCCGTACACATCGAGTGTCAGGGTAAAGGTGCTGTGCCCCAGCCACTTCGATACCTGCATGAAGTGGACGCCCGCCGAGAGCTGTAGGACGGCGAACGTGTGCCGCAAGTCGTGTAGCCAAACGGCTACCCGTCTGCTTCAACGCCCTGTAGACGATGGGGACTAACTCAGCAAGAAGCTACTGCGAGATCTCGGAGCTGTTCAAGATCTGGGTGGACAGTTCAGCCGAGGCCCGATCACGGCGCCGACGAACTCGTTCTGCAAGTCCGGGCTGGCCGAGGACTGGCGCCGGATCGCCCCGCACGAACTAGTCGGTCGGCTACCCAAGCCCTCGACCTGGGCGCCATGCCACCTCGTCGGGCAAGCCGTGCCGGGTGATGGTCCCGATGTGGGGCGATTCCTGCACCCGTCACGTCCTGATGGAGTCCGAGCAGACCGCGCCCGGCGCTGGGTAATGGCGCCCTCGTTTCTGCTGGAGTCGGTGCGTTGACACCCAGGCCGTCCCGGTCGAGGCGAACATGCGCCATACCTCCGACGATGTCGACTGCCTCGTATATACAGTTCTGTTCAATCCGAAAGACGAGAAGACTGAACGGACAGAGACGACTAAGCGACCTTTTCATCGAAGTAGCGGTACAGCGTTGCCCGGCTCACCCCGAGGTATTTGGCGATGTCCTTGCCGGTGTGGCCATCGGCCTTCATCCGCTTCGCGGTGGCGATGTGCTCGGAGTCGACGTCCTTTTGAGGGCCGCCCGAAGCTGGTGGCCGTTGGCGGCTTTGACCTCTTCAGCAGTTGACATCATGAGCCGTCCTGTTGTGCCGCTTCGGCTTCCAGCCACGCGGCGATATCCTTTGTCGCTGCGGCCCGCTTGGTTTTCGACACCCCGGCCAGCAGCACCTGCGCCAGCTTGGCGTCCTCCTGGCGATCGGGGTAGGCGGGGTTGTCGAGCGCGGACGCGACTTCCATGAGCAGTGCGATCGACGGCGTGTGGCCTTCTTCGGCCATCTGCTTGACGTACTGGGCGTGCGCCAAACCGTCTGCGGTCCAGGCGAACCCGGCACAAGTATTCACCGGGCCTTCGCCGAGAGGGCGCAGCGGACTCTTGGATACGCGGTAGACGCCCGCGATGTTCTCCAGCAGCACCATCGCGCGGTTCACAAGTTCCGGATTCCATCCAGCCATTTCGTCTTCGTCTCCTCCCGGTATGAGTCCGAGCAGCGTCCGGAGTTGGTCAGGTGTACCCCGAAACGCATTGGCATCCAAGATCTTTCCGGCGATCAGCGCGTTATCGCTGAACTGCAGAATGTCGGGCTGGCGTCCGCCGAACGCTGCCCACCTGATCGAGTCGTCGCCTGGGTAGAGCACCGAGGCGTATCCGGTGCCCTCGACGTAGCTCGACTGGATCAAGCCGGGCACCCGCGACAAGTCGGGCTTGCCGATGCGTTCCCAGTACCAGCGGGGGATGTAGGACAGCGCCACGTGTACACCGCGAGCCTCGATGGCGTGCAGCACCGCCCAAAAGTTGTCGATGCCGCCGCCGCCCTCCTCGAAGTCCAGCATCGCCGCGATGGACTTGTCGCCGAGCTGGTCGACGAACAGGTCAGCCTGCCGGTTCGGATCACCCTCGCGGATGTAGTGGTATCCGGCCAGGATCAGGCCGATTTCGCGCGCCCAGTCGCGGGTGCGTGGCCAGTAGGTGTCCCGGAAGCTGGTGCCCTCACTGACCTTCGCCCACACGAACTCGAACCCCTCGGCCTTGACCCGGTCCAGGTCCACCACGCCGTTGTTGTTGCTGATATCCGGGCCGAAGATCGTCCTGGCTGGTGGTTCCAGTGCTCCGGCCAGCCACGGCACCGGGTCGATCTTGGCGTTCGGGTTGTACTCGCGCGGCATCACCGACAGGTGCAGATGCGGTGCGGTCCCGCCGTTGGTGGCCGAGTCGGGATTAATGCGGGCAATGCGTTGTCCCGCTGTCACGTGGTCGCCACGGGCGACCTCTCGGATGATGTGGCCGTATTCAGTGCAACCACCGCCAACCTCGGCGGGGTGGTCAATAACCAGCCAGCCAGCAGGGTCTGGCCCGCCGTAGCCCTGCGCTGCTCCCGCGTGGATGACGGTGCCACTGGCGCAGGCGTATACGGGTCGGCCACCGGAACCGCCGGGGAAACCGAAGTCTGTGCCAGCGTGGAATCCACCATCGCGCGGGCCGAACGGTGACGTGACGATCCGACCAGTGCTCAGTGGCCAGTATCTAGCCATCAGACCCTGAGCCGGTCATGCACTGACCATCTCACTAACGGTCGAAACTCGCATACGATCTCCGACACTGATCCCTTGGCTGCGGTGCGGCAGGACACGACTTATGCAGCGGGATCGACCAAATACCGGTACAGCGTTGCCCGGCTGACCCCGAGGTACTTGGCGATGTCCCTTGCTGTGTGGCCGTCGGGGAAGTCATCCGCCAGTTGCGGCGGCGACTGTCGGTGGGACCAGCCGGGTTTTGCCCGACCCCGCGCCACTCCGGTCGACGTCACTTAGCCGATGAGCTCATTGATCAACTCCGCTTGCACCTCGCGAGTTCGGACTCAGACGTCCGATGAAGCCGCCGGCGGCAGGCCGCAGTCGATGCCTCAGGACTGGTATCCAGTGCCCGCCACGACGGAAAGTCCGTGCGCAGTCCGCGGTGTCGGCATGGAACAGCCCAACCGGCCGCTGCCACATCACGCAACCGTCGCGGCCCCAGATCGAGAAGATCAACACCGGTGAGCAGCACTGCCGTCGACTCGGCCACCGGATCTGACCGCCGTGCCCGGCGGCCATCACCCGCGCAGCGCGGTTGAGCACCGTGCCGAAGTAGTCCCCATCCCGCAGTTCGGCCTCACCGGTCGCCAGCCCCATCCGCACCGGCAACTCCAGCGCCCGCTGCGCGGCCACCGCCGCATCAACCGCCGACCTCGGCGACGCGAACGCCGCCACCACACCGTCGCCGGTGTGGCTGAACAAAAAACCGTCGTGCGCCTCGATCGCCGCGCGCAACACCTCGTCATGGGCGGCGAGGGCCTTCCGCATGCCATCCGCGTCGTTCTCCCACCGACGGGTCGAACCCTCGACGTCGGTGAACAGAAACGTCACCACCCCCGAAGGAGCAGCCGCCGGATCAGCGGACACCCACGCAGCATGGCACAAGCAACGTACTCCCACGTCGAACATCGGGGCTTGGGCACTGCTACGAAACGGGCCCAATTCGCCCCTGGACGCCGGGGTGAACGGGGTTGGTCTGGCGTTCGCGACCCATAGGTCGTGATGCATCGGGACAATTGAGGCATGTTCCAGGGGTTCCAGGCGCGCCGGTCGGAAGACGGGATTGCCATGAGGGTCGGCGGCGACGGGCCGCCGCTGCTGTTGCTGCATGGGTATCCGCAGACGCACGTGATGTGGCATGGTGTTGCGCCGCATCTCACACGCGAGTTCACGGTCGTGGTCGCCGATCTGCCGGGTTACGGCGACTCAGAATCGCCGCAGCTAGAGACGGACCACGCGCCGCATTCCAAGCGAGCGTGGGCCGTTCGAATGGTCACCGGGATGGCCGAACTCGGATTCGAAACCTTCGCAGTCTGTGGGCACGACCGAGGTGGGCGCGTGGCGTACCGGATGGCCCTCGACCACCCGACACGAGTGGTACGTGTCGCAGTTCTTGAGATCGTGCCGACTGCCGAGATGTACGACCGTGCCGACCGCGCGTTTGGCTTCGGTTACTGGCACTGGTTCTTCCTGATTCAGCCCGCGCCGTTTCCTGAGACGTTGATCGGCCACGACCCGGACTCGTTCTTCGAGGGCTCCCTGATGCGGGCGACGGAGTTCGATGCGGACGCGCTGGACGCGTATCGCACGGCGTGGCGGCGGCCCGCGACGGTGCAGGCGATGTGCGAGGACTACCGCGCTGGTTTCGGCATCGACTCCGACCTTGATCGTGATGACCGCGCCGCCGGACGGAGGATCACCGCGCCGCTGCTCGCATTGTGGGCCAGCCGTGGTGCGATCGGGGTGTGGTATGACCCGTTAGCACTGTGGAGCCAGTGGGCCGATGACGTCTCCGGGGGGCCGGTCGATGCGACGCACTTCGGGGGCCGACGCTAAGCGACCGAACCGCTGTGAGATCTGGATCCGACTGAAGGAGCGTCAGGAAGATGCGAACGATGCGGTCTGTCGTCGCCGACACGTTGGGCGAGCCGTCCGAGGTTCTGCACCTGCAGACCCGCCCGATTCCGCAGCCCGGTCCCGGCCAGGTCCGGATCCGGGTGACAGCTGTACCCGTCCATGCCAGCGATTTGCATACCATCCGCGGCAGATACGGATTCACCCCGGAGTTCCCGACCGTACCCGGAATCGAATCCGTCGGTGTGATCGACGAACTCGGTAGCGGCGCAGATGGTCTGACCGTCGGGCAACGCGTCATCACGATCGGAGTCAAGGGCACGTGGCAGGAGTATGTCGTTGCCGATGCCGGGCGGGTCTTGCCTGTTCCCGCCGGCATGAGCGATTCCACGGCCGCCCAGATTCTCGCCAATCCGCTCACCGCCGTGATCTTGACCGGTGATGAACTCGATGTTCGACCGGGTGAATGGCTCCTGCAGACCGCGGCCGGTTCAACCGTGGGCCAGTCGGTCATCCAACTCGGGGCGCACGTCGGCTTCAAGACCCTCAACGTGGTCCGCCGTCGATCCGCTGTCGAGGACATCCTCGCGCTGGGGGGCACCGCGGTGATCTGCACGGAGGATGAGGACCTGCGCGAACGGGTGGCCGACATCGCAGGCCACGACGGCGTGTCCAAGGCGATCGACTGTGTCGGCGGTCAGGTGGGTGCGGACGTGTCGCGGGCGCTGGCACCGCACGGTGAGCTGGTCGTCTACGGTGCGCTGTCCACGCACCGCCAAACCGATCCCGACAAACTCACCATCCCGATCTTCGCGCGTTCACTGATCTATGAAACCAAGACCGTTCGGGGGTTCTGGCTGTTCCGCTGGTTCACCGAGAGCCCGAAGGATCGGATGGCCGCAGCGATCGACCGGACAGTTGGGCTCGCCGACAGCGGCGCGTTGCGCGTGCCGGAGGGCCAGCCGATCCCCGTCGAAAAGTTCAGCGAAGCCGTCTATTTGGCCGAAGCTGCCGCACACGGGGGCAAACCGCTGCTGGTGTTCGAACCGTAGCAGGCAGATATGTCCGACAAGCCCGGGCAGACGGCCGACACGCTGTTGTAAAAACCAGAGGCGGCTACTTGCCCTTGCGCCTTCGTGTGTGGGTAGCTTGCCCATGCCGGACCGCGCCTTAGCGGCGAACTTGGCGCGGGCTGCTTTCTGCTTGGCGGTGGCCATCTCGTTTCCTCTCCGTTAGCAGTCGGGGCGGGGGTTTGCCTAGAACCGGGTCACGCATCCCGCCCCGGCTGGGCTCATGCGATGCGGTCGCCGGGGTAACCGGTGACTTCGCCTTTGGGTCGGCGCTTGGGGCGGGGCGTTAGGGACATGCCGCGCAGCTCCACCGGCGGGCATTTGGCATGTAGATGCCGCCCTCGGATGGGGGCTGGCCGTTCGCGTGCTTCGGCATGAGGCCCGGTCCCCATGACATTTCGCTGGCGTCGGAGGGCATGTCGGGGTCGCGGGGTGGCCGGTGGCGTGGGCGCGGTGGCTTTTCGCGCCACGGCTCGGGAGCGGTCATCGCTAGGTCGCGATCGTCGGAGGCACGAGCACTACGGCAACGACGCACTTCTAAGCGACCCGCTTTGACAAGTCCCCGCGCCGTGCGTGAGGACACGGATTTGGCGCGTCAACTCGCTGGGGGATGCGCCGCTCGGGCAAGGGCTCGGCGTGCTGAGGCGCTACAACACCTCAGCACGCCGATTGGTGAGTCAGGCGACGGCGCCGCTCCTCAGCGACTCCACACCTCGCTCGACTTTCTTGGCTTCGCTGCGCACCTTCACGGCCCACACAATCTCTGTGGTCCCGATGACGACGAGCCATACGCCTGCCATGATCGACAGCACCACGATGGAGCTGATCGGCCACACAAGCATCACCGCGCCGGCGATCACGGTCAGGACTCCCAGGAAGATGTACCAGCCACGTTCGGGCAATTCCTTGAAGCTGACCGCCAATGCGGTCTCGCTGACCCCTTGGAACACGAACCCGACGCCGATCCACAATGCCAGCAGCCATACGGTGGCGCCGTTGTTGTAGTCGCGGAGAGCGAACACGCCAAGGGCTATTGACAGTGCGCCGCTGATGAACAGCATGACACGGCTGACTGCGGGCGAATTGACCGTAAACGCGGCAATGACCTGTGCGATACCTGACGCCAGCAGGTAGACGACGAACAGGATTCCAGCGGCGACGATCGATTGGCCGGGCCAGACGAGCACCGCGGCGCCCAGGATGACGGTCAGTACCCCTAGCGAGAGCACCGACTTCCACAGACGGCGGATTACAGACGGGGTTTCGATGGTGGTCATGATCAGTACCTCTGTCCCAGTAGTTGGTCGGCCTCGCCACGGGCGAGCTCCGCACGCACCACGGCCCACTCCGCGGCATCGAGGCAGTAGGCCGCGAGGCTCACAGCAACCACCGCGTCGTCCTCGGCGTCCTCGGCGGCCCGCTCGGCGTTCGTTTCCTTCATGTCGGCCTGCCACTCGGCGAAGTCAGCCTGAATGGAGCTCGTGGTTTTCGACCACCAACCCCGGGTGGCGTCCTTCGCCTGGGTGGCGGCGGCCTCCATCTCAATCTTCGACTGTTCGATCGCCGCCTCGAGCTCCTCGCGGCGTGACTGCAGCGCGGCGCGGTTCTTTTCCTGCACCGCCTCCGCCGAGTCCTCGACTCGTTTGACCCGACCAGCAAGGTCGATCAACGCTTCTGACAAATTTCGCATGTGCTTCTCCTTTCGATGTGGCATCGGAAGTGTTCTTCCGACCACGGTTTTCATTTGATGTCGCCGCATTGCAGTTAGCTGAACTCGGTTTCCGCTCGACGGCTACGGCCACCAAGAGCGCGCCACACGCATTGCACATTCCGACTTGCGAGGCGTCAGAGGGACCCGATTGATCGTGATATTGGCAGGGACAGCCTTAAGATCGGTTGGTGGCAGTGAGGGCCAACGCGCTGGGTGACTACCTCCTTGCGCGGCGCGAACAGCTCCGTCCCGAAGACGTCGGGCTGGTTGCTGGTATGCGACGCCGTGTGGCGGGTTTGCGTCGCGAAGAGGTGGCGACGCTCGCCGGCATCAGCAGCGCCTACTACCTGCGTCTCGAGCGGGGTCTGGACACCCGTCCCTCCCCACAGGTTGTGGAGGCACTCGCGCGAGCTCTGCTGCTGGACCTCAAAGCGACGGAATACTTGCATCGGCTCGCGAACGCGACTGACAATCGTCGGCCTCAGTCCGCTGAAGACACCGTGGCGGAATCGTTGTGCGTGCTGATCGATCAGTTACCAGTACCTGTCGTTGTCGGCAATCGCTACCTGGATTCGCTGGCCGCCAATGCGTCCGCCCGCGCATTCTCGCCCCCAATGGAGCCGGGAAAAAACCTGCTGCGCTGGATCTTCGTCGCTCCGGCCGCGCGCGATTTCTACGTCGATTGGGACTTGGTGACCGACATCGTCGTGTGCGAGTTCCGCGAAGTCGCAGGCACCGACCTCGGTGATCCTCGGTTGTGCGCGATGATCGATGAGCTATCGGCTCACAGCCCACGTTTCGCTGAGCTGTGGGCGCGCGCGGACGTGGGCTACCGGCCAGGCCCGATAGACATCCGCCACCCACAGGTCGGCGATCTTCATCTCCATCGGACCAGGCTCAGGGTGCCGCACTCGAATGGGCAGCACATCCTGATTTATCACGCCGAGCCCGGCAGCGAGTCAGCCAAAGCTCTAGAGGCACTTCGAGCGCGCCCGAAGGGATTCGAACCCCCAACCTTCTGACGTATTTTCGTTGACGCGCGCGTTCACTGGCGTCCGCAAAAGTACAGCTCTAGCGGCAGATACAACCCCTGCGGCGTCTGCTATCGACCGCCGAAGTTTGGGCGGATTCGGCGACGTTTGTGGCAGGAAAGTGGAGACCTCACCGCGCGATGGAACCAAACGAACTTACAATCCCGACCTATCGGATCGGGTGCTGCTTTGCCTGCTCTGCGGTTCAGAACCGGCAATCCCTGCACCACTTCGGCTGATCAACACCAACCGCCGTGACGCGCGTCGGGCTCGGTGTCACGACGATGTCACAACTCACGCATTACACCCACGGACACCGGCGAACGTCTACGGGTGAATCACGTTGCGGGACAACGAAAAATGAACACAGGCGAACACCGGCGAACAAGCCGATACGGACTCAAAATCCGTCAAGTCTGCGTTCGAGTCCCAGTGGGGGCACAGTGTTTGCACCGGTCAATGCGCCAAGCAGCGTCGCGTGGTAGCGCCGGGGTGAGTTCGTGTGTGCATTGCGTGTGCAACCCTGCGGGGTCAGTCGCGCCAGCCCGTGCTGCGGCAAACATGCGACGCCGTGCTGGCCGAGCCGGTCGCCCGTCCGCGCGCCTGCGTCATCGGGCAGCCATCGCATAGTCATGCTAGTGCGCGTCGCCACCGCTTCAGCCGTGCGCCACCAACCTCCACCTGATTCTCAGCCGACGCGCCACGTGATGTGTGTGGCGTGTTCCGAAGCGCGTACGGACGGATCCCGCAGTTCTCGTCGTGCGGCGCCGACGAACAGCGGCGTGCCCGCACCGAGCAACAGCGGCGCTATGTGAAGGTGCAGCACATCGACGAGGCCTGCATCGACGCATTGGCGTACGACGTCGGCACCTCCCATGACGACGGTCTCGAGGTCACCTGCGAGATCACGGGCCGCGGCGACCGCGTCGGCGACGCCGGTGGTGACGAACGTGAGGTCATGGGTGAGCCGCACCTCGGTGGGCGGCCGGTGCGTGACCACGACCAGGGGTGGTCGCCCGACCTCGCCCGCGCCATAGCCGCGCGTGTCATCCCAGCCCTGCGGGCCGTCGACGATGTCGAACAGTCGGCGGCCCATCACCACCGCGCCGGTGGCCGCGGTCGACTCGCGCAGGATGGCGGCGTCGACGGGGTCGTCGCTGTCGATCGCCCAGTGGTGCAGCGCCTCACCACCGACTCCGAGACCCAGCTCTGGACCCGGGTCGGGGCCGGTCACGAATCCGTCCACCGAGACAGTGATGTCGGCGACGGTGCTCATGGTCGTTCCTTTCCCTCCGCACGAATTTCGTCCTCGTGAGTGGAGACCGGCTTGGGCGCCGCGATTCATCGCCGACCGCCGTAGATGACGCATTGGCGCCGACCACGGTTTTGATTCTCCCATCGGCCACCGACGCTATTCGGCGCGTCGCGAAGCGTGTTCCGGCTACACGGTAGCTAACCTTCTCTCACGTCTATCGTCGCGGCGCCAACGCGGCGTCCAGGGGCGATCTGCAGCCGTACCGAAGCCGTACTTCGACCGTACTGGCAACGCGTAAGTTTGCTGTCTTACAGGCGATATGGCTGTTCCAGAAATGTGTTTTCGCTGGTCACTTATACTCACTCCACCGTTCTTAAATCCGCACAGTGTCGGTTCGAGTCCGACTGGGGGCACAGCCGGCGGGCGTACTCGTCGGCGGTGGCCAGCTTGAGCTTGCCTCGCGCGATTCTTGGACCTGGAGCAGAGCGGCTCTCAAGTAGAGCTGATGTGGTGAGCGGTCGCATCGAACATCAGCATCACCACGTCGACCACACGGTCGCGAGTCAGTCCTACTGCGCTGTCCATCCACGTCATCAGAAGCTCATCGGCGGCGGCCACGATACCGAGGCCAAGCAGGAGTACATCGCTTCGGTTCAGCGCCGTACTCGGAGGCAGGAGGTCGGCGACCAGCTGGGCGAGTCGGCGAAGCCCCGCCCGCCGTTGGTCGCGGGCAACGGGTCCGCCGCTGAGGACCTCGCGCGACTTGATGCGGGCCTTACCGGGATTTTTCTCGTATGAACGCGTGATCGTGTCGATCATCGCGCGGGCGCCCTCCGATCCGCCGTTCGTCTTGTCGATCGCGGCGGCGCAGCCGGAAATCTCGTCGTCGATCAGCCGTGAGTACACGGCGGCGAGCAGCGAGTCGAGATCGGGGAAGCTTTCGCCGAAGTAGCGATCCCGTAGTCCCGCCTGTTGGAGGACGGACCGGATCGACGTGGCAGCGTATCCGCGTTCACCGAAGAGTTCGACGCCGGCGTCGATGAGTCGTTCTCGGCGTTCGGCGATGCGCTCGGCCGCCGTCTTGCCGTCGTAATCCCGCACCAGCCACTTCCTTTACCCATCACAACAACGGCGACCGCCCAGCCGCCTCCATCGAGGGTACAGCATGTGAGGTCGCTCACCATCTGATGGTATATGCACTCAGATGGTTTACCGTTCGTGTCATGACTTCGACACCATTGATCCGTTCGGCCGAGACATTCGATTTCGTCATCGTGGGTGCGGGGAGCGCCGGCTGTGTGCTGGCGAACCGGCTCACCGAGGACCCCTCGGTCCGGGTGCTCCTACTGGAGGCCGGACCGGACGACACCCTGGAGACGATCCAGGTGCCAGCCCTCTTCAGCGCCCTGTTCGGCACAGACGTCGACTGGAACTACCAGATCGAAGCGCAGACCCACTACCACGGTTCGACCACCTACCCGCGAGGAAGGACGCTGGGGGGCTCGTCATCCATCAATCTCATGGTCTACATCCGGGGACACCGCGCCGACTTCGACGGATGGAGCGAGCACGGCAATGTCGGATGGGACTACGACAGCGTGCTGCCCTACTTCATCAAGGCCGAGCACAACAGCCGCCTCGGGGCGCCATTCCATGGCACCGACGGCCCACTGCATGTCGAGGATCGGCTGTTCACCCACGAGCTGTCGCACGCTTGGGTGGACGCGGCCACGGAATGGGGCCTGACCCGCAACGACGACTTCAACGGCGCACGCCAGATCGGTGCGGGAGCGTATCAGGTCACCTGCCACAACGGCCGCCGCTGGTCTGGTGCCGATGGGTATTTGCGGCCCGCGATGCAGCGGCCCAACCTCGTCGTGCGGGTCGGCGCCCACGTGACGCGTGTTCTCCTCGACGGCAACCGGGCGGCGGGTGTCTCCTACGTCCAGAACGGAACCGAGACGATCGCCCATGCAGCGTCTGAGGTCCTGCTCAGCGGAGGCGTCATCAACTCCCCGCAACTGTTGCTGCTCTCGGGGATCGGCCCAGCCGACCAGCTCCGCGCCCAGGGCATCGACGTCGTCGCCGACGTGCCGGGGGTGGGAGAGAACCTGCACGACCACACCATGGTCCCGCTCGTGTGGGCGACCCAGCACTCCAACGACCTGCTGGAGATGGCCAGCCCGGAGAACATCGCGCTCTGGCAGGGCGGCCACGGAGGCCCCTTTGCCTCCAACGGCGCCGAAGTCGGGGGCTTCGTGTCCACCGCCGGCCTCGACGTGCCCAATGTGCAATTGATCGGCGGACCAACCGCGTTCGTCGACCACGGCCGGACCAGCCCGCCACTGCCGAACTTCACCATGTTGACGGCATCGACGCACCCGCGCAGCCGTGGCCGGCTATGGTTGCGGTCGCCTGACCCGCTGACTCATCCACACATCGACCCGGCGTACTTCGCTCACCCGGACGACCTCGCCGACATCACGGCCGGACTGCGCGTGTCACTTGAGATCGCCAACCAGAGCCCGATCTCCAAATACCTTCGCGGCCTGAACCTTCCGACGGATGCTGACCCGAGCGACGCAGAGCTCACCGAACATGCGAAACATTGGTCGCAGACCGAGTACCACGCTGTCGGAACGTGCGCGATGGGCATCGACGAAAACGCCGTCGTTGACCCGCAATTGAAGGTGCGCGGCGTCGACGGGCTGCGTGTCGTCGACGCCTCCGTGATGCCGACCGTCGTCCGCGGTAACACCAACGGCGCCACCGTCATGATCGCCGAAAAAGCCGCCGACCTCATCAAGGGGCAGACGACCGTGAAGCCGCTGACATGAACTCGGGGCGAAAGTCTGCGGACTCAAAACCGTCATGGCTTGGGACTGGGCGCTACGGCGTCCGGCCCGCGCCGCCGGGCGGCCTGGCGCTCGTGCAAGATTTCCTGAACACCCGAGCGCACGCTGAAAAAGGGCCCGACCTTCTGGGCGACGCGGAGCACGCCAGTGCATGGGCGGCGAACGCGGCACGAAATTGGTCGGCGCTACGAGGCGCACAGCATCCGACGCTGGCCCTGACCGACGACGACGCCGCCCGTCTCCGAGAACTGCGCGACGTCCTTGACATGATGTTGACCGGGAGCCGCATCAAGCCGCCACGGCACGTCCTCGGCACAGCGGCAATCGCGCTGGGTGTCGCCGGGGAGATGTCGTGGATGCCAAGTGGACACGGATGGCGTTGGTTGGGGTCGGCGATCATGGGTGAGGTCGTCCTTGAGTCAGGAGACCGGAACGTGGCGGCGGATGAAGCAGTGCCGAAACCCCGTGTGCCGAGCCACCTTCTACGACAGCTCATGGAACAACCGCGGCGTTTGCCGCCTGCATCCGGCGACGTCGGTGACGGAACGCCGGTGAAGGCTAGCGTCCAACTCCAACAGCAGACGAACCTTAACAAGCAAAGGTAGCCAAATGAATGCAAGGACCATGCGGGACGTGCCAGCGCTCGATCTGGCGCTCGAGGACTTACGGTCAGGCGCGCCTGGATGGGCGGACCTGCCGCTGCGCGCGAAGATAGCAATGCTGGAGGCGCTGCCGCCCAGGATCGTAGACGTTGCACCGCGCATGGCGGCTGCCGCTACTGAGGCCAAAGGCATCGCATCGACCTCCGCGTGGGTCGCCGAAGAATGGACGACAAACATCTGGGTATTCGTTCAGGCCATCAACACCCAAATACTGGTTCTTAAAAGGGTTCTCGCCGGACACGAGCCGGTTAACGCCGACGCTGTTCACACGGGACCCGACGGCCAAGTCGTCGTCGATGTCTTCCCTGCCACCGGATACGACCGCCTGCTGCTCAACGGCTACAAGGCGCAAGTTTGGATTGAGCCCGGCGTCAGCGCCGAACAGACGCGCGCGGAGGCGGCCGCGCTGTACCGCGGGACCGACCCCAGTGACCCCGAGGTGTGCTTGGTCCTAGGCGCGGGCAACCTCGGCACCATCACAGCGCTGGACATCATCGACCAGCTGTACATCCGGGGCAATGTCTGCGCAGTAAAAATGAACCCGGTCAACGAATACCTCGGACCGTTCTACGAACACATCTTCAGTGAGTTCATCTCGCGTGGCTGGCTTCGCCTGCTTTATGGTGGCGCCGACGTCGGCGGCTACCTGGCACACCACCCCAAGGTCGACACCATCCACATGACCGGCTCCGCAGCCACCTACGACGCGATCGTATGGGGAACCGACGATCAAGCCGCCAGCCGCAAAGCCAACAACACGCCGCTACTGGACAAGCCAATCACCGGCGAACTCGGCGGCGTCAGTCCTTTCATCGTGGTCCCCGGCGATTGGGGCCAGCGCGACCTGCGGTTCCAGGCCGAACATATCGCCACGACCAAACTCATCAACTCCGGCCACAACTGCAACGCCACACAGGTACTCGTCCTCTCGCAGGACTGGCCACTGGCCGACGAACTCATCGCCGAAGTCCGCGCTGTCATCAGCAACGCCGAACCCCGACCCCCCTACTACCCACGCTCAGAGGACAAAATCACCAGCGCCTGTCGCGGCATGACGGGAACCGAGTTCCTCGGCGGCGACCGCACCCGCGCCCTCATCACCGACGTCGACGCACATAGCGGCGCCAGCATCCTGACCGACGAAGTCTTCGCCGGTGTCCTCGGCGTCGTACGACTTCCCGGCAAGACAGTAGAGCAGTTCCTGCACAACGCCGTTGAGTTCGCCAACGACGTGCTGCCCGGCAACCTCGGCGCAGTTATCACTATCGATCCAAAGACCCGCAAGCAGAACGCGCAGGCTTTCGATGACGCGATGGCGCACCTGCGCTACGGCGCCATCGGCATCAACGCGTGGACGGGGATGGCGTTCGCATTGGCGACCTGGGGGGCGTTTCCCGGCAATACCGCACAAGACATCGGCAGCGGCACCGGAATGGTACACAACACCTTTATGCTCCCGAGACCTCAGAAAGCCGTCGTCGAGATTCCGTTCCGTCCCGCGCCCCGCTCGTTGTTCAACGGAGAACTGACCCTCTCGCCCAAGCCAGTTTTCTTCATCACCAACAAGACAGCGGAAACTACCGCCAGACGGCTCGTAAGATTCCTCGTCCACCGCAACCCCATCGCACTGCCGCGAATCTTCCTGTCTGCTTTGCGCGGATGAGCCACACGGCTCCCGAATCGGCGTCTAAGTCAGAACGCACAAGCCGCTTGATCTGCGAATTCCGTTGTTGCACCAGCCTATCTAGGCATACCAGCGAACCAACACGAGCCGCTGCGCTGCCTTTGCCCAACACACGACCGGCGCCGCGCGCCGGATGACACGCAATTCCTCCGATGCCGAAGACTTGGTGCAGGACACACTGATACGCGCGTTCACCGGGTTTAGCGGATACCAACACGGCAACCTGCACGCGTGGTTGATGACCATCATGACCAACACCGCGATTAATACACACCGGTCACGGCAACGGCGCCCCACGGAGGTGCTCACCGCGGACCTCCCGGAGTCACCGACCATGCGACATGGAGCGTCGAGCCACTGGCGTTCCCCCGAAAAGTGCCTACTGGATTCCGTGCCCTCCGACCGCACCCTGACCGCGCTACGCCAACTCCCCAATGCCGGCCAGGTGGTGCTGTACTACGCAGACGTGGAAGGCCTGCGCTACAGCGAGATCGCCGACATCCTCGGTGTACCGGTCGGTACGGTCATGTCACGCATCCATCGCGCACGCCAGCGCCTTCGCCACCTACTCACCGCCGCAGGACAGCCCACATCCGCCGACGTGTCACGCGACGCAGCGCGCGTGGTCTGACGCAAACTCCCACCCGTGAGATTTGCTTCGGCGATCTGCGACGCACACATGTCGTGAGTGGGAGGCTCATACGACTCCATCTTCGTGGGTGCCGGTACAGCGGGATCTGTGCTCCCCGACAATGTGTTGCCTGCGATTTCGCCTGGGCTATGGGTGGTCGGCTTTGAAAAACATCTCGAACTGAATGTCGTCGGGGTCCTTAAATGTCAGTACCGCACCGTATTCGCGCTCGGCGATCGGTGAGTGACGGATGCCGAGCTGTTCGAATCGTGCCAGCCACTCATCGAGTCCAACAGCACCGTGCCCCGGGTGATAGCTCACCGTGGAGTCATCGGCGTTGGTCCCGCGCAATGGGTTCCATCTAGAGCCGCGCGATGGTGGCGGAGACAGCCTTCGGTCCGTCGTCTTCGGCCAGGCCGCACTTTTCGGCGGCGTCTTCCAGGGCATCGCGAACCTTCTGTTCGTCTAGGCCCGCCCCCGTGACGTAGGTGGCGCACTTCAGCGCCGCGACGAAGAGCGTCCAGTTGCGCTCGCCCGCCGGTGCCGCCGCGACCTTCTGGGACTTCCCCGTCAGCACCGCGTCGAGGTAAGCCTGCTGACGGGCATCCGGTGGCGCTCCGCTCCACGGCTCACACGGCTCCCAGACCCACTCCCGGTCACCACATTTCGCCTTGCGGCCCTGCTTCTTGGCGGTCTGCGCCAGGTTCTCTGCCAGGCCGCGAGGGGCTTCGGCACCGTCCAAGTCGTCGTCGGTGTCGCAACGCGGGCACGGGTGACGGTCTGGGTGAAGAACCGCAGCAGCAACATCTCGACCAGCGGCGAATGGTTGGCCGAGTTCATCGTCGCGGCGATCCACCCCCGCCCGGCGCACGATTGCACGACAGCGGCGAGCGTCTCCAGAACCTCGTCAGGTAGGCATTCCACATCGGCGAGGAGAACAGCGAAGTGTTCGTCGTCGTCGAGCGACCAGTTCGCTGATGAAATCCACAGTGCCCGGAAAGCGGATCTGAGGTAACTGGCAGGAGTGGAGTAGAGGACCACTTGCCAGTTTGAGAAATTTCTTCTAAAGGCGTCAGACCGCCGTGCGAGCGGGTGCCTGACACATACGGGTCCGTCGAGCAGCCTGCAACTGGCAGTTCGGCGCCGGCCTATAGGTGACGGCGCCGCATTCGCAGCGCCAGGGTGCTGTGCCGGCCCCTACACCGCTCATGGAGCGGTGTAGGCAGTTTGCGCCCAGTCCTCACTCGTTATTAGGAACGGCAGCACGTACTGGTTCTTGCGCTCCCATTCGTCATCAATCAGCCTGTCAACTCGCTCCTTAACCGTGTCGGTTGCCTTGCTGACCGCCCGCTTGCACACCCCACAGTGCGTGGTGAGCATGGGTCGCTCGGAGACTTGTTTCCAATCCTCTCGCAGCCGTTTTGGCATGTCGAGCAGCAGCGGACTCCCCACAGAATGCTTGATAATTCGGCCCACGAGGTGCCTATTCGGGCATTGCAACTCCATCACGGCCATTCCGGTGTTATCCGTCAACTGACTTCCCCTTCCCCCTGTGACTTCTGATTAAACGGATCTCAAGTCAGCTCCGCAAATCGTGATTTGATTGCGTCCAAGGCAATCTGGTCCACAGTCAGGTCGTACTTTCTCGACAATGCGCGCGTGTAGTCCTTCAACTTCGCAGCGGAAATGCCCGGTTGCTCACGAGGCCTCTCTACGTACCGAGTGCCCGTCGGTTGTCGACCCGCGACCACTGACCGAGCCAGGGAACCTGGGTCGGCCAGCAGCACGCTGACCCCAACAGCGCCACCGCGCCGAACGCGATCCCGAAAGAAAGATTTGCCAAGGAATGACAATCATTCGGCGCGCGGTTTCTGCTGCTAGACGCCCAAGTAAACACCCTCTTCGAAACCGTGTCAACAGTGTTGATCAGCACCGTTGACACCGCCCTTTTGTCAAGCCCCTCCCACGCCTCGTGATCGACGAGAAGACCTCGAACAGCTCCGTCAACTCGGCCTCCGCGAGGGCATCCTGAACCGGAACTCCCTGCACCCCACTCAGGCAAAACGGGATGTCCGACTCACCGGCCGCCTCCGCAGCCAACACCAAGGGCGTAGACGCCGTCGACATCGATGCGTGTGACCTCGGACAAGGGGACGGGGGTGCTCCGGCGCTGCGTGTTGGAGGAGTATCGAGGGGTGGGTGACGTCTCGAATCCCCTTAGCTCCACCGCATAACCGCAGGTCAAGCGGGTTTCAACGGTGTGTGGCTGATTATGCCGCACGGTTGGCGTCGCCGAACACTGAGGTCCCGGCGGTTCAGACCCGCAGCCGTCGGGACCGACACCGGACAGAGAATTAGATGTCGACGTTCGCCCTGCCACGGTCTTGACGTGGGTTTTCGATTCGTCAGGTCGACATTGCGTCGTGTGGTGACGATGAAGTCGTCGAGGATGTCCGCCACCACGGTTGGGGACTCGACGTGAGGGAAATGCCCTATGCCGGGGAGCACTTCAAGTCGACTCTTCGGTAGGGCGTCGTGAGTGGCGTAGCCGTGGGCGACCGGAATGATCCGGTCCTGCTCACCCCAAATCAGCAAGATCGGTAGCCCAGAACTCAGATGCAACTTGTTGACCGCACTGACCGCCTGGCCACGGTAGTCCACCACCGAACGCAGCGTGCGCAGGAACGCCTGCCGGGTCTGGCCGTCCGACAGCGACGAGTAGGCGTTCCATATCTCGCCGCCGCGTGGCGAGTGGATGCCAGCCGAAGCGAGCCACGACCCCAGCTTGTTGCCGACGTTCAGCACCGGCCGGGGTGCGACAACGGGGAGCACCAGCTCGGCTCCGGGCGCCGACAGGATCCGCAATATCCAGCTCAGGTCGGGGCCCAGGCCACCGCTGCTGATGAGAACCAGCCGTTCGCAGTAGTCGCGATGCTGATAGACGAATTGCATGGCCACCCCGCCACCAAGCGACTGACCGACCCACGCGAATCACAGTTCACGGCACGGCGATTTTGCAAGCGACAGCGCGCGCGGCGCGGCAGGCGCATCTGCAGCAGGCGGAGCCGTTGGCTCGACGAACTCGACGCGGGAAGCAAGTAATCTTCCATCGCCGGTCGGAGGTGTCCCCATCGTGTCCTGCTCTACCCACGCGGGGTTGTAATCGGGCGATAGCGACGGCGCTGGCGAAAAAATTAGGGTATGGACTCGACAGTGCCGGTTTCCGCCCAGCCTGGGCATCGGTGAAACCCAAGTCATACAGGGCCTGCTTCGACGGGTCTGGGAAGCACTGGCCGATGGCTCCGGAAATCGAACCGTCCTGGTATCCCTGGTTGTAGTCGTCGTATGCGTCAGCCCGTGCGGTTCCTGCACCGGGGAACAGCAGGGCGGGTGTCGCGATGGCGGCCGCCGCTGGCCCCCAATGCCGTAACAAGCCGCTTCGTCTTGGTGTTGTGTGTGGTGTTCGTGATGTGTTTCCTTTTCTATGGTTCTCTGGTCGCCACGGTTCCGGTGCGGTCATGGTGCGGCCCTTACGTTTCGATGGTCGGCGCGGTGTACGAGCCGTTCGTCGTGATCTGGCAGACGACCGCAGCGCCCCGGTGCCGCACGCCAGTGCCGAAACCCCTTCCAAAGAATGAGCTCTGAATCGGGTACGGACCATTGCCGGGAATGTGGCGCAGGCCTTGGTAAGCCGGGTTGACGTGCTCGCGGAAACCGACCGGGTTGCTGCCTCCAGCGCCGAGGACAGTGAGCGTCGATGGCCGAACGTCGATCCGCTTGCGACACAGCGGGGTCTGCTCGCGGACATCCCCGCGGAACTGCGTGAGACGGGATTCGATGACGTCGAGGAAATCGGGCACGGCGGTTTCGGTGTCGTGTACCGCTGCGCTCAGCCACTGCTGGACCGCACCGTTGCCGTCAAGGTATTGACCTCCGATCTTGACCCGGACAATTCTGGACCGCTTCCTGCGCGAGCAGCGCGCCATGGGCCGCCTTTCCGGACACCCGCACATCGTGCACATTTTGCAGGTCGGCGCCACGGCCAGCGGCCGACCGTTCATCGTGATGCCATGAATCCGAGAAAGTCCTGACAGCGTGGTTGTCTGTGCGGCAAAGTTACGGATGTGACGAGGAAGGTTCCGCGTCCGAATGATGTTCGGTCCGCCGCTGAGTCCGCTCTGGAGACGGCGCAAGCGGTGGCCAGCAGCGCCATGCGCGTCCCGTCCGCGTCGGCGCAGATCGCCGCGCAGCTGCCGGATCTAGTGGAGAATCTGGCGGTCGCGACCGAGCGCCTTAACACCACGATCGACCGGATGGAGCGCTACATGGCGCTCGCTGACCCCATGTTCCGAACGATGGACCGGATGTTGCCGCAATTGGAAGCGCTTATCGCGACGGGCAACGATGTTTATCGTGCCCTGTCCGGCATTCCGGGAGTTGCGACGTTGAGCCGGCTAGCGGGCCTGTCACCGGGTGACCGTGACGAATCGAACACGGCCGCGGCTCGGACCAAGGCCGCCAAAGCCAACAAGCCCGCGTCTGGCAAGCAGAGTTCGCGGTCGTCGCGGCCGCAGTGATATCCGGACCGGCCGCACGTTCAACCCGACGAGATCCGCGCTGAGTTCGGCGTTCCGAAGTCGCCGGGCTAGTGGCGCCGTATTCGCGTCAGGATGTGAGCTTCCCGGAAGCGTTGCACGGGAGCACGATTCGGGTTCCGGTGCCCAAATCGGTGCTAATCGTCACTTGTCATTCTCAACGGATTGCCCTTGCCCGATTCGGCGCGTACTGGCCGAGCTAGTAGTCACAGCGTCACTGTGCGGTCACGGATTAGATCAGTGGTGCGCGAATCCGCAACACAAGCAATGAGCGCAATAATCCTGCGGAACAGAAATACTGAGCGAGTCACGGATAGGTTGAGCAGGGACAATGGGCTCAGCAGTGACAACTTTGGCGCAGAGACAATGACAGGGTTGACGATCATCCATGAATCGCGCGCTGTTAGCCGTCCCCGGGATCCGCGCACCGGTCGCGCGCTGGGATACCCTGCTGCAAGCAATGCACCGGCAGGCGAGGGGAACCCAGCGATGGCTAAGACACGCGCCGAAGTGGCGCAGTACCTCAAGGACGCCGGTGGCTTGAAGCTCGTCGTTCTCGGGGTGGATGGGCACCAGGTCGCGGCGCTGTTCGTGCGCGGATCGGTGATTTACGACGAGGAGGAAGCCACCTTCATTGCGGTTGCTGAGGACGGCCACGCGGTTGGGGAACTGTTTGTGGCTGAAACGGTCGATTACGACGAGAACACAGACGCGTTTGTCATCCCCATACGCACAAGTTAGCTGCTCCCCCCGGCGTCACCCGGCGTGCGGAGGGGTTTCAGGGCCGCTGTCGGCTTCGCCGCCAAACGCAAGATGATCGGGCGCACTTTAGCTTCCGAAATCTCTGTGTGCTGATCCCTCCGGCGCACCGAGCGCATCTGCTCGATGTACCACCAGAGCACGCGAGAAGCGGGCCAAAATCATTGCCGCAGAAGGAGAAGCGCGCGCCGCCGCCGCGCTCGGTGAAGCCTCCGACACCATGATGGCCCACCCATTGGCGCTGCAGCTTCGGAACCTGCAGACGTTGCTCGAGTTGGGGGTGGAGAAGAACACCGCCGTGGTCTTTCCCGCCCCGTTGATGTGCGCGATCGGCGCAACTGTCCGCCTCCCTCGCCGGCGAGGCCCGCGAGTCGACCGCCGCACGGCTGTAGCGATGCCCATCTGCTCGCATTCCAAGCGTTCCCAAGCGTGGAGTGTCGGCCATCGTCCCGCACGAGTTCGCCGCTGCCCCAGTCGCCGAACCATTGGGGTGAAATGCGCTGTTCAGCGCGCTAAATGCAGATTTGGCTTAGGTTCCGACGAGGCTGCGGTCCGCAGTCGGTCCGCAGCTTCGCGAGGCCCTTCATCCAGACGCTGGGCGACAGCGTCCAGATCGTCAGGGTAGAGGTGCCCACACCGGTCGAGCGTTATCGTGGCTGATTTGTGGCTCAAGCAGGTTCTGTACCAGTTTGATATTCGCGGGGCATTCCGCTCGCGAAGGTCGAGAAGTACGTCAAGGAGTACCTCGTCGAGGTGTTGCCGCGCACTAAAATTGGCGACGACGCCGTCGCTTTCGATGCACATGAGGGACGGCGTGGTTCGTTGGCATGACGACAGGGTCGTCGCAACGATGACGGCCACGCCGCAGGTGAGCCCGACGGCGCGGCTGGTGGGCGTCGCGGTGCGGGTGGCGAAGCAGGATCAAGAAACCGCGGGCTGCGGTTGGCCGAGCCAGAGAGTCAGCCGGCGGCCCACTCCTTGGCCCGCTCGAGCTCGTCGAGGCCGAACAGGGCGAGCTCGCCGGGGACCATCCAGGCGAAGGCATGCAGCGCGTGGGCGACCCAGTCCTTGTCGGACACGACTGCAATTCGCTTGAACGCCGAATGATGCCGGATCAGGGCACCAAAGCCCAGCTTCAGGTCCTCGATCAGGCCGCCGGGCCCGAAGCCCTCGTAGTCTGGAGCAACGACCTCGACGATCCTGATCTCGCCGGCTTTCACGAGTTCCTCCATGGCCGGCTTGAACTCGCGCAGGTCGTCACCGCGCAGGCGGCCCGACACGCGGATGCCAGTCACCCCCTCCGGCATGTCAGGCAGTACCTCGATCATCAATTCCCCTTCGTGGCTTGACCGGGTTTAGCCGAAGCCGAGACTGATCACCACTGGATCCGGTCAGGCTACCCCGAGGACCGTCTCACAGGCGGCCGTGACCAGTGACTCTACGAAGCGATGACGCCGGTCGTGTCGTCTTTGCCAGAACAACTGCCAAAGTCGATCTGATCAGCTCCTTAATTGGAGTAGTTACTACAAATAGTCTCCGCCGAAGCCACCACTCTGCGTGGTCAAGCGAGTGGTGCAGTGTGTTCTGTCCACCTTGCGCCATCCCAATAACGCTGTATTCGGGCGTTCTGCGGATCGGGTACCAACCTGCTGGAACTGAAGGCGGTGGCGGAGTCGGCGGTGCAGAGGTTCGTGTTGACGGCGCGATGTACGAAGTCGCGGGCGGACCGCCGGCGATCGCTTCCTCAATGACATCGCGTAACGCGAGGAACTCAACGGCTTGGGCCTTAGTCACCACCACCGCGTTCTCGTTCTTGGTCGCGTCCATCGTCGCGGCTCCGAAGCGGGAGCGGGCCTCGTTTCCTCCAGAAACCGAGAACTCGATGTACCCATTCATCAGCGCCCCGGGAGGCTTCCACTGGATGGCCTGGATTGATCGAACCGGATGCGCTTATCGCCCTTGCCCACCGACGCCCTGGCGATGAAGCCCTTGCGTTTCAATCGTGACGAAACGGCCATCGAAGTGGACCGTGCCGTTGTGTCCCTTAGCCGAGATCATGCGCTGAAATTTTGCCACCCACTGTGCTTGCCTAGTTTGGGATTCAGGTAGGGCAGCCGGTGGCCGGGTGCCGCTGAAGCAACCATCAGGGGCGGTTTCGGTGGCCGTGACCGGTTACCGGTAGGGCCGCCAGCGATCAGCGCAATATCGGGTACGGCCAACGCGACGTTGCCGGAATTAGCGGCGATTGCGACGAAGGGGCTGGTGTCCACTGGGGAATCGCTGGCGCAGGAGTCGACTGGGGAATCACTGGCGCAGGAGTCCACTGCGGGACTGGGGACGGCGTCCACTGCGGGACTGGGGATGGCGTCCACTGCGGAACTGAGGATGGCGTCCACTGCGGCTGCGGTGCTTGCTGTCGAGGCCACAGAACAATTTGCAGACCGGGCGACGGTTGCTGTGGCCATTGCCCGACTTCTTGCTGAGGTCCGAAGGGAACCGGCACCGACTGCCGACCCGGGGCAGGTTGGGAGGCGCGCTGTTGGGATGGTGTTGTCCCAATCCACAGCCACGGTGGGCTCCACGGCGATGGAGCTGGCGGTGATGGCGACGTGAACATGGGCGCGAGCGGTGCGGCGGGGCTCACAGCCGGCGCGGGGATGACAGGCGACGGCGACGAGGCTGGCGGTGATGGTGACGTGAACATGGGCGGGGCCGGCGCTGCGGTCGCAGCCGGCACAGGAAGTGCTTCGGCGGCCTCAGGCTCGACGGCAACGGGTGTGGCTTCGAGTGGCTTTTCGACAGCAACCGGGGCTGGTTGAGCCATCACGCGTGATGGAGCAGGTTGCCGGGTCTGCACGGCGGGTGCCCGAGTCTGGACTGCTGGCGCCGGCAATGGTGGGGCGGGTGGAGGCTGCGCCGTTGTGGGCGTCGCCACCGGGATGCTTTGGGGTAGGGGTGGCTGCTGGTCGGGTTGCGCTGCCAATCCGGCAGGAGTTGGAACTGCGGCGGCGGGTTGGGCGACGGGCACCTCGGCCAACTGAGCGCTTGAGTCAGCCACTCCGGCTGCGATGGAGTCCCGGTCGACGGCGGGCCGGATGTTGGCGGCAACCAACATCGCCAGCGTCACCGCACCGATCACGAAGCTCGCAGCCGCGACGTTCCCGATGGGGATTCGCACCCTAGGGTCGGCTCCGCGGTGCGGCGGGCCCACCACATCGTCACTTCCGATGTAGTCGAACAGGGCCGCCTGTGTATCCGCCTCGGCCAGTTTGACTGGGGCTTGGTCGAGTGCGGCAAGTTCGTCTGGATCCTGGGAATAGGCCAAACCACAAGTCGACGCCTCCGAGCCCGGCACATTGGCCGCGGCCAATGCCGCGCCACGGGCGAGAGCGAATTCCGGTTCCTCCGGGACGATGACCGGCTGCGGTATCAGACTTTCAAGGCTCGACTTCACCGAACAGACCGCCGACGTTGAACCCACCACAAATACGCTGCCGGGCTTGGGATTTGTGGTTTCCAAGGTTGCCGCCATAGCCGGCAGGATGTCCGTAGCGTCCCCACCGTCCAGGGTGCACATTCGCGCTTCCACAATTGACCCGTCGTCGCTGTCGACGACCGACAACGTCGCGGTCTCCGGTCTCATCACCATCACTGCTGTGGTGTCGTAACCGAGTGCTCGACCGACGGTCTGGGCCAACGCGCCTGCGGCGTTCTCCTCCGCCACCAGCACCACGTTCTGAAGATCGCGTGCGGCGACGCTGTCGCTCAAGGTCGCCGGCTCCGGCTCGAGGTCCCACGTAACGCCGCTCGTGACCAAGTGGTGGCCCTTTGAGAAGGCGGTCTGCTGGGTTGCGAGGATTGCGGCGCTGATCTGTTCTGACGGGCTGGGCTTCACGACGCCGTCGGCGGTATCGAAGGTTGCACATTCAATGATGACGCCGTCCGCTTTTTCACCCTCGATGAGCACCATACGGACGGTCGTGGTCGTCACCGACACACCAAGCACAATATCCACTAGCCCCTCCAGGATGTCCGGCATGCAGTTTCCGTATTCCGAGGCGTTGATTTGACGCTACTCTTCTGACTCAATTCGCACGGCGAATCGGTGGACTCTTATTTGTGCGCCTACTTCTCGCATTTTTGGCCGCATCAGCGGGCAACGGTGTCGTCAAACCGCCTCCGGCAGAGCACTTTTGCACAGAGTCCCTGTTGTCCCGAGGAGTGCTGGGAGGGAATGACGCCAGTTTCTTTGAGCTCCGCTCCGTACACAGCGAATACTGTTGCACTAGAGGCGATCTGCGAGGTCTGGGCCGGCTGGCCATGTCGTACGCCTGCGCTACTTCGCCACGACTGACCGGTTAGGACAGTTAGCTGGGCATCCGCCTAATGCTTTTCATGATGCTGCGGGTCTCATTGACGACTCCAGCGAGGTATGGGTGACCAAAGTTGGTAATACTTAGAGTTGTCCCAATTTCGGCTTAATCATGCGAATCAGCTTCTTTGGGTCGGGTCGTCAACTCCATCAACGTCGGCGGGTTTCGCTTAGCCCACCGGCAGCGATACAGCGACCTGGGACAGCGCCGCGAGATGATCGTCGACGGACTTCAGCCCGGCGCCCATCGTGTTGACCGCGACATGAGAGGCACCCGCCTCGGCCCACGCCGCGAGCTCGTTGGTCACCGCGTAGCTGTCGCCACGCCAATCCACCCGGCCCTCCATCCCGATGCTTGCGGGATCGCGGCCCGCACCGAGCGCCGCCCGTTCGACGACGGCGCGGGCTTCGTCGAGCTTGGGTCCGGGCGCCATCATCGGGAACCATCCGTCGGCCAGGCGACCGGCGCGCGCGAAGCCTGGTGCCGACGCCGCCCCGATCCACACCGGAATCGGCTGCTGCGTAGGGAGTGGTGCGATACCGGCCCCGGTCACTCGGTGGAAGGCACCGTCGAAAGTCACCGTCTGCTCGGTCCAGAGGCGGCGCAGCAGGCTGATCTGTTCGGCTGACCTTTTGCCGCGGTTACTGAACTCCTCACCGAGTGCCTCGTATTCGACGGCGTTCCAGCCCACCCCGATTCCCAGGCGCAGTCGGCCGCCGCTGAGCAGGTCGACTTCGGCGGCCTGCTTGGCGACCAACACGGTCTGGCGCTGCGGCAGGATGATCACCCCGGTGACGAGCTCCACCCTTTTGGTGACCGCAGCGAGATAGCCGAACATGACGAAGGGCTCGTGAAACGTCGTGTGCACGTCGTATGGTCCGTTCCAGCCGTTGTGGACAGCCGGGTCGGCGCCGACGACGTGGTCGTAAGCCAGGATGTGCGAAAAGCCCAGTTCCTCCACGCGCTCGCCATAGGCGCGCACGGCACCTGGGTCCCCGCCGAGTTCCGTCTGCGGGAACACCACTCCAACTCGCATCGCTTTGTCCTTTCGGCGCAGTCATCCTTGGGTTCCATATCTAAGACGTCGACATGTGCCCGCCTCATTCCCGGCGCCACCCATGGCAGCGCGTCCCGCGGAGCGACATCATGGGTGCATGAGCAGCGACCGTGACTACCCTCAGATGGCCGCCACACGCGGACGAGTCGAGCCGGCGCCGCGGCGGGTCCGCGGCTTTCTCGGCCACGAGTTGGTCTTCGACACCACCGCGGCCCGCTACGTCTGGGAAGTGCCCTACTACCCCCAGTACTACATCCCGCTCACAGACGTGCGTGCGGAATTCCTGCGGGACGAGAACCACCCACAAAAGGTGCAGTTCGGGTCCTCGCGGCTGCACTCACTGGTGGGAGCCGATCAGACGCACCAGTCGGCGGCACGGGTATTCGACGGCGACGGCCCCGTTGCGGGCATGGTGCGCTTCGAGTGGGATCGGCTGCGGTGGCTCGAGGAGGACGAACCGATCTACGGCCATCCGCGCAATCCATATTCACGAGTCGACGCACTGCGATCGCACCGCCACATCCGCGTGCACTTCGACGACATTGTGCTCGCCGATACCGTCGCACCCGTCCTGCTTTTCGAAACCGGTTTGCCCACTAGGTATTACATCGATCCGGCGGACATAGCGTTCGAGCATCTCGAACCAAGCTCGACCCAGACGCTGTGCCCGTACAAAGGAGTGACGTCGGGCTACTGGTCTGTACGGGCTGGCGACACGGTGCATCCGGACCTGGCCTGGACGTATCACTACCCGTTACCCGCGGTCGCCCCCATTGCGGGCATGGTGGCGTTCTACAACGAGAAACTCGACATCGTCGTCGACGGTGTCGCGTTGGCACGCCCGCAGACACAGTTCAGTTAGTTACCATCGCTTCGACCAGGGCGATCGGAGGACCTCATGGCACGCATCGAACAATCTGACACCTTCGCCGCGGTACCCATGGTGGACTTGGGGCAGGGCGATCGCATCAACCTCGGCGTCGCCGGCATCATGTCTCGACTGCCCGATGTCGCGGCCGCCGTAGGTGGCGTCACCGCGGCGCTGCGGGAGACGGGTGCCCTGGCGCCGAGGCTGATGGAGCTCGTCCGGCTGCGCATCGCCTACCACAACCAGTGCCGCAGCTGTATGTCGATCCGCTACCAGAGCGCGATCGACGACGGACTCACCGAAGACGCGGTGTGTTCATTGGAGCGACCAGCTGAGGCGCCGGATCTGACGGAGGCGGAGCGCGCCGCACTGAGGTTCGCCGACCTCTTCGCCACCAACCACCTTTCGATCGACGATGGGGTGTACGACGACCTACGCAACCATTTCAGCGAGGACCAACTGGTCGCACTGGGACTGCACTGTGCATGGTGCGTCGGGCTGGGGCGTCTCGCTGCGACATGGCACGTCGTCGACGACCTGCCCGACGAGTTCCGTGGGGACAGCGGTGAACCGCTCGCCCCGTGGAGCGCGAATTCCGTTGTCGCGTCTGGTTAGCCGTCTGAACATCGAAACCCCATTTCCGTGATGGAGGGTTCCGCGTCATGCGCCGACGCCGAACGTCGCGGTCACCTTGGGTGGTCCTATCGACCCTTCGGTTTCACACGCTGCCAGGCTCAGGACGAGCACACCGACCGCAAACCCCATAGCTCTGTCCACGACGTCCCCCGGACGACTGAAACCGCTCGTGGCCGAGAGTCTGCCAGCTGAGCCGGCATCGGCGGGGAGTTGGGCCGGAACAACGTTTGGCGTCTACCTGCAATCTCCACCGAATCTCCATACGACCTCCAAGCGCTGACCTGCCCGCTCCAAGCAGCATGAAGTCGTCATGCAAGAGCGAGCAACGGCTCGCCCGAACAAGGGTTTCTCATGAAGAAGATCATCGGTTCCGCGCTGGTTGGTACCGGCCTCGCGGCTGCGGCGCTGACGCTGGCCGGCACGGCGCATGCCGAGTCCGCAGCGATCACCATCGGTCAACTCGAGGCGCAGGGATTTGACGTCAAGATCGATCGCGTCGGCAGCGCACCGCTGAACGAGTGCGAGGTCATCGCCGTCCGCAATCCGCGGGAGCGGACGGAGCTCGTGCGTGTCGGCGGGCGAGGCGATCGTGACTTCATCCCTGTGGTCGTCAGGCGGACGATCACGGTGTCCCTCGACTGCTCACGCTGACCAACCTCACAGTCTCGGGAATTGTTGATAACAAGCCGATCACGTGCCGCGCTGCGTCGTGAGATCTGGCGCTTGTCGCTGCTAGCTTGCCGAAGGCAAGTCCCCGAGACGGATGAGGTGTGCTGGCGGTGGCGGAACGATTGGTCGACAGAACTTTCCGCGCGTTGACGCATGCCGTGGCGATGCTATCGGTGGCGGTGTTGCCGACGTTCGCGGCCATGGTGATTCAGGCTCCTACCGCCGCAGCGTATTCGCGCTCCGGCCTGCCCGTCGAAGAACTCGACGTCCCGTCGCCATCCATGGGCCGCGACATCCGTATTGAGTTCCAGGGCGGTGGCCCGCACGCCGTGTATCTGCTCGACGGTCTGCGCGCCCAGGACGACGCCAGCGGCTGGAACATCAACACCGCGGCATTCGAGTGGTTCTACCAGTCCGGGATCTCGGTCGTCATGCCCGTCGGCGGACAATCCAGCTTCTACTCCGACTGGTACCAACCGGCGACAGGTTCCGCAGGCACCCTCACCTACAAGTGGGAGACCTTCCTGACTCAGGAACTGCCCGCCTGGCTCGCGGCCAACAAGGCGCAGGATCCGTACAGAAATGCCGTTGTGGGACTCTCGATGTCGGGCAGTGCGGCGCTGACGATGGCCATCTGGCATCCATCGCAGTTCATCTTCGCCGGCTCACTATCGGGATATCTCAACCCCTCACAGGGTCTGTGGCCCACACTCATCGGCATCTCGATGAAGGATGCCGGCGGCTACAACGCGATGAACATGTGGGGACCCACCAGCGACCCGGCCTGGCGACGCAACGATCCGATGGTCAACATCAACACATTGGTGGCCAACGGAACAGCTCTCTGGATCTATTGCGGCAACGGTGCCCTCTCGGACCTCGACGGCAGCGGTGACTTTGGCACTCAGTTCAGCGCTCAGTACCTGGAGAACATCACGCTGGCGACAAACAAGGAATTCCAGGAGAAGTACGTGGCTGCCGGGGGGCGCAACGCGATATTCACCTTTCCCGAGAACGGCACCCACAGCTGGGGGTACTGGGGGTCGCAGCTACAGACGATGAAGCCCGACCTGCTGCGGGTCCTCGGCGTGCAACAAGCCGCTTAGCCGTTGCCGCGGCAGCAGCTAAGCGCGGTTCAGTTGCTTTCGCTGCGGACGGCAGCGTTCATCGCAGAATGCACGGAGTTTGCGGAACTGATCGATGCCAACTGCAGTTCATCGGGCAAACACTTGCAGGATGGTGGATTTGGCTGCCACCACTGGTACCGGCGAGCGTCGGATCATCGCCGTACGATCCGGAATATGCCACAGACGAAGATCTGGACCGGCGACCCCATTTGGATCGCCGATGTGCTGCGCGCCGAGGGCGTCAAGCTTGTCGAGTATCCCGGTTGGCAGAACCGGGGCCACGGCGATTTCAAAGACATCCGCGGTGTCATGGTGCACCACACCGGATCAGACAACGCCAGCGCCGCCTCCATCGCCAACGGCCGCCCGGATCTGCCCGGTCCGCTTTCGCAGTTGCACATCGCGCGCGATGGCACGGTGACCCTGGTGGCGGTGGGCGTCGCCTGGCACGCCGGCGTGGGCATGTATCCGTGGCTCCCGACCAACATGGGCAATTGGCACATGATCGGCATCGAATGCGCCAACAGCGGTACGAGCCCCTGGGCGCCACATCGCACGAACTGGCCCGATGCACAGTATTTCGCGCTGGTTGACTGCTGTGCGGCCATCAATCGGCGGCTGTCGCAGACCTCCGCGCGCACGATCGGACACAAGGAGTATGCCGGTCGCGCACAAGGGAAATGGGATCCGGGCGCCATCGACATGGATGTGTTGCGCGCCGACATTCAAGCTCGTATCGGCGCCGTTCGCAGTCCCGCGCCGACGCCGCGGCCGCCGGTTCCGGTCGGCGTGTACGCCGATGTCCTGCTTTTCCGCGGCTCGGAAGGGCCGCAGGTCGCCGAGCTGCAGCGCCAGCTGGGCGTGACGGTCGACGGCGACTTCGGCCCCGAAACCGAAGCCGCGGTCAGGGATTTCCAGCGCCGCACCCCGGGCCTGAAGGTGGATGGCATCGTCGGGCCGGCGACGGCCGCCGCATTGCGGCTGAAAGTGTTGTCGCCCAGCCAGTTACTTCTCGCTGCGGACAACGACGCGGTGTAAGCCCGAGGACCTGAGTAACGAGTACGATTTCACGGCATTTCGCGAAACGCTCGTCGCCTGGTGCGAGAGCGGTTTCAATCTTGTCGTGACGACTCAGCGGCTCGCGATCCGTCGGAACACGGTTGTGTACAGGTTGGACACGATCTCTCGGTCGACTGGCCGCGATGTCCGGAAGCCGGCGGTGGCCATCGCCTTGTACCTGGCCTGCATCGTCGGCGACTAGCCGTTGTCAGCTGATGCAGGCGCCGGTGCCGACTGTCTGGGTATCGGCGACTCTCGACATTTGCGGTGCCACTTGTGCCGCGGTTAGCGCGAAGCCGGTGGTTGAATCATTGGCTTCTGCCCCGAAATACACGCCGAGCACCCGACCGTTGAGGTCGACAACTGGACTACCGCTGAAACCGGCTTGCGGAAAGCTGCCCGTCAGTATGTACACCTCGCGAGTTACCGATCCGACGTGATAGATGTTCGGCCCATTGAGTTCGGTGACCTCGCGGATCTGGACCGCATTGGCGGCGAACGAACGGGCGCCGGGATAGCCAAGCACCAATGCGTCGGTGCCGCTAGGTGCCGTGTAGCCGGCGAAGGTCAGTGGCTGCGCGGGCAGGTTCGGCACGTCGAGGATCGCGATGTCCATGTTCGAGTCATAGGAGACCACTTGTGCGTCATAGGTTTTCCCGTCGACCTCCACCGAGAAACTATCGGCACCGGCGATGACATGAGCGTTGGTCATCACTTTGTTCGGCGCGACCACGAACCCGCTGCCTTCGAGCACCTTGTAGCAGCTGTCGGCCTCCCCGCGGACTTTTGCCACACTGGGCTGCGCCTTCGCGACGACCTCGTCGGTGGAGATCGCCGGATCCGGCACCTCCGCCGTCGTGGACGACTTCCGATCGAACCGCTGCAGGATCTCGCCGATGCCGCCACAGCCGGCCAGCAGGGCCATGAGGACGATCATCGCAGTCGCGATGCGCATCCGCCCCATTGCAGAGACATTAACATCCGCCCCATTGCAGAGACATTAGGGTGCCGACGACGCGAACGCCGGGCGAGTGCAGGCGGTTTGACCACTCCTAGGCCGGCGTGGGTTCGCTGACTTTGACCAGCATCTTGCCGATGTTGACCCCGGTGAACAGCCCGTTGAGGGCGTCGACGCATGATTCAATACCCTCAAAAACGGTCTCGCGGTGCGCGAGCAGGCCCTCCTGCTCCCACCCTCGCAGCGCGGCGAAGGCTTCGTCGAAGCGGCCCCACTCATCGAGTGCGTTGAACCCCTGCATGAGTGCGGTCTTGGCCAGCAGGTTCACGTAGTTCGCCGGTCCCGGGTGCTCACCGGTGAGGTAGCTCGAGATGACACCGCAGAGAACCACCCGCGCCTTGGGAGCCAGGCGGCCCAACACCGCATCGAGGATCGGCCCGCCCACGTTGTCGAAATACACGTTGACTCCACGCGGACAGTGCTCCTTTAATGCAGCCGCCAGGTCGCCCGCCCGGTAGTCGATGCACGCGTCGAAACCGAAGTCGTCGACCACCGCCCGGCACTTTTCCGGCCCGCCAGCGATACCGACAACCCGGGCGCCGGCGATCCTGGCGATCTGCCCGGCCACCGATCCGGTTGCCCCTGCCGCGGCCGAGACGACGACCGTCTCTCCGGGCTGCGGTCGACCGATGCCGGTCATTCCGAAATATGCGGTGGCACCTGTCGGGCCGTAGATCGACATGACCGCGAGCTGGTCCGTTAGCCCGACGACGGGCGTGCTGAACAGGTCGTCGCGGATGACTACGTAATCCTGGAAACCCGTCAGTGTGGTGACCACGTCGCCGACGGCGTAGGCGTCGCATCGCGATGACACGACCTCTCCGATCCCGGCCGCGCGGATGACTTCTCCGAGTTGCACCGGTGGGAGGTAGCTCGGCTGGTCGTCGAGCCAGGTCCGTGCCGCCGCATCGATCCCCACGTACGTGGTGCGGACCAACGCCTCACCCTCAGCGGGCTCGGGCGCGGGGGAGGCGACCAGCTCGGTGTCGCCGGGTTGCACCAGTCCGGTGGGGCGGCGACGCAGCAGGATCTGGCGGTTCGTCAGGTCGGGCACGATGCCGAAACTAGCGAAAGTCAATGCCGTTTGAAGCACCTACGGTCCAAAGCGTCACGGGGCGAATTTCGGCGTTTTGATGCGAGCAGACCAAATGCGTCGCAGAATTCACATGAGCCACATGCAAGTGGCTCGGCGCGCGGGGGCGTCCAACTGCAACGACTGCCTCTGGGGGCTTGCGTGCGTCGTCTGATCCGTTCCTTTGGTGTCATCGTGCTGTCGGTGGCCGCCACCGTTTTGCTCGCAGGCACACAGTCGATGACGCCCCTCGTCGCCCTCACCGCGACTGCGTTGATCATGGGCGGCACAGGGCATCCGCTCAGCACCCCGCAGGACAGCCCGGAGTTCATCAACAGCTACACCAACGATGCGAACAACGACTACATCGTGCTGACTGGATTCTGTGGCGCCGACTCGTGCACACCTACCGCGGTAAGCACACCCGAGCAGTTCATGCCCGTGTCGGGAACGATGCCCTTCGACCAATCGGTCGGGCACGGAGTGTCCAACCTCAATCAGGCGATCAATGCGCAACCGGTAGGCGATTCGATCGTCGTCTTCGGATACTCGCAGAGCGCCCGAATCGCATCGATCCAGAAGGGCAACCTCGCCGCGGCGGGCTCGACGCTGCCGGTGTCGTTTGTGTTGATCGGAAACCCGAACCGACCCAACGGCGGCATTCTGGAACGATTCGAGGGCCTCGAGATCCCCATTCTCGGAGTCACTTTCGACGGCGCAACGCCCACCAACACCGACTTCAAGACCTTCGACATCACCCGGCAGTACGACGGCTGGTCTGACTTCCCGACCAACCCGCTCAATCCGTTCGCCACCGCGAATGCGATGGCGGGGATCTACTATCTGCACGGGGACTACCAGAGCGTCGGTCTCGGAAACGCGTTGTATCAGGGGTCATACGGAGACACCGATTACTACATGATCCCGAGCCAGCGGCTGCCGCTGCTGATGCCGCTTGCCGAAGCGGGAGTTCCGAGTCCGCTGTTGACAGTGCTCGACGCACCGGCACGGGTGCTGGTGGAAGCCGGCTACAACCGGACGATCAGCCCGGGTCAGCCGACCCCGGCGAGCGTGCTGTTTTTCCCGAACCCGGTGCAGACCGGCGTCAACTTCATCATCGCGATCCCGACCGGGCTGGACGACGGTGCCCAGGAGGCCGCCAACATCCGTCCGTTCGGAACACCGCCGCTGGACCAGCGCAGTCCGTACGGCGTCGGCGGTCCGCCGGTGAACGCCGGTTCGTTCGACTCCACCGGTGCGCCGGTTTCTTCGGTTCCGCCCGCGGCGACGCCCGTGCCGAACACGCAGCCGCTGACCGCCAATCCCGGCCCAGCGCTACCGTCGGCACCGCGGTCGGCGGCTAAGCCGGCACCGCTGCAGCCGCTGGGCCCGCCCGCAACGCCGCCTGCCCCGGTCGCCACCACACCGTCGATTACCGCGCCAGCACCGCCGATGGAGAAGGCGAGTCCGGCCAAGCCGGCAACTCAAATGACGTCGCCGTGGTGGAAGCCGGCCCAGCTGCCCAAGCCCGCGCCTGCGCCGGCCGAGATGCCGAAACCGGTGCCTGCGCCGGCCGAGGTTCCGAAGCCGGCACCCGCCGACCTGCCGGCGCCTGAGCTACCCCGGGCGGAGATCATCCCGAAGCTCGTGCCGCCGAAATTCGAGCCGCCCGTAGAGGCACCGATTCCTGTCGAACTACCGAAGCCGGTTGACATACCGGCCCCGGCGTTCGTTCCACCCGAAATTCCGGCAGCGGTGCCCGTTCCTCCACCAGTGCAGGTGCCGTCGTTACCGGAGCTGCCTGCGCTGCCCGTGGCGCCGTCGTTACCTGAGCTGCCTGCGCTGCCCGTGGCGCCGCCGCCACAGCTGCCTGCGCTGCCCGTGGCGCCGCCGCCACAGCTGCCTGCGTTGCCGCCACTGCCACAGCTGCCTGCGTTGCCGCCACCCCCACCGATGCCTGCGCTGCCGAACATCGCCAATGTGCTCGGAGGGTTCCGCCTCCCGTTCTGAGTTAGCGGCGGTCAGGAGAACTCGCGCACCTTCGGAAGTAGTACCCCCGCAACCTTTTCGGCCTCGGCCTGGTTCTGATTGTCGTCGCCGCCACGCGAGTGAACGTCGAGTTGGGTCGTGCCTGCGAGCACGAAGAGATGGCCGTCCCGCCAGTAGGCGTCGTCGCCGATCCCGTCTGCGCGACGGCGGTGGATGTCGGCGTCGTTTGCGGGATTTCATTGTGCACGTCCCTCTGGCCGGTGGTCTCAGCGAACAATCGGCGGTCGACTAGGTCACACTGGCGAAGCTTCGGCCCTGTCGAGCACCACGGCCGCGTCCGGCCGCGCCGGTGTCTCGAATTTTTGCTGGGGCAACGCGATGTGATTTCGAGCTCACTTTGGGGACTAAACCTAAGAGTTTGTTATTTGACCTCATTCGTCACATCGCTTCTCGCCGCTTGCCCAGACGGGCTCATCGCACTTCAGTGCATATCTAGTCGCTTGCCGAAATGGGATAACAAATTCATAACGAATAGTTTTCTAAGCACTGTCTGAGACCGCGGCGGAGCTGGCCGACAAACCGTCGACAACGCTTCTCAGCGTCCGAATTTTCGTCGCTAAACTCGACCGTGATCGGCGCCGAACTGGTGCAGTCAGACGTACATCCTCCGCCGGTAGCAGCCACAACCGGCACACGCATCGATGAACAGGGCAAATACTGTCATGCAAAAGAACACTGTCCACGCGGACGTGACCGAGGCCACGGTTGTCGAGCCGGACTTCGTGGTGCTCGGCACCATCGCCGTCCAGCACGGCGCGATCGCCGACCTCGCCGTCAGCACAGACGGCACCACACTGGTCGCGACCCATTACGGCAACGGCAGTGTCTCCGTCATCGACGCCCGGGCCATGACCGTAGACACCGCCGTCACCGTTCCCGGTGAACCGCTCTTGGTCACCGCCACCGAGCGGCGTGCCTACGTGACGACCGCAACACATAGCTACGACTCTGTCGCCGTCGTCGACACCGAGACCAAGCGAGTCATCGCCACCCACCCGATCTCTGGGAGCGCGACCGCTGTCGCAGTCAGCCCGGACGCCACGCGCGTCTTCGTCGGCCAGGCCGGACGAGATCATGTTGGCCTGGCGGTCATCAACACGTTCGGCCGGACCAACACGATCGACATCGCTGACGGGGCAGGCCGCACCGTGGATGCGGTTGAGGTCAGTCCCAACGGCCGCCTCGTCTACGTCGCCACCTCCGACGCCAACAGCGGCAGGCTGATGGTGGTCGACGCCCTCGAGGGGCGGGTGATCCATGAGGTCCCCGTCGCGTCACCGATCCGGGATGTCGCGCTGAGCCGCGACGGCGCCCTAGCCTACGTCGCCAGCTTTGATACGCACTGGGGCGGTTCCATCGACGTCATCGACACCGCAATCAACGAGATCACCGCCAAGGTCGGTATCGGTGGGGCACCCATGCAGATGGCGGTCAGCCTCGACGGCGCCCGTGTCTACATCGCCGATTACGAGCACGTCGGCGTGCTGTGCACGGAGTCGAACTCGGTCGTCGATACCCTGACCGTCACGCCGGAACCGTCGTGCGTCGCGGTCAGCCCGGACAGCAGCCGGCTGTACATCGCCGACCACACCGGCACCATCACGGTGATGTCCGTCGCGCCCCACTCGTCCGAGCTCGAGACGGACTTGTCGGCCATGAACGTCTGCACCGCGCCGGAGCTTCGCAAGCCGGAGCCGGCAGCCGTCTAACCGCACTAAATGTGGCGCTCAGCGCCACTGGTAGCGGGTCTTGGGGCGGCCGGCCTTGCCGTAGTCGGTCTGGCGGGTGACCGTGCCTTCGTCCGCAAGCCGTTCGAGGTAGCGCCACGCGGTCACCCGCGAGACCCCGACCTGCTTGGCCACCGCGTCGGCGGTGATCCCGTCCGCGGAATCCCGCACTGCGCGGGCGATCTCGTCATTGGTGCCCGCCGCCGCACCCTTCGGGGCCGTGGATCTGTCCGTGCTGACCCGCAACTCGGCCAGCGCCCGATCGACCTCGGCTTGGCTAGCTGCGTCCGTTCCCGCAGGCAGGGCCTCACGGTAGCGCTGGTAGCGCTCGAGTCGGTCCCGGAACGCCGCGAAGGTGAACGGCTTGAGCAGGTACGCCAGCGCCCCGTGGCCGACCGCCGCGCGCACCATCTCCAGGTCGCGTTCGGAGGTGATCGCGATGATGTCCGGCGCCGGGCGCAGGCCCGACAAGCCCGACGCCAGCGCGATCCCGGTCGCGTCGGGCAGCCCAATATCCAGCAGCACCAGGTCGATTGGCGTCTCAGTTGCTGCCGCCTTGGACGCGGCGCGCATCGCGTCGCGGGCGGTTTGCGCGACGGCCGCCACCGAAAAGCCCTGCAGCCGACCGAGATATGCGCGATGCGCCTCGGCGATCAGCGGCTCGTCCTCGACGATCAGCACGCTGATCACGATTTCACCGTCACCGTCACCACCGATCCGTACGTCACATCGGCGGTCAGGGTGCCGTTGTGGCGCTTCACAACCTGGGCGACCAACGCCAACCCAAGGCCGTGCTGTTCAGCATCGGAGCCCGATTTCGTCGAATAGCCGCGCTGCATGGCCTTTTCGAGGGTGCCCGCGTCCATGCCGGGCCCGCTGTCTGCCACCCGGATCAGAAGCGTGCCGTCGTCCTGGCTGACCGTCACCTCGACCCACGGGTCTTCGCGGTCGCAGGCGTCCATCGCGTTGTCGATCAGGTTCCCCAGCACGGTCACCATTTCCTGGCCGGACAGCGCGAGATCGTCGGCGTTCGACGGCAGGTGGGTGTCCTCGGTGACGGTCAACTCGATGCCGCGTTCGTCGGCCTGGGCCGTCTTGCCCAGCAGCAGGGCGACCAGCGCGGGCTCACCGACGGCGCTGGAGAGCCGGTCGACCAGTTGTTGTGACAGCTCGAGCTCGTTGGTTGCGAACTTGACGGCTTCGTCGGACCGGCCCATCTCGACCATCGTGACGATGGTGTGCAGCTTGTTGGCCGCCTCGTGGGCCTGCGACCGCAAGCTGTCGGTCAGGACCTTCAGCGAGCTGAGTTCGCCCAGCGCGCCTTGCAATTCGGTACGGTCGCGGATGGTCACGACCTCGGAGTCGCGCGGCCCATCGTCGACGGGGGAGCGGTTGACGACGAGCACCCGGTCCTCGGTGACGTGCACCTCGTCGCGCGCTCCCGGGTTGTAGGTGCGCAGGAATTCCGGCAGATCCGACCGGTCCACGGGGCCGGGCGGCAGCGCGAGCAGCCTGCGGCCCTCGTCATTGGCCAGAGCCACGCCGTTGCGGTCCAACACGATCAGCCCCTCGGACACCGAATGCAGGATTGCGTCGTGGTGCTCGTACATCACCCGCAGCTCGTCGGGGCGCAGGCCGTGGGTCTGCCGCAACAGCCGGCGCCGGATCGCCCATACCCCGACAAGAGCAATGGCCAGCGCGGCGAGGCTCACCGCGGCGATCGTCGGCACCTGCGAGCGCCAGCGGTTGGCCAGGCTCTGCTGCAGGATGCCCGCCGACACCAGCCCGACGATGCGGCCGGTGCCGTCGCGTACCGGCGCGACCGCGCGGATCGACGGGCCCAGCGTTCCGGTGTAGACCTCCGTGAACGGCTCACCCCGCAGCGCCGGCTCGATCGTGCCGATGTACTTGCCGCCGATCTGGTTCGGGTCCGTGTGGGTGAATCGGGTGCGGTCGGGCGCCATGATCGTGATGAACGCGATGTCGGTGTTCTTACGCACGGCCTCGGTCACGGGCTGCAAGGTCTCGGTGGCCCTTCCGGATTCGATCGCCGTGGCCGTCGATGGTGAGTCCGCCAGCGCGGTGGCGATGCCGAGGACCTGCTGCCGCGCGGCGTTGTCACCGTCGTTGCGGGCGTCGAATAACGCCAGCGCGCTGCCGGCCAGCACCACCACCGCGATCACCAGGATCTGCAGCGCGATCGCCTGGGTCGCCAGCGGCCACGGCCGCAAGCGGCCCAAACCGCTGGGCCACCACCTACGCAAGCTTACGGCCGTCATGGGTTGCTACTTCCCCTGCCGAGCCGGTCGCGCCATCGGCCGCCATGTCGTCCACCTCCGCTGAACGTAATGAACTAAAACGTGACCTGACTCACCTACTGGCCGAACCTACTTGCAGATCACATTCGATGTCGACCTTGGAGGTAGCCCGCACATGACCGTTCTTGACCGCCAGCCCCCGGTATCCGAGCCGCCGGATCCGCCGCGCCGCCGTGACCGCACGCACTGGCTCTACATCGCCGTCATCGTCGCGGTGGTGGCGGGCGTGGCCGTCGGCCTGATCGCGCCCGACGTCGGCAAGAGCGTCGGGGTGCTCGGCACGATGTTCGTCGCGCTGATCAAGATGATGATCGCGCCGGTGATCTTCTGCACGATCGTGCTGGGCATCGGATCGGTGCGTAAGGCCGCCACGGTCGGCAAGGTCGGTGGTTTGGCCTTCGTCTACTTCCTCGCGATGTCGTCGTTCGCGCTCGCGATCGGCCTGGTCGTCGGCAACCTCATCCACCCCGGCAGCGGTATGCATCTGTCGGAGAGCGCGGCGGGCAAGGGCGCCGAATTGGCCGAGAAGGCGCACGAGTCGGGCGGCCTGATGGACTTCGTCCAGCACATCATCCCGGAGACGCTGCTGTCGTCGCTGACGGAAGGCAATGTGCTGCAAGCGCTTTTCGTCGCTCTGCTGGTGGGTTTCGCGCTGCAGGCCATGGGCACCTCGGGGCAGCCGATCCTGCGCGGCATCGAGCACCTGCAGAAGCTGGTGTTCAAGATCCTCGTGATGATCCTGTGGCTGGCCCCGATCGGTGCGTTCGGTGCGATCGCCAACGTCGTCGGACAAACTGGCTGGACCGCGGTGACCCAACTGCTGACGCTGATGCTCGGCTTCTACATCACCTGTGTGCTGTTCGTGTTCGGAGTGCTTGGCACCCTGCTACGAGTTGTGGCCGGCGTGTCGATTTTCAAGCTGGTGCGCTACCTGGCCCGCGAGTATCTGCTGATCTTCTCCACCTCGTCGTCGGAGTCGGCGTTGCCGCGGTTGATCGCCAAGATGGAGCACCTGGGCGTGGACCGCAGCACGGTGGGTGTCGTTGTGCCGACCGGTTATTCGTTCAACCTGGACGGAACCGCGATCTACCTGACAATGGCATCGCTGTTCATCGCCGATGCGCTGGGCAGCCCGCTCTCGGTCGGTGAGCAGATCGGCCTGCTGGTGTTCATGATTGTCGCCTCCAAGGGTGCGGCGGGTGTGACCGGTGCCGGCCTGGCCACCCTGGCAGGAGGTCTGCAGAGTCACCGCCCCGACCTGCTGGACGGTGTCGGCCTGATCGTGGGCATCGACCGGTTTATGTCCGAGGCCCGCGCCGTCACCAACTTCTCCGGCAACGCCGTTGCCACGGTGCTGGTCGGCTCGTGGACCAAGACCATCGACCGGGACAAGGTGAACGCCGTGCTGCGCGGCGACGACCCGTTCGACGAGCTCACCATGGTTGACGACGACCACACCCCGCGCGCCGTAGAACCGGGGCAGCAGCGCATCCCTGCTCCAGCGTAGGACACGCCCGCGCACGCGAGGAGCGGCATGATCAAAGAAGGCCCGGCCGGCACCCCACCCGGCCGGGCCTTCTCCTGTCGTTGAACCGTTTCGATCGAAAGCCCGTTGAGTTTGACTGAAGGACAAACCATCTACGACGATCGGAGGCGCAGCCATGCGTGCGTCATTGTTGATTCTCGTCGGATTGGCGGCAGCGGCATGCGGAGTGATCATCGCGCCCGCTGCCATTGCCAATGCCGAGTCCGCGGCGGTGACGATCGGTCAGCTCGAAGCCCAGGGATTCGATGTGAAGGTGAACCGCATTGGCAGCGCGCCACTTTCGCAGTGTGTGGTCACCGACGTCCGAAACCCGCATGAACAAACCGAACTCGTGCGAGTTATCGGACGTGGCGACGATCGCGATCTGATTCCGGTAGTGGTCCGCCGGACGATCTCGGTGACGCTCGATTGTTCTCGCTGATGTCAGCGGCGCGAGCAGTCCAGCGTCACCGAGACCGACTGGGCGACAATGTCCAGAATCAACGCGCGGTCGTCTCCGTTGCGGCCCGGGCCGATGTAGGGCACCCACTGGGTGACTTGCTGAGGGTTCCGGACGTTGGTGACCACGCATTGCGACATCGGTGCCGTACCGACCCGGTCGATGTGGACGGTGTAGCCCTCGTCCTGTAGCCGGCTGATGGTTGCCTGTGCATCCTCTTCGGCCGACGCAAGGCCTGCCGGCGCAGCGATCGCGGCGCACACACCCACAGCCCCAGCCGCGAGTGTCCATTTTGACCGCATAACCGCACCTCTCGTCGTTTGTATGGTCGATCATTCCTCAGATACAGCGCCGGGGATACACATTTCGTTCCCGGTTTTCCTGCGTCTTCTTGCGGATATCACGAACACGCAGGTCGTGAGGCTCATCGCAGATGAGCGGAACCGTAATCAACCCCACAGCCGTCTGGTTGGCCTTCGCTGAAGCGGTCGGTTAACCATGGTCATGTGAGTCAGACATCGGTAGCCAGCCAACCGGCTGTGGCTTCCCGGGTCCGGCTGTCCCACCACGTCATGACGCTCGACGACGGGCACCGGGTGGGCGTGACGGTGGGTGGCCAGGGTGTCCCGCTGGTCTTCCTGCACGGCATCGCCCTCAGTGGCCGGGCCTACGTGCGATTGCTGAGCCGGCTGGCGGGAATGGGATTTCTGGTCGTCGCCTTGGACGCGGCGGGGCATGGCGTCACCCCGAACCTGCCCCGCAACGCCGCCGACTTGAGCCATCGCGTCGCCCTGACGCTGCGTGCGCTGGATGCGCTGGGCGTGCGCAAGGCCGTGTTCATGGGCCACTCCATGGGCGGCCGGATGACCATCCAGTTGGCGGCCGTCGCGCCGGAGCGGGTGTTGGCGGCGGTGTTACTGAACGCCGCTGCAGGCTCGCCGTTCGATGAATCCATCCGGACACCGGTCCGATCGCCTCGTCGTGCGGCACGGGCCGTGTTGAACGCGGCATACGACGCGCCTGGTGATCCGCGCCGGCTGCCCGCTCCCGAGCGCAAGCGCTATCTGCGGCAGATGACCTCGGCTCTGGCCCGTAATGTCCGGACCCCGCTCGGGTTGCCGGGCGCCGTCCGGGCCATCATCGCCTCCGGCGACTACACCCCGATGCTGGAGGCGATGCGAGAACACAGGGTGCCCACCATCGTTGTGCACGGCGAGAAGGACCTGGTGGTCCCGTTCGAAAGTGCTCACGACATGGCTGACCGTGCCGACGGCACGCTCTACCAGGTGCCCGGCGCGTACCACTCGTGGATGCTGGCCAATCCCCGGCACGGCGCCGACATGGTGCGTCAATTGTTGGCCGCCGAACTCGGTGACGTGCTGCGTGACGCGGAGCGCGTGCACGGGGTCATGGATGCCCGGGGCTGGCAGGACGTCCTACTGACGGTGGATTCGCCGCTGCACTCGCTCGACGGGCGCCAGGACACGGTGGGCGTCGAGGCGCCAGACCCGGTCGAGTTGGACCGGCTGCGCAGCGCAACGCGTACCAGGCCAAGCAGTCAGCGCGGCAAGCGCCGTGTGCGCTGGTTAAACGCCTGGCGCCGTAAACGTGCCTCGACGTCATCGGGCGGAACTGCCGACATCGCATTGCCTGCCGATTAGCATCGCGACCATCGACCGCATCGGAGGGGGTACGCGATGGACAGCACGATGCAGGACTTCCCGCTGACGATCACCACCATCATGCGATACGCGTGCACTGTGCACGGCGACCGCAGGGTGACGACGGCAACGGGTGACGGCTACCGACACCTCACCTATCGAGAACTCGGTGAGCAGGCGGCCAGACTGGCGAATGCGTTGCGCCGCATCGGCATCACCGGTGACGACCGGGTCGCGACGTTCATGTGGAACAACGCCGAGCACCTGGCCGCCTACCTGGCTATCCCATCGATGGGTGCGGTGCTGCACACACTCAACATCCGGCTCTCGCCCGAACAGATCGCCTTCATTGCCAACGAGGCTGAAGACCAGGTGATCCTCGCGAACGCGTCGGTGGCCGGCCAGCTCGCCCCTGTCCTGCCACTGCTGGAGACCGTGCACACCATCATCGCGGTCGGCGAGGGCGACATCGAGGCCCTGATGGCATCGGGCAAGGCCGTGCTGCGTTATGACGAGATCCTCGACGCGGAATCGCCCAGCTTCGACTGGCCTGACATCGACGAGAAGTCCGCGGCGGCGATGTGCTACACCAGTGGCACCACGGGAAATCCGAAAGGCGTTGTCTACAGCCATCGTTCGAGTTACCTGCACGCAATGATGGTCAACAGCGCCAATGCGCTCGGTGTGAGCTTCACCGACAAAGTGCTCCCCATTGTGCCGATGTTTCACGCCAACGCCTGGGGGTTGCCGTACGGCGCCCTGATGGCGGGCGCCGAAATGGTGATGACGGACCGGTTCCTCGACTCGAAATCGCTGATCGACCTGATCGAGACACAACGTCCGTCCGTGGCCGCGGCGGTGCCGACGATCTGGAACGACGTGATCCACTGTCTGGAAAGCGGTCCCGGCCGTGACATCTCGTCGTTGCGATTGGTGGCCTGTGGTGGCGCCGCGGTGCCGACGTCCATGATGAAGGCGTTCGAGGAGCAGCACGGCGTTCGGATCGTGCAGGCGTGGGGAATGACGGAGACCTCGCCGGTGGCGACAATAGCGCGGCCACTGCCGGATATTCCGGACGATCAGCACTGGGCCCAGCGGTCCAAGCAAGGCCGGCCGGTCTGCGGGGTGGAGGCGCGGATCGTCGACGATGACGGCAATCCGCTGCCGCACGACGGTAAGGCGGTCGGCGAGGTGCAGGTGCGCGGCCCGTGGATCACCGGTTCGTACTACCGCAACCGCGATGAGTCGAAGTTCGACGACGGCTGGTTGCACACCGGCGACGTCGGCCGCATCGATCCGCTCGGCTTCGTAACGCTGACCGACCGGGCCAAGGACGTCATCAAGTCCGGTGGCGAATGGATCTCGTCGGTGGAGCTGGAGAACCACCTGATGGGCCATCCCGCGGTGTCGGAGGCTGCCGTCGTCGCGGTGCCCGACGAGCGCTGGCAGGAACGGCCGCTGGCCGTCGTGGTCGTCAACGAGGGCGCCGAAGTCTGTGCGAGGGAGTTGCGGGAATTCCTGTGCGACAAGGTCGTCCGCTGGTGGCTGCCCGAGCGGTGGGCGTTCATCGACCAGGTTCCGCTCACCAGCGTCGGCAAGTTCGACAAGAAGACCATCAGGGCCCGCTACGCCGAAAACGCGTACGACGTGATCGAGCAGCGCGACTAGCTTTTCTCTCGCGAGCAGACACAGACTCGCGTGTTCTGTGGCCTATTCATGCGAGTCTCTGTCTGCTGGGCAGTCAACTCGCGATATCTGCTCGCGCTAGGTGGCTGCTAATCCTCTCGGCGAGACGCCACGGGTGCAGCCGCACGTCGTCGACGACGATCGGTATCACTGTCCAACCGAGTTCTTGGACTTTCGCGAATCTTCCCTTGTCCCTGAGCATTTCTATCCGACCAGCGTGCCATGCGACGCTCTCGTACTCGGCTGCCACCCGATGATCAGGCCATGCAAAGTCGACTCGCCACAGTTCGCCATCCTTACCTCGAATCTCGTACTGCAACTCAGGGAGCGGCAGACCGCAATCGATCATGACCAATCGTGCTTCGCTCTCCATCGCTGACTCGGCACGGGCGTTGGCATATGCCAGTAGCTCGCGTACTGCCACGATGCCCCGTCGCCCCCGCTGCTCACGAACCGCCTTCTCCAGGTCGGCCTGAGTGCACCACATCGAATGTAATGCGGCATCCAGCGTCGCGAGTGCTCGCGGCCGTGACAGTTGCCGGGCCACTTCAACTGCCGTCCATCCCGCCGTGGTCGCGAGCCTGCCGGCAACGCGCTGCAGCGGAGCGCCCACTCGTTGGTGCACCATGAGTCCGGTGGTAGGTCGCATGCGTACCCCGGGATCTAGAACATGGATCGCAGTGGAGTTCTGCATATCGAAGCCATACAGCGCGGCCGCCGTCCCCAAGCAGCAGACCGCCTCCTGGCCCATGAAGAGATCGAGTGCTGCCAGGCGACCCAGAAGGTCTGGTTGGCAAGTCGCGTAGACGCCGTGCCAAACACGAACGAGGTTGCCTTTTCTCACTTGCACATCGAGCTGCTGCCTGGTCATCACCGTCAGCAATTGCGCTGTGGTTGCGATCCCTCCGGCCCGCTCCATCAGTGCCATCGCAGCAGGTTGCACAAACCGGATACTGAGCTTTCCACTGGGCTATGTGGAACAGCTCGAAGGCCATCTCGGGATGATTCCGTGACTGTGGACAACCGATCTAACGGCCAGCAGACACAGACTCGCACTGCGCCGGTGCGATTTATGCGAGTCTGCGTCTGCTCGCGCTAAGAAAGGTTGGCGGCGATGGTGTCGATGTCCCAGGGGCCGTCGGTTTCGATGGTGCGCACGTCGTGCCAGCCCGCCAGTTCGGAGATCGCACCGCCCTGCACGGCGAACACCTTGCCGGTCAGCGAGCACTTGTCGCTGGCCAGGTAAGCCACGAGCGGTGAGATGTTCGCCGGGCTGAACGCGTCGAACTCGCCCTCGGCCACCCCCGCGGCGAATATCGCATCCATCCCGGGGGTCGCCAGTGTCAGCCGCGTGCGTGCGATCGGCGCGATCGCGTTGACGCGGGCGCCGTAACGCCCCAGCTCCTCGGCCGCCACCAGCGTCAGCGCGGCGATGGCTGCCTTGGCCGCACCGTAGTTGGCCTGACCGGGGTTGGGCAGCGTGGTGCCCGACGCCGACGCGGTGTTGACGATCGCCGCGGTCGGCCGGTCGCCCGCCTTGGTGCGGTCCTTCCAGTACGCGGCGGCATGCCGCATGACGGCGAAATGACCCTTCAGGTGGACGTCGATCACACCGTCCCACTGCTGCTCGTCGAGACCGGCGATGAAGCCGTCCCGCAGGATGCCGGCATTGTTGATGACGACGTCGAGCCCACCGAACTCCGACACCGCTTGGTCGACAAGGTTTTTCGCGCCCTGCCACGACGAGATGTCGTCGGTGTTGGCGACGGCCGTGCCGCCCGCCGCCGTGATCTCGGCGACGACCTCCTGCGCGGGACCCGCGTCCGATCCGCGACCGTCGTTGCCGCCGCCGACGTCGTTGACGACGACCGATGCGCCCTCCCGGGCGAACAGCAGCGCGTGTTCACGTCCGATACCGCGACCCGCCCCAGTGATAACGGCCATCTTGCCCGCCAGTGCACTCATGACTTGTCCCTTCAGTCCGCGATGACGGCCAGGCCGTCGGTCAGCACAAGGTCTGCGCCGCGGGCGGTTTCGAACGCATAGCTGGTCGTGCCGTCTGCGGAGCCGGCGCGCCAGATTCGGGTCTCCAGGTCATCGCCTGGAATGACCATCTTCGAGAAGCGCACCGCGAACCGCTTCAACCGGTCGACCTCGGAGCCGGCCACCTCGGTCAGCACCGCCCACGACGCGAAGGCCATCGTGCACATTCCGTGTGCGATGATGCCGGGCAGCCCGGCGGCCTTGGCAACCTCCTCGTCGAGGTGGATAGGCATCGGGTCGCCGGACGCGGGCGCGTAGCGAAACGTCTGATCCTTGTCGACGTGCTGGGTCACCTTCGACAACGGCGCCGTGCCCTGCAGTGCTTCGTCGAACTTGTGGGTCGGCGAGAGTTCGCCGACCTTCACACCGGCATCATGCCCACGAAAGAAACAGGTGACGTACTGCTCGTTGACCAGTTCGCCCTCTTCGGTGCGACATTCGACCAGGATCGCCGCGCGAGTGCCCTTCTCCAGGCCTTCGTAGCCGATCATCTTGGCGCGGGAGACCAACTTGTCGCCCGGTCTGATCGCGCGGTGGAAGTGAAAGTCCTGCTCGCCGTGCACAACTCGGGGAATCAGCTCGACGGGTACCACTTCGACGGCGGGGACGAGCATCGATTCGAAAACCGGCACGATGCCGAACACGGGCGGAGCCACGTCGCCGGCCAAGTGCGCGGGGATCGGGTCGTTGGTGGCCTCGGCATAGTGGACGATCCCGTCGCCGGTGACCTCGAAACGATCCTCGTCGCTCCAGGTATTCAGCGCAGCGTCGTTGAACTTCAGGTCGGTCTCGACCATCACGCGACCGCCAGCGCCTCGAGCCGTTGCAGCGACTCGTCGAGCTGCTTGGCGCCGTCCTTCTCGACGGCCTTGCCCAGCGCGCCCTTGATCATCGCGCCCTCGAAGTCGCCGGACACCGTGAAGTCCGAGCCGTCGCCGGACGGCGCGACGGTGAACTCGAACTGACACCTGACCCCCGCTATACCAGTGCCCGAGAGCACCATGCGGGTGGGGGCGTCGACCTCGTCGACGCGCCACTCGATCTTGTTGGCCATGCCAAGCATGACGATCTTGGCGACCAGGCGGTTGCCCGGTGCCAGCTCGGCGGGCGGTTCTTCCAGCCACTTCTCGTGCACGGTGAACCAATCACCCCAGTGAGCGAGGTCGGAGACAGTGGCCCACAACGCGTCCGGTGATGCGGCCAGATGCTTGGTTGCCTCGATGTGTCCCACCGGTTCAGCGCTCCGCTCGCTGGTACGCGGTCACGACGGCGGCGCCACCGAGACCGATGTTGTGCTGCAGCGCCGCTGAGACATTGTCGACCTGTCGCTTGTCGGCGGTTCCGCGCAGCTGCCAGGTCAACTCGGCGCACTGCGCGAGACCTGTGGCACCGAGCGGATGGCCCTTGGAGATCAGGCCGCCGGACGGATTGACGACCCACCGCCCGCCGTAGGTGGTGTCGTCGTTGTCGACGAGTTTGGGGCCGTCGCCCTCCGCGCAGAGCCCAAGCGCCTCGTACAGCAATAGCTCGTTGGCCGAGAAGCAGTCGTGCAGCTCGATGACCTGGAAGTCGTTCGGCCCGAGGCCGGTCTGGTCGTAGACCTGTTGCGCGGCTTGGACATTCATGTCGTAGCCGATCAGGTTCTTGGCGCTGCCGTCGAAGGTGCTCCCGAAATCGGTGGTCATCGCCTGACCGACGATCTCGACGGCCTGACCCGCCAGGTTGTGCTTGTCGACGAACGCCTCGCTGGCCACGATCGCCGCGCCCGAGCCGTCGGAGGTGGGCGAGCACTGCAGCTTGGTCAGCGGGTCGGAGATCATCCTGGACGCCAGGATGTCGTCGAGCGTGTACTCGTCCTGAAACTGGGCGTACGGGTTGTTGACCGAATGCTTGTGGTTCTTGTAGCCGATCTTCGCGAAATGCTCGGCGGTGGTACCGAACTTCCTCATGTGCTCGCGGCCCGCGGCGCCGAACATCCATGGTGCGACCGGAAATGCGACCTCGTCGATCTCTGCCATCGCCTGGACGTGACGGCCCAGCGGTGGCTCGCGGTCGTCGGCGCCACCACTGAGCGCGCCCGGCTGCATCTTCTCGAAGCCCAGTGCGATCGCGCAGTCGGCAAGGCCGCCGCGCACGGACTGGGCGGCCAAGTACAGCGCGGTCGACCCGGTCGAGCAGTTGTTGTTGACGTTGGCGATCGGGATACCGGTCAGCCCGAGCTCGTAGAGCGCCCGCTGCCCCGACGTGGAGTCACCGGCGACATAGCCGACGAAACCCTGCTGCACCTCGGAGTACTCGATGCCAGCGTCCGCCAACGCCTTGCTGCCGGACTCCTTTGCCATCTGCGGGTAGTCCCACCCCTCGCGGCGGCCCGGCTTCTCGAACTTCGTCATCCCGACTCCGACGACAAAAACTCTGTTCGGCATTCCACTCGTCCCTTCACTGCCCTGCTCGGTCGACAGAAACATACAGCCCTGAATGTATCTGTGCAAGGAGCGGGCTCAGGCGGAAACCTGAGGGGCCGCCGCTCGCAGACTCACGCAGGCGCGCCGCCACCGGCGGAGGGTGCGTTCGAGGTCTCGGTCGACGAAGCCGGAGATGAGGATGCCGTGCATGGTGTCCATCGCGGTGTAGACGAAGTCGCGGATTTCGCGCTGGACCGACTCGTCGGGAGTGGCCTGCGCGATCGCGACCAGCAGCGCGGCATTGACGGCCGGCTCGACGTTGGCCATCTCGGCGGCCAGCGTGTCGTCGGTCCGCGCGGCCAGCCACAGTTCCGCGGTGGCGACGAACAGCGGTCCCTGGTGCACTTCCCAGATGAAATCCAGGATTCGGCCTGCGGGATCGTTACCGGCAACCACTTGGCCGACGTCGCGAATCGCCGATTCGATGCGGCGCTGTGCCAGGTGCTTGATCGCCGCCACCACGAGGTCGGTTTTCGAGCCGAAATGGTGAACCTGGGCACCGCGTGTCACTCCGGCGCGTTCGGCCACCCGCGGTGTGGTGGTGCCCGCGTAGCCGTACTCGACGAGACAGTCGATCGCGGCGTCGAGTAGCCGGACACGCGTCGCAGCGCTGCGCTCTTCCTGCGTCCGCCGATACGGCCTCGCCTTCGACATACTCGTGGGCACGAGTAGGCACTCTACCGGTTGCATGCAGTTGTGCATGTAAGTTGCTTCAGCGACTCCGCCATGCGGCATAGCCGCCGTCGAGGTAATAGACATGGTCGTAACCCAGCCGGGCGAGCCGCTCGGCGGTCGGGATGGCGCGGTTGGAGGAAACGCTGCAGACGACGATCTCCCGCCGGGGATCGGCTGCGCTGGGGCCGAGCTGCTCGGCGATTGAGGCGGGGTCGATGAGGATCGCACCGGTGATGCTGCCCTGGTGGCGGGCGGGGCCCCCGCGTTGGGGAGGAGGTTTACGGGAGCAGGCCTTCGTGCTCGGCGCAGTAGTTGAATACCGACTCGACGACGAAGACGGCGGTCCGCGGCGATCGCGGTGGCGGCGAACCTGGTGAATCGAGGCGAAGTGAACACTGTGGACTCCTTCTGATGTCGGTTTCTTGGTCCGGCGGTCTGCCGGTGTGACATCAGCGTCCGATGGAGCCCTTGACGGACTCTTGGAGGATTCTTGGAGACCTTGACCAGCGATTGTTCAGCGGATCGTCAGGCGTAGTCGTTCCACCATTTGTGCAGCTCATCGAGATTTGGGCCCTGTGCGTCGGCCAGCAGCAGGTCTGCGTTTTTCGTCCACGTCACGTCGGGGTTGTCTTTGTAGGTGCCGCAGGCGATCTGACCGGCGACCTCGTCCGGGTTCGCGTTGTAGTGCCAGGCGGCGGGCGAATCAAGGTCACTGCCCGGGCACTTCACCAACTCCGAGTTCTGCGCTATGGCGTCCTTGAAATGCTCGTCCAGCGTCGCCTGGTCCGCGAAGAGTGAATACCGCGCGATCGTTGGGCCGGTGGGCAGGTTGGTCTCGCCGCAATCCACGGTCGCCAGCGCGCCGGTGGCCGGCGGGTGCACCGGCTCGCAGGCGCCGCTGTCGTAGCCGCTGGGCAGCAGGGCAAGCAGCTGGGAATCGACCGATTCTGGCTTTTCCGAGGTCGTCGTCCCCGGAGTCGTCGACGTGGTGGTTTCTCCGGTCGTCGTGGTGTCGGTGGGGCCGCCCTGACTGGCCGAATCGTCCCTATTGAAGGCCCACCAAGCGCCGAGGGCGCCGAGAACCAGGACGAACACCCCGCCTGCGGCGGCAAGCGGGATCCACATCGTGCGTTTTCCGCCGGGGGGCGCGGGTGGTCCTCCGGGGGGCGGCGTGTTCCACTGCGGTCCGCCGCCAGCAGGGCCGGTTGCCGGGCGCGGCGTGTGGAACGCCGCCGGGGTCGCGGTGGGAAACGGCGGTGGAGTGGGCCGCGGTCCTGGCGGCGGTGTGGGCCGCGGTCCTGGGGGCCCTATGCGGTGCGGTGGCGGCGTGTGGTGCGGTGGCGGCGTGTGGTGCGGTGGCGGTGTCTGGTTGGGTGGCGGTGTCTGACGCGGGCCCGGCGTGACAGGTCCGGCTTGCGGGGCAACCGAGGTCCCGGCGGTGCCTGCGATGCCCGGCATCGTCGCGTCCTGGCTGCGCTGCAGGATGTTGGCTGCCTGGTCCTGATCTCGTTGCGTCAGCGCGTCATTAGCGGCCGCCGCGAGATCGCCGGCGCTGGCATAGCGGTCCTCGGGCTTCTTCGACATACCGCGCGCGATCACCTGGTCGAAGGCGACCGGAATCCCGGGCCGTATCTCGCTTGGCCGCGGCACTGGCTGCATGAGGTGCGCGGTGATCACCATGCTGACGCTGTCGGCGGGGTACGGCTGCGACCCGGTCAGGCACTCGTGCAACACACACGCCAAGGCGTAGATGTCCGCGCGGTAGGTCACCTCGTCGTTGGTGAACCGCTCCGGCGCCATGTAGGCGTACGTCCCCACAGCGGTGCCCCGTTCGGTCAGCTTCTCGTCGGTGGCCGCGTTGGCGATCCCGAAATCGACCAGATAGGCGAAGTCGTCGCGGGTGATCAAGATGTTCTCGGGCTTGACGTCGCGGTGCATGACGCCGGCTTCGTGCGCGGCGTCGAGCGCCGACGCGATTTGGCGCACGATCGCCACTGCCCGTGCGGGTGTCATCGGCCCGTAGCGCTTGAGCATTTTGCGCAGATCGGTGCCGTCGATCATCCGCATGTCGACGTAGAGCACGCCGTCGATCTCGCCGTAGTCGTGGATCGGCACGACGTGGGGCTCCAGCAGCCGCCCTGCGGAGTGCGCTTCCCGCTGCAGCCGCTTGCGGAACACCGGATCGTGGGAAACCGCCTCCGGCAGCAGTTTCAACGCGACGATGCGGTCCTTGACGGTGTCCTCGGCCTCATAGACCTCGCCCATACCGCCGCGGCCTAGCAACCGCCTCAAGTGGTAAGGGCCGAAGTCGGTACCCGCCCGCGAGTCCCCTTCGGTCCCGCTCATACGGAGTCTCCTGGAGTCACCCGAACCACCGCTAACCAGCTAATACCCTAATGCCGGGCACCACCGGTCACAGGGAAACCCGGGTCACGGTGGCGAATCGGCGTCCTCGCGGGCCTGGATCTTGAAGGTGAAATCGTGGTCGCAGATCCGAATGCGGTCGCCGTCGGCGAGAGTGACGCTGGCGCGAATGCGTTCGCCTCGCACATCGACGCCGTTGGCCGACCGCAAATCGGTGATCACGAAGCTAGTGCCGGTGTCGATGATGACGGCGTGGTGGCGGCTGACGTTGGCGTCGTCCAGAACGATGTCGTTGTCGCGCAGGCGCCCGATCCGGGTGGCCGCGGCCACCAGCGGGTATTCGTAGCCCGACCCGCCGCGTAGCCGGGCGAAGGCGGATGCGGCCCCGACTGCAGTGCGCTGGTCGAGGGAGTTGGCGGTGTGCGCGGCGGTGGTTCTCGCGACCCGCTTCACATCCAACGGTTCCTGGCGCAGGACCCGTTCGTAGAGCGCGCGCACCGTCGGCCCCGGATCGGTGCCGAGGTCCTCGGCAAGCGTCGTCTTCAGCCGCCGATAAGCGTTGAGTGCGTCGGATTGGCGTTCGGCCAGGTAGTAGGCAGTGATCAGCTGTGCCCACAGCGGCTCGCGATAGGGGTGTTCGGCGATCAGCGACTCCAGCTCACCGATCACGGCGTAGCCGCGCCCACACGCGATCTCGGCTTCCGCAAGTGCGCTGTGCGCCAACATCTTGTCCTTCACCAGCGCGGTGGCGAACGCGTCGACGAACTGAAACCCGCGCAGGTCTTCCAGGACCGGCCCTCGCCACTCGGCAAGCGCGGCCGACAGGCTTCGGCTCGCCTGCTCGAACTTGCCTGCCGCTGCCGCCTGCACGCCCGCGGTCTTTTCGAGTACGAATCGGCCGATATCGCAATCTTTTTCGGGCACGCTCAACCGGTATCCCGGGGGTGCGTTGACCAATGCCGTGCGGGAGTCGCCCGCTGCTTGGGCGTGCCCAGCGACACCGGTGCGCCGTCGACGCTGATCTGCAGCGGCCCCAGCACACCGAACTCGACATCCTTCTCGGCCATCACGCATGTTCTAACGCTGAGACGCAACGGTTCCCATTTTCGGCACTAATCGGGTGCTTTTGCGTCTCGCCAAGAAAGTGGTGTAGACCTGAGTAGAACGTGTTCTAGTTTGGTGGAAGGGACGCTTTATGGGTCTGAAGGTCGTGCAGTGGGCCACCGGAGGCGTCGGCGTCGCCGCCATCAAGGGCGTGCTCGAGCACCCCGACCTCGAGCTCGTCGGCTGCTGGGTGTATTCGCCGGGAAAGGCGGGCAAGGACGTCGGCGAGATCATCGGCCTCGATCCACTCGGCATCACCGCGACCAACAGCATCGACGAGATTCTGGCCCTCGACGCTGACGCCGTCATCTACTCGCCGCTGATGGCCGACCCCGATGAGGTGGCGGCGCTGCTGCGGTCCGGCAAGAACGTGGTGACCCCGGTCGGCTGGCTCTATCCCAGCGAGCGGAGTGCCGCGCCGATGCGGGAGGCGGCGCTGGAGGGCAACGCGACGCTGCACGGCACCGGCATGGCGCCGGGCGGCATCAGCGAGAAGTTCCCGCTGCTGTTCTCGGCCTTCTCCACGGGCGTGACATTCGTTCGCGCCGAGGAATTCTCCGATCTGCGAACCTACGAAGCACCCGATGTGCTGCGCCACGTCATGGGCTTCGGTGAGACTCCGGACAAGGCGCTCACCGGGCCGATGCAGAAGATGCTCGACAGCGGATTCATCCAGGCCGTGAAGATGTGCGTCGACAAGATGGGCTTCAACGCCGATCCGAAGGTGCGCGCTACCCAAGAGGTCGCGGTGGCGTCCGCTCCGATCGACTCCCCGCTGGGCGTCATCGAGCCCGGCCAGGTCGCAGGCCGCAAGTTCCACTGGGAGGCGGTCGTCGACGGGGAAGCCGTCGTACGCATCACGGTGAACTGGCTGATGGGTGAGGAAAACCTCGACCCCGCATGGACACTCGGCCCCGCCGGACAGCGGTACGAGATGGAGGTCCGCGGCAACCCGGACATCACGATCGTCGTCAAGGGGTTCCACTCCGAGATCGGCGGCGAGGGGCCGGAGCACGGCATCGTCGGCACGGCAGCGCACTGCGTGAACTCGGTGCCCGCGGTGTGTGCGGCCGAGCCGGGGATCTTGACCTACATTGATTTGCCGCTGATCAGCGGCAAGGCCGCGCCGCGGCTGAGCTAATCTCGGGTCATGACGAAACCGTTGGTGGTCGAGCAGTCCCGGACGATTCAGATGGGCCAGCAGGACGTCTTCCGCGACATGGTCCCGATGCCGCTGCCGACGCTGTTCCGCAAGTGGTACGGACCCATCCCGCCGATCAAGGAAGTGCGCAACCAGACCGGCGACTGGGATGCTGTCGGGCAGTCACGCACGGTGGTGCTGGTCGGTGGCGGCAGCATGCGCGAGGAGCTCACCCAGTTCGATGCACCGAACTCGTTCGGATACACGCTCTCGGACATCAAGGGCCCGTTGTCACCGTTGGTCGGTCGCGTGGACGGCGAGTGGATCTTCGACCCGATCGGTTCTGGAACCAACGTGACCTGGCGATGGACAATTCACCCGCGCACCGGGCTCACCGCTCCAGTGCTGCCGGTATTCGGCAAGCTGTGGAAGGGATATGCTCGCCAGTCGCTGGAAGAGCTCTCCAAGCAACTGGTGCATTGACCCTCCTCGCCGAGATCGACAAAATGGCGTGATCTACTCGCACTCTTGCGCCCAAACGTTGGTTTGGGCGATCAGGGAATGCGATAGAACGGGTTCGGCAGCGGGAACGTCCGCTCGGAGAACCCGCCCTCCAGATCCGACGGCTGGTCGCCGACGTTGGCGATGATGGTGTAGCCCTCCCGCTCGATCGCCTGCCGTTGCGGCGCCTTGAAGTCGGCGGCAGAAACATAATGGGCACCAGGCGGTTCCATGATTAACCGGGTGTAGCCGGTGTAGCCGACCGCGGCCAGGTTACGTTCGGTCGCGGCGCGCTGCGTCTCGTCGCGGCCGGTGATGAAGAAGATCGCAGCGCCGCGGTCCCTCGCGGTGTTGAAGACGTCCATTGTCGGCGCGATCACCGTCGACTGTGCACGCAGATCCCACGCCCGCCATCCGCACGGCCCTTGGGGCAACTCGTCGCACGAGCCGTCGATGACGCGGCCGAAATCGTTGGCCTTGATGGCTTCCCAATTGGACAAGGCGGTTTCGTCGATGTCGAAGACGACGGCTGGCCGGTCCGCCCGTGGGGCTTCCTCGTTGATCCACGGGATGGCCGGCCACGCGGCCAGCTGCAGATCGGCCAGGTATGCCCCGCTGTCGTAGTAATTCGTGGCCTCGGACTTCAGGTCGCCGATATTGGCGGGCTGCACCGGCGACGGGACGATCGGCGACGGTGGGGCAGGCGGTTCGGCGACGGCCGCCGGGGTGGAGACGAGCACTGCAGCGGCGGCGAGAAGGGCTGCCAAGCGCGCGATCATGTTGTGAACGTTAGCGGTTCAGAACCGGATCAGGCCGCGCAGGTTCAACCCGCTGCGCAGATCATCGTAGCCGGAGTTGATGTCGGAGAGGGTGTACTCCCGGGTGATGAGCTCGTCCAGCTTGAGCTGCCCGCTGTCGTACAGCTCGAGCATTCTGAAGATGTCGCTGCGCGGGTTCGACGAGCCGAACAGCGATCCGCGGACCTGCTTTTCGAACAGCGTCAGATCGACCAGCGACAGGTTCACTTGCGTGTCGGTCGGGTGCGCCATCGCGGTCATCACGACCCGGCCGCGCTTGCCGACCAGGCTGAGGGCCTGTCCGACGTAGGCGCCCTCGGCGACATCGGTGGTGACGACGCACACGTCGGCCTTCTGCCCGCGGGTCAGCCCGATCACGAGTGCGGCGGCCTCCTCGAGTGTTGCCGCGGTGTGCGTAGCGCCGAATTCCATTGCCCGAGTGCGCTTGTACTCGATCGGATCGAGCGCGACGATGTGGCGTGCCCCGACGATCCGGGCTGCCTGGACGGCGTTGATGCCGACACCACCGACACCCATCACCACCACGGTGCTGCCTGCGGTGGCCTCGCCGGTGTTGATCGTGCTGCCGTACCCGGTGGTCACGCCGCAGCCGACCAGCGCCGCCTTATCCAGCGGAACACTCTCGTCGACCTTGACCACCGAGGCGGTCGGCACCACGGTGTACTCCGAAAACGTTCCGAGCAGGCACATTTGGCCCACGTCGTGGCCGCGGGCGTGGAAGCGGTGGGTGCCGTCGAGCTGCGGGCCCTTGAGCAGGTGCATCCCGAGCTCGCACAGGTTGCTCATGCCGCGCACGCACGGCCCGCAGCGACCACAGGCGGGGATGAAGCTCAGCACCACCGGATCGCCCTCGGCGACGTCAGTGACACCCTCACCGACCTCCACCACGATGCCTGCGCCCTCATGTCCGCCGACCACCGGCATCGACATCTGCAGGTCGCCGGTGACCAGATGCTCGTCCGAATAGCACATGCCGCTTGCTGTCATCTTGACCATCAGCTCGGCGTGCTTGGGGCCATCGAGGTCGATCTCCTCGACCTCCCACTTCTGGTGCAGTCCCCACAGCACGGCGGCCTTCGTCTTCATCGATGTCTGCTCCTCGAGGGTTCACAACATGGTCTTCGCGCGAGCGCTCATCCGCGTCCAGGCCGATTATCGCCAACCTGGCACACTCTGTCTGTGACATCGAAGCGTGCGCTGGTGCTGGCAGGCGGGGGCCTGGCGGGAATCGCCTGGGAAACCGGCATTCTGCGGGGAATCGCCGACGAATCGGCGGAAACGGCGCGCGCGTTGCTGGATTCCGACGTGCTGCTCGGCACATCGGCCGGTTCGGCGGTCGCCGCCCAGCTCGGCAGCGGATTGGGAGTCGAAACGCTGTACGACCGTCAGATCAAGGCCGTTTCGAAAGAGATCAACCCCGGTGTCGACATCGACGACATCGCCGGGCTCTTCCTCGATGCGCTATCGGAACCCGGCATCACGATGGCGCAGAAGCTGCAACGCATCGGAGCGGTCGCTCACTCCACCGCCACCGTGTCCGAGGCGGTCCGCCGCGATGTGATTGCCCAGCGGTTGCCGTGCCATGACTGGCCGGACCGGGAGCTGCGGATCACCGCGATCGACATCGGCACCGGCGAGCTGGTCGCCTTCGACCGAGCGTCGGGTGTCGAGCTGGTCGACGCGGTCGCGGCCAGCTGCGCCGTGCCGGGCGCGTGGCCGCCCGTGACGATCGGCGAACGGCGTTACATGGACGGCGGCGTGGGCAGCACCATGAACTTGAAACTGGCCGCCGACTGCGATGTTGTCGTCGTGCTGGTGCCTGCGGGCAAGTCGGTGCCGTCGCCGTTCGGTCGCGACCCGGCCGTCGAGGTAGACGGCTTCGGTGGGCGCTCGCTGGGTGTGTTCGCCGATGACGAATCGTTGACGGCGTTCGGCCCCAACCCGTTGGATCCGGCATGCCGGGTGCCGTCCGCACGCGCGGGACGGGCGCAGGGCCGCCGCGTCGCCGCCGAAATCGCCGAGTTCCTCGCCGGCTGATCAGGCTTCCAGGGCCTTGATGGCCTGCGCGGCCAACTCGTGGCCGATGTCGATGACCTCGGCCGCGCCGCGTTCATATCTCGCCTTCACCGCTATTTGGCCGCTGCGTCAATCTTCTGCCGGGATGTGCCGCGTAGGAAGATAGGCGACTTTCTCGCACCCGTGATTCGAATTATCCGCAGAGGGAGTCGGCGCCCGCTTGGGCCGCCACGATCACCGCGGCCTGCCGGGCCGGCGTGAGCTGCGCCCACGGGGTGTTGTAGGTGCCGGGACCGGGCGGCGCGTCAGGCATCTGCAGCGTCGCCAGGTACGGCTCGATCTGCGATTTCCGGTCGCCGCCCTGCTGGTCGATCCACGCCTTTGCCGCCTGGCAGGCCTGGGAGTACTCCTCCTCGGTCGACTCCGCATCCGCGCCGACAGCGGTCGTGACGCCGTTGGGGGATACCTCGATCGCACCGGGTGCCGCGGTATGCGTCTCCGAACTGGTCGGCGTCGTCGTGGTCGGGGCTGCCGACGAGGTCGGACGGCCTTCGCCTCCCGACGAACAGCCCGCGATCATGACGGTCGCCGCCGCGGCTGCTATGCAAAGGGCGTACCTGCGCATGCTGCCAATCTATGCAACACTGGCGGCCGTGATGGAGAAGACCGGAATTCGGGGTTGTTGTCAGGCCTAGCCGCCGTCCCCCGATCCGTCCGTCACTTCTGGAGCTTTCCCATGGTTTCCGCTGTCTCCGCCCCGACCCGTCTGCGCGTGCCCGATCTGTTGTGCGCGGTCGACCGCGCCGCCGACGATGTGCTTAGTGGCCGCTACGACCATCTGCTGCCCGCCGGCGGCCCGCCGGCCGACGACCGCTGGTTCACCCGCATCCACGGCGACGGCGAGCTGGACATCTGGCTGATCAGCTGGGTCAAGGACCATGCGACCGAGCTGCACGACCACGGTGGCTCGCTGGGTGCGTTGACGCTGGTGTCCGGCGCGCTGGATGAGTTCCGTTGGGACGGTTCGGCGTTGCGTCGCCGCAGACTAAACGCCGGCGACCAGGCCGCGTTCCCGTTGGGGTGGGTGCACGACGTCGTGTGGGCACCGACAGCAGGTCCGGTCGCACCGACGCTGAGCGTGCACGCCTACTCCCCGCCGCTTACCGCGATGTCGTATTACGAGGTCACGAGTCGAAACACCCTGCGCCGCAACCGAACCGAACTCACCGATGCCCCGGAAGGGCAGTGATCAGATGACCAGCCGCATCGACAGGGTGCTCGACTCTGCCCGGGCCCGGCTACGGCGACTGCACGCCAAGGACGTGCCCGGCGCGCTGCGGCGCGGCGCGGTGCTCGTCGACATCCGCCCGCATGCTCAGCGCGACCGCGAGGGTCACGTCGCCGCCGCGCTCGTGGTCGAACGCAATGTGCTGGAGTGGCGCTGCGACCCGACCAGCGACGCCAAACTGCCGCAGGCCGTCGACGACGACGTGGAATGGGTGGTGCTGTGCTCGGAGGGTTACACCTCCAGCCTGGCGGCGGCATCGTTGATCGACCTCGGGCTGCATCGGGCGACCGACGTCGTCGGCGGGTATCACGCGCTGAAGGCGGAAGGGGTTCTGGCTTAAGCGCAATACCGTTCAGTTAAGGAAGTGAGCGGTACAGTTCGAGGGTGCCGCGGAGTGGTTGGGTCAAGCCAGAGTCGGATCGTCGTCTGTCGGATTTGGTGTCGGTGGGGTTGCTGACCAGGGTTTTCCCAGCCGATGTTGTCGATGCGGTGGTTGCCGCAGCTGGGCGCACGGAGCAACGGCAGCGGGCGTTGCCGGCGCGGGTGGTGGCCTATTTCGCGATCGGGATGGCGCTGTATTCGGAAGGTTCCTACGAGGACGTGTTCGCGCAACTCACCGATGGTTTGTCGTGGACGACGGGTTGGGAGCAGTCGTGGTCTCCACCGACGAAATCGGCGATCTTTCAAGCACGTTCACGATTGGGGTACGAACCCTTGCGCGATTTGTTCGCCCGCGTCGCTCGCCCTGTTGGCCGTGAGGACACGCCCGGTTCCTGGCTTGCCGGTCGACGGCTGGTCGCCATCGACGGAACCTGTGTCGACCTGCCCGACACGCCCGAGAACGCGGACTTTTTCGGGCGCCCACCATCGAGCCGCGGCGAGCAGTCAGCGTTCCCGCAAGCGCGGTTGTTCGCGGTGGCCGAATGCGGCACCCACGCGATGTTCGATGCCGTGGTCGGGCCGTGTCGCACCTCGGAGATCGAGATGGCCCGAGAGCTCGCAGGGCGGCTGGAACCAGGAATGCTAGTGCTCGCCGACCGCGGCCTCTACGGATTCAAGCTCTGGAGTCAGGCCGCCGGGACCGGTGCTGACCTGCTGTGGCGTGTGAAAACAACTCTACGGCCGCGCCATGTCGAGACGCTGCCCGACGGGTCGTGGCTCGCCCGCATCGTCGCGACCTCGGGCCTCAACCGCGCGAGCACACCGCCGCTCAATGTCCGAGTTGTCGACTACACGATCGACGACGGCCGCGACAATCCCGAGCAATATCGGCTGCTGACGACGATTCTGGACCCCGACCAGGCCAGTGCGACCGAACTCGCCAGTGCTTACGCGCAGCGTTGGGAAATCGAGAGCGTCTTCGACGAACTCAAATCCCATCAACGCGGCCCCCGGGCGGTGCTGCGCTCGAAATCCCCCGAGCTGGTGCAGCAGGAGATCTGGGGGCACCTGTGCTGCCACTACGCCATCCGCACGCTCATGCTCGACGCCGCCACACACGCCGGGCACGACCCCGATCGAATATCCTTCGTTGCGGCGCTACGTATCACCCGAAGAGCGTTATCCCACAGCTCTTTTTCCCCCTCACAACCGTGACGCTATCGGCGCCCTCTGGCAGTGCGCCATCGGGAAACTCGCCCAACGCCTCAATCCAGTACGCCGCGCCCGGGCCAACCCGCGGGTGGTCAAACGCAAGGTCCTCAAATGGGCAGCAAAACGCACCCAGCACACGCGATGGCCGCAACCGGCCCGCAGCCCACAGATCACCATCCGACTTCTTAACTGAACGGTATTGGGCTTAAGCGAGGCTTAAGCGTGGCTTAAGCGCGGCGTCGCAATCCGTCGAGGATGATGTCCAGCAAGTGGTTTGCCCGTGCATCCCATTCGGTTTCGTCGAGCCGCGTCAGGTAGCCGATCAGCAGGATGACGTCGCGGGCGTCGGCGTCGTCGCGGACGGTGCCGTCCGCCTTCCCGGCGTCGAGCAGTGTTGTGATCGCGTCGCCGATGGGCCCGAGGCTGTGGCCTGACAGGTCGCTCTGCACCGCAGACGTGACAGCGCCGAACACACCACGTTTGACCTTGGCGTAGTCGGCCACCCGGCGGAACCAGGCGGCCAGCGCTTCGAGCGGTGCGTGCTCTGCGAGCAGTGCGGGAGCGGCGGCCACCAGCGCGTCGACGTCGTCGCGGTAGACCTCGACGAGTAGGGCTTCACGCGTCGGGAAATGCCGGTAGAGAGTGCCTTGTCCGACGCCAGCGATCTTGGCGATCTCATTGAGCCGCAAATCATCTGTGGAAACGATGTGCTCGCGCGCTGCCGCGAGGATCCGGACGCGGTTCTGTGTTGCGTCGGCGCGACGGCGCGGTGAAGTCACAGGATCACTTGCTAAGCGGACACGTGTCCGCTACGGTCGAAAGGTAAGCGGACACATGTCCAATTTAGTGGAAGGGTATGCGCAATGCCACCGACAACCAACAAAGTCGTCGCCATTACGGGGGCAAGCAGCGGGATCGGGGAGGCCACCGCCCGCCTGCTCGCCGGGCGCGGCGCCGCAGTGGCCATCGGGGCTCGCCGAACCGACCGCCTCGAGGCCGTCGCCGACGACATACGGAACGGCGGTGGAGCCGTCGTCACCTGCGAGACCGACGTCACCCGACGGGAAGATCTCGTACGACTCGTCGACCGGGCCGTCGCCGAGTTCGGCAGGCTCGACGTACTGGTCAACAACGCGGGCATCAGCAAGATCGGGCCCATCGCCGACCTCGACATCGACGGTTGGTCAGCGATGATCGACGTCAATCTGCGCGGCGTGCTCCATGGCATCGCGGCAGCGTTGCCGGTGTTCGCTCGGCAGCACCGCGGGCACTTCGTCACCACGGTGTCGACGGCAGGCCTCAAGATCGTTCCGGACATGGGCGTCTACGCGGCCACCAAGAATGCCGTTCGCACGGTGCTCGAAGGGCTGCGACAGGAGTCCACCGACGGGGTATTGCGGACGACCACCATCTCGCCCGGGTACGTACGCACCGAGCTCGACAGCTCGATTGACGATGCCGCTCTGCGCCAACAGATTCGGGAAGGTATGGACACATTCGGGCTTGCGCCGGAAGCTGTCGCAGAGGCAGTGGCGTTTGCGATAGAGCAGCCACACGACGTCGAGATCGGTGAAATCACCATCCGTCCAACGGTGCAGAACTGACGTCAAGCGTTTTCGTCGTTGCTCAGCAGCGGGCGCAGTCGCTCGGTCTTCTCCGGCGTCCACCCCGGCGGTTGCAGCACCTCCGCCCAGGCGTTGGCGACGTCCTTGATGTAGACGTGGCCGTGCCCGTCGGGGACGTCCACCGCCACCGCCATGTCGGCTGACACCTGCAGGAACGTGACCACCGGGATCCACTCCATCCGCGGCGACACGTCGTAACCGCGCGGCTCACGCAGCCAGTCGGGCTTCTGGAACAGCAGATCGGGGTTCCACCAGGCGATCGGATCCGACGCATGTTGGAGGTAGGCCGCTCGCGGTTGGCCCCACGGGTCGTTGGGGCGGCCGAGGTTGTCCGGCCGCGCCACGAAGCGGACGTTCTCCCCCTTGTCAAAGATCGGCAGCCACTCCGGCGAGCCCTTGTCGCGGTTGTGGGTCAGGTCGACCCAGATCGTGTTGTTGAACGTGGGCCCGGAGAACAACGCGCCGTTGGTGCGGGCGGTGAGGTTGTTCAGCGACAGGAACGGCGCCTCGCCACCGAAAGAGCCCAGGCTCTCGCCGAACACCACCAGCTTCGGCCGCCGTGCCTCGGGCATTTCGCGAATCATGGCGTCGACGGCCTCGAACAACGCCTGACTGGCCTGCCGGGCGTTCTCCTTGTCCACCAGGAAGGACAGCCAGCTCGGCAGGAACGAGTACTGCATGCTCACGATCGCGGTGTTGCCGTTGTACATGTACTCCAGCGCCGACGCCTCGGCCTCGTTGATCCAGCCGGTGCCAGTGGTGGTCGCCACGGCCACCACGTCGCGGTCCAGCCCGCCGGTGCGGCGCAACTCCTCGGCGGCCAGCGCCGCGGTCGCCTTGATCCCGTCGGCGGAATGCAGCCCGGCGTAGGCGCGGATCGGCTCGGTCGCCTGCCGGCCGTTGAACTTCGAGAGTTCTGCGACCGTCGGCCCAGCCGACACGAACACCCGGCCCTGATGTCCCAGTGATTCCCAGCTGGCCAAGGACTGTGGACCGCCGGACCGCAGCGGCGACATCGGCGCCGGAAAATCGGGGTCGGTCTCGTCGTTGACCGCGGCGAACGTCTTGTTGAGGCTGCTCATCGCGAAGCGGACGACGACGCCGTTGAGCAACGCGATGGAAAGCGCCAGCAGCAGCACCACCACCACGACGGCCGAAACCCGCGGCGGGGCAACCCGATTGAGTTGCCGGACCAGGAAGCGCACCAGCTTGCCGATCAGCTGCCCGATCTCGACGAACACGAACAACATCACGATGGCCAGGACGGCGGCCAACGGATGGTCCCAGAAGCCAAGGCGCGGTACACCCATCAGGTCGCGGACATCGTCCTGCCAGACGTGGAACCAGATGATCATCAGGATCTGGCCGATGATGCCGACGACGACCAGAGTTCGCCATGCCCACCGCGGGGCGCGCGGGCTGGAGTCCTTGGATGCCATGTAGCGCACCAGCCAGACGATGAACACCCCAAGGCCGTAGCCGATCGCGCCTGCGGCGCCGCTGACCAGTCCCTGGAACAGCGGGCCGCGCGGCAACAGCGACGGCGTCATCGAAAACCACAGGAACACCAGGCCGAGAGCGGTGCCGATGAAGGTGTAGCGACGAAGCCACCAGGGCAGTTTCTTTTCCTCAGCCGGTTCCTGCTCGGGCTTCGGCGGCTCCGCAGGCGTTTCGGCCTCGGTGGTTGGCACAGAACCCGAGTCGGTCACGCAAGCACCTTAACGATGGCTGAAGTTCGGTGGGCGCTTCTCGGTGAAGGCGTTCATGCCCTCGGTTTGGTCGGCGGTGGCGAACGCGGAGTGAAACAGCCTGCGCTCGTAGAGCAGTCCCTCCGACAGCGAGGACTCGAAGGCGCGGTTGACGGCCTCCTTGGCCATCCGGGAGGCCGACAGCGACATCTGGGAGATCGTGGTGGCGACGGCCTTGGCTTCGCGGATCAACTCGTCGGCGGGGACGACCCGGGACACCAGCCCGCTGCGGTCGGCTTCTTCGGCGTCGATGGTGCGCCCGGTCAGGATGAGATCCATGGCCTTGGCCTTGCCGATGGCGCGGGTCAGCCGTTGTGAGCCACCCATCCCCGGCAGCACACCCAGCTTGATCTCCGGTTGGCCGAACTTGGCGCTGTCCGCGGCGATCAACACGTCGCACATCATCGCCAGCTCGCAGCCGCCGCCGAGGGCATAGCCCGCGACCGCGGCGATCAGCGGTGTGCGCACCGCGGCGAGCTTCGCCCAGGGCGCGAAGAAGTCCTCGGCGAACACGTCGCCAAACGACAGGCTGGACATCTCCTTGATGTCGGCGCCTGCCGCGAACGCCTTCTCGTTGCCGGTGATGACGATGGCGCCGATGCCCGAGTCGTTGTCGAATTCGGCTGCGGCGGTGGTGACTTCGTGCATCACCTGGCTGTTGAGCGCGTTGAGCGCCGTGGGCCGGTTCAGCGTGATGGTGCCGACACGCTCGTCGCGGTCGACGAGGATGGTCTCATAGCTCTTCGGGGTCACAGCTTCTCCTCTGGTCCTCTGGGAAGGTCAAGTCGGGGTTGGCCGGCGCGAAGTACGCCTCGATGTCGGCCTTGGTGACCGCCGCGAGCGACGGCGGCGACCACTGCGGGTTGCGGTCCTTGTCGATCACCTGCGCGCGGATTCCTTCGACCACATCGTGGCTGCGCAGCGCTCCGCGCGACGTCCGATACTCCTGGCGCAGCACGTCTTCCAGGGTGTCAAGCTTGGCGGCGCGGCGCACCGCTTCCAGTGCCACCGAGACCGAGACGGGGGAGCGGGTCATGATCAGGTTGGCCGCGTCGTTGGCCGGGCCCGCGTCGTGGCCGCGAAGTGCGGCGACGATGTCGGCGACGGTCTCCCCGGCATAGCACTCGTCGATCCACTCACGCTGCGCCAGCAGCCTGCTCGCTGGCGGCTCCGTCGCATAAGCGGCCAGGGCCGCGTCGATACCGTCGGCCACGATCGCGTCGGTGAACTCGGCGAGCTTGTCGTGCGGAACGAAGTGATCGGCGAAGCCCATGGCGATGGCGTCGCCCGCGTCAAACGGTGCGCCCGTCAGCGCCGCGTGATGGCCGAGCAGCCCTGGCGCACGCGACAAGATGAAGGTGCCGCCGACGTCGGGGATCAATCCAATACCCACCTCAGGCATCGCCATCTTGGTGGTGTCGGTGACGACGCGGACGCTGCCGTGTGCGCTGACGCCGACCCCGCCGCCCATCACGATGCCGTCCATCAACGAGACATACGGCTTCGGGTACCGGGCGATGTACCCGTTGAGCCGGTATTCGTCCCGCCAGAAGGTGCTGGCCTCGCTCTGGTCGCCGCGCGCGCTGTTGTAGACGTCGACGATGTCACCGCCCGCGCACAGGCCCCGCTCGCCCGCGCCGGACAGCAGGACGGCGCGGATGGCGTCGTCGCGCTCCCAGTCGGTCAAGACCCGCGAGATCGCGGTGACCATCGGGTGGGTCAGCGAGTTGATCGCCTTGGGCCGGTTGAGGGTGATCAGACCGATGCCGCGGTCGACGGTTACTAGGACATCCTCGTTTTCGCCCACGGTTATGCAATGTAGAACGTCGCCCCCCTATGCCCAGCCCCGGGTAGAGTTTCCTGTGAAAGACCTGGGAGGTTTTTCGGGAACCGAATCCAGGTGACCAGTCGTTGAGAGTGTGTTCGGCAACACGTCGAACCAAAGCACAGGAGAGGAACCGACGGTGCGGGAGACCAGCAACCCGGTATTTCGATCCCTGCCGAAGACGCAGGGTGGTTATGCGCAGTTCGGTACCGGAGCCGCCGGCTACGGTGCACAGCAAGTACACGCTGACCCCTATGTGACGCAGTACCCCGACCAGCGGCAGACCGGGGTTTCGCGTCCGCTGACCATCGACGACGTCGTCACCAAGACCGGTATCACGCTGGCCGTGCTGTCGGCCGTCGCGGTCGCTGCCGTACTTCCTGGTTTCGCGCAGAACTCCGGCGCTCGCCATGCCGTTGCTCCTGGTGGCGCGGCTTCGGCGGGATCGGGCTTATCCTCATCGCGATTTTCGGCCGTAAGCAGGACAACCCGGCGATCGTGCTGACTACGCCGCGTTGTGAGGGCCTGTTCGTCGGCTCGTTCTCGTTCGTGGTCGCCAACTTCTATGTCTCCGGCGCCAGCGCAGGTGCGCTGATCGGCCAGGCGGTCGTGGGCACCCTCGGCGTGTTCGCGGCATGCTCGTCGTGTACAAGACCGGCGCCATCCGCGTGACGCCGAAGTTCACCCGCTTCCTCGTCGCAGCCAGTTTCGGCGCGTGCGTCCTGATGCTCGGTAACCTCGTGTTGGACTGTTCACGCTAGGCGGCGGCACCGCTGCGCGACGATGGCCCGATCGCGATCCTCTTCTCGTTCGTGTGATCGGCCTCGCGGCGTTCAGCTTCCTGCTCGACTTCGACGCTGCCGACCAGATGATCCGCGCAGGTGCACCGGAGAAGGCCGCATGGGGTATCGCCCTCGGCCTGACCGTGACGCTGGTCTGGCTCTACCTCGAGATCCTGCGGCTGCTGAGTTTCTTCAAAACAACTAGCCGTCTTAACAACGACTAGCAGCTTACGAGAAAGCCCGCCGGTTCGCCGGGCTTTCCGTTTGCGCCGAGCTGCTCACAGTGCGTGATTTATCCACACTTGCGCCCTGGACGCAGAATGAAAGTCTCGAGTCGGCACGGACTGGCAGCTTGCCGCCATGGGGCAGGAACCACAGCCGTTCGTCGGCAGTGAGGCGGTTGCGTCGAACGCGCTCAACCGGTACGAGTTGCGCAGGTACCACCGAGCGATCATGCCGAACGTCTACCTCGACAAGCGATGTGGAGCCGTCCTTAAAGCAACTGCGACCATCGAACCAGCTCGTGGTTGTGGTCGCGGCGAGCACCTCGGCGGTGATTTCGGGTCCTCGCCAGCGTCGGCGCTACAGCGGTGGTGCCGAAGTGGATGTGACGGGGTCTGCTGCTCGGGAATGCCTTGGCGCAGCGGCAGAATCGGCTGGGTCCGGTCCAGGGCTTGGATCTGGCTTTTCTCATCGTCTCTGACCACCACCGCGCCGGCGCGTGGGTCCAGGTAGAGCCCCATCACGTCACGCAGCTGGCTTCCAGCTCCGGGTCGGTGGAGAACTCGAACGTCTCGACCCGCTGCGGCTGAACTTCCACTTCCGCCAGATCCGAGCCACCGACGCGAACGATATCCCCAGCCTCTCGGCCATCAGCCGCGCCGACCAATGCGTAACACCCAGATGAGCAGGCGGTTTGCCCTGTCTCCAACGACTCCGCCAAACTCGATCGTTGATCGCGCAACGCCCGAGCACCGGACGCGGCTCCCGGGCAGACCGGTTGTTTGAAGAGGAAGTTCAGCGGCTCGACGGTCTCGCCGTGACGACGCCGGAGCGCACCGCATTTGATATCGGCCGCCGCAGTCGGATCGATGATGCTGTCGCCTACCTCGACGCTCTGGCACAGGCCACCCATTTCAAGGTTCCGGTAGTCGAAGAGTTGGCGGAGCGACATCGACATACGCGTGGTCTACGCCAGCTCGAGACAGTGCTGGGCCTCGTTGACGCCGGCGCGGCATCGCCGAGAGAAACGCAGTTGCGGCTCTTACTGATTCGTGCTGGCTACCCCCGACCTGAAACGCAAATTCCGGTGCTGAGCCCCGACGGACTTCGGCAGTACTACCTCGACATGGGCTGGGGGGAGCTCATGCTAGCCGTGGAATATGACGGCGATCATCACCGCACCGATCGCACGCGATTCGCCTATGAGATCGAGCGTGCGGAGGACATTCAGGAAGTCGGTTGGCTGGTGGTCCGGGTGGCCGCCAGAAGCCATCCCGCCGAGGTCCTTCGCCGCGTTCAGCGCGCATGGGACACCCGAGCGCGTTGACTCTGCGTTGAAGGTTAGCGCTGCTCGCAATAGTGCGCCAACAGCGCAGAGTCAACGCTGAACTAGCTGAGTCGTTCGATGATCATCGCCATGCCCTGACCGCCGCCGACGCACATGGTCTCCAGGCCGAACGTCTTGTCCTGGGTCTGCAGGTTGTTCAGCAGCGTGGCCGTGATGCGCGCACCCGTCATGCCGAACGGGTGACCGAGCGCTATTGCGCCGCCGGACACGTTCAGCTTGTCGTGATCCATGCCCAACTCGCGGGCCGAGCCCAGGACCTGCACCGCGAACGCCTCGTTGATCTCGTAGAGGTCGATGTCGTCGATCGTCATGCCTGCGTTCGCGAGGGCCTTGCGCGTCGCCTCGATCGGGCCGAGGCCCATGACCTCCGGCGACAGACCGCTCACACCGGTCGCCACGATGCGGGCCAACGGCGTCAGGCCGAGCTCCTTGGCCTTGGCGTCGCTCATCACGATCACCGCGGCCGCACCGTCATTCAGCGGGCAGGCGTTGCCCGCGGTCACCGTGCCGTTCGGCCGGAACACCGGCTTGAGCTGGCTGACCTTCTCGTATGTGGTGCCGGCCCGCGGCCCGTCATCCGTGCTGACCTTCGACCCGTCCGGCAGCGTCACCGGCGAGATCTCGCGAGCGAAGAAGCCGTTGTTCATGGCCTCCTCGGCTCGGTTCTGGCTGCGGACACCCCAGTGGTCCTGGTCTTCGCGGCTGATGCCGGTCAACAGCGCGACGTTCTCCGCGGTCTGGCCCATGGCGATGTAGAAATCGGGAAGCAGGCCGTCCTGACGCGGGTCGTGCCACTCGTCGGCGCCCGCTGCGGCATTCACCGAGCGCTCCTCGGCATCGGCGAACAGCGGATTGTGGCTGTCCGGCCAGCCGTCGGATGTGCCTTTCGGGAACCGCGACACGGTTTCCACGCCCGCGGAGATGAACGCGCTGCCCTCGCCGGCCTTGATCGCGTGAAACGCCATGCGGGTGGTCTGCAGCGACGACGAGCAGTACCGGTTCACCGTTGTGCCGGGCAGGAAGTCGTACCCCAGCTCGACCGCCACCGCGCGGCCGATGTTGAAGCCGGCCTCGCCGCCGGGCTCGCCGCAGCCCATGATCAGGTCGTCGATGTCCTTCGGGTCCAGCGCAGGCGCCTTGTCCAGCGCGGCGCGCACCATCTGCGCGGCCAGGTCGTCGGGGCGCATGTCGACCAGCGATCCCTTGCCTGCTCGGCCGATCGGCGAGCGTGCGGTCGCAACAATGACGGCTTCTGACATGACAGCTCCTCAGTTGTGGCTATTGCAGAACCTAGCCCGCGGGCACCACGATCGGCGCGGGCACCCTCCCCTACGCCACGATGGGCGCGGGGACCCCAGTCGAGCGCCGCCACAACCGGCTGACGCCGCCAAGCCGTGACAGCAGCGTGTTCAGATCCGCCGTTCGCGATTCCAGCGGCGACTCCTGCTCGGCGGTATCGGTCAACTCGCTCAACGCATTACACAGCGCGGGCAGCAGCTGCTTGGCGGCAAGCGCATATCCGGCGCCGGACGGGTGGAACATGTCATCGGAGAACAGCAATTCGGGCGCCTGCAGAAACTCGGGGGCCAGCAGGTCGGCCAGCGGAACCGGAACGCCGCCCGACGAGCGGACGGCCGAGGCCTGGGCGCGGGCCAGGCGCAGACCGCGGGTGCGGGCCACCAAGCGCAGCGGCTGCGGAATGGCGGTGATGAGACCGAAGTCCGGACAGGTGCCCACCACGACGACGGCGCCGCTGGCCCGCAGCCGGCGGACCGCAGCGCCCAGCCGCCGCGCCGACGGGCCGATTCCGTTGAGCCTCGTGATGTCGTTGGCACCGATCATGATCACCGCCGCATCCGGTGGTGGGCCCGTCACGAACATGGCGTCGATCTGACCCGACAAGCCCTTCGACGTGGCGCCGACGATCGCCTTGGTGCTCAGCCGGATGCGCTTGCCGGACGCCTCGGCCAGCCCGCGGGCGATCAGCACGCCAGGCACGTCTTCGGCGTCACGGGCCCCGTATCCGGTCGCGGTCGAGTCGCCGAACACCATCAGGTGCAGGTCGAACGGTACACCGCGGTACCACCGCTCCACCGGACCGCCGCCAGGGGAGTAGACGCCGTCGGCGCGGGGCGGGATGTCCCAGGACTTCGGGATGACACGGCGGGCCTGGTCAGCCTGCCCGCTTAGCAGGGTGCGGGCTCCGACGTAGGCGGAGCCGGTCGACGCGAGCGTGGCCGCCGCCGCCAGTGCGATCGTCGTTCGACGCGGTGCACGTTTTCCCACGGGAACCAGTTTATTGGCCAGGTTCGGAGTTATCCGCGTGGCGACAGGTGTTCAGCGGTCACGGTGCGGTATCAAGTCCGGTATCAAATCAGTTTCTTTGATTGTTGAACGGAGTACAGCGATTCAAGCTAAGTTACCGGGGTTGGCTGAGCAAAGAGCCATACCGGGCACTACGACGGCGTAGGGAGTGGTGGCGATGACGGCACCAAGTAAAGTCTCCGAGATGCCTCGTGCTGCCATCAGTGCAGCTAGAGCGCACAAACCGCGCAAGTTTCCGGTCAGCGACGGCGCGCCGGTAGAGGTCGTCGAGGACGGCGCGAGCCTGCCAGGACGGCTGATGGCGCTCGCCGCGATGCTAACGATCAAGCCAACTCTGGCTATCGGCAGCTACGCTCCGCGGCTACCGTGGCCGTTCGGGCTCGTCGACCTTGCATGTCGTGTGTTGCGGCCTGCACCGGGCACGGTGCGGGCGACGATCGCGCTGCCGAACTGCAATGCGCAACTGGTCCGCGCCGCAGGGGTGCTGCCCGCCGACGGCAAGCGCCGCGTCATCATCTACATGCACGGTGGCGGTTTCCTGACCTGCGGGGTGAGCACCCACGGCCGGCTGGTGGAGGCGTTGTCGAAGTACGCTGACAGCCCGGTGCTGGTCGTCAACTACCGGATGATCCCGAAGCACTCCGTCGGCATGGCGCTCGACGACTGCTACGACGCCTACAAGTGGCTGCGCCTCAAGGGCTATGAGCCCGAACAGATCGTGCTCGCCGGCGACTCGGCGGGCGGGTACCTGGCGCTTGCGCTGGCCGAGCGGCTGCAGCGGGAGGGATTGGCGGGTGAAACGCCTGCGGCCATTGTGACCATGTCGCCGCTTTTCGAGATCGACAACGAGTCCCGCGCCAACCATCCGAACATCCGCTCTGACGCGATGTTCCCGCCGAAGGCGTTCACCGCGCTGGTGGAGTTGGTGGAAGCCGCCGCCGAGCGCAATGTCGTCGACGGCAAGGCCGAGCAGGTTTTCGAGCCGCTCGACCACATCGAGCCCGGCTTGCCACGGACGTTGATCCATGTGTCCGGGTCCGAGGTTCTGCTGAACGACGCCCGCAAGGCCGCGCACATGCTGGCAGCGGCAGGCGTGCCGGTGGAGGTTCGGGTGTGGCCGGGCCAGATGCACGTGTTCCAGATCGCCGCTCCCGTGGTGAAAGAGGCCACCCGGTCGCTGCGACAGGTTGGCGACTACATCCGAGAGGCCACCTGGTAACCGTTCCTGCGGCCTGAGACGATGGACGCATGCGGATCGCCGGACACGTTAGTGAGCTCATCGGCAATACCCCTCTGGTTCAGCTGAACTCGGTCGTCCCCGAGGGCGCGGGCAAGGTCGTCGCCAAGATCGAGTACCTCAACCCGGGCGGCAGCGCCAAAGACCGCATCGCGGTGAAGATGATCGACGCCGCGGAGGCCAGCGGCGAGCTGAAGCCCGGTGGCACCATCGTCGAACCGACCTCCGGCAACACGGGTGTCGGCTTGGCACTGGTCGCCCAGCAGCGTGGTTACAAGTGCGTCTTCGTGTGCCCAGACAAGGTAAGCGAGGACAAGCAGAATGTGTTGCGCGCGTACGGCGCTGAGGTCGTCGTGTGCCCGACGGCGGTCCCGCCGGACCACCCGGACAGCTACTACAGCGTGTCCAACCGCCTCGTCGAGGAGATCGACGGCGCGTGGAAACCCGACCAGTACTCCAACCCGATGGGTCCGGTGAGCCACTACGAGACGACTGGCCCCGAGATCTGGGAGGACACCGATGGCAAGGTGACCCATTTCGTCGCGGGGGTGGGTACCGGCGGAACCATCACCGGTGCGGGCCGGTACCTGAAGGAGGTGTCCGACGGCAGGGTCCGCGTGATCGGCGCTGACCCGGAAGGCTCCGTGTATTCGGGCGGTTCCGGTCGGCCGTACCTCGTCGAGGGTGTCGGCGAAGACTTCTGGCCGTCGGCCTACGACCCGACCGTGCCCGACGAGGTCATCGCGGTCTCCGACGCGGACTCATTCGACATGACCCGCAGGCTGGCCCGTGAGGAAGCCTTGCTGGTCGGCGGATCCTGCGGGATGGCCGTGGTGGCCGCGCTGAACGTGGCCGAACGAGCAGGACCCGCTTCGCTCGTGGTCGTGCTGCTGCCCGACGGCGGACGCGGTTACATGTCAAAGGTTTTCAACGATGCGTGGATGTCGTCATACGGCTTTCTGCGCAGCAGGCTCGACGGGTCGATGGAGCAAGCCACTGTCGGCGACGTGTTACGGGGCAAGTCTGGTGCGCTACCCGACCTGGTGCACACCCATCCGTCGGAAACCGTGCGTGACGCGATCGGCATCCTGCGCGAGTACGGGGTGTCCCAGATGCCCGTCGTCGGCGCCGAGCCGCCGGTGATGGCGGGCGAGGTGGCGGGCAGTGTGTCCGAGCGTGAACTGCTCTCCGCCGTCTTCGAAGGCCGGGCCAAACTCGCCGACGCGGTCGCACAGCACATGTTGCCTCCGCTGCCGATGATCGGTGCGGGCGAGTTGGTCAACCACGCCGCGAAGGCGCTGCGTGACTGCGACGCGGTCATGGTGGTCGAGGAAGGCAAGCCGGTCGGTGTCCTGACCCGCCATGACCTCCTCGGATTCCTTTCCGAGGGCAACACCCGGCGCTGATCGGCCCGATAGGCGGGATTGCGGCCGGACGGCGGCTGGCAAATGCCGGCGTGGATCCTTGCCGAAGGCGCTGCTGAGAGCAAATTCTCAGGTACATTAAGCACGCTTGTTCCCAGCTAATGAAACTGGAAAGGCGTCAATGAGCGAACAACCGCCACCTCCACCTGGTAACTACCCGCCTCCGCCACCCCCGCCGGGTGGGTACCCTCCGCCCCCCGGACCGTATGGTGGGCCCGGCTACCCGCCGCCGCCTGCCGCACTCGGCGTGGCACTGCCGAAAGAGGCTTATACGCCGTGGCTTACGCGCGTTTTGGCGTGGCTCATCGACTACATCCCGATCTTCATCGTGTATGGCATCGGATGGCTGCTCTTGGTCGGCACCCGCGAGACGGCATGCATCACCGACTCGTCGGAATACGACCTCGGTGAGTTCTGTGCCACCGCTATTCCACATTGGGCCAGGTTTCCATGGTGATCGCCTGGCTGGTTGTATTGGCGTACGTGATCTGGAATTACGGCTATCGCCAGGGCACCACCGGCTCGAGCATCGGTAAGTCGATCATGAAGTTCAAAGTGGTCAGCGAAAAGACAGGCCAGCCAATTGGTTTCGGCATGTCCATCGTCCGCCAGATCGCGCACATCGTCGACGCCATCATCTGCTACATCGGCTTCCTGTTCCCGTTGTGGGACCCGAAGCGGCAGACACTGGCCGACAAGATCATGACCACGGTCTGCCTGCCCCTGTAGGCAATTGCAGGCGGGGGCCGGCCCGTAGCTTCAGCGCCGCGGGCCGGCCCAACCCAACCCACCCCAGCAAACTCCTCGACCCGTGGAAGCGTGATGACCGACCAACCACCGCCCCCACCGCCCGGCAACTACCCGCCCCCGCCGCAAGGTGGCTATCCGCCACCCCCGCCGCCGGGGGGCTACCCGCCGCCACCACGGCAGGGCGGTTACCCGCCGCCACCACGGCAGGGCGGTTACCCGCCGCCTCCACCACAGGGCGCGCCTGGCTATCCGCCACCGCCTCCGCCGCCGGGTCCGGCGCTGCCGAAAGAGGCCTACACGTCGTGGATCCACCGCGTCGGGGCGTTCATCATCGACTTCATCCCCTTTGCGGTCGTCGTCGGCATCGGCCAGGGCATCGCGTTCGCTACCGGCGACAACCAATGCGTCACCAACGACTACGGCGTCGCCTGCACGTCGAGCTTCTCGGTGATCGGCGTTATCTTCTCCGGTCTGGCGTCGATCCTCGCGCTGGCGTACGTGATCTGGAATTACGGCTACCGCCAGGGCACCACCGGCTCGAGCATCGGCAAGTCGGTGCTGAAGTTCAAGGTCGTGAGCGAGAAGACTTGGCAACCAATCGGTTTCGGCATGTCCATCGTCCGCCAGATCGCCCATATCGTCGACAGCCTGGTGTGCTATATCGGCTACCTGTTCCCGTTGTGGGACGCCAAGCGGCAGACACTGGCCGACAAGATCATGACCACGGTGTGTGTGCCGCTGAATCCGCAGCCGCTGCTACCAGGGGCGCAGCAGGGCCCTCCGCGGCACTAACGGTTCTTTGCGCCTCGAAGACGTAGGAGTGCCCAGTCACGCGGGAATACGGGTACTCCTACGTCACAAAAAGCCGCGCTGGTACTCAGTGCTGAAATAAGTGTCCGGATTGGGCTCATTCCATGCTCTTATCTGTATGGAAAACGCCATGACCGAACATCCGCCGACGCCCGATAACTATCCGCCTCCGCCACCTGGCGGCTACTACCCCCCGCCGCCCGGCGCCTACCCGCGTTATCCCGGGTCCGGATACCCGCCCCCGCCCCCGCCTCCACCGCCGCCGCGTGTGCTGCCGCGGGAGGCCTACACCCCGTGGTCCAGAAGACTGCTGGCCTTTCTCATCGATTGGACCCCGTTCTACATCCTCCTTGCCCTGCCCTACCTGGTCGAAGCCGTCGAGTATGGCGCGAGCTGCGCCGCGGAGAGCTTCGCGGAGGGCACTGACTGCTCGAGTGAGCCGTCGGACCTTGTGGGCGATCGTCGCGCTGAGTGCGCTGCTGCTGATGGCGGTCTACTTCTTCTGGAACTTCTGCTACCGCCAGGGCAAGACAGGGCAGAGCATCGGCAAATCGGTGCTGAAGTTCAAGGTCATCAGCGAAAAAACCTGGCAACCCATCGGCTTCTGGCGGTCATTCTTGCGCCAAATCGCCCACTACGTCGACCAACTCATCTGCTACATCGGCTATCTGTTTCCGCTGTGGGACGACAAGCGCCAAACGATCGCCGACAAGATCATGAGCACCGTCTGCGTGCCGTTGGACACGCAAGAGCCTCCGCCGAGACCGTATCCGCAACCGTACTGAGGGTCAGCGGAAGGCGCTGACACCGGTCAGCGCCTCACCGATGACGAGTTGATGCACCTCGGACGTGCCCTCGTAGGTCAGCACCGATTCGAGGTTGTTGGCGTGCCGGATCACCGGGTATTCCAGGGTGATTCCGTTGGCGCCGAGCAAGGTTCGGCATTGCCGGGCGATCTTGATTGCTTCCCGGACGTTGTTGAGCTTGCCAACGCTGACCTGTTCCTGCCGGATCCGTCCGCTGTCCTTCAGCCGTCCCAGGTGCAGCGCCAGTAGCTGCGCCTTGCCCAGCTCGACGGCCATATCGGCGATCTTGGCTTGCGTGAGTTGGTATCCCGCCAGCGGTTTGTCGAACACCTCGCGGGTGCCGACGTAGTCCAGCGTGGTCTGAAGGCAGTCCCGCGCGGCGCCGATGCTGCCGAACACGATGCCGAACCTGGCCTCCGACAGGCAGGCAAGCGGACCTGATAAGCCTCGCGCCTCGGGCAGCTGCGCCTCGGCGGGCAGCCGTACGTCGTCGAGGTGCAGCTCGGAGGTGACCGACGCCCGCAGCGAGAGTTTGTGTGTCATCTCCCTGGCGGTGAATCCCGGTGTTCCGCCCGGCACCAGGAAGCCGAGGATGCCCTCCTCGGCGCGTGCCCACACGACCGCGATGTCGGCGACCGAGCCGTTGGTGATCCACATCTTCGAACCGTTGAGGATCCAGTCGGAGCCGTCGCGCCGCGCGCTGGTGCGCATGCCGGCGGGATTGGAGCCGAAGTCGGGCTCGGTCAGCCCGAAACAGCCGATGACGTCGCCGCTGGCCATCGCGGGCAGCCACTGGTTGCGCTGGTCCTCGCTGCCGTGCCGATGGATGGCGAACATCGCCAGCGAGCCCTGCACCGACACCAGGCTGCGCAGGCCGCTGTCGACTGCCTCGAGCTCCTGGCATACCAGCCCGTATGCGGTGGCGGTCGAGCCGCCGCAGCCGTAGCCCTTCAGGTGCATGCCCAGGAGCCCGAGCTTGCCCAGGTCGGCGGCCAGTTCGCGGACGGGTACCTCGCCGGTCTCGAACCACTCGGCGATGTACGGCCGGAGCCGCTGATCGCCGAACCGGCGCACAGTCTGGCGCAGCTCGATGTCCTCGGGCGCAAGCATCGAGTCGACATCGAGCAGGTCGTCGATTCGGGTGGTGGAACTTGCGGAAGCCATGGTCCATGTCTACACCGCGCCGACACCTGCCCGGCCATCGTTAGGCTGATCGATGATGAATAAGCACCGCGGCCGATGGCAGGGTTTGGCCACCAAGGCCATCCACGCCGGGTTCCGGCCGGACCCCCAGACCGGCGCCGTCAACGCCCCGATCTACGCAAGCTCCACCTTCGCCCAGGACGGGGTCGGCGGCCTTCGCGGCGGCTTCGAGTACGCCCGCACCGGAAACCCGACCCGCGCGGCGCTGGAGGCGTCGCTGGCCGCGGTGGAGGAGGCGGCCTTCGGACGTGCGTTCAGCTCCGGGATGGCCGCCACGGACTGCGCGCTGCGCGCACTGCTGCGTCCCGGCGATCACGTGGTGATGCCCGACGATGCCTACGGCGGCACCTTCCGCCTCATCGACAAGGTGTTCACGAACTGGGGGGTCGACTACACGGCGGTGTCACTGGCCGACCTCGACGCGGTGCTCGCGTCGATCACACCCAAGACCAGACTGATCTGGGTCGAAACGCCGACCAATCCGCTGCTGTCCATCGCGGACATCGGCGCGATCGCCCAGCTCGCTGCGGCATCGAATGTGAAAGTGTTGGTGGACAACACCTTTGCTTCGCCAGCGCTTCAGCAGCCACTGCTACTCGGTGCGGACATCGTGCTGCACTCGACGACGAAGTACATTGGCGGCCATTCCGACGTCGTCGGCGGAGCCCTGCTGACCAACGACGAGGAGCTCGACACCCTATTCGCTTTCCTGCAGAACGGGGCGGGCGCGGTGCCGGGTCCGTTCGACGCTTATCTGACCATGCGGGGCCTCAAGACGTTGGTCCTGCGCATGCAGCGGCACAGCGACAATGCCGCGCTGGTCGCCGAGTTCCTGGAGAACCATCCCGCGATCGAAACGGTGCTGTATCCCGGTCTGCCCGGCCACCCCGGCCATGACGTCGCCGCCAAGCAGATGAGCGCCTTCGGGGGCATGGTGTCGGTGCGGCTGCGGGGCGGCCGTCAGGCGGCGCACGACTTCTGTTCGCGGACAGAGGTTTTCATTCTCGCGGAGTCGCTGGGCGGTGTGGAGTCGCTGATCGAGTTTCCGGGGGCTATGACGCATGCGTCGACCGCCGGCTCGCAGCTCGAGGTGCCCGACGATCTGGTCCGGCTCTCGGTGGGCATCGAAGACGCCGCGGACCTGCTCGCCGATTTGGAGCAGGCGCTACGTTAGGGCCGACCGCATGGCCGACGCGGTGACCGCGAGGTTCACCTCGGGCAGCCCGGTTTCAGATTCGTCAACCCAACTGCCGCTCGCGATTTCACCGGCCCGCATGTGCACCCATCGCCAGCCGCGATCGCTCAGGCTCAGCAGCGCGCCGAACCCGTCCACGGCGTGCAACAGCGACACGATCGCCGCCGTTGACGGTGTCGGCGGTTGGCGGTCGAACAGCGCCGACAACAGCGCCGCACGTACCAGCGTCACCCGCTCGCGATTGGTAAGCGGCCATGCGTACGAATGGTTGAATCGCTTGCCCTGCAACCGAACACGCCGGATCTGACCCGTGCGTTCGAGGTGCTGGGCAATGTTCTCCTGGATGTGTCGACGCAGTTTGGACACCGCGGCGGCGGGGCTCAGCGGGCGGTGCGCGAGCAGCGCGAACGCCGGCTCCATGACGGGGTCAAGCGGCATCGGCCCAGCGAGCGCTACCAGTCGTCCGGGCTCCACGTTTTCATCGTTCACCGCGGGCCGGATACGGCAGAGGAACGCCAAGTCCAGCAGCACCGCCGCCGACAGCACGCGCTCACGTCGTGACCGGTCCAAACCGGGCTGCGCGGACGCGTTGTCCAACAGCAGCAGAAACAAATCCTCGGCGATCTGCGCCATGAAGCGGACTGTAACGCGATGGCGCCCGCCGGGTCGCGTCAGGAGTGGTAGGGCTCGGCCTTCTTCAGGGTCACCTCGATGACGTTGCCGTTGGGCACGGTGAAGCTGCGCTTCTCGCCGACCTTCGCGTCGATCAGCGCTGCGCCCAGCGGCGAGTGCGGCGAGTACACCTCGAGCTTGCCGTCGCTCACGCCTTCCTGCCGGGTGGCGATCAGGAACGTCTCTTCGGTCTTGTCGGTTTCATAGACGACCGTGACGACCGAGCCGGGCAGAGCGACGCCGGACTGCTTGGGTGCCTCGCCGACCTTGGCATTGTTGAGAAGCTCCTGCAGCTGACGAATGCGGGCCTCCTCTTGGCCCTGTTCCTCCCGAGCGGCGTGATAGCCGCCGTTCTCCCGCAGGTCGCCTTCTTCTCGGCGGTCGTTGATCTCGGCTGCGATGATCGGCCGGTGGGCGATCAGCTGATCAAGCTCCGCCTTCAGCCGATCGTATGCCTCCTGGGTCAGCCAGTTGACCTGGATGTCGGTCATGTCGTCGCGCTCCTGTCTCCGTCTTCGCGCTTTCGGCGTGAAAAATCCATGTCTTCTGCCGGGAGCTTTCGTATGTATTGCCACATTGGTCAGTGCCTAATCTGCGCGCAGATGCAGCAATACACGGTCCCAGCAGGAACCGTGTATCGCACTATGCTACCACCGCCGCGTCAACCGCTTTTCACGTATTCGCTGTTCGGCGTTTGTTGCGCGGTCGACCTGACGCCGGTATCAGGACGCCACCAGGTAGGGCGGCACGTCGGTTCCGCACCCGTACACATCGCCGACCACCGGTGGCCGGGTGGACTTGACGACGGTGGTCACGTTCACGGTGTCCTGTTGCGACGGCGGCACCAGCACCTCCCGGCGGCCGGTTTCGCTGCCGTCGATGGACCGGGCCCGCACGACGCACACCACCGGACGCGACGGGTCGGCCCGGGTGACCTTGATCGTCACCGCCAATGTCTCGTCGTCGACCAGCTGATATCCGCCCAGTTCGCCCTGCACATCGCCACTGCCCAGCCGCTGCGACGCCACGATCGCGACCACCACCCCGGCCAGCAGGACCAGCACCGTCAGACCGATCGCCAACCAGCGACGCGACCGGCGCGACAGGCGCTGGCGCCCATAGCGGGCGGCGGGACGCTCGATCATGAGAGTTTTGGGTGCCCCATCGGTCGGTTACATCTACTAGGACTGGAACTATAGGACTACGACGACGGTTGAAGACCAGGTGACGAGGGACCAGTTGAAGCAACTGCGGTTGATGGCAGTGCACGCCCACCCGGACGACGAGTCCAGCAAGGGTGCCGCCACCACGGCCAAGTACGCCGCCGAGGGCGCGCGGGTGCTGGTGGTGACCCTGACCGGTGGCGAGCGCGGCGACATCCTCAACCCGGCGATGGATCTGCCCGACGTGCACGGGCGGATAGCCGAGATCCGTCGCGACGAGATGCGCAAGGCCGCCGAGATTCTCGGCGTCGAGCACCAATGGCTGGGCTTCGTCGATTCCGGGCTACCCGAAGGTGATCCCCCGCCGCCGCTGCCCGAGGGCTGCTTCGCGCTGGAACCGCTGGAGGAGCCGACCGAGGCGCTGGTGCGGGTGATCCGCGAGTTCAAGCCGCACGTGATGACCACCTACGACGAGAACGGCGGCTACCCCCACCCCGACCACATCCGCTGCCACCAGGTGTCGGTCGCCGCTTACGAGGCCGCCGCCGACTACCGGCTCTACGGCGACGCCGGTGAACCGTGGAGGATCAGCAAGCTGTACTACAACCACGGCTTCGTGCGGCAGCGCATGCAGCTGCTGCAGGAGGAGTTCGCCAAGCACGGCCAGCAGGGGCCGTTCGAGAAATGGCTCAAGCACTGGGATCCGGAGCACGACGTGTTCGCCGACCGGGTGACCACCCGTGTCGAGTGCTCGGCGTACTTCTCGCAACGCGACGATGCGCTGCGCGCCCACGCCACCCAGATCGACCCGACGGGCGACTTTTTCCACGCGCCCATCGAATGGCAGCAACGGCTTTGGCCGACAGAGGAATTCGAGCTGGCTCGCTCGCGGGTGCCGATCCGCCTGCCGGAGACCGACCTCTTCGCCGGTATCGAGTCCGACGATGACTGACACCCTTGTGATGATCGTCGGCCTGTTGGCCGACGAGGCGCCCCGCAATACCGGACCGGATTTCGGTAAGGCGAGCCCGTTCGGACTGCTGATCGTCGTGCTGCTGCTGATCGGCACCTTCCTGTTGGTGCGGTCGATGAACCGGCATCTGAAGCGGCTGCCGGAATCGTTCGACCGGGACAACCCCCAGCCGGATCAGGCGGCCGACGACGGCGCCGAACCGGACACCGATCGCAAGGCGCCCGAATGAGCTCGCCCGAAGACGAGCGCGAGTGAGGATCGCAGCGAGGAGCGAGCGAGGACCGGAGCGAGCGTGAGTCGAGAATGAATACCCAGCGCAACACCCTCGTCGAGGCCACCAGCCCGTATCTGCGCCAGCACGCGGAGAACCCAGTGCACTGGCGGCAATGGACGCCGGAGGCGCTGGCCGAGGCGGTGGCGCGGGACGTGCCGATCCTGCTGTCGATCGGCTACGCCGCCTGCCACTGGTGTCATGTGATGGCCCACGAGTCGTTCGAGGACGACGAAGTGGCGGCCGCGATGAACGCCGGCTTCGTGTGCATCAAGGTGGATCGCGAAGAGCGGCCGGACCTCGATGCGGTGTACATGAACGCCACCGTCGCGCTGACGGGGCAGGGCGGTTGGCCGATGACCTGTTTCCTCACCCCTGACGGCCGACCGTTCTTCTGCGGCACCTATTACCCGAAGCCCAACTTCCTGCAGCTGCTCGCCGCCGTCACCGACACCTGGCGCAGTCGGCGCGACGAGGTCGAACAGGCCTCCGACCAGATCATCGGGGAGCTGCGGTCGATGGCCTCCGGGCTGCCCGGCGGCGGACCCGAGGTGCAGCCCGCGTTGTGCGACCACGCGGTCGCGGGCGTTCTGCGCGACGAGGACACCGCCAGAGGCGGTTTCTCAACCAATCAGTCTGGCGCGCCGAAGTTTCCGCCGTCGGCGCTGCTGGAGGCGCTGCTGCGCAGCCACGAACGCACTGGCGACCCGGCGCCGCTGGCCGCCGTCGAACGCACCGGCACCGCGATGGCGCGAGGCGGCATCTACGACCAGCTTGCCGGCGGGTTCGCTCGGTACAGCGTCGACGCTTCCTGGGTGGTGCCGCACTTCGAGAAGATGCTCTACGACAACGCGCTGCTGTTGCGGGCCTACGCGCACTGGGCACGGCGTACCGGAAACCCGTTGGCGCGCAAGGTCACCGAAGAGACGGCGCTATTCCTGATCGACGAGCTAGGCGTCGACGACATGTTCATTTCCTCGCTGGACGCCGACGCTGACGGAAAGGAAGGCTCGACGTATGTCTGGACGCCCTCCCAGCTGAGCGAAGTCCTCGGCGAGGACGACGGCCGCTGGGCCGCACAGGTTTTCGGCGTGACCGAGGCAGGCACCTTCGAGCGCGGCAGCTCGGTGCTTCAGCTTCCCGCCGACCCCGACGACCCCGAACGGTTCGACCGGATCCGGACCGCGCTGCTGGCCGCCCGGTTGGTCCGGCCGCAGCCGGGTCGAGACAACAAGGTCGTCACCGCCTGGAACGGATGGGCGATCACCGCGCTGGCCGAGGCGAGTGTGGCGGTGGACCGTCCCGAATTCCTCGACGCCGCATGCCGATGCGCGCAGGCGCTGCTCGACCTGCACATCGTTGACGGCCGGCTGCGCCGCGCCAGTCTGGGCGGGCGGGTCGGCGACAGCGCGGCGATTCTGGAGGACTACGCGACGCTGGCCACCGGGCTGCTCACGCTGCACCAGATCTCCGGCAAGGCGCAGTGGCTGGACGCCGCCACCGGGCTGCTCGACACCGCGCTGGAACACTTCGCCGACGCCGAGCGTCCCGGTCGGTGGTTCGACACCGCCGACGACGCCGAGCAGCTGTTGGTGCGCCCCGCCGACCCGCTGGACGGCGCTACGCCGTCGGGGGCGTCGTCGATCACCGAGGCCCTGCTCACCGCGGCGCACCTGGTGCCGGCGCTGCGGTCCGACCGGTACGCCTCGGCGGCCGCTGAAGCGTTGTCCTCGGCGGCACCGGTGCTGGCCAGGCTCCCGCGCTCGGGCGGGCACTGGCTGGCCGTTGCCGAGGCCGCCGTGCGCGGCCCCATCCAGATCGCTGTGGCCACCGACGTTTCCGACTCGCCGTTGCTCGGCGCCGCCCGCGAGCTGGCGCCCGGAGGCGCCGTCGTGGTCGGCGGCGCGGTGAACTCCTCGGAGCTGCTGATCGACCGCGATCGGGTCGGTGGCGCCGACGCCGCCTACGTGTGCCGCGGCCGGGTGTGCGACCTGCCCGTCACCACCGCCGGGGAACTCGCTTCCGCGCTGAGCGCAGCCGTGTAGCCTTCGGCGCATGTCGACCGCCGAAGACAAGGCCAAGACCGTCAACCATTATCTCGAGCTGGCCGCGCAGGGTCGGGCCGACGACATCGCCGAGCTCTACGCCGACGACGCAACTGTCGAGGACCCGGTCGGCGGCGAGGTGCATATCGGCCGCCGGGCGATCCGCGGCTTCTACGGCAGCCTCGCGAATGTGAACGCCGAACCCGAAGTATTCACGCTGCGCGCCCTCGGCAACGAGGTGGCGTTTTTCTGGGCGCTCAAGGTCGATGTCGGCGGGAACCGGATGCGCATCGAGATCATCAGCGTCATGACGTTCAACGACGAAGGCAAGATCGCGTCGATGAAGGCCTACTGGACCCCCGACAACATCACGCCGCTCTAGCCGCTGAACACCGCGAACCACATCGCGATGTAGTGGCAGATCGCGGCCACCGCCGTGCAGGCGTGGAAGAACTCGTGGTGTCCGAACGTGGCGGGCCACAGGTCGGGCCACTTGAAGCCGTACAGCACGCCGCCGATGCTGTAGAGCGCGCCACCGACGATCAGCAGCACCAGGGCGGCCACGCCGGCGCCGTCCAGGATCGGCCCGACGAACCACGCCGCGACCCAGCCCAGCACTAGGTAGAGCGGCACGCCCACCCACCGCGGCGCGGACGGCCAGAACATCTTCAGCAGCACGCCCGCGATGGCCCCGCCCCAGACGATCCAGAACAGCACCATGCCCTTCTCCTGCGGCAGCGCCAGCAGAGCGAAAGGTGTGTAGCTGCCCGCGATGAACACGAAGATCATCGAGTGGTCGGCGCGCTTCATCCATTTGCGAAGCGTCTTCGATCTCCAGTTCACCCGGTGGTAGGCGCCACTGACCGCGAACATGGCCACGATCGTCAGCGTGTAGATGAGTGTCGCGATCCCTGCCCGTGTCCCGACCATCGCCCAGGACACCGACACCAGCGTGGCTCCGGCGATGAAGGCGACCACGGCCGAGTAGACGTGGATCCAACCGCGCGCACGCGGCTTGCCTATGGCATGCGCGACGTGGTCGACGACCGCCTCGGGGAAGTCTTCGGCGCCGTCGCGGGGACGGTGTCTGCGATCCGGTTCTTCGGTGTCGATTGACGCGATCAACGTCACCCCCATTGCCTGCTCGGTGATTCTCGACCGCCACAGTAGTCTGGATCTTCGTGGAGATCATTCCCGCGCGTCTCAAAGAGCCGATGTACCGGCTTTATGAAATGCGGCTGCGGCAGGGTCTCGCGGTCTCGAAATCCGAACTGCCCCGCCATATCGCGGTGCTTTGCGACGGCAACCGGCGGTGGGCCCGTGATGCTGGTCACGATGACGTGAGTTACGGCTACCGGGCAGGTGCGGCGAAGATCGCAGAGATGCTGCGCTGGTGCCAGGACGCGGGCATCGAAATGGCCACCGTCTACCTGCTCTCGACGGAGAACCTGCAGCGCGATACCGAGGAGCTGTCCTCCCTGATCGAGATCATCACCGACGTGGTGGAGGAGATCTGCGCGCCGGCGAACCGGTGGAGCGTGCGCACGGTCGGTGACCTGGAACTGCTCGGCGAGGAGCCGGCCCGGCGGCTGCGGGATGCCGTGGAGTCGACCAACGGCCACGGTGGCTTCCACGTGAACGTCGCCGTCGGCTACGGCGGACGGCAGGAGATCGTCGACGCGGTGCGGGCGCTGCTCGGCAAGGAGCTCGCCAACGGTGCATCGGGTGAGCAGCTGGTCGAGGCCGTCACCGCCGACGCGATCTCGGAGAACCTGTACACCTCCGGCCAGCCCGATCCCGATCTGGTCATCCGTACGTCGGGAGAGCAGCGGCTGTCCGGCTTCCTGCTGTGGCAGAGCGCGTATTCGGAGATGTGGTTCACCGAGGCCTACTGGCCGGAGTTCCGGCGGGTGGATTTCCTGCGCGCGCTGCGTGATTACACCGCGCGGCACCGCCGCTACGGGCGCTGATCGGCTCAGCCGATGTGGCCGCTGAGCGGCATGCCACACTTTAGTCATGGCTGCGCTGTCAGCGGTGGTCTTCTCGCTCAGCTGGTGGTTGGGCCTCTACCTGCTGGCCCGTGACCCGCGCAAGCCGGTGCTGGTACTGGCCGCTATCGGACTTACCAGTTTCGCGGCAGTGGTGGCGCTCGACGCCGTGCGGGTCGTCAGCGGGTCGGATGTGCTCTCCAGCATCGAGATCTATCTGGTTGCCGTGCCGGGCATTGCCTGGTTCGCGGTGCTGCTCGAACTGTCCCGACCCTGTGACACCTGGCGCAGCCGGGCCGGTGAGATTCTGCTCGTCGCCGTTGTCGGCGCGGTCGCGCTGCTCGGCGCCGTGATGGCAGGCACCGTCGACGGCCCGTTGCGGCTCGGTCACTGGGTGATGTTCGGTGCGATCTCGCTGTCGTCGCTCGGTGCGATGCTGCGAGCGGTGTTCGGTCCGTGGCAACCGAGACCGGTGGTGGGCTACATCGTGGTCGCGACGCTGTTCTTCGCGCTCGGTAACGCGATCCTGGTCATCCCGCTCGGACTCGTGCCCAGCTGGCTTGCCTTGGCCTCAACCGGTTTTGACGTCGCCCTGCTGGGAGTTGCGGTCGCGATGTGGGATGCGTTCGATGAAGGCCAGGCGCTGCGCGCCGACATGCTGCGTTCGTTCGCTGCGACGGGCGTGGTGGTAGTGCTGTTCGGCGGGCAGGCGTTGATCGGCATGGCACTGACAGAGGAGCGGACGGCGCTGACGGTGCTGTTGTTCACCAGCGTGGCGATCGCGGTCTCGATCAATGTGCTGGCAGACCCGCTTGCCGGCCTTCTTGACCGGCTGGCGTTCTCCCGCTCGCCCGGCCTACGCGCCGACCGCGCGACGCTGCGCCGCACCGAGGCCGCGCTGCCGCTGCGGTCGGCCAACCCGCTCGACACCGTCGATGACGACACCTTCGCGCGGCTGACCCGTCGTGCGCTCGGCCACTACGGTGACCTCTCCAAGCTGGTGGCCAGTCCGCTGACCGCGTTGCCGATCATCGACGAACGGCTGGCCGCCCGCGGCGCCCCCGACCAACCCTTGGAACGGGCCAATGAGCTCAAGGCCCTGCTGGCCGATCGCATCGCCCGGCTCAAGCCACGCGACAGCGGCGACTTCGGCACCACCGAGCAGTGGCGCCACTACAACGCGCTGTATTTCCCCTACGTGGTCGGCGTGCGGGCCTACGCGCAGAACGCGACCGCCGCCGGCCTCGATCCCGTCGCCCGCCAGGCGTGGCAGTGGTTCGTCACTGAGGTGCCGCAGCGGTCGCTGCACAACTGGCAGAACGCCGCGGCTCGGCTGATCGCCGCCGATCTGCGCGCCAATCTGGTCACGGCGCGGGACCGGTAAACCGCACTGACCAGGGCTTGGCAGTAGCTGGCAGCGTCTGGCGTCGATCTGGCAGTGACATCTGCGCAGCATCTACAGACATGACCGCAATCACCACCCGGCCCGTCCGGGAAAGCACAGATTCACTGCTGCGTTTTGCGCTGCGCGCCGACGCCACCTTGTGCGGGGCGCTCGGTCTGCTTGTCGCCATGGCCGCCGATCCGCTCTCGCGGCTGTCCGGCCTGTCACCCACGTCCGAATGGATCGCCGGTGCGGCGCTCGTCGTCTACGGCGTGGTGCTGTATGCCGCTGCGGGTATACCGGACGTCCGGCGTGTCGGCGTCGGCGTGCTTGCGGGGAACGTCGCGTTCGCCGTCCTCGTCGCCGTCGTGCTCATCGCGGGGTGGCTGCCGCTGACCGCACTCGGCGTCGTGGCGACGATCACGTTCACCGCCGTCACGTTGGGCTTCGCCTACGCCCAGTACCTCGGAGTGCGCCGTCTGGCGTGACTCCCTCCCCGCCGGTGCGGGGCGGCAGGCGTTTTCGAGGTTTAGGTCGGCGGCCCCGCACCCGGCTCACGGATTTCAGTCAAGAACGAGAAACAACAGGAGAGGAAACCCATGACCGCCATCACCACCCCCCTGCTGAAAGACTCGACGGACTCGTTGCTGCGCTTCGCGATGAGGGCCGACGCCCTCATCACCGGCGTGCTCGGCATCGTCAATGTCGCGCTCGCCGGCTGGGTCGCGGAGATCTCGGGCACGACGCTGGCGACCGAGTACGCGATGGGCGCGTTCTTCATCGCCTACGGCATCGTCGTGTTCGGGCTGGCCGCGATGCAGTCGGTACGCAAGCCCGGCATCGCCGTGATCATCGCCAATCTGCTGTACACGATTGGGGCCGTGGCCGTCGTCCTCGCGGACGTATGGCCGTTGACCACGACCGGTGTCGTCCTGACACTCGCCAGCGGGGTCTACACGCTGGTGTTCGCCGAACTGCAGTACCAGGGCCTGCGCCGGATGAAGGCGTAGCGGTTCGAGTTCAGACTTATGGCACGGTTTCTTGCGAAATCCGTGTCATAAGTCTGATTTCGCGATTACAACTTGCGAAGTCGCAGCCGGTTGATGGAGTGGTCGGCGTCCTTGCGCAGCACGAGGGTGGCCCGCGGCCGTGTGGGCAGGATGTTGTCGATCAGGTTGGGGCGGTTGATGGACTGCCAGATGTCGCTGGCCGCGAAGACCGCCTGATCGTCGGTCAGGGTGGCGTAGTGGTGGAAGTGCGACTCAGGGTTGGCGAACGCCGTCGACCGCATGGTCAGGAACCGGGAGATGTACCACCCTTCGATGTCCTCGATCCGGGCGTCGACGTAGACCGAGAAGTCGAACAGGTCCGAGACCATCAGCGCCGGACCGGTCTGCAGCACATTGAGTCCCTCGAGGATCAGGATGTCCGGGTGGCGGATGATCTGCTTCTCGCCGGGAACGATGTCGTACAGCAGATGCGAATACACCGGCGCACAAGCCTGATCGGCGCCTGACTTCACCGCGGTGACGAACCGCATCAGCGCCCTGCGGTCGTAGCTCTCGGGAAACCCCTTACGGTGCATCAGGTTTCGACGATTCAGCTCGGCGTTCGGGTAAAGGAACCCATCTGTGGTGACCAGGTCAACCCGGGGATGGTGTTCCCAGCGGGCCAGCAGCGCCTGCAGCACGCGAGCCGTGGTGGACTTGCCCACCGCCACGCTGCCCGCGACACCGATGATGAACGGCACCGGCCGGTCGGGGTTCTGTTGGGGCTCACCGAGGAACTCTGCGGTGGCGGCGAACAGCCGCTGCCGGGCCGCCACCTGAAGGTGAATCAACCGTGCAAGCGGCAGATAGACCTCTTCGACCTCGAGCAGGTCGATCTTCTCACCGAGACCGCGCAGCTTGACCAGCTCGTCCTCGGTCAGCTTCAACGGTGTCGACATGCGCAGCGCGCGCCACTGACTCCGGTCGAACTCCACGTAGGGGCTCGGCTCGCTCAGCCGCGGCATGAGGTCAGTCTTGCAGTTAGCGTGGTCGCCATGGACCCCGGCACCCTGATCCGCGAATACCTGCTGCTCGGCCTGCGGTTCGATCGGATCGAGGAAGGCTACGTCGACTCCTTCACCGGCGATCCCGCCCTGCGAGAGGCCGTCGCATCCGAACCGGCACCAGACCCCGCCGACCTGGCCCGGCAGGCCGACCGGCTGTCCGCCGAGCTGCCCAATGTGCCGCGCACCAACGGGTCATCGGGCTTCGACGACGTCCGCGCCGACTACATCGGCGCCCATCTGCGCGCGCTGGCTTGTGCCGGACGGAAGTTCGCCGGGCAGTCCGTCGGCTTCGTCGACGAGGTCGAAGCCTATTTCGATGTTCAGATCGGCAAGGGCGATCCAGACCGGTACCGGGAGGCGCACGCCCGTCTCGACGAAGCGTTGGGCGGGACCGGACCGTTGGCCGGGCGGATGCAGGCCTACCGCACCGCCGAGGAGATCCCGCCCGAACGGCTCGAGGTGTGCATCCACGCGTTCTCCAGCGGGCTGCGCGACCGGGTGCGCGCCGAGTTCCCGCTGCCCGACAGCGAGACCATCAGCTACGAGGTGGTGACCGACAAGCCGTGGTCCGGGTTCAACTATTACCTCGGCGACTACCGCTCGACCGTCGCCGTGAACGCCGACCTACGCCAACAGATGTCGAACCTGCCCCGACTGGTGGCGCACGAGTCCTATCCCGGCCACCACACCGAGCACTGCCGCAAGGAGGCAGGACTGGTGGCCAAGCACGGCCACACCGAGCAAACGCTGTTTCTGGTCAACACCCCGCAGTGCTTGATGGCCGAGGGCCTGGCCGACCTCGCGCTCTACGTCGCGATCGGCCCGAAGTGGGGCGGCTGGGCCGGCGAGATCTACGCCGACCTGGGACTGCGCTTCGACGGTGAACGTGCCGAGGCGGTGTCGGAGGCGGCTGCGGCGCTGGCCGACGTCCGGCAGGACGCCGCGCTGATGCTGCACGACGAACACCGCGACGTCGACGACGTGGTGGCCTTCCTGCGGCGCTGGCTGCTGGTCAACGATGAACGGGCCAGGCAGATGCTGCGGTTTCTGTCTTCGCCGCTGTGGCGGGCCTACACCAGCACGTATGTCGAGGGGTACCGGCTGCTGCGCGGCTGGCTGGACGGTCGTCCCGCCGGGATCAGCCTCACCGAGCGGTTCGGCAGGCTGCTGGACGAGCCGCTGATCCCTTCCGCGCTGCGAGCCGCGTAGCCCGTCGGCCCCATGGCGTCACATCGGTCACATCAGTCCCGGGCGGAGGCAGTGCCCGCGGTGCCCGCCTATCAGCGACAGTGTCGCAAGCGCATAGCTACTCGATGCTTTGAGCGACAAAGTCGCGCATAGGCGGGCGGAGGACGGTCGACTCGCCGACCGGATTACGCTCTACGCATGACTGCAGACTCGACCGTAAGCACTCCCCCGCGAGCGGGAGGTGCCCCCACCGCCGCTCCTGGCGCCGAGTACGCCGACACCGCGAGCGCCGCCTACCGAGACATCCTGCAGATCATCGAATCGGTCGAACCACGCATCGCCGCCGCGACACGCAAAGAGCTTGCCGACCAACGAGATTCGCTGAAGCTGATCGCCAGCGAGAACTACGCCTCGCCCGCGGTGCTGCTCACCATGGGCACCTGGCTCTCCGACAAGTACGCCGAGGGCACCATCGGGCACCGCTTCTACGCCGGCTGTCAGAACGTCGACACCGTCGAGGCGGTAGCCGCCGAGCACGCCGAGCAGCTGTTCGGTTCGCCACATGCCTATGTCCAACCACACTCCGGCATCGACGCCAACCTCGTTGCGTACTGGGCCATCCTGGCAACCCGGGTCGAGGCGCCCGGCTTGGTCGAGGCCGGCGCCAAGCATGTCAACGACCTGTCCGAGGCCGACTGGGAGCAGCTGCGCGCCAAGCTCGGCAACCAGCGGCTGATGGGCATGTCGTTGGATGCGGGCGGTCACCTCACCCACGGCTTCCGCCCGAACATCAGCGGCAAGATGTTCCACCAGCGCAGCTATGGGACCGACCCCGTCACCGGGCTGCTCGACTACGACGCACTGGCGCAGGCCGCCCGCGAGTTCAAACCGCTGGTGCTCGTCGGCGGCTACTCCGCCTACCCACGTCGGGTCAACTTCGCCAAGCTGCGCGAGATCGCCGACGAGGTCGGCGCGACGCTGATGGTCGACATGGCCCACTTCGCGGGCCTGGTGGCAGGCAAGGTATTCACCGGCGACGAGGACCCGGTGCCGCACGCCCACGTGACCACGACCACCACGCACAAGTCGCTGCGCGGGCCGCGCGGCGGGCTGGTGCTGGCCACCCCCGACTACGCCGACGCGGTCGACAAGGGCTGCCCGATGGTGCTCGGCGGTCCGCTTTCGCACGTGATGGCCGCGAAGGCCGTTGCGCTCGCCGAGGCGCGCCAGCCCGCGTTCCAGACCTACGCGCAGCGGGTCGCCGACAACGCCAAGGCGCTGGCCGAGGGCTTCCTGAAGCGCGGCGCGACGCTGGTCACCGGCGGCACCGACAACCACATCGTGCTGCTCGACGTCCACTCGTTCGGGCTGACGGGACGCCAGGCGGAGTCGGCGCTGCTGGACTCCGGTGTCGTCACCAACCGCAACTCGATCCCGGCCGACCCGAACGGTGCCTGGTACACCAGCGGCATCCGGTTCGGCACTCCGGCGCTGACCACCCGCGGCTTCGGTGCCGCCGAGTTCGACCGGGTGGCCGAGCTGGTCGTCGACGTGCTCACCAACACGGAACCTGTGGCCGCCGCATCGGGTCCTTCGAAGGCCAAGTACGCGCTGGCGGACGGCACCGCGCGGCGAGTGCATTCGGCCGCCACCGAACTGCTGGCGGCCAATCCGCTGTATCCGGGCCTGACGTTGTAGTTCGCGGACGCTGTCCTTCTCAAGAAGGGGGAGGCCCCAATTTCCTGGGCGGTACGCCGAAGGTTTGCCGTGATTCACCCGATCCGATTTCGAGAAAGGTGTGAATGTGGGTTACAGTTACTTTTATGGCACAGAAACCTGTTCCTAATGCACTGATCCAGGAGCTCGAGCCGGTGGTCGCGCAGAATATGGCCCGGCATCTGGAGACCGAGGAACTGTGGTTCGCGCACGACTACGTGCCCTTCGACCAGGGCCAGAACTTCGCGTTTCTCGGCGGGCGGGACTGGGACCCGTCGGAGGTCACCCTGCCCAAGCACATCACCGATGCGCTGGAGATCCTGCTCATCACAAAGGACAACCTCGCCGGCTACCACCGCGAGCTGGTCGAGCACTTCATCCTCGAGGAGAAGTTCGGCCGCTGGCTCGGGCGATGGACCGCCGAAGAGCATCTGCATGCCATCGCGCTGCGCGAGTACCTGGTCGTCACCCGCGAGATCGACCCGACCGCCAACGAAGACGTCCGAGTCGAGCACGTGATGAAGGGTTACCGGGCCGACAAGTTCAGCCAGATCGAGACGCTGGCCTTCATGACGTTCTACGAACGCGCGCACGCGGTCTTCTCCCGCAATCTGGCCGCCAAGATCGAAGAGCCGGCGCTGCGCGGCTTAATGGAGCGGATCGCCAAGGACGAGGAGCGCCACGAAGAGTTCTTCGCCAACCTGGTCGCGCGTTGCCTGGAGTTCAGCCGCGACGAGACGATCGAGGCGATCGCGCGCCGCGCCGCCGACCTCGGTGTGGTTGGCGGGGACATCGACGCCTACCGGGACAAGATTCAGGTCGTCGCCGACGCGGGCATCTTCGACACCGCCGCGCTGCGCGAGGTGGTCTCCGATCGGATCACAGCGTGGGGTCTGGCCGATGAGCCGAAACTGCGTCCGCTTGTGAACGGTTGAGTTGCTGGAGGGTTAACCTCCGGCGCGCCTGCACGGCACGCTTGCCCTGACGGGAGTAGCGTCGTTTGCGATGGCTAGCGACATGCTCTGCTGTCCGGGCGGTACCGATCGATTCGATTCGAGAGGGCCGGCCCCGGCCCTGGCGCCGCAGTGTCCGCCGAGAGGTTCGTGCGGGGCCGCGCGGGCTCGAGGAGCGCTACGTGACCGATTCCTCCGTCCGGACCTACGTGCTCGACACGTCCGTGCTGTTGTCCGACCCATGGGCCTGTACACGGTTCGCCGAGCACGAAGTGGTCGTCCCGCTGGTCGTCATCAGCGAGCTGGAGGCTAAACGCCATCATCACGAGCTAGGCTGGTTTGCCCGGCAGGCATTGCGGTTGTTCGACGACCTTAGGCTCGAGCACGGGCGGCTGGATCAGCCGATTCCCGTTGGCACACAAGGCGGTACGCTGCACGTCGAACTCAACCACAGCGACCCGTCCGTGCTGCCCGCAGGCTTTCGGACGGAGAGCAACGACTCGCGAATCCTGACCTGCGCGGCCAATCTCGCCGCCGAAGGCAAGCAAGTCACCCTGGTGAGCAAAGACATTCCGCTGCGCGTCAAAGCCGGTGCGGTGGGGCTGTCGGCCGACGAGTACCACGCCCAGGACGTCATCACGTCGGGCTGGACCGGTATGGACGAGATCGACGTATCGACCGAGGTGATCGACGCGCTGTTCGCCGACGGTGAGATCGACCTCGAGGACGCACGGGACCTACCGTGCCACACGGGAATCCGGCTGCTTGGTGGCAACTCGCACGCTCTGGGCCGGGTCAACCCTGACAAGCGGGTGCAGCTGGTTCGCGGTGATCGCGAGGTGTTCGGGTTGCGGGGCCGCTCTGCCGAACAAAGAGTGGCGCTGGACCTGCTGCTCGACGAATCCGTCGGCATCGTGTCTCTCGGCGGCAAGGCCGGCACCGGCAAGTCCGCGCTGGCGTTGTGCGCCGGATTGGAAGCGGTGCTGGAACGACGCACACAGCGCAAGGTTGTCGTGTTCCGGCCGCTGTACGCGGTCGGCGGCCAGGAACTCGGCTACCTGCCCGGTAGCGAGAGCGAAAAGATGGGGCCTTGGGCGCAGGCCGTTTTCGACACCCTCGAAGGGCTTGCCAGCCCCGCGGTGCTCGAAGAGGTGCTGTCGCGCGGCATGCTCGAAGTGCTGCCGCTCACCCACATCCGCGGGCGCTCCCTGCACGACTCGTTCGTGATCGTCGACGAGGCGCAGTCGCTGGAACGCAACGTGTTGTTGACGGTGTTGTCCCGGCTCGGCGCCGGGTCGCGGGTGGTGCTCACTCATGATGTTGCCCAGCGCGACAACCTGCGGGTCGGTCGGCACGACGGTGTCGCGGCGGTGATCGAGAAGCTCAAGGGCCACCCGCTGTTCGCCCACATCACGCTGCTGCGCAGCGAACGTTCACCGATCGCGGCGCTGGTCACCGAGTTGTTGGAGGAAATCAGCCCCGGCGCGCTGCCGTAATCGTCGAGACTGCGCACAGGGCGCGGTTCACTCGCCATCTTGCGCCCTCACCGCAGTTTCAGCGGTGGCCGGTAAGCTGCGGCCGTGCCGAAGCGACGAGACAGCCGGGCCTGGCAGTACGGCCTGATGGTCTTCGGGGTCGTCGCCGCGATCGCGGTCGTTGTCGTCGCGTTGCTCACCGGGCACGCCGAGCGGGAGAGTCCAGGCAACGTGGACTGCGCACAGGTCAAGTGCGTGGCGCTGACGTTCGACGACGGTCCCGGTCCCTACACCGACCGGCTGCTGCAGATCCTCAAGGACAACGACGCGAAGGCGACGTTCTTTCTGATCGGCAACAAGGTCGCCGCGAATCCCGAAGGCGCCAAGCGCATCGCGGACGCCGACATGGAGGTCGCCAGCCACACCTGGGAACACCCCAACATGACCACCATCCCGCCGGAGGACATCGCCGCACAGTTCAGCAGGGCGAGTGATGCCATCGAAGCGGCGACAGGTCAGCGCCCGAAGCTGGTCCGCACGGCCGGCGGGCTGATCGACGATCAGGTGCTGGCGGAGGCCGAGCGGCAAGGCCTGGCCGACATCAATTGGGACGTAATTCCTTTCGACTGGATCAACGACTCCAAAATCGCGGCAACGCGCTACATGCTGATGACGCAGATCAAGCCGGGATCAGTCGTGCTCTTCCACGACACCTATTCCAGCACAGTCGATCTGGTGTATCAGTTCATCCCGGTGCTGAAGGCCAACGGATACCACCTGGTGACGGTCAGCCAACTGCTCGGACCGCGCGAACCCGGCAGCAGCTACGGCGGACGCGACAACGGCCCGCCGGTAAACGACCTTCACGACATTCCGGTTGAAGAGATCCCGTCATTGCCGAACACTCCGTCGCCGCCGCCGATGCCGAACATCCCGATCACCGACATCCCCGGCGCCAACTCCGGCGGCCCGAATAACGGCGCCTAAACTACCGCCCGATTAGGGACTTAAGGCCCTAGGCCGGCTGCCGCGCATTGGTGAGGCTGGTGACATGCCCGAAACCATGGTCGATAGCCGAATAATCAAAGACGCTGTGCGATTGGCTTGCCGCGCACCGTCATTACACAACAGCCAGCCGTGGCGATGGGAGGCCGACCGCGACGGCCTGCAGCTGTTCCTCGACCGGACGCGGGTCGTGCAGTCCACCGACCGTTCCGGGCGCGAGGCGATCATCAGCTGCGGTGTGGTGCTCGATCACTTGCGCGTCGCGATTGCGGCCGCGGGCTGGTCCAGCACCGTCGACCGGTTCCCCAATCCGAACAACCCCGATCACCTGGCCACGGTCAGTTTCCTGCCGATGGACTTTGTCACCGACGCCCACCGCCGTCGCGCCGACGCGATCCTGTTGCGCCGGACCGACCGGCTGCCGCTGGCCGCGCCGCCGGACTGGGAAGCTGTCGAACTGATGCTGCGTGCGGGGCTTGACGACGAGACCTATCTGGACGTGCTCGCCGAGGACGCCAGGCCGCAACTGGCCGACGCTTCCCAGCTGTCGGAGGCGCTGCGACTGTACGATTCGCCATATCACGCCGAACTAAGTTGGTGGACGGCAGCTTTCGAACCGATCGATGGTATCCCGTACAGTTCGCTGATCTCCGCGGCGGAAAGTGAACGGGTCGAGGTGGGCCGCACGTTCCCGGTGACACGCCACGGCGAACGACGGCCAGGCATCGATGATGACCGCGCCACAGTGCTAGTGCTCTCTACCGACGGCGACGGCCCCGAGAATGCACTGCGTTGCGGTGAGGCGATGTCGGCCGTGCTGCTGGAATGCACCATGGCTGGCCTCGCGACCTGCACGGTGACACATGTGACCGAGATCGGCGCTGCCCGTGAACTCGTCGCCGCGCTGACCGGACGGGCGGCACTACCGCAACTGTTGATCCGGGCCGGTCTCGCTCCGGCTTTGGAGCAGCTGCCGCCGCCCACGCCTCGTCGGCCGCTCGATGATGTGTTGCGGTTCTGCTAGGAGGCAGCCATGTCTGAGGATTACCACGCAACGCCGACGATCGTCGTGGGCATCGACGGTTCCCGGTCGGCAGTAGACGCTGCGCTGTGGGCGGTCGATGAAGCAGTCTGCCGCGACATCCCGTTGCGACTGCTCTACGCCATCGATCCCACCGGATCCGATCCAGACGGAGCGGCAAGGGAATTGGCTACCGCGGAGATCGCCGTCCGATATGCCTTCACCGCCGTCGAATCGACCGAGCAACCGGTCAAGATCGAAGTCGAGATCGTTCAAGACAAACCCGTTCACGCGCTCACGGCGGCGTCCAGGTCCGCAGTGTTGATCTGCGTTGGTGCGGCAGGGCTCAGGAACGCCATCTATGGTCGCGTCGGCTCCACAGCAGCGGCGGTGGCCTCGTCTGCGCACTGCCCGGTGGCCGTCATCCGCGGCCACGCCACATCCGGGTGCGTGCTGGTGGAGGTCGACGAATGGCCGACCAGCAGCGCCGCGCTGCAGCATGGGGTCGACGAGGCTCAGTTGCGCGGTGTGCCGCTTCGGGTGCTGACGCCGGTTGCCGCCGGTGGTCCAATGGCGCAGACCCAGTTGGACCGCCGAGTGGCCGTCTGGCGGCGCCGCTATCCCGACCTTGACGTGCAGGCGGTGGCGAGCCAGGGCAGCACTCTCGACTATCTGGCCGAGCACGCAGATTCCGTGCAGTTGGTCGTCGTCGGTGCCGAGCGGACCCACGGCACGGGCGAGATCGTCGGTCCGCCCGGTGTCGCGGCTCTGCATGCCACCGAGTGTTCGGTGCTTACTTGCGATCGACAGCGGCGGTTGTGACACTACCGACTAACGGGGGCGAGGAGGGACGGCCATGGTCACGGTCTTTCTGGTCGACGACCACGAAGTCGTCCGGCGAGGCCTGATCGACCTACTCGGCGCCGATCCCGAACTCGAGGTTATCGGCGAGGCGGATTCCGTCGCTGCGGCGCTCGCGCGGATTCCCGCGTTGCAACCCGACGTTGCTGTGCTAGACGTCCGGTTGCCCGACGGCAACGGCATCGAACTGTGCCGTGACCTGCTGTCGCGGATGCCCGATCTGCGATGCCTCATGCTGACCTCGTTCACGTCTGACGAGGCAATGCTGGACGCGATCCTCGCCGGCGCCAGCGGGTATGTCGTCAAGGACATCAAGGGCATGGAGTTGGCAAAGGCCATAAAGGAGGTCGGCGCCGGGCGCTCGCTACTGGACAATCGTGCGGCTGCCGCGCTGATGGCGAAACTACGCGGAGACGCCGAGCGCGCCGATCCGCTGTCGGGTCTATCCGCACAGGAACGCGTCCTTCTGGACCTGCTGGGCGAGGGTCTGACGAACAAGCAGATCGCGGCCAGGATGTTCCTCGCCGAGAAGACGGTCAAGAACTACGTTTCACGCCTGCTGGCCAAGCTCGGTATGGAACGTCGGACACAAGCCGCGGTGTTCGTGTCGAAGCTCGATCGCACGCCGCACGCCGACGATTAAGTTAGCGAGGTGACCGAACAGGTCGGGCCGGACGACCGCGGAGCGCGTCGGATGCGAGACACCCTGTCGCAGCTCCGTCTTCGCGAGCTGCTTACCGAGGTGCGGGACCGCATCGAGCAGATCGTGGAGGGACGAGACCGCCTCGACGGCCTCGTCGAGGCAATGCTGGTCGTCACCGCCGGTCTCGACCTCGACGTCACGCTGCGCACGATCGTGCACACCGCTATTGAGCTCGTCGACGCCCGGTATGGCGCCATCGGCGTGCGGGGTGAGGGTCACCACCTCACCGAGTTCGTGTATGAGGGCATCGACGACGACACCCGCGCGGCGATCGGGCATCTGCCCGAAGGGCGGGGTGTGTTGGGCGTACTGATCGACGATCCGAAGACCATCCGGTTGGACAACATTCACGACCATCCGGCGTCTGTCGGGTTCCCGCCCCACCATCCGCCGATGCGGACGTTTCTGGGTGTCCCGGTGCGGATTCGTGACGAGGTCTTCGGCAACCTCTACTTGACCGACAAGGCGGGTGGGCAGGCCTTCAGCGAGGACGACGAGGTTCTCGTCCAGGCGTTGGCCGCCGCCGCGGGTATCGCGATCGACAATGCCCGGCTTTACGAGCAGGCGCGGGACCGGCAGGCGTGGATCGCCGCCACCCGCGACATCGGAACGGAGATGCTCTCCGGCGCCGATCCGGCCACCGTATTCCGGATCATCGCCGATGAGGCACTGAAGCTCACTGGGGCACAGGGCACTCTGGTCGCCGTTCCGGTCGACGCCGAGCTCTCTGCCGACCAGGTCGAGGACCTTATGGTGGTCGAGACGGCGGGCGTGGTGCCATCCGGAATTGAAGGCGCAACCATCGCGATCAGCAGATCGCAGGTCGGCGAGGCCTTTCTCCAGGGCACCGCGCACCGCTTCGACGCGCTCGACGTCGGCACGGGCCAGCCCAGGCCCGCCCTAGTGGTGCCGCTGCGGGCCGCCGATACGGTCGCCGGAGTGCTGGTGGCCGTGCGCGATCCGGGTGCGCGGGCGTTCACGGCTGAACAGGCCGAGATGACCGCCGCATTCGCCGATCAGGCGGCATTGGCGTGGCAACTGGCCAGGTCGCAGCGCAGGATGCAGGAGTTGGAGATCCTCACCGACCGCGACCGCATCGCCCGGGATCTGCATGACCACGTCATCCAGCGGTTGTTCGCGGTCGGCCTTGCCCTGCAGGGGACCATCGCCCGCGCTCGGGATGCCGATGTCCAGCAGCGCCTGGCAGCCAGCGTCGACGACCTGCAGGCGGTGATCCACGAGATCCGCACGGCCATCTTCGATTTGCACGGGGCGGCCCCGGGAAGCACCAGACTGCGGCAGCGGCTGGACGAGGCGATCGCCCAATTCGCCGGGGCTGGCCTGCACACCACGACGCAGTTCGTTGGGCCATTGTCGGTGGTCGACGCCCCGCTCGCCGACCACGCCGAGGCGGTGGTGCGTGAAGCGGTCAGCAACGCTGTCCGCCATGCGCACGCAACGGAACTCACTGTGCGGGTCAAGGTCGAGGACGACCTGTGCATCGAAGTGGTCGACAACGGCCACGGCATCGCAGGCGCCATCACCGAAAGCGGACTCGCGAATCTGCGAAGCCGCGCGGCCGCGTCCGGCGGTGAGTTGACCGTCGAAAACGCCTCTGAGGGAGGCACCGTGGTGCAGTGGCGCGCGCCGCTACCGTGACGAGGCCTATTCGAGCGGGCGGCGAGGGGTCAACGGCAGTGCGGGGCCGTTGTCGCGCGCCCAGCCGATGCGCAACAACATCTGCGGAAAGGCGCCGGACTCAAAGATTTCGGAACGCAACGCCGCGCGGGTCTCGGCGACCTCCAGCGGTTCGGTGATCGGACAGCTTGCCAGCCCGAGCACCGTCGCGGTGAGCAGCACGGCGCTGGCCGCCTCACCGGCGCGGCGGGATCCGACGGCGGCGTGTTGCGCGCAGGAACGCCTGCCAGTGAGCCGTAGCGTCCGCTCCACTCCGTCAATTCGCGCAGGTAGTCAGCGTCAGTGGCATGCAACCACACCGACTGACGCACAACGCTATTCAGCGTGACCAGCGAATCAACCCGCCGCATCATCACACCGGCGCGAGCGGCACGAGCACCCATCAGGGCGATGTCGGCAGGGGAGACGGTAACGCTGCTGTAGTGTCGCCGATCTGTGCGCCGCCGGGGAATGGCGGCCGCGAGCGCGACGTCGGTATCCGTGGGCTGGTGGGGGTGCAGCTCCAGTGCCGCAAGGTGATTGGGGTCTGCCGGGTCGGGGAATCTGTATATCCTGGCCTGCCAACCCAACGCCGCGAGCGCGGTCGCGCAGTGATGTAGCGAGGCTCCGCAGCTGAGCATCAGATCCCGCCGGTCGGGATCGGTGTTGGGCAGTTGGAGGGTGGGTTCGGCATATAGGTGCAATCGGGTCGAACCAACCCGCCAGCGCCATGGTTGCGTGTTGTGCACCGACGGCGCGCGCACGGCCAGCGCCAACGCTGCCCGAAGGGTCTCGGTGTCCGGAAACTTACTGCTGGTCACACCTCTACGGTGGCGCGGTGCAGGCACCACGGGCTAGGGCATAACGTCCCTAACTTAGGCGTCCCCGTCTTTCACCTTGGCCATCGCCAGCACATCCAGACGCTTGTCCAGCTCCGCCTCGGACAGCTTGTCGCCGATGAGCCCACGGTCGATCACAGTCTGCCGAATGGTCTTGCGCCCCTTGAGCGCCTCCTTGGCCACCGCCGCGGCCTCCTCGTAGCCGATCGCCGAGTTCAGCGGCGTCACGATCGACGGTGACGACTCGGCCAGCTCCCGCAGGTGCTTCTCGTTGGCCACCAAACCGTCGACGCACCGCTCGGCCAGCAGCCTGGAGACGTTCGATAGGATCTTGAACGACTCCAGCACGTTGCGCGCCATCATCGGGATGTACACGTTGAGCTCGAACGCGCCGTTCGCGCCACCCCACGCGATCGCGGCGTCGTTGCCAACCACCTGGGCGGCCACCTGCGTGACGGCCTCGGGGATCACCGGGTTGACCTTGCCCGGCATGATCGAACTGCCCGGCTGCAGGTCCGGAAGCTGAATCTCGCCCAGACCGGTCAGGGGACCGGAGCCCATCCACCGGATGTCATTGGCGATCTTGGTCAGCGAGACCGCGATCGTGCGCAGTGCGCCAGATGCCTCGACCAGCCCGTCGCGGGCGGCCTGGGCTTCGAAAGAGTTCACCGCCGTTCGCAATTCGGCGAGACCGGTCTGCTGAACCAGAACCTCGACGACCTTCTCGCCGAACCCGTCGGGGGCGTTGAGCCCGGTGCCAACGGCCGTTCCGCCGATGGCCAGCTCACCGAGGCGCGGCAGCGTGGCCTTCACCCGCTCGATACCGGCCTCGACCTGGCGCGCATATCCGCTGAACTCCTGGCCGAGCGTTACCGGCACCGCATCCATCAGATGGGTACGACCGGACTTCACGACGGTCCGCCACTGCCGAGCCTTCGACGTCAGCGACTCGTGCAGCACCTCGAGCGCTGGAATAAGCTGGCGTACAGCGGCTTCCGTGGCTGCGATGTGGGTTGCGGTCGGGAACGTGTCGTTGGACGACTGCGACATGTTCACGTCGTCGTTGGGGTGCACGGTGATGCCGTTCTGCGCGGCGATGCTGGCGATCACCTCGTTGGTGTTCATGTTCGAGCTTGTGCCCGAGCCGGTTTGGAACACGTCGATCGGGAACTGGTCGTCGTGCAGGCCGTCGGCGATCTCCCCGGCGGCGGCGATGATCGCGTCGGCCTTCTCCGGGGCGAGCAGCCCGAGGTCCTTGTTCACCTGCGCGCAGGCGCCTTTCAGCAGACCCAGCGCGCGGATCTGGGTGCGCTCGAGCCCGCGGCCCGAGATCGGGAAGTTCTCCACCGCCCGCTGCGTCTGAGCGCGCCACAGCGCCGTGACCGGCACGCGGACCTCGCCCATGGTGTCGTGCTCGATGCGGTATTCGGCAGCGTTGTCGACTGCACGGTCGGTGGTCATTTGTGCCCTTCTCGTGTCGGTGATTTACGGCAACGGCTGGAAGGCGCTGCTGTCGCCGGTGAAATCGATGGCGGAGTATTCGTTGAGCTTGGAGAGTCGGTGGTATGCCTCGATCATCCGGACGGTTCCGGACTTCGACCGCATGACGATCGACTGCGTGGTGCAGCCGCCGCTGTAGTAATGGACACCTTTGAGTAGGTCTCCGTCGGTGACACCGGTGGCGCAGAAGAAGACGTTGTCCCCCGACACCAGGTCTTCAGTCATCAGAATCTGGTCGAGGTCGTAGCCCAGATCGACCGCCTTCTGGCGCTCCGCATCGTCCTTTGGCGCGAGCTGGCCCTGGATCGCGCCGCCCATGCAGCGGATGGCGGCGGCGGCGATGATGCCCTCCGGGGTGCCTCCGATGCCGGCAAGCAGATCGGTGCTGGTGTTGGGTCGGCACGCCGAAATCGCACCGGCCACGTCGCCGTCGGAGATCAGCCGGCACCGGGCGCCGGCAGCGCGCACATCGTCGATCAGCTGCGCGTGGCGCGGCCGGTCAAGGATGCACACCGTCAGGTCCGACACGGACACGTTCTTGGCCTTCGCGACCTTGCGGATGTTCTCGCCGATCGGGGCGGTGATGTCGATGGCGTCGACGGCCTCGGGACCAACGGCGATCTTGTTCATGTAGAACACCGCCGAAGGGTCGAACATGGTGCCGCGCTCGGACACCGCAAGCACCGAGATCGCATTGGCCAGCCCCTTGCTCATCAGCGTGGTGCCGTCGATCGGGTCGACCGCGAAGTCGCAGGGCGGGCCGTCGCCATTGCCGACCTCCTCGCCGTTGTAAAGCATCGGCGCGTTGTCTTTCTCGCCCTCGCCGATGACCACCACACCGCGCATCGAAACCGAGTTGACCAGCTCGCGCATGGCGTCGACCGCCGCGCCGTCGCCGCCCTCCTTGTCACCACGGCCGACCCAGCGGCCGGCCGCCATCGCACCGGCTTCGGTCACCCGCACCAGTTCCAGGGCCAGGTTGCGGTCCGGGGCTTCCCGTCTCGATCGCGTCATGGCTGTGATTCTCCCATTAGCGGATCAGCGTTTGGGAGCTGGGATACTGGCGGTTGTGACCTTCCCCCGCAAGCGGGCGGTACCCGCAGAGCCGCAGCCCGCCCCACGCAGGCCAGATGTCGTCGGCCCTCCGGCTCCGACCGCCAAGCCGCGGTTGTTGCAGGACGGCCGCGATATGTTCTGGTCGATCGCGCCGCTGGTCGCGGCGTGCATCGTTCTCGCGGGCATCCTCGGAATGTGCTCATTCGCACCCGGTGGTCCCGGCCCAGGACCGACGCCCAGCTACGACGCCCCGGCCGCATTGCAGGCCGACGCCGACGCGCTTCGCATCCCCATCCGGCTACCGGTGCTGCCCGAGGGGTGGCACTCCAATTCCGGTCGTCGCGGTGGGATCGACAGCGGCCGCACGGACCCGTCCGGGCAGCCGGCGCGCGCGGTGACCTCGACCGTCGGCTACCTCGCGCCAAGCGGGATGTATCTGGCTTTGACGCAGAGCAACGCCGACGAGGAGAAGCTGATCGGCTCCATCAACTCCGACCTGGTGCCGACAGGAACACAGGACATCAACGGCGTGCGGTGGGTGGTCTACGAAGGCGACGACGGTGTGGAGCCGGTGTGGACGACCCGGCTGAACGGCCCGACCGGGGCGGCGCAGATCGCGATAACGGGTGCCGCCGGTACCGATGAGTACCGTACGCTGGCGGCGGCGACGCAGAACCAGCCGCCACTGCCCGCGAAATAGGACACCGGGATCCCTCGCGACAACGGATGGAGACGCCACGACCGCGCCGGAAGCCGACCTGACCGGATGGACCGCCGCGCCGTTCACGGCGGCCGGCATCACCCACGATGTCTACCGCAAGGGCGAAGGGCCCGGTGTGGTGCTGATCCCGGAGCTGCCCGGACTGCACCCAGGCGTACTGGCATTGGGTAACCACTTGGTGGACAACGGATTCACCGTTGCCGCCCCGTCGCTGTTCGGTACTCCGGGAGCTCCGGATACAAGGCCGGGCGCATTGCCGGTCATGCTGCGTGGCTGTGTGGCAAGGGAATTCGCCGCGTTCGCGACCAACGCCGACCGACCGGTGGCGCACTATCTGCGGGCGCTGGCCCGCGATCTCAACGAGAAGACGCCGGGCAAGGGCGTCGGGGTGATCGGCCAGTGCTTCACGGGCGGCTTCGCATTGGCGGTCGCGGTGGATGACACCGTGCTGGCGCCCGTGCTCAGTCAACCGTCGCTGCCCCTTCCGCTGACGCCGAAACAGCGCCGCGATCCCGGACTGTCCGAAGGAGAACTGAAAGTGATCGAACAGCGCGCGGCCAATGATGGCCTGTGTGCGTTGGGCCTGCGGTTCAGCGAGGATCCCTTGGCCCCGGCGCAGCGGTTCAAGACCCTCAAGGACCGGCTCGGCGACGCATTCGAGGTCATCGAGATCGATTCGAAGAAGGGCAACGAACACGGGTTCGGCAAGATGGCGCACTCGGTACTCACACATGAGGTGCGCGAGCAGGAGGCCCACCCGGCCTACGAGGCTCGCAAGCGCGTCGTCGAATTCCTCACCCAGAGGCTGGTTTAGGAGCCGAGTCCGCCTCGGGCGCCTCTGCGTCCGGTTCCGGCTCGGGGGCTTCGGGCTCCGCCCGTCTGGCCCTGCGCGTCAACCATCTCAAGCGGCGCTTCTTTTTTGGTGAGCTCTCGTCGTCATGCTGTTCCATGGGGACGCCTTTGTACACCGCCAGGTAGACACTGATGGTGGTGACGATGACGATCATCAGCACCGGACCGATGACGATGCCCCAGGCGCCGAACATGGCGATGCCGGCGAATACGGCGAGCAGCATCAGCGCCGAGTCGAGGCGCGCTGCCCGCGGCACCAGGATCGGACGCAGGAAGTTGTCGATGTTCGTCACCACGATGAGGTGGAAGAGGATCACGAACACACCGCCGAAAACGTTGCCGAACAGGATCATTCCGATCCCGAACGGGATCGTCACGATGCCGCTGCCGAGCGGAATCACCGACAGCGCCGACAGCAGAACCGCGAAAAGGAAGAAACCCTGGTGGAAACCGGCGATGTAGATCGAGGCTGCGCCCGCGACACCCTGACACACGGCAATGACGAACTGCCCCATGACGGTGCCCTTGACCATCGCGCCCATCTTCGCCATGTAGAGGTCGGTGACCTCCTCGCCGAGGGGGTTGAGTTGGCGAATGATCTTCAGCACGCTGTCGCGGTTCGTCAAGAGCGAGATGAACACGTACAGGAACAGGATCGCTGCTGTTATGCCGCCGAATACGCCGCCCGCGGCCCCTTGCAGGAGACCCAGCAGCCATTCGCCGACCTTCTGCGCGACGGTGGTCATCGAACTCCGCAGCGAATCCGGGGTGACCGTCACGTCGACGAACGGCACCCTGTGCAGCAGTTCGTTGACGAAGCGCAGCGCCTGATCGCCGAGCGCCGACAGGTCGGTTCGTCCGACCCACTCGGCCACTCGCTCCACCATGTTGGTGATCTGCACGACCGCGAGGAATACGAACAGGGCCAGCGGCACACCCACCGAAGCGATCGCTGCCAGCAGGGTCAGCGTCGCCGAGATCCCGGTGCCCAACCGCTTGTTGAGCCGGTTGAACAGCGGCGTGAACAGGTAGGCGGCGACGGCGGCTACCACGATGAGAATGAAGTAACCGCGCAGGAAGTAGGCGCCGAACAGGATGGCGGCGGCGGTCGCGACCGCAAGCGCACGCTTCTGCGTCAGCGTGAACTCGGTATTCATGGCGGCCACTGGCATACCGTAGCCAGGTTGCGCCGCAGGAATCCCGAATTGCTCAGCGAATGTCCGAGCGTGCCTCGGTCTGGTGGGCTCGCTGGCTCTCGATGAATCGGATCGACATGCGTTGCATGAGCCCAGGCGCCAGTCGTGCCATCAGCCACTGGGCATGCGCGCGGCGCGGTTTGACCAGCAGCGCTTTGTTGCGCTCGATGGCCTTCAACGTGTCCCGCGCAAGGCGGTCGGCGTCGTATGCCGTCTTCACGCCCTGGCCTTGCAGAAAGTAGTCACGTCCCACGAAGCCGCCTACCGCGCCCTTGTCGAGAATCGGGGTCTCGACCGCCGACGGGCAGACCGCCAGTACGCCGACCCCGTGCGCGGCGGCCTCGGATCGCAGCGCCAGCGATAGCCCGACGACGGCGTGTTTGGTCGTCACATAGCTGGTGATCTGTCCGGCCGCGGTGAGCCCGGCCATCGATGCGGTGTTGACGATGTGGCCGTGGCCCTGCTTGATCATCTGCGGATACGCCGCGGCGACGCCGTGCACGACGCCACGGATGTTCACGTCGATGATCGCGTTCCACTTGTCGAGCGTGAGCAGCTCGGTGTCACCGCCCCACACGATGCCTGCGTTGTTGAACATCAGATCCAGACCGCCGGTGCGGGCGACCACATCGTCCACGCTTGACTGCACCGCTGCGGCGTCGGTGACGTCGAGTCGGGCGGAACGTGCTCGAGCGCCGAGCGCCGACGCCGGTGCGTTCGGCCGCGTCGCCGTCGATGTCGGTGCAGACCACGTTCGCCCGGCGCCTGCCAGTGCCCGGCACAGCGCCGCGCCGATGCCTGAACCGGCGCCGGTGACGATGGCTTGCTTGCCGCCGAAACTCTTGGCCTTCGGCTCTGCGCCCAAGAGGCTCATCCCGCAGCCTCCGCCAGTTTCATGACATGACTGAGGATGTCCGGGTAGCGCTTCAGGTGCGCGCCGCCGTTGAGGTCGAGCACTTCGCCGGTCAGCCATGACGACTTCGGTGAGCACAGGAAGACCACCGCATCGGCGATCTCTTCCGGTTTCCCGGCGCGGCCGAGCGCGGTGTTCTCGACATAGTCCTCGACGAGACCCGGCACCGCAGAGGACCCTTCGGTGAGTGGGGTATCGACGAAGCCGGGGGAAACCGCGTTGACGCGAATTCCCCGCGGCCCCATCTCAAGCGCCGCGACCTGGGTGAGCATCGACAGGCCGGCCTTGGCCGAGCAGTAGGCGCTCATTCCTACCGCCGCTTGCCGCCCGTTCAGCGAGCTGATCGACACCAGCGATCCACCTTCGCGCAGCTTCTTGCCCGCGTACTTGGCGACGATGAACGAGCCGGTGAGGCAGACGTCGACGACGGAGCGGAACTCGTCGACCGGCAGATCGGTGATCAGCCCGAGGCTGCCGAAGCCCGCGCAGTTCACGACGACGTCGAGCGGGCCGATCTGGTCGAAGAGCCTCTGCACCGAGGGCTCGTCGGTGACGTCGACGTCGGCGGCGGTGTGCGGGTCGCCCAGTTCGGCCGCCCTGGTGCGCGCGCCGTCGCCGTTGCGGTCGGCCACCGTCACCCGGCACCCGTCGGCGGCCAGGGCGCGCGCGGTCGCCCAGCCGATCCCGGACGCTCCGCCGATGACGACGGCGATCCGCTCGATACTGTTGCTCATCCGGTTGGCCCTTCGACGGCGAGTTAGAACGCGTTCTAACCTCACATTCGCGCGCCGAAAGTGCAATAGCGGCGATGGATTACTGGATGGCGACGGGGCTTCACCGCCCTGGCAGACTCGACTCGTGACCGAGCTGAAGATGTCCGATTCGATTTCCGTGGCGGCGACACCAGATCAGCTGTATGCGCTGGTGTCGGACGTGACCAGGATGGGCGAGTGGAGCCCGATCTGCCGGGCCTGCTGGTGGGACGAGGGAGGCGGCCCACGGGTCGGCGCGTGGTTCACCGGCCGCAATGAGCTTCCGGATCGGACGTGGGAGACACGCTGCCAGGTGGTCGCCGCGGACCCCGGTCGGGAGTTTGTGTGGGAGGTCAACAACGGCTGGGTTCGGTGGGGATACACATTCGAACCCGAGGACGGGGGCACCCGGCTCACCGAGTCGTGGGAGTTCCTGCCCGCAGGCATCGCCGGTTTCCGCGAGCGCTTCGGCGCGCAGGCCGATGCGCAGATCGATAGTCGGCGCGAAGCCGCGGAGAGTGGTATCCCCGCCACGCTGGCGGCGATCAAGAAGACCGCAGAAGCCGGTTAATTCAAAGCGCTCCGACGAGCCCGCGGCTGGCGGGTGGTTGGCCGTCGAGTGCAGTGGGCTGCGATGCGGCCCTTGAGCTGCGGTCGACCATTCTCGCACCGGCCACCTGCAAATACGCTCGACTTGGCTGCGCGCGACGGGGCAGGATAATGCAACGGCAGGCCGCGGACCCGGTGAGCACACGTTTTCACATTGGAGTCAAAACGAACGGTACTGATACCGCTGAACACGGCGGGCCGGGGGAGGTGCCGGTGCGGGTCGTCGTCGCCGAGGATGACGTCCTGCTCGGCGAAGGCATAGCCAGCCTCCTGGAGGAGTCTGGTTTCGACGTCGTCGGGCTGGCCGGTGACGGCCCGCAGCATCGGGCGTCTCCAGCAGCTGCCGCTTCTTCTAGCGCTGGTCCGTAGTGCGGCGCCAGAACTGGTGGTGGCAGACATACGGATGCCGCCGACCAACACCACCAGACGGATTGTGGTGCCGATTTCGCTGTCGCTTGTGCGGCATGTACGCCAACCGGCTCAACGGCCACAAATCACCGTGGCGGGTTACGTGTCGAATGGTCCGTCCGTCGACGTGGGCCGGGTGGCTCGCAGGACCGTACGGCGTGTCGCTGGCTGTGGTGCTGACGCGCGCGGGCAGTCGGGAGCGCCGGCCAGGCGCAGTGGGCCAACTCCACCAAAACCACGGAGGCGTCGATGAGTACTAACAGCTCCAGGCGCTCAAAAGTGTTGCAAACAAATATCAGTCGTGAACGCAAGTCGGCGCATCTGCGGCTTGGGGCGCGCGCTTTTCGAGGACGTGAGGTTTGAAGTATGACTGACCCCATTGAGCGTCTTATCGATCGCATCAGAAAGATCATCGACGATCACCGCGAACCTGAACCTGCAAGAGCCGCAGGGATTGCAAACGGCCGAAGCCGAAGGGTATGACCACTCTCGTCACATCGCTGAACAGATTGTGATCAGCTGGGATTGAAGCCTGACTCTCTCAGCGACTTTCGCAACGAACTCCGCTACGTAAGCGCTTGGTTCTACGAAGAGCTGACCAAATTGGAGGGCGCTGAATGACTAGTTCCCACCTATCTTGCGGAGTCCGTCGTTGCCGACAAACCGCGCCGCGCGGCCGCGCCGTGGCCTGAGCAATCGCAGCCGAGGCTACATTGTCCGCACCGATACCGAGACCTGGGCGGCATTGTGCGCGACGACATCGACACGTTCGACGCTTCATATGACGATGGAGTTGTCTGGATGACCAAGCGCCGCCACGCGGTTTAGACGCAGGCTCGCCCGCCATCGCTATGACGCAACCTCGCTCAAGGAAGAATTTCATGTCGGACATCAACGTGTTGCTAATTGTCGCCACCGAGGCGACGTCTGCCGATCAAAGCCAGAGCCGGGTATCGAGTACAACCTCGTCAGACGGTGTGACGGTCAATGTGTTCGACAGTCTCGGCGACTTGCCGGCCTATCGCGAAAACATCGGAGCATCGCAGACGTCTGCCGCCGTGGAGGCATTGTGCACTGCCGCCGCTGAGGCGCACGCGACGATCGTCCTGACGGACTACCGCGAACGCGTACCTTCGGTGCTGCACAACGCAATTGATTGGCTAACAGGTGAGTGGAATCACGGACGGCTGCATGACAAACCGCTCGCTGTGGTGGGCCGTGGGGCCCAATGCTACAGCGGCGTCTGGTCCCATCATGCGACCGGCGACGATGGCTGTGTAGCGGGATTCCCAATCGTCGAATCCATCACCGAGCCAACCCTGTCCGATGTGGTCCGCAAGCTGGTTGGCGAAGTGAATGCAGCAAGCCAGCCGTCCTGGGCATTGCCTGTACCCGGACCGGCCCGCTGAAGCGATGAACAGCCCCAAGCACATGCAACGGGCGACCGACCTTCCTTGTAAAGAGCGGCTTTCGAAGTCAGTCGATGCCCACATCTCGCTGGGTTGAATCGGTCCGGTGATCACCCTCAGGCCCTGCCTAAGCGTTCGCCGGTGCGGTCTTGTTGGCGATGACACCGGAGGTTGCGTTGTGTTGTTCGCGGCGACATCGACGTCCGCGATGGCTTGATTGACCATTGAGAGGTTCGGCGTAAACCTGTGCCGTCAGCGACAATCCGACCCCGATGATCGTGGCGGGCGGTCGCACAATAAAGAACGCGAGGAGCATCATGACAACTCTGCTTGAGAGCCGGCTGTGGAAGTCGGCAATGATATGGGGCGCGCTGACCGTAGTCTTGGGGGCCCTGATCCTGGTATGGCCCGGCCAGTCGATTGCCGTCGCGTCGACGTTGTTCGGCGTGTACCTGTTGCTGTCGGGATTCGTGCAAGTGGCGCTGGCGTTCATCTTGCCCGAGTCGGCGGGCATGCGAGTGCTGTATTTCATCAGCGGAGTACTGTCGGTGATCTTGTCCATCTTCTGTTTCCGTCACCTCGGCGACGCCTACTCGGTTCTGCTGCTGTCAGTGTGGATCGGCGTTAGCTTTATCTTCCAGGGCGTTTCGACGACGGCCGTGGCGATTAGTTACAAGGAATTGCCCGCGCGGGGTTGGTACGGCGTTCTTGGTGTGCTGTCGGCGATCGCCGGTGTTGTTGTGCTGGTGTGGCCGTTCGACTCGATCGCCGTACTCACCATTGTTACCGGCGTGTGGCTGGTAGTGCTCGGCATCGCCGGTGTCGTGCAGGCGTTCGCGATGCGTAACGACTCCAAGACCCTCCGGGAGGCTGGAGACGTGGTGCGTGACCACTTCAACCAGGCCCAAGCCAAAGGCCGAGCAGCGAGCTGACCGGTAACACCGAACACAGAGAAACAGACGATGACTGCAGACACCCGAGAAGATGTCCGCTCGGCGGCATAGGGACCATTCTTCTCGGTGTGTCCGCAGTCGTCGACCACGACCACGGCGCACACGGACTGCATCCGGCGCCTGAGTGACAAATTTCGTGGTGACGATCCAACAGCGAGGACCTGGTATGGCTACCGCCCCAACAACATGGGCCATCGTGAACGCGGACGGACACCTGGAAGTCTTCATGATCGGCGTGAATGACGCAGGCGATCAAGGGCTTTGGCATATCTGGCAAATCCCCTATGGCAACGCCTGGACCCCGTGGTTCTCTCACGGCATTCCGCCGGGATCTGCCGGACTGCGTTGGTCCCCGGCGGTTGCTTGTCCTTCAGATGGTCGCATCGAGCTCTTTGTTGTCGGCGACGATCTTCAACCCGGTGGGTTAGGTTCGGGGGGAGCACTGTATCGAAAGCGCCAAACCGCGCCCAACAGCCGTTGGCCAAACTGGGTCCCCCATCAGGCTGGTGGGCCCGATCTTTTCGGGACACCCGCCGTTGCAAGCGTTTCCGGTGCAGGGCTGGAACTTTTCGCCCTGGGCGCCGACGGGGCGCTGTGGCACAGCCGGCGAGCGGACTCGGGGGCAGACTGGTCGGAGTGGTTCTCGCACGGCAGCCCGGCTGGGCTCTTGCTCAACTCCGCCCCAGCGGTTGCGTCCAGTGCGGATGGGCACCTTGAAGTGTTCATTGTCAGCGAGGAAGCGGTGATGTGGCACATCAGGCAGACAGCTCCCAATGGGAATTGGTCCCAATGGTTTTCCCACGGCACACCATCAGGGGTCTTGTTCGGCTCAGACTCGACCCCGGCGCTTGCTTCCGACTCGAACGGATGTCTGCAGCTGTTCACCGTGAGCAACGACGGAACACTGTGGCAGATGTGGCAGACAGCCCCCAACGGTGACTGGTCCGGCTGGTGGCCGCATGATGCTCCGTCTGGGGTGAAGTTTGAGCGGGTCCGCCCATCGGTTGCTTCCGGCGCCGATGGATGCCTGGAGTTGTTTTTGGTCGACAACGGCGAAAACCTATGGCACAGGCGGCAGGAAGCCGCGACTGGGGACTGGTCCCAATGGTCAAGTCGTGAGGCACCCCCGGCAGTCGGGCTGGTGGGATCCCCGGCCGTGGCTGCCGGCGCCGAGGGGCGCCTGGAGCTCTTTGTGGCGGGCACAGACGGTGCGCTGTGGCACACGTGGCAAACGGCACGCAACGGCGGCTGGTCGCCGTGGTACTCGCACGGGGCGCCGCGCAAGTTCGTCCTGCTGGACGCCTTGGCGACAGGTTGACGTGGCGCACGTGACCACCCTGTGTCGGCAATGAGCCAAATGCGCCCAGCGGCTTTGTGATTCAGCTAAACCAAGTGTCTGTCCGGCGTTCTACTGTCCGCAACATGACCTTGAACATCTTGACGGGCGTGAATCCCGCGGTGTCCTTTTCGAGGACGTATCCCTTGGCTTGCAGGCCGGCGCGGAAGATCCTGCCCTTCCCGCCGTTCGACGGGCCCTTCTGCGTCCAGTACAGGTAGCCGCGGGCGGTATCGACTGCCACGCCAACGCACTCCTGAAGCCAGCTGTCGTCGCGGATGTTCACCACCAGGTCGGTCAGGCTGGTCCCGTCGATACGAACGCGGCTCACACGGCAGCCCTCCCGATCGCCCCAGTACAGCGTCCCGGCACCGTCGGACGTCAACTGCTTCCCGGTGGTGATCACCCCGGTCGGGATGACGTCGCGTGCGCCCGTACCGTCGAGCCACACCGGTGAACGCCGCCGTTGCGGGGCCGAAAAATCTAGGCCGCCGTCCGGAGCGCTGGGGTCCTTTGTTGGCTCGCCCATAGTGGTCCAGCAGATGACGCCGTTCTCCACGACCACGCCGTCCGGAACGGTCCCGCCTTTGTCGAACAGCCTCCCGGCCGTCCGCAATGTCCACCCGGTAGATCGATCCCCACACCATTCCCAGCACTATCAGTCGCTCCATGCGCGCCCCAGCCGACGCGCGCAGGGTTGCGATCAAGTGGGCTCGCCCCACCGCCCATCCCCATGATCGCGGCGGCGTTCATCGGGCGTCGGTGTTCCATCTCCCGGTGCGAAGCCTGCCTGCCTGAGCATCCGGCGCAAGTCGACGATCATCTGCTCGTCGACGTCTTTCCCACGCGGCGCCTCGAGCACTTCAGTTTCGGGACCCAAAGTCACTTTGAATTTGCCGTTGCGCTCTTCGGTAGTTGTTCCGAGGTACTCGAGCAGAGACAAGACTTCACGCCAGTCGATGTTGCCGCTAGTCGGATGGCGAAAGATTTTCTCGAGCGTATCGCGATGATGACTACTGAGTTGCTCGTCCATGAGTCGCCCTCCCGAGCTGGATACGACGAACTCCATCGTGTCACATCTCCACTCGTATTTTGCTCTCGCCGAGCCTGTCCTGACTGTCGACAAAAGTATTGGGCGCGGCCTTCGTAGCGATGGTGTTCGCGGGAACAACAACGCCGACAGATGGTTGTCACCGGGGCCATCGACCGGCAGGGGAACTCATTGAACGATGGCGTCAGGACGATGCGGACCTGACTGGGCGGGAGGCCTTCGATGATGACGAGTCACCTGCAGCCAAAAGCCTGCGACGCGTCAACGCGGGTATTGCTCGCGCAATTGATGCAGGAAAGGGTCCGCTGACGTGAGCGCGACTGAGTACTTCAAGCCAAGTCAGCTCGTCGATCTGATCCACCAGAACACGAACAGCTTCGGGGTGTTCCACCCCGGGAATCGAGCCGTGCGCGCGAATGGGTGCTTCTATGCGGGCACGTTCACACCGACCCCGCAAGCCAAGACCCTCTCGCGCGCGTTGCATCTTCAGGATGACCCGTTTCCGGTCACGTCGCGCTTCTCGTTCGGCAGCGGCAACGTCGACGACGCACCCAACGGGGTGGTCGCGATGGCGACGCGGTTCTACCAGCCCGATGGCACGCATACGAACCTGATCGGCATCCGGCTTCCGGCGTTTCCCGTCGGAACCCAACGCGCCGAAGCTGTCCCGTTCAGCCTGCAGGACGCGCTCCAACGCCGCGGCGGCAAGTACAGCGTCGCCGACAAACCCTTTGGCACCTATGTAGGCACCGACGGCCGACTCATCACAGGCCAGAACCCGGGGAGCGCACGCGCGGTCGGGGAGGCCGTGGTCGCAGCACTGCAGGCGAGGTAAAAACCATCATGGACCACAAAGCACAGCGACGAATCGCGCGTTTCATCGAACCGTTCCGAGTCGACCCGGGCTCGAAGGTGAACCTGGCGAAGGACTTCGATCCCGCGTTCGAAGCAGGCATCAAGCAGAAGAGACGACGGGGTCGCGCTGCTGAAGGACGGCGTGGAGCTTCTCGCGGAGTACCAGGCGCGGCTGGCCGCTCAGGACACGTACGGCGTCCTGGTTGTGCTTCAAGCGCTCGATGCCGCGGGCAAGGACGGGACCATCCGCCACGTGATGAGCGGCGTCAACCCGCAGGGCGTGCGGGTCGAGAGCTTCAAGGTACCGTCAGCGCTTGAGCTCGACCAGGATTTCCTGCGCCGCTACCAGCAACGGTTGCCGTCGCGTGGGGAGATCGGCATCTTCAACCGGTCGCATTACGAGGAGGTGCTGGTCGTCCGGGTGCACCCGGAAATCCTGCTCCGTCAAAAGCTTCCGGCCGAGACGCGCGAACATCATGTCTGGAAACGCAGGTACGAAGCGATCAACGACTGGGAGCGCTATCTGTCCGAGAACGGGTTCCGGATCGTCAAACTCTTTCTGAACCTCTCGAAGGAGGAGCAGCGCCTGCGCTTTCTTCGGCGCATCGATCTGCCTGATCACAATTGGAAGTTCTCCTCGCACGACGTGGAGGAGCGCCGGTACTGGGATAGCTACCAGGAGGCGTTCTCGGAGATGTTCAGTCACACCAGCACGGCGTGGGCGCCGTGGTACGTGATCCCGGCCGACCGCAAGTGGTTTGCGCGGATCGCGGCCGCCGCAGTGATTGCGCATGCGCTGATCGACATCGACCCGAAGTACCCGACCCTCGACGACGACGCACTCCGTGACCTGCGGGCCGTGAAGATGCAACTGGAATCGGAGACATCCTCCGCGGCGGCACCGACTGGGAACGGCGACGCGGCCCGAGCCAGACGGGCCGGGAAATTGATCCAGAAGGATGCCTGAGCGATGGCCGCCAAGTTCGTGGCAGCGATCGACCACGGCACCACCAGCACGCGCTGCATGCTCTTCGACGGGAAAGGCCGCCCGGTCGCGACGGCGCAGCGCGCCCAAACCATGCACTACCCGCAGCCCGGGTGGGTCGAGCTCGACATGGGCGAGGTCTGGCAGCGCACCCAGGAGTGCATCCATGAGGCGCTCGGCTCGGCGGGCGCCTCGTCGGCGGACGTGGTGGGGATCGGAATAACGAACGAACGCGAGAGCGTCGTGCTGTGGGATCGACGGACAGGACGCCCGGTTGCGCGGTCGATCACTTGGCAGGACACACGCACCGCCGCCGCGGCCGACGCGCTGGCGGCCGACGGGGGCATCCATCGGTTCCAGCAGCGGACCGGGCTGCCGATCTCGACGTATTCGTCTGCACTGAAGCTTGCGTGGCTGCTCGACCAAGACCCGGCCAGGCGGGAGGCGGCCAGCCGTGGGGACCTGCTCTTCGGCACGCCGGACTCCTGGCTCCTCTGGAACCTCACCGGGGGTCCTGCGGGAGGGGTGCACGTGACCGATCCGACGAACGCAAGCCGCACCCTCTTGATGAACCTGCAGACCCTCGAATGGGATGAAGAGCTCCTCGACTTGATGGAGATCCCGCGTCAGGTTCTTCCGGAGATCCGCTCATCGAGCGAGGTATACGGAATGGCGGTGGGCGATTTGGCCGGCGTGCCTGTCGCGGGCCTCATCGGCGACCAGCAGGCTTCGCTGTTCGGTCACACCTGTTTCGACCACGGCGACATGAAGAACACCTACGGCACCGGCGCCTTCCTGCTCTTCACGCTCGGGAACGAACCGGTGATGTCTGAGCACGGCCTGGTTACGACGGTCGCGTGGAAGCTCGGCGATGCGGACCCGGTCTACGCGCTGGAAGGCTCGGTCGCCGTCGCCGGCGCACTCGTCCAATGGCTACGTGACAACCTCGGAATCATCCACGACGCGGGTGAGGTCGAGGCCCTCGCACGCTCGGTCGACGGCTCAGAAGGCGTGGTCTTCGTTCCGGCGTTCTCCGGCTTGTTCGCACCGTACTGGCGTGACGACGCGCGCGGCGTGATTGTCGGGCTGACGCGTTTCTCCACCAAGGGACACATTGCGCGGGCAGTGCTGGAGGCCACCGCCTACCAGGTATACGACCTGGCGCAGGCCATGCTCGCCGACACCGGACTCGCGCAGCTGGGGGAGTTGCGCGTGGACGGGGGCATGACGCATAACGATCTGCTGATGCAGTTCCAAGCCGACATTCTCGGCTCTACCGTGGCGGTCCCCGCCGTCACCGAGATGACCGCCACCGGCGCCGCGTTTGCTGCGGGGCTTGCCACCGGATTCTGGTCAGGGCTCGATGAGCTGCGCGCGAATTACGCGATCGCACGTCGGTGGCAGTCTCAGATGGGCGAGAATGAGCGCGCTCGCGGTGTCGCCGCCTGGCACGACGGTGTCGATCGGACGCTGCACCTGGCGGAGAGAGGGACCGACGACCCCGCCGGGCATCATCGACCGTGGCCGGCGCAATGATGCTCGGGAAATCGCCGCTGTCGCAACGCCGCCCGAGCCTACAGTCAGCGCATGCCTCCTGACGACATCGAGGCCGAACTCGCTCCCGCCGAAACGCCGGACAGCCATGAAGCTTTCCCGCGTTTGACCGCTGACCAACTGGAAGTTCTGCAGGCCCGGGGGCAGCGACGACCCACCGAGGTCGGTGACATCGTGTACAGGGCAGGAGAGCACGTCAGCAACCTGTTGGTGGTGCTGAGCGGGAGCGTCGGCATCGTCGAGAGTGATCCCGACGGTGATCGGGTGATTGAGGTTCACGAGCAAGGAGGGCTACTCGGCGAGTTGGGCATGCTCGAGGGACAGCCGGCCCTGTTCAGCGCCCGGGTAGTGCAAAACGGGGAAATCCTGGCGGTGCCCACTGCTCACCTCAGTGAGGTCGCATTGCAGGATTCGGTACTGGGCGAAACGATCCTGCGGGCCTATCTGATTCGCCGTTCGCGGCTGATCGAGCGCGGAGCGAGGCATGCGGATCATCGGCTCATGCTATGACGCGGACACCCGCCGACTGCTCGAGTTCGCCACCCGAAACCGCTTGCCCCACAGGTGGATCGACCTGGAGAAAGATCCAGACGCCGACGCCTTCCTGCGAAGGATGAAGGTTGATCGCACCGATACGCCGGTGGTGATTTTCAGAACCGGGAAATTGATGCGTAACCCGTCCAACTCCGAGGTCGCCGCCGAACTGGGCATCTTGGTATCGCCGAACCACGTCGGCGTCTGTGACCTACTGGTCGTCGGCGCGGGCCCCGCCGGGCTGGCCGCGAGTGTGTACGGCGCCTCGGACGGTCTCACCGTCACCACTGTCGATGCCGTGGCGGTCGGCGGCCAGGCCAGTACCACTTCTCGCATCGAGAACTACCTCGGTTTTCCCGCCGGCATCTCCGGCGCCGAGCTGACCGAACGTGCCGTCGTCCAGGCCGGCAGATTCGGTGTCCACGTGGTCGTGCCCGCGAAGGTGACCGCGGTCGCGCAGGACGACGGACACTTTCGGGCGGAGCTGGGCACTTCGGACTGTGTGCGTGCCCGCGCGGTCGTCGTCGCGTCGGGGGCGCGATATCGGCGCCTCGACGTGCCCGGAATGGCCAGGTTTGAGACCGCCAACGTCTATTACGAAGCCACCATCAACGAGCGCCAGGCCTGCGGTGTGGAACCGGTGGCGGTGGTCGGCGGCGGCAATTCGGCCGGACAGGCAGCGGTGTTCCTGGCCGACTCCACCCGCGTCGTGTATCTGCTGGTGCGCGACCGCAGCCTCGACGCCAAGATGTCCCGTTATCTGGCCGACCAGATCGAAAGCGACGCCCGCATCACGGTGATGACGCACACCGAGATCCGGGAGCTACACGGCGACGAATTTTTGACCTCGGTGGAAGTCGAAGACACCACGACGGGGTCACGCAAGCAACTGGAGGCGCGGGCATTGTTCGTGTTCATCGGCGCCCAGCCGCAGTCGTCGTGGCTTACCGGCCTCGTCGAGCTCGACGATCACGGTTTCGTGTTGACCGGCACCGACCTCGACAGAGGATTCGGAGACAGGACACGGCGCGTGCAGCCGTCGATTCTGCAAACCAGTCAGCCGGGAATCTTCGCCGCGGGGGACGTGCGCCGCGGGGCGACCCGACGTGTAGCCGCGGCGATGGGTGAAGGTGCCATCGCGGTGGCGTTGGTAAACCAATACCTTGCCAATGCTGGGCACACCGTTCGGCACCCGTGAGTCGGGCCCAACTATGTTGCAGCGCTTGAGGATTAGACCCCGAGCCGCCCGCTGTTACAGCTGACAACGTGGCGTCCTGATCTTGCATGCGGAGACAATGCCGCTGCGATACACCGGCCATACCGTCGAGGTAGCCCTTCCACAGCGAGTGGGAGGTTCCAACCACAACGAGTTCTTGTGGCTGCCCTACTATCCGGTGTGGTCGGTTGTCACAACTGTCGGCGCTTGTGCACACCGCGCCACTGTGGATAATCGCCGACAGATCAGGTTGCCGCCTACCGTTTGACGCACCGAAACCCGATGTGGCTCATGCCCGTGTCGACCGTCTGGGGGCGGCGTGCGGCCGGCCGGTAGCGCAGGCAGTAGTTGTCGGCGCATAGGAACGAGCCACCTTTGATGACCTTGCGCGGCACCCGGAACTGGGGCTGGCGCGGGTCGTAGCTGCCCGCCTCGCAGCATGGCTCCGCCGGCGCGGGTCTCGCCGTACCAGTCGATGGTCCACTCCCAGACGTTGCCCGCCATGTCGAACAGGCCGTAGCCGTTGGGCGGGAAGCTGCCGACCGGGGTGGTGCGGCCGTATCCGGGCTCGGGACGCCATGGGAACTCGCCATGCCAGTAGTTGGCCAGCCGCTGGCCGGGCGCCTCGGGCTCGTCACCCCACGTGTACGTCGCGGCCTCGAGGCCGCCGCGGGCCGCCATTTCCCATTCCGCCTCGGTCGGCAGAGAGAGCCCCGCCCACTGCGCATAGGACTCGGCGTCCTCGTAGGCGACGTGAACCACCGGATGGTCGGCGCGTTTCGCGATCGACGAGTGCGGCCCCGACCGGATGTCGCCACGAAGCTCCAGGCGTCCACGTCCACCACAGATTCAGATGCCGCAGGTCGACCGGGCCCTGCGTGCGGGTGAACACCATCGACCCCGGCTGCAGGTTCTCCGCGGGTGCATCGGGATAGTCCGCGGGGTTGAGCGGTCGTTCGGCGACGGTGACATAGCCTGTGGCGTCGACGAATTCGGTGAATTGGCGTTGCTCACCTGGCGGGCCTGGATCCAGAACTCGTCGACGCTGACGGGCTTGGGCGGGCCGCTCCTCGGGGTAGTGGTCATCGGATCCCACCGCAGTCGTCTGCGACGGAATGCGAACCAAATCTCCGCCGAAATCGACGTTTTGGCGACTTCTACTCGCACTTTCTCGCCCAAACGTTGGTTTGGGCGATCTGTTGTCAGGCACTGAAGACGGTCGCCCAGTCATTCTTCATGCTGACGACGGTCCAGCCGTATGTCTTGCGCGTGCTCCAGCAGCCCGTTCCGCCCCTGCGGTGTAAGTCGAATTCGCGCTCGGCGTCGTCGTGTCAGCACCAGCAGCCGCAGCGAGGCTGCGCCCGGCCTGCCCGAGTACATCAGCATCTCGTCGTCGCCGTTGGAGTTGCCCGCCGCCAGGATCGGCCGCCGACCGATGCGGTTCCAAATTCGCACCGGCTTCTCCGGGCCGTCGTCGAAGATGTCCAGTGCGGGCTGGATCAGTAGGTTGCCGTGGCCGTCCGCGCCCTCGAACCTCAGCCCCTGCGAACTGCCGACCACGCGTTCGGGCGGGATCCCATAGATCGTGCTGGTGATCGGGTCGCATGAAATCGCGGCCACCGCCGGACACGATGTAGCAGGTGAAGCCGTTGCGCCTCCAGGTAGCGCAGCAATTCCACCATCGGCGACATAGGTGCACGCCTGATACGGCCGACCCAGCCGTCGGATGGCTTCGCCTCCGCGAAAAACGCACTTATCCGGGCGGCGTGGTCTTCCACGCTGCATCGACTCGTGCAGCGACGATCACCGCTCCCGAAAGCACTTTCAGGTCAGAGTCGTCACCCTGATAGTGCTTGGTGATGGCGCCGCCGAACCATCTCCAGATCACCGCTCGACGCCGCCTTGTACGGCTGCTGCTCGCTCAGGGACGGATCCTCGGCCGCCTTCTCGCTGAGCCGTCGGACGATGAAGTCGAGCTGTATGTACATCGGCTTCTCGCACCACAGCGTTCCGTCGTTGTCGAAGACCGCGATACGGGCCTCAGGCGCAACGTAATCTGGGGTTCCCTCGGCAGTGACGCGGCCTACGAAGTCGACGATGGCCGACTTCGTGGGTCCGTCGCTCCAGGATCGCGATTCGGCCACGCTCAGCCACCTCGGGATGAGAGGAACTTGTTGAGCTCTTCGACGGCATGGTTGATCGTGAACGTCGCCGGCTCCTGGCGCGGCGGGAACTCCTTGAACGTCTCGAGGAACTGCGTCGCGATCGCCGACCCGTACAGCACGAGGTAAATGCGGTCAATCAACCAATCCCAGTAGGTGTTCGACGTGATGTCTGCGCGCTCGTACGGGTCGGTCCGGAGGTTGAACAGCTTCGGCGCGCGCAACGGAGTGAACGGGTCGAACCACACCTGCAGCGTGCCCCGGCAACGCTGCTCCATGAACACGACCTTCCAGTTCTCCGCGCGAATGCCAAGTACGTCGCCGTCGTCGGAGAAGTAGATCATCCCGCGGCGCGGGCTCTTGTCCACCTCGCCGGTCAAAAACGGAAGCAGGTTGAAACCGTCGATGTGGACCTTGTACTTCATGTCGCCGGCTTTATAGCCCTTCTTGAGCTTCTCGACGATGTCGGGATCACCTGCGGCCGCGAGGAACGTCGGAAGCCAATCATGATGCTGGACAATCTCGTTGGACACCGATCCCGCCTTGATCTTGCCGGGCCAACGGATCATCTCGGGGATCCGGAAGGCGCCCTCCCAGTTCGTGTTCTTTTCACTACGGAACGGGGTCGTCGCGCCGTCGGGCCAGCTGTTGGCGTGCGGTCCGTTGTCGGTGCTGTAGATGACGATGGTGTCCTCGGCGATCCCCAGTTCGTCAACGAGATCGAGCAACTGACCGACGTTGCGGTCGTGATCGATCATCGTGTCGTGGTACGGCGACTGCCAACGGCCGGCCTGGCCGAGGCTCTCCGGCTTGGTGTGCGTCCGGAAATGCATGTGGGTCATGTTCATCCACACAAAGAACGGAGTGCCGGCCTCGTGCTGGCGCCGGATGAAATCGATGCACGCGCCGGTGGTCTCGTCGTCGATGGTTTCCATCCGCTTTTTGGTCAGCGGCCCGGTGTCCTCGATGCGTTGCTTGCCGGCCGGGCCGTAGCGTTCGTCGACCTCGCCGCTGTCCTCGTCGGTCGCCCAGGAGTGGATGACACCGCGGGGCAACAATGCCTGGCGCAGCAGTGGCGCCTCCTGCTCGGTGGGATAGTCCGCGTGCTCGGGTTCCTCCTCGGCGTTGAGGTGGTAGAGGTTGCCGAAGAACTCGTCGAACCCGTGGGCGGTCGGCAGGTACTTGTTGAGGTCGCCGAGGTGGTTCTTGCCGAACTGGCCGGTCGCATAGCCCAACGGCTTGAGCAGTTCGGCGATGGTCGGGTCCTCCTTCTGCAGGCCGACGTCCATGCCGGGCATCCCCACCTTGCTCATGCCGGTGCGGTACACGCTCTGCCCGGTGATGAACGACGACCGGCCGGCCGTGCAACTCTGCTCGCCGTAGGAATCGGTGAAAAGCATTCCCTCGTCGGCGATCCGGTCGATGTTGGGCGTGAAGTAGCCCATCATTCCCCGGCTGTAACAACTCAGATTGGAGATGCCGATGTCGTCGCCCCAGATGACGAGAATGTTCGGCTTCGATTCAGGCATGGTCTAGTCCTTCGCCAGGAACTCGTGCAGCTTCTCCACCGCCTGGTCGATGCTGAAGCTGGCGGCTGGGTGCCGCGGTGGGAACTCTTTGAACGTCTCGAGGAACTTGGTGGCCATCGCCGTCGCGTAGAACACGAAGAAGTCCCGGTGCATGAACCAGTCGTAATACGTGTTGGACGTGATGTCGGCGTACTCATACGGGTCGGTGCGCAGATTGAACAGCTTGGGTACCCGAAGCGGGGTGAACGGCTCGGCCCAGATTCTCAGCGTGCCCTGGCAACGCTGCTCCTGGAAGACCACTTTCCAGTTCTCGAACCGCATGCCGACCAGGTCGCCGTCGTCGGAGAAGTAAAAGAAGCCTCGCCGGGGGCTGTGTTCCACCTCGCCCATCAGGTAGGGGAGCAGGTTGAAGCCGTCGATGTGGACCTTGTACTCCACGTCGCCGATCTGGTAGCCCTTCTTGAGCTTGTCCATGACGTCTGGGTCGCCGGCCGCCGCCAGCAGAGTCGGCAGCCAGTCGTGATGCTGGATGATGTCATTGGACACCGTGCCCGCCTTGATCTTTCCCGGCCAGCGGATCATCTCCGGCACCCGGAATGCGCCCTCCCAGTTGGTGTTCTTCTCGCTGCGGAACGGGGTGGTGCCAGCGTCCGGCCAGCTGTTGCGGTGCGGGCCGTTGTCAGTGGAGTAGATGACGATCGTGTCGTCGGCGATGCCGAGTTCGTCGAGCGCGTCCAAGACGGTGCCCACGTTCTTGTCGTGGTCGATCATCGCGTCGTGGTACTCCGATTGCCACAGTCCGGCCTGGCCGCGGCTATCCGGCTTGACGTGCGTATAGAGGTGCATGTGGGTGAAGTTGCACCACACGAAGAACGGATTGCCCGCCGCGTGCTGGCGCTTGATGTAGTCGACGGTGGCGTCGGCGATATCGTCGTCGATCGTCTCCATCCGCTTGGCGGTCAGCGGCCCGGTGTCCTCGATGGTCTGCTTGCCGACCGGTCCGTACTTCGGGTCGTCGGGTTCGGATGACACCTCGTCGGTGGCCTTGCATTTCAGCACTCCGCGAGGGTGCGCCAGTTCGTAGAGCGTTGGGAACTGGTCCTTATGCGGGTAGTCGAACTGTTCCGGCTCTTCCTCGGCATTGAGGTGATAGAGGTTGCCGAAGAACTCGTCGAATCCGTGCACGGTCGGCAGGTATTTGTTCATGTCGCCGAAGTGGTTCTTGCCGAACTGGCCGGTGGCGTACCCAAGGGGCTTGAGCAGTTCGGCGATCGTCGGGTCCTCGGCGGCCCAGCCGACATCCGCGCCGGGAATGCCGACCTTGCTCATTCCCGTGCGATACACGCTTTGGCCGCTGATGAACGCCGCACGACCCGCGGTGCAGCTTTGCTCGCCGTAGGAGTCGGTGAAGCGCATGCCCTCGTCGGCGATCCGGTCGATATTCGGTGTGCGATAGCCCATCAAACCGTCGCTGTAGCAACTCAGATTGCTGATGCCGATGTCGTCGCCCCAGATGACCAAGATGTTCGGTTTGCCGTCAGGCATTGTCACGCCCCTTTTTTGAGCCCCGACCGAATCAACTGTGCGCCTTGACCTTATTGCGACGACGACTCTTACGGTGCCGCTTCAGCACGCTGCAGGTGAAAATTCACCGGAACCGTCGAGATCTCGGTCCCTGCTATGGTTAGGAAGTCGTAGGTTCGTCGCGTGTCCGGCACCCTGGTTACCGTCTGCGATCGCTTGGCTAGCTGACGGGAACATCGCAGATGGTGCAAATCGCCTCCAAAACTTCGAGTGTGGCTCGTTTGGCGTTCTGCGACCGCTCGACGGAGTCCGGTGCCGTCGACGGCGCATGGTGGCCCCACAGTCTCGATCTACGATCCGAGCTGCCCGACCTCGTTGCCGTTCTCAGCTTGTCGATCGGCCCAGTTCATCGGGTGGTGTATGACCCGACCACCTGGCCCGACGCACCGTCGCGAATCATTCGCGGCACGGCGGTGACCACCGTTGATCCCTACTCACTGGTGGCCAGCGACACGATCTACTTGATGGGCACGCATTCCCGCGATGCTGTGCTCTTCATCGTGCCGCCCTCGATCCCTGGTCATGCCGTTCATCGGGTGCTGCGCGCGGTATCGAACGAGTCACAGTCGATGAGCGTGGCTGTGCTGCGGCACCTTGTTGATCATTTCGCGGCAGAGCCCAGCCACTAGCGAAGCTGGGGAATCCGTGGCGTAACAGGCCGGCAACGGCGCACCCTTGTCAGTGGAAGGTGATGGCCATGTACGACAAGAAATTGGAAACCGACTGGCACCTCGACATCACGTTCGACGAGGACGACACGCACACGCATGCGACGGTGCGCGTCGAACTCGGCGACGGCGAGACCATGACGGCGCTGGGCGATGCATTCCGCAATCCCAAAGACGTCAGCCAGCCGATGATCGGCGAGGAGATCGCCGCGGCGCGCGCGCTGATCTCGTTGGGCACCGACCTGCTGCACCGCGCGAGCGCGCGGATCGAGGCGGTGACGCGCCACCCGGTCCACCTGACCAGCTGACGTGGCGCTCGCCGTCTGCCTGCTGTTTGATCGGCGATCCGAGCGGGCGGTCCGCGCGTTATGGGACCGCGTCGAGCAGGCGGGGGTGCCGAGCCTGCGCTCACACACCCACGGCCGTCACGTGCCGCACGTGTCGTATGCCGTACTGCGCAGATGGGATCAGGACGCGGTGTCTGCGGCCCTCGATTCCCTAGACGGCGGCGCCCCAGTGGAATTGCAGTTCGACGGGCTCGGGCTGTTCCGACGCGGCCGGACCTGGCTGGTCGCCGGGGTCAGCGCCGACTTCGTGGCACGGCAACAGCGGGTCGTCGACGCCGTTACGGCCACCGGCGCCGATCTGCACAAGCACTATGTACCCGGCACCTGGCTGCCGCACTGCTCGCTTGCGCCACGCGCGACCTTGGCACAGCTGTCCGTGGTGGCGGCCGCGGTGTTCGACGTGTTGCCGATGCGTGCGACCCTGGACCGTGCCGCGCTGGTCAACAGTGCGACCGGCGAGATCAGCCCGCTGAATGGGCTGCCGTGACGGCCTTGATCGGCGGCTCTTCGTGCGCCTCCGCCTTCATCTGCTCGAAAAGATCCGTGTAGTAGGGCAGGCAGTTGCGCAGGGCCTCTTCGGTGGTGAAGAGCGGCCGATAGCCCAGATCACGCTCCGCCTTGGCGATGGAGAAGTAGTTGTCGAGGCAAAGCCGCTCGACCGCGAGAGGCTCGAACGGTGGCTTGGCCAGACCGAGGCGGAAGTGCAGCCACTGCCACGCGGTCATCACCCAGCGCACGAACGCGCCCGATATGCGGAACCGTGGCCATCGTTGCCCGCATGCCTCGACGACCGGCCGGGAGAAGTCGAACATGTTGATCGGCTCGCCGTCGTTGATGAAGTACGCCTGCCCGGGTGCCGTCCCGCCGGGTACCAAATGCTCGCCGGCCAGGATGAACCCGTGAATGAGGTTGTGCACGTATGAGTTGTCCAGCTTGGCGTGCTTGCCGCCGACGAGCACCTTGACGTGCCCGGCGAGGACGCTCTCGAACAGCTTGCGGAACATGGTCTGGTCGCCGCGACCCCAGATGCCGCTGGGTCGGATCGAGCAGGTCAGCATGCCGCGAACACCGTTCTGCGACAACACGAATTGCTCCGCGGCGACTTTCGTTTCGGTGTACAGATCGTTGAACCGCTTGGTGTAGGGCATGGTTTCGTCGCCGCCGGAGATGCGGTGGCCGCCCATCACCACGCTGTTGGACGCCGTGTAGACGAACCGCTTGACACTTGCGTCCTGGGCGGCTGCCAGCAGGTTCTCGGTGCCGCCGACGTTGACGGCGAAGCTGCGCTGACGGTGCTCGTCGGTGACCGACGCGCCACCCATCAGCTCGATGATCGCTGCGGTGTGGAACACGGTGTCGATGCCCTCGACGACGGTCGCGACGGTGTTCTTGTCGCAGATGTCGCCCCGGATGACCTGCAGCCGCGGATGCGCGGGTAGCGGGGACGGCGCGCGGTCGAACGAGCGCACCTCGTGGCCTCGCTCGAGCAACTCGGACACCAGGTTGGCCCCGACGAAGCCGGAGCCGCCGGTGACCAGCACACGGCCAAGTTCAGACGTCAGGGCTGCATCACCCATGCCCGCGAGCATAAATGAAACGTGTTCCAGTTTCGACCCCAGAGGCCAAAACTGTTTCCAAAGTCAACTTTTTTCGTCCTCGCCGGCGGCCAGTGCATCCTCGATGCGCTTGCGAGCTCCAGCTAAGTGCTCATCACATCGTCGTGCTAGCTCTTCGCCTCTTTCCCATAGTTTCAGCGATGCGTCTAGATCCAACCCGCCCTGCTCTAGCTGGCGCACGACCTCGATCAGTTCGTCGCGCGCTTCTTCGTACCCCAGCTCACTAATGGGCTTCATTGACTTCCCTCGCTGACCGCCGTGACGGCCCCGTCGGACACCCGTATCCGCAGTCGCGTCCCGGCCGGTGCGTCGGTCACCGTGCGCAGCACCGCCGCCTCACCGGCGTCCGGCACCGTCTGCACGACCGCGTAGCCGCGGGCCAGGGTGGCGGCCGGTCCCAGCGTGGTCAGCCGGGCAGACAGGTGGCCCACCCGCTCCGATTCGGCGCCCACCAGCCGCGTGATGTCGCGGCGTGCGGCGGTCCGGGCACGGTGAATCTCGTCGGCCCGTGAGGTGAGCGCGGCCAACGGCTGGGCCAGTACCGGCCTGCTGCGCAGCTGGCCCACGGTGTGCTGCTCGCGATGCACCCAGTTGCGCAGCGCTCGTGCGCTGCGCAGGCGCAGATCGAGCAGCAACGCCTGCTCGGCTGCGGTGTCGGGGACGATGCGTTTCGCGGCGTCGGTGGGGGTGGCCGCCCGCAGGTCGGCCACGAGGTCGCACAGCGGGTTGTCCGGCTCGTGGCCGACGGCACTGACCACCGGCGTGGTGCACGCCGAGATTGCACGGCACAACGTCTCGTCGGAAAACGGCAGCAGGTCCTCGACGCTGCCGCCGCCGCGGGCCACGACTATGACGTCGACGGCCGGGTCGCCGTCGAGTTCGCGCAGCGCCTCGACGATCTGGGCAACGGCGTTCGGGCCCTGGACGACGGTGTTGCGGACGGCGAACCGGACCGCAGGCCACCGTCCCGTCGCGACCGTCATTACATCCCGCTCTGCGGCACTGGCGCGCCCGGTTATGAGCCCGATCGTGTTGGGCAGGAACGGAATTGGCCGCTTCAGCCGCGGATCGAACAGGCCTTCGGCGTCCAGCAGCTTGCGCAGTCGCTCGATACGCGCCAGCAGCTCGCCGAACCCGACCGCGCGGATTTGGTTGACCCGCAACGAGAATGTCCCGCGGCCTACGAAGAAGTTCGGCCTTCCCAGCATGATCACCCGAGTGCCCTCGGAGAGCTTCACCGGCGCATTCAGCACCAAGTCACGTGGGCAGGTCACCGACAGTGACATGTCGGCGGCCGGGTCGCGCAGCGTGATGAACGCCGTGCTCGAGTTCGGCCGCAGCGTCAGCTGGGCGATCTGACCCTCGACCCAAACGGTTCCGAGCTTGTCGATCCAGCCCTTGACCAACATCGCGACGGTTCGGACAGGATATGGGTTGTCCGCGGACTGGCCCTGCTCGCCGGCGCTCACTTGGCGGTCGCGCGGGTGATCCTGTTGGCCAGCAGAGTCTGGAACGGCGCGCGCGACTTGGTCGCATCCTCATACGCCAGCAGCGCTTCTAGATCATTGACACGGATCGACGACAGCCGGGCCCGCAACTGTGCCAACGTCAGCGCCTCGTAATCCAGGCGCGCGACGACCTCGGGCAGGTCGGTGGTCACCGCTGCGGTGTCGCCGTCCTCCTGGGTGTCGGGCTCTCCGCCGGTGAACAGTGCGAACCGGCCCTCGGTGAGACGCTCACCGTCGGGTGCGCCCGGTTCGGGCAGAACGTCGGTGAGATCCTCGTCGAAGGTCGCCCACTCGGGCTGCTCCTCCTTCGGCGGGAACAACTGGCCGAGCGTTTCGTCGCCCTTGTTGACCAGATCGGCCAAGTCCTGCTGCACCCTCATCACGAGGTGTGCGACCTGGCTGGCGATGGTCATCGGGTACGTGAGGATGGTCTGCGGAAGCTTTCGGGTTTCCTCGATGGCCGTCATCGCCGCTCCTATGAGCAGACGGACCCCATACGGTGCAGTAGCCATGGGCCACAGCCTACGGCTGGCCTCCCGGCATTGCCGATCAGTACCCTGGGAACCATGCCGCCGACTATCAACATGGGGATTCCGGGTGCCTCCAGCTCGGCGGCCGGCGGCGTGACCGGCAAGCGGGTGCTGCTGGCCGAACCGCGCGGGTACTGCGCAGGCGTGGATCGGGCGGTCGAGACCGTCGAGCGGGCGCTGGAGAAGCACGGCGCGCCGGTCTATGTCCGCCACGAGATCGTGCACAACCGGCACGTGGTGGACACCCTGGCCAAGGCCGGTGTGGTGTTCGTCGACGAGACCGACGAGGTACCCGAAGGCGCGATCGTGGTGTTCTCCGCGCACGGCGTCGCGCCGACGGTGCACACCTCGGCCGCGGAGCGAAAGCTGCAGGTCATCGACGCGACCTGCCCACTGGTCACCAAGGTGCACAACGAGGCGAAGCGATTCGCGCGCGACGACTACGACATTCTGTTGATCGGTCACGAAGGCCATGAAGAGGTCGTCGGCACCGCGGGCGAGGCGCCCGACCACGTGCAGCTCGTCAACGGTCCGGACGCCGTCGACGACGTCACGGTCCGCGACGAGAACAAGGTGATCTGGCTGTCCCAGACCACGCTGTCGGTCGATGAGACGATGGAGACCGTACAGCGGCTACGCGAACGGTTCCCCAAGCTGCAGGATCCGCCGAGTGACGACATCTGCTACGCCACCCAGAATCGCCAGGTCGCGGTCAAGGCGATGGCGCCCGAGTGCCAGCTGGTGATCGTCGTCGGTTCGCGCAATTCATCGAACTCCGTGCGGCTGGTCGAAGTGGCGCTGAACGCCGGCTCCGACGCCGCCTACCTGGTCGACTTCGCCGACGACATCGAGCCTGCCTGGCTGGACGGCGTCACAACCGTCGGCGTCACCTCCGGCGCGTCGGTCCCCGAGGTGCTGGTTCGCGGCGTGTTGGAGCGGCTGGCCGAATACGGCTATGACATGGTGCAGCCGGTCACGACTGCCAACGAGACGCTGGTCTTCGCGCTGCCCCGCGAGATCCGCCCGGCGCGCAGCTAGGGACGCCTAGACGTCGTATTCCGAGGCCTCGGCCTGATGTCTGGAGGCGCGGGGCCGGGACCGGTACTCCGGACGCTGATCGCCGTCGTCGGCACCGCGGTAGCGAACCCGGGAGATCGGGTGGTGCGTTCCGTTGAGAGAACCCGATCCGTTGGACCCGTCGGTGCCGTGCGGTTCGAACGGCTCAAATCCGTCGAACCGGCTGTGCCGATCGGGCCGTTGGTACGGCGATCGGCGATCACTCGGCGGCGGTTGCTTGCGTGGTTCGCGGGCTGACGACGTACGGGGCCGACGACGCGGCTCGGCCGGTGGAACAGTCGGATCGGTCGCCCGGCGGGCGGCACGGGGTCGACGGGGACGCTCGGACACGGGCTCGATGATCTCGGTTTCCGGCGGGCGAGTGTGCCGCGAACGTGACGGCTGGGCGCGCTTGACGGGCCGTCCGCTGCGGGTTCGCGCTGTGCCCGCGGCCTTCTTGCCGGCTCCGTTAGCCCGGTCGATCGAATGCTGCCTGCTGTGCCGCGGCGCAGGCGGCTCGTCGGCCTCCTTGTCCTCGGAGGCACGCGTGAGAAGCCCAGAAATCTTGGACGTCACCGCCGAGAACCGCCCCTCGGACTCTGCGGCCTCCACCGGCACACTTCGACGGCTCGACATGCCTTGGTACCAGCGGACCATCCCGATCAACAGCACGACCGCCGAGGTGAAGAACATCAACGGAAAGCGCTCGATCAAGGGATAGCCGCAGTTGATCAGCAAGTCCCTGACACCGGACGTCGTGGCGCCGTGAAAGAGGAAGTACGCTCCCGGCACGGTGACGAACAGGATCAACGGTGGCTGAATCACCGCGGTGAACACACCCGACTGCCGGACCACCAGCACTGCGGCGATGCATCCGACGACGTATGCCCCGGCGAAGACGGCGGTCAGCTCCTTGCCGCCGGAACCCGCGTCAAAGGCGAAGCCGACGGCGGCAAAGGTGACAGCGATCAGCACCGCGCACCACGACGGCACACCGGGAAGGGTGGGGACTATGGAGCGATGCTCGGCCGCCACCGCAGACCTCGCGCGCTGTCCTGACACATGTTGACCGTACCGGCTCTGGCTGGAAGTGGCTGCCAGCGCGCGCTGGCGCGCCCGCGGCTGTCTCCTAGACTTTTGACCCTGTGAGCTTGAACCTGGGAATTGTCGGCCTGCCGAATGTCGGTAAGTCAACGCTCTTCAATGCGCTGACGCGCAACAACGTGCTGGCCGCCAACTACCCGTTCGCGACGATCGAGCCGAATGAGGGTGTGGTGCCGCTGCCGGATCCGCGGCTGAGCGAACTCGCGAAGATGTTTGCATCTGAAAAGATCGTGCATGCGCCGGTGACGTTCGTCGACATCGCGGGGATTGTCAAGGGCGCGTCCGAGGGCGCCGGACTGGGCAACAAGTTTCTGGCCAACATCCGCGAAAGCGATGCGATCTGCCAAGTGGTGCGGGTGTTCACCGACGATGACGTGGCCCACGTGGACGGGCGGATCGATCCCAAATCCGACATCGAAGTGATCGAGACCGAGCTCATTCTCGCCGACCTGCAAACACTGGAGCGCGCCGTGCCGCGGCTGGAGAAGGAAGCCCGCACCCACAAGGACCGTCGGCCTGCCCACGAGGCGGCGCTGGCCGCCCAGGAGATTCTCGACGACGACAAGACACTGTTCGCGGCCGGCCAGTCGGTCGACGCCGCGGTGCTGCGTGAGCTGAACCTGTTGACCACCAAGCCCTTTCTGTACGTGTTCAACGCCGATGAGGCGGTGTTGACCGACGATGCGCGGGTGGCGTCGCTGCGCGAGATGGTGGCGCCGGCGGATGCGGTGTTTCTTGATGCGAAGATCGAGGCTGAGTTGCAGGAGCTGGACGATGAATCGGCGGCCGAACTGCTCGAGTCGATCGGTCAGACCGAACGCGGTCTGGATGCGTTGGCGCGAGCGGGTTTTCACACCCTGCGGCTGCAGACCTTCTTGACCGCCGGGCCAAAAGAGTCGCGCGCCTGGACCATTCACCAGGGGGACACCGCGCCCAAGGCGGCAGGCGTGATCCACACCGACTTCGAGAAGGGCTTCATCAAGGCTGAGATCGTCTCCTACGACGACCTGATCGAGGCCGGGTCGATGGCCGCCGCCAAGGCCGCAGGCAAGGTCCGCATGGAAGGCAAGGACTACGTGATGGCCGACGGCGACGTGGTCGAGTTCCGCTTTCAAACAACGTCTGGCGGCAAGGCCGCCGGTCGGTAGCCCGCCCTTCAGCAGTGCTAGTTGAAAGTCCCCATGCCATGCGGGTGTGTCATGTCACGATGTGGCAATGGACGGGTTCTCGGCGCTTGAAGCATCGACTGCACTGTTGAGGACCATCCTTGCTGGCGTCACGCCCAGTCAGTGGCACATGCCGAGTACCTGCTCAGGTTGGTCTGTCCGAGAAGTCGCGAACCACGTTATCGGCGGCGCATATGTCTATTCACAGATGCTTGAAGGAGCGACATATGAATCGCTCGCCGCGAGCCGCAACCTCGACTATGTCGGAGATCACGCACCAAGTTCTTTAGACGAGTATCAGAGTCGCCTCGATGCTCTGTTTCAGATGCCGGGTGCGCTGGAACGGGTCGTACTACACCCAGCAGGCGACATGACCGGAGCAGAGTTGTTGTACTACCGGGTGATCGAGCAGACCTTGCACGGATGGGACATAGCCAGGAGCGTCGGTGGTGAGACGAACATTGACGAGGCTCTGTGCGAATACATCCTGAGCGGACATGACACCATCGAGAGGCTGAGAGGGCAACGCCTCTTCGGCCCGACCACCCTTTCTAACGATGACTCGGCGTTGTCGCGACTTTTAAGCCTGACCGGGAGGACATAACGACAGACCGGCCAGCGGATGTCGTTCGTTCGGCGGAAATTCAGTGGAGTTCCGCTTCAACGCCTGACGGTAAGAATCGAAGCCCGGTCCTCGACCTGCTACTGCCGGCGTCCAGCGCGGTCCCATCAACGTCCGGTAGACGAGTAAGCGCCCAGAGGAGTGCAACGTCGCTCCGTTGCCGCGGTGACCTCGGTGCAGTGAAGCTTTCGAATACCGATAGCGAAGGCTCATGCAACGAATTCGGTCCACGACTTGTCCAGTGCAGCAAGCGATTCGGATACGCCAAGAACCATGCGGGATCAGGCTCGCTGACCACAACCCCGGCCGGCGCAACGTCAATGACAAACCAGTGATCCCCCGGAGTGCCGAGTACGATGCAGCCATGCCGTCAGAGAAGGCATCGGGCGGACCGCAAGGTCACCCGGCTGCACTGGGGCGCGTCGGCGCGAAAACCCGCAGCGTGACGACGAAGTCACACCGCATGCGGGTTGGGACCGCGTCGTCACCGACACCGCCGGCAGCAGATGCGCCCGACGCGGCGACCACCCTGCGTTCGGCGTTGTCGGTGATCACGACGGTGGGAGCGCCCCTGACGATCATCACGGCGCTGATGCTGTACTTCGGCTGGGCGCGCAGCAACGCCCAGTCGAATTGGATGGGCATCGAAGTCAGCCTGTTCCACTTTTCTGCGCAGGACTACGTTCTGCGCAGCATCAGCACACTGTTCGTGCCTCTGCTGGTCGCCTGCGTGGTCGGCATCGCGTGGCTGGAAATTCACCGTCGAATCTGCGCCGTGGTCGACCCCGCCAAGGGGAGTCCGACGGTACGCGCAGCGGGCACGACGATCATGTACGTCGGCATCGCCACCGCCATCGCGAGCGTGGTGCTCGCATCGATGAAGCTGGAGTGGCAACCGGGACCGGTGGTCTTCCCGTTATTACTCGCCGCCGGAACGGCATTCGGCGCATACGGTCGCCGGCTCATCCGCCTCGGCAGCGGACCGGAGGCGGCAGGGAGCTCCGTGCCGCACTGGCAGAGCCTCCTACAGAACCTTCTCGTCGGCGTGGTCATCGCGTTAGCGGTGTTCTGGGCGGTCGGCCAGTACGCCGGCATCGTGGGCCGCGGCATCGGGCAGGAAATCGAGCAAAAGGTGGGCGCCTTGCCGAGAGCGACGGCGATCAGCGAAACCCCGCTCGGCATCGACGCGCCCAACGTGGCGACCAAGGCGATCACCGTTGGGGCCCAGACCCTCTATAGCACCACCGGACTGCGGCTGCTCGGCGAGTCCGGCGGCCGGCTCTTCCTGCTCAACGACGGATGGAGCCGACGAAGTGGGAGCATCATCGTGCTGGACGCGAACAAGTCCGTCCGCTGGCAGTTCGGCCGCTGACGCGCCTCAGCCGGTCGCCGGTGTTGACGCCGTCTCGGACGTGGTTGTGGCCGACGATTCGGTGGATTCCGTCGGTGACGTCGTGGAGGACTCCGAACTGTCGGCCGAACCGGCGATTGTGTTGTTGTCGCGGGAGCAGGCGGTCCGGCCGTCGGCGGTCTGCGGGAAGGTCAGGTCCGGCTGCTGGCCGGGGTGCTTCTCATGCCACGCCAGCAGAGTCGAGACCATCGAGGCGATGGACTCGTCGACGCAGCTCGCGGGGCCGATCACCACGCCGTCGCCACGGTCGGCGAAGGCTTCTGACGCCACGCTCCACTGACTCTCCTCACCGCCAACGGCCGCCCGGCACACGGCAACAGCCGCCTTGTAGAGATTCCCGAAGCCGTCACCCGGCGTCTGCACGCTGCTTTGCAGCGATTCGCAGTCATGTGCCAGGAAGTAGTAGTACACGTCCCAGCCCGGGGTGGGGAACTTCGGATCGTCGGGGCCGAACGGCACCCAGGCCAGCCCGGTGTCGGGTGATCCCGACGAGCCGGAACCCGATCCGGACGCCGACGGGCCGGGGCTCGACGCGGAGGGACTCGTGGATGTCAGCGCTGTCTCGGCCACCGTGCCCGATGTGCTTACGGTGGAGGAGTTCTCAGTCGCCGCGCCGCACCCGTTGAGCGCCAGCGCCGCGAGTAAACCGGCCCCGGCGAGGCGTTGTCCGAACTCCATGAGAGCCTCCGTTCCCGAGTTGTCCCGATGACGCAAGTTACCGGTCTGGCGCCACCCCATCACCAGACGATGAGACGCACAGGTCGGTCGTCGCCTTCGGGTTCGGAGTGTCCATGATGCTCACCGGCCGTCATCTTTGTGTCGACCTCGACGACCATGTCATCACTCTCGATGTCCGGCGGAAGCAAGCGATACTTCGCGCGTGAATCCGGCTCGCCATGGCTGAACTTTATTCGAATCAGTGTGGGAAAGGGCGAGATAGGGCCGCCACAGCCGCTACGCCGGCACAGTTGTTGAGATCGGTAGCCATCCCGGGTGGTCTGAACTTGTCTCAACGACGACGCCAACGAGGCACCGTAAGAGGACACAACTCATCGGAACGCGACGTGAACACCACTCACATCGTGAAGCGGATCATTTTCGGGGCGCTGCTGTCGGGCGGCGTCGCCGTCGCCGGTGGGGCTGGGCGCAGGAACCGCCCAGGCGTATACCTATGGCCCATTTCAATGGTGCCCAGGGCAAGACATGCCGAATGATTCACCACGGCCCGAGGGCAGCCTCGATTGGGACATGAGTGTCTGTCATACCTACTGGTTCGACTAACGACGTGCAGACCGAGGCTCCTGCCCAGTACTGGGAGGGACCTAACCCGTTTCCCACTCCCATTCCACCGCCGCCGCCCCAGCCCCTACCGGCGGATTGCCCCCCGTGGTCGCCCATCTTGGCGCCCTCGCGGTGCGGCGGCCTCTAGGAGGCGTTGAATAATCGGGCGTGGCGCGCCGATGGAGTAGTTCCGCTTCAACGTCTAAGCCGAAGTAGGGAGCCGCTAGCGTGGTTTGAGGCGGAAAACGGGAATCTGCCGACCGATAGCTGCCGTCTTCACGCGGTAGTCGCCGTATCCCGCATAGACCTGCTCGGCGAGTCCATACAGTCGCTCGTACTCGTCGGGATCGGTAACCTCTGTCGCGACAAATTTTTCATCGCCCAGTTGGCATTCGGGGTGTGCCTTCAAGTTGTAACACCACTGCGGGTGTTTCGGTCCTCCGCCGTATGAGGCGATCAGGATTGGATCGGGTCCATCGTGGAAGTAGGTGAGCTGGGTCTCTCGCGGCTGACCCGACTTGGCACCCGTAGTCATGAGTGGGGCCGACGCGACCGCGCCCAAGATTGAGGGATAGCGCCCGCCGGTCGCACGGTATAACCATGGGTCGATGCGGGGGGCAATACGCAGTCCGTAAGCCAGCCCGACACGGGTGCGCCCGAAGCGCACGGAGGCCCTGTACAGCGGGCCACGCTTCTTGTTCGGATCGACGTAGTGCAGCGGCATGCGTGGGACCATACCTTCGCGCATGCACTCGGAAACTCACATTCGAAAGCTGCGCGAAACGATTCGATCGCAATAGCGTCGAGTTCCGGTTCAACGTCTAAGCCGAAGTAGGGCCGCAAACTGTGGCCGGACTGGCAGTGCGCCAGAACGTCCCTTGAATAGGCGTGCCAACGTCCATGACAAGGCATACGCTCGTGTCCTCAGGCGGGCGAGGAACCATGAGTGAAGAGGCAGTGGGCCCGGAACAGTCCAGACGGTGGTGGTGGCTGTGGCCGCCGAAGAACTGGTCGCTGGTATTCGTCGCGCTGCATATGTCCCGCCGACCGCGCCGTCCATGGTCAGCCGGCAAGAACATCGGCGGCGAAACCGGTGGCGGAGATGCCGGATGCGGAGGTGGCGGCGGCGGATGCGGTGGCGGTGGCTGCGGCGGCGGAGGTGGGGGCTGAGGGTGGTTGTTGAACCGAGCGCAATGATCGCGTTGGCGGCGGGCAGTACAGACCATCGCAAAGCCCCAGCGGCCTTGGAAAGTCGGACAACTCGTCAACACTGAAGGGCGACGTGGTGGAGCTCCACTTCGACTTGTAGTGCAAACCCCTTCGCCGTAAAGGCATTAGATCTACCGTTGGACCGGTGCAAGACGCGGTCGTTGCCATCGCCATCGCCGCCTCCGGTGTAGCGGCGCTGGTTGCCGCGATGGTGTTCGGCTCGATGTGGTCGTCAACGACTCGCGAGCTCTTCAAGCTTCTATTTCCCGGCGCCAGCCGCGAGACGTCGCGGATTGTGTATCCCGACGAGGTGCACGACGCGATTCATCCCGCGCCTGCGCACCCTCCTCAACAACGAACGCGAACCACGCTTGGACGTGTGTTGTGGGGCGTCAACTCGACGGATGAGGCAGAATCGCGCGGGTGACGACGCCACCGCAACGCCCAGGGCAGCCTGGTTGGCGCGGTAGAGGGACCCAACCACCCAACCCTGCGACGCGACGGCACCCGCAACCTGGACGACCGGAACCGCCGACCGAACAGATCCGCGCCCGCTACCGGCCTCCCGACACAGCGCCGACCGAGAAGTTCCGACCGCCTCAGCGACCCGCGGGCGGCCCACCCCCTCAGCCTCCCGCGGCGCCCCAGCTTCAGCCTCCCGCGCCCCAGCCTCAGCCATCCAAAGTCAAAAAGCGGCGCGGCTCGAGCTTCCGAAACCGGCAATCAATCGTCCTGATCGCAATCATCATCGTCGCGCTATTGGCCGGCGGTCTAGCCGGCGTCGAGCTCTACGCGAGGCACCGCGCGGACAGCATCCTGGTGGAGATTGCCGAATGCGTCGTCCAAGACGGCGTCTCCATATCGTTCGGTGTGAACCCGCCATTTCTGTGGCAGCACATGACGGGCCACTACACCAATATCTCGGTCTCCAGCGCGGGGGACAACGTCCAAGAGGCCAAGGGAATGACGGCCGACGTGACCCTCAAGGACATACGGTTGCAGGATTCCGGGGACTCCAAGGGCACCATCGGATCATTGAACGCAACACTCGCCTGGAAGTCCGTCGGCATCAAGGACACCTTGGCGGCCAACCTTCCGGATGTGGGGAACTTGATCACCGGTGTGAGCACGGACTCCGCTGCGGGCACCATCGTCGTGGACGCCGGCGACAACAGCGTCACGGCCAGGCCCGTTGTCACCGACGGTGACCTCAATCTGCAGGTCCTCGACGTCACCGGCCCGCTGCCGAAGGACGCGGTGCAGACAGCGTTGAACGACCTCACCAAGAAACTGAACGACAACTATCCGCTCGGTATCCACGCCGACAGCGTCGAAGTGACCGGGACGGGAGTCGTCGGGAAGTTCTCCAGCCAGAACGCGTCGATCCCCAAAGAGGATGCGAACCCCTGCTTCGCGCGGCTTTAAGGGCGGACCTCGAGTCCGCTACCAGATGACAAGTCGCGGAGGTCGGTCCTCGCCCTCGGGGTCGTGGTGTCCGTGATACTCGACGGCCGCGATTTTTGAGTCGACCTCGATGACCATGTCACCGAGATCCGAAAGCGCTTCCTGCAACCACCTGGATGTGGAGTGGTAAGACGATCCGCTCCTCGTGATCTTCGAGCCGGACGGTGTAGACGTGCGGCCCGCCGTTGGGCTCGAACGGCAGCGCAATGGCCGGCGTAACCATGAACGCTATTCGGCTCGGCAGAGTGAAGTATGAAGATCGCGCGGGGACCCACTGCTGCCCCGTCGGGCCAGCTGCATCGATGTGAAGGCCGAACTTCTTGCCCCGGTCCTGACGGTCGACCTCGCAGAAGATGACGCAGCGACACCCGAACGCCGTCGATCCGTCCGCGACCGTAGTGGAGGTCCAGCACCCGCCGGTCACGTTGAGCATATCGTCCACGACTTCTGCGTGGTTGGCGAAGAAAGCTCCCGTTAGCCGCATCTAAGGAAAGCTATCGCATGCGCATTGCTGGCCATGCCTAGTGGTGTGTCTGTGAATTAATCTGGTGGTTTGGTATGCTGGTGCCATCGTTGCAGCGGCCCGTGCTAGAGACAGCCAACCAACAGCCACCACCGGTGAATGCTCAACTTCCGCAAAGGATCATCACCGGCCAGTCGGTAATCCGATCGCTCTGCCGAGATCAGGTCCTACGTTCGTTCGGTGCGGAAGACGGGGCTAGCCAGGGGCTAGCCGTGAAGGACCGCCACGCCGAGCACGATCATTGTCACGGCGATGAGGCCGTCGAGGATGCGCCATGCGGTCGGCCTTGCGAACAGGCCGCGCAGCCGGCCGGCGCCGAAGCCCAAAGTGGTGAACCACACCGCGCTGGCCGCGGCCGCCCCGACGCCGAAAAGCCAACGGCCATCGCGGTGTTCGTTGGACAGCGCGCCGATCAATACCACGGTGTCCAGGTAGACGTGTGGGTTGAGGAAGGTGAACGCAAGGCAGGTCAGCACAACTCCGGTCAACCGGGACGGCCCCGCTTCCAATGGCGTGAGGCCACTCGGGCGCCATGCCCGCCGCGCGGCGAGCATGCCGTAGACGATGAGGAATGCCGCCCCGCCGAACCGCGCGAGCGTGACCACTTGCGGATGGGCGGTGATCAGCACGCCGAAGCCGGCGACGCCGGCGGCCATCAGCGCCATGTCCGACACCGTGCAGACGGCGATGACCGGGAGTACGTGCTCGCGGCGGATGCCCTGGCGCAGGATGAAGGCGTTCTGGGCTCCGATCGCGACGATGAGCGTGAGCCCGGTGGCGAAGCCGATCAGTAGTGGAGTGAGCATGCCATCGACGTTAGGGTAGTAAGATCCATCAGTACAGCTAATGCTTCTTGATCAGCATTAGAATCGCTAATGTGACGATGGACGGCCGACAGTTGGCGGGCAGGTGGCGGATGCGCAACGAATATGAGACACCGCTCGATGGCCACCAGCTCGCCGCGTTCGCGGCGGTGATCGAGCTTGGCAGCTTCGACGCCGCGGCTGAGCGGCTGCATGTGACTCCGTCGGCAGTCAGCCAGAGGATCAAGGCACTCGAGCAGCGGGTCGGTCAGGTGCTGGTGGTACGGGAGAAGCCTTGTACCGCAACTCAGGCCGGCGTACCGCTGCTGAGGTTGGCGGCTCAGACGGCGATGCTCGAGTCTGAGGCGTTGGCCGAGATGGGCGGGGACAAGACGGCGCAACGTGCACGGATCGCAGTTGCCGTCAACGCCGACTCGATGGCCACCTGGTTCACAGGGGTCTTCGCCGAGCTCAGCGACGTGCTGCTGGACATCCGGATCGAAGACCAGGACCACTCGGCGCGGTTGCTTCGTGAGGGTGTGGTGATGGGTGCGGTGACCACCGAGCGCACGCCGGCGCCGGGCTGCAAGGTGCAGCCGTTGGGCGTGATGCGTTATCTGCCGGTGGCAACCGGGGCGTATATCGAGCGTTATCTGCCTGACGGGTTCACGCGGCGAGCGGCGGCAGATGCACCCTCACTGGCTTGGAATCGCGATGACGCGCTGCAGGATATGTTGGTGCGCAAGTCGTTTGGTCGCGCCATCTCCAGGCCGACGCATTTCGTTCCGACCGCGGAGGGGTTCGCCAGTGCGGTACGTGCGGGCCTGGGCTGGGGCATGTTTCCCGAGCAGCTCATCGCTGCTGCACTTGAGAACGAGTCGTTCGTGCGGATAGCCGGCGTGCATCTCGATATGCCGCTTTTCTGGCAGTGCTGGAAGTTGGACAGTCCGATGGTCGCGCGTATCAGTCAAGCAGTCTGGTCGGCGACAGCGGATCTGAGGCGTCGCCCGAACTAGCGCTCCTGGTCTCAACATCGATCACACGTTCGCTTCTGCGTTGGTCGTCGTGAGTCATCGTCCCCGCCCGGCCCGGCGTCATCGGCAGCGACGGCTGGGTCCGGTCCAACGCCTGGCATCGGGTCTTCTCATCGAAGCAGAACACCACCGCCCGCTCGGGCGGATTCAAGTACAGCCCCAGAACATCGACCAGCTTCTCCTCGAACCGGGGATCGTTGCTGATCTAGAAAGTCGTGACCTTCCAGGGTTTCAGATTGTGGTCCGCCCAGATCTTCGCCACCGCGTCCTTACCGATCCCGACCCGCGCCGCCAACGATCGGGTGCTCCAGTGCGTCGAGCCGTCCGCCGGCAGTTCATCCCGCGTAATCCGCAGCACCTCGGCGACCGTGCTCGGCGCCAGACTCGGCTTACGGCCCCGCCCCTTGGCGATCACCCCCACCCCGGCCGTTCCCTGCTCGACGAAGCGAGACCGCCAGCGGCGCACCGCATCCGAGTCCACCCCGCAGCGCCGCGCGATCTCCTCATTGGCCACACCCTCGCCCGCCCACAGCAGCGCCCGCGCCTGAGCCACCCGTCGATGCGGCAACGACGACGCCGCCGCGATCTTCTCCAACTCCACCCGCTGCTCATCGGTGACAGGCAATGCCGCTGCGACCATGGCACCAGCGTACCAAACCACCAGACTAATTCACAGACAGACATGCCACTAGTTGACCTCGTGCAAGTGGTGATGGACGAGGGCGGTTCGGTCGAGCATGTGTCTGCCGACACCGTGCTCAAGGAACATCTGGCCCTGCGTCGTTGCGGTTCCCTTCCGCCACAGTCGTGAGGTGGCGCGCCTCCGCGGGTACCGTTCGAGGTTAGCAGGAGGCCGTGATGATCTTCATCGTCGTCAAGTTCGAGACGAAACCGGACTGGACGAAACGCTGGCCGGGCTTGGTCGAGCCGTTCACCACCGCTACCAGGGCCGAACCCGGCAACTTGTGGTTCGACTGGTCGCGCAGCGTGGAAAACCCGTCCGTCTACGTCCTGGTCGAGGCGTTTCGGGATGCCGAGGCCGGCGCCGCGCATGTCAACAGCGAGCACTTCAAGCAGGCGCTGAAGGATATGCCCAAAGCGCTCGCGTCGACGCCGAAGATCATCAGCCAGACCATCGATGCGACCGGCTGGTCTGAGATGGCCGAGTTGAATATCAACTAGCCGAGCACAACGGCGATCTCGTCGCCGAGCTCGTAACCCTGTGTCAGCGGCAGCGAGTCGCCGCTCCAGAACTTGCCGGGATCGAACCAGCTGTAATGCTTCTCGGTGGAGAGCAGCCCCATCTCCTCGTAGGTGATGGCGACCGTCTCCGCGCAGTACGCGGTCTCCAGGCCGAACTTGCGCTGGTCGGCCTTCCTGCGTCGAGCCGACTCGCGAACCTTGTTGTCCAAGAACGGGATTCCTCTGGTCCAGTCGCTTGCCGTTGGAACCCGGCCGCGAAACCAGCGTCCGGTCAGCCGTGCGGTGCTCGGGAACGGTGTGCCATCCATCCGCGCGATGACACGCAGCACCTGGTCCTCCTGCCCACGGTTGGCGTACGGGGTGAGTTGACGTAGCCAGCAGCGCTGCCCGTAGTTGTTGATCCAGCGCTCGACGGCGGCTCGCGCGTCGTTGAGCTGAACACCGCGGTGGTTGGTCCCGGTCCACATGTCAGGCAGCTTGTCACCCAGTTCGGCGTGCCACATCAGCGGCGGCATGTCGTCGATCGCGACCGTCATCCCGACATGGTTGACCGGGGCGTTGGTCATGGCCTGGATCGCGCGATCCGGCCGCGAGCCGCCGCGGAACAGCCAGATGTCCCCGGTTCGGGTCTCGTTCAGGGCCTGCTCGAGGGTGACCGTGTTCGCGTCCACCAGCGCAGCTTAGGCACACTCTGTACATGCGCAGTATCTGGAAGTGGATTGGACTTGCCGGCGCTGCCGGTGTCGTCGCGGGCGGCGCGCTGGTCGCGCGCGATCAGCGCCACCGCAATTCCTACACGCCCAACGACATCCGGGCCCGCCTGCACCAGCGGCTGGCCGAGTCCGGCGGGCCGAAAGACTAGCCAGTAGCGGTGGTTTAGCCGAGCGGGTGCACGAGCTTCCCGCCGACCCACGTGATCCCCCCGAGGATCCCGATTCCGATCCCGCCGACGGTGTCCCAGAACCCGGATTCGGGCGCAGGCGCGGGCTGCGGTTGCTCCCCGTCCTCCGGCAGATGCACCTTCATCGTCGATTGATCAGGAAACCTGATGTCGATGGTGGTTCCCCCCGAGGAGCTTGTTTCCCGGATGCTGATCCGTGTCCCGTCCTCGAGCAGGCGCTCCGTGCCCGGATATGTACTCGGCGGCGCGGGCACGCCGTTATGTGTCAGGTAATCGTATAGAGCCCTGATCTGGGCCTCTGTCGGAAGCTCCCGCACATTCGGTTGCTTGCCTGGCGGGAGTGGATCGACGACATCGTGAACGGCTTGGGCATTGCGCACACCCAACACGTCGCTGGGGGGAGCGTCCTTGGGGCCGCCGAGACCTGGCCCGAACGAAAGGCTGTGAATCTCGCTGGACGATGCCGTAATGCGCTGCGCCACATCGCGATCGATCGCCGCGAGGTCCGCAGCGCGACGCCAGAGATCCTGTGCCAGAGATTCGGCCTGCACGCGCCGGGCGGCTGCTGTCGCCGCGGAGGTTCCGTCGTCCAAATAGGTGACGGTGAGGTCGTTGAGCACCTCGAAGCCCGCTGCGCGGGTCGCATCCACCGCGGACAGCACCCGCTGTCGTGCAGCGCTGAGTTCTGCGGCTCCGGAGCGCGCGTCCGCCGCTACTGTCCGTAGCCGCTCGGCGACCCGGTTGACCTGGGTGCGGTCGGCGACAGCGCGCCCCTGGGCCGCGGTGGCTGCGCTGCCCTCCCACGCGCTGCCGCCCGGCGTGAACGACTGGCGGACGACCTCGGCGAACCCGCCTTCCCACCGCGTCGCGGTGTCCGCCCACCGCTGGGCGGCAGTGGTGAGGTGCTGGGTGTCCCACGCCTGAACCTCAGACAGCCGCGGCAGGCCGCCGGAGACCGCGGGCACCGCTAACCCGCGCCCGGCGTCAGGGCGGTGACCGCTTCCCTCGACGCGTGTTCCGTCGTCGCGTAAGCGGTACCGCCGGCGGCCATTGCGGATGCGGTCGAGCGCAGTCGGGCGGCCATCGCGCGGTCGGCGGCGTTGGTGGCGGCGTGCACTGCGCTGACGGCCGCCGTGGTGACCTGCGCGCTCGATACCGCAACAGTCGGCGCGCCGGTGGCTGTGAATGTGGCCGCGATGTCGTCGATACTGCCTGCCGCCGCGCGCAGGGCCGCAGTGTCCACGTGAATCACCGCCATTCGTCAAACCTAACGCTGCTCAGGTGGGTCGGTTTGCGGCAATTCGCCGCTCACGAACAAGCGACAAGAGTCGTGTCGTACTCGGGGTAGCGTCATCCGTATGTCGTGGGCGCGGGACGAGGTGCTCTTTCGGGCGCAATTTGGCCTCTTCGGCTTACGGGCGGTTCACAACCTTGTATTTCGGGAGCAGGCCGGCCGGTCGCCGGAGGCCGTTCAGCAGGTGACATTTGACCTCGTGCGCTCGCTGGTGGACGACGGCCTTGCCGACATCGGTGACCGCACAGAGCAGGGTTTCGTGGCATGGACCCTTCCCGTCGGCGATGGGCTTGAGCGGGTCCGCGCGGAGTATGCCGCGCATGTCGCAGACCAGAAAGTGGGGGGTTTCGATACGCCCTGGCTCAGGCTGACGGAGGCCGGTCGGCGAGCAGCGCAGGCGGTTTCGGTTGACGGCGGTGGCGAATCACCGGATAGGTCTGTCAGGCAATGGGATTGGCCGTTCCGAGATGCGGCCCGGGAAGTGCTGCTTTACGGCACCATCGATTGGATCGAGCTGGCGCAGATCCATTGGCGGGTCAAGGAAGTCAGCCCGGGTGAACCAGCCGCGGTGTTGCAGCGGCGGACACTTGAGCTGATCGCTGACCTGGTTCGTGGCGGCCTTGCCGAGGTGGGCGCGTTCGGCAGTGAGTCTTTCGGGTTCGTTCCCTGGGGTGGCTCGCTGGAGGCGACGCTGAGCCGTATCCGTTCGGTGTATGTCGACGAGTACGACGACGCCAACGCATGGGAGTGGTACTGCATGCTGGAATTGACCAGGAAGGGGCAGCTGCTCGCACGCGCGATCGAAGCCCAGACGCTGCCGTAGTTTTCAGACAGCTCCGGGCTGGTGTCGCCCGGCCGCGGCGACCGCCGGGGCCGCGGCCAGTTTGGCGCGCAACTGGTCCATGGTCAGCACCCACGCGACGCTGCCCGCCACCAGCTCGAGGGCCATCTGGTGATGGTCGGCGCCGCGCATGCTCCCGACGCACTCCTCGATGAGTACCGGGCGGAACCCGCGCACGGAGGCGCCGAACGTCGTCGCGTATACGCACGTGTCGGTGTTGATGCCCGCGATGAGCACGACATCAGGTTGGAGGTAGCGGCGCAGAATCATCTCCAGGTCGGTGAGGTAGAAACTGTCCATCTCGCGCTTGTTGCCCATCATGAAATCCCCGTCGGCCACCAGCGCGGGCATCACCTGTTCACTGCCTGACCCGGCCACCCGGTCGACCCCGGTGCGTGCGGGCGCGATGAGGTTCTGCGACAAGCCGGCCCGCTGTCCCGCCAGCGTGTACGGCGCGTGGTGGCCGCCGAGCGCCGCCTCCTGCGGGCGCCGACTGACATAGCAGTGCACGACGGGAATGCCGGACTCGCGGCACAATCGGAGCATCCCGGCGGTGTCGGCGACCACCCGCTCGGCGATGTCGGCGGCAACGGGAGCCGTCGCCACCGAAGGGTCGAGAAAGTCGCGCTGCATATCGATGGTGAGCGCAACGGTCTTCGCGGGATCTATCGTCAGCAGGTCGCGCATCGCGCGCTTGTAGTCCTCGCGGTCGTGCAACTGGATTGTGCGGCTCATCGCATGTCCTTTCGGCGATATGGATGATCCTGCCGCCGCGGGCGAGTGGGCAACCATCGGCGGTCTGATGCTTCGGCGTCGAACTGTTGCGCAGCCCAGCCGGTGACTAGACGACCGCGTACAGGCGGTGCGTGCCTGCGAACCCCTTCAGCTCGACGTCGCGGCCGTCGTCGTAGGCGATGTCGTCGTGCCCGCTGACAGAGTCTCGCACCGGCTCGCTGACCAGGGTCTGGCCGCCGTCGGCCTCCGCGGCGACCCGCGCCGCCATGGCGACGTTCCGGCCGAACAGGTCGTCGCCGCGTCGCACCGACTTGCCCGCGTGGATGCCGATGCGTACCCGGATTCCGTTCGGCCGCTTGCGAAGTGTCCGCTGCAAGTCGACGCTGCAGCGCACCGCCTGCTCAGGTTCGGCGAACGCGACCATGAACCCGTCGCCCTGGCTCTTGACGACATGCCCCCGATGACTTTGCACGTACCTTCGGATCAGTTTGTCATGCTTGCTGATCAGCCGGACCCAGGCCCGATCCCCGATGCGCTCGTTTAGCGCCGTGGACTCCTCGATGTCGGAGAACAGGATCGCCACGTTGCCGTCAGGTGCCAGCCGGGCGAGGTCGGGCCGTTCCACCTCGGCCCAGTCGGCGAGGTCCTCGATCGACGAGCGGACCGCGGCGCCGAACCCCTCCGTGCGAATGATGTTGGCGGTCTGCCACATCGTCTTGACCGCCTCGCGGCCGCCGGACAGCAAGACATTGCGGGTATCGACCCGGCTGCGCAGCGCATCGGCCTCCCGACGGGCTCGGTTGAGCTGCACGGCCACCACCACGATCACGACGGCCTCGATCGCGGCAACGCCCGCGAGGACGTAGGCCACGATCGTCGGGGTCATCTCACCTCACTGGCTTGTTCGCCGGATTCCGTCCTCTAAGTATTGGATGCTGAAGCCGTGATGCCCACCAAGGCGCCGTACTACGAGAGCAGATTCATCCGCGCGAACAATACCGATCGCGCGCAGGCGCTGTGGATGCGCTCGACTCTGCTGCTGCCGACAGCAGGCGTTCCGGTCGCCGACGCGTGGGTGATGGTCTTTGACCCGGACGGAGCGGGCAACCGCGCGCTCAAGCAGCCGTATCCGATCGACCAGTCCGACTACGGCTACGACACCTGGACCGCCCGGATCGGTGCGACGACCATCGACGACCGGTCAGCGTGCGGCTCGGTGACCGGCGCCGGCCGCTCGGCGCGCTGGGACCTGCGGATCACCCCCGGCGACGAGCAGCCGGTCAGGCTTCTCACCGAGCGCGGGTACAAGGCGAAGTTCCCGACGGCGAAGACCGTGGTCCGCCATCCATTGGCGCGCTTCGATGGCACCCTGGAACTCGACGACGTCCGTGTCCACGTCGATGGCTGGACGGGGAGCGTCAACCACAACTGGGGCCGCCGCCACACGCCCGCCTACGCGTTCGGCCAGGTCTGCGGGTTCGACGAGGCGCCGGAATCGAGCCTGGAAATCGTCACCGCGCACGCCGCGGTCGGACCCATCTCGCTACCTGCCGCCACGCTGTTCGTGCTGCGCCATGACGGGCGGGAGGTGGCCGTGCGCTCGGTCCTCGCGACCCGCCACACGCGTGGTGAGTACCGGCCGTTCAGCTGGTCGTTCGGCGCCCGCGTGGACGGTGTGACCCTGGACGGAGAGATCACCGCGCAGCCGCGCGACGTCATCGGACTGACGTACACCGACACCGAACGGGAGTCGAAGTACTGCTACAACTCCGCGATCGCGACATGCCGAATCCGCTTGTCCGGCAGCGGGATCACGAATGGCGAGCTCAACGCCACCCGGCGGGCGATGTTCGAGATTCTGACCGGCACCCGCAACGAGTCCGTCCGGCTGTTGGCCTAGTTTCCTGGGCGAGCTGGGCCCACGCGCGAGCTGGGCCCACGCGCTAGCTGGGGAGCGCAAAGTCCCCCGACTACGCCGCAAGGACATGCGCTGTTGCGCCTGCTCGCTCAACTAACTGAAGGCGCTGGTGATCGTGGCCATGTCGAAGTTGTCGCGCCACGCCGCGATCTTGCCGTCCTTGACCTCGAAAACCCCCGTCACGGGGTAGCGGGATCGGCTCGCCGTCCTTGCGCCGCATGACGTCGGTGCGCTCGTTCATCACAAGGTTGCCGTCGCTGACCTGCCGGTGCACTTGGAAGTCGATCCCGTCGAACCCGGCGGTGAAACCCGGCGATGAATTCCTTGATGGCTTCCCGCCCGTGCACGGCATCCATCGGAATATTTCGGTAGACGGCGTCTTCGGTGAAGTAGCCGGCCAGTACCTCCGGGTCGGGCGTGGCCCACTTCTTGCAGAATTCGGTGACCAGTTCGTCGGCTGAGCGTGTCATGCCTCGATGAAACTGGCGGAGGCGAGGTAAATCAACCCCGCCAGGGCGGCCGAACCGATGGTGCTCAGGTCAACCCCACCAGCGACGTCGGCCAGCGGCCCGACATACAGCTCCGCGTTCAAGACCGCAGCCGAGGCCGACATGACCGAGGCGCGGTCACACGTGGCCGCCGCGTTGACGCCGACCGCCAAGATGGAGGCGCTGGTGGACTACCTGCTCGACGAGTCCAGCGAGGACGCCAGCGCCCTCTGGCTCGACGCATGGAGCCTGGGGCGGCGAAATGCCCCCTGGCGCCGAGGCCAACGCGCTGACCACCAAGTGGCTGGAATGCATCGCCGACATCGTTTGCTCTGGCGCCAACTCCGGGGAGTTTCGTGTGGCAGACGCTGATGTCGCGGCATGGCGAATGTTGACCATGATCGACGGCCTCGGCGCGCAAATGGTGGTGCGAGTCGTGCCCGCCGACGAAGCCAAGCACATCGCGCGGTCCTATTTCACTTGCGAACTCGGCGTGGTCAACCCGTAACATGATCCGCGACAACCGCTTAACGCCACGCCAATAACCCATCCCGCGGGCGGTGCCGCCCTATGCTTAGCGTGCTTAGCAAACTGGCGGAAAGGCGCAGGGGCGGAGGCGATGAAATGACCGGCGATCTGCTGACGGGGCGCGACAGCGAACTGGGCGCGATTCGTCGTGCGCTGAGCGGGGCGGGCAACTACTCCGGTGTCGTGATCTGTGGCGCCGCCGGTGTCGGCAAGACTCGACTCGCTCGAGAAGTGCTGGCCCGTGCCCAAGCCGCCGGTGAGCGGACGAACTGGATCACCGGGACCGAATCCGCGAGGCCGCTACCCCTCGGAGCGTTCACCGGGTCGATCGTCGAAACGGCGTCGGAGTCGCTCCCGGATGTGGGTCGTCTCATCAATTCCTTTGTCGCACAACAGCGTCAGGGCCGGGTATTGATCGGCGTGGACGACGCGCACCTGCTGGACGGGTTGTCGGCACATGTCGTGCACCAGCTTGCGCAGGCGCGGGGGCCGCGATTGGTGGTCACAGTCCGCGCGGGCGAAGCTGAACCCGACGCCGTGACCGCGTTGTGGAAGGACGGCCTGCTCGCCCGGCTGGATCTGGAACCCCTGTCCGAGGCGGGAACGCGCAGCCTGATCGAGTCAACCCTTGACGGAGCGGTGGACAAGCGCAGCGCACAGCGGTTCTGGAAGCTGACCGGCGGCAACGCCCTGTTCCTTCGCCAACTGCTGAAGGACCAGGTCGACGCGGGACGGATGCGACAGGTCGCCGGGGTCTGGATATGGGACGAGCGGGTGGCGGTGTCCCAAAGCATCACGGACATGGTCGGGCGCCAGCTGGGTGAGCTCTCCGATGGCGTGGCACTGGTGGTCGACACGTTGTCGCAGTGCGAGCCGCTGGCTGTCGATGTGCTGTGCAAACTGGCCGACCGCTCCGACCTGGAAACCGCCGAACGGATGCATCTGGTCACCGTCGAGCGCTCCGGCGGCGAGCGCGTGGCCCGGTTGGCACACCCGCTGTTCGGTGAGCTTCGACGGGCCAGCGCCGGCGAAATGTACCTGTCTCGGATCCGGGGAAAGTTGGCGCAAGGACTCGCTGACAACGTCGACGGGGAGATGCAGTCCACGGTGCGGAGAGCACTGCTCACCCTTGAGTCGGACCTCCCGCCCGACCCGGAACTCTTCGTCGACGCCGCGCGCTTCGCGATGACGCTGCTGGATCTCGACTTGGCCGATCGATTCGCCACCGCCGCGGTGGCGGCCGGAGCCAGTGAGGCGCCCGGCGTGCAAGCGATGAACATGGTGCTCCGCGGCCGCGGCGACGACGCCGAGAAGTTTCTGCGGGAGATCACCACCGACGGTCATGAGGACACGTCATCGATGGTCGACCGTGCGAGCGGCCAACCTGATCTGGACGCTCGGCAGGCCCGACGAGGCGTCGGCCATCCTCACCGAACTTGCCGCGGGGCCGGAGTCGCCGGCGGAACGAGCCTCACGCGAAGCGGTCGAAGCGTGCGTCGAGGCGGTGTTCGGGCGCTGCGCGTCGGCTGCCGAAAAAGCCACCGCTGCATTGGATTCGCAGGAGCTGGGTGACTTTCACGCGATGATGGCGTCCTTTGCGTTGATGATGGCACTCGGTGCGCTCGGTCGGGGCGACGAGCTCACGTCGGTCGCCGACCGGGCGCTGGACCGTGCCTCGACGTCCTTCCAGACAGCGCATTTGCGGTTCTGGTTCGGTGGCGTGTACGCCCGCGCATGCCGGTTGACCGGCCGTATCGACGAGTGCGTGAAGATGGCCAAGCGGATGGCCGACTCGGTGAACGATGTTCCGGGCCTCGCCTACGCCAACCTGGTATTCCTGTTGGGTCAGGCCGACCTGATTCGCGGCGACCTTCCTGGCGCGGTCAAACTGCTTCATGAAGCACTCGCGGGAGTCGAGCACCACGGTGTGACAACCGGTTTGCGGCCCGCGAGCTGCTTCGCGCTGACCGAGGCGCACGCCAAACTCGGGCAGTCGGCCGAGGCGAACGAAGCGCTCGCCGAAGCCCGGGAAAGCGTGCCAACCGACTACGTGTACATGCACACCGCCCTCGCTGTCGCGACTGGATGGGCGCTGGCGGCCGGCGGATACTTGACCGACGCCGTGGCGACCGTTCGCGAAGCCGCCACCCAGGCGCGCGACCGCGGTCAGCCGACACATGAACTGATCTGCCTGCAGGTGGCGGCGCAGTGGGACGACGCTTCGGTGGCAAGCCGGGTGCGAGAACTCGCCGACGAGTTGTCGTTGCCGCTGGCCGATGCCGTTGCCCGCCATGCCGAATCGCTGGCAGCCAAGGACGGCGAGGGGCTGCTCGCGGCATCGGCCGACTATCGGGCACTCGGCGACCGGGTGACGGCCGCCGATGCAGCGGCGCAGGCGGCGGTGGCGTTCTCCCACAGTCAGCAGCGCAGGCGGCGGCTGTACGCCGCGGCGATCGCGCAGGGGCTTGCCGAGGAGTGCGGGGGTCTGTGCACCCCGGCGCTACGGAGTCCGACGGGTCATCCGTTGACCGAACGGCAACGCGAAATCGTCGAGTTGGCCGTCGCTGGTATGTCCAACAAGGAGATCGCGACGAGACTCTTCATGTCGGTCCGTAGCGTGGAGGGGCACCTGTATCGCGCATGCCAGCGCGTGGGAGCCAACTCGCGCGACGAGCTGGCCGCCATCATCAAGGCCGGTCCCGCCGCGAGCGAATGAGCCGAACCGGTGGCTGATTCGGAGTTTCCGCATCTCGAGGGCGTTGAGCATCGATACCTCGAGCTGCCGGGTCTTCGCATGCATGTCGCCGAGGCCGGTCGCGGCGAACCCCTGCTGCTGTTGCATGGGTACCCGCAGCACTGGTGGGGGTGGTACAAGGTGCTGCCCGCGCTCGCGCAGCACTACCGGGTGATCTGTCCGGATCTGCGCGGTGCCGGCTGGACCGACGCGCCGCCGGTCGGCTACACGCCAGAGCAGCTGGTCGCCGATGTGGTCGAGCTGCTCGACGCCCTCGAGCTGGACCGCGTGCGGGTGATGGCCCACGACTGGGGCGCGCTGGTCGCCTTCCTGCTGTGCCTGCATCACCCCGACCGCGTCGAACGCTTCATCTCACTGGCGATACCGCATCCGTTCGTGAAGTTCCATCCGCGGCTGCTGGCCGCTGTGCCCCGGCTTTGGTTCCAATTCGCCATCGCCACACCCGTTCTGGGTCCGTGGCTCGTTGGGAAGGGCGGCCAGCCGATGGCCCGTTATCTACTCGAGCACTATACGTCCGATCGGAACGTGTGGACGGCCCGCGATATCGAACTGTTCGTCGCGCCGTTCCGCGAACCCGCGCGTGCCCGCGCGGCGGGCGCGCTGTACCGGAACTTCATCGTGCCGCTTTCACCGCGCGTGATCGCCGGGCGCTACCGCAACATGCGGCTGAGGACTCCGACGCTGATCCTGTTCGGTAGCGAGGATCCAAACATGAGCGCCGAGATCTTGGACGGACACCAGGACTATGCGGACGACATGACGATCGAAGAGGTCGAGGGCGCTTCGCATTTCATCGCCGACGAGAAGCCCGACGTCGTCATCGACCGGGCGCTGGATTTCTTCGGGCGCAATTAACCCGCCGGGCAGACGCAAGTTCCGCGTGTCCCGCGGCGTGTCGGGTGATTTTGCGTCTGCTCGCGTGGGCCCAGCTCGCGAGAAGGGGCCGCTGACCTACCAGCCTTCGGTCAGCACCCGGTCCAGCGCATCGACATAGAAGTCGGACGCCTCGATGTCGATGCACAACGGCGGCTTGGTCTTCAGGATGTTCATCCGATCGCCGGTGGGCTGGATCACCACCCCGAGTTCGAGCATGCGGTCGCAGATCGCCGCTGTCTCCTCGGTCGCCGGTTCGAGGCTGTCCATGTCACGAATCATCTCGACGCCCAGATACAGCCCGATCCCGTGCACAGTGCCGACAATCGGGTGCTTGTCCTGTAGCGCTTGCAATCTCGCCTTCAGATGGGCGCCGACACGTGCGGCGTTCTGCTGCAGTCCCTCGTCGCGCAGCACGTCAAGGACGGTGATACCGATCGCGCAGGACAGCGGGCTTCCTCCGGTGGACGAGAAGAAGTAGCCCTGACTGGAAAACTTGTCAGCGATCTCCCGGCTGGTGATCACCGCGCCGAGTGGAGAGCCGTTGCCGGTGGACTTCGCGACAGACACGATGTCGGGGACGACGTTCTGCTGCTCAAAGCCCCAGAACCAGTTGCCAAGCCGGCCGTACGCGACCTGCACCTCGTCGGCAATCGCCAGGCCGCCGCCGGCGCGCACGGCCGCGTACAGCCGCTCCAAGTAGTGGTCGGGCAGCGCCATGCCGCCGGCATTGCCGTACACCGGCTCCGCGATGAACGCAGCGGGCGCCCGGCCGTCCGCGATCAGACCTTCGATCTGGGCCACCGCCTCATCCGCATAGCGGCAGGCATCGAGGCCGCGGAACTTACCGCGGAAGCTATTGGGCGACTCCACTGTGTGCACCCAATCCGGCCGGGTGGCAAGCGCGTTCGGGTTATCGGCTACCGATGTGGAGACGGCGTCGGTGGCGTACGTCCACCCGTGGTACGCCTCGCGCACGGCGACCACGTCGCGTCGGCCAGTGGCCGCCATCGCCAGCCGCAGCGCCAAATCGCTTGCCTCCGAACCGGAGTTGACCAGGAACACGGTGTCCAGCGGCTCGGGCAGCGTGGCGGCCAGCCGCTCGCTGAACTCCACCACCGCCTCGTAATTGAATCGCGAGTTCGTGTTCAGCTTGCGCAGCTGACGGGCGGCGGTTTCGGCGACCCGCGGATGGGCGTGACCGAGGACCGTGACGTTGTTGACCATGTCGAGGTACGACCGTCCGGCCGTGGACATCAGGAAGTGCCGCCAGCCTCGTTCGATCTGGGGTGGCCGGGTGTAGTAGTGCTCCTGGACCTGCGCGAAGCTCTGGTCACGCCGCGTCAACAGCTCACCTGCGGGGCGCGTGTCTGGCAGGGCGGGCAGCCCTAGCACCACACGCGGGTCGCGGCTGAGCGCCAGCCAGCCCTTCGCCAGTTCGGCCCGGGTCAGCTGCGGCGCCGGTGGGGCACCGACCGGCCGCACAGTCAGTTCGATCCACTGGCCCGCCACGGCGTCCGCAAGCGGGTCCCCGGCGCGCAGCCGGGTCCCGAGCGCCGGTATCGACACGACACCGGCAAGCGTCAGCTCGTGGTGGCGCCCGCGGAAGCAGACGCTGTCATCGCTGCGCTCGGCCACCTCGCCGTCCCACGGCGCCACGGCGTGGGTGGCCGCCGCCGGCCACAGGCCGATACCCGTCGCGACCACATCGGGGCTGTCCTGGCTGAGCGGCGTGGCTCGGGTCAGCCGCGGTTGTCCGAATCGGGTGATGACCAGTGCGGCACCGTTATCGACTGCGGCCCTTGCGAGTTCGCTCTCGACGTCGGGACGCAGCCAGCCGCCGGGCACAAATGCCGAGTCGAATGAATCGGACTGCGGGGACAGGTCGAGGGTCACCACCGCCGCGGGATCGAGTCCGTCGATGAGGTGGGTGTCGACCGCGACATCGTCGGGGTCACCGGCCAGGCCGAGCTGCGCCTTCATCAACGAGGTCATCACGTCGATGGGCACCGAGGTGGCCAGCTCGAACATTCGCCATTCACCCTCGGACTGTTCGGTGATGTACGCGTTGTCGGGGTCAAGCGCCGCCTGTTGTGCTCCGCTGACGATGAGCACCGCGGTGCGCAGCACCAGCATCGGCCATAGCGCCTCGGCCTCCGAGGCAGTCAACGGACGGATGGCGTGGAAAGCCCGCACCCCGGGCAGGATCGACGTTGGATCGGCTCCGACGTGCCCGAGCACAGACGACACCGCGATCGCCAACTCGGACACCGCCCAGCTGTGCGACAGGTCGCCGAAGTCGATGACACCGTCGGGGTACGCCTTTCCACCCACACCTCGCGAAACGATGACGTTGGCGTCCGTGAGGTCGAGGTGGGTCGCCTGCCGCGGCAGGCTATCGGCCAGCGGGAGTATCCGCGACCACGCCGCTGCCGTCGCTTCCTGCAGCTGCGCCCGGTGTGACGGGTCACCGACATGCGAAATCAGTTCCGCCACAACGTCGGCGCCGTACTGCAGATCCCACTGCAGGGCGCGGTCCAGACCGGGATGGTCGAAACCGGCGAGCGCTCGGCTGACGCGTCCGGCCACCTCGCCCAGCCCCGCGACCGCGGCCGGTGGCAGGTAGCCGGACTCGATCAGAGTGCCGCCGGGCAGGAAGCGCAGCAGCCGCACGTAAGCGGTGCCGTCCAGCAGTCCCGTTATCACGGTGCACTTTTCGCCCGACAGGTTGGGCAGCGGCACGGCGATGCGCAGCGACGGTTCCGCGTCGGCGATCAGGTCGGCCGCAAGATCCTGCGCTTCCAATTCCGTCGCGTTGAAAGCGGGATTGGCGATCTTCAGCACGCCGAGAATATCGTCGGTCTCGCCGTGAATCACGAAGTTGCAGTCCTGCTGGCTGCCCAGTGACTTCGCCCGGGCCCGCAGGCCGTAATGCTCCGCGACGATCTGTTCGGCCTGCGCCTCGGTCACCTGAGGTGCGGGCAGCTCGGGCTCTTCGAGGAAGTTGAAGCCGACGGTGCGGCGTTGGTTGCTCACCGGTTGACGAATTGTACGACGACTTCGCTGAATGCGTCGTTGTCGTCACCGGCGGCGGTGTGCCCGGCGTCGGACAGCTCGACGAATTCAGCGTTGGGCACCTTGTCCAGGAAGTCCTTCACGCCCTCTTCACTGACCACGTCGGAGAGCCGGCCCCGGATCAGCAGGATCGGAATTGTCAGGTTGATCGCGGCCTGCTCGAGCTTCTCTACCCGGACGAAGGGGTCGTCCATCGGCGCGGTCAGGAACGCAGGATCCCAGTGCCAATGCCAGCGCCCGTCGCGGTAACGAAGGTTCTTCTTCAGGCCAGCCGAACTACGCGGCTTGGTCCGGTGCGGGAGATACGCGGCGACGGCGTCCGCGGCCTCCTCCAGTGACTCGAAGCCGTTCAAGCCGCTGGACATGAATTCGCGGATCCGCGCGCTGCCGTCTTTCTCGTACCGCGGCACCACATCCACGAGCACCAGCTTCGTCACCTTCTCCGGGCCCGCTTGGTAGGCGACGGGGAGGGCGGTCATCCCGCCCATGCTGGCCCCGATCAAGATCGTCGGCCGTCCGATCTGTTCCAGGACCAGTAGCGTGTCCGCGCACAGTGCGTCCACCGTGTAATTCGCGTCAGGGGCGCGGTCGCTGTCGCCGTGCCCGCGGGAGTCGAGTGCGACGACGTGCAGGCCCTCGTCGGCCAGGATCTGGCTGGTGTTCTTCCAGGAGTACCGGTTCTGTCCGCCGCCGTGCAGGAAGAGTATCGAGGGCCGGGCTGGGTCCGATGTCGCCGCCGCAGCGGCTCCGGAAGCCGACTCGGCGCCGCGGTTCCATTCATCGGCGATGAGGGTCAGGCCGCCGACACCCCGGAATTTCACCGTTTGCAGTTCGCTGCGCCTAGTGCTCACGGACGTCCTCTCGGCCAACCCCGGGCCTCACGTTACCCAGAGGAAAATCTGCTTGTTCACGCATGGTGACCAAACGGCGGCCCGACGAACCCATCAGTGCGCTCCGAGGGGATCGGCGGCTCTTAGTCGTCGGGGGAATCGGGATAGGCGACCAGTGTGGGATCGCATGGTTTGTCGGTGTCGATTCGTAGGGTGCGCGGATGTCGGAGCGCCGGTTTGGCCGCACACCTGGTGGGGTGTGCTCGCCTACGTGTTCCGGTTGCGCCCTACGGCGCGTCAGCATGTGGCGTTGGCGGCGTGTGTGGAGTCGCACCGCGAGCTGTACAACGCCGCGCTGCAGGAACGCCGCGATGCCTGGTCGCACAGCAAGACCCGCATCCACTACGGCGACCAGTCCGCGCAGCTGACCGAGATCCGAGCAGCGCGTTGGGATCAGGCGGTGTGGGCGTTCTCCAGTCAGCAGGCCACGCTGCGGCGGCTCAACAAGGCGTTCGCAAGGTTCTTCGGCCGCGTCAAGACTGCCAAACCGGGTGTGAAGGCGGGCTATCCGCGGTTTAAGGGCAATGCCCGTTTCGATTCGGTGGAGTGGCCCAAAGACGGCGACGGCGCCCGCTGGCTGCCCGAACAACGGCGGGTGTATCTGCAAGGGGTCGGCCAGGTCAAGGTCGGGGCACACCGCCCGGTGTTGGGGCGAGTGAAGACAATTCGGATCAAGAGATGTGGCCGCCGCTGGATGCTGGTGCTGTCCTGCGATGACGTGCCGGCCATGGCGTTGCCGGCCACCGGCCGGCAGGCCGGCGTTGATGTCGGGATCGTGCGGGACGCCACGCTCAGCGACGGGACCGCCATCGACAATCCCCGCTGGGGCCGCGCCGCCTGCGACCGGCTCACCGTGGCGCAGCAGCGGCTCCAAGGTGCACGGCGAGGCAGTAAGAACCGGCAGGCCAAGCGCGAAACCGTAGCGGCCCGACATCGCAAGATCGCTAACCAGCGCAAGGATTTTCATCACAAACTGGCTCCACGTGGCCCGCTAGGCGTGTTTCGAGATCTACAGTCGCCAAACCAGTGCCCGACCCCGACAACCCCGGCCAGTACCTGGCCAACGGGCGCCCGGGCCAAGTCCGGGCTTTCACGAAGTATCAGTGACGCTGGCTGGGGCCAGTTCGTCTCAATACTGCGCGCCAAAGCGGAAGACGCTGGGCGCACCTTAATTGAGGTCGACCCCCGGCACACCTCAGGCGGCTGCGAGAAATGCGGACACGCAGCACCGGCCAATCGCGTCACGCAAGCGGAATTTCGGTGCCAGCGCTGCGGCCACAGCGCCCCGGCAGACGAACATGCCGCGCGCAACATCTTGCGGTCTGGACTGGCCCTTCATACCCAAGCGGCATGAAAAGAAGCTGGCGGCATCCAGCCGTCAGAGAAGTCACCTCTACAATCTGCGATCGTGCAGCCCGATACACCGACGGCCGATGACCGTGATGGCATCATCGATGCTGCATACACCTGTCTGTCCGAGCCCCATAGCGGCCCCATTCCGGTGGTCGCGATCTTGGAGCGGGCCGGCCTGTCCACCCGGGCGTTTTATCGTCACTTCCAGTCGAAGGACGAACTGTTCCTCGCGCTGCTGCGGCAGGAGGGCGATGCGCTGTCCGGTCGCCTGGACCGCATTGCCGATGAGTGGCCGGGTGATCCGGTCAAACAGCTCACGGCCTGGATCGAGCAGATGTTCGCCTTGGCTCACGATCCACGGCTGCGCATGCATCTCACGGTGATCGATTCAGATGAAGTCCGCGCTGCAAGGGGATATCGGGAGACCCGCGAGCGCCTGCACGCTGACCGGGATCGCTCGCTCGCGGAGATTCTGCGGGGTGGTCGCGCTGCAGGTGTGTTTCCGCTCGCCGACCCCGAGGGTGACGCGGTCGCGATCAGCGCGGTTGTGAGTCGTGAGTTGACGATCTCGGCGCCAGGCGGTGCTCAGGATCTGCAGCGCGCTCGGGCCCGTGTCCTCGGGTTTGCGCTACGGGCTTTGGGTGCCCATCGATCTGGCTAGTGTCCGGTCAGTGGCGCAGGTTCGTCAGCAACGATCGGCGACAAGACGGTGTCGGTCATCGAGGTGTGATGAGTTTCGGCGGGCTGGCGAGTCTGCACTGAAAACGACCGCATAGACAGGAGGTTCACCATGCCAGCCATCACGCCCTCGCTGTGGTTCAACAACAATCTCGAGGAAGCGGCGGAGTTCTACACTTCAATCTTTCCGAACTCGTCGATCGAGCAGATCAACCGGTACACCGACGCCGGACCCGGCACCCCCGGCGACGTCGTGTCCGGCACGTTCGTGCTCGACGGCACGCGGTTCATCGGGATCAACGGCGGCCCGGACTTCGCGTTCTCCGAAGCGGTTTCGTTTATGGTCAGCTGCAGGGACCAGGACGAGGTCGATTACTACTGGAACCGCCTGGTGGACAAGGGCGGCGTGGAGTCTCAGTGCGGCTGGCTCAAGGATCGCTTCGGGCTGAGCTGGCAGATCGTGCCGGACCGATTGTTCGAACTGATCAACAATCCAGATCCGGCCCGCGCCGCTGCCGCCACCAAGGCCATGCTCGGGATGCGCAAGATCGTCATCGCCGAGCTCGAGGAGGCCAGCGCGAACGCGTGAGGCTGTCGGCGGCTCAGCACCCCTCAGCTTGTTAGTCGGGCGATCCACTCGATGGTGGCATCGCTGACCTGCTCGACCTCGGCGGCGTCGTCACACATCGTGACCATCAGCGACGCCTCGGACATGATCGCGATCAGGACGCGTGACAGCAGCTGACCCCGCTTGGACGAGTCCACGTCAAGCACTCCCATCCAGCGGTGAAAGAAGGTCAACGTGTTTCTGCGGCGGAGTCGCTCGAATCCGGCCGGGACGTCACCGGAGGCCATCATCATCGCCGCGCGCCGGTTGGCCCAGATCGCATTCAGATAGGCCCGCGCATGGACGCCGAACGCCCGCTGGCTGTCCAGGTCGGCGGATTCGCGTGCCGCCTCGGCGATACGGAGCTCAACCTCCGCGGACAGTCGGTCGTAGATGGCGAGGAACAGCTCCTTCTTGGCGCCGAAATGGTGGTAAATGCTGCCGATACTGGCACCGGAGTGATCGACGATGTCGGCCATCGTTGCCGCCGAGTACCCCCGCGTACTGAACACTTCCGTTGCCGCGTCGAGAATGCGTTGCTGGGTGGCGTCGGTCCTCGCCCAACGCCGCGCGGGCGTCGTCATGTGAACAAACTAGCGCACTTCGGCCTCTTTTTGGAACGAGATTCTAAAAATCGGTTGGGATCGCAGCCCCAAGGTTTGAGGGCGTCGCCGGGCAGTAGTCGTTGCTCAGCTACCGCGGTGACGAGCATCGCCACCAGCAAGTTATTTTGACGGTTACGGCATCGAATTCGCTACACAGAAGTAGCCTTTCGTATGCCTTTCCGCGCCTCGGCGGTGGGAGTTGGCGGGCCTATGGCGCTGAGGAGCAGGCGAGGAAGGAACCGCTGATGGTCGCTTCCGGCATCGTCGGCAAGCCGGTACCTGCGCTCGGTGGCTTCTACGGGATGGCACTCGACACATTCGTGTTGATGTTCAAGCCGCCCTTGGCGTGGCGTGAATTCATCTTGCAGGCCTGGTTCGTCGCGCGGGTGTCGAGGGAGTCACCTGCAGAACAGGCTCCTCCGCCGGGCCCGGCGCCGCCCGCGCTAGCGGTCGCCGAATATGACCCGGCCTCCGGCACGTACGTTGGACCGGACGGGCATGTGTACACACAAGCCGACCTGGCCCGTAGCGCCACAGAGGAGCAAACATGGCAGACGATGCTGCTGCCCCCGACGGGGAATTGAGCGAGGCGACCCCGGAGGCCGAACGAATCGAGGCCGACAATCTGACGGACGCTGAAGCCGAAACCGACGACGCCGACGAACTCGCCGGCGACGAGCCGAAACCGACGACGCCGACGAACTCGCCGGCGAAGGTGCTGACGAGGACACCGACGAGGACGCCGACGCCGGTGCTGACGAGGTGCCGGCCAAGCCCCGCATGTCGCACGTTCGGCTGGCCACCATTCTCGGGCTGGTGGCCGTGGTGGCGTTGGCGGGGCTGACCGGCTGGCTGGGTTTCCGCGCGTACGAGTCGCGCAAGGCGGCCGACGAGCGCAACCTGTTCCTCCAAGTCGGTCGGCAGGGCGCGCTGAACCTCACCACGATCGACTACGCGCACGCCGAGGCCGACGTGCAGCGCATCCTGGACTCCGCGACGGGCACCTTCTACGACGACTTCCAGTCGCGTGCACAGCCGTTCATCGAGGTCGTCAAGCAGGCGCAGTCCAAATCCGTCGGCACCATCAGCGAGGCCGGCGTCGAATCGGTGTCCGACAACGAGGCCCAGGTCCTCGTCGCCGTGACGGTGAAGACGTCGAACGCCGGCGCGGCCGAGCAGGAGCCGCGCGCATGGCGGATGAAGATCACCGTTCAGAAAGTCGGCGACGAAGCCAAGGTCGCCAACGTGAGGTTCGTGGCGTGACCGAGAACAAGCACGCGAGCGAAGAGACCGTGGAGGAAACCGCTGCGAGGATCGAAGCCGACACCGCTACCGACTCCGACACCGAAAAGCAGGGCAAGCACGTTGCCGTCGAGTCGACCGACGAGGTTGATCAAGCCGACGTCGTCGAAGACACCCAAGTCTCCGAGCCCGCCAAGCCCAAGCGCCATATCAATTGGTCGCGGGTGATCGCCTACGCCGTGCTGCCCGGACTCGCGTTCGTGCTGGCGTTGGGCGCCGCGTTCCTGAAGTTTCAGGACTCAGCCGTGCGCGACAGCAACATCGCCCGGGACGAATCGGTGCAGGCAGCCAAGGACAGCACGATCGCCTTGTTGTCCTACAAACCCGACACCGTCGAACAGCAGCTGACCGACGCCCGGGACCGGCTCACCGGCGAGTTCCGCGACCAGTACACGTCGCTGACGAAGAACGTGGTGATCCCCGGCGCCAAAGAGAAGCAGATCTCGGCGGTGGCCAACGTGCCTGAAGCGGCGTCGGTATCGGCCAACCCGGTATGCGCGTTGCGCTGGTTCCGCTTCACCTGCCATGCGGTAGTTCTGGTGTTCGTCAATCAGACCGTGGTGGTCGGCACCGGCGCACCGACCGACACCGCGTCCAGCGTCCGGATCACCCTTGACAAGATCGGCGACCGGTGGCTGATCTCCGAGTTCGAACCCGTCTGAGCCGCGACAATGATCGAGCCGGACTGGTTTGACGTCGCCACGCCTACGGTGCAGCTGCGCGCGTTGACCTGGGGGCCGCCAGACGGGCCGATTGCGTTGTGCCTGCACGGTTTTCCCGACACCGCGTACGGCTGGCGAATGATCGCGCCGCTGCTCGTCGATGCGGGCTGGCGGGTCGTGGCACCGTTCATGCGGGGTTACGCGCCGTCGTCGATCCCAACGGACGGAAATTATCACGTCGGTGTGCTGATCGACGACGCGCTGCAGGTACTCGATGCGGCAGGCCCGACCGGGCGCGACGTCGTCATCGGACACGACTGGGGTGCGGGCTCGGCGATGGGCCTCGCCGCCATGGCGGACACTCCGTTCATCAAGGCGGTGATCATGTCGCTGCCCATTTTCGCGTCATTTCGTCCACTGGGCAGGGCTCCCGATCAGATCCAACTAGCTGCACAGTTGCCGCGCCAAGCGCTGCGCAGCTGGTATATCGCCTACTTCCAATTGCCTTGGCTTCCTGAAATTTCCGGATTTCGGTTGGTGCCGACTCTGTGGCGGCAGTGGTCGCCGGGTTACGACCAGGACGACGATATCCCGCTGGTCGAGGCGGCTATCGGTGCGCCGGAGAATTGGCGTGCCGCACTGGCGATGTACCGGGCCAATTTCCGCGGCAGCAAGCCGCCGGCCGAGTACGCGGACTTGCATCGATTGCTGTTCGAGCCCCCGACGGTGCCCACCCTGTACCTGCACGGTGACGACGACGGTTGTGTGGCACCGGATTACATCTCCTGGGTTGAGCGGGTGCTTCCTGAGGGCAGCGACGCCTTCGTCGTCGAGGGCGCCGGGCACTTCTTGCAGCTCGAGCAGCCGGATGTGGTGGCGCGGCACATCGTCGACTTCGTCGGGCGAGCCTGACCCCGGGCGGCATGGCGGTGCGCCGGCTAGCCGCGGTCGATGCCCAGACGTACTGGATGTCGGCCAAGATCCCCAACGACCAGTTCCTGCTGTACGGGTTCGACGGATTGCCTGCGAACCTCGATCAGGCAATCGATGTCATACGCGGCCGGGCCAACGAATGTGCGGAGCTGAGGCTGCGGGTTCGCGATGGCAGCGTTCTGACGTATCCGGCGTGGGTGAGTGATGAGGTGGACGGCGTCCAGTTCGCGGTGCATGAACTCGACGACAACAGCTGGGCGGGTTGCCTCGCCGCGGTCAGCAGGCTGGCGGACGACCAACTCGACCCACGGGTGCGACCGTGGCGACTGCACGTCTTCACCCCGGTCGACGGCATACCCACCACCACCGGAGCAGGGACGGTGGCCGTACTGCAGATCGCGCACGTGCTTGCCGACGGCGGCCGGACGTCGGCGTTGGCGGCACTCCTGTTCGGGCGCGCGGGCGATGTTCCGCCTGTGACGTCGCCGAGGCTGCGCGGCGTCACGCTGCCATGGCGCAGCTTCACGGCCGTGCGGGCGCATCGCCAGTTGGTCCGCGACACAGAAGCGGGGCTGGTGCCTGAGCAGGCGCAGTCGCGACCGGCGCTGCGAACCAATGCGCGGCCGGCCGGTGCGCGCAGCGTCCGCACGGTTGTCCGGCACCGCGGACAACTGCCCGGTCCGACGGTGACGATCGGCGTTTTGTGCGCGCTATCTACGGCATTGTCCGCTCATCTGCGCGAGCTCGGCGACGACCCGTCGACGCTGGGGGCGGAGGTGCCGATGGCGAAAGCCACTGTCCGAGAGGCGCATAACCATTTCGGAAATGTCGGTGTCGGCCTGTATCCCGGGCTGGAACCCGAAGAACGGGCCGTCCGCATCGCCGATGATATGGCCTGCCGTCGTCGGCGGGCCGAGCACCCGGCGATGCGGGCGGACAGCAGGGCCTTCGCTGCCGTGCCCGCGCCACTTTTGCGCTGGGGCGTGGCGCAGTTCGACCCGACCCGGCGCTGGCCGACCGTGACCGGGAACACCGTGGTCTCCAGCGTCAACAGGGGACCGGCAGACCTGCGCTTCGGCGACGCGACGGTGGCGGTCACCGCAGGCTATCCCGCGCTGTCGCCGATGATGGGGCTGACGCACGGCGTGCACGGCATCGGCGACACCGTGGCGATCAGCGTGCACGCGGCCGAGTCGGCCATCGGAGACATCGACGCCTACGTTGCCCGCCTCGATGCGGCGTTGGACGGCTAGGCGGTCGCGCAAGAATTCGTCGGCCGAACTTGGAGCCATGCGGTTAGAACACGTTCTAGTCTCTTGGTCATGGGATTCCTCAAGCCCGATATGCCCGTCGTCGACTTCGCCGAGTGGAGCAAGGGCACGCGCTCAGAGAAGATCCGGCCGATGGCCCGGCACTGGGCCGAGGTCGGCTTCGGTACGCCTGTCGTCATGCACCTCTTCTACGTCTTCAAGATTCTGCTCTACATCCTGGGCGGCTGGCTGTTCGCGTTGGCCACCAAGGGCATCGACGGCTTCACGAATGTGGGGCAGTGGTGGTCGGAGCCGATCGTGTTCCAGAAGGTCGTGCTCTACACCATGCTGTTCGAGGTCATCGGCCTCGGGTGCGGATTCGGACCGCTGAACAACCGGTTCTTCCCGCCGATGGGATCGATACTGTACTGGTTGCGGCCCAACACCGTTCGGCTGCCACCATGGCCGAACCGGATACCGCTGACGAAGGGTACCGCCCGCACGCCGGTGGACGCCGCGCTGTACGCGGCGCTGCTGGTTCTGCTGCTGGTCGCTTTGTTCTCCGACGGCTCGGGACCGATTCCCGCACTCGACACCAACGTCGGGGTGCTGCCGCTCTGGCAGATCTGGACCATCCTCGGGCTGCTGGCGGTGCTCGGGCTGCGCGACAAGGTGATCTTCCTGGCCGCCCGCGGGGAGGTGTACGCGACGCTGACGGTCACGTTCTTGTTCGGTGGTGTGGACATGATCATCGCCGCAAAGGTGGTGTTCCTGATCATCTGGATGGGCGCGGCGACGTCGAAGCTGAACAAGCACTTCCCATTCGTGATCTCGACGATGATGTCGAACAATCCGCTGATCCGAACGAAGTGGATGAAGCGGAAGTTCTTCGAGAAGTTTCCCGACGATCTGCGGCCCGGACGGGTGTCGCGTGTCCTCGCCCATTTCAGCACCGCGATCGAGATGCTGGTGCCCCTCGCGTTGTTCTTCTCCCACGGCGGCTGGCCGACGGCGATCGCGGCGTTCGTCATGGTGTGTTTCCACTTCGGGATCCTGTCGGCGATCCCGATGGGGGTGCCGCTGGAGTGGAATGTGTTCATGATCTTCGGCGTGCTCTGGTTGTTCGTCACGCACGCCGACCTCGGCCTGTCCGATCTGAACAACCCTGTCCCGGTGGCGATTCTGTTCGTTGTCATCGCAGGCACGGTGGTCCTGGGCAACCTGTTCCCGCGAAAGATCTCGTTTCTGCCCGGCATGCGGTACTACGCCGGTAACTGGGACACCTCGTTCTGGTGCCTCAAGCCGTCGGCCAACGAGAAGATCGAAAGAGGGCTCGTCGCGATCGCGAGCATGCCTGCCTCCCAACTCGAGCGCTTCTACGGCAGCGAGGAACAAGCACAGATATTCCTGTACAAGGGATATGCGTTCCGCGGGTTCAACACTCACGGCAAGGCGCTGCTCACCCTTGTGCACCGCGCGTTGGCCGGTTACAACGAGGACGACTACATCATCACCGAAGGCGAGCGGCTCTGCAGCACCGCGGTGGGCTGGAATTTCGGCGACGGGCACATGCACAACGAGCAACTGATCGCCGCGATGCAGGAGCGTTGCCACTTCGAACCGGGTGAGGTGCGCGTCATCCTGCTCGATGCGCAACCGATCCACAAGCAGAGGCAGGAATATCGTTTGGTCGATGCGGCGAGGGGCGAATTCGAGTGCGGTTACGTGAGAGTCGCCGACATGGCGACGCGGCAGCCGTGGGACGACGACCTACCGGTTCATGTCTACCGAAGTGACCTCGCCGACGCCACCTGACCCGGTCGTGGTCTGGTTCGACGAGTCCGGCCGGCTGATGAGCGAGCTGGGCGAGGTGGACAACGCCTGCTTCGCATCGGTGCAGAGTGGTCACTGTCCCGGCCGAAGCCAGTGTGTGGTGCTCGACCGGGCGCCGGGACCACGGCTGTTGTTCGGCGAACTGATGTCGGAGCTTGACGACGAAGCAGGGATCTATCTGGAGACGCACGCCAAACAGCTTGAGGCCGATCTGATTTCGATCACCGTCGACCATGTCGGCTCCGACGGTCCGGGCAGTTGGCGGTATCGGCTGCTGCCGATGCGCTGGAAGACCGAGGGCGGCTGGCGTGACACCCAAGCGCGGCTGGCGGTGTGGCCCGACTAGCCCATCACGTCGCCGAGACTGCGCACAGATCGCGATTCGGCCCGGTCTCGCGATCTCACCGCAGTTTCGCGGTGCGACTAGCCCATGACGTCGCGGACCTTGACGGTCTCGAGTCCCTTCAACAACAGGCCTCGTGTGGTGTCGAGATGCTTGCGCCAGTGGGCTTCCGCGGCGGCACCGTCGCCCGTCCGCATCAACTCCATCAGGCGCCGGTACGACCGCATCACCTTGTCGTAGTCGGCCTTCGACACCGGCCGGCGTTCCTTGAAGACGAATGCGGTGTGGCGCACGGTGATTTCGTGCAGCATGCCCGCGATGATCCCGAGCGTCGCATTGCCGGACAGCTCGACCAGGCGGCGGTGAAAGTCGCCCGTCGTCTCGGCGAGCCGTCCTGACTGCCAGCCCGCCGGGATGTCCTCGGCCAGCATCCGGTCGAGTTCGTCGAAGGCGTCCGTCGTGCCTGCTTCGGTGAGCAACCGCACCGCCATCGGCTCGATCCCCGCGCGAGCGGTCATCACGTCGGAGATCGTCGCCCCGGACAACTCGAGCAGCAGCCCCGCCGGCCGGGCGACGATTTCGGGGCCAGGCACCCGCACCCGCGCGCCGGTGCGTGAGCCGCGGCGGACCTCGACCAGTCGCTCGGACTCCAGCACCCGGACCGCCTCGCGCAGGGTCGGCCTGCTGACGCCGAAGTGGGCCATGAGCTCGGCCTCGTTGGGCAGGAAGTCGCCATCCTTGAGCTGGCCGTCGACCACCATGCGGCGCAGTGTGCCAGCGACCAGCTCGGCGGTCTTCGGCGACCGGATCGGTGCACCGCCGGCGGATGTGACCGCGTCGGGGCCGATCATCGGCGCCAACGGTGTGCTGCGAGCCACCACTACTCCCGGTAAGAGGTCAAGCCCGGCCGTGCGGGCCAGGTATACAACTCAGTAAACCATGTCGCACAGGTGACGGAGTGATTATTCGGGAGCGACGTCGCAGGTAGCCGTCGCGTTCTGCCAGCGTAGCGAGGCGAGGGATGAAACGATAACCAGCGTGAATGCGCCGACTGCGAGTGTGGTGTGCTCGGCGTGCGGAACCGATTTGTCGCCGACCGCCAAGTTCTGCAGTGAGTGCGGTGCGCCGGTTTCCTCGGCGGCGAAGCCTGCCGAGTACAAGCAGGTGACCGTGTTGTTCGCCGACGTGGTGCGCTCGATGGACATCGCATGGGCGGTGGGTCCCGAACGGCTGCGCGAGATCATGAGCGACCTGTTCGACCGCTCAGCAACGGTGGTGCAACGCTACGGCGGAACGGTAGACAAGTTCACCGGCGACGGGATCATGGCGGTATTCGGCGCCCCGATTGCGCTGGAGGATCACGCGCTTCGGGCATGCATGGCGGCGTTGGAGATTCAGGCCGAGAACGCCAAGCTAGCCGCCGAGGTCAACAACAGCGATGGCGTCGAGCTGCAACTGCGCGTCGGATTGAACTCGGGCCAGGTGATCACCGGCGCAATCGGATCGACCGCAGGCGGTTACACCGCCATAGGTGAACAGGTGGGCATGGCGCAGCGGATGGAGTCCGCTGCTCCGGCGGGCGGGGTAATGCTGAGCGAGTCGTCGGCGCGGCTGGTCGAAAACGTCGTGTCGTTGGGTGATGCCGAACTGGTGCACATCAAGGGCATGGATGATCCGGTGCGCGCGATTCGGCTGCTGGAAATCGGTGAGCACCAAGCGGGTCGACACAGCGATTCGCCGCTCATTGGCCGCAAGTGGGAACTCAACACGGTCATCGCCCTTCTCGATGAGGCAGTCGGCGGCACGGGATGCGTTGTGACCATCGTGGGACCGCCCGGCATCGGCAAGAGCCGATTGGTTCGGGAGTCCTCGGCGATTGCCGCCGGTCGCGGCGTGCCCGTAGTCGGCACCTACTGCGAATCCCACGCCAGCGACATCCCGTTTCACGCGGTGGCACGTCTGTTGCGCTCCGGATTGGGAATCGACGACGAGGGCGATGCGGCTCGGGCCCGGGTGCGGGACCGATTTCCCGATGACGACCTCGAGGACCTTCTCCTGTTCGATGACCTCCTGGGAATCCGCGATCCTACGGTGACGCTGCCCGCTATCGCAGCCGACGCGCGGCGACGACGATTGACGGCTCTGGTCAACGCCGCCTCGCTGGCTCGCAAGGACCCGGCGCTGTACGTAATCGAGGACGCACACTGGATCGACGAGCCGAGCGAGTCGATGCTCGCCGATTTCCTGGAGGTGATTCCGCAGACTCCCTCCCTTGTATTGATCACCTACCGGCCCGAGTATCGGGGGGCACTCAGTCGGGTCGCCGGCGCGCAAACCATCGCATTGCGGCCGCTGAATGCTGCGCAGGCTTCGGCACTTACCGCCCAGCTGCTCGGCACCGATCCTTCACTGAGTGAGGTCGCGGCACAGGTAGGTTCGCGCGCGGCGGGCAACCCGTTCTTCGTCGAGGAGATGGTGCGTGATCTGGCCGAGCGCGGCGTGCTGCACGGCCAACGCGGCGCATATGAACTGGGTGGCGGTGTCGCGGACGTCGAAGTGCCGCCGACCTTACAGGCCACCATCGGGGCGCGCATCGACCGGCTCGCTCCCGCCGCCAAACGCACCCTCAATGCCGCGGCGGTCATCGGCACGCGATTCGACGCCGGGTTGTTGAGCGGCATCGCCGAAACAGTAGATGTGCCACCGTTGATCGAGGCGCAACTCGTGGAACAGGTGAGATTCACTCCATCCGCCGAGTACGCATTCCGCCACCCGTTGATCCGCACCGTTACTTACGAATCGCAACTCAAATCCGACCGCGCACAGCTGCATCGGCAATTGGCGGCAGTGATCGAAGCGCGCGGTTCGGCCGACGAGGATGCGGCGCTAGTCGCCGAGCACTTGGAGGCGGCGGGCGATCTGCACGCCGCATTCAGCTGGCATATGCGTGCCGGAACCTGGTCGACGAACCGCAACATCGCCGCTGCGCACACGAGTTGGCGCAGGGCACGTCAAGTCGCCGATCGACTTTCCGAGGATGACCCGGATCGGCTGGCGATGCGCATCGCTTCACGCACGCTTCTGTGTGGAAGCGCATGGCGAGTCGGCGGCAGCGGGGCGGAGACGGGCTTCGATGAACTGCGCGAGTTGTGCACCGCCGCGGGCGATCAGCGGTCGCTGGCCATCGGCATGTCCGGGCTGATGTTGGCGGAGAACATGAACGCGCATCCCCAGAAGGCGTCGCGTTATGCCACCGAACTTGCCGAGTTGCTCGAGTCCATCGGGGATTCAACGCTGACGGTCGCGCTGCTCACCTTGGTGATAGTCGCCAAGCACGGGGCCGGTGAGATTGCCGAAACCTTGAAGTTTGCGCAAAGAGTCATTGATCTTGCCGACGGTGAATTGACCAAGGGCAACTTGATCATCGGATCACCATTGGCGTCTGCGACCGCCATGCGGGGCATGGCTGGCTGGTGCATGGGACTCTCTGGCTGGAAGAGCGATCTCCAACAGGCCATCGCGATGACCCGCGCACTCGATCCGATGATGCTGGCCGGAATCGTCTGGTACGTATACGTGATCGCGATTCCGTATGGGATGCTCTTACCTGGCGCGACCGCTCTTCGCGACACCGCGGATGCTTTGGTGAACGCGGAACAATCGGGCGACGACCTCGCGGTTAATCTCGCTCGAACTGCCCGCGGTATCGCACTCTTGCATCAGGAGGGTGCGGAGCGTGAATCGGGCCTCGACCTCCTCGCGAAAGCCCGCGAAAATGCTCTCAACGAACGATTCTCCTTGACTATCTTGCCGGTCACCGACATCTACACCGCGCGGGAGAGCATCCGACGGGGCGACATTGATGACGCCATCACGCTGGCGAGTGAAGCGCACAACGCCACTATCAACCAAGGCGGGTCACTGTGGACCGCGCTCGCCGCCGGCACCCTGGTTGAGGCGCTGTTGCAACGCGGCAGCCGCGGGGATCTCGAGGACGCGGAGGCGGCGATCGACCGGTTGGCGGCCCTGCCGACCGATCCTGGCTATGTGCTGCACGAGATCACCGTGCTTCGACTGCGCGCCTTGCTGGCGCGTGCGCGAGGCGACGAGGTCCTGTATCGAGACCAGCGCGATCGCTACCGGAAGATGGCCACCGATCTTGGTTTCGAAGGCCAGATGGTGTGGGCTGAGGCGATGCCGTGACTGCATGCAGCACGTGCAGCACAGAACTTCGGGAGAATGCGAAGTTCTGTGACGAGTGCGGAGCGCCAGTGTCGGTCGCCACAAGATCGGCCGAGTACAAACAGGTGACCGTGTTGTTCGCCGACGTTGTGCACTCGATGGATATCGCGGCGGCGGTGGGGCCAGAGCGCCTTCGCGAGATCATGGCAGAGCTGCTGGATCGGTCCGGCGCCGTAGTGAAGCACTATGGCGGCACGGTCGACAAGTTCACCGGTGACGGCATCATGGCGGTGTTCGGAGCCCCAACCATGCTGGAGGACCATGCTTTTCGGGCCTGTCTGGCGGCCTTGGCCATTCAGAACGAGATGGACGCGCTGTCGGCGGTGGTCCGCGATCGCGACCGCATCGCTCTGCAGCTGCGCATCGGGCTGAACTCTGGCCAGGTGATCGCCGGTGAGATCGGCTCCAGCACTGCGAGTTATACGGCGATCGGCGACCAGGTCGGCATGGCGAAACGCATGGAGTCGGCTGCGCCGCCGGGTGGGGTGATGCTCAGCGATTCGACGGCACGACTGGTCGAGAACGTCGTGCTCTTGGGAGATCCCGAACTGGTACAGATCAAGGGCACGGACGCTCCGGTTCCCGCGACGCGGCTACTGGCGGTCGGTGAGCACCAGGCCCGTCGGCGCAGCGACTCGACACTCGTCGGTCGCAAGTGGGAACTCAACACCGTTACCGCGCTGCTCGAGGAAGTCATCGGTGGCGCGGGATGTGTGGTCACGGTCGTGGGGCCGCCCGGAATCGGCAAGAGCCGACTGGTGCGCGAAACCGCGACGAGCGCGGCTGGCCGCGGTGTCCCGGTATTCACCACCTATTGCGGATCCCACACCACCGACATCCCATTCCACGTGGTCGCACGGTTGTTGCGTACCACCACCGGCACCGAGGGCCTGAGCCCCGACCAAGCCCGAGCACGCGTTCGAGTCAGACTTCCGCAAGCCGACCCTGAAGATCTGCTGCTCGTCGAGGACCTGCTCGGCATCGGTGATCCCGCGGTAGCCACACCCGATATCGGACCCGATGCCCGCCGCAGACGCTTGACGGCACTTGTCAATGGTGCCGCTCTCGCTGGACGGGAACCGACGGTCGTCATCATTGAGGACGCGCACTGGATCGACGCGGCGAGTGAATCGATGCTGGCCGACTTCATGGCGGTTATCCCACAGACCCCGTCGCTGATGCTGATCACCTATCGACCGGAGTACCGCGGTGTGTTGAGCCGCGTACCAGGCGCGCAGACCATCGCGCTGCGTCCGTTGAATGATCAGCACACAACCGCATTGACCACCGAACTGGTGGGCGCCGATCCGTCACTCGCCACTCTGGTGGACCGGGTAGTCGCCCGAGCCGCAGGCAACCCCTTCTTTGCCGAGGAGATGGTGCGCGATCTTGCCGAACGTGGCGTGATGGATGGCGAACCGGGCGCATACAAATTGCGGGCCGCCGTCGAGGACGTCGACGTCCCAGCCAACCTTCAGTCAACGATCGGTGCTCGCATCGATCGCCTGCCCGCACAAGCAAAGAACGCGCTGAATGCGGCGTCGGTCATCGGCTTGCGGTTCGACGCCGACCTTCTGAGCGACCTTGTTCCCGATGCGGACATCGTGCCTCTGATCGCGGCGGAAATCGTGGACCAGGTGAGTTTCGCGACGCCCGCCGAGTACGCGTTCAGACATCCGCTGTTCCGCACCGTCGCCTATGAATCACAACTGAAAGCGGATCGCGCCCAGCTCCATCGGCGACTCGCAGCTGCGATCGAGGCGCGCGGCTCCTCCGACGAGAACGCGGCGCTCATCGCCCAGCACCTGGAGGCCGCGGGTGACCTCCATGGGGCATTCGACTGGCACATGCGAGCTGCTAACTGGTCCACATTCCGCAACTTCGCTGCTGCGCACTCGAGTTGGCTCCGAGCTCGCCAGGTCGCCGACCGCCTCCCCGACGATGATCCTGATCGGCTGGCGATGCGCATCGCGCCACGCACCCTGCTCTGCGCCCACGAATATCGCGTTCGCAGCGGCCGCGCCAACATCGAGTTCGCGGAGCTCAAGGAGTTGTGCGCGGTTGCGGGGGACAAGCGCTCCCTGGCGATCGGCCTGGCAGGACTGTCGCTGGCCACCCAGCTCGATGCCGGCCCGCGCGAATCGTCTGGTCTCGCTACCGAACTCGTGCGACTCCTTGAGTCAGTTGGCGATCCCAATCTGACCGTGTCACTCTCGGTCGCCCCGCTGACCGCCAGCCTTCAAGGCGGCAAGATAGCGGCCGCCCTCCAACTAGCAGAGCGCGTCATCGAGCTGACCGACGGTAAGCCGACCGAGGGCGAGCTGATGACCATATCGCCGCTTGCTTCCGCACTGTCGCTACGCGGCACGGGCCGATGGGCCTTGGGATTGCCGGGTTGGCGCGAAGATCTCGATCGGGCCCTGGAGGTAGTCGCCGCTATCCCTCCGACATTCCGCTCTGGCACGTTCTGGCACGTGTACCTCTATACCATCCCCAATGGGGTCCTTCTGGCCGGACCAACAGCCGTTGACAGCGCAGCCGAAATACACTCGGCCGCTGAACAGTTCGGTGAAAGGATCACGGTCGACCTGGCCAGGGCTGCCCGTGGCATCACCCTCGTCTACCGAGGAGGGGCAGAGCGAGACACCGGAAACAGACTGCTCCAGGAGTTGCATGACGCCGCGCGGCGGAAGCGCCCCATGATTGCACAGAATCTAGGTTTGATCGACAGCCACGTAGCACGAGAAAGAGCCCGCCTCAATGATGTCGACGGCGCAATCGAGTTGTCGCGGACTGTCTTCGACGAGTATCTGCGTTCGGGTCAGTTTATGTGGCTGGCTTCGGTAACGGCGGTTCTAGTGGAGTCACTGTTGCAGCGGGGTGCAGAGTCAGATCTGCGCGATGCGCGAGCGGTGATCGCGAAACTGGCGACCGTGCCAACGGAGCCCGGATTCGTTCTGAACGAGATCTGGCTGCTGCGACTTCGGACTCTCCTGGCGCAGGCAGAAAGCGACGACGTCACATATCGCGAACATCGAGATCGCTATAGGAAGCGGGCCAATGAGCTGGGCTTCGAAGGCCATATGGCGTGGGCGGCGGAGATGGTGTGATCTACCAACCAGTAGGTTGACCTAGTAAACCTTGTCCTCTACGTTCGAAAATAAGCGACCAGTCGCGCAACCCAACCAAACTTCGAAGGAGAAGTGTCATGGCTGAAGCCGTAATCGTCGAGGCGGTGCGGTCACCGATCGGCAAGCGCAATGGCGGCCTGTCGGGAGTGCACCCCGCCGAACTGTCCGCACAGGTTCTCAACGGCCTCGCCGAGCGGACCGGCATCGACCCCGGCATCGTCGACGACGTCATCTGGGGCTGCGTCATGCAGGCCGGCGAGCAGGCACTCGACATCGGCCGCACCGCGCTGTTGGCTGCGGGTTGGCCTGAGAGCGTCCCCGGTGTGACCGTGGACCGCCAGTGCGGATCGAGTCAGCAGTCCATCCACTTCGCAGCCGCCGGTGTGGTCGCCGGGCACTACGACGTCGTGGTCGCCGGCGGCGTTGAGTCGATGTCGCGCACGCCGATGGGCGCCTCGCTCGCCAACGGTGGACATCCGTATCCCGAGGCTTTCCGCAATCGCTACAGCCAGACGCCGAACCAGGGCATCGGCGCCGAGATGATCGCCGAGCAGTGGGGATTCGACCGCACCGCGGTCGACGAGTTCTCGCTGGCTTCGCACGAAAAGGCCGCCGCGGCACAGGATTCCGGTGCGTTCGACGACCAGATCGTGGCCATCAAGGACCAGGACGGAAATCCCGTGCTCAAGGACGAGGGCATCCGCCGCGGCACCACCATCGAGAAGATGGCTCAGCTCAAGCCGGCGTTCAAAGAGGACGGCGTGATCCACGCGGGCAACTCGTCGCAGATCTCCGACGGATCGGCCGCCCTGCTGTTCATGTCTGCGGAGAAGGCGAAGTCGTTGGGGCTCAAGCCGATCGCCAAGGTGCACACCGCGACGCTTGCCGGCGCCGACCCGGTCATCATGCTGACCGCGCCGATCCCCGCCACCCAGAAGGCGCTGAAGAAGTCGGGTCTGAAGCTCGAGGACATCGGCGTGTTCGAGGTCAACGAGGCATTCGCCCCGGTGCCATTGGCGTGGCTGAAGGACATCGGCGCCGACGAGAAGAAGCTCAATCCCAACGGCGGTGCGATCGCGCTCGGGCATCCGCTCGGAGGATCCGGTGCCCGCATCATGACCACCATGCTGTACCACATGCGGGACAAGGGAATTCAGTACGGCCTGCAGACCATGTGCGAGGGCGGCGGCCAGGCCAACGCCACCATCATCGAGCTGCTGTGACCAGTGACGTGACCACCCCCGCTGCTCTCACTGAGCGGCGGGGAAATGTCCTCGTCATCACGCTGAACCGGCCCCAGGCCCGCAACGCCGTCAACAGCGCGGTCAGCCTCGCGGTGGGCGACGCGCTGCAGGAGGCGCAGGACGATCCGGAGGTGCGGGCGGTAGTGATCACCGGCGCAGGTGAAATCCTTCTGCGCGGGAGCCGATCTGAAGGCGATCTCCCGCAGGGAGAACATCTATCACCCGGACCACAGCGAATGGGGTTTCGCCGGTTACGTGCGCCACTTCATTGACAAGCCGACCATTGCGGCAGTCAACGGCACCGCGCTGGGTGGCGGAACAGAACTCGCCCTGGCCAGTGATCTGGTCGTCGCGGGCCAGAGCGCCACGTTCGGGCTGCCCGAGGTGAAGCGCGGTCTGATCGCTGCGGCCGGTGGCGTGTTCCGGCTCGCCGAGCAGCTTCCGCGCAAGGTCGCGATGGAGTTGATGTTCACCGGTGACCCGATGTCATCGGCGGATGCCTTGAAGTGGGGTTTGATCAACCAGGTGGTGCCGGACGGCACCGCGGTGGACGCGGCGCTGGCGCTCGCCGAACGGATCACCGTCAACGCGCCGCTGGCGGTGTGGGCAAGCAAGCGGGTGGCCATGGGCGTCGACGACGGCGTCATCACCGGCGACGAGCCCGGCTGGGACAGGACCATGCGCGAAATCGGGACGCTGATTCGTTCCGAGGACGCCAAGGAGGGACCGCTGGCGTTCGCCGAGAAGCGTCAGCCCGTCTGGAAGGCGCGCTAGCCGCTATCCGGTCGGCGCCTCGGCGCCCGGGACCACTTCGGCGTTCGGCTGCTCAGCCGGCAGCGCCGACGTCGTGGTCGTCGTCGTGGTCGTCGACGACGAGCCGCTGACGGTCGGCGCGAGCGGCTCGGGCGGAGACGCAGGATCGAGCACCTTGTCGATGATGTAGATCCGCGCGTTTTCGGCCTGGATCCCACCGCAGACCAACTTGGCGGTGTCGTTGACCTTGATGTCGCCGTTCTTGCCGTCGACCTTGATCTCGGCGCCCTCCTGGGTCGGGCGCTGCCCGTGCACGTCCTCGGGGCCCAGCAGACCCAGGAACACGTGGTAGTAGTCCAGCTTGGTCAGCGCGGCTGGATCGGCCTTGAGGGCGTCGAGCTGGCCGGGGTCGAGTGCGGCGAACGCCTCGTTGGTCGGCGCGAACACCACATACGGCCCGTTGTCCAGCACCGAGGTGATGTTCGCCTCGGGATTCAGCCCGCCGGATACCGCGGAGTTGAAAGTGCTGATGTCCGGGATGCTGGCCAGCGCCTTGCTGACCGGCACGTCGTTCAGCGCCTTCCAGTTCGGCACCGCCTGCTTGAACGGGTCACAGTTTCCCTGCGGATCGGGGATCTCCACGGGCTGTGGTGCCGGCTCCGGATCGGCGTATGCGTTGATCGCCAGCGGTACCGATGCGACGATCGCGGCGAATGCCGCCGCTGCGCCCATTGCCTTGCTGGTGCGAGTCTTCACTTTCGGCTCCTAGCTCGTCAGTCGCTAGGCATGTTAGGGGCACTGACGAGTCGATGCCAAAGTCACGATCGGCGAAAACTTATGTCGCGGGGGTGCTGACCTGCGCTTTGCGAACATTCGCACAGAGCACGGCGGCGACGAGGCAAAGGGCGGCGGCAAGGTAGAAAGCGAGGTCGTAATTGCCCTGCAGATCGCGCAGCCTGCCCGCTCCTGCGGCGGCGATCGCCGCACCGACTTGGTGCGATGCGAAGACCCAGCCGAATACCACGGGGGAGCTCGTACCGAAGTAATTACGGCACAACACGATCGTCGGCGGCACGGTGGCCACCCAGTCCAACCCGTAGAAGATGACGAACACCCAGGTGCTTGGTTCGGCCTGCGGCGAAAGCAGCGACGGCAACAGCAGCAGCGAGACGCCGCGCCCGGTGTAGTACACGACCAGCAGCAGCCGCGGATCGACTCGGTCGGTTAGCCAGCCGGAGAACACGGTGCCTGCGACATCCAGGATGCCGATGGTGGCCAGCAGTCCCGCCGCGACGGTGGTCGGCATGCCGTGGTCGTTGGCCGCCGGGATGAAATGCGTGCCGATCAGGCCGTTGGTCGTCATGCCGCAGATCGCGAAGCTAGCGGCCAGGAGCCAGAACGCAGGCACCCTCGCGCCGAGCAGCAGCCCGTCGAACGCGGCGCGGAAGCTGGAGGCAGGTACCGCGGCGGGCTCGGCAGGCTCGGTGCCGGAGGCGCCGTAGGCCGTTAAGCCCTTGTCCTGCGGATAATTTCGCATGAACACCACGACCAGCGGCACCACAGCCAGCGCGGCGGCGGCGACGATCAGTGACGCCCAGCGCCAGCCGTGGCGGGTGGTGACCTCGGCGACGATCGGCAGGAAGATCAGCTGACCCGTCGCGCTCGCCGCGGTCAGCACGCCGGTCACCAGGCCGCGTCGCGCATCGAACCAGCGGGTCGCCACGGTGGCGACGAAGCCCATCGATATCGAGCCGGTGCCGACGCCGACCAGCACGCCCCACAGCAGCACGAGCTGCCAACTGGCCGTCATCGCAGACGCTCAGCGCCGATCCCGCCGCGATGAGCATCAGTGCCGCCGAGAGCACCGGACGCACGCCGAACCGGTCCATCAACGCCGCGGCGAACGGGGCGGTCAGGCCGAACAACGTCATGTTGACCGACATCGCCAGCCCGACCATGCCGTGCGACCAGCCGAACTCGTGGTGCAGCGGGCCCATCATCACGCCGGGAACCGAGCGGAAACCCGCCGCGCCGAGGATCGCGATGAAGCTGACCGCGGCCACCACCCAGGCCCAGTGCATACGGCTGATAGGCGTGCGTTTGTCTGCGGCGGCGAGCGTCACCCATCCACTGTGGCGGATCGATCCCGTCGGAGCCCAGTGGCATGAATGACAACAATCGTCAAAAACATGCCAGATTGGGTACCGTGCATCGTGTCGCCGTCCTCCTGCTGCCGCCCGTGGTTGGGTTCGATGCCGCGATCGCGCCGACGCTGTTTTCCAGCGCCACCGACGTCGACGGCAATGCGCTCTACGAGGTGGTCACGTGTGGACTGACGCGCGGCCCGGTCGAGGCGACGACCGGTTTCGACGTACTGCCCAGCGCCGGCCCCGAGGCGCTGGCCGACCGCCGACACCGTGGTGATCCCCGGCACGCGATACCCGCCCGCCCGCGTCGACGGCGTGCTGCCCGGCGAGGCCTCCGCCGCGCTGGCGCTGATCCGCCCGGGCACCCGGCTGGTGTCGATCTGCACCGGTGCGTTCGTGCTCGCAGCCGCCGGGATGCTCGACGGAAGGCCCGCGACCACGCACTGGAAGTTCGCCGACTCCATGCGCCGGCTGCACCCCGAGGTGCTGGTCGATGAGAACGTGCTATTCGTCGATGATGGCGACGTATTGACTTCTGCGGGACTCGCGGCCGGAATCGACTTGTGCCTACACATCATTCGACGTGACCACGGCGCGCAGGTGGCCAACGCCGTTGCCCGGTACTGCGTGGTGCCGCCGTGGCGTGAAGGTGGTCAGGCGCAGTTCATCGATCGGCAGATACCGACTCCGGATCACTACTCGACCGCGGGAACGCGGGAGTGGGCGCTGCGGCATCTGGACGAGGAGCTGACGGTGCAGCGGCTGGCCCGGCACGCGAAGGATGAGCGCGCGCACGTTCAATCGGCGGTTCCGCGAAGAGACCGGGCAGTCGCCGGGAGCGTGGATACGAAGCCGACGCGTCGACCGGGCCCGCGAACTCCTCGAATCGCGCGACCTACCCATCGATGAGGTCGCCCGGCTGTCGGGGCTTGGATCCGGCGGAAATCTGCGACACCACCTACGCCGCGGGATGGGCATGTCCCCGTCGAGCTATCGCAAGGTCTATCAGGGCGTTTAACCACTGTCGGCCGTTGCAGGCGTCAGCGAATCACCTGGATCGGCACGTTCGACCAGCCCGCCACGTTCGCCATCGCGACCCGCCGCAGTCCGGCGGTGTCCACCTTGTATTCGGGCATCAAATGAGCATGACATCGAGCGCGATCCGGCCCTCCATACGTGCGAGGGCGGCGCCGAGGCAGCTGTGGACGCCATACCCGAAATTGAGATTGTGCCCGGACGGTGTCCGGTCGATGTCGAATCGATCGGCATCGGCGAAGGCTCGCTCGTCGCGCGTCGCCGACCCGTTGATCAGCATGACGATGCTGCCGGCGGGAATGGTTGCCCCGTGCAATGCCACGTCACGCTTGCTGTATCGGAGCTGGTACTGCGAGGGCGCCTCATATCGGAGCAGTTCCTCGAACGCGCCGGGGATCCTGCTCCTGTCTTCGCGGAGCCTTCCGCCATTGGTCGGGGTTCGCGGCGAAGGTGACCGCGGCATTGCCGATGAGCTTCACGACCGTCTCGGCACCCGCGCCTCCGAGGATCATTGCGAACGAGGCGATTTCGAGGTCGGTCAGTTTCGCGACACCGTCACCACGGATGACGTCGACTTGGGTAAGTCTGCTGATCATGTCGTCTTGCGGATTGGCCCGACGTTCGCAGACCAGCTCGTAGTAGAACCTGCTGATCGCCTCGGCGGCCTCGGCGCCTTCGGGCGGGACATGGAAGTCCCCAGGGCTACGCTCCAGCTGCTTGTCGCTCCACAGCCGGACCTGTTGTCGATCCTCAGCGGGTACGCCCAACATCGTGGAGATGATCTCGACCGGGAAGATCGCCCCGAAATCGGCGACCACATCGAACGCCGTGCCGTCGAGAGTGCCCGCGACATCGGTGATCTTCCGGCGAATCATCCCCTCAAGATCCGCGATCGCGCGTGGTGTGAACACCTTGTTGACCAGTTTGCGCATCACGGTGTGATCGGGCGGGTCCATCATGATGATCATCGGCGGCTGTGTCGGATCGGGTTCGGCCTTGTACATGTCGAGCGTGATGCCCCTGGCCGACGAGTAGGTCTCGAAGTCCTTCAGCGCGGGCTCGACGTCCTCGTAGCGTGACAGCGCCCAAAAGCCGTACTTCTCGTTGTGATACACCGGTGCTTCATCGCGAAGGCGGCGGTACGTCTCGAAGGGCGCGTTGAAGAAATCCTCGGAAAACGGATCGAACTCCACCGCGCCGCGAGAAACGACCGGGTCAGTCATGCTCACAACAGCACTCCATATTAACGATGATGCGCATCGGCGTGACCCCCGTTTCTCGAGCGTGGATCGATTTGTCCGAGAACTAAGTGTCCGCCCGTCGCCTAGACGGAGGTGAGTAATCGGCTGCTCGATTTTTGCGAGAGACGCGCCTAGCGGCCGTCGGGCAGCACAACGGACACCACGCCGGCCAGCTCGTCGGCCGTCTGACGGAACCTGTCGCCGCCGCAGCTTGCGTTCACCAAAGCGCCGATCAGCCCGTACTCGAGCGTCTCGGCGACCTCGGGCCATCCCCCTGAGCGCAGCGTGGTGCGCACCCGTCGGTGCAATTCTGCGTGGATCCGCTGCCGGATGGAGCGCATGGATGGCTCGTCACAGATCAGCGCGCTCGAGCAGGCGGCCGTAAGACCGGGTTGGTCCGCCAGCAACATGACCAATTGTGAGAACTGGGCGGCAATCCGCTCCTGGGCGGATTGCTCGACGTCGAGGATCAACGGGGCGGCGCGTAGCCGCTTCAGATAAACCTCGGCGACAATCGCGTCCTTCGACCGGAAGTGGGTGAGGACTTCGCGATGCGCGACGCCCGCGCGTTTGGCGATCGACCGCATGGTGACGCTGGAATAAGGGACCTCCCGCAGCAATTCGACGGTCGCGTCCATCACTTTGCGCGCACTCTCGTCGTCGCTACGACTGCGATCGTCGTACGACCGCAGGTATACGACGTCAGCCGTCTGAATCACCCACCAAAAGGTCGGCCAGTGCGACGGCCAAGTCGTGAAGGCCTGTCTCGAGCGAATATGTCCTGTCCACAGTCCAATTGACGATTCCTCCCGTCAGCGCGCTGACGAGGATGTCAGCCAGGGTCTGGGCGTCGTGGCGGGCGCTGACCTCGCCGCGGGCCACGCCATCCTTGACGAGCTCGAGAAACGTGTCGTGCAGGGCAAAGCCGCGTTGAATGCCGTATCCGGAACTGGCCAGCATCTCGCCGATGAGCTCACGATAGGTAGAGCTCGACTTGACCAGGGCGGTTGCGATGTCGTCGAACACTCCGATGAGTCTGGCCGGGATCGGTTCACTGGTCCGATCGAAGATGACGTCGTGCAGGTTGAGCAGGCGTCGCTCGGCGAGTGCGCGCATCATGTCCTGCCGGGTGGGGAAGTGGTTGAAGAAGGTCCGATTTGCGACGTCCGCACGCTCGCAGATCTCTTCGATCGTGGTGGCCGAGACGCCTTGGGAGAGGAACAGATCGAACGCTGCCCCCAGTATCCTTTCGCGCACCTCCATCTTGCGCCGGTCGATCCTGTTCACTGCTCTGCTCCCACGACGCACAGCCTCTCCGAGAGCTCCCACAGCGCCAGCGCATGCTTCTCATCGACCGCGTATGGCACAACGTTGTCGTGGACCGCGCAATCCGCGAGATAGACGGACCCGACGTCCGCCAACTCCGGGCTCACCGCCGCCCACACCTGGGTGGCCGCCCCGTGCTCGGGCATCGTGAAGTCACGGCGCACGTCAATGGCTGTCCTGCCCGGGTCCGTGTGTACGGGCGTCATGCGGCTCAGCGACTTGAAGTCGTCGCGGTTCATGTGGCGGGCCAGTGATGTCGCGACCACGCCGGGGTGCACCGAGTACGCCCGCACGCCGCTGTCTCGCAGTCGTCGGTCGAGTTCGACCATATGCAGGATGTTGGCGGTCTTCGACGCACCGTATGCGACGAACTTGTCGTAGTCGCGGCGCCGCCAGTTCGGGTCGTCGAGATCGACATCGCCCATCTGATGGCCGTCAGACGACAAGATGACGATCCGGGCGCCGCCGGCGGCGACAAGCTGCGGGATGAGCAGTCGGGTGAGCTCGAAATGGCCCAGATGATTTGTGCCGAATTGAATTTCGAAGCCATCGGCCGTCCTGCTGAACGGGGTGAACATCACCCCGGCGTTGTTCATCAGCACATGGATGGCCGGGGCGATGCGTCCAATCGCGGCGGCGGCCGCGCGAACGCCTGCCAACGACGTGAGGTCCAGCGCGACGGTCGATGTCATCGCCTGCGGGACCTCGGCGCGGACCCAGTCCTCGGCCTCGGCAAGGGCACTGGGATTGCGTGCTGCCAGGACGACGTGCGCTCCGGTCGCGGCGAGCGCCCTGGCGGACTCCCGACCCAATCCGGCCGATGCGCCGGTGATCACGCATGTCCTGCCGGTCAGGTCGACACCGTTGACCACTTCAAGCGCGGTAATCGCGTCCATCACGCCTGCGCCGCCGGTTCGCCGAGTCGCCAAAGCGGTGTCACCACGTCGGGATCACACGCTTCTTCCACGATCCACTTACACATCCGGCGCATCGGCTCGATCGCGTCCTGCGGCGCTGCGATCGGAACGCTGCAGGCATACCCGAGGCTGGTGAGCCGCTGGGCGCCGAACAACGGAAGCGTGTCGCGCAGTGCGTGTTTCAACGATTCGGGGTAGATGCCGATGGTCTGGGTGTATGCGGTCACCGCTTCGGTCACCTTGTCGATGCTATCGACCGGCACGATGTTGGCCACCCGCCCGCACAGCATCGCGGAGTAGTCCACCGCAGAGTCGAACTGCGACACGATGATCGCGCCTTCCCGATGTTCGCCACCGATGACCTGATACCAGTCGTCGGTCATCCGGGACGCCTCCACATGCTCGTACAGCTCCAGGCTCGGGTAGAGCGGCGGGGTGCTGACGAACGAGGGCAGGCGTGTCAGCTCCTGGTAGATCATCTCGCCGAGCTTGTTGGCGTTGGCGATGCCGGCGGCGTCGGTGCCGCTCATCACGTAGATGACCCGGGCGTTGGCGCACCCTTCCTGGTTGGCCACGCCGATGTCGACGGCGGCGCAGCGAGCCACCTCGCGCATCGTCTCGTCGTCATCGAACGCCTGGCGTCCGATGATCGTCGCGCTGCGTTTCGGATCGAGCGCGATCATCTCCAGGCCCGGCTGGATGTAGCGGGTGACGTGCTTGACCGAAGCCAAACCTCCCCAGGCGACGATCTTTTCGATGTGCTCGGGTCGGTACAGCTTCTCCTCGACGGCGGTGTCGCCCCCTTTCCAGTACCCGACGACAAGGTGTTTGGTGATCGGATGGTCGGGTGCGACGTCGGCGAGGGTGCGGGCGATCGCAACGGCGGTCAGCGGGTCGTTCGACGGGGCCTTGATGATCGTGTCGCAGCGGGTGATCACCGATCGCAGGATCGTCACCGCCGAAACAAGACCACCGTTGCCCGCCGGGATGTGCAGGACCCGCGCTCCGAAGGCGCGGACCCGCAATTCCCGTCCGTCGGCCAGCTGTTGCGGCACCCAGCCGTTGAGATAGCCGAGACCGACTTGGGTGTCGGCGACTTCGAGCACGTTGGCGCGGGAGAACAGCGGTCGCAGGATCTGGTAACTGTTTTTCAACATCCCGGCCGGAAGCGGGTTGGCCGACAGCGCCGCCTGGTATGCCTCCTGCAAGTGCGTGTTGCGGTCGAAGTCGAGTGCATCACCCAATGCCTCGAGGACATCGAGGATTTCGTCGAAGGCGAGGTCGTTCAGGTCGGTCATCGCCATCGGTGTGGCGAGCGGAAGGCGGTCGACGTAGCGGGCCATGTCGGGCGCTTGGAACTGGTTACCGCCGGTTCGGGTGCCGAACGACACCAGGTCATCGGTGATGAGCTCGCCCCGGAGGAAGAGCGGAACGGTATAGGCGCTGTTCATGATTCGAACGCCTTCATGAAGTCGACCGCCTCGTTGTGCACTTCGTGGGTGGCCGCGCAGGTGATGCGGTCGTCGTCAATACCCTGCTTCTCGCTGTAGCGGATGATGTCGTGCTCGAACGCGACGCTGGCCTGGCCGCAAGGGCACTGCAGGTCCCAGTCGATGGTGACCTCGTCGCCGGAGATCACGCCACCCCAATGAGCCTTGAGGAGGACGTCGTAGACCGCGGCGCGGCCGGTCTGCCTGCCGGTGCGCGGAAGCGGCTCACTGGTCGCCGGGTCGAGCACGAACGGGATCACCCACGGCTGCACGTGATATCGACCCTCGCTGCAGCCCCAGTGGAACGCACTCTGCTCGGAGAATCCGTAGCCCTCCTGGATCCGGTCGACCCCGAGGAACCCATGGATCACATCCATGTAGTCGTCGGGCAGGGCCACCCCCTTCAGCCCGCCGCCGGTCAGGATCGCCGAGTCCTTGGCGAAGACGTTCTTGACGCCGCGCTCGAGGCCGGCCTTGGCGACGTCGTACATGATGTTGTAGGCGCCGATCATGAATACGCGCTTGCCGCGCAGCTTCTCGGTGATCGTGGTGAAGAACCGGTCGAGGTCTTCGGGTTGACGTGCCTGCATCGCGATGAACTCGTCCTTGCGGGCGGCCAGCGCCGGGTCGATGACGAGGCGGTCGAGTTCACCGCGGGACGCGGCGGCCCGCATCTTCGAGGCCAGGAACATCAGGTCGGTGTCGATGGCGTCGGGGTAGAGCGCATGGAACTTGCTCTCGTCGCCACCGGTGAACCCGCGCCTGATCATGGCCGCGATGCGCAGGTGACCGAGCTTTCCGCTGGCGTAGTTGGGCCAGATGACGTCGACGGCCGGGTTGAGCTGCTCTTCGGTGGGTTCGTTGCCGAAGGTCTGGAACAAGCAGATCTTCCAGAGCACCATGCCCTCGCGCGCGCCGTGCTTGTCCTTCGGGATGATCGACAAGGTTCCCGTGGTCCCGCTGGAGGTAATGACCTCCAGCGGTGTCTGCTGGTCGAGCCGGTCGATCCACTCATCGATGCTGTCGCAGCCGTCGGTGTCCACATCGGACAGGTCGTGGCTGGTGAGCTTGTCCAGCCACTTGGTCATCAGGTCGAAGCGCTTGTTGTCGATCAGCGCGGCCGGATACGACTTGAACGCCGTATGCGAGAAGAACAGCGGGACAACGTCGTTGAATTCGTTCACTTCCGTGACGCCGAGCCGGTCGGCCAGCTTGCGCACCATCTCGATGCTCTGCCGATGCTGGCCGAACCGGATGGCCATGGCCCGGCGTTGCAACTCCTCCAGCTCTTTGCGGGGGATGCTGTGCATCTGCGTGAGCGACTCGCCGAAGAAGGCGATCGGGTCATCCATGAACTGCTCAACCGGCGTGGTCGACTGCTGTGTCGTCATGTCACGCACGGTACGGGATATTGCAGTTAACTGCAAGAGTGTAGTTGTCTGCAATCGCTGCTGCTAGAGGTGAGGTTGGTCCGATGTGAGTACCGGGTGGCGGGGGTCGTTGACGGGTGGCAGCGGGGACGACACGGCCCTTCTTGAGGGTGATCGTTGAAGAGATGCCGGCTCTACTTCCGAGTCATCTGCCAGTGACGCAGGGTCCCGGCGCCTCCCGGTTGAGCGTGCTGTACGAAGTTCACTCGGCCTCGTTGTGGCGCTATGTCCTGCGGTTGACCGGTGACCCGCACCAAGCGCACGACGTGGTGCAGGAAACGCTGCTACGCGCATGGCGGAGCCCCGAAATCACCGAAGACAGCAAGCGATCGCCACGGGCCTGGCTATTCACCGTCGCGCGCAACATCGTCATCGACGACCGCCGCAGTGCTCGGTTCCGCAACGAAGTAGCCATGCCGGAGGGCGCACACATCCGCGAGCCGGTCGATCTGCAGGACACAAATGCCACCATCGACCGGCTGATGGTCAGGCACGCGCTGGCTCTGTTGTCCACCGAACACCGCGCCGTGGTCTGGCGCTCTTATTACCTGGGCTGGACGGTGGCGCGTATCGCCGAGGACCTCCAGATCGCCGAAGGCACGGTGAAGTCGAGGCTGCATTATGCATTGCGGGCGCTCCGGGGGACTCTGCAGGAAATGCGGGCGGCGTGAGTACCTCGCCCCGGTCCATCGGCGCAAGGGCAGAGAATCGGATGGCGGATGAACGGGAGGTAGCGGGCGTCAATACGATGACGTGCATGCCTCAGCCGCTGATCCTGCCCATTCGCGGTCGCGCACCCTCGCTTCATGCCGAAAGCTGGGTCGCGCCCAACGCGAGCGTGATCGGCCAGGTCACGCTCGCCGCCAGGGCCAGCGTCTGGTACGGAGCCACGCTGCGCGCCGAGGCCGAGCCGATCGACATCGGATTCGGCACGAATATCCAGGACGGGGTCACCATCCACGTCGACTCCGAATTCCCGGTCAGCATCGGCGCGGGAGTCAGCGTCGGCCACAACGCCGTGCTGCACGGCTGTGTCGTCGAGGACGATGCACTGATCGGCATGGGGGCCGTCATCCTCAATGGCGCACGGGTGGGCAAGGGCTCATTGATCGCGGCGGGAGCGTTGGTGCCGCAGGGTGTCGTGGTACCGCCTCGATCGCTGGTGACCGGTGTGCCCGGTGCAGTGCGGCGCGAACTCAGCGATGCCGAGATAGCCAACAACCGCGACAACGCGGAGGTCTACCAGCGGCTGATCGAACTGCATCGCGCCTCACTCGGCTAACCGTCCGATTCCCATCAGCCAGGTGCGGGTAAGACCGTACGGTGAAGCCAATGCGAATCCTGGTTGTCCGAGCATCTGACCAGCCGGGCCGAGGTCGCCGCCGCGTTGAGTGTCGAGGCGGCCCCGAGGTGATGTGGCTGGGCGCCTCTATTACGTTGCCGCCGCGGCCGACGCCGACCGGGTGCCTGCGGGTGCCCACGACATCTTCGGCCCGGAAACGACCACGTATTGCGACCTGTTGGGCGCATATGGCCGCGCGACAGGCAAGTGGCGGGCTAGTGTGCCGATCCGTGGAGTGGATACCGGCGTGGCATCGAAGCTGACTGCGGCCGAGCTGCCGGTGCCGGGTGGGCTCGCCGCCGATCTGGTTGAGTCGCTTGATCATCCGATGATGGCCTCCGAACTCACCGACCCACACCATCTTGCTGACACCGATCCGGCTTGGGCCGGTGGAGACACGCTACGCATTCAGCGTCTGGCGATATCGGTCACGCCGCCGATCGTCCGGCCCGCTCTCGGGCTCCTAAACGCCGTCCCAGGGCCCGTCGCCGCTGCGCTGCGGACCGGGCTCGACACCCTGATCAACCTCACACCGAAGGCGCGACCGGCATGACAGAACCCACCACCACCTACCCCGGATTCCTCCGCGAAGTCAGAGACAACATCACCAGGGTCGCCGTACCGCACCATGAACCCCCCGTAGTGGTGCTTCGCAGGCGCATTGCCGTTGGCTTCGTGCTCGTGATAGGCGCTGTGCTACTGGGCTATTCGCTGGCCCTGCAGCCCGGTGACGCGTCCTTCTACTGGCTCACCCTCGTCCTCGCAGCGGTCTGGACCGTCGGTGCGCTCGCGTCGGGGCCACTGCATCTCGGTGGCGTGCGCTTCCGGGGGCGCAATCAACGCCCGGTGATCACGGGGACAGTGGTCGGCTTGGTGGTCGGCGCCGTGTTCGTGCTCGGCGGGCTGATCGCCCGCGAAATCCCGGCGCTGTCCGGCCATGTCACCCGCGTCCTGGAATTCGCGAACCAAGAGAGCCTGCTGCTGATCGTGGTCAGCATGCTGCTCAACGGCATTGCCGAGGAGCTCTTCTTCCGTGGGGCGCTGTACACGGCGCTGGAAAAGCACCACCCCGCAATCATTTCCACGATCATCTACACGGCCGCGATATTCGTCGCCACCCGCAACCCGATGCTGGCGTTCGCCGCGCTCGTGCTCGGCTCCGTGTGCGCGTTCGAGCGCCGGGCCACCGGCGGCGTGCTCGCACCGATCCTCACCCACATGGTGTGGGGACTGATCATGGTGCTCGTACTTCCGCCGGTTTTCGGCGTCTGACGACGCCGGCGCTGCCAGCGGTCGGCGTCTAGCGCAGCGGATGCGCCAGCTCGTCACGCCCCATCCGTGCCGAGACGAACGCGACCACGGCCAGTACGGACGGAATCACACCCGCCGCCAAGAAAATCGTCTCGACCGAAATCACCTTGGACAGCGGGCCGGCCACGGCCATCGACACCGGCATGAACGCCAGTGACACAAAGAAGTCCAGGCTCGACACCCGGCCGAGCATTTCCGGCGGTACCCGCCGCTGCAACAGTGTGCCCCAGATGACCAAGCCCGCGCTGTCGGTCATACCGACGAGGAAGGCGGCCGCGGCCATCAACGGGAACGACGACGAGTAGCCCAGCACCACCAGCGGCAGATTTCCCAGCCCCCAGCAGAGCATCATCACCGTCATGTAGCGCCGCGGAAGTCGACCCGACGACACGGCAAGTGCGCCCAGCGCTCCGCCTACCCCGTAGGCCGCCAGCACGAAACCGTATATCCGCTCACCGTTTTCGAACCTCGCGGTAGTGATGAACGGCAACAACACCTCGATCGGACCGATCACCAACAAGACGAATCCGCTGGCGAACAGCAGCGTGGCCAACAGCCACGGGGTACGCAGCATGAACAGGAAGCCGTCCCGAAGGTCGGACAGCACGTTTGGCTTCTTGTGGCTCTCGTCGTCCAAGAACGGCTGCGACACCGGTCGCGTCGCGACCAGCAGCGCCAGCCCGGTGCCGTAGAGCACCGCGACGATGACCGCGCCCAACGTGGGGAAGGTCGCGCCGACAAGGACACCGGCGAAGGCCGGTCCGATCGCTTGCTGCAGCGTCGGACGGACCACGCCCTCGATCCCGTTGGCCGCCAACAACTGTTCGGCAGGCAGGATGCGCGGCAGGTACGCGCTGTAGGCCGGAAAGAAGAACGCCGCGGCGACCCCGAGGCATGCGGCGGCAACGGCCATGTGCCACAGCCGCAACGAGCCGGCCACGCCCAGAACCGCGACTGCCGTCACTGCCGCGAAGTTCACCGTCTCGACGACGATAATGATCGTGCGCTGGGGAAACCGGTCCGCGGCGATGCCGCCGACCAGGAGGAACGCCACCATCCCGACACCCATGCAGGCGGCGACCAGCGACAACGAAGCCGGGTCGTCGTCGATGGCCATGACCTGAAGCGCCATCACCACCGCCCACATCCCGGTGGCGAAAATCGAGATCGACACTGCGGTGATCAGCAGGCGGTATTCGCGGAACCGGAACGGTGCGAGCACGCGCCAGCCACCGGTGTGCACCGGTGTTTCAAGGTCGAATTGCGTACTCACACATTCGATGGTCGCCGACCGGGTAGGGCCGCGTCCAACGATTTTCGCTGGGCCCACAGCGAAGCTAGGGGTGGGCCCACAGCGGAGCTAGGGGATCAGGAGTCGGTGAAGTTGGCGGCGCGGCGCTCCTGGAAGGCCCGAATGCCCTCGCGGTAGTCGGTGCCTCGCAGCAGCGACGCCTGGCCGGACCGCTCCCGCTCCAGCGCAGCGTCGAGTTCCGTCAGCGTTGTCGCGTTGATGGCTTCCTTCGTCTTCGCCAACGCCACGACCGGACCACGAACCAGGGTGGCGACTACCTTGTCCACCTCGGCGTCGAGATCGTCCGCCGGATAGACAGCCGTCACCAACCCGGCCTGCAATGCCTCGGCAGCCGGAATCCGTTCGGCCAACAGCGCCATCCGCATCGCCCGGATCCGGCCCACCGCGGCCGCGACCAGAGCCGAAGCCCCGCCGTCGGGCATCAGCCCGATCTTGGTGAAGGCGAGCATGAAATAGCCCTTGTCCGAAGCAAGTACGACGTCACACGCCAACGCCAGCGATGCGCCAACGCCTGCGGCGGGGCCCTGCACGACGGCGACCACAGGGCGGGGCGCCGCCACGATCGCGCGCACCGCACGGTTCGCGGCGTCCAGAACGGACAGGCCGCCGGCCTTCTTGGCCTGATCCTCGGCGCTGATTCCGGCACCCGAGCTGAACCCGCGACCCGCACCCGCAAGACGCACCACCTTGACGCGCGGATCGGTGGCCGCCTGTTCCAGCGCATCCGAGACGCCGTTCAGCATCGTCGCCGTCAACGAGTTGAGGCTGTCCGGCCGGTTCAACGTCAACGACAGCACCCCGTCGCCGAGTGTCACCACTAGGCCGTCGACGCTCACATACGCTCCGGTGCTGGAATCGATGGAAGTCATTGGTGAACCTTAGATCGGGGTGGCAAATGGGCCGCGACTGGTTTCACATGGTTATACAAGTAAGCTATGTCGCGGTCAACTACGGGAGGCGGGGCGCACTAATGGCGGGACCACTGCAGGGATTGCGAATCGTCGAATTGGCCGGCATCGGTCCCGGACCGCATGCGGCGATGATCCTCGCCGATCTGGGCGCCGACGTGGTCCGCGTCGAACGTCCCGGAGGAACCGGTGGCGTCCCGAAGGGCAGCCACGAAGCCATGAATCGCAACCGGCGGGCCGTGGCGGCGAACTTGAAGACCGAAGAAGGCCGAGATCGGGTGCTGGCGCTGATCGCGAAGGCCGACGTGCTGATCGAGGGCTACCGGCCCGGTGTCACCGAGCGACTCGGCCTCGGACCCGAGGATTGCGCAAAGGTCAACGAGCGGTTGGTGTACGGGCGGATGACCGGATGGGGTCAGACCGGCCCGCGCAGCCAGCAGGCCGGCCACGACATCAACTACATCTCACTCAACGGCCTGCTGCACTCCATCGGCCACGCCGGCGAGCGCCCCGTGCCGCCGCTGAATCTGACCGGTGACTTCGGCGGCGGCTCGATGTTTCTGATCGTCGGCATTCTCGCGGCGCTCTGGGAACGGCAGACCTCCGGCAAGGGCCAGGTGGTCGACGCCGCGATGATCGACGGCTCCAACGTGCTGATGGCGATGATGTGGGGGATGCGCGCGGGCGGCTTGTGGTCCGACGAACGCGGCACCAACATGCTCGACAGCGGGGCCCCGTACTACGACACCTACGAGTGCGCCGACGGCCGGTACATGGCGGTCGGGGCGATCGAGCCGCAGTTCTACGCCGAACTGCTCAAGGGGCTCGGCCTCGACGACTTACCTCCTGAGGACCTGCCCGCTCAGCAGGACGTCAGCCGCTGGCCCGAACTGCGCGCCCGGTTCGCCGAGGTGTTCGCTTCGGCCGATCGCGACCACTGGGCCAAGGTGTTCGCCGACAGCGACGCCTGTGCGACCCCGGTGCTGGCGTTCGGCGAGGTGGAGACGGAACCTCACGTCAACGAGCGCGACACGTTCTACCTAGACGGCGAGGTGTTGCTGCCGTCGCCCGCGCCGCGGTTCTCCCGCAGCGCGCCGTCGGTACCCAAGCCGTTGGGCGAGCCGGGGACAGACATCGAAACCGTTCTGAACGACTGGAAATAGAAAGGGAACGCATCAGTGGAGATCAAAGACGCCGTAGCCGTCGTCACCGGGGGCGCCTCCGGTCTCGGTCTGGCCACCACGAAGCGGCTGCTGGACGCCGGCGCACAGGTGGTCGTGCTCGACATCAGGGGTAAGGAGGCCATTGACCAACTAGGGGCCGAACTCGGCGACCGCGCCACCTTCGCGCAAACCGACGTCACCGATGAGGCCGCGGTGACCGCCGCCCTCGACGCCGCCGAGGCACTGGGCCCGCTGCGCATCGTCATCAACTGCGCGGGCACCGGCAACGCGATCAAGACTCTGGGCAAGGACGGCCCGTTCCCGCTCGATGCGTTCCGCAAGGTCGTCGAGATCAACCTGATCGGCACGTTCAACGTGATCCGGCTGGGCGCCGAGCGCATCGCCAAGACCGAGCCGATCGGCGAAGAGCGTGGCGTCATCGTGAACACCGCATCGGTTGCGGCGTTCGACGGGCAGATCGGCCAGGCCGCGTATTCGGCATCCAAGGGTGGCGTCGTCGGCATGACGCTGCCGATCGCCCGCGATCTGTCCCGGGACCTGATCCGGGTGGTGACCATCGCGCCGGGTCTGTTCGATACGCCGCTGCTGGCGGGGCTGCCCGAGTCGGCCAAGGAGTCGCTCGGCAAGCAGGTCCCGCACCCGAGTCGACTGGGCAAGCCGGACGAGTACGGCGCGCTGGCCGTGCACATCGTGGAGAACCCGATGCTCAACGGCGAGGTCATCCGCCTCGACGGCGCGATCCGGATGGCGCCCGCGATGAGCGCTTGCGCGAAGAGGAGACAACACCGATGACAATCACGACGAAGTTTACCGAGACGTTCGGGGTGGAGCACCCCGTCGTCCAGGGCGGCATGCAGTGGGTCGGTCGTGCGGAACTCGTTGCGGCGGTGGCGAACTCAGGTGCGCTGGGTTTCATCACCGCGCTGACTCAGCCGATGCCTGCGTATCTGGCTCGCGAGATCGCCAAGACCCGCGAGCTGACCGACAAGCCGTTCGGGGTGAACCTGACGATCCTGCCGACCATCAACCCGCCGCCCTATGACGAGTACCGCCAGGTGATCGTCGACGAGGGCATCAAGATCGTGGAGACGGCCGGGTCCAACCCGGCGCCGCATCTGCCGATGTTCCACGAGAATGGGATCAAGGTGCCGCACAAGCGTAGAACACGTTGCTTGAACTGAACGCTTCCGCGCTTTTCACGCCTGGGTGCGGTCACGGGAATGGGCCAGTTCCCAACTCGAATCGTGGGACTGACTTGTCCCCTTACGACTAATTTATCGGCGGGGAGAGTTCGCCAATGAACCGCTGAGAAGCAGCTCTGTGGCCCTGTGATGTCTCTGCTCTCCTAGTGAGCGGTTCATTGTGCTCGACCAGGTCAGCGGCAGTCCCTGGCGGAGGTGGCGTGGCTTTTGCCGGAAACTTGAATTTGCAATAACCCCGTAATTTTTCCGCCGAGAAACGTCATCACATCGGGTCCAGGGGCGGAATAATTGACGCGGCGGCGAGGATGTGACTGATCCGAGAGCCGACAGTAGCGACTCTCTCGACTGGCCGATCCCGTCGCGGCCGAAACATCGGCCACGCGCCAAGGGAAAATTGAGAAGCGAGGGAGCCAACGTCTCGGTTTTCCGTTTTATTGAGTGTCCGGGGGGACAGGAACCCAAATCGAAGGCTGTGACTCCAAATACCAGCCACCGCACATCGGGAGGCGCCGCAAATGCCACATCTACTAACCCACATGCCGCATTTCCTACCCAAGCACACCGCTCCCCAGGTCAACACGGCTGCGTCCGCGGCCGGCTCCAACCAGCACCATCACTGGCGCTCAACCGTGGCTGCCACAGCCAGTCACATCCACTACCCCCACCTCCCCCCTCCAAAACCGCATCCTTGGCGGCAGGACGCCATTCACGACTATTTCGAGATAACGCGGATGTATCGCGCGATGGAGCACCTCTGACGGCAGGAAGCAGGTCGCAGCAGGATAGGGCATCTGCCCGGACTACTCTTTTCCCACCCGACGGCCCGTCGCGTAGCGGTCGGCCCGCAGCAGCATTCGCAGTTGGCTTACCTTTGGCAAGACCGCCACAACGCATTAAGGAGGCTCCACCATGACCATTCTTCAGTTAACGACCATCCATCCGAATCCGGGCGTCAAGTGGGAAGACGTGCAGAAGCAAATCAAGAAGGCGTGTGACCTCGCCCGCAAGCACGGCGCGGAGAATGTGACGGTGACGGTGACCATGATCGGGGGGCGGGCGACCAACACGATCGGCGTGCTCTCTAGCGCCGAGGACTGGACGCGGTTCGGCCAGGTTCAGCAGGCTGTCCTGGACGATCCTGAGATGCAGGCCGTCATGCTTGAGGGTGGCCAGATCGCCACTTGGGAGTCGTATGTTAGCCAGACGATCCCGGACATGTAACGCGCCACGTTATACGTGATCGACAACCCTCTGCCGGGGTTCGGTGTTCATTGTCGGTGCTCCCATCGATTGCCTAGGTAGTTACCCCTAGTGACTACCTAGGCACCTACAGCCCGTCTCTATATGCGAACGTGCCTAGCTGTGCTGCGCCCGACGCTGACGCCGCCGTTCAGCAATCTCATCAGCCTTACTCACTGGGCCTGACTGCGGCATGTTGTCGAGCTCCTCGAGCACCGACTGCAACCGCAACCCCAGCGCACACACGTCGCGGGCACTCTCGGTGACGTCGAGCTGCTCGGCAAGCCGGTGAGGTGGTCGAGATTCTCAACGATGGCGGTCAGTTCGACGACATCAAGGACCTGGTCGCAGGGGTCCGTGGTCGCAAGGTGTTCGACGACGGTGACGTGGAGGCCGGTATCTGGTCGGTCGGCACGGCGATGGGCCTGATCAACGACATCCCGACGGTCGGCGAGTTGGTCACACGCATCGTGGACGAGGCCGAAGAACTGATCATCGGCAGGCTCGACGACATGGTCGAGTCAGCGGAATCTGAGAGGGTTCCCGCCTAAGGGAATCGGGTCAATATCGAGTCAATGAGGAATCAACGAACGCCCCGTACAGGGCAAACTGTCTGACACGTCAAAGCGCTCAAGCCGAGCGCGTTGGCTCAGACCGCGGTGGGCAGTGCGGGGCCGTCGTCGAGCTGCTCTGAGGTGTCACCCTCTACCAGGACATCGCCGTGGTAGAGCGCCTCGAAGTCAACCTTGATGACATCAGCACTGGTGTCGTCGATCCACATGTACTGAACAGTAACCATCACCATTAAGGAATCTTTGAGTCACGATTCGGAAAATCGTGGCAATTCTTACCGCCGGGTAGGGTCCGAGGCTACTCGCGAGTAGCTGACCAGGGATTACCCCGGTGAACTGAAATGGATCGGGTTTGTCCCGTTGAGCAGGATCCAGGTAAGGATGGCCGCGACGATCGCCAGCACGAGCAGTCCCAGCGCGATGCCCGGCGACCAGCGCGGACGGCCGAACACCCGGGCGTCCACGGAGTAGGCGCCTGGGCCGGTGAACAGCAGCGTCGTCGCGCCGATGGCCAGCAAGAACGGCAAGTTGAACGGTGCCGACCAAAACGCGCCCTCAGAGACGTTGACCGCCCACGCGTCGATCATCGCGCCGATCACCGCGCACGCGGCCAGCGGTGTAAGGACGCCAAAGATGAGTCCGATCCCGCCGGCCGTCTCGGCGACGGACACCATGAGGGCGGCGAATGTCGGCATGCTCCAGCCGCCGGACTCCATGAAGCCGACGGTGGTGCTGAAGTCGAAGAAGCTTTATGAGCCCGGCCTGAACCATCGCGGCGCCGATGCCGATACGCAGGATCAACAGGCCCAGATCGGTCAGTGATGTGGAGGTTTCGACGGTGCGTTCGGTGGTCGCCATGTCGCCGAGCCTAGGCGGCTGTGAGCATGCTGTGAACCGCCCTCTCGCGCGCTGAACGTTCGATGGCTCGGCACCGTGATCACCGTAGAAGTGACGCGTTGACCCTGCTGAGTTACCGTTGATAAGTTATCGACGATAGCTTCTAGTCGGGTTTTGCGGAGGGACACGACGTGCTGCAAGGGATCGCTCGGCTCGCTATCACCGCGCCGAAGCGGATCATCGTCATCGCGATGCTGGTGATGGTGGCCACGGGCATCTTCGGCATCCCGGTCACCAAGAGCCTGTCGGCCGGCGGATTCCAGGACCCGACGTCGGAGTCCGCCCAAGCCAGCAAGGTGCTGGTCGACAAGTTCGGGCAGGGCGACATGGAGCTCCTGATCAGCGTGACGTCCGAGGCCGGCGCGCAGAGCGCCGCAGCGCGGGCGGTCGGCGCCGACATCGCCGGGCAGCTGCAGGCGTCGCCATACGTGGCAGACGTGACGTCGGCATGGACCTCGCCGCCGTCGGCCGCCCCGGCGCTGGTCAGCAAGGACGGCAAGACCGGTCTGATCGTCGCAGGCATCACCGGCGGTGAGAGCGAAGCGCAGAAGCACGCCAAGGAGCTGACCGAGCGACTCGTGCACGACCGCGACGGAGTCACCGTGCGCGCGGGCGGCGAGGTGATGATCTATGTACAGATCAGCGGTCAAAGCGAAAAAGACCTGCTGCTCATGGAATCCATCGCGATCCCGCTGAGCTTCCTTGTGCTGGTGTGGGTGTTCGGCGGGCTGCTGGCGGCGGCGCTTCCGGTGGCGGTCGGCGCCTTCGCGATCTTGGGGTCGATGGCGGTGCTGCACGCGGTCACCTTTGTCACCGATGTGTCGATCTTCGCGCTCAATCTGACGGTCGCTATGGGCCTCGCGCTATCCATCGACTACACGCTGCTGATCGTCAGCCGGTACCGGGACGAACTGGCCGCCGGGTCAGGGCGGGACGAGGCGCTGATCCGCACGATGGCCACCGCGGGCCGGACCGTGCTGTTCTCGGCGATGACCGTCGCGCTGTCGATGGTGGCGATGGTGCTGTTCCCGATGTATTTCCTGAAGTCCTTCGCCTACGCGGGCATTGCGGTGGTGGCGTTCGCCGCCATCGCGGCGATCGTGGTGGCGCCTGCGGCGATCGTGCTGCTCGGCGATCGGCTGGACTCTCTGGACGTGCGGCGCATGTTGCGCCGGGCGCTGGGGCGTCCCGAGCCGGCTCCCAAGCCGGTGGAGGACACCTTCTGGTACCGCTCTACCAAATTCGTTATGCGCCGGTCGATTCCGATCGGTGTCGCGATCATTGCGCTCTTGCTACTGCTTGGCGCGCCGTTCCTGGGCGCGAAGTGGGGCTTCCCCGACGACCGCGTGCTGCCCGAGTCCTTGTCCGCCCGCCAGGTCGGTGACCAACTGCGCAACGATTTCGCCGTCGACTCGGCCAGGAACGTGACCGTCGTCATTCCCGACGCGACCGGGGTAACGCCCGAGGATCTCGGCCGCTACGCCGCGCGGCTGTCCCAAGTCCCCGACGTGGCGTCGGTGTCCTCGCCGGCAGGGACATTCGTCAACGGTGCACCCGCCGGGCCGCCGTCGGCCGCGACCGGACTGAAGGAAGACAGCGCGTTTTTGACCGTCGGCAGCAACGCGCCGCTGTTCTCCGACGCCTCCGAAGCCCAGCTGGACCGCCTGCGCGCGGTGAGCACGCCTGCGGGCAAACCGGTGCAACTGACCGGGGTTGCGCTGATCAACCGTGACAGCTCGGTGGCGATCACCGAACGGCTGCCTGTCGTGCTGGCGATAATCGCCGCGATCACGTTCGTGCTGCTGTTCCTGTTGACGGGCAGCGTGATCCTGCCGCTGAAGGCGTTGGTGCTCAACGTGTTGTCGTTGACCGCGGCGTTCGGCGCCTTGGTGTGGATATTCCAGGAGGGCCATCTCGGCGCGCTGGGCACCACGCCTACCGGAACGCTCGTCGCAAACTTGCCGGTGTTGTTGTTCTGCATCGCCTTTGGGCTCTCGATGGACTACGAGGTGTTCCTGGTGAGCCGGATGCGCGAATACTGGCTGTCCTTGGGTGGTAAGACGCGGGCGGACAACGATGAGGCCGTCGCGCTCGGTCTGGCCCGCACGGGCCGCGTCGTGACCGCCGCCGCGCTGGTGATGTCGATTTCGTTCGCGGCGTTGATCGCCGCCCAGGTGGCGTTCATGCGGATGTTCGGCGTCGGGCTGACGCTGGCGGTGCTCGTCGACGCCACCCTGGTGCGGATGGCCCTGGTGCCCGCGTTCATGCACTTGCTCGGCCGGTGGTGTTGGTGGGCGCCCAAGCCGTTGGCCCGGCTGCACGAACGGATCGGTATCAGCGAATCTACCGACGACTTGATTCCCCGTGCGGAGAAACGGGAGCGGGCCGCGGTCTTGGTGACGGACACTGGTTAGTCGTGGTAACCCAGCCGTTGCGTCGCAGGCGCTCCCCTCGCGGATCCGGTGAGCAGCTGAGAGACGAAATCCTCGACGCCACCACCGAGTTGCTGCTGGAAACCGGGCACGCCAAGGCAGTGTCGATCCGGTCGGTGGCAGAGCGGGTCGGCGTCACGCCGCCGTCGATCTACCTGCACTTCGCCGACAAGGACGCGCTGCTGGACGCGGTGTGTGCGCGGTATTTCGAGAAGCTCAACGAGGAGATGGGTCGAGTGGCGGCCGACCAGCCGTCGACCATCGACGTGCTGCGCGCACAGGGCCTGGCGTATGTCCGCTTCGCCACGCAAACGCCCGAGTTGTATCGCATCGCGACCATGGGCGAAGGCAGGCCTGGCAGCGACGTCGACATGACGCTGAACAGCTCGGCGTTCCTGCACCTGCGTAACTCGGTAGAGTCGTTGATCGACGAGGGCATTTACCCGCCGGGCGATCCGACTACGGCCGCACTGCAGCTGCTGACCGCCGCACACGGTGTTGCAGCGCTGCTGATCTCGAAGCCGTACCTGCCGTGGGGCGACGTCGAGGAATTCGCCGACCAGACGTTGTCGGCGGCGTGTCTGGGCCACATCGTGCTCGGGCTGGTCGAGGATGACGACGTGACACCCCAGCAGACCGTCGACTGGTTGCTGAACCGCCAACCGCCAGAAAGGAACTCGTGACCGACAGCGACACCACAGACAACCCGTTCTTCGCCCGGCTGTGGACCTTCTTGTCCAACCATGAAACCGAGGAGATACAGCAGCTGCGGAGCGAGAACCTGGAAGGCTTGTCCGGCCGCGTGCTGGAAGTGGGTGCCGGGACCGGGACCAACTTCGCGTTCTACCCGCCGACGGTGACCGAGGTGGTCGCCGTCGAGCCGGAACGACGGCTGGTTCCGCTGGCCCGGGAAGCCGCAGGAAGGGCCACTGTTCCGGTGATGGTGAGCACAGGTACCGTCGAGAAATTCGCAGGGCTTTCCCAAGGTGAGCCGTTCGACGCCGTGGTGTGCTCGCTGGTGCTCTGTTCCATCGAAGACCCGGACAGTGTTCTGCATCAACTGTTTTCGCTGTTGCGTCCCGGTGGCGAACTGCGTTACCTCGAGCACGTCGCCAGTACCGGCGCTCGGGGGCGGCTACAGAAAATCGCAGACGCAACCGTGTGGCCGCGATTGATGGGCAACTGCCACACCCATCGCGACACCGAGGCATCAATCGTCGGTGCCGGCTTCGCGGTGGAGAGCACGCGTCGCGAACCTGCCCTTCCCGCATGGTTTCCGACGCCGGTGGCGGAGTACGCCATCGGCCGCGCCGAAAAGCCCGCGGCCTAGCCGACGAATCGCCGAGCCTGTCGTTATCGCGCGCTCCACTCGCACTATTCCGAGGTAACTACAGTCTCGGAGGCCAGCCTCGGGGACAACACGCGCCGTCCGAGTTCGCTCGATGATGTCATTCTCGTTGTCCTCCTTGATTACCCGGATCACGATCCAGCCCATGCGCTCGAGCTTTGGCATCACGCGGAGGTCCTTGACGTACTGCTTGCGGTCGGTCCGTTTCCCTCGGTGAGTCCGCGCCCGTCCACAAGCGGCGGCATCCGACAAATCTGCCGCGGGCCCCGAGCATCGGTATAGCGTTTGGCGAGCGGCAATACGTCCGCAGTCGAAAAGGGTGACGCCCACATCAGGGCGTCGAGTCGGGCCAGTGCTTCATGACGCGGTGGGTGGCGGCCGAGATCGAACGGCGTCCGCCGCACGTGCGGTCACGGGAATGCCCGCGACTCGCGTGATCTCGTCTTCCGCAAAGCGTTCATCGCACGCGATGACACCGGCAGGTGGTCTGGTGTTGGACCAGATCATCTCGATCGGGACCTCATCGTCGACCCACGGTGCGCCGTGAAGCGCCGACAGCGGCCACTCCCGCGATGATCCCCTGCCGTCCTGACCGAAGCCAGGCTCCCGCGATCCGGTCTCGAAATGAAACCTCGTGCCGCTCGAGGAAATTAACGTCGCGGAAGATTCGTCGATGCCAACGTCTCAACTCGTACTTCTCCGCGTTAATTACAGGTTCGCGGGTCGGTGAGCTCCTAGCCGAGTAGCGCAGGCAGTCGCTGCAACAGCCCTGGCAGTGCGCCGGCGGCGGATTCCCGCACCGTGACCGTCGCGGCATCCGATAGCGGTGTGCGCTCGGGATTGACCTCGACAACCGGAATGCCGTTGGCCAGCGCCAGTTCCGGCAGCCCGGCGGCTGGGTAGACGATCGACGACGTGCCAACCACGATCACGACGTCGGCGTTATTGACGGCATCGACAGATTTCTGCCAGGCGGTGTCGGGCAGCGGCTCGCCGAACCACACCACGTTGGGTCTGACCAGGCCCCCGCAGACAACACACTGCGGCGGCTGCGCGACTTCGACCGGCTCGGGCATCTCGGGCAGGGCGCCGCGGTATTCGGCTTGGCAACGGTCGCAACGGAATTCGAAGAGGCTGCCATGCAGGTGGTACACGTGTTCACTGCCTGCCCGTTCGTGCAGGTTGTCGACGTTCTGGGTGACGACGTGGACCTCGGCGTGGTCCTGCCACGCCGCGACGGCTCGATGGCCGTTATTCGGCTCGACCGACTGCATGAGGTAGTGCCGCCACAGGTACCACGCCCACACCTTCTCCGGGTGCCGGTGCCAGCCCTGTGCGCTCGATATCTCGTACGGGTCGACTTTTGCCCACAGCCCGGTCTCGACATCGCGGAACGTCGGAACCCCGCTCTCTGCGGAAATACCTGCCCCGCTGAGCACAGTCAATTGCACATCACCAAACTAGCGGGTCTTGCGCGATACTAGGCACGTGGCCAATTTGGGGGAATGGGTTCAGGGTGACCCGCAGGGAAGCAAGCCGCTATTCGACCAGCTCAGGGGTCAGATCATCGACGGGATTCGGGGTGGCCGGCTGCCGCCGGGTACCCGGCTGCCGACGGTTCGTGAACTCGCGGCGCGGCTGGGAATGGCGGTGAACACCGTCGCTCGCGCGTATCGCGAGCTGGAGTCGGCCGGGATCCTCGAAACCCGTGGCCGCTTCGGCACTTTCGTCGCGCGCACCGACCCCGCCGACGCGGCGCTGGCGACGGCGGCGCACACGTACGCGACGGCGGCGAAGGCGCTGGGCATCGGCAAGGATGAGGCGCTTAAGTATGTCGAGTCCGCGTTCGGCTAACCGAACTCGAGCAGGGTGAGGACGGGCCGGACCGGATCCAGCAGTGGAACCCGCTGCGCCGTCCACATCATCGCGTTGAGCAGTTTGCCCCGGCCCGGCGCCATCGGCAGGTCATGCACGGCGCGTACGCCGGGCACGGTGTTGGCCAGGTCTGCGATGTCGGACACCGAGAGGGTGAACGGCATGGGCGGCACCCGGTAGCGCCGCGACATACGCATGCCGCGGCGAGCCCACGCCGCGAACAACACGGGCGGCAGATCGAACATCATCTGGCCCCCGGGAAAGCGCTTGGCGCATTCGGTGATCAGGCCGAGGGCCTCCTCGGGCTGCAGGTACATCAGCAGGCCCTCGGTGGTGATGAACACCCCCTCGGTTGGGTCGACCAGGTCCATCCAGCCGAAGTCCAGCGCGGAACGCGCGCACATCGAGACCCGATCAGAGTGCGGCAGCAGTCGCTCGCGAAGCTCGATGATCGGTGGCAGATCGACAGTGAGCCAACGGAATTGGTCCCCCAAGCCCGACGCGTCCAGGCGGTAGAAGCTGGTCTGGAGCCCCTCGGCGAGGGCGACGACGGTGGCCGACGGATGGTCGATCAGGTAGCGCCGGGTGTAGTTGTCGAAGGCCAGCGCCCGCAACGCCATGTCCTGGCGGCGGGTGAAGCCGAACTTGGCGAAGTCGAAGTCGATGGCGTCGACCAGCTTGATCGCCATCGGGTCATCGATGACGGAATCCGGCCTGCGCGCCTCGGTGGCGCGCACCAGCAGCGTGAGGAGCGCAGTCTCGGAAACGCCGGTCAGTGCGGTGCCGTCTGTCTTCTCGGTCATCGCAACACTTTGCCCAGCGTGCGCAGGTTGCGGGTGGTTGTCGACGACTTGTAGCGCTTCTTTCCCATCGTCTTGCCGATGGTGGTGTCCAGCGTGCCCTTGTTGGGGACCTGCCAATAGATGACCCCCTCGCCGCGTTCGATCTTCTCGTGCGAACCGGCGTCTTTGGCCAGCGCCGCCAGCTCGTCGAGCACATCCTCGTCGGTGACGAACGTGACGTAGCTGTGATGGCCGTCGACGTCGCGGTCGAACGGGTAGTCGTCAGAGATCGCCCGCACGGTGTCCAGGTCGTAGGCCAGCACCCAGGCGTCGTAGCCGAATTGGTCGCGCAGCGCCTTCTCGGCCTTCTTGCGCACGGCATCGACACCGGATCGGCTCTCCAGCAACACGTTGCCGCTGGCCAGGATCGTTCGGACGTTCTCGAAACCCGCCTTCTCCAACGCGGCGGCCACCTCGGCCATCTTGAGGTTGACCCCGCCCACGTTCACTCCGCGAAGGAACGCGGCATACCGGGTCATCGATCGAACTCCAACAACGTGATGCTGGGCCGGACGCGGCGCAGGAAACCACGGTCCAGCGGTGGCCACGCGGCCACTTTGAACAAGCCGCGACCGGGCGGCAGCTTGATGTCGCGTGCACTGCGGACCCCGGGAACGGTGTCGGCCAGCGCGAGGGCCTCGTCCGGTGTCATCCCGAACGGCATCCGCGGAGCGGTGTAGCGGTGGGACAGCTTGAGGCCCTTCAGCGTGCGGCGGCTGAAGAACGGCGGGATGGAATCGAACATCATCCGGCCGCCGGGAAACCTGGCGGCGCAGTCCCGGATCAGCGCGAGCGCGTCGTCGGGTTCGAGGTACATCATCAGGCCTTCTGCGGTGATGAAGACCCCGTTCGAGCCGGTGTCTGATGTCGCCGGCGCCGCGGCTCCGGCTACCCGGTCCATCCAGCTGCGGTCAAGCGCCGACTGGGCGAGCGGCACGATGCGGTCGTCGTGCGGAAGCAGTTGTTCGCGCAACGCCATCACCGGCGGCAGATCGATGGAATACCAGATCAACTCGTCGGCGACGCCCGCTTCATCCAGTCGCCAGAAGCTGGTCTGCAGTCCTTCGGCGAGGGCCACGACCGATGCTTTCGGGTGTGCTGTGAGGTGCTCACGCATCACCCCGTCGAATGCGGCCGCCCGCAAACCGTGCGACTGGTTGGGCTTGCCGAACTTGCGGTAGTCGTACTCGATCGTGTCGAACAACGTGGCCGCCCATGGATCACGGATCACGCCGTCGGGCCGCTTTGCCTCGGTGCCACGGTTGTGCAGGGTCCACAGCGTGGTCGCCGAGACGCCATCGAGGGTGTCACCGCTGATTACGGCCATTCGCTCATAGTAGGTACGCCGCCGTCGAATCGGGGTCGGCCCTGGTGGCGGCCGACGTAGGCTCAAGGAATGACGCGCCAGGTGTTCGATGACAAGCTGCTCGCGGTGATCAACAACAACTCACTGGGCGTCCTGGCCACCATCAAGCAGGACGGCAGGCCGCAGCTGTCCAACGTGTCCTACTACTTCGACCCGCGAAACCTCACCATCCAAGCATCGATCACCGAACCCCGGGCCAAGACGCGTAACTTGCGCCGCGACCCGAGGGCGTCGCTGCATGTGAGCTGCGACGACGGTTGGTCCTATGCGGTGGCGGAAGGCAACGTGATCCTCACCCCGCCCGCCGCCTCTGAGCACGATGACACCGTCGAGGCGCTGATTGCCTTGTACCGCAACATCGCTGGTGAGCATCCCGATTGGGATGACTACCGTAGGGCAATGGTCCACGACCGCCGGTTGGTGATGACGTTGCCGATCTCGCACCTGTACGGCATGCCGCCGGGAATGCGCTGAGGCCGACGAAAAGCCCGCGACGGCGCTAGGTGCGCCGCGCTAGGCTGCGGCTATGGCTAAATCACCGGAAGACGACACGAAGCGGAAGTTCCGGGAAGCGCTGGAGCGCAAGAAGGCGAAGTCGGCCGGCGGGGCCGATCACAGAGACGGTGGAAGCAAGCAACCGAGGGCACACGGGCCGCTCGAGAATCGACGGGAATTCCGCCGCAAGAGCGGATAGCCGTGACGCCCGAGTTCCTGCTGACGACGCTCGTCGTGGTGGCGACGCCCGGGGCGGGCGTGCTGTACACGGTGGCGGCGGGCGTTTCACGCGGCTGGCAGGCCAGCCTTGTGGCGGCTTTCGCCTGCACGCTCGGCATCGTTCCGCACATGATTGCCGCGGTCACCGGTCTGGCGGCCATCATGCACGCCAGCGCCGTGGCCTTCTCGATCATCAAGTGGCTCGGCGTCGCATACCTGCTCTACCTGGCGTGGAAGACGTTTCGCGACAAGTCGGTGTTCGCGGTCGAGACGGAACCGGTGAGGGCCTCGCCGTGGCGGGTGATCGGGTCCGGGGTCCTGGTCAACACCCTGAACCCCAAGTTGACGATCTTCTTCTTCGCGTTCCTGCCCCAGTTCGTGCCGTCCGACCGCGCCGGGGCAGTGCCGCTGATGGTGTTTCTCAGCGCGGTCTTCATGGCGGTGACGCTGGTGGTGTTCAGCTTCTACGGGGTGTTCGCCGCCGCGGTGCGCCGCCAGGTGTTCTCCCGCCCGCGCATCGTGGCGTGGGTGCGACGTAGCTTCGCCGCCACCTACCTGGTGCTTGCCGGCCGGCTGGCGGCGCAGACGCGCTGAGCGGTGACGCGCGGGTCGGTGGCCAGGAACCGGGCCCCGACCAGCGCCGCCAGCATCACCGCGACGCAGTACAGCCCCGGACCTTTGAGGCCCCAGCCGACCGATGCCAGCGTGGCCGCACCGGCCACGCACAGGAGGGCGCCAACCGCGGCACTGCGTGATCCGGTCCCGGCCACGAAGCCGCCGTCCCACAGCGGCAGCGGGCTGTTCTCCAACGGGCGCAGCACGACGCACACCGCCGCAACCAGGATGGCCATGATGACCAACTGCAGAACGCTGAGCGCGATGAAGCCGGGGGCGGTCGGGTCGTAGCGCGGATGGCCGAAGTAGTCGAAGACCAGGTGCATCGCCAGCAGCGGCGGAATGTGCCAGAGGTACAGCGTCATCGCCCCGGAGTTTCCGATCGCCGTCAGCCACCACACGCGCGGGCGCTGCGCCCACCGTGCGATCGACGGCGCGGCGGCAATCGCGAACGCGCACATCATTATTGCGTGCCCGGCCAACAGCAGCGATGGCGGCGTCATGTTCTTCAGATGTTGGGTCTCGATGCCGACCAGGCTGAGTTCGTAGGGGCCGAGCCACATCAGCGCGAGGTTGACCGCGAACATCACCGCGCCGAGCGTCAGTGCCGCCCGGTCGGCGAGCCGGCGTCGGCGGTACGCGACACCGAACATGCCCGGGATCAACCAGACAACGAGGTTGAGGTAGCCCAAGCCGGACATCCCGTCGACGTTGATCCGGATGGCGTCGATCACCGCGATGAACGCATACGTGCCGACCCCGGCGAAGAAGAACAGCGGCATGATCTGAAACACCCAGGTCAGCGCCTGGAGGACCACGGAGGCGGTGAGCAGGTTGCTCCAGATGAAGACGTCGTCGCGCAATGTGCTGGTGGCCATGATCGTGTGGCCGACCACGACGGCCACCAACGAGACGATCCGAATGACGTCGATGGCCCGGTCCCGCGTGGCCGGCGTGTTCGCCTCGACCTCAGCCGGACTGGGGAACAGCGCTGCAACCGTCATGCACCAAATTTAGGGCTGAGCTGGACAAAAGGATCTGAGTAGACGCACTCAAAGTTCGCGTCTTGTGACGGTCTGCCGCACGGCGACATCGACGCGTGTGCGGTCGGCGACCGCCGGTCAATGCGCGGCGACCGCCTTCTCCGCGCCGACGCCGGTCAGCGCCCGCACCTCGAACTCCGCGTTCAGCTCCGGATCGCTACGGTCGGACGAGGTCAGCGTGCCGACGATGCCCAGGATGAACGCGAGCGGGATCGACACGATGCCGGGGTTGGCCAACGGGAACCAGGCGAAGTCCACGTTCGGCATCATCGCGGTCTTCGCACCCGATACCGCGGGCGAGAAGATGATCAGGACGATCGTCGAGATCAGCCCGCCGTACATGCTCCACAACGCACCCCGGGTGTTGAACCGTTGCCAGTACAGCGAATACAGGATGGTCGGCAGGTTGGCGGCCGCGGCGACGGCGAACGCCAGCGCGACCAGGAACGCGATGTTCTGCTCGGCGGCGAGGATGCCCAGCGCGATCGCGAGGATGCCGAGCACCACGACGGTGATGCGGGATACCCGCACCTGCTCGGACTCGTCGACCTGGTGGCGCTTCAGCACGCTGGCGTAGATGTCGTGCGCGAACGAGGTTGCCGCGGTAATCGTCAGGCCGGCGACCACCGCGAGGATCGTCGCGAACGCCACCGCCGAGATGACGCCGAGCAGGACAACACCGCCGAGGTGGAATGCCAGCAGGGGTGCGGCGGAGTTCTGCGCGCCAGGGGCCGCGAGGATCTCGTCGGGTCCGACCAGGGCCGCGGCGCCGTAGCCCAGCGCCAAGGTGAACAGGTAGAAGGCGCCGATCAGGGCGATGGCCCACACGACGGAACGGCGGGCTTCCTTCGCGGTGGGCACCGTGTAGAAGCGCATCAGCACGTGCGGCAGGCCTGCCGTGCCCAGCACCAGGGCCAGCGCCAGCGAGACGAAGTTGATCTGCGACGTCAGCGACGCGCCGTACTGGGCGCCGGGCGCCAAGACGTCGCGGCCGGCGACGGTCTCATCGGTGGATGCGGAGACCGCGGACTGGGCGGCGCCGAGCATCTCGGAGAAGTTGATTCCGAACTTGGCCAGCACCATGACCGTCATCAGTGCGGCGCCGCCGATCAACAGGACGGCCTTGATGATCTGCACCCAGGTGGTGCCCTTCATCCCGCCGATCAGCACGTAGACGATCATCAGCACTCCGACCACCGCGATGACGAATGCCTGGCCGATATCGCTGGAGACATTGAGTAGCAGGGCCACCAACCCGCCTGCGCCTGCCATCTGCGCCAGCAGGTAGAACAGGCACACCGCCAGGGTGGTGGTCGCGGCGGCGAGCCGTACCGGCCGTTGCTTCAGCCGGAAGCTCAGCACGTCGGCCATGGTGAATTTGCCTGCGTTGCGCAGCAATTCGGCGACCAAGAGCAGTGCGACGAGCCAGGCGACCAGGAAGCCGATGGAGTAGAGGAAGCCGTCGTAGCCGTAGACGGCGATGGCGCCTGCGATGCCGAGGAAACTTGCCGCGGACAGATAGTCACCGGAGATCGCGATGCCGTTCTGCGGGCCGGTGAACGCGCGGCCGGCGGTGAAGAACTCGTCGGCGGTGGCGTTCTTCTTGCTCGCACGGATCACGACGTAGAGCGTCACAGCGACGAAGAGGATGAAGATGCCGATGTTGGCGGCGGGATTACCGACGGTGTCGCCTTCTGCGGCCACGATATTGACGGTCATGCCGCACCGCCTTCGATCTTGGAGCGGATGGCTTCGGCGCGTGGATCGAATTCACGGTTAGCCCACACGACGTAGATGCCCGTGATGATGAATGTGGACAGGAACTGCCCCAGGCCGATCAGCAGGCCGATGTTGATGTTGCCCCAGACCTTGGTCGCCATGAAGTCGTGGGCGAAAGCGCCCAGCAACACGTAGGCGAAGTACCAGATCAGGAACAACGCGCTCATCGGGAAGACGAAGCGGCGCAACCTACTTCGGAGTTCCTGAAACTCGGGGCTGGCTTGTATCTCGACGAATTTGTGGCCGCTGGGCGCTTCCAGCAGTGGAAGGTCGATTTCGGGCACCGCTGACTCCTGACCTCGATGACATGTGCGACTCACAGCACAAAGGGCGCTACCTCACAGGTGAGGGGTTCCCGGCGAGGAGTGGCGTCAAACCGCCGATCTAGACTGACGACGTGGCGAAACTGCAGCTTGTCCAGGATCCGGCAGCCGACGCTCTGCTGGACTCCAATCCGTTTGCGTTGTTGGTCGGCATGCTTCTCGATCAGCAGGTTCCGATGGAGACGGCGTTCGCCGGGCCGAAGAAGATCGCCGACCGGATCGGCGGCGTGGATGCCCGCGAGATCGCCGACTACGACCCGGAGAAGTTCGCTGCGCTGTGTTCGGAACGGCCTGCCATACACCGGTTTCCAGGATCGATGGCAAAGCGGATCCAGACGCTGGCGCAGATCATCGTGGACCGTTACGACGGTGACGCCACGGCACTGTGGGTCGCGGGCAACCCGGACGGGGCGGAAGTGCTAGCGCGGCTGAAGGAGTTGCCGGGCTTCGGCGAGCAGAAGGCGCGGATCTTCCTGGCGCTGCTCGGCAAGCAGTACGGCGTGACCCCGAAGGGCTGGCGCGAGGCGGCGGGTGAATACGGCAAAGCGGGCACGCACATTTCGGTGGCCGACATCGTCGACGCCGGCTCGCTGGAAAAGGTGCGGTCGTACAAGAAGCAGATGAAAGCGGCGGCCAAGGCGGCCAAAAGCTAACCCGTGGAGCATGGCCTCGAGGTCATCGACGAGGGGACAATCACCGCGGCTCACCCCGCCCCACTTCTGTTCGTCCACGGGGCATGGCACGCCGCATGGTGCTGGAACGAACATTTCCTGGACTTCTTCGCCGAGAGTGGATACCGCGCGCTAGCTCTCAGCCTGCGGGGCCACGGAGGAAGCCAAATGCCTAGGTCCGTGCGCACCTCGATGGCGGATTATGTCGACGATGTCGCGTCGGTTGCCGAGGGCCTTCCGAGCTCACCGGTAGTGATCGCCCATTCCATGGGCGGATTCGTCGTGCAGCACTATCTGCAGTCATACGCCGCCCCCGCAGCGGTATTGGTGGCGTCAACGCCGCCGCAAGGCAGCATCAAGTACGTCATGCGTCAGTTCAAGCGCCATCCGTTGCGCGCCATCCTGACGTATATGTCGGGCAAGTCGTTGCGTCTTGTCGGCGGCACCCCAGCGCTTGCCCGGGAGAATTTCTTCTCCGCACAGACCCCCGCAGACCTTGTCGCGCGCAACGCCGCACGGCTGCAGGAAGAACGCGGGGCGAAATGGTCGTTCGACCAGTTGTTCCTCAGCCGGCCCAGACCCGAGCGCGTTACCACCCCAATGCTCGTCTTGGGTGCGGAATCCGACGGCTCGATCACCCAGGCGGAAGTCCGCGCGACGGCGCAGGCATACCGCACGGACGCCGAATTCTTTCCAGGCATGGGACACGACATGATGCTGGAGCGAGGGTGGGAGTCCGTAGCCGACCGGATCCACACGTGGCTCGGTACGCGTGGTCTCTAGAGCGGCTCTCCGTCGAAGCGCTCCTTGGTGGCGATCTCGGCAACGGGCTTGCGCGTCAGCTTGGTGACCTGCTTTACCGGCTTGCCGATCGGTAGGAGAGCCGCGATCGCGTAGTCATCCGGTATTCCGAGCAGTTCCTTGACGCGTGGTTCCTCGGCCACCGCCATGGTGGTCAGCACTCCGCCGTATCCCTCGTTGCGCGCCGCCAGCAGGATGTTCCAGACGAACGGGTACACCGATGCGCCAGGGATGACGCCGATGCGGTCGAGGTACTGGTCGAACGCCGCGACGACGTTGAGGTCCACGCAGACCACCAGCACTGCGCCGGCGCCCAGCAAGGGTGCGCCCAGGTACGGCGGTACCTCGGTGGCTGCCAACTCTTCGTCGGAAACCTGCATGGGCTGCAAGGGATTCCACGGTCCTTCGCCATTCCGGGTTTGCGCGATGTAGCGGCGCGCACCCGTAACGCTCAATTCGACGAGCGCCTCGCGGGTCTGCCGGTCCCGGACCACCACCACCCGCATGCCCTGGCGGTTGCCGCCGCTCGGCGCGAATCGGGCGTTGTCGAGGATGCGCTCGAGTACGTCGTCGGGCAGTGGGTCATCGGTGAATCGGCGGACCGCAGCCGTCGTGCGCATGACGTCGTATAACTCCATGCCCTACATCTTGACTGTGGGATCGTGAAGGAATGAAGACACACCTGAACTGCCCGTGCGGCGAGGCGATCACCGGCAAGGACGAGGACGACCTCGTCGAGAAGGCCCAGGCACACCTGTCCGAGGCGCACCCCGGTCGCGAGTACGACCGCGACGCCATCCTGTTCATGGCGTACTGACCCGAGACTTAGGGGTCAGGGCACCACCGTCGAGCCGATGGTGGGCATGAACTGGCACTGCATCTCGGTGGTGGTCACCTGGCCGAAGATCGTCGACATGACGCTGCCCGAGCCGGTGTCGACAATGGCCGAAAGCGTCGTCGGGCCCTCCGGGTTGATGTCCGGGCGCGGCTTGAGTGTGGCGCTACCGGACCTGCCGGTGGTCAGGTTCACCCAGGTGACGTTCAGCGGCAGTCGCTGCTCCGCCGCAGGACCGGGTGTGCCGACCGCGGTGAACACATAGGCGGTCTGGCCCGGGCCGGGGCCGGGTGCCGGAATCTTGGCGGGCCCGGCCACCGAGAGGGCGGTCGCCAGTACGTTGGCGCCGTCCTTGAGGCACCCGTTGCTGATCGACGGGAACATGAAGTCCTGCGTCGGCGGGGCGTCCGGACCGAACTGCGGATTCGCGGCTGCCTCCGGAGCCGGCGCTGCGCTCTCAGGCGCGGGTGCGGGCGGTGCCTCGGGTGCCAGTGCGGGGAGCGCCTCGGGCGCCGGGGCGGGCGGTGCGGCCTCGGGTGCGGGCGCCGGGGCGGCTTCCGGTAGCGGTCCGACGGCGTGGGCCGGGTCGACACCGGCGGGCAGGTGCGCCTCGGTGCCCGGCACCGCACCCGGCGCCGGGACGTGTGCGGCGGCGGGTTGGGCTACGAACTGGTTGACCGCCGACGCCACGTTCCTCGAGTCCGCGGGTGCCGTCGAGTTACCGGTGAACGCCGCCGCGGCCGCCATCAACATCGACGCCGCGTTGGTCGGATCGGCGGCCGCCTGCTGAATCACCGGGCCTAGGCTTTGCACCGCCGACATGCCCGGCGCCTGCAGGGGATCGATCGGCAGCGGCGACGCCGGGTCGGCGTTGGCGGTGCCCGTCAGACCCAACAGCATTGCTGCCGATGAGCCGACCGCGACGGCGAGGTTGGCGAACAGCTTCCCGGTCGGTGACATGGTTCTCCCAAGGCTCGGTGGTTGGCAGTTGGCTTCCGGTGTCACGGCAGGGCGCTGAGCACCGTCATGGGCAGGAGGCCTGCCGCGCCCGGTACTACGGGTGCTGCCGCCGGCGCCGCAGCGACGGGTGCTGTTGCGACGGGTGCCGTTACCGGCGCCGTGGCGATGGGTGCAGTGGCGATGGGTGCAGTAGGCCGCAGGCGCGCCCAGATTGGGCATCGGAACCCCGCTCGGAAGCAACTTGGCCAGACTGGCCGGGGTTGCAAGTTGGTCCGGAAGCGCCGACAACAACGGCACATTGGAAAGCAGGTTGCCCGGAGCGGCCGCCGGAGCGGTCGCCGGAGCGGCGGCCGGTGTCGCGGCCGCCGGAAGCGCGGGCGGTTGCGGCAGGGTCACCGAGGCGGTGGCGCCAGGGGCGGGCGCTGCCGGCGTGACGGGCGTAGCAGGCGTGCCGGCCAAGGCCGACGCGATGCTCTGGATCACCTGCGGCGCGGCGGCCTGCACATTCGACAGCTGGCTGAGGATTTCCATCCCGGGAACGCCGGGGTTGGTCGGTGGTGCCGGTTCGGCCGCCGCCGTCGTGCTCAGCGCCAGCGCTGTCGAGACCGCGCCCGCGGCGGCGATCATGGTCGAAACAAGCAGTTTCCCGGTGCGTTTCATGGTTCTCCCAATCGTTGGACGGCGAACGCCTCAGCCCGAAGCTAGCCCGTTACTAGAGTTACTCAAGTGACACGTGTGGCGTTTATGCAACCGTTACGGAGACGACGGCTTTCGGTGACCGATCGCTAGAGTCGGTCGAATAGAAGCCACACCCGCCACCGCAACGACACTCCCGCGGCTGCCAGCGCGATTGGCGGCCGCGGCGCCGTTGCTGCTGTTGGTCAGCATCGCCGCGCGCCTGGCGTGGACGTACCTGGCGCCCAACGGCGCGAACTTCGTCGACTTGCACGTGTACGTCGGCGGCGCAGGCACGTTGGGTGAGCGCGGAACGCTCTACGACTACGTCTATGCCGACCAGACGCCGGATTTCCCGTTGCCGTTCACCTATCCGCCGTTCGCGGCCGTCGTCTTCTACCCGCTGCACCTGCTGCCGTTCGGCCTCGTCGCGCTCGCGTGGCAACTGGGCATCATCGTCGCGTTGTACGGCGTGGTGCGCATCAGCCAACGTCTGCTGCCGGTGGATGACGAGTTCGCCACCAGTCGACGTGTCGCGATGCTGTGGACAGCCGTCGGCATCTGGCTCGAACCGCTGCGCAGCACGTTCGACTACGGACAGATCAACGTGCTGCTGGTGCTGGCCGTGCTGTACGCGGTCTACAGCACGCGATGGTGGGTGTCCGGGCTGCTGGTCGGGCTGGCGGCCGGGGTGAAACTGACGCCCGCGGTCAGCGGACTGTACTTCCTCGGCGTGCGCCGCTGGGGCACCGTGGTGTTCTCGGCGGTGGTGTTCTTCGCGACGATCGGCGTGTCCGCATTGGTGGTCGGCGACCAAACCCGCTACTACTTCACCGAGCTGCTGGGCGACGCCGGGCGGGTGGGACCGATCGGAACCTCGTTCAACCAGTCGTGGCGCGGCGGCATCTCCCGGATCCTCGGCCACGACGCCGGCTACGGACCACTCGTGGTGGCGGCGATCGTCGTCACCGCCGCGCTTGCGCTACTGGCGTGGCGTGCCGTCGGCACCAACGACCGGTTGGGCGGAATCGTGGTCGTGCAGCTGTTCGGACTGCTGCTGTCCCCGATCTCATGGACCCACCACTGGGTGTGGGTGCTGCCGCTGATGATCTGGCTGTTGCACGGCCCGCTGCGGTCAGCGACTGGGCGCGCGGATCCTTGGGTGGGGCTGGCTGGCGCTGACACTCGTCGGCGTGCCGTGGCTGCTGAGCTTCGCCCAGCCCACCATCTGGGAGATCAGCAGGCCCTGGTACTTGGCGTGGGCCGGGCTGATCTACATCGTGGCGACGTTGGCGACGCTGGCGTGGATCGCCGCTACCGGTCGACGATCTGGTTTATCTCCCGAGCCATCGCCAGATCGTTCTGGGTGATCCCGCCCGCGGAATGCGTGACCAGTGCGAAAGTCACTGTCCGCCAGCGGATATCGATGTCGGGATGATGGTCCTTCTCCTCGGCGCGTTCGGCAACGCGGCGCACGGCGTCGATACCGTCGAGGAAGGCGGGAAACTTGATCGATCGGCGTAGAACTCCCTCGCTGCGCTCCCAGCCGTTCAGGTCGGGCAGTGCGGCGTCGACTTCTTCGTCCGTTAACACAGCCATAATCCTTAAGATACCGCTGTGCTTGCCGGTAAATCCCTAGAACCTGCGGTTGCGCTGTGGTCTACGTTATCCGTAAGTAGCGCGGTGTCCGCGCCGACGCGGTGGAACACTTATCGGCGTGGGCCGCCCCGCCAATCCAGCCGACCGCGAGGCCAGCGGCGAAATCGTGGCGCTACGACTATTCCAAATCGCCGACGAGGCCGGCCAGTCGATAACTCGCATTTGGATCAGAGCACAGGTCGACGCGCTGCAGGCACACCCGGTCGACTGCCGCCGCTGTGGCGGCCTCTGTGTGGCCGCGCGGCAGACGTCGGCCTCAGCGGTCTACCGGGTGGCCCAGCAGTGGCAGCACGACATCGAGCGGACCCGGAAGCTGGCCCGCAGGTGAAACTCTGACGGGCATAGCGATTACTGCCGTCACCGTGCTGCTGTAAGCGATCAAACGGGTGTCCCCGGTGTGAATCCGTATGGGCCGATCCCGAGTGCTCTCACACGCCGGCCTCGTTGGGCCGCTGGTCCTGCCCGGTGTGACCAGCTGCCTAGGTAGTCACTAGGAGTAACTACCTATGGCATCGAAGGCAAACCACCACCATGACCACCACCAGCAGCGGCGAACTGTTGACCTACAGCCAGGCGGCGCAGCGCCTCGACCTCGGCGTGCTCGACATACGGCGCATGGTCCGCACCGAGCAGTGCCCGATCGTTCTGGACTAGTTCACGCCGTGAACGCGCGTTGCTCCTTGCTTGGTCGCGTCGAATACCCTGGGAAGCTGGTCGCGACGAACGCACGCGGGGCAGAGGGGGAACCCGACTTCGCCGAATGGGGGTTAGGAGCACATACATGGACGAGCCGCAGTTGTTCTACAGCATCGCGGCAATGAACGCTCTATTTTCATCACTTGCGTGGTGTGCAGCAAAACCGAATCGGGCTTCAATTCTTTCGGTGATTCTATTCGCCTTTATCTGGCCCGTTACCAATGGGCCGCTCGAGGGACATACTCTTATGCCTCTGAGCCATGGCCACGGAATAACGGTATCCGACATGCTTTCCGTCGTGGCTATCACCGTCGCGGCCGTCCAAGGCGTCAGACGAACTGGCGGCAGGACATCGCGAGCGCGATCCAACCGCCGGCGTCTTCCGCCCGGTGAAGAGAATCAGCACGGCACGCCGCCGCGAACCGATCTACCGGCGGCGTAACCAGATCATCTGGTGCAGCGCCGCGTGTAAACAGGCGGTGCGCCCCGTCCCGGGTGTCACCAGCTGCCTGGGTGGTCACTAGAAGTAACTACCCATGGCATCGAAGGTAAACAACCACCATGACCACCACCAGCAGCGGCGAACTGCTCACCTTCGCGCAGGCCGCGGCGCGGCTCGGCGTCGGCGTCCTCGACGTGCGCCGCCTGGTCCGCACCGAGCAGTGCCCAGTCGTGCGTGACGGCCGGCGGGTGCCGCCGTATACCCCGCAGTTGGGTTGACGATCCCGCCGGGTGGCTGAGCTTGAGAGCGAGGAGCGTCGATTAGGTCGCCGCCGAGAAATGCGCGACTTTTACACCCTTCCCGGGCTTGTACTGACCTATCTCCCACCGAGAAGGATTTTCGGCCCTCCGACGGTTATCTTGCTGTTTCAACCAGAGTCGCTGCCAGCGGGTGCCATCGTCCGCACCGCGGCCAACCGGCCCCGCCGCACCGGCCGCTCCGCAACAGGTCCAGGGCCTTGACTAACTGGCCCGCCGCTGCGGGCTGCTTGCGCCACATGGAGTTAGGAGCCGGGAAACTCTTGATAAGATTGCGCATGATACGTGCACTTCTCGTCACGTTCGGCGTCGCCATCTCCCTCATACTCTCCGGTTGCTCCAACAACAGAGAGCCTTCAGCAGAGACCACCACCAGCGCCGGCCCATCAGTTCCACAACCACTCGGCGCCACACGAACCTTTACCGACATGGTAGGGGCACTGGAAGTTGATGTCACAGTCTTCGCCGTCGACCAGAACATCGCACCGCGCCTACCCACGCCAACCAGGGCGGCCACTGGGTAGGCGCCGACATCGGGACATGTCTCAAGAAGGTCTGTCTACAGACAGTTGACAGTCGGCTGGAGCGACTGGTCAGTGTCGGACGCCCAGAACGGCCAGTACATTTCTAGCGATAAGCCGTACAGGGGGTTCCCCACCCCCCAGTACCCCTTCAGCAACGAGCCCATAGTTGAGGGCGAATGCGTGCGAGGATGGGTGCTGTTCCCGGTAGCCAAGCGCACTACCATCACCAAAGTGAAGTACAAGCCCGGCTTCGACGATCCAGCATTCTGGTCTGCCACGTGACCAGTACCCAACGGAGCCACGGTCGCGCATCGGCCTCAGACTGTGTGGAATCGGCTCTGACACCGAACCATCGAAGAACTGATTAATAGTTCCGCTCTCGGCGCGGGGTGAGCCACAGTGGCACCCGTGCAGGTCAGCCGCCGCGGCGGCCCGCCGGCGCTGGCCGGTGTGGACTGATGGGCCGATCAGCGCGAGCGAGGCGGTGCAGTTGCAGCACGCAATCGCCTGGATGCCGCGCGGCGCCGGTGCAGACCCCCCGGCCCCCGTGGGCGACACGCCTGGCTTACCGACTGCCCACCTTGGGCGACAGGAGAACCGAAGCTGAGGGCAGAGGCGACCAGGCGAAGTCCAACCTCAAGGGACGCTGGCGAGAAGGTCAAGGACGCCTTCAGAAAGTACGTGCCGCGTCACCGCGGGTGACGGGCGCAGGCAGTAAAGCGCCTACCGAAGCATCAGCCCCGGCGGGAGTCCTGTCTCAACAGGCCACGTCTCATCATGCTCATATCCGTTGAGCATTTGAGGGTGCCGGTCATCCGCCAGCCGTGTGCCTCCAGCGGTCGACCATCACGGGCGTGGTTGTCATCGAAGCGGAAGTTGTCATTCGCACTTACCGTCGACAAAGCGCTCGACCGCGCTAATCGACATAACGGACATCGGGCGTCGTAGGCATGGTTTGCTGCTGAACCGTCGACCGCGCATACCTAGCTTGCGATTCCGGCATACCCGATGGTCGGACTATGCGACAATGCGGCAAACCGTGGACTGTTTGCGAGCGGTCCTGTGACTGGTGGGGAGCAGATCGTGTTTCCGTCGCATTTCCGCTTCACTGCAGCTGTTTGCGTGCTCACAGCGGGCCTGCTGATCGGCGGGGGCGCGGTCGCCGTTGCCGATCCCGATTCCAGCGGTTCCGCCGCGAACAGCACGGACACCAACCAGCAGCATTCGCGGCGCGGAAAAAAACCCGAAGAAAGACGGCACGGCCCCCAAGGCGCGTCAGCCAAGGCGGCGCGCCGGCCCCAAGGCGGTCGCGCCGGCCCCCAAGGCGGTCGCGCCGGCCCCCAAGGCGGTCGCGCCGGCCCCCAAGGCGGTCGCGCCGGCCCCCAAGGCGGTCGCGCCGGCCCCCAAGGCGGTCGCGCCGGCCCCCAAGGCGGTCGCGCCGGCCCCCGATGCGGTCGCGCCGGCCCCCGATGCGGTCGCGCCGGCCCCCGATGCGGTCGCGCCGGCCCCCGATGCGGTCGCGCCGGCCCCCGATGCGGTCGCGCCGGCCCCCGATGCGGTCGCGCCGGCCCCCGATGCGGTCGCGCCGGCCCCCGATGCGGTCGCGCCGGCCCCCGATGCGGTCGCGCCGGCCCCCGATGCGGTCGCGCCGGCCCCCGATGCGGTCGCGCCGGCCCCCGATGCGGTCGCGCCGGCCCCCGATGCGGTCGCGCCGGCCCCCGATGCGGTCGCGCCGGCCCCCAATGCGGTCGCGCCGGCCCCCGATGCGGTCGCGCCGGCCCCCGATGCGGTCGCGCCGGCCCCCGATGCGGTCGCGCCGGCCCCCGATGCGGTCGGGCCGGTTTCTGACGTCATCGCGTCGGTTCAGGACATGGTCACCTCGTTTGCCGGTGCGCTCACTTTCTGGGGGACGACCCAGGTAGACGGCGTCAAGGAATTTCCCGGGCCGTGGGCGCTGGTGCCGGTCGGCGCGGCGATGCTGTTCATCCTGTCCGCGGCCAACCGGATGGCCGACCCGCACAACGGCGGCAGGTTGCCCGCCCGCAACCGGCTGCTGGCCACCAAGCCGTTCATGACGCTGGGGGCGATGGCGTGCTCGTTGTATCTGTGGCATTGGCCGCTGCTGATCTTCTGGCTGGCCTTCACCGGGCACCCGCACGCCAATTTCGTCGAGGGTGCCGGCGTGCTGCTGCTGTCGGGCGTGCTGGCCTACCTGACCCTGCGATATGTCGAGAACCCGCTGCGCTACCGCGCCCCGGCCGCCACCCGTCCGATCGTTGCGATCCCGCTGCGAGTGCGGCTGCGCAGGCCGACGATCGCACTCGGTTCGGTGGCGGCGCTGCTCGGTGTCGCGCTGACGGTGACGTCGTTCACCTGGCGTGAGCATGTGACCCTGCAGCGGGCGAACGGCAACGAGCTCGCCGGCCTGTCGGCGCGTGACTATCTCGGTGCGCGTGCCCTGCTCAACAACGTGAAGGTGCCCCAGCTGCCGGTGCGCCCGCCGGTGCTGGAGGCCAAGAAGGACCTGCCGGAAACCACCATTGACGGCTGCATCAGCGACTTCACCAACGTCGACGTGATCAACTGCACCTACGGCGACACGGCGGCTACCCGCACCATCGCGCTGGCCGGCGGCTCGCACGCCGAGCACTGGATCACGGCGCTGGATCTTTTTGGCCAGCTGCATGGATTCAAGGTGGTGACCTACCTGAAGATGGGTTGCCCGCTGACCACCGAGCAAGTCCCGAAGGTGATGGGCGACAACCGGCCCTACCCGAAGTGCCACGACTGGAACCAGCGGGTGATGGCCAAGCTGATCGCCGACCACCCGGATTACGTGTTCACCACATCCACCCGGCCGTGGAACATCAAGCCCGGCGATGTCATGCCGGCTACTTATATCGGGATCTGGCAAGCGTTGTCGGACAACAACATTCCGATTCTCGCCATGCGCGATACGCCGTGGCTGGTGCGGAACGGGCGGCCGTACTCCCCGGCCGACTGCCTGGCCGACGGCGGCGACGGCGTCTCGTGCGGGATCAAGCGCTCCGATGTGCTCTCCGATCACAACCCGACACTGGACTTCGTCGCGCGGTTCCCGCTACTCAAGCCGCTCGACATGAGCGACGCGGTGTGCCGCAATGACGTTTGCCGCGCCGTGGAAGGCAATGTGCTGGTCTATCACGACTCTCATCACCTGTCCACCACGTACGTGCGCACCATGACCAGCGAGCTGGGGCGTCAGATCGGCGCTGCTACCGGCTGGTGGTGACAGCCCGCGCGGCGGGAACGTTCCCACAGGATTCCCCCCCGCACCGGGACACCGCCATTCTGGGGCGGTCCCCGTTCTCCGTACCCGCGTCAACAGAGTGAATCTCAGGCGCGAGTACTTCTACGCCACGCCAGCCGAGGTCAAGACTACCCGCTGACGCCAATTGCGTATCAGAAGCCCACTCTGCCGTTCGCATCGACTCACTCGCGTGATACTGCTCAGCCTCAGCAGTCTCTGTGAACTCGAGTAGATTGCCGGCGATTTCAATCAACGCGGTAACTGGCCGTCCTTGCCCGCGTAGACCGCAACCAGGCGTCGTATGCCACGCGCTCGAATGCTGCCTTATCCATGCGCGCCGTGGTCACAGACGCCAGTAGGTGACCCCCCGCGCTCGCTTGTGCGCCCTGTAGCTCTTCATCCGGCAGGCATCCGAACACCACCGCCGGCCCCGGCCCGATTCCGTCTCCGGCACATACGTCCCACACCAACCGCACGGCACCTGGTCCGTCCACGACACAAGCCGACCGTTCCTCACCAGCGACTCGCACTCAAGGCCGACCATTTAGCGTGCAGTTGGTCGCCCCGGACCGACTTCCAAACCCGTACGGAATCCGAGACGCTATGCCTATCGGGTGGCCGCTGACCTGCGAGGGGAGTGGTGGCCCAGGTTTGCTGTATCGGTGTGAGTCGTGTGATACCGGGTGTAGGCGTTCGCGTCGGCGCTGCCGGGCCGTCGGCTGAACCACAGTGTTCATGTGGTGAGTCGGTGCTCGGGGTGCCCTGCCAGCGCGGCGCCCGCGAGGTCCAACGCCAGCGACGCGTAGTCGAACCTGCCCGAGTAGCGGCATCGGGCGTTCGTGCACTTCCATCTTTGGGCGGGTGATGGATCACTCAGGTGCTGCTCACGGCGTCGCACGTTTGATCGCGCCATCGACATCCAGAATCCATACCAGCCCGCGTGCCGGTTGAAGGCACGCTGAATATCAGGGCCACCCGGCCACATAGCAATAGCGCCCTCACCGTCGGGCACCTCAAGCCAAACGTCGGCGATGAAATGCCCGTGCGGGCACAACACCCTGATCTGCTGCGGGGTTTCTCGGATGCGGTCGCGGATGGCGTCGGCGCGTTGCGGGTTCACCAGTCACCCAGCCCGAGGTTGCGGGCCTCTGCCACGGCGCGGTCGGCGGCGGTGACGCGGGCGTAGCGGTCCAGCATCGCCCGGTCCCGCCAGCCGGCCAGCGCCATCAGCGCGCCCTCGCTGCCCCGCGCCGAGAGCCAGCGGGAGCAGAATGTGTGGCGAAGTATGTGGGGGTGAAAGTCGTTGATACCGGCCAACTCTGCGCGTTCACGCAGGGCTACCCGCAGCCCGTGGTAGCCGAGTGCGCCGGTGCCGCGCTGCCCGAGCCACAGGGCGGTGCTGTGTTCGGCGTAGGGGTGGGTTCGGCGGACGCGGATGTAGCGGTCCAGGGCGCGGGCGGTGGCCGGCCCGAATGGGACGATCCTGCCGCGGCCGCCCTTACCGCGCACGATGGTGGCCAGACCGCGAACCATGTCGACGTCATCGACTTGTAGGGCGATGCATTCGCCTGCCCTCATCCCGGTTTCGCACATCAGCCGGATGGCCGCTTCGTCGCGGCGGTCGCGAAGATCCTTACCTTGGCAGGCTTTGATGAGCAGCCGTAGCTCGTCGTCCGTGAGTACCGGAGTGATGGGGACGTCACTTTTGGGGGCGGTCAGGCGCAGCAGCGGATCGGCGCCGATTTCGCCTTCGGCGGCCAGCCACTTGCTGAACTGGCGGACTCCGGCGAGGCGGGCGGCCGCGGTGGTGGGTTTGGCGCCGTCGGCGAGCATGTCGGCTATCCAGGCGGCGACGAGGCCCCGGTCGATGGCCGGTGTGTGGTCGTGTTCGGCGCACCACTGCAGGTAGCGCCGCACCGACGATTGGTAGACCCGGCGCGTTGACGGGGATTTGTTGGCTGCGGTGAGTTCGACGTGCCAGGACTGGGCGAGGGTGTCGAGGTCGAGTGAGGGGCGTCGGATGCGCGGTGTCGGCACGCCGTTATCGTAACTAGTAGCCCTGTGGTTCACCGGGACACGGTGAAACAGGGGTGTTTGCGCTGGTAGACGGGGTGCCGCTGTGGGGGTGTTCGTCCGTTAACACAGCCATACCACTCAAGGTACCGCTGTGCCCGCTCGGTGAAGGGACATCAGTGGCGGACGTGAAGCGGCCCCCTCCGGTGGGGAGGGGGCCGCGTCGTTACGACTCCGATGTCGTCATTTGGCGTCGTCGTCTTCGGTTTTGCTGCCGAGCCCGGTGGCGTCCCGGACGTTGTTCACGACGGTCTTGATCGACGTCTTGACCTGGTCGCGAAGGCCGTTAACTGCGGCCCTGACCGGGCGGTTGGTGTTCGAGGAGTTCGCGCCCAGCGACACCTTCTTGCCGCCGGTCAGGACGCCAAGGGATTCGATGACGGGCTTGGTGACTCTCTGTTTCCAGGTTCCCAGAGCGGGCGCTTTTTCCTGGCTGTCAGCCTGCTTAATCTGCAGCGTCTGCTGACCAGGGGGGAGAAGCGTGGCAATCGGACCGGGTAGAACAACCGAGCCATCATCCCTGACAGTTCCCTCGCTGAGAATTCCCCCGGCCAGCACCGTGGGGTCCGTGTTCGGATGTGCGGCGAGGTCGGGCCCGTACCCTCCATTGAAGACGCCGTCCGCGATCACGGCGGGTCCATCGAGTACGGCGTTGAGAGTTTCCTGTGGGTCGCCCGCATTCGAGGCGTCAATTATGAGTTGGAGCGCATCGACGGTCGCTCCGACGCTGCTGATAGCCGGACCAGCAAGACCGAGCAGAACGGCGGCGAGGGCGGGATTCTTCGCCAGAATGGGGTTCAGTACCGCAAGCGGGACACTCTGCAGGATGTTGACCGTCGAGTTGATCCTGCCCGCTTCGAAGCTCCCCGCAGCGCCGAGGAGTTGCGCCGGCACCGTTGTGAACAGTTGCTCGGCAGAGATGCCGAGTCCGTCCAGGATGTCTTGAAGACTGCCGGGCTGGCTTTCGAGGATGCGCCCCAAGGCGAGAATCGGCCCCAGGGCCGCCGATGCCGGGTCTGCTGAAGCCGTGTTCACCAGGGCTCCTGCATTGCCGACGGTCTTATTGAAAATAAACGGGTAGACATCGGCGGGAGGGGGAACGCTGGCCGCCGAGAGCTGCACCGCCTCCGCGGATACTCGGATATCTGGTAGCGGTGGTTGCACCGTACTGGCTACGATCACGCTCGCGCCGACCAAGGCGACGCCAGCAGTGACATATGGACGAAGTGTGAGTTGCATGGCTTCCCTCTTGGTTCGGGGTGACGCTAGACTCCGCGGAGCCTACCTCAATTTGCGGCAATTCAGCAAACTTCAGAGAATTTACTCTGGAAATGTTCGTGGGTCCCGCCGAGTGGCGTGTCGGATGAGACTGGTCCGTTGCTCGCTCTCTCATGTCGGAACAGAATCTGGATACCGTTTGTCCAGCTCCGCTGTCGTCTGCGCGACCATCTCCGCCCCCACCGCATCCACGTCCACGCTCAGCCACGTCACCATGCCGCCGTCGCAGCCAGCGAGTCCCGGGTACCGTCGCTCGCAATGCCAAACCAGATCGTCGTCGCGGGCGCGCTCATCGCGGGCTGGCGCTGCTGGTGGCACAGCGTGGCCCGCCCGCCGGAATTGGCGGGGCTGTGGGAGCTGCCGGGCGGCAAGGTCGCGCCGGGGGAGAGCGACGCCGCCGGTCTGGCGCGTGAACTGCACGAGGAACTCGGCGTTGAAGTCGCGGTCGGCGAGCGGCTGGGCGGGGACGTCGCGCTGACGAGACGACGACGCTGCGCGCCTACCGGGTCACCCAGACTGGCGGCGCCCTGCATCCCAACGACCACCGCGCGTTGCGGTGGGTGACGGCCGACGAGCTGGAACGCCTGCCGTGGGTCCCCGCCGACCGGACATGGTTGGGCGAGCTGGCCAAGGCGCTCGGCGATCCGGGCTAGCCGACCCGCCGCCCTCGCGGAACTCCATCGTCACCCGCGCCTACCGTCGATCGATACCTTGGCCGAGCGATGATGCTTCTTTCCTACCCGTAGCAGTGTCCATTGCCCGCCTACGAGCGACACTGTCGCTGCAAGTCGGGCACGCCGTGGTCACGCACGCCGGCGCGCCCGCTTGAACACTTCGAGCTTGCTTGCCCTCAACGTGCCGGGTGTCTCTCGTTTTCGCGATCAGTGCATTGCACTGCGACAATCACCGGCGTGGGTTTCCGCAACGTCGCGATCGTGGCCCACGTCGACCATGGCAAGACGACCCTGGTCGACGCGATGCTGCGGCAATCCGGTGCGCTGACCCATCGAGGCGACGACGCCATCGAGCGATTGCTCGATTCCGGTGATCTGGAGCGGGAAAAGGGCATCACGATCCTGGCCAAGAACACCGCCGTGCATCGTCATCACCCCGACGGCAGCGTGACGGTCATCAACGTCATCGACACCCCGGGCCACGCCGACTTCGGCGGCGAGGTGGAGCGCGGCCTGTCCATGGTCGACGGCGTGCTGCTGTTGGTCGACGCGTCCGAGGGCCCGCTGCCGCAGACCCGGTTCGTGCTGCGCAAGGCGCTGGCCGCGCACCTGCCGGTGATCCTAGTGGTCAACAAGACGGACCGGCCCGACGCGCGGATCGCCGAGGTCGTCGAGGCCAGCCACGACCTACTGCTCGACGTCGCTTCCGACCTCGACGACGAGGCCGCCGCGGCCGCCGAGCACGCACTCGGGCTGCCGACGCTCTACGCGTCGGGACGAGCCGGTGTCGTCAGCACCATCCAGCCCGCTGACGGCCAGATTCCCGACGGCGACAATCTCGATCCGCTGTTCGACGTGCTGTTCGAGCACATTCCACCGCCACAGGGAGACCCCGAGGCGCCGTTGCAGGCGTTGGTCACCAACCTCGACGCGTCGCCGTTCCTGGGCAGACTGGCGTTGATCCGCATCTACAACGGCCGGCTGCGTAAGGGTCAGACGGTCGCGTGGATGCGACTGGTCGACGGCGCTCCCGTCATCACTTCGGCCAAGATCACCGAGCTGCTGGCCACCGAAGGCGTGGATCGCAATCCCACCGACGAGGCCATCGCCGGCGATATCGTCGCCGTGGCCGGGCTGCCCGACATCATGATCGGCGACACGCTCGCTGACCCGGACCACGCCCACGCCCTGCCGCGGATCACTGTCGACGAGCCCGCCATCTCCGTCACCATCGGCACCAACTCGTCGCCGTTGGCGGGCAAGGTCTCCGGTCACAAGCTCACCGCCCGGATGGTGCGGTCGCGCTTGGACACCGAGCTGGTCGGCAACGTGTCGATCCGGGTGGTCGACATCGGCAGGCCCGACGCCTGGGAGGTGCAGGGCCGCGGCGAGCTGGCGCTGGCGGTACTGGTTGAACAGATGCGCCGCGAAGGCTTCGAGCTGACTGTCGGCAAGCCGCAGGTGGTCACCAAGACAATCGATGGCCAGCTGCACGAGCCGTTCGAGGCGCTGACCATCGACTGTCCTGACGAATACGTCGGGGTCATCACGCAACTGATGGCCGCGCGCAAGGGCCGGATGGAGGAGATGGCCAACCACGCCGCGGGCTGGGTCCGGATCGACTTCGTCGTGCCCAGCCGCGGCCTGATCGGCTTCCGCACCGATTTCCTCACCGAGACGCGGGGCACCGGCATCGCCAACGCGGTGTTCGACGGCTATCGGCCGTGGGCGGGGGAGATCCGCTCCCGGCACTCCGGATCGCTGGTGTCCGACCGGACCGGCACCATCACTCCGTTCGCGCTGATTCAGTTGGCCGACCGCGGCAGCTTCTTCGTCGAGCCGGGCGAGGACACCTACGAGGGACAGGTCGTCGGGATCAACCCCCGCCCGGAGGATCTGGACGTCAACGTCACGCGGGAGAAGAAGCTGACCAACATACGGTCGTCGACGGCGGACGTCATCGAGACGCTGGCCAAGCCGATCGAACTCGATCTGGAGCGCGCCATGGAGTTCTGCGCGACCGACGAGTGCGTGGAGGTCACCCCGGAGGTGGTGCGGGTGCGCAAGGTCGAGTTGGACGCCACCACCCGGGCCCGCAGCAGGGCCCGGGCGAAGGCCCGGGGCTGACAATCGGCCGGACGCCTCGCCGAGTGTGAATCCATTGCGAGTTTCCAAGTCTTCGCAGAGCTTTCACGCTCGCGGCCACTGACCGTCGCGACGGCCGATGATCAGATCCTTAATTTCGGCGAGCTGCTCGTCGACCGAGCGGAACGTGGAGCGTGTTTCTTCGCCAAAGTCGCCCAGCTCTGTCTTGACGACCGCGAGGTCTTTCGTTACGGCCGCCAGGTCTGTCGTGACTGCCGCGAATCCCAGCGTATGTTCCCGCTGATTCGCGCCAAGCGCGTTGACCGCGGCGAGCACCGCGCGGTAGTCGGCCTGTGAAGCTTCCAGCGCCGCTACCCGCGCTTCCAGGTCTTCCAGGGTGGCCACCGCACCATCCTATTGGCCGTGCAGTCACCTGGGGAGCGCCAATCCACAGAGGTTGCTCACCTGTCGCCCGCGCGACGGGCAAGGTAAGCGGGCCTGTGTGAGAGCAGGCTTGCGACCGACCGGCTGGCTTCCGGGCCGCTCGACGACGTGTCGATACCCTGAGTAGCGTGCCGTCCCCCTCCCGCCGCGTTCGCGCGACGATTGGTGTGCTGATTTTGGCACCGGCGCTGGTGCTGGGCGGCTGCACGGTCAGCCCACCGCCGGCGCCGCAGAGCACGGACACCACGGAGACCACCGCACCGCCGCCGCCGCGGGCCATGCAGATCATCATGGCCATCGACACGATCGGCCCCGGTTTCAACGCCCACCTGCTGTCCGATCAGTCGCCGGTGAACGCGGCCATCAGTTCGTTGGTCCTGCCGAGTTCCTTCCGCCCCGTCCCGGATCCGGCGTCGCCGACGGGCTCGCGGTGGGTGCTCGACCCGACGCTGCTGGTGTCGGCGGACGTGACGAACGACAACCCGTTCACCGTCACCTACAAGATCCGGCCGGAAGCGCAGTGGACCGACAATGCGCCGATCGCCGCCGACGACTACTGGTACCTCTGGCAGCAGATGGTCAGTCAGCCCGGCGTCGTCGACCCCGCCGGATACGACCTCATCACCGGCGTGCAGTCCATCGAGGGCGGCAAGACCGCGGTGGTGACGTTCTCGCAGCCCTATCCCGCGTGGCGGGAAATGTTCAACGACATCCTGCCCGCGCACATCGTCAAGGACGTGCCGGGCGGCTTCGCGGCCGGCCTGGTCCGCGCATTGCCCGTGACCGGCGGCCAGTTCCGGGTGGACAACATCGACCCGCAGCGCGAGGAAATCCTGTTGGCGCGCAACGACAGGTACTGGGCCGCGCCCGCACATCCCGACCAACTGCTGTTCAGGCGGGCGGGGGCGACCGCGGCGCTGGCCGACTCGATCCGCAACGGCGACACGCAGGTCGCTCAGGTGCATGGCGGCGCGGCGGCGTTTGCACAGCTCTCCGCCATTCCCGACGTGCGCACAGCGCGGATCGTGACTCCGCGGGTGATGCAGTTGACGCTGCGGGCCCAGCAGCCCAAGCTCGCCGATTCCCAAGTGCGCGAGGCGATTCTGGGTCTGCTCGACGTCGACCTCCTCGCTGCGGTCGGTGCCGGCAGCGACAACACCGTGACGCTGGCGCAGGCGCAGGTGCGCTCACCGTCCGACCCCGGGTACGTGCCGACCGCGCCGCCCGCCATGACCAAGGAAGCCGCTCTCGAGTTGTTGGCGAACAGCGGTTACCAGGTTTCGCCCGTGGAAACGTCGATGCCGCCCACGCCCGGCACCCCGGTGCCGGACAACAACCGCGGGCGAATCACCAAGGACGGTGTGCCGCTGGCGCTGGTGCTCGGTGTGGCGGCCAACGATCCGACATCGGTGGCCGTCGCCAACACCGCTGCCGACCAGTTGCGCAATGTCGGCATCGAGGCGTCGGTGCTGGGGCTGGATCCGGCGGTGCTCTACGGCGATGCGGTCGCGCAAAACCGGGTGGACGCGATCGTCGGTTGGCATCAGGCGGGCGGCGACCTCGCCACGGCGCTGGCCTCGCGGTACGGCTGCCGGGCGCTGGAGGCGACGCCAGTGTCGACGACCACTGCAGGCGCGACCACGACGTCAACGCCGTCGCCGACCCCGGGCGCCATCCAGGACCCGCCGCCCCTGACCGGCACCACGACGGCGACACCGACAACGACAAGCCCGGCGCCGGAGTCGGACGAACTCGTCCAGGCGCCCAGTAACCTCACCGGCATCTGCGACCGCAGCATCCAGCCCAAGATCGACGGAGCGCTGCGGGGTACCGAGGACATCGGCGAGGTGATCGACGCGGTAGAGCCTCGGCTGTGGAACATGTCCACGGTCCTGCCGATCCTGCAGGACACCACGATCGTCGCGGCCGGTCCCCGGGTGCAGAACGTCAGTTTGTCCGGCGCGGTTCCGGTCGGCATCGTCGGCGACGCCGGCAAGTGGGCCAAAGAGCCGCAGTAGGCCGAACGGAATCGGCCCCCTGCCGGGCGGGAGGGGGCCGATTACCAGAGCGGTCATTCGATTCGCTTGTCAGCTGCCGTTGCCGGAGCCGGAGCCGCCGGAACCGGAACTGCGCTGTGGGAGGCGCTAGCGCCAGAGCTTTCGGACTTGCCGCCGTGACCGAGGCTGGTGAGCCCCTTGACGGTCTTCTCGGCCGCGTCCCTGAGCCCCTGACCGAAGCTCGCGCCGTTGTCGGCGCGATGCCTGCCGCCCTTGGCAGCGGTCCCGCCGGGCACGAACAGATTGCCGCCCTTGAGGTTTCCCTTGTTGTCTGTTGGGGTCACCTCGCCGGACGAGTCTTTCGTCCCCGCGCTCGGGACCGCCGTGCCGACGTCGACCGTACCCGATCCCGTCTTCTCGTCGCCCGGCGTGGTGCCGGATTCGGGTGCCGGAGCGCTCTTTTCGACCGGCGCGGTCAACGTTAACGACCTGGCCGCACCGCCGGGCACCTTAGCCACAGCGGCAGCGGACTCAACCGTTCAGAGGCCCTGTGGCGACGTTCGTTGCAAATGCAAATAAGCTCACGTACGGCGCTCAATAGCTGGTCAGAAACGTCTTGCAGGCGATCTTGATCCTGGCAAACATTCGTCGCCCCCGCACGAAGATTTCATGATCAATTCAGTGCTCACGGCCGGAGCAGCTATAAGTGTGTTACCAAGTCGTAATTGCTACGTTACAAGGGCCGAGCACTGTTTCCAGGGTTTTGCTTACCGAGATGTGTTTGCCACATTGTGGTAGCGGGCGGCGTCCGGAGTCTGACCATGTCCGAACTGGGCAGTGTCGTAGGGGCGATTTTCGGAACATGCGACCCATGTGCAACATCTTGGCAACGTCAATCGGTTCGAGTGAACGCTTGGCAACGGTTAGCTGGATATGCCTTCAATTGTCCTCGCTGACTCAGAGATTTAGCATCGAATTCCGGCCCGACACGCGCGGGCATGGCAATGCGGTACGGCTTCGGCAGCTACTTTGCGGATCCTCTACGTCGACTGTCAGTTGTCTGTACGATGCGGCCGTTTCCGAGCCGACAAAGGCGACCAAAGTGACCGCACCCGGCGGCGGTGCCGTTCATCCGCCTCCGAGTCGGGCCGCCGATTGCGGTCAGTTTCGATCACGGGTGGCCGACTCTGCTGGCGAGCAGTTGCGGACCCGGCGGTAGCGTGAGGCTTGATGTTGTCCGAGAAAACGCCCCGTCTGCTTTTTGTGCACGCACACCCAGACGACGAGAGTTTGACAACCGGTGTAGCCATTGCACATTACGCCGCGCGCGGCGCCGACGTGCACGTCGTCACCTGCACGCTGGGCGAAGAGGGCGAGGTCATCGGCGATCTGTATGCACAACTCGCCGTCGACGCCGCCGATCAGCTTGGCGGCTACCGCATCAGCGAACTGACATCCGCACTAAACGCGCTTGGGGTCGGGCCGCCCATGTTTCTCGGCGGTCCCGGGCACTGGCGTGATTCAGGGATGGACGGCACCCGCCCCCGACACCGGCAGCGGTTTATCGACGCCGATATGCGCGAGGCCGTCAGCGAACTCGTCGGCATCATCCGGCAACTGCGTCCCCACGTGGTCGTTACCTATGACCCCAAAGGCGGATACGGCCACCCCGACCACGTCCAGACCCATCGGGTCACCTCCGCGGCCGTTGCTGCCTCCGGCTCGGACGAATATCCCGGCAATCGCTGGCAGGTGCCCAAGTTCTACTGGACCGTCATGGCCACCAGCGCGATGGCCGCCGGCCTGGCGCAACTGGACGGAGTCCCCGACGGCTGGACACGGGTGTCGATCGACGACGTCCCGTTCGGCTACCCCGACGACGAGATCGACGCCGTCATCGATGCCCCCGAGCAGTTGCCGGCCAAGGTCGCCGCGCTGCGGGCCCATGCCACCCAGGTAACCGTCGCCCCGAATGGCAAGTCATGCGCGCTGTCCAACAACATCGCGCTGCCGATCGGAGCGACCGAGCACTACATCCTTGCCGCCGGCAACGCCCGGCGAACGCGACCACCGCGGCTGGGAGACCGACCTCCTCGCCGGATTGAACCTCGGATGACCGCGAGTCACCGGGTACGCTTCGACCGAGTGGCCGCAGAGACAAAGGACAGTCATGGACCCGGATCTGGACCCCAACCTGCAGCACTGGCAGGACCGCCTGGACAGCTTCCAGTGGGTGGTCGGTTCGCTCGTGTCGGTGCTCGACAGCATCCCGACCTGAGCCTGTCGCCCGACGACACTCGGGCTCTGCGTGCCGTCGTGCTCACGCTGCTTGCCGTCGACGGCGTCATCTCGGCGGTACTCGCCGCCTTCTTCCTTCCGCTTCGCCTCGGCTCGGTCCCGTTTCCCATCAGCGCGCTGCTCAGCGGCCTGCTCAACGCGGCGCTGGTGTGGGCCGCTCTGCAGTGGACGTCGTCGCCGCGGCTGGCGGCCCTACCGCTGTGGACCTGGCTGGCGACGGTCGCCGGGCTCACCTTCCCGGGTCCCGGTGATGACGAAGTGTTCAGTGCGGAGTACGCGCTGCTGCTGCTGATCGTGCTGGGCGCGCTTCCGCCCGCGCTGGTGCTCTATCGGCGCACCCGGCCGCGCTAGCGGTTACTCGTCGTCGCCGGCGGATCGGTCCTTGGCGGCCTCTCGGACGTCCTTTCGACGGCCTGCCGCACGTTCTTGACGACCTTCCTGGCGGTGTCGCGGAAACTCTTGGCCACGGTGGTCGGCGCCTTCGCGACCTCGTCGGTGACCTTGCCCGGCCTGCCTGCGCGCACGGCGTTGACGACGTCGTTTACCGCCCTGGCGACCGCACCGCGCACCTCACCCTGAGCCCGGACTACGCCGTTGGTGGCGGCTCCTTCGGTCCGGCGTTCGGTGGCCGCATTGAAATTGGCGCGGATTTCGTTGCGCACGTTGCGTACCGTCTTGGTCACCTCGGTCAGAGGACCAGGCGAGGTCTCGTCGACGTCCGCGCACGAGAATTGAGCGCGGAATTGAACTGCGTGAACGGCGTTTTGACCGATCGACGGGACGGTACCGATGTCCGACATCCTCTCCAGTTCGCCCGTCTGAGCAGTCACTGGCGGCGACAACGGAACACTCAAGAGGTCGCCGATTTCTGCGATTCCGTTCCTAATGAGGGAGCTCAACGTAGCGCCGCCCTTGAAAGCCCCGTCGACGTCTCCGTCGGCGTTGAGGGGGTTGTTGAGAACGCGGTCGAGCAAGGCGAGCACCAAGCCGCCGGCATTCGCGACTCCAACCCCCGGCGCCTCCGTCGGGCCCATCAGCGTCGTCGCCTGCTGAGAACGTGAAGATGCGCGCGGCAACGGCGGTAGCGGGATCGTTCGGCAACCAGAAGTTCCACTGGTCAATTCCGAACCAGATGAACGCGTCGATGGTGTCGACTGCCGACATTGACCAAGTTCTCGACCGAAGTTGCTGTTGCCGTCGAAGCCAATCGGCGATGTTGAAGACGATGCTATGGCGATCACGCTTTCGCCGAAGATGTAGAAGTCCATGATCGATCTGCGGCGCAACCAGCCGACATAGGGGATCCAGCCGCACCACCGCTGTGGCGACCTCGAACCCGTATTGCACCCATGGCTCGACGGCGTTGTAGATGCCGTTGATCCTGTCGCCGATGATCCGGCGCGATGGCAAACTGAATCGGAGCCGGCGGAGGGGGCACCGTGCCGAATGGTGCTGCGGTCCCGAGCAGCGCCAGCGGTGAGTTGAGCAGGACAGTGAGGAGAGGCGGCTGTTCCTGGAGCGCCAGCAGTTGGACGTCCGCCGCCAGTTGAATCGTCGGCCTAGGGGGCGGGGGAGGCTGTACCGACGGCGCGATCGCGACGGCGCTCGCCGTGACCGTGGCGACGCCGGCCATGAGGACAGACCGTGCGGAAATCTTCATAACGGCTCTCTCGTCTTTTGGAATCCCCGACCTGGATGAAAACCTACGCCGGGGTTGCTGGCTGCGTCTGGTAATCGAAGCCAATTGGCGTGTCGGTGGCGCCTGCGGGGCGGCAGCCCGCCACCGTCGTCGACACGCGGACTACTGTTGCCGATATGCCAGGCGCAGGGGTTTCAAATAGTGAGACGCGTGGATGATTCTCGACGAAGCCGGGGTTACACGGGAGTGGCTCTGAACCCCCAGCGCGGCACACCTCTGCCCAGCCCGGTGGTCTCCCTGAAGTCCGGCGCGCCCAGCGCTGCCGCCGTGCGGCGCGTGTTGCGGCGGGCCCGCGACGGGGTTGCGCTGAACGTCGACGAGGCGGCCATCGCCATGACCGCCCGCGGCGACGACCTGGCCGATCTCTGCGCCAGCGCCGCGCGGGTGCGCGATGCCGGTCTGACGTCGTCGGGTCGGCGCGGGCCCAACGGCCGGTTGCCGGTCAGTTACTCGCGCAAGGTGTTCATCCCCGTCACCCATCTGTGCCGGGACACCTGCCACTACTGCACCTTCGTCACCGTTCCGGGCAAGCTGCGCGCACAGGGCCTCGGCATGTACATGGAGCCCGACGAGATCCTCGATGTCGCGCGTCGCGGTGCCGAATTAGGTTGCAAGGAAGCACTTTTCACGCTTGGCGATCGCCCGGAGACGCGGTGGGACGAGGCTCGCCAATGGCTCGACGAGCGCGGCTACAACTCGACACTGGACTACGTGCGGGCGATGGCGATCCGTGTGCTGGAAGAGACCGGGCTGCTGCCGCACCTGAACCCCGGGGTGATGTCCTGGTCGGAGCTGTCGCGGCTCAAGCCGGTCGCCCCGTCGATGGGCATGATGCTGGAGACCACCTCGCGGCGGCTGTTCGAGACCAAGGGTCTGGCGCACTACGGCAGCCCTGACAAGGACCCCGAGGTTCGGCTGCGGACCCTGGCTGACGCCGGGCGGCTGTCCATCCCGTTCACCACCGGCCTGCTGGTCGGAATTGGCGAGACATTGACCGAGCGCGCCGAGACACTGCACGCAATCCGGCGCTCGCACAAGGAGTTCGGGCACGTCCAGGAAGTGATCGTGCAGAACTTCCGGGCCAAGGACCACACCGCGATGGCCTCGGTGCCCGACGCCGGCATCGACGACTTTGTGGCGACCGTCGCCGTCGCCCGGTTGGTGCTGGGACCGAAGATGCGCATCCAGGCACCGCCCAATCTGGTGTCGCGCGACGAGTGCTTGGCCCTGATCGGCGCAGGCGTCGACGACTGGGGCGGCGTGTCACCGTTGACCCCTGATCACGTCAACCCCGAGCGGCCGTGGCCGGCATTGGACGAGCTGGCCGCGGTCACCGCCGAGGCGGGCTACGACCTGGTGCAGCGGCTGACCGCCCAGCCGCCCTACGTGCAGGCCGGTGCGGCGTGGATCGACCCGCGCGTTCAGAGGCATGTCGCGGCGTTGGCCGACCCCGACACCGGCTTCGCGTTGGACGTCAATCCGGTGGGGCGGCCGTGGCAGGAGCCCGACGAGGCCGCCGAGTCGCTCGGCCGGATCGATCTGCATTCTGCGATCGATGCCGAAGGGCGGCTGACGACCACACGCAGCGACTTGGACAGTGCGTTCGGGGACTGGGAGTCCATCCGGGAGAAGGTGGGGGAGCTCGCCGCCCGGGCGCCGGAGCGGATCGACACCGATGTGGCTCGCGGCGTTGCGCTCAGCGGAGCGGGACCCGGCCGGTTGCACCGATGACGAGTATCTGGCGTTGGCCACCGCCGACGGGCCCGCCCTGGATGCGGTTGCCGCGCTGGCGGATTCGCTGCGCCGCGATACCGTCGGCGACGACGTCACGTTTGTGGTGAACCGCAACATCAACTTCACCAACATCTGCTACACGGGCTGCCGGTTCTGCGCGTTCGCGCAACGCAAGGGCGACGCCGATGCGTACTCGCTGTCGACCGCCGAGGTCGCCGACCGGGCGTGGGAGGCGCACGTCGCCGGAGCGACCGAGGTGTGCATGCAGGGCGGCATCGACCCCGAGCTGCCGATCACCGGATACGCCGATCTGGTGCGCGCGGTGAAGGAGCGGGTGCCGTCGATGCATGTGCATGCGTTCTCGCCGATGGAGATCGCCAACGGCGTCACCAAGAGCGGGCTGTCCATTCGGGAGTGGTTGATCGGCCTGCGCGAGGCCGGGCTGGACACCATCCCGGGCACCGCAGCCGAGATTTTGGACGACGAGGTCCGCTGGGTCTTGACGAAAGGCAAGCTGCCCACGTCGATGTGGATCGAGGTCGTCACCACCGCACACGAAGTGGGGCTGCGGTCGAGTTCGACGATGATGTACGGCCACGTCGACACGCCGCGGCATTGGGTCGGGCACCTGCGCGTGCTGCGCGGCATCCAGGACCAGACCGGCGGGTTCACCGAGTTCGTGCCGCTGCCGTTCGTGCATCAGTCCTCGCCGCTGTATCTGGCCGGCGGGGCCCGCCCCGGCCCGACCCACCGTGACAACCGCGCCGTCCATGCGCTGGCGCGGATCATGTTGCACGGCAGGATCTCTCACATTCAGACCAGCTGGGTCAAACTCGGCGTCGAGCGCACGCAGGTGATGCTCAACGGCGGCGCGAACGACCTCGGCGGCACGTTGATGGAGGAGACGATCTCGCGGATGGCCGGCTCGGAGTTCGGCTCGGCCAAGACCGTCGAAGAGTTGGTGGCGATCGCCGAGGGCATCGGCCGCCCCGCTCGTCAGCGCACCACCACCTACGCGCCGCTTGCCGCGTAGCGGTCACGTCTTCAACTGGATCGGCACCGGTGTCTCGTCCGGCACCACCAGCGCGACGATCGACTCGAGAACCCAGAACGCGATCGTGGAGACCGCGATGGTGATGACAGGCAACAGAACGATCGGCAGGGCGATGAACACCAGCAACAGCAGTGCGCCCGCGAGGTCCTTCAACCAGCCGGCGCCACCCTTGCCTTGCACGATCGACGATATCCGTACCGCCGCCCACATGATCCAGCGCCGCAGCAGGCTGACACCATCCCGTTGCATCTGCAGCCGGAAGCGCCTGTCGGCCTGATTGTGGTCAATCCCGAGACGCTCCGGGTAGCGCCACAGATAGTCGTGGAGCACGGCCGCCCGCGCGTAGCGCCCGGCGCGCGGGATGAACCACGCAACGACACTGGGCACCGACACCAAGTCGGTGGAGAAGTTCTCACATACCTCGAACTCGTGGTTGGGTCCGTCGAACTTGAGGGCCTGTGTCGTGCGCCACTCGTCCCAGGCGCTTTCCTTGAAGAACTTCTTCTTACTTCGCGCGTCCTCGAGCTCATCGGCGGTGAGCTGGCGGACGTGGACGACGGCGTCTCTGTCGGTGGGTGCTGATCGCTAGCTCATCACGCAGGTATAGCAATTCCGAGGCCGCACCCACGAGCGTGCGCAAGATGCCGGGCGGCGCACCTGTCTTCGGGCTGAAATCCTGCGCCGCGCTGAACCGAGTGTCAGGCTCGGCTCGTATACGAAGGTGACTGTCGCCATCCCCAGCCCAGGAGCGCCATGACCACGATCTTCGGACTGCCTGCACACGCCCTGCTCGTGCACGCGGTCGTAGTGCTCGCGCCGCTGACCGCGCTGCTCGAAATCCTCTGTGCATTGTGGCCTGCTGCGCGACGCCGATTGGTGTGGCTGGTCCTGGCATTCGCGGTAGCGGTCATGGTGCTGACGCCGCTGACTACGTCGGCCGGTCAATGGCTGTACAACCAGCTGCCGGAGCACGCCGCCATCCTGGAAACACACCAGGAGCGCGGTCAATGGATGATCTACATCGCCATCGCGTTGCTGGTGGTGGCGGCCGTCCAGGCGATCCAGCACTGGGTGGAGTCGCGGTCGTCGGAGCCAAAGCGGGTGCTCGCCGCCGTCGCCGCTCTGCTCGCCGTCGTGATCGGCGGTTTGTCGACTGTCGGCGTCGTGTTGATCGGTGATGCCGGCGCGCAGGCCGTGTGGGGCGAGCGGGAATAGATCCGGACTAAGGTCCGTTTAGCCCCTTTGACGGTGCCGGACAGGCTGGCACCCCAAGTCAGGGAGACACGACCATGACCACAGCGGTGGCTAGCAAATTGAGTGCCGGAACCTGGGCCATTGACCCCGTCCATTCATCAATCGAGTTCTCGGTGCGCCACCTCATGGTGAGCAAGGTCCGCGGCAACTTCGAGAATTTCACCGGTGCGATAGTCGTCGCCGACGACGGCACAGCGTCGGTAACCGCCGAGATCGCAGTCGACTCGATCAACACCCGCAACGACCAGCGCGACGCCCACATCAAGTCCGCTGACTTCTTCGAGGTGGAGAAGTATCCCACCGCTACTTTCACCTCCACTGGCGTGCGGTCCGAGGGAGACAAATATCTGCTGGACGGTGATTTCACCCTCAAGGGTGTCACCAAGCCGGTGACTCTCGACGTGGAGTTCAACGGCGTCAATCCCGGCATGGGCCAAGGCGAGGTCGCGGGCTTTGAGGCATCAGTCGTCTTGAACCGCAAGGACTTCGGTATCGACATCGACCTACCTCTCGAGACCGGCGGCACCGTCGTCGGCGACAAGATCAACATCACGCTGGAGATCGAGGCGCTCAAGCAGGCCTAGCTGTACGCACAGTTTCACCCGCGAGCGTGCGCAAAATGGCTGCACCGTGCGCGGCATGTCCCCTGCAGACACGCACGCTCGCGGGGGGACGAGAGTTACAAACGGGCGCCCAGTTCGGTGCCCTGCTTGATCGCGCGCTTGGCGTCGAGCTCGACGGCCAGGGCGGCCCCGCCGATGATGTGCGGGTCGAATCCGTTGCGCCGCAGGCCGTCCTCGAGCTCACGCACCGGCTTTTGACCCGCGCAGATCACCACGGTGTCGACCTCGAGCACCTGCCTGCGCTCGCGATCAGGCCCGAAGCTGATGTGCAGGCCATCGTCGTCGATGCGTTCGTAGTTCACGCCCGACAACTGCCTGACACCTTTGGCCTTCAGCGACGCCCGGTGCACCCAGCCCGACGTCTTGCCAAGCCCACGACCCTGCGGACCCTTGGTGCGCTGCAGCAGATACACCTAGCGGGCGGCAGGCGCGGGGATCGGCGTCGTCAATGCGCCGCGTGCCTCCTGCGGGTCGGCCACGCCCCACTCCGCCTTCCACTCCTTCAGATTCAGCGTCGGGGATTCGATCGGTCACCAGGAATTCGCTGTATCCGGCCAGCTCGTCAACGCCGGCGCGGGTGTTCAGTCGCACGACCACGGCCGTGTTTGTCGAGCATCCGGCTGTAGTACCGAATCGTCTCGCTGAACTCTTCCTTGCCGGGAATCCTTCTGGCCATGTCGAATTGGCCGCCGATGACATCGCCGGCTTCGAACAGCGTGACGTCGTGGCCGCGCTGTGCTGCGGTCACCGCGGCGGCCAGCCCGGCCGGGCCCGCGCCCACCACCGCGATTCGTCGGGTGCGGCGGGTCGGCGAGAGCACCAGGTCGGTCTCCCGCCCGGCACGCGGGTTGAGCAGACACGACACCTTCTTGTGCACGAACGCACGATCCAGGCAGGCCTGGTTGCACGAGATGCACGTGTTGATCTCGTCGGCCGCGTCGGCCTGCGCCTTGTTCACCCAGTCCGGGTCGGACAGCAGCGGGCGCGCCATCGAGATCAACCGCACGTGCGTGTCGGCGAGGATCTCCTCGGCGGCCTGCGGCATGTTGATCCGGTTCGACGCCACCACCGGGATGTCCACGTGCTCGGCAACCGCGCTGCTGATGTCGACGAACGCGCTGTTGGGTACGGAGGTGACGATCGTCGGCACTCGAGCCTCGTGCCATCCGAACCCGGAGTTGATCATCGTCGCTCCGACCGCCTCGACTTCGGTTGCCAGCGCGATGATTTCGTCCCAGCTCTGGCCGTCCTCCACGTAGTCGGCCATCGACATGCGGTAGCAGATGATGAAGTCCGACCCCACGGCCGAGCGGGTACGGCGCACGATCTCGACCGAAACCGTCGGCGCTTCTCGGGTGAACCGCCCCACGCGTCGGTCCGCTTGTTGGTGCGGGGCGCCAGGAACTGGTTGAGCAGATAGCCTTCGCTGCCCATGATCTCGACACCGTCGTAAGCGGCGTCGCGAGCCAGCTGCGCGCAGCGCGCGAAGTCGTCGATGGGGCTTTCCACCCCGTGCGACGAGAGCTTGCGCGGCCGGAACGGGTTTATCGGCGCCTTGATCGCCGACGCGCTCACCGAAAACGGATGGTAGGCATAGCGTCCCGCGTGCAGGATCTGCAACAGGATCTTGCCCCCGCGTCGTGCACGGCGTCGGTGATGCGACGATGCCGGCGGGCGTCCGACGACGACACCATCTGCGACGCGAACGGCAGCAGCCAACCCGTGCGACTCGGCGCATACCCGCCGGTGATGATCAGCCCGACGCCGCCGCGGGCGCGTTCGGCGAAGTACGCGGCGAGCCGATCGGTGTCGCAGGCGCGATCCTCCAGGCCGGTGTGCATCGACCCCATCACCACGCGATTGTGCAGCGTCGTGAACCCAAGATCCAATGGGGACAATAGATTTGGGTACGGGTTGGTCACGGGTTCTCCTTCAAACTCGCCGCCACCTCGTCGAGCCACTCGACGGCACTCTCCTCGGCTCGGATGCCGCCGCGCAGCACCAGGTATTGGTGAAGCGCGCTGCCGCTGAGCGCGCTCGGGTCGGGGAACTGCCTCTTCTCGAAAACGCGGTAGGCGTCGAGCAGCTCTGCGCGTTCGGCCCGCAGCGCCGTCACCTGGTCGCGCAGCGCAGCGATATCGCTATAAGCCGCCGCGCGGATCTTGACGGCCAGGTCGCGCGTGCGACTATCGGTCACCGAGCTGCCGCGGCCGGACAACGGCTCGGCGATCCAGCGGGCCAACTCGGCGCGGCCCGCGTCGGCCACGGTGTACACCTTCTTGTCGGGTCGACCCTGTTGCACGACCGGCGTGGCATGAACCCACCCGTCGTCCTCCATCGCCCGCAGTGTGCGGTAGATCTGCTGGTGGGTGGCGCTCCAGAAGTAGCCGATCGACCGGTCGAACCGGCGGGCCAGCTCATAACCCGAGCCGGACTGCTCGGACAGCGACACCAGGATCGCGTGGGGGAGCGCCACGCGGGGCAGCATACGAGCGCATCGGATCTATATGCAACTTGTTGCACTGCACTCAGGCGCATAAGGAACGGCCGGGAATCGGTAGCGGCAACCCCCACGCAGCCGCTGAACGAGGAATCTCAGGTCAGCACCAGTTCACATCGACATCGGAACCTTGGTGTCTGACGTGCACCGAGCAGTCGACGGGCTGATAGGTCGCGGTGTGGCCATCCGTTACATAGACGGCGTCATATCGGCCGACGTCGCGCGGCGCCGCCATGGCCGGGCTGGCCAACCCGATGGTCATCGCGGCGAGGGTGCCGGCAGTGGCTAAGCCGAGGGCTAACTTCTTCATTTCAACTCCTCAAAATAGAGCCTAGCTGTGCTAAGCGATTGTCTTACGGACAACGCGCGCCCCGTGGCGGATCTTCCCGCGGCCAAGGGTTTTTCCGGACTCGCAAGCGATCACACCGGGGTCCAAAGGATGTGCCAACTCACACAAGCACCTTTCATCTCAGGCTTGAGGTGGCCGAGTCACGCGGAGGCGTGCCCCTACTAGGCGACTTGTATATGCAACGGCTAGTATCAGTAACTACGCGTCCACCACAACGGTGGGCGCCAAAGTTAGGGCACACTGAGACAGACCTCCAGGTATCCACATCGGATACTGGCAGCCGAATTCGACGGGCCCTACACACAGGCAGCCCCACTGATCTGGTAGATCGAGAGGACTTGAGGAGCACTCAGTGACGTACACGATTGCCGAACCCTGCGTCGACATCAAGGACAAGGCCTGTATCGAAGAATGCCCTGTCGACTGCATCTACGAGGGCGCACGCATGCTGTACATCCACCCCGACGAATGCGTGGACTGCGGCGCATGCGAGCCCGTCTGCCCGGTCGAGGCCATCTACTACGAAGACGATGTGCCGGATCAATGGAGCGGATACACACAGATCAACGCCGACTTCTTCGCGGAGCTGGGTTCACCCGGCGGAGCATCCAAGGTCGGCATGACGGAGAACGACCCGCAGTCGGTCAAGGACTTACCGCCACAGGGTGAGGACTGATAACGGCCAGACCTGACGTCGTTCGCCGCGGCATCTCTGCGGGGCTGCCGGTGTTCCCTTGGGACACCCTGGCCGACGCGACAGCACTCGCCCGCTCGCATCCCGACGGCATCGTCGACCTGTCCGTCGGCACTCCCGTCGATCCGGTTGCGTCACTGATCCGCGCGGCACTGGCCGCCGCGAGCGCCGCACCCGGCTACCCGACCACCGCAGGCACCCCCGCGCTGCGGGCATCGGCGGTGGCGGCGTTGAACCGTCGCTACGGCGTCACCGACCTGGCCGAGGACGCCGTTATTCCCGCGATCGGCACCAAGGAACTCATCGCGTGGCTGCCGACGCTGCTGGGTCTGGGGTCGGAGGACGTCGTCGTGGTGCCCGAATTGGCCTACCCGACTTACGAAGTCGGCGCTCGGCTGGCCGGGACGCAATTGCTGCTGGCCGACTCGCTGACCCAGATCGGGCCGCAGTCGCCCGCGCTGGTCTACCTCAACTCGCCGAGTAACCCGACTGGTGCGGTGCTCGGCGCCGACCACCTTCGCAAAGTCGTCGGCTGGGCCCGCGAACGCGGCGCGGTCGTCGCATCCGACGAGTGCTACCTGGGCCTTGGCTGGGACGCCGAACCGGTCTCGCTGCTGCACCCATCGGTCTGCGACGGTGACCACACCGGCCTGCTGGCGATTCACTCGCTGTCCAAGACCTCCTCGCTGGCCGGCTACCGGGCCGGCTTCGTCGCAGGCGACCGCGCCCTGATCGCCGAACTGCTCGCGGTGCGCAAACACGCCGGGATGATGGTGCCGACGCCGGTGCAGGGCGCAATGGTCGCCGCTCTCGACGACGACGCGCACGAACGCGAACAGCGGGAGCGGTACGCGCGCCGCCGCAACGCGCTGCTGCCTGCACTGCGGGCGGCGGGCCTGACCGTCGACAACTCCGAAGCAGGCCTTTATCTCTGGGCCACCCGCGGCGAGCCGTGCCGCGACACCCTGGCGTGGCTGGCGCAGCGCGGAATCCTGGTCGCCCCCGGCGAGTTCTACGGACCCCGCGGCGCGCACCACGTGCGAATCGCGTTGACCGCCACCGACGAACGGATCACCGCCGCCGTCGAGCGGCTTACCGCCTAGCGATTATTGGCCCACAGAGTCGGTGAGGGAATGGACCACCGAAAAGCGAGGCCCGGCACTAGCATTCGAGACATGCTGCACATCGGGCAGTCGCCGACGAACACGCTCGACGTGCTGCTGCACGAAAGTCCGCGCATCGCACCGAACTCAGCCGCGATGATCGCGACGGTCACGATTCCACCGGGAGACCCCGGTACGGGTCCGCACCGGCACTCGGGCCCGGTATTCGGTTATGTGCTCGAGGGCGAGATCCTGTTCGAGCTCGAAGGCGAACGGCCGTACCCGATCAAGGCGGGCGAGGCGTTCTGGGAGCCGGGTTTCGAGGTGGTGCACTACCAGGCGGCGAACCTGCGCACCGACATCGCCAGCAAGTTCGTCGTGTTCATGCTGTGCGCACCCGCCGTGCCGATGATGACCTACCTCGACGAGGCGGAGATCGAGGAGCGCGCGCACCTGCGGTGCTAGCACCAGAAGCCGAACCTGCAATACCGTCACCACATGAGCGATTACGACGTGGAAGCGGTGGACCGGCTGCCCTTCACTACCCCTGAGAAGTCGGCGCGCTACCGCACCGAGGACTACCAGGGAGCGGTGGGTCTGAACTGGTATGCGACCGATCCCACCCTGCAGGCTGCGATGGCCTACTACCTGCAGCCCGACGAACTCGCGGTCGCCGAGCCGCATCTGACGCGCATCGGCGAGCTGATGGGCGGCCAGGTGGCGCGGTGGGCCGAGGAAACCGACCGCAACCCGCCCCGGCTGGAACGCTACGACCGGTGGGGACACGACGTGAGCCGGGTGATTATGCCGACGTCGTTCAGCCAGTCCAGACGCGCGGTGCTCGACGCCCAGCAGGCGCTGCGGGACGACGCCCGCCGCGCCGGCATGAACTCGTCGCTGATGGTGTTCGCATCCAACTATCTGCTCGACCAGGCCGACATCGGGATGGGGTGCGCGCTCGGCACCGGTGGCGCCATGGTGAAGTCGTTGGTCGCCGCGTATGCGCCTCCCGATGTGCGGGACCACGTGCTGGCCAAGTTCGAGTCCGGCGAGTGGGAAGGCGAAACCGCCCAGCTGCTGACCGAGCGGACCGGCGGCTCAGACCTCGGCGCGCTGGAGACGACGGCGACGCGCAACGGAGATGCCTGGCTGCTCAACGGATTCAAATGGTTCGCGTCGAACTGCAACGGCGAGGCGTTCGTCGTCCTGGCTAAGCCCGAAGGGGCACCGGACTCGAGCCGGGGCGTCGCGACCTTCCTGGTGCTGCGGACCCGGCGCGACGGCTCACGCAACGGCGTGCGGGTGCGCCGCCTGAAGGACAAACTCGGTACTCGCTCGGTCGCGTCGGGCGAGATCGAGTTCGTCGATGCCGAGGCGTTCCTGCTTTCCGGTGAAGCCAGCGACGAGGCGGGCCCGTCCGATGGCAAGGGCCTGGGCCGAATGATGGAGCTGACCAACGCTGCGCGGCTGGGCATCGCGTTGTTCGCGATTGGCAACGCGCGGCGGGCGCTGGTGGAGTCGCTCTGCTACGCCGGGCGGCGGCAGGCGTTCGGCGATGCCCTGATCGACAAGCCGCTGATGCGGCGCAAGCTGGCCGAGATGATCGTCGACGTCGAAGCGGCACAGGCTCTCGTCTTCGACGGCACCGGCGCCGCCAACCACCGGCAGCCGAGGCCGGTGCGCCAGCGCATCGCCGTACCCGTCACCAAGATGAAGGTCTGCCGGCTCGGCATCACCATGGCGTCCGACGCGATCGAAATCCACGGCGGCAACGGCTATATCGAGACCTGGCCGGTGGCGCGGTTGCTGCGTGACGCACAGGTGAACACCATCTGGGAGGGTCCCGACAACATCCTCTGCCTGGACGTGCGGCGCGGGATCGAGCGGGCCCAGGCGCACGAGCCGCTGCTGCAGCGCATGCACGACGCGGTGTCGGTGTCGGACGGCGACGACACCACCGCCCTGGTATCGCGACGGATCGAGGACCTCGACACGGCCATCACCGCATGGACCAAACTCGATGGCGCGGTGGCCGAAGCGCGGCTCTTCCCGCTCGCGCAGTTCATGGGTGACGTGTACGCCGGCGCCCTGTTGACCGAACAGGCCGCCTGGGAGTGGGCCGAAAACCGAACGGACCGAAAGGCTCTCGTGGCCCGGCTGTATGCGCGGCGTTACCTGGCCGACCTCGGGCCGCTTCGCGGACTGGACGCGGACGGCGACGAAGCCATCGAACGCTTCGACGAGCTCGCGGCGGGTGCGCTCACGGTCCAGTAATCCTGCGCGAGCAGACGCAGACTCGCATTTTTTTTGCCCGGTTCTGTGCGATGTTGCGTCTGCTCGCCGAACTAAGGGGAGCGCTCGGTCGCGCGCAGCCCGAGGGCGAGGACGAGCCGGTCATCCGGGTCGTCCAACGACGTCGACAGCAGCTTCTCGATGCGACGGACGCGGTAGCGCACCGTGTTCGGGTGCACGTGCAGCCGCTGCGCCACCGCGGCGATGTCGCCGAACCCGTCCAGATAGGCGGCCAGCGTGTCGGCCAGCATCGGATCCCGGTCGCGCAGTTCGCGCACACGCGGGTCGACGAGCCGCTGCCGGCCTGCCACGTGCGCGACGATCTCGTCGAGCAGCACCGTGGTGTGCGCTTCGTCCAGCGACGTGACCTGGCCGATGGCGCCCGGGTGGCGATCGGCGCTGTCGAACACGCGGTCCACTTCGGCGCGGGCCGCCGCCGCACCGGCCAGGCCGGCCAGCGGGGCCGCGATCACCGCCCGCAACGTCAGGCCCAGCTCGCGGCGCAGCGCTCCGACCATGCCCCGCACCCACGACGTCAGCGACGACGCCGCTCCGATTTTCGGCAACAGCACATACACCCGTTCGCCGGTCGACACCACTTGCGCATCGGCACGAAATGCGCTTGCGCTCAACGCGATCACGTTGGCCGGCACCGCTGTCCCCTCGCCGCGGAACCCGACCAGCGCCGCACGGCCGTCGGTGGTGATGCCCAGCTCGCGGGCGATCGCGCCGACGTCGGCGGCGTCCTCACCGAGCCCGAGCAGGTCCTGCACCAGCACCGTGTGCGTCGACGGGGCGGCCGCCAGCCGCGACATGATCCGGGCCGCCAGCACGGCCCCGCCGCGCAGCACCTCCTCGACGTCGTCGGCCAGCGGCGCCGACCCCTGCTGCAGCCAGATCGTGCCCGCGAAGCCGGGCGGGCGTCGCGCGTCCGTTGCCGGAAGATGGATGCCCACGGCAAGCCGCGGCCGCAGGCCCAACTCCGGGCGTTCGGCGATGCGGACGACATCACCGCTGGCCTGTAGCGCGTCGAAGATGCCCCACTGGCCGATCCACTCCAAGTGCTCGGGCGGACCGGCACGGCCGAGGATGGTCAGCCGACGCAGTTCGTCGGCCTCTTCGTTGGACGCCGAATAGGCCAGCACGTGGGATTGGTCGTCCTCGATGCTGATCATCCCGTGGGTGCGATCGGCGATCGACTGGGCCAACCCGAACAGGTCGGTGCCGGAGGCGTACAGCGGGTCGTCACGATCGCCGTGATGTTCGAACGCGTGGTTGACCAGCTTGTAGAGCAGTTCCCAGCGGGCGCGGGGTTCGACCGCAACGACCGCGGTGCCGAGCGCGACCGCCTGCTTCACCGCAGCCGCCGACGGTTCCTTGACGAAGATCGCGGCAGGGGCCCGTCCTGCCGCGTGGACCTGTTGTGCGATCCAGCCCACCGCCTGCGCATCCGACACTCCTAGCAGGAAGAACAGGTCCGCAGAGCCGGCCCCGACGGCCAGGCCCAGCCGGATGTCGTCAACATCGACGAGCGCGACCGATCCCACCGACATGTCCAGGCCGCGGGGCGCCTCGACCAGCGTCACCATCGTGCGGTCCAGGGCCAGTAGCAGCTGCCCCAGCGACAGTCCGCCCACCCGCTCCGCCATCGAAAACTCCTTTGTCCGATTCGACTATAGTGCGTCCAAGGTGTTGTGGGATCGGCCATCGGTTTAGGGCGGGCGACAAGGGGATCCTTAAAGCATGGACGCCATCACCGAGGTTCCGATGCCGGTCAACGAACCGGTCCACGACTACGCACCGAGCAGCCCCGAACGCACCAGACTCGTCGCCGCGCTCGACGATCTGGACGACGACCCGATCGACTTGCCCCACGTCATCGGCGGCACGCACCGGATGGGCGGCGGTGAGCGCATCGACGTGGTGCAGCCGCACCGCCACTCCGCCAAACTCGGCACCTTCACCAACGCCGAGCACTCCGACGCGACCGCCGCCATCGACGCCGCCATGGTCGCGAAGGAGGCATGGGCGAACACCCCGTTCGACGAGCGCGCGGCGGTGTTCCTACGCGCCGCCGATCTGCTGGCCGGGCCGTGGCGGGAGAAACTCTGTGCCGCAACGATGCTGGGCCAATCGAAGTCGGCCTACCAGGCCGAGATCGACGCGGCCTGCGAGCTGATCGACTTCTGGCGGTTCAACGTCGGCTTCGCTCGGCAGATCTTGGCGGAGCAGCCGACCAACACCCGTGGGATATGGAACCGCACCGACTATCGGCCGCTGGAGGGCTTCGTCTACGCCATCACGCCGTTCAACTTCACCGCGATCGCGGGCAATCTGCCGACCGCGCCCGCGTTGATGGGCAACACCGTCGTGTGGAAGCCGTCGCCGACCCAGACGTTCGCCGCCTACCTGACCATGCAGCTGTTGGAGGCCGCCGGTCTGCCGCCGGGTGTGATCAACCTGCTCGCCGGCGACGGCGTCGCGGTTTCCGATGTGGCGCTTGCCGATCCGCGGCTGGCAGGTATCCATTTCACCGGGTCCACCGGAACGTTCCAGCATCTGTGGCGTGAGGTCGGCACGAATATCGACCGCTACCACGGCTATCCGCGGCTGGTCGGGGAGACCGGCGGCAAGGACTTCGTGCTGGCCCATCCGTCGGCGCGGCCCGACGTGTTGCGTACCGCGCTGATCCGCGGCGCCTTCGACTTTCAGGGGCAGAAGTGCTCGGCCGCCTCGCGGGCGTTCGTCCCGCGGTCGGTGTGGCAGAAGATGGGCGACGACTTCCTCGAGGCAACCGAGGCGCTGCGCTTCGGCGATGTCGCCGACCTGACCAACTTCGGCGGTGCGCTCATCGACGACCGCTCGTTCGCCAAGAACGTCAAGGCAATCGAACGCGCCAAGGGTGCATCCGGTGTGACGATCGCGGCCGGCGGCGAATATGACGACAGCGAAGGCTATTTCGTCCGCCCGACGGTGCTGTTGTCCGACGACGCGGGCGACGAGTCGTTCTCCACCGAGTACTTTGGGCCGATCCTGTCGGTCTACGTGTATCCCGATTCCGACTACGAGCAGATGTTCGACGTGGTCGACACCGGCGCGAAGTATGCGCTGACCGGGGCCGTGATCGCCGACGATCGCGACGCCGTGTTGCGGGCCGAGAACCGGCTGCGCTTCGCGGCGGGCAACTTCTACGTCAATGACAAGCCGACCGGCGCGGTTGTGGGTCAGCAGCCGTTCGGTGGTGCCCGGGCGTCGGGCACCAACGACAAGGCCGGTTCGGCGCTGAACCTGCTGCGGTGGACGTCCGCCCGGTCGATCAAGGAGACGTTCGTTCCGCCCACCGACCACAACTACCCGCACATGGAGACAAAGTGATGGCCGAGCTGTTCCACCGGGTCGCACGCCCGGCGATTCTGGCGGCCAGCCGGTCGGACGGGCTGCGGCGCACCGCCGAACGGCTGCCGGTCACCAGGGGCGTGGTGCACAGGTTCGTGCCGGGCGAGACGGTCGCCGATGCTCTGAACTCCGTTGCGCAACTGCGGGATAGCCGCCGTCTGGTCAGCATCGACTACCTGGGCGAGGACACCACCAAGATCGAGGACGCCGAAACCACAGTGCGGGCCTACCTCGAACTGCTCGACGCACTCGGCGAGCGTGACGAACCCCGCAGCAGTACAGTGCGGCCGCTTGAGGTATCGCTGAAGCTGTCCGCCCTCGGTCAGGCCCTGCCCCGGGACGGCGAGAAGATCGCTCGGGACAACGCCCACACCATCTGCGAGCGGGCGCAGCGCGTCGGCGCTTGGGTGACGGTCGATGCCGAGGACCACACCACCACAGACTCGACGCTGTCGATCGTGCGCGACCTCCGTGCCGAATTCCCTTGGCTTGGTACCGTTTTGCAGTCGTACCTGAAGCGCACTGAGGGCGACTGCGAGGAGTTCGCAGCCGCCGGTGCGCGGATCAGGTTGTGCAAGGGCGCCTACGACGAGCCTGCCTCGGTGGCCTTTCGCGACCGCGACGAGGTCACCGACTCCTACCTGCGCTGCCTGCGGGTGTTGATGGCCGGTTCGGGATACCCGATGGTGGCCTCGCACGATCCGGAGATCATCGACGCCGTGCCCGCCCTCGCCCGTGAGCACAACCGCGGCGTAGACGATTTCGAGTACCAGATGCTGTACGGCATCCGCGACGCCGAGCAGCGGCGGCTGGTCGACGCGGGCGATCGTGTCCGGGTATACGTTCCGTTCGGCACTCAGTGGTACGGCTACTTCGTGCGCCGGATCGCCGAGCGGCCCGCCAATCTGACGTTCTTCCTACGCGCGCTGGCCGAGCGGCGGCACTGACCGCCCAGACTGCGCACAGGTCGGGAAATCGGCGGCGGAAATCGCGCACTGGCCGTAGTCTCGGCGGCTAGGCCGCGCACGGACAACTGATCGGTCAGCGAACGGGAAACGCTGCGACATCCATGATGACGGTGCCATCGCAGGGCCCGCCGTAGATATCGGTGCGCCAGCTGCCACGCAGTGTTCCGTCAGGCTGCGGCGTGTAGTACGCGACCGACTTGGCCGGATTCCACGCCTTCGGCACCCCCTCGCCCATATAGCAATCCCACTGCCATTCGTAGATGTGCACCCAGGTGGTGCCGTTCCAGGTGTACTGCGGCGGCAGCGGGAGTGTCGGGTTGTCGGGGCGCGGGCCGTCGACCACGGTGGCGACGCAAGCGCCGCGTGAGCAGTCCGTCACGAACGTGTAGATGTCGCTGAAGTCCGGCTCGGGTTGGCGGGCAGCCAGGCTGGTGCCCGTCTTCCCGCTCGCGTAGCGCAAGAGGAAGTAATTGCCGCTCCAAATCTGGCCCGCGGCGCCGGCAACCGGCACACCGAAAACGTTCGCGCCGACAAGAACGGCGGCGAACAGCGCCAAACAAACTCGACGAAGCGCAGCCCTCACGAGGGCCATAGCGTAGCCTCCGCAAACGGCAATCCTCGGGATTATGAGGCCGTGTCCACCAACGGGAACGAATGATGCTCGTGCACAACGACCCAGCGGCCGTCGTCTTTGCGCAGCCCCATGGTTATCCGCAGCCGGTTGGCCGGGTTGGCCTCGAAGTCCGCCGGTGTACCGCAGCGCAGCAGCGCGTGCGCGAACGCGACATCGCTGCCCGCGGTGACGTCGAGCTCGAGGAGCTCGAACTCGGCGCCCTGGCGCAGCCAGTCGAAGAACGGCGGCCACGACTCGCGGTACGCGTCGATGCCACGCACGCCGTCGTAGGGCGGGGGTACATCGAACATCACGATGTTCGGATCATGGTCTGCCAGCACCCCATCGATGTCCTGCGCCCGCACCGCGTCGACCCAACGGGTGATCACTTCGCGGATCGCACTTTCGTCAGTCATCGCCGCCCACCACGAACTTGGTGGCACCACCGGGCTCGGCCGTGCCGAACGCGTATACCGTGGCGGGCTTGATCCGGTAGACGTGCCACGGCGGCGGCCCTGCCGACGGCGCGCTGTATTCGGCGGTCACACGCTCGGCGCTGCCCTCGACAGCCAGGTCGAACGGGTGGGTTGCGATGCTGACGACGCACCGTGGATTGGCGGCGATGTTGCGTGACTTGCGGGTTGCCGGACCGGAGTTGAAGTACCACACGCCGTCGATCTGGACGCGTCCGATCGGTGTCACGTGCGGCGTGCCGTCGGGATTGAGCGTCGTCAGCCATGTCGTGTGGCGGTTCGGTCCGCCGGTGTCGGGAGCCTGGGTGTGATCGGTGGCCATTGCCTCGCGCACCCGCTCCCACTCGATGGGCGGCAGGTCATAACCGCTGAGATTGCGTTGCGAAATGGACATGCTGAAGTAGACCGCGTTCGGCGGCAGAATTCATCGCGGGGACCCCTAACAGGAGGCGTCATGGCAGCCGATAACCAGCGGGTATGGCTCATCACCGGCGCGAGCTCGGGCTTCGGGCGTGCGATCGCGGAGGCGGCATTGGCCGCCGGTGACATCGTGGTGGCCGCGGCGCGTCGGCCGGAGGCAATGGCCGACCTGGTCGAGTCGGCCCCCGACCGGGTCACCGCGCTGCAACTCGACGTCACCGACCCGGACCTCATCACCGCCGCCGTCGCCGAGGTCCTCGACCGCCACGGTCGAATCGATGTGCTGGTGAACAACGCGGGCCGCGGAGCCATCGGTGCCGCCGAGGAGACCAGCGACGGCGAGCTGCGCGATCTGATGGATCTGCACTTCTTCGGCCCGGTGGCGTTGACCCGTGCGGTGCTGCCGCAGATGCGTGAGCGCGGTACCGGTGCGATCGTCCAAATGAGCAGCATGGGTGGACGTTTCAGCTTTTCCGGTGTCGGCGCCTACTCCGCCACGAAGTTCGCGCTCGAGGGCTGGTCGGAAGCACTGGCCAAGGAGGTCGACCGGTTTGGGATCCGGGTGCTCATCGTCGAGCCCGGCGCGTTCCGGACCTCCTTCAATGGGCCAGGGGCGCTGCTGATCTCCGAGCCGATTCCCGCCTACGACGAGCAGATCGAACCGCTGCGCACCGGAATGCCGGAAGACGACGGCACCCAGCCCGGTGACCCCGCCAAGGCCGCCGCCGCGATTCTGCAGGCGCTGGATTCACCCGAGCCGCCGCTGCGGCTGGCGCTGGGCAACGATGCCGTCGACGCGATATCCGGTGCCCTTGACGACGCAAGGGCCGAACTTGCGGCGTGGGAACGGGTCGGCCGGGCCGCGGTGTTCGACGACTGATTCAGCGCCGGCTGACAAAGTGGCCCGATACCAGGGCGGTGAGCCGCGACGGCGAGAGCGCCGCCATAACCCGCATCACCTTGGGGCCGAGTCCGGGCATCACGGTGACGCGCCCGGCCCGCATCGCGGCGTAACCTGCCTGGGCCACCGGCGCAGCGTCCATGAAAGCCCTGTCTAGCCGCGACGTGTCGGTCAAACCCGCGGTTGTGGCGAACTCGGTGCGGACGGGGCCCGGCGCCAGGTGGGTGCAGGTGACTCCCGTGCCGCGCAGGTCGTCCGCCACCGACTCCGAGAAGTTCCTGACGAAGGCCTTGCTGGCGGCGTACGCCGCCTCCAGGCCGTGCGGGACGATGTAGGCGGCGACCGAGCTGACGTTGAGGATCGCTCCGCGACCCGCTTTCACCATCCGCGCGACGTAGAGCATCGTCAGGTCCGTTGTGGTGACCACATTCAGCTGGACCATCCGCGATACCGCAGCGGGGTCCGAGTCCTGCGCCTTGAGGCCGAGGATGCCGACGCCGGCGTTGTTGACCAGATACTCGACGTCGACACCGAGCTCGTCGACTCGGGCGACGAGCTCGGCTCCCGCCCCGGGCTTTGACAGGTCCATAGTGATGGCGTCCACCCGCACACCGTGGCGTGACCGCAATTCCGCGGCCAATGCAGTGAGCTCCGCGGCGCTGCGCTCGCTCGATACCACGGTTACGTCGACGCCGTCGGCGGCGAACAGGCTTGCAAGCTCACGTCCTATGCCGGTGGATGCGCCGGTGATGAGGGCTGCGGTCACGGCGTTCTCCTTGGCGGGTTACGTGGACTCAATCCCATATGAATGTCAGCAGACTAGCGTTCGCTCAGCAGGAAGAGCGCCCACGCGGCGATCGACTGGGCGTCGGTGATCTCGCCGTCGCGCATCATCCGCTCGACCTCGTCGCGACTGAACCACTCGCTGTGCATGTCCTGTTCGGTGTGCTCGCGTTCGTGCTCGCCCTCGGTGATGCCGGTGGCGACGAACACCCTGCCGCGCTGGCTGCTCATCCCCGCCGCGACGTCGAGCAGCCCGATCGGGACCATCGACTCGGCGCGCAGTCCGGTCTCTTCGCGTAACTCGCGGTGGGCCAGTTCGGCGGGCTCGCGGTGGGCCTGGCCGGGCGCGGTGCCCTGCGGGAACTCCCAGCGCCGCAGCCCGAGCGGATACCGGAACTGCTCGACGAGCCGGAACCGGTCGGCGTCGCAGGCGATGATCAGCGCATACATCGGCTTGTCGACGACGCTGTAGATGCCGTCCGAACCGTCGGGACGGCGGACCCGGTCCTCGCGCACCGTCATCCAGTCGTTCCGGTACACCTCGCGGGTCGCGATGCGCTGGATTTCATCCACGCGCCAAGTATGCCGACCCCGGTGCGGGTAGCCTCGCTGGCGTGCTGCTGGCCTCGCTGAACCCGTCGGCTGTCGCCAACGGGCCCGACATCGGCGACGCGGTGCGCATCGACGGCGCCGTGCTCAGCCGCAGCGATCTCGTCGGCGCCGCGACGTCAGTGGCCGAGCGGGTCGGTGGCGCACAGAGGGTGGCGGTGCTGGCCACCCCGACCGCGGCCACCGTGCTGGCCGTGACCGGCTGTCTGATCGCCGGTGTGCCGGTGGTCCCGGTGCCCGCCGACGTCGGCGCCGCCGAGCGGCGGCACATCCTCACCGACTCCGGTGCGCAGGCGTGGCTGGGGGAGGCCCCGCAGGACGCCGACGGGCTGCCGCATGTTCCGGTGCGGCTGCATGCCCGCTCGTGGCACCGCTATCCCGAACCGCCGTCGGAGGCGACCGCGCTGATCATGTACACCTCCGGCACCACGGGGCCGCCGAAGGGCGTTGTGGTGAGCAGGCGCGCCATCGCCGCCGATATCGATGCGCTGTCGGAGGCATGGCAGTGGACGCCCGAGGACACGCTGGTGCACGGGCTTCCGCTGTTCCACGTGCACGGCCTTGTGCTCGGGCTGCTGGGCTCGCTGCGGATCGGAAACCGCTTCGTGCACACCGGAAAACCCACGCCGGCCGGCTACGCCGCCGCCCAGGGTTCGCTGTACTTCGGGGTGCCGACGGTGTGGTCACGGGTGGTCGACGATCTCGACGCCGCGCTGGCGCTGTCGTCGGCCCGGCTGCTGGTGTCCGGCAGCGCCGGGCTGCCGGTGCCGGTGTTCACCAGGCTCGCCGAACTCACCGGCCACGAGCCGGTGGAGCGGTACGGCACCACCGAATCCTTGATCACCATCAGCACCTTAGCCGCAGGCGAGCGTCGGCCGGGCTGGGTCGGTCTGCCGTTGGCCGGGGTGCAGACCCGGCTGGTGGACGACGACGGGGTGCCCGCTCCGCACGACGGCGAAACCATTGGGCGACTACAACTTCGGAGCCCGACCATGTTCGACGGCTACCTGAACCGGCCGGATGCCACCGCGGAGGCGTTCGACGCCGAAGGCTGGTACCGCACGGGGGACGCGGCGTTGATCGACGGCGACGGCATGCACCGCATCGTCGGTCGCGAGTCGGTGGATCTGATCAAGACCGGTGGATTCCGGGTCGGTGCAGGCGAAGTGGAGACGGTCTTGCTCGGCCATCCGGGGGTTTCCGAAGTCGCGGTCGTCGGGCTGCCCGACGACGATCTGGGTCAACGCATTGTCGCCTTCGTCGTCGGTGACGCCGATGCGGATGCGCTGATCGACTATGTCGCACAAGAGCTTTCGGTACACAAACGGCCGCGGGAAGTGCGCATGGTGGATAGCCTCCCGCGAAACGCGATGGGCAAGGTGCTCAAGAAGGAGTTGGCAGGATGGGCCGAAGACGAACGCGAGTGAGGATCGCAGCGAGGAACGAGCGAGGACCGGAGCGAGCGGGAGTCGAGAAATGAGTCTGAGGTTCGACGAGATCTGCATCGACGCCCACGACGCCACCGCGCTCGGCGCGTGGTGGTCGAGGGTGTTGGGCTGGCCGCACGACATCGACGAAGACGGCGACGTGGTGCTGCACGCACCACCGGGCGCCGGCCCCAACTGGATCTTCGTCGCGGTGCCCGACGAGAAAGTGGTGAAGAACCGCATCCACTTGGACTTCCGACCCGACGATCAGCAGGCCGAGGTCGAGCGGGTGATTGGCTTGGGCGCACAACATGTCGACATCGGCCAGGGTGAGCAGAGCTGGGTGGTGCTGGCCGACCCCGAGGGCAACGAGTTCTGCATCCTCGCCGCCGCCGACTGACCTCGCATGCGCGAGCGTGCGCAAACTGCTGCGCAAAACCGGCGTGTCGAGCCGCAGACATGCACGCTCGCGGGAGTTCTTGCCGTGGCTATTCTTTTCATGTGCGTGCGCTGACCATGGACGATCCAGCGCTGGCGGTCCGCCCGGACCTGTCAGGCGCCGGCGACTCGCCCGCGCACCTGCGCATCGGCCACTGGTTGGAGCGGCTGATCACCTCCAAGACGTTGCGGCCGGGCGACAAGCTGCCCGCCGAGGTGGAGATCGCCAACGCGTTGGGCGTCAGTCGGATGACGCTGCGCCAGGCGCTGGCCTCGATCGAGGCCAAGGGCCTGATCGATCGACGGCGTGGCCGCTTCGGCGGAAACTTCGTGGCGACGCCGCGCATCGAGTTCGATCACGCGGGCCTTCCCGGGTTCACCGAGCAGATGCGTCGCATCCACGTCGAGGCAGGTGCACAGGTCCTGAGTGCGACGACTCGGCTGCCCTCGGCCGAGGTGCGTAAGGGCCTCGGGCTGTCGCGCGGCGGTCGCGTGCACGAGATCCTGCGCGCGCGGTCGGCCAACGGCGAGCCGATCGTCTTGGAAGAGGCCTATTTACCCGCGGCGATCTTTCCCGGGTTACTGTCCGCAGATCTGAGCGGCTCGTTGTACACGGCCATGCGCGAATACGATGCATCCCCGTCGTCCGCCGACGAACGGATTGAAGCCACTCAGGCCAATGAGCAGCAAGCCGAGATTCTGGGCATCGACCCGGGAAGCCCGCTGCTGTTGATCACCCGCACGTCGTACACGGAGAAGGGCGTCGCGGTCGAGTTCTCTCGCGACTATCACCGCTCGGACCGCACGCGGATCCGGATCAAGTCGCGGGTGGAGAGTACGACCCAGACGCGGGCGGACAGTTCTCCCGCCTCGTAATCAGCGCGTCCCGAAGCAGGTCTGCCGACAGCTCGGAGACGAAAGCCGGTGCGGCGGCTGCCAGTTCGGGCGTCGGATCAGCTCCGGCGACGGCGATGCAGTGCATGCCCGCGGCCAGCGCGCCGCGCACGCCTGGCAGGGAGTCCTCGAACACGAGCACGTCGTGCGGCCGCCGGTGCAGCAGTCTTGCCGCGGTGTGAAACCCTTCGGGATGCGGCTTGCCGTCGGTGACGTCCTCTTCGGCGACCAGCACGCTGAACAGCTCTCCGACCGGACTGCTCTGCAGAACGGCCAGCACGTCGTCGCGCTGGGCTCCGGTGACGATGGCCAGGGGAATTCCATTGTCCGCCAGCAGGTTCACCAGCTGCACCGTCGCTTGACCGATCGGGTGCTCCTCGGCGACGCGTTCCTTATAGGCACCCTGCCGCAATTGCAGCAGCTCGTTGACCTCCTCATCGGTGCGGCGACCGTGCAGCTGCACCGCGCGTTCGATGATTTCGCGGTCACTGCGGCCGAGGAGCTCATCGCGGTACTCATCCGCGGTCATCGCCCAGCCGAGATGGACTCGGAATAGTTCGCTGAAGATGTCGAACAGGATGTGCTCGTCGTTGGACAGCGTGCCGTTGAAGTCGAAGATGACGGCGGGCTGGTCGCTGCGCAGCCACGCGGCGATCACGTCGGTCACGGATGGCATGCAGAAAGTCTAGACCTTTAAGGTGCGGGCGGCTTAGAGTGAATTGATGTCGTTACTGCTCACCGACGCCCAGCTCAACGACCTGTTCGAGGAGATCCCCGTGCTGGCCGGGCGGCCGCGGCAGCTACAGGAACTGTCCGGCGGCCTGACCAACCGCAACGTCAAGATCACCACCCCGGACGGGGTCTACGTCGCCCGCTGCACCGACACCAGTCGCAACTTCCTGGGTATCGACCGCGACCGGGAGCACTACAACAGCAAGGCGGCCGAACAGGCGGGCGTTGGGGCTCCGGTGATCGACTACCGCCCCGATCTGGGTCTTCTGTTGCTGGGGTATCTCAACGGAACGACGCTGTGCAACGACGACTTTCAACGCCCGGGAGTGATTGCCAAGGCGGCAACGGGGTGCCGGACGTTGCACTCGGGGCCGCGGTTCCGCGGCAGATTCGACATGTTCGAGCGCCAGCCCAGCTATCTGAAAACCGTCCGGGATAACGGTTTCAAGATTCCGCACGACTACCTCGACTATGCCGACGTGTTCGACGACATCGCAAAGGTGCTGACAGCTACGGATCAGACCACCGTCCCGTGCAACAACGACCTCCTCGCAGGCAACTTCATCGAAGACGGCGACAAGGTGTGGTTGATCGACTACGAGTACTCCGGCAACAACGACCCGTGCTTCGAACTGGGCAACGTGTGGAGCGAATGCGACCTGTCCACCGAGCAGCTGGAAGAACTCGTCACCAGCTACTACGGTCGGCGACTGCGCCACAAGATCGCCCGCGCCCACCTACAGGGTGTCGTCGCCAAGTACGGCTGGACGCTGTGGGGTTGCATCCAAAGAGGCTCCAGCGCAATCGACTACGACTTCTGGAGCTGGGCGATGGAACGCTACGAGGCTGCCGTCGCCGAATTCAAGAGCCCGCACTTCGCGCGACTGCTCGACGACGTGCAGGCCCGCGACTGACCGTGACCAAGCGACGAATCTAGGACACTGATGGCCACCAATTCGCTTCCCGATCGCGCTTACGTCGTCATCGTCGGCGGCGGCGTGATCGGCACCAGCGTCGCCTACCACCTGACCAAGCTGGGCTTCACCGACGTGGTGTTGCTCGAACAGGGTCAATTGTCCTCTGCGGACCACCTGGCACGCCGCCGGACTGGTCGGCCAACTGCGGGCATCGGAGAGCGCAACGCGGCTGGTGCAGTACTCCACCCAGCTCTATGCCGAACTCGAGAACGAGACCGGACTCTCCGCCGGCTACAAGCAGTGCGGGGGAGTGACCGTCGCCCGCACCGAGGACCGTTTGATCCAGCTGCGGCGCACTGCCGCAAACGCCGCGGCGTTCGACATGGAATGCGAGCTGCTCAGCCCCGAGCAGGCGCTCGAGCATTACCCGGTGATGAGGGTCGACGACCTGGCCGGGGCCATCTGGCTACCGGCCGACGGTAAGGCCAACCCGACCGACCTGACATTCGCGCTGGCCAAGGGTGCGCGGATGCGCGGAACCCGCGTCATCGAAAAGACCAGAGTCCTCGACATTCTCACCCACGACGGGCGGGTCACCGGTGTGCGCACCGACGCAGGCGACATTGAGGCCGAGATCGTCGTCAACTGCGCCGGGCAGTGGGCCAAACAGGTCGGTGCGATGGCGGGCGTCAATGTGCCCCTGCATTCGGCCGAGCACTTCTACGTCGTGACCGAAGGCATCGACGGCGTACACCCCGACCTCCCGATCCTGCGGGACCCCGACGGCTACACCTACTTCAAGGAAGAAGTGGGCGGCCTGGTCATCGGCGGATTCGAGCCGGAAGCCAAGCCATGGGTGGCGCCTGATGCCATCCCGTATCCGTTCGAATTCCAGCTGCTGGAAGAGGATTGGGACCACTTCGAGATCCTGATGAACAACGCGCTATTGCGGATCCCCGCGCTCGAGGTGACCGGAATCAAGAAGTTCTACAACGGACCGGAGAGTTTCACCCCCGACAACCAGTTCATCCTCGGCGAGGCCCCCGAACTCGACAACTTCTTCGTCGGCGCCGGATTCAACTCGGTCGGCATCGCCACCGCGGGCGGCGCAGGGCGGGCGCTGGCGGAGTGGATCGTCAACGACGCACCCACCAGTGACCTCACCGGCGTCGACATCCGCCGGTTCGCACCCTTCAACGGCAACAACCGCTGGCTGCACGACCGGGTCGCCGAAGTGCTGGGTCTGCACTACGAAATCCCCTGGCCCAACCGCGAGATGAAGACCGCCCGGCCGTTCCGCCGGTCTCCGGTGCATCACCTGCTGGAGGCCGCCAACGCCAACTTCGGCAGCAGGATGGGCTGGGAGCGCGCCAACTTCTTCGCCCCCGCCGGAGTCGATCCGGCCATCGAGTACACCTGGGGTAAGCCGAACTGGCTGCCATGGTCGGCGGCCGAACAGACCAACACCCGCACCGCCGTCACGGTGTTCGACCAGACCTCGTTCTCCAAGTACCTGATGGTCGGGCCCGGCGCCGAGGCGGCACTGCAGTGGCTGTGTACCGCAGACGTCGGAGTCGAGATCGGCAAGGCGGTCTACACCGGGATGCTCAACGAACGCGGCACCTACGAATCCGATGTCACCGTGACCCGGATCGGCGCCGAGGAGTTCTTCATCGTCAGCAGCGCCGCCACCACGGAGCGCGACAAGGACCACATCCGCAGAAGCCTGCCCGCCGGCGCGCGCGCCTCGCTCGTCGACGTGACGTCGGCATACGCCGTGTTCGGCGTGATGGGACCCAGATCGCGTGACCTGCTGGCCACCCTGACCGCCGCCGACCTGTCCGATGAAGCGTTCCCGTTCGGCACCAGCCAACCGATTTCGCTGGGTTATGCGACCGTGCGGGCGACCCGGATCACCTACGTCGGCGAATTGGGCTGGGAACTCTACGTGCCCACTGAATTCGCCGTCGGCACCTACCAAGACCTGATGGAGGCCGGCGAGCAGTTCGGCGTCGGCCGCGGCGGCTACTACACGATCGAATCGATGCGGCTGGAGAAGGGCTACCGCGCCTTCGGGCGTGAACTGACCCCCAGCGAGAATCCCGTCGAGGCCGGACTGCTGTTCGCGTGCAAGCTCAAGTCCGACATCGCGTTCCTGGGCCGCGAGGCCGTCGAGAAGGCCAAAGCCGAAGGCCCGCGCCGCAAGCTCGTCGGTTTCAGCGTCGATGCGCCAGAGGCCATGCTGTGGGGCGGCGAGTTGGTCCTTCGCGACGGCGCCGTCGCCGGCCAGGTCACTTCTGCGGCGTGGGGCGAGACGATCGGCGCCTGCGTGGGGCTGGCCTACGTTCGCTCGACCGACAACGCCGTCGTCAACGCCGACTGGGTGAAGGCGGGCAGCTACGAGGTCAACGTCGGCGGACAGCGGTACCCGATTTCGCTGTCGCTGCGGCCGATCTATGATCCAACCAACGCAAGGATTAGGTCCTAACTATGGCTCTCAGCGTCTTCGATCTCTTCAAGATCGGCATCGGACCGTCGAGTTCACACACCGTCGGCCCGATGATCGCCGCCAACCGCTTTGCCCGCGGACTGTCCGAGGACGGGCTGCTCACCTCCACCGAGCGAGTCACCGTGGAACTGTTCGGATCCCTCGGCGCCACCGGCAAGGGCCACGGCAGCGTCCCGGCCGTCGCCCTCGGCCTGCTAGGAGAACGGCCGGACGCGGTCGACCCGGACCACACCCCTGAGGTGATCGACACGATCTCCAACACCGGACTGCTGTCGCTCCTTGGCCAGCATCCGATCACCTTCAATCTCGCCGACGACATCATCCTGCACACCACCAAGAAGGCCCGATTCCACTCCAACGCCATGGTGTTCCGTGCCTTCGAACACAGCGGGGCGGTGGTGGCGGAACGGACCTTCTACTCGATCGGCGGGGGCTTCGTCCTTGACGACACCCAGGTTTCTGGCGGCGACGACCCCGTCGTGGTCGCCGATAAGACGCCCGTGCGGTACCCGTTCCGCACCGGCGACGAGTTGCTGGAATATGCCGGGGAGACCGGCCTGCGCATCAGCGACATCGTCATGGCCAACGAAATGACCTGGCACACCGAAGAATATGTGCGCAGTCAGCTGCTGCGGATCTGGTCGGTGATGCAGGAATGCATCCAGGCGGGCATCGATGCCAAAGGTGTCCTCCCCGGCGGCCTCAAGGTGCGCCGCCGTGCTCCGCAGCTGGCCGCAAAGCTCTCCGCCGCGGCGGGTTCGAGTGACCCGTTGATGGCGATGGACTGCGTCAGTCTTTATGCCATCGCGGTCAACGAGGAGAACGCCGCCGGTGGGCGCGTGGTGACCGCACCGACCAACGGCGCGGCAGGCATCATCCCGGCCGTGCTGCACTACTACCACGATTACATCTCCGGCGCCGACGACGATGGCACCGTGCGTTTCCTGCTCGTCGCCGCGGGCATCGGCAGCATCATCAAGGAGAACGCCTCCATCAGCGGCGCCGAGGTGGGTTGCCAGGGCGAGGTCGGCTCGGCGTGCTCGATGGCTGCGGCCGGGCTGACCGAACTGCTCGGCGGAACCCCCTGGCAGGTTGAGAACGCCGCCGAAATCGGTATCGAACACCACCTCGGGCTGACCTGCGACCCGGTCGGGGGCCTGGTCCAGATCCCCTGCATCGAGCGCAACGCCGTCGGCGCCGTCAAGGCCCTCACCGCCGCCCGGATCGCACTCAGCGGTGACGGGACACATAAGGTGTCGTTTGACAAGGTCGTCAAGACCATGCGCGAGACCGGTGAGGACATGAAGGACAAGTACAAGGAAACCGCGCGCGGCGGCCTGGCACTCAATGTTGTTGAGTGTTGACCGAACTAGTTGGCGTGCAGCGCTTCGTTGAGCGTGATACCCGTGCCGTCACGAGCGACGACCTCTACCGCACCGCTCAGCGAATTACGGCGGAACAGAAGGTTATTCGCGCCGGACAGCTCGCGCGCCTTGACCGTCTGGCCGTCGGCGGTCTGCACCTTCGTCCCTGAGGTCACGTACAACCCGGCCTCGACGACGCAGTCGTCGCCCAACGAGATGCCCAGTCCGGAGTTCGCGCCCAGCAGGCAGCGCTTACCCACCGCGATCACCTCCGTGCCTCCACCGGAGAGCGTGCCCATGATTGACGCGCCGCCTCCGACGTCGGAGCCGTCGTCGACGATCACGCCCGCCGAAATCCGGCCCTCCACCATCGAGGTGCCCAGCGTGCCCGCGTTGAAATTGACGAAGCCCTCGTGCATGACGGTGGTACCCGCCGCCAGGTGTGCGCCCAGCCGAACCCGGTCCGCATCGGCGATCCGGACCCCGGTGGGCGCGACGTAGTCGACCATCCGCGGGAACTTGTCGATGCCGTAGACCGTCACCGGACCGCGCCGACGCAGCCGCGTCCGCACCAACTCGAATCCTTCCACCGCGCACGGCCCGTAATTGGTCCACACCACGTTGGCCAGGACGCCGAAGATCCCGTCGACGCTGGCGCCGTGCGGCTGAATCAGCCGATGGGAAAGCAGGTGCAGCCGAAGGTAGGCGTCGTAGGTGTCGGCGGGCTTGTCGTCCAGTGACGCGATCACCGTGCGCACCACGACGGTGTCGACATCACGGTCGTCGTCGCGTCCGGCCAGCTCCGCCAGCTCGTCGGGAACCTCCGCCACCGGCAGCCGCACCGTGCCCGACGGGCCGTCACCGGACAACTCGGGTGCCGGGAACCACGTGTCGAGAACGGTTCCGTCGGCGGCGATGGTCGCCACACCGACGCCAGAAGCTGCAGTCACGCTGCTACACGGTACTGGATGCCTTTTCCCCGCGAGCAGACGCAGATTCGCACAAGATCGCGACCGATCATGCGACTCTGCGTCTGCTCGGCATGAAAAGGCGACCCGCTAGCCTGGTGAGTTGTGCTGGACTTGCATGGCGACCCGATCGCGCTTACCGCGGCGCTGGTGGACATCCCCAGCGAATCGCGGAACGAGGAGCGTATCGCCGACGAGGTCGAGACCGCGCTGCGCGAGCAGACCACGGGATTCGAAATCGTGCGCAACGGCAACGCCGTGCTGGCCCGAACCCAGCTGGGCCGGCCGACGCGGGTGATCCTGGCCGGGCACCTCGACACCGTCCCAGTCGCCGACAACCTGCCCAGCCGCCGCAGCGACGGCGAACTGCACGGTTGCGGAACATCCGACATGAAGTCGGGCGACGCGGTGTTCCTGCACCTGGCCGCCACCGTAACCGAACCGACGCACGACATCACGCTGGTCATGTACGACTGCGAGGAAATCGAGTCCGCCGCAAACGGTCTGGGCCGTATCGAACGTGAACTCCCTGACTGGCTGCAGGCCGACGTTGCCATCCTCGGTGAGCCGTCGGGCGGTTACATCGAGGCGGGCTGTCAGGGCACGCTTCGCCTCGTCGTCACCGTCGGCGGCACCCGCGCCCACTCGGCGCGATCGTGGCTGGGCGACAACGCTATTCACAAGCTGGGCGCGGTGCTCGATCGGCTGACGACCTATCAAGCGCGCAGCGTCGACATCGACGGGTGCACCTACCGCGAGGGGCTGTCGGCGGTGCGCATCGACGGCGGAATCGCGGGCAACATCATCCCCGACGCGGCATCGGTCACCATCAACTTCCGCTTCGCCCCTGACCGCAGCATCGAGCAGGCCGGCCAACACGTACGTGAGCTGCTCGACGGCCTCGACCTGCACATCGAACAGACCGATGCCGCCCCGGGCGCGCTGCCCGGGCTGACCAAATCGGCCGCCACCGCACTGGTAGAGGCCGCAGGCGGACAGGTGCGCGCGAAATACGGCTGGACGGATGTGGCCCGGTTCGCGGCGCTCGGTGTCCCGGCCGTCAACTACGGACCCGGCGATCCCAACCTCGCGCACCGCATCGACGAGCGAGTCGAGGTGGCGCAGATCACCGTGGCGACCGACATGCTGCGGCGGTATTTAACCGCTTGACCGGACGCCTACGCTGTAGGCATGTGAGTTGACGACATCTCCGGGTGATTCCCGGATCGATCGGTCGTCCCCTTCCGTGCAATCCCCGAGAGATCCCTCGCATGTCTGATACATCCATTGTCTGTTCGAATCTGTCCTTCTCCTGGCCCGGCGACACGCCGCTGTTCGAGGAGTTGTCGTTCACCGTCGGCGACGGACGCACCGGCCTGGTGGCGCCCAATGGAGCAGGGAAGAGCACGCTGCTGAAGCTGATCGCGGGCGAATTCCGACCCACCGCGGGATCGGTGACCGTCGACGGCGTTGTCGGCTATCTGCCGCAGACCTTGCCGTTCGTGGCCGAGCGCACAGTGGCCGACGTGCTCGGCGTGGCACCCGTTCTGGATGCGCTGAGTGCACTTGCCGCCGGCGATGCCGGCGAGGAGGTGTTCGCCGCGATCGGCGATGAGTGGGACATCGAGGAACGCACCCGGGCGCAATTGGAGCGGCTCGGCCTCGGGCACATCGCGCTGGATCGCAGGCTGGGGTCGCTCAGCGGTGGTGAGGTCGTCTCACTCGGTCTGGCGGCCGAACTGCTGAAGCGTCCCGACGTGCTGCTGCTCGACGAGCCGACCAACAACCTCGATGCCGACGCGCGGGCCAAGCTCTACGACGTGCTCAGCGACTACAGCGGATGCCTGTTAGTGGTCGGCCACGACCGAATGCTACTGGACCGGATGGACCGCATCGCCGAGCTGCACCGCGGCGAAATCGCTTTCTACGGAGGCAATTTCACTTCGTACGAGGAGTCGGTTAGCGAGGCGCAGCGCGTCGCTCAAAACAACGTCCGCAACGCGGAGCAACAGCTCAAGCGCGAGAAGCGCCAGATGCAGCAAGCGCGCGAACGCGCAGCGCGACGGTCAAGCACTGCGGCGCGCAACGTGAAGGATGCCGGCCTGCCCAAGATAATCGCGGGCGCGATGAAGCGCAGCGCGCAGGAGTCTGCGGGGCGCATCGACGGGGTACACGCCGCGAGGGTCAACGACGCCATAGCCCGTCTCGATGACGCCGAACGCGCACTGCGCGACGATCGGTCGATCGTGCTGGACCTGCCCGACACCGAGGTGCCCGCCGGACGCACCGTGTTGGTCGCCGAGGGTCTGCGGATGACCAGGGGAGGCAAGCAGTTGTTCGCGGATGCCGATCTCACGGTGCGGGGCCCCGAACGTATAGCGCTAACCGGGCCCAACGGCGCGGGCAAGTCGACACTGCTACGCATCATCTCTGGAGAACTCGAACCGGACGCGGGGAGCATCCAGCGGGCCGACGGTCGGGTCGCCTACCTCTCGCAGCGGCTCGACCTGCTCGACGACCAACGCACGGTCGCGGAGAATCTCTCGGCGTTCGCGCCAGCCCTCTCCGAGACCCGACGCATGCACTTGTTGGCCCAATTTCTGTTCCGTGGTACCAGGATTCAGCTGCCGGTTGCGGCGTTGTCCGGCGGTGAAAGGCTGCGCGCCACCCTCGCGTGTGTGCTGTACGCCGAACCCGCGCCGCACTTGCTGCTGCTCGACGAGCCGACCAACAACCTCGATCTCGTCAGCGTCGGCCAGCTGGAATCCGCAATGAACGCCTACCGAGGCGCGTTCGTGGTGGTCAGCCACGACACGCGGTTTCTCGCAGAGGTCCGGTTGGACCGAACGCTGCGGCTGCGCGTCGGGAAGTTGGAGACACTGGGCGCCTCCAGCGCATTGCGCTAGGTCATCGTTTCGCCTGCGCCGACGCGTCGGCGGCCGCGCCCATCATGCCGATATCGGCGAAGGCGGCCGCCACCGCCTCCAAGTCACTTGCGTCGCCTGCGACCAACGCGCGGGCGTGCTGCAACGCCAGCCCACCGAACACGCAGTCGACGTCGGCGGTCAGCCGCGCGATGCCGTCGGCGGAGCGGGTGTCGCCGAGCCGCACGGCGTCGTGCAACGCGCGCAGCGCCACGGCCGACTGGCCGCCGCGCTCGGCCGCCCGCGCCGCGTCGCGAGCCGCGGACCGCGCCCCGACCGGGTCACGCCGCGCCGCCGTCGTCCACGCCCGGGCCAGCAGCAGCTCCGGGGCGAACAGCATCGACTTCAGCCCGTGCCGGGAATCGGCGCGGGACAGGATCTTTGACGCCTCGGCCGTCTCGCCCTGTTGGGCCAGCGCCTGGGCCAGCAGCATCCACGCCAGCGGTCCCCAGGAATACCCGGTCGGCGCCAAGGCGTCGGCCGCCCCGCGCAGCAGCTTCGCCGCGGCGGCCAACTCGCCGCGGGAGATCAGCACGTCGGCCACCAGGATCTCGCCGATCGCGCGACCGGGCTGCTGCATCTGCGCGAAATCGGTGAGCTGCTGTGCCAGCTCCTGCGCGCGGTCCAACTCGCCCGCCATCATCAGCGCCGTCGTCTGGCCGAAGCCGCTGGTGAACCGGAGCAGCCCCGGGTGCTGCGCCTCCATCGCCCGCTCGGCGAGCGCGTCGACGTCGGCGAACCGGCCCATCCTCGCGCAGCTCAGCGCGGCGGCCGCCGCCGACCAGCCGACCGCGGTGTCGTCGGCATCCGGCGAGGCCAGCACCTCCTCCGCGATCTCCATCGCCCGGCCCGGACGGCCCGCGTTCATCGCGAAGGTGGCCGACAGCGCATCGACGGTGGTCCGCGCCACCGGTGACGACACCCGGTTGCGGGTGGTCTGCAGGAACGCCGTCGCCCGCTCCGGCTCGGACAACATCCAGAACTGATTGGCCGCGCGCGGCAGCGCCCATGCCATCAGCTCCGTATCCGACAGGCCGGCGGGGTCGACGGCAGCGAGCACGTCGTCGGCCTCGCGTCCGCGGCCCTGCCATGCCAACGCCTGGGCCAGCGTCAGTCGCGCGTCCAGGTCCGGGTCGCGCTCCAGCACCGCCGCGCCGAGGCGTTCGCTCAGCGCCAGATCGCCGAGCCGCAGCGCATCGGCCGCGGCGGCCACCACGTCGGCAACCGGCTGCGGGTTGTCGCTGTCCAGCGCCAGCACCGCCAGCCGCAACCGGTCGACGACATCTCGGGGGCGCTTGGCGGCCAGCGTTTCGAACAACGCGGTTCGCCGCTGCTGCAGATCCGCTGGTGGCATCTGTGCCCGGACCGCGTCGGCGTAGAGCGGATGGGCCGCCCGCACCTCATCGTCGACGACCGCGATCGCGCCCGCGCCCTCGGCGGCCTGCACCGCGTCGCCGCCCGCCAACGCCGACAGGTCGGCCAACGACAGCGGGTCGGCCACCGCCAGAAACTCGAGCGCCTCGCGAGCGTCGGCCGGAAGCGATGCGACGAACTCCCGTACCGGGGCGTCCAGCCGGGTCGGGTCGGAGTCTGGCGGTGTGAGCTCGATCCGCGGCAGCAGGTTGTCGAGCTGCAGCGCCGTGATCGAATCGGGCGGACCCTCGTCGGGGTCGACGGTGACGATCAGGCGCACCGAGCCGCTGACGGCCAGCTGGTACACCAGCGTCGCGGACAGGTTGTCGAGCAGGTGTGCGTCGTCGACGGTCAGCAGCAGCCCGTCCCCCAGCGACTCGCGGGCGGCCCTCAGCACGGCCGCCGTCTTGCCGGTGTCGGAAACCTCGATCAGACCGCGCAGCGCCGCGAACGGAATCACCCGATCCGACACCGTCCCGGTCACCCAGGCGGAGGGGCCGCCGATGCGCTCGCTCGCGGCTCGGGCCACCGTCGTCTTGCCCGCACCGACAGGCCCGACGAGTACCGCCCCGCCGCGTTCGGCCACCGCCGTCTCGAGCCGTTCGGCCGCCGGTCCAGGCGGCGCGGTCCTCCACTCGACAGGCATCCGCCGGAGTTTATGGCTCTTACCGCCAAAGCCGAACGCGAATAAGCCAAATGCATTCCGGTGGGCGGGTCGTCTACGTTGTCGGTGTGTCCCCGGATCCCGGCCGCGAGTGGGCGGTCTGCGTCTACTGCGCGTCGGGGCCGAGGCACCCCGAACTACTCGAGCTGGCCGGCCGCGTCGGGGCCGGCATCGCCGGTCGCGGCTGGACCCTGGTGTCCGGCGGAGGAAACGTCTCGGCCATGGGCGCGGCGGCCGCCGGTGCCCGGGCGCGCGGCGGCCGCACCGTCGGGGTGATCCCGAAGGCACTCGTGCACCGCGAGCTCGCCGACGTCGACGCCGATGAACTCGTCATCACCGACACGATGCGGGAACGCAAGCAGGTCATGGAGGAGCGGGCCGACGCGTTCATCGCGTTGCCGGGTGGTATCGGCACGCTCGAGGAGTTCTTCGAAGCGTGGACCGCCGGCTATCTGGGTATGCACGACAAGCCGGTCGTAATGCTTGATCCGTTCGGGCATTACGACGGGTTGCGGGCCTGGCTGTACGGCCTCATCGACAGCGGGTACGTCAGCCAGATAGCGCTGGACCGGCTCATTGTGGTGGACGACATCGAGGATGCACTGGCGGCCTGCGCACCGGCCCCGTGATGGCGATCACCCGCGTCGATAGGGTGTCGGACAGACGACACCGGAGGGAAAGCGCCGCATGACCGACCAGAAATCGGGGACCCGCAGCAGCATTGGGCTGCTCGACATCATCACGCACGTGCCCGGCGTGCTGGCGGACACCCCGTCCATCGTGCGTGGCGCCATCACCGGATTCCTGGCCCGCCCGTCGGCGAAGACGTCCATCGGCAAGGTCTTCCAAGAGCGGGCGGCACGCTACGCCGACAATGTCTTCATCAAGTTCGACGATCAGCAGCTGACGTATCAGCAGGCCAACGAGACCGTGAACCGCTACGCCGCGGTGCTGGCCGCGCGTGGCGTCGGCCATGGCGACGTCATCGGCATCATGCTGCGCAACTCCCCGCAGTCGGTGCTGCTGATGCTGGCCACCGTCAAGTGTGGCGCGGTGGCAGGCATGCTCAACTACCACCAGCGCGGCAAGGTGCTCGCACACAGCATCGGGCTACTGAATGCCAAGGCCATCGTCGCCGAGACCGACCTGGTCGATCCGATCAACGAGAGCGGCGCCGACACCCCCGGCCTGATCACGCTCGACGAGCTGGAGCGGTTGGCGGCCACCGCGCCGACGAACAACCCGGCCGCCACCGCCGCGGTGCTGGCCAAGGACAAGGCGTTCTACATCTTCACCTCGGGCACCACCGGGATGCCGAAGGCCAGCGTCATGACCCACTACCGCTGGCTGCGTGCGCTGGCCGGCTTCGGCGGCCTCGGCGTGCGGCTGACCAGCCGCGACACCCTGTATTGCTGCCTGCCCCTCTACCACAACAACGCGCTGACGGTCGCGGTGTCCTCAGTGCTGAACTCCGGGGCGACGCTGGCGCTGGGCAAGTCGTTCTCGGCGTCGAAGTTCTGGGACGAGGTCATCCGCTACGACGCCACCGCGTTCGTCTACATCGGCGAGATCTGCGCCTACCTGCTCAACCAGCCGCCCAAGCCCACCGACCGCCAGCACAAGGTGCGGGTGATCATCGGTAATGGGCTGCGGCCCGCGATCTGGGACGAGTTCACTGAGCGGTTCGGTATCGAGCGGGTGTGCGAGTTCTACGCCGCCAGTGAGGGCAACACCGCCTTCCTCAACGTGTTCAACGTGGACAAGACCACCGGGATCTGCCCGTCGCCGGTCGCGTTCGTCGAGTACGACGACGAAACGGGTGAGCCGAAGCGCGGCGAGGACGGTCGGGTGCGCAAGGTGAAGACCGGCGAGCCCGGGCTGCTGCTGTCGAAGGTCAGCAGCTTCCAGCCGTTCGACGGCTACACGGACAGAGAGGCCAGCGAAAAGAAGTTGGTGCGCAACGCTTTTCGTGAGGGCGATGTCTGGTTCAACACCGGTGACCTGATGCGGTCACAGGGCTTCGGGCACGCCGCGTTCACCGATCGGCTCGGCGACACCTTCCGCTGGAAGGGTGAGAACGTCGCCACCACCGAGGTCGAGGCCGCGGTGTCGACCGACCCGCAGGTCGAGGAGGCGACGGTGTTCGGCGTCGAGGTGCCAGGCACCGGCGGCCGCGCGGGCATGGTGGCCATCCAGCTCAAGGAGGGCCAGGAGTTCGACGGCAGGGCGCTGGCGAAGGCCGGCTTCGAGCATCTGCCGTCCTACGCCGTGCCGCTGTTCGTTCGGGTCGTCAAGGAGCTGGCGTACACCTCGACGTTCAAGAGCCAGAAGGTGGATCTGCGCAAGCAGGGTTACGGCGCCAGCCAAGAAGGCGACGCCGCAGAGATCGAGGACCCGATCTACGTGTTGGCGGGCCGCGACGAGGGCTACGTGCCGTTCTACGACGAGTACCCCGACGAAGTGAAGGACGGCAAGCGCCCAAAGGGCTGACGAGTGCGCGCTACTTACACGTAAACGTCGGGTCGGCCCGTTAATAACCGTGCGCTCGCTGTGACAGCGCGTTGGCCACTCGCTCGACGACGACCGCCGGCTGATAGCGCAACTGCGTGGCGCTGACCCGCACGATCAACCAACCGCGCGCCGCGAGGAATTCAAGACGCTCGATGTCGCCGGCGTGCTGCTCGGGGTTTGTCCAGTGTTGCTCGCCGTCATACTCGACTCCCACCAAATGGTCCGGCCACCCCATGTCGATGCGGCGGTTGCCTACCCGTATTTGCGTGACTGGCCTGGGCAGACCGGACCGCACCAGCAGCAGTCGAAGGCGCGTCTCCTGAGGCGACTCGGCGCCGCTGTCGACGAGGTCGAGCGCGGTACGAAATCTCCGTATGCCGCGGGCACCGGGGTACCGCGCTGCGATCGCTTGGACTTCCGCCGTTGTCGCACCGGTCGCATTCAACAGCGCGTCGACTCTAATCACAGCCGACTCCAAAGGGAGTCGCCGCGCGAGGTCGTATGCGGTGCGGGCGGGTGTCGTGCAGCGGATCGTGCGCACCGTGCAAAGCTCATCATCGCGAAACTGGGCGCTGCGCGCTGTGATGCCGGGCGCCGCCGGCCTGCGGGAGTGGGCCAGCTCCACCGGCGCATCGGCTGGCATCCACCGGCTACCGAGGACAACTGCGGCCGAGTGCCCGACAAGCGTCGCTCTCCGGCCGGACCACAGCCATGCCGCGTGTGCGCGATCAAGGGCGGTTAGCTCTACGCCGGTTCGGACGTACACGTTGCGGTGGACCTTGGTATAACGCCGACCGAGGTCGCGCCGCGTCAGCGTGCCGGCAGCGAGAGCTTCGGTGGCAACGACGAGTCGAGACCGCACAAATCAATCGTGGGGGAGCGGAGAGCTGGCACCGACAGCAAATCGTCGAACGCACGGTTGCTGCGCACAAACGTCGAGTAGACCTGCGAATAAGCGTGCACTCGGCGCCTATCACTAGCCTGGTGGGCGTGCAGTCGACCTTCTGCGGCCGTCCGGTGACCGTTGAACGCGCGCTGATCATGGCGATCGTGAACCGCACGCCGGACTCGTTCTACGACCGCGGCGCAACCTTCACCGATGAGGCGGCGATGGCCGCGGCTCACCGGGTCATCGCCGACGGTGCCGATGTCGTAGACGTCGGCGGGGTGAAAGCCGGCCCTGGTGACGACGTCGGCGTCGACGAGGAGATCGCGCGGGTGGTGCCGTTCATCGAATGGCTCCGCGCTACCTACCCCGACCAGCTGATCAGCGTCGACACCTGGCGCTCGGCCGTCGCGAAACAGGCCTGCGCCGCCGGTGCCGACCTGATCAACGACACCTGGGGCGGCACCGATCCGGGCTTGGCGTCGGTGGCCGCTGAGTTCGGCGCAGGGCTGGTGTGCAGCCATACCGGAGGCGCGGCGCCGCGCACCCGACCGTTCCGGGTCAACTACGGCACCGCAGAGCGTGGTGTCGTCGACGATGTCATCGCCGAGGTCACCGCCGCCGCCGAGCGCGCCGTGGCGGCCGGCGTGGCCCGCGACGCGGTGCTCATCGACCCGACCCACGATTTCGGCAAAAACACTTATCACGGTCTTACTTTGTTGCGCCACGTAAAAGATCTTGTTAATACCGGATGGCCCGTCCTTATGGCGCTGAGCAACAAAGACTTCGTCGGGGAAACTCTCGGTGTGGGATTGACCGAGCGCCTTGAGGGCACCCTGGCGGCGACCGCACTCGCCGCCGCCGCCGGAGCGGCCGTGTTCCGGGTACACGAAGTCGGCCCCACACGACGCGTACTGGAAATGGTCGCGTCGATCCAGGGCGTGCGACCGCCGACGCGCACGGTTAGGGGACTGGCATGACTGTGTTATCCGAACTGACACCAGCCGCAGCCACCATGGACGCGGCCGTTGAAAGCCGCTGGCTCACCGACCACAGCTGGAACCGGCCCTCATGGACCGTTCGCGAGCTGGAGGCCGCCAAGGCCGGGCGGACCGTCTCGGTCGTGCTGCCCGCACTCAACGAGGAAGAAACCGTCGGCTCCGTCGTCGAAACCATCACGCCGCTGGTCGGCGGGCTGGTCGACGAGCTGATCGTGCTGGACTCCGGCTCCACCGACGACACCGAGATCCGCGCTCTCGCCGCAGGCGCACGGGTGATCAGCCGCGAGGTCGCGCTGCCCGAAGTGGCGCCGCAACCCGGCAAGGGCGAGGTGCTGTGGCGCTCGCTGGCGGCGACCACCGGTGACATCGTGGTGTTCGTCGACTCCGACCTGATCGACCCCGACCCGATGTTCGTGCCGAAGCTGGTCGGCCCGCTGCTGACCACCGAGGGCGTGCACCTGGTCAAGGGCTTTTACCGGCGTCCGCTCAAGGTCAGCGGCAGTGAGGACGCCAACGGCGGGGGCCGGGTCACCGAATTGGTGGCGCGCCCGTTGCTGGCCGCGCTGCGCCCCGAGCTCAACTACCTGATGCAGCCGCTGGGCGGTGAGTACGCCGGCACCCGCGAGCTGCTGACCTCGGTGCCGTTCGCGCCCGGTTACGGCGTCGAGATCGGGCTGCTCATCGACACCTACGACCGGCTCGGCCTGGACGCCATCGCGCAGGTCAACCTCGGCGTGCGGGAGCACCGCAACCGGCCGTTGACCGAGCTCGCCACGATGAGCAGGCAGGTGATCGCCACCCTGCTGTCTCGTTGCGGCATCCCCGACTCCGCAGTCGGCCTCACGCAGTTCTTCGCCGACGGGGAGGGCTACACGCCCCGCACGTCGGAGGTGTCGCTCGACGACCGGCCGCCGATGATCACGCTGCGGCCGCGTTCGTTGCCGGCCTAACGGTCAGGACCGGCGTCAACCAGTTGTCGGTGGACACAACTTCGCCGCCACGATGGTGTTGCGCCGAACAATGCGAATCTGGTCAGGTCCGCGAGGCTTAGGAGCGACGGCCGCGTGGGGTGATCAATGTGCGTCGGCGACACGGAAAGCAGGTGTCCTAGCATGAGCAGCAGCTACATGGTCGGCTACATCATCGGCAGCCTGTCCACCGAGTCGATCAACCGCACCCTGTCGAAGGCGCTGATCCGGTTGGCTCCAGAAAATCTGACACTGGTGGAGATCCCGATCAGGGACCTTCCGGTGTACAACCGCGACTTCGACGCCGATTATCCGCCGGCGGGTCGGGCCCTAAAGGACGCCATCGGTTCGGTTGACGCAGTGCTGTTCGTCACCCCCGAGTACAACCGCGGCATCCCCGGCAGCTTGAAGAATGCCATCGACTGGGCAAGCCGCCCATACGGAACCAACTCGTTCACCCGCAAGCCGTCGGCGGTGATCGGCGCCTCACCCGGCAAAATAGGGACCGCACTCGCCCAGCAGAATGTGCGCAGCGCGCTGAGCTTCTGCAATTCGCCACAGATGAGCGCGCCCGAGGCCTACGTCCAGGTCACACCGGGGCTGATCACCGACGACGGTGAAGTCACCGATGAGTCGACGGAGCAATTCCTGCGCGATTTCATGGTCGCGTTCGGCGTCTTCATCACCCGTGTCCTCACTGTGTTGCCACGCGACGGCTGATATTGAAACTCATGTTCGGCCGTACCCCAGGCGATAGTCTGACGTGACTAGTCAGACGGGTCAGGGAACGACGCCGCAGTGTCCGGCTGGGTGGGCGGGCACCGGCGCATTGCCTACAGGCTGAGGATGGCATCGATGGCCAAGGGCGATCCGCTTGCAACGCAGCGGGGTCTGATCGCGGATATCCCCGCGGAACTTCGTGGCGAGGGTTTCGATGAGGTCGAAGAGATCGGCCGCGGCGGTTTCGGCGTTGTATACCGCTGCGCGCAACCGACACTCGACCGCGCCGTCGCTGTCAAGGTGTTGAATTCCGACCTCGACGCCGAGAACCTCGAACGATTTTTGCGGGAACAACGCGCCATGGGGAGGCTGTCCGGTCACCCGAACATTGTCAACATCATGCAGGTCGGCACCATCGCGAGCGGCCGTCCATACCTGGTAATGCCCTATTACCAAAAGGATTCGTTGGAAGCCCTGATCCGCGAGCACGGACCCCTCGATTGGGTGGAGACGCTCAGCATCGGCGTCAAGCTGGCTGGTGCACTCGAAGCCGCGCACCGCGTGGGCACTCTGCATCGCGATGTCAAACCGGGAAACATCCTGCTGTCCGACTATGGCGAACCGCAGTTGACGGACTTCGGCATCGCGCGCATTTCCGGGGGCTTTCAGACCTCGACCGGCATGATCGCCGGGTCTCCTGCGTTCACCGCCCCCGAGATTCTCGAGGGCAAGACGCCGACCCCGGCATCGGACGTGTATTCGCTTGGGGCAACCCTTTTCTGCGCACTCACCGGCCACGCTGCTTTCGAACGCCGACGCGGGGAGGAGGTGGTGGCTCAGTTCCTGCGGATCACGTCGCAACCGGTTCCCGACCTGCGCGAACAGGGACTGCCGCAGGACGTGTCCGCGCTCATCGAGCGCGCGATGGCCCGAGACCCGGCAGATCGCCCAGGCAGTGCCGCTCAACTCGGCGACGAGCTTCGGCAGGTCCAGCGCCACAACAACCTGACTGTTGATGAGATGGCGCAGCCAGTCGATCTGAGTGTCGAGCGGCGGACACCCGGGCGGGCTCCCTCGGCTGGTCACGGCCCCGCCGTGACCGCACCGCCGACACCTGCGACCAAATACCGCCCACCGGTTCCCACAAAAGGGCTGGTGCCACGTGGTCGACTGACCGATCTTATTCGCGAGGGTGGCCGTCGACGACTCGTCTTCATCCACGCACCGTCGGGGTTCGGCAAGAGCACCCTGGCGGCCCAATGGCGCGACGAACTCACCAGCCAGGGAGTCGCAGTCGGTTGGCTCACCATCGACAACGACGACAACAACGTGGTGTGGTTCATTGCGCATCTACTGGAGGCAATCCGCCGGGTCCGGCCCGCCCTGGCCGAGTCATTGGGCCTGGTACTCGAAGAGCACGGGGAGGACGCCGACCGATACGTGCTGACGGCGCTTGTCGACGCGATCCACGCCGGCGGTGATCCGGTCGTCGTCGTGATCGACGATTGGCACCGAGTCTCGAACGCCAGGACGATTGCGGCCCTGGGCTTTCTGCTCGATAACGGATGTCATCACGTCCAGATCATCGTGACCAGTTGGTCACGGTCGGGGCTGCCGTTGAGCAAGATGCGAATTCGTGACGAACTCATCGAAATCGACAGCCGTGCATTGCGGTTCGATGTTGCAGAGTCGCGAGAATTCCTGATCGATGTCGGCGGGTTGGAGCTCTCGCCCAGCGACGTGGACGCGTTGACCGCTTCCACCGACGGTTGGGCCGCGGCGCTTCAGCTGGCCTCCCTGTCCCTACGCGGCGACGACGACGTCGCGAGCCTGCTCGGCCGAATGTCGGGCCGCGACGACATCATTGGTGAGTTTCTCGCCGAGAACGTCCTGGACACACTAGAGCCGGAGATGCTCGAGTTTCTGCTGCTGACGTCGATCACCGAACGAATCTCCGGCGGGCTCGCGTCGGCTCTGACGAAACTGACGCGCGGGCAGGCGATGCTCGAAGAAGTTGAGCGACGTGGCCTGTTCCTGCACCGGATTGACGACGACCGGACCTGGTACCGCTACCACCACATGTTCGCCGAGTTTCTCCGTCGCCGGCTGGAACGCGATCGACCCGACGAGATCGATGAGCTTCACCGGACCGCGTCGGCGTGGTTCGCCGAAAATCACCACCTCAATGACGCGGTGGATCACGCGTTGGCTGCCGGGGACCCCGCACGAGCGGTCGATCTCGTCGAACGGGACGAGACGTACCTGCTGGAGCGGTCGAAGATGACCACACTTCTGGAGATTGTGAAGAAGCTCCCGCCCCAATCGGTCGTTGCGCGGGCCCCACTCCAACTCATTGTCGCCTGGGCCAACATTCTGCTGCAGCGCACGGCGCCGACCTATGCGGCGCTGAATAGGTTCGAGGCGGCGGTGGAGCGCACCGATCTCTCGGAGGCGATGCGGGCGGATATGCGTGCCGAGGCGAACGTGGTGCGAAGCGTCGCCGAGGCGTTCGGCGATCGGGCCGACGGCATCGATGCTCTGGTGGCGGAGGCACTGTCGCGACCGGACACCCTGCCTCCCCGGGCCGCGGGGGTGGCGGGCAATGTCGCCGCCTTCGCGGCGATCTACCGTTTCGACTTCGAGACGGTGCGCCAACACCTGGATTTCGCCGCGCCCTACCACGAGATGATGGGTCCATTCGCCGCAATCTACGGAAGCTGCTACGCCGGCATCGCCGCGAAGTACCAGCTCGACATTCCGGCTGCGATGGATGCCTTCCGGCACGCCTATCGGATGGCCGAGAAGGTCGGGCTACACTCGCACGCGGTGCGGCTAGCGGGTGCGCTCCTCGGCGAATTGTTGTACGAGACTGGTGAACTGACGGAGGCGGCACGGCTTCTGGACGAAAGCTATCCGCTCGGCTCCGAAGGCGGCGGCGTTGATTACATGGCCGCCAGATATGTGACCGGCGCGCTCATCAAGGCGTCCGAGGGCGACCGCGCGTCGGCCGCCGATCGCCTCACCGACGGAATGCGGGCGGCAGAGAACCTGGGGCTGCCACGTCTAGCCGCCCGGATGAACAACGAGCGGATTAGGCTGGGGATCGCGATCTCGCCGGCCGACGCGGCACGCTTGCGCTCGCCCCGCACGATCCCGCAGGACAACGGGATCGCCACCATCACAGCTGAACTCGACGAAGACTCCGGCGTGCGGCTGCTGGCGGCGAGCGATTCCTCAGACGATCGAGCCCAGGCCTGTCAGCGGGCTGAAGAACTGGTCGCGGGAATTGACAGCGACCTGCGGCCGTGGGCAGCCTTGCGCGCGCAGCTGCTGCTCGCCGAAACATACACCGCGGCAGGTCGGTTGGCCGACGCCGAAGCCCAAGCCAGACCGGTCGTAGCGCAGTGCACCGAGCTCGGTCTGTCCCGGGTCCTTGTCGACGCCCGGTTGGGCTAACGGCCCTCACATGTCCAGGCCGCCGTTGACGCTCCAAACCTGTCCGGTGATGTAGGAGGACGCGTCGGCGGCGAGGAAATGCACCACGCGCGCTATCTCGTCGGGGCGTCCGAGCCGGCACCATCGACAAACCGTTCGCCGCGATGACCGACGACGACTGGAACAATGTGCTCTCGGCGAGGTCGGAAACATCGGCCAGGCCAACTACGCCGCGTCGAAATCCGGACTATTCGGCCTGACGAAGACGCTCGCGAAAGAGGCCGCATACCAGCTCGCCAAGGCTGGGCACCATACCGACGACGGAATCGGCATCACCGTCAACACGTGACGCCCGGCCTGATCGCCACAGACATGGTCGCAGCGATGCCCGAGAAGGCGGCCGCCAGGCTCACATCCCAGATCCCGGCGGGCCAACTTTTCAGTCTTCGGCGCGGTGGCGAATTGTGGTGCAGATTCCAGAACGTCCATTTCGATGGTTCTCCCATTAGCGGGCTTTAAGTGAATGTTGTTGTGACACATCAACTGTCGCATCGATACGTTCTGCAGTCATCGTCTCGGCGACTACGAGCGTTGGGCCCGTCATTGGTTTGTGGAGCCAAACCCGCCCAGTCAGACGCGGTTCAGGTGGGTCAACGCGTCTTTCGCGGCGTTGGCGCCGCACATGCCGTGTGCACCCGGTCCGGGCGGGGTGGCCGCTGAGCAGATATACATTCCCGGTATCCCGAGGCGGTACGGGTTCAGGGTGGGCCGTGGCCCGAAGACCAACTGGCGGATGTCCTTTGCGCCGGTGACGATGTCTCCGCCGACATAGTTTGTGTTGTACAAGGCCATCTGGGTGGTCGACCGCACCGTCTGCCCGACGACGCGGTCCCGGAACCCGGGGGCGAACCGCTCGATCTGGGCCGTGATCGCCTCCGTGGCATCACCCGTATAGCCATGGGGGACATGTGCATACGTCCACAGCGGGTGAACATCGCCGACCGAACGTTGCGGGTCCGCGAGGTACTGCTGACCGACGAGCACGAACGGTCGATCGGGCATCCGCCCGGCGTGGATCGCGCGCTCGGTGGCCGCGATCTCCGCATAGTCGCCACCGAGATGAACGGTCCCGGCCCTGCGCGCGGCGTCGTTGGTCCACGGCACGCCGCCCTCGACCGCGTAGTCCACCTTGAACGCGCCCGGCCCGTACCTGAAACGCCGGAGGGCGCGGCCCACCCGCGCAGGCAACCGATCGCCGAGGATGCCGGCGACCGCCGTCGGGGCGAGGTCGAACATCGTCAGATCCGTCCGCGGCAGCTGCGAGGCCGAGTCGATCCGCACGCCGGTCTCGATCTTGCCGCCGAGATCGCCGAGCAGCGACGCGAGCGCATTGGTGATCGACTGGGAGCCACCTGCCGCGACGGGCCAGCCGTGCCGGTGCCCGGCGGTGATGATGCCGAGCCCGATCGCCGAGGTCATCGGGTAGTGCAGCGGCCGGAACGTATGCGCCGCAACGCCACCGAACAGTGCCCGGCCCCTCTCGGTGCGGAAGTATCTGGCGAGTGTCGACGCGGGCAGCACCGTCGGGGCGCCGAACCGGGCCAACGTCAGCGGATGCTTGGGTACCCGCAGCAGCGGCCCCATGATGTCCTCGGCGAGCGCGTCAAAGGTCGCGGCCGGCCGACCGAATGCCCGCCGCCACCGCGGCCCGTCACCACCGAGCCCGGCGACCGTGTCATCGAGCGACCGCCACAGCACGCCCGCGTCGCCGCTGTCCAGCGGGTGCACGCAGTCGATCTCAGGCCAGCGCCATTGCAGGCCATAACGGTCCAGGCCAAGGCTGTTCAGAAACGTCGACCCGACCGCCATCGGGTGAAACGCCGAGCAGTCGTCGTGCAGCAGGCCGGGCACGATGGCCTCGCTCGAGCGAGCGCCGCCGCCGATCTCATCGGTCGCCTCCAGCACCGTGACCTGCACCCCTTGCTTCGCGAGGGCGACGGCCGCGGCGAGCCCGTTGGGCCCGCCGCCGACGACCACCGCGGTACTCATGCCACCTGTCCGAACCGACCGTTGGTCTTGCTCGGCGGCACGACCGTGCGGGTCCACGTCACATCCAATGGGATCGGGCCGTTGGGCAGCCAGGGCTGTTCGTTCACCGCGTCGGAAACCTTCCAGGTGCCGCGCTCGATCACGCCGAGTGCCGCGTCGATGACCTTGTAGTGCTGGACCTTGCTGTGGATGGCCTGCGACTCGACCCAGACCACGACGAGCTCACCGGGCTCGAATCGCGCCTCGTCCTGCACCGCCTCGATCAGGTCCTCGTTGTGCAGGTGGCCGTCACCGAAGTTGAAGCCGATCAGCGAGTTACAGACGAACTCCCCCTCTCGCACGGTCCGGGTGTCGATGTCGCGAAGGTTCTTGAGCAGCACCGAGAACAGACCGCGGCCCTGGCTGTGCATGGACCGCCAAGCGGTCGGCTGCTGCATCGAGATCTCGGCCCACTGCGGCTCGTAGCCGAAGGCGACCAGCTGGTCGACCTGGTTGCGGGCGGACCGGGTCACCCGGTTCAGCTTCTCCTCGGCGCCGGGCGCGAACGCCCACACGGCAGACGCCCAGTTGCCCGCGTACTGGCGCATCGAGGGCAGGAACGACACCAGGTCGGGGCGCAGGTTGCCCAACACCGGGAAGAACAGCAGGCCGGCCAGGATGGCGACGGTCAGCCACGGCGATGACATGTCCGCGATTCCGTAACCGTTCCAGTTCGGGAAGCCGAGGAACAGGAAGATCGTCGCGTAGGCGAACAGCACGTTCCACTCCAACGGCACCGCGAGCGGGAACGTCGAGATGATGAAGAGGTGGAATGCGACCATGATCGTCGCCGCGATGATCGTCAGCCACGGCCAGGGTGACAGCAGCAGGGTAAGCGGGGCAACGACTTCCACGATGGTGCCGGGGCCGTGCGCCATGAAGCCGGCAACATGCGACGGGCGGATGTCATTCGGAAAGTTGCGGTAGTGGGCCCGCTTGACCCATTTGGACAGCATGGCCGGGCTGTTGCTCACCATCGGCGGGATGACGTTGCTGAAGTGCGGGCCGAATTTGGAGACACCGGCACCGATCCACACGACACCGATCAGCAGCTTCAGCGCGATGATCATGTCGACGAACGGCAACGCGGCGAAGAAGAACAACGCAGGCAGGTACTGCTCGCCGCGCGCCGCCAGGAAGATCGTCTTATCCCGAAGTCCGATGAGCACCAGCAGCACCATCGGTGCGATCAGCAGGGCGGGGTTCACCAAGCCGGAGGTGTTGGACGGAACTGCCGCCGAAAGCGAGTCGCTGTGCACGCCGGGCATGACCAGCGGCACCACCACGCTGACGATCAGCGCGACGTAGACGACGATGTCGAACCAGGTCCGGCGGTTACCCGCGGTGAACGGAACCCACCGCCACGGCCGCAACCGGATCGTGCCCGGCCTGGCCCAGAACAGGATGCCACCGGTCATCGGCTTGGTCTTGCCGGCCAGTGGTCCCCACGACCCGGCAACGCCGATGATCTCCAGCAGCACGGTCCACAGGATCGCCTTCTCGTAGACGATCGGTTGGTTCCACCACTGCGACACATGCCAGAACGCAGGCAGTCCGGAGGTCACCGTCGCGACCACGACGCCGCCGAGCGCGTAGAAGAAAACGAGCTTGACGATGTAGATGGTGTGGACCATCGTCGGCGCGCCGTATCCGTTCTCCGCCCAATTCAGGGCGAGGATCTTCATCCGCTCCATCAACGGCTTCTTCAGGAAGGTTTCGGGTTCAACGGCTGGGAAGTTGGGCTTTGTGAATCCCATGATCGGCTCCTTTGGATAGTTTCAGGCTAGGTTTGTCGGTCGGTTTCGGTGGTCATTGCGGGTTTTCGGCGAGCGATCTGCGCAGCTTGGGTTTGTCGAGCTTGCCGACCGCGTTCTTGGGGAGGTCGTCGAGAATCGTGATCTCGACGGGCAATTTGAATTTCGAGAGCAATTGACGGGCGTGCTCATGGATGCGGTCCGTGGAGATGTCAGCACCCGCGCATAGCGACACAAATAGCACCGGCTCTTCGCCGTACATGGCGCTCGCGCGGCCGACGACGGCGGCCTCGGCGATTTCCGGCAGCTGGTAGACGACCGTCTCGATCTCCTTGGGGTAGATGTTCTCCCCGCCGCGGATGATCATGTCCTTGGCCCGGTCGACCAGCATGAGGTAGCCGTCCTCGTCGAAGCGCCCGACGTCGCCGGTGTGCAGCCAGCCGTCGACAAGGGTTTTGGCGGTTTCCTCGGGCCTGTTCAGGTATCCGCGCATCACGTTCGGCCCCTGGATCAAGACCTCGCCGGCCTCACCCGGCGGAACGTCCGCGTTGTCCGCGCCGACGATCCGAATTATCTGCCCCGGCAACGGAAGCCCCACAGTGCCGGCTTTGCGCATGCCGTTGAGCGGGTTGACGGTGGTGGCGCACGATCCCTCGGACAGGCCGTAGCCTTCGATGAGTGGGATGCCGTAGCGGGTCTCGAACTTCTCGAGCAACTCGACGCTCGCCGGCGCGGCGCCGCAGATCGCGAACCTGACCGAGGACGTGTCAGGCGCCACGTCGGCGGGCAGGTCGGACAGCATCGTGTAGATGGTCGGCACGGCGGAGAAGTACGTGGCGCGGCTCTTCTCGATACGGTCGAAGAACGTCTTCGGGCTGAACCGGCCGGCAATGGTGGCACGCCCCCCCGCGGCCAGCGGCGACAGCGTCCCCACCACGATCCCGTTCACGTGAAACAGCGGCAGGATGAGCAGGCTGTGATCAGCACTTGTCATCTCGAACGCGTCGATCGCCATGCGGCACATGGCATTCAAGTTGCCGTGATCGAGCATGACGCCCTTGGGGCGGCCCGTGGTGCCGCTGGTATAGATGAGCAGCGCCAGGGCGTCGTCCTGATGCGCCGCGGGTTCGACGACCCTCGCGGCCTGCCCCGACAAGAGCTCGCCGGTGGAGACCACAGCCTGCACCGGAGCGTCGAAGTCCAGCGGCTTCTCGACGACAAGTATTTTCGCGCCGGCGTCGGTGAGCTGGTAGGACACCTCGGCGGGCACCAACGTCGGGCTGATCGGCGTGACTGCCGCACCCAGCCGCCACGCCGCGAACAATGTGACGACGAAACCGGCCTGGTTGGGGAGCATGATCGCCACCACGTCTCCGGCCGCCACGCCATGGGATCGCATAGTCGCGCTGGCTCGCTGCACGGCATCGAGGAATTCGGTGTTGTTGAGGTCGACGTCGTCGTCCGCTACCGCGGGCGCGCCTGGTGCTTGCGCGGCTCGGAGGTCTGGCAGTGCCGAAAGATTCATTAGTGGGTCCTGGCTCGGTCTTCTCGGAGTGGGTGCGATGAAATGTACGACGCCGACCTGGGGGCCCACACCGTCGCGAATCAATGAACTTGACCGGCGCCGTTGTCGCCTGGAGACAATGAGTCGGGGAAAACGATCTTCGGTGGTACCGGGGGCGATCTAGGCTCGATCCATGGGCGCCCGGGCCCGCCATGACGATGCAGCGATCAGCGAAACCTCCGCTGTGATCATGGCGAGGCTGAACGATCGACTCCTCGAAGTGACGCGCGCGATCCAGCAGCGGCTGGCCACGGAGATCGCGGAGCTACGCGACGATTCGGGGCTGCTGGAACTGCTGGGCGCGAGCGTCCAGGGCAACGTCGACACGGTGTTCAAAGCCCTGCGCTACGAGATCCCCATCGAGAACGTCGAACCGCCGACGGCGGCACTGGAGTATTCGCGTCGCATGGCTCAGCGGGGAATACCCATGAACGCGCTGGTGCGGGCGTACCGGCTTGGCCATGAAATGGTGCTCGACTTCGCTCGCGAGGAGATCAACAACGCCGGGCTTGATCCGGGGATGAGTCTGGCGGTGTTCGAGCGGATGACCACGGTGACGTTTCGCTACATCGACTGGATATCTCAACAAGTCGTCGTCGCTTACGAGCAGGAGCGTGACCGGTGGCTGGAGAACCGCAACAGTGTGCGGGCGGTGCGAGTGCGCGAGGTGCTCGATGCCACCGACGTCGACCTGGACGCGATCACGTCGGCGATCCGGTACCCGATGCGGCGCGTCCATCTGGGCCTGGTGCTGTGGCTGCCAGAGGACACCGGTGGCGGCGATGAGCTTGCTGCGTTGGAGAAGTTTCTCCGCGAGCTCACCGAATCCCTTGCCACCCAAGATAGTTCGCTCTTTGTCGCGGCGGACCGGGTCAGCGGATGGGGCTGGATTCCGCTGCAGTCCGGGGCGGCCGCATCGGCCGTCGCCGACGTTCGACGGTTCGTCGCGCGCTACGACGGGCCGCCCGCGGTTGCGCTGGGGGTGCCGCTGCCAGGAGTCGAGGGGTTCCGCCGATCGCACCGGCAGGCGCAGCGGGCGCGCAACGTGGCTATCGCCGCTGGACCCGCCGCCGCGCCCGTCACCGCGGCGAGCGATCCCGGAATGTCGGCCGCCGCTCTGCTCGGCGACAACATCGACGACGCACGGGAGTGGGTTCACGAAGTGCTCGGACCGCTCGCCTCGGACACCGACAACGATTCACGGTTGCGCGACACGCTTCGGGTCTTCCTTCGCCATGGTTCCAGCTACAAAGCAGCAGCCGACGAACTCACCATGCACTTCAATTCCGTCAAGTATCGCGTGCAGCGCGCAATCGAACGTCGCGGCCGTGAGATGGGAGAGGACCGCCTCGACGTGGAGCTGGCGCTGTTGATCTGTCATTGGTTCGGACCGTCGGTCCTGCAACCCGTCATGTCCGGAGGACAATGACGACCTCCACGTTCGTTCTTCCGAGACGATGGCGATGACCCGTGCGTCACCTAACGTGCCGCATATGAACGGCGCCGGCCTGCAGCAGCAAGTTGCTGATGTCGCGGATGCGCTCTGCAAGCGAACCGACGAGGTCGCCGTGTTGCTTGCGGATGCGATCACGCGTGACGTCAAGCTCTACCAGTCGGACGCTCCGGTTCCGTTCCAGACCGTCGTATCGGCGTGTGCTGCGCACATGCGCCCGATCTTCACCGCGATTGCCGCCGACAGCGAGTTCGACCCGACCGCAGCGACCGAGGTGGGGGTCGAGCGCGCGCGGGACGGCGTCCCGCTGGCTTCGGTGATGGAGGCGTATCGGGTCGGATTTCACCGGGTATGGGAGGAGGTTGTCGAGGAAGCAAACACCCGAGCTGACGGGAACGGTGAGGCGCTGCAGTCATTGACCGAAAAACTCCTCACCGCAGCCGACGTCTTCACTTCAGCGATGGCCGCCGGGTATCGCGACGAGCAGACGCGCCGTCTTCTCCGCGAGGAGTCAGAGCGGTCGGCCCTCGTCGACGCGCTGCTCCACGGCCGGCTACTCCAACAATGGAGCCTGTGGGAGGTGGCCGACTACCTTCGACTTCCCAACGGCGGCCCCTACGTCGTGATCGCCGCCGAAACTCCGGTTGTCGGAGCAGAACCCCTTCCAGACATCGAATCGAAGCTGCGCAGCCTGGATGTGTTCTCGGCATGGCGGCTGCTTCCCGACCTGCAGGTCGGGATCGTGCACGTCAACAGCGACAAGCACCGCGAGGACGTACTCGCACTGCTGTCCCGGATGAGCAAACAACGGGTGGGCGTAAGCGCCCGATTCGACGACCTCCGCGACACCGCGCAAGCACTGCGGGATGCGCGGGTCGCGATTCGCGGCCGACCGGACCCGGGCGTGCTGGTATCCGCGTTCGACGGTTCCATACTCGCGACCGCGGCGGTGAGCGCACCCGAGGTCATGACCAAACTCGTTGCTCCAACGCTGGATTCCTTTGCCGGAATGGCCGACGACGAGCGGGATGTCCTGTTCGAGACCTTCAGGGTGTGGGTGGAAAACGATGGATCACTTCGCACCACCGGCGAACTGCTGTTTTGCCATCCCAACACGGTGCGGTACCGATTGCACCGAATCGAGCAACGAACCGGGCGCTCGCTGTCCCGGCCGCGAGACGTCGCCGAACTCTGCCTGGCGTTGGAAGTACACCGCCGCCTTATGTAGCCGGATTCTCGGTCACAGGTCGTATTCCGCCATCACGCGACCGCTCTCGACTGCGGCGCGCAGCGCTTCGTAGTCGCGTTCGGTCTGGTCGGCATAGGTTGCGGCAAAACGCGCCAACGCCCGATCGGCGGCGTCGCCCTTCCCGAGGTAGGCCGCGATCGCAATGCGATCACCGGTACGGGCGTGCGCTCGGGCAAGCACCTCGCCGCACGACCGCCCGTAATCAGCAAGCACCGTCGGGGTCATCAACTCCACGTCCGCCGAACCCTTCCAGTCGCGCAGCTGGCGCACGTAATAATCGCACTCGTGACCGTCCGGACCTACGTCGTGCAACCAACCCAGCAGGATGTCGCTGGCGGCCTGCATCCGGCGCTGCCCGATTACCACCCGCTGTCCGGCGTTCGAGTAGCCGCTTGGCGGCAGGTAGCCCTCGAGCACCGAGGGCTGCGCCTCTTTGACCTGCATCAGGAGTGGATCCTCGTCGTCACGGCCCAGCAACAACACGATCCAGGCGCGGGTGCCGACGCTGCCTACCCCGACGACCTTGCGCGCCATCCCGACGTAGCCGAAACGGCTGACCAATAGGCGCAGGTGGGCTTCCAGGCTCTGCACATAGGTACCCATGAGCGCGGACATTTGCCGCTCGTGTGCAATTGCTTCGGCGTCGCCGACGAGTTCGTGGATCGGAACGAGCAGAGGGGGGTCACTGGCCAGCTGGCGATGACCGTCGACGACGTGCGTCAGCTTTGCCTGCGCCTGCAGGTGGTCGCGTGACCGCGCCTTGGCCGCGGTGCGACGAATCTGGCGCCCAAAAGTCGGGTCGACGCTGGCCTCGAGCGCGCGGTTGACGAAGGTGTGCGCGTACCACACGTCGAGCTCACGCATCGCCGCGAGCAGATGCATCTGCTGGCGATAGCCCTCGGCGCCGGCCCGCACTGCGTGTTCGCATGCCGGGGCGTCGAAGCCATTGCTGCGTCCGGCAACCGCCAGACTCGCCAGCAGCCGCTTGATATCCCACTCCCAGGGTCCCGGCAGTGTCTCGTCGAAGTCGTCGATGTCGAAGACGAGGTTGCGCTCCGGGGAGGCGAAGAGACCGAAGTTCGACAGATGCGCGTCCCCGCACAGCTGCACCTGCAGTTCGGTATGCGGTTCGGTCGCCAGGTCGGAAGCCATGATCAACGCGGCTCCCCGATAAAACGAGAACGGCGAGGCCAACATCCGGCCGTAACGGATCGGCACCAGCTCGGCCACCCGCGTGGCGGCTTGCGATTCCAACAGCGCCAGCGGATCCGGACGATCACGCGCGGGCGCGTAGTTCGCGAGGGATGACCGCGGGAGTCGGGTCCGCGCCAACCGACCCAGCTCTTGGCGTTCGGGCACCGTCAGCCGCGTTGGTGATTCCAAAGTGGGCGTCCCGGAGGCGACTCTCATCAGTGGATCCGCCTCCTGCCGCATCGTTCACTCCCACGGGCACCGGCGGCACCGGCGTCTTCTACGTGGCACCGTACGCCGCGCAGGGTGTGGGAAGAACCCGCGGGTGGCGGGCAGTGGGGGCTGACGTCGGCGACGGCCGGGCGTAGCGTCACCGGGGGTTCACAACCTGAGCCGACGATAGAGGAAACAGCATGGATCTACATTTGTCGGGCAAAACCGCGATCGTCACTGGCGCGAGCAAGGGCATCGGTCAGGCTGTTACCGAGGCGCTGGTGGACGCCGGCGCATACGTCATCGCCGGATCGCGTAGCCGCGGGCCCAAACTCGGGGCGCTGGAGGAGGCGGGAAAAGTGACGTTCGTCGCCTCAGATCTCTCAACACCGGACGGCGCGGACGGCCTGGTCGCCGCCGCCGCGGAGCACGGCGGAGTCGACGTCCTGGTCAACAACGCCGGAGCGGTCACGGTTCACCCGGAGGGCTTCGCCAGCCTCACCGACGATGACTGGCAGGCGTCTTGGGATCTGAACGTGATGGGCGTCGTGCGCACCACCAGGGCCGCGCTGCCTGCGATGTACAAGCGTGGCGGAGGGTCGATCGTCATCGTCGGATCCGTCAATGCCTATTTCCCCGATCCGGGCATATACGACTACTGCGCCACCAAGGCCGCCGTCACGAACATCGGGAAGGCATTGTCAAAGGAATTGGGGCCGAAGAACATTCGCGTCAACTCGATCAGCCCGGGACCGGTGTCAACCGGGATGTGGCTCGACGACGGCGGAGTCGCCGATTCGATCGCCGGCGCCAGTGGTCAGACCCCGGCTGAAGTCAGGGCGTCAACGGCCGGCGCCGCGGCGACAGGCCGGTTCACCACACCGGAACAGGTCGCCGACTTGGTCGTGTTCCTGGCCAGCGACCGGTCCGGCAATATCACCGGTTCCGACCTGCGGATCGACGGCGGCTTCGTTAGTACCCTCTGAGGAACCCGATCACGCCATTCAATAGTTACGGCGGATTATCGGATCCTGGCTCGCCGAGCAGGCGCCGGTGCACTTCCTGTGTCAGGCGATCGATTTCCCGGGTCAGCTCCGTGTTCGTCTTCAGTTCCAATTCCTGCTCCTGGAAGTCATGGTCGGCCTTGGCCTGCTGGAAAGCTGCCTGCCGATTTTGGCCGATCATCACGAACGTCGACAGGAAGATCGCCTCGAGCGAGACCACGAGGGTCAACGTCGGCCACGGACTCTTTTCCAGGAACACCATCCAGATCGCAAAGATGACAGCGTGAATGAAGACGAAATTCATCGAGCCGGCGAACGCCGTGATCATGTCCGCCAGGCGCAGCTGAAAACTCTTGTTCCGTCGTTTTGCCTCCTCCACGACGGCCGGGTGGTGTACCTGGCCGCTCCTGAGCAGCCGATGCGGAATGAGGTTTCCGAAGCCCGTTCGCCGTTCTGTCATCCGAATCAGGCTCGTGACGCGCCGGCTCGCCGCCCGTCAAGAGCGGCAACCTCGCGGCCGGCCTTCCGGATAAGGAAGGCGGATGCGATCTGGCCCACCCCGTGCAGCAGAGCGCCCGCGGCCACCAATGACACCAGTAATATGACGGACACCTTCCACGAACCCGCAGCCCAGAACCCGATCGCGATCTCTGCCAGCCCGACGAGGAGCAGCACCCACCAGCCCGGTACCCTGCTGCCGGCGAACGCCATCGCGATGTCGAACGTCCCCCGGAAGATGAAGTAAAAGCTCATCACGGCTGCCAGGCCGACGAAGGTGTCGTCAGGACGGATGAAAGCGAAGACGCCGACGACAACGAACAACACCGCAAGCAACCAGTGGAGTATTCGCCAGCCCCGCGACGACGACACCGCTGCCACCATCACCTCATTCGCTGCGGCAGCGAAGCAGAAGACCCCGAATAGTACTGCTATTGCCGCAACGGTGGTGTAGTCGAAGCGCAGGATCAGGACCGCAATCACGACCCAAGCCACGCCGGTGACGAGAAGTACCCACCAATATTTGGTCGTCGAAACGACATCGTCGAGAGCCTCGTGGAATAGCCCCTGCGTTGTCGTCGGGGCCTGCCGGATGTCGCTCATTTCTGCTCCAAGGATCGATTGATGTACGGCGCGCGTTCACGTGGACACGCCCCGCCGGACGGCCGGTCATGCGATGCGCCGGCGCCCGGCTAGTAATTCTTGTCGCCCGCCTAGCGTGCGGCGTTGTCTCTGGCTACAACATGGCAGTCGCGAGGGTGTTCTACCGAACATTGGGAGTTGCAGGCGGAACCAATACCAAACGCACACGGCATACAGGGAATTCACAGCTTCTTCGGTCCCCGGTGGAGGCCTTTGGTGTTCGCCAGTACACGTTCTGCGCGTCCACGTTGTTCTCCATGACAACGGCGCCGACCGAGTGGACCGACAAGATTGAATGGTCAGCGAAGGTGTGGGGACGGAGTCTACGTGTCGAGCCTTGCCTCGAATCTTGTTGCGACCGCCCAACGTGTACCCGATCGCATTGCCGTAACCGGCGGCGCTGCGATGACGTACGCAGAACTCGATGCGGCGTCATCGCGCTTTGCGACACTGCTCGAGCGCGAGGGCGTTGAGGCAGGCGACCGGGTCGGGATCATGCTGCCGAACATCGCGGCGGTGCCGATCATCTACTACGGCATCCTTCGGCTGGGCGCGATCGTGGTCCCGATGAACCCGCTCATGCAGGCCCGCGAGGTGGAGTTCTACCTTGCAAACACAGGCGCGAAGGCGCTATTCGGCGCCACCGCATTTGCCGCCCCCGCGTCCGAGGGCGGCGAGGCGGCCGGTTCCATGGTGTCGATCATCGATGACGAGGGACTGTCGAGCCTGCTCGACGGTCTCCCAGAGTTCGGTGCTCCAGTCGAGCGCGCAGACTCCGACACGGCGGTCGTCCTGCACACCTCCGGCACGACCGGGAAGCCCAAGGGTGCCGAGCTGACGCACGGCAGCCTCGGCAGCAACCGGGACGCCGTCGTTCGATTGGTGAAGCTGACCGAAAGCGATGTCGTGCTCGGTTGCTTACCGCTGTTCCATGTGTTCGGAATGACCTGCGCGATGAACGCCGCGTTTAACGTCGGCGCCACGCTGGCGCTCCTCTCGCGCTTTGATCCGGCGAAAGCGATCGACGTCATCCACCGCAATCGCGTGACCGTGTTCGAGGGCGTGCCCACCATGTACTCGGCCCTGCTCGGCGTTGCGGATCAGTTTCCGCCCGAAGCAACGTCAACCCTGCGGACCTGCGTCTCGGGGGGCGCAGCGCTGCCCGTTGCAGTGCTCGAAGATTTCGAAAAGGCTTTCGACACAGTGGTTCTCGAAGGCTATGGTCTGTCGGAGACTTCGCCTGCCGTGTCGTTCAATCGCCTCGACGCCGAGCGCAGGCCGGGTTCAATCGGCACACCGATCGACGGGGTGCAGATGCGGCTGGTGGACGCGAACGGCGAGGAAGTCGCCCCCGGGGAGCCCGGTGAGATTCAGATCAAGGGTCCCAACGTGATGAAGGGGTATTGGAATCTCCCGGATGCCACCGCTGAGGCGATCAAGGACGGCTGGTTCTCCACCGGTGACATCGCCAGGATCGACGAGGACGGTTACTACTACATCGTCGACCGCAAGAAAGACCTGATCATCCGTGGCGGATACAACGTCTACCCGCGCGAGGTAGAGGAGGCCCTACACGAGCATCCCTCGGTCCACGAGGTCGTCGTGATCGGCCTGCCGCACGAAACGTTGGGTGAGGAAGTCGGCGCCGCCGTCGTGCTCAAGAAGGGCGCGACCGCCGAAGCCGAACAGTTGCGGCAGTTCGTCAAAGAGCGGGTTGCCGCATACAAGTACCCCCGCCGGATCTGGTTCGTCGACAGCCTTCCGAAGGGCCCGACGGGAAAACTCCTGCGCCGTGAAGTCAAACCACCTGATTCAGAGGAGGCCTGAACCGTGGCTGCCACGAATCCCGCAGCGGCGGACGAACTCGCTGCGCCGCTGGACTTATTGCTGACGAGTTCGGCGGTCGGCATGGCCGAGCGGATGATGCCCAACGTCGCGTGGAGCAGATTCGCGCTGAACCTCGCCCGACAGCCACGCACGGTGGCATCACGGGCCGCCTCCCTCGGTCGCGAATTGATCTCCATTGCGGGGGGTCGTTCCGACGTTGCGCCGGCCAGGGGTGACAAGCGCTTCGCCGACTCGGCGTGGCAGGGCAACCCGTTGCTCAAGCGAACGATGCAGGCCTACCTGGCCACCAATGACGCTGTCGACCAGCTGTTTTCAGATGCCAAGCTGGACTGGCGCGACGCTGAGCGGATTCGGTTCGTCCTGGATGTCGTAACCGAAGGGTTGTCGCCCAGTAACAACCCGTTGGTCAACCCGCTGGGCTACAAGGCGTTGGTCGACACGGGCGGGCGGAGCGCGGTGCGGGGACTGCGGCATTTCCTCGGCGACATGTCGGCGGCGCCGAGGGTGCCGTCGATGATCGAGCCCGATGCATTCACCCTCGGCGAGACCGTCGCCGTCACACCGGGTTCGGTCGTATTTCGGTCGGAGGTGTTCGAGCTGATCCAGTACGCGCCGCAGACCGACAAGGTCTGGTCGGTGCCGCTGCTGATGGTGCCGCCGGTGATCAACAAGTTCTACATCATGGACATCGCGCCGGGCCGCAGCATGGTCGAGTATTTCCTGCAACAAGGGATACAGGTGTTCGCGATCTCGTGGCGCAATCCGACTGCGGAACACAGAACGTGGGGGTTCGACACCTACGGCCGCGCGATCCTGGACGCGCTCGACGCGGTGGAGAAGATCACGAACTCGGATCGCACCCACCTGCAGGCATCGTGTTCCGGCGGCATCCTCGCGGCGATGACCGCCGAGCATCTCACCGCGACCGGCGACGGTGACCGGCTCGCGGGTCTGACGTTGATGGTGACGGTGCTCGATCAGAGGAAGGCCGGTTTCGCCGCGGCCGCGATCGACGAGGAGGCGGCGAATATCGCGATCGCCCTGTCTGCCAGAAAGGGCTATCTGGACGGTCGGTCGCTGGCGGAGGTGTTCGCGTGGCTGCGCCCGACCGACCTGGTCTGGCGGTACTGGGTGAACAACTACGTGGAAGGCAAGTCGCCGGCCGCGTTCGATGTGTTGTTCTGGAACGCCGACACCACCCGGATGGCCGCGGCGCTGCATCGGGACATGGTGATGCTGGGTCTGCACAACGCGCTGACGACACCGGGTGCGGTCAGCATGCTCGGGACGCCCGTGGACCTGGGCCAACTGACCGTCGACGCGTACGTGGTCGCGGGGATCGCCGACCACATTTCGCCGTGGCAGGCGTGCTACCGCAGTGCCCGGCTGCTGGGCAGCAAGGATCTCCGATTCGTCCTCTCGTCGAGCGGCCATATCGCCGCACTCGTTAACCCGCCCGGAAATCCCAAAGCGTCCTACCTGGTCGGAGCCGTCGATGAGCCCGATCCCGCCGCCTGGGCGGAAACTGCCGAGAAGAACCGGGATTCCTGGTGGCCCGACTTCGTGTCCTGGCTCGCTGAACGCGGTGGTGAGCGCAAGGATGCGCCCGATTCCCTCGGCGGGTCCAGCATGCCGCCGATCGAACCCGCGCCGGGCAGCTACGTGCTCGAACAGTGATGGCGCGTCGCGGAAGGCCAATCATGACAACGTATCTGGAGACACCGACGGACCTGATCGATCTCGTCGGCCAGCAGGTGGGAACCACCGAATGGATCAAGGTCACGCAGGAGCAGGTGAATCTGTTCGCCGACGCCACGGGCGATCACCAGTGGATACACACCGACCCGCAGCGCGCCGCCAAGGGTCCGTTCAAGGGGACCATCGCCCACGGCTACCTGACGCTGTCGCTTGCGCCCGCCGTCATCTCGGAGGTGCTGCAGATCGGTGAGGTGACATCTGCGTTGAACTACGGGCTCAACAAGGTGCGATTCCCGGCGCCGGTGCGCGTCGGATCCCAGATGCGCGCCACCGTCTCGGTGATGAGCGCGCAGCAGAAGACCTCGGGAGTTGAGTCGGTGTTCGAGTTGACCTACGAAATCGACGGTGAAAAGCGCCCCGCATGCGTGGCCGACGTGATCGTCTTGTACCCATGACCGCATCACGGGCCGTGAAGAAGAGCGAGGAACGCCTGGTCCCGGTGCTCGGGCAACAGATCCGCGTGAACGTCCGCCACGGGATCGGGGTTCCGCTGGTGTTGTGCAACGGCATCGGGGCCAGCCTAGAAGTGCTCGATCCGCTTGTGGCGCAACTGGACCCGGACACCACCGTGGTGCGGTTCGACGTGCCCGGCACCGGTGGCTCGCCGGATTCCCCGTTGCCCTATGGGTTTCCCTACCTGGCGGCGGTGCTGGGGCGACTCCTGAAGAAGGTCGGGATCCACGATACGCCGGTCGACGTCCTGGGAGTGTCCTGGGGCGGAGCGTTGGCCCAGCAGTTCGCCTTCCAGAATCCCCGCCGCTGCCGGCGGTTGATCCTCGTGTCGACCGGCACTGGCCTCATCATGGTGCCCGGCCGGCCTGCGGTACTCGCGAAGATGGTCACCCCCCGTCGCTTCCTCGACCACGAATACGCCGCCTCGATCGCCGGCGACCTCTACGGCGGGGCGGCTCGCACCGATCCGTTGGTCGTGAACCGGTTGTTCGACCGCCAGCTGATGGCCGGGTCCCGCGTCGGGTACCTCCATCAGCTGCTCGCAGGATCGGTGTGGACGAGCATCTTTGCGTTGCCTCTGATCCGGCAACAGACGTTGATCATCGCAGGACTCGACGACCCCATCGTCCCGATGGCGAACGCAAGGATCATGCATCGACTGCTGCCCCACTCGACGTTGCACGTGCACTCCGGCGGACACGTGGACCTGGGCGCCAACGCCGCCGAGCTCGCCCCGGTGATCGAGATGTTCCGAAGCCACGATTGAGAGAAGACGATGAGCACCCCCACGACTACCGATAGCGCCGATTTCTACGCACTCGAGGCGCTGCTGGACGACGACGAACGAGCGTATTTACACAGCGTCCGCGATTTCATGACGTCCGAGGTCGAGCCGACGGTGAATCGACATTGGCAGCGAGGCAGTTTTCCATTCGAGATCGTCCCGGGGTTCCGGCAACTGGGTCTGGCCGGGCTGCCGTACCACGGATTCGGTTGTCCCGGAAAGTCATTCCTGCTCGACGGGATGGTGGCGATGGAGTTGGCCCGCACCGACCCGTCGATCGCTACCTTCTCCGGAGTCCACGGCGGACTGTCCATGGGATCGATTTACCTGTGCGGCAACGATGAGCAGAAGGAGCGTTATCTGCCGGCGATGGCCCGCTACGAGAAGATCGGCGCCTTCGGGCTGACCGAGCCCGACGTCGGCTCGGGCGCGTCAGGCGGCCTCAAGACCACCGCTCGCCGGGATGGGGATTCGTGGGTTCTGAACGGCCAGAAGAAATGGATTGGCAATGCCACCTTCGGCGACCTCACCGTGATCTGGGCGAGGGATGTCGCCGACGGCCAGGTCAAGGGTTTTATCGTCGGCAATGACACGCCGGGATTCTCGACGACGAAACTGGAGGACAAAATCGCCCTGCGGATCGTGCAGAACGCGGTGATCACGCTCGACGATGTCCGCGTTTCCGATGCGGACCGTCTGCAGAACGCAAACTCGTTCCGGGACACCGCGGAAGTGCTGCGAATGACGCGCGCTGGTGTGGCGTGGATGGCCGTCGGATGCGCACGCGGAGCATATGAGAATGCGTTGGCCTATGCGCTGTCGCGTGAACAGTTCGGCCGCCCCATTGCCGGCTTCCAACTCGTCCAGGACCTGCTGGTCCGGATGCTAGGCAACATCACCTCTTCGTGGGCGTTGTGCGCGCGCCTGTCACAGCTGCAGGACCAGGGCTGCGCAGAGGATCGGCATTCTTCGCTGGCCAAAGCCTGGTGTACGGTCCGGATGCGCGAAACCGTCGGTTACGCACGTGAATTGCTCGGCGGCAACGGAATCCTGTTGGAGCATAATGTCGGACGCTTCGTCGCCGACGCCGAGGCGATCTACTCGTACGAAGGTACGCGCGAGATGAACACGCTCATCGTCGGACGATCCATCACCGGGCTGAGCGCGTTTGTCTAGCGCACTTCCTGGACACGACTTACACCGTTGCCCGCCCGTCAGGCAATATCGAGGGTGTGACCCTGATCCTGATGTACCTGGTGGTGCTGATCCTGGTGGCCATCGTGCTGTTCGGAGTGGGCAGCGTGCTGTTCGGGCGCGGCGAGTCGCTGCCTCCACTGCCGCGCGCCACCACGGCCACCGTGCTGCCTGCCTCCGGTGTCACGGGCGCTGATGTAGACGCTGTCAAGTTCACTCAGACGCTGCGGGGCTACAAGACCAGCGAAGTCGACTGGGTACTCGACCGGCTCGGTCAGGAGCTGGACCTGCTGCGTGGCCAGCTCGCGGCGGTGCGCGCGACCCAGCTGATCGACGACGAGCCCGAGGACGACGAGGGCCGCTCCGAGGGCGCGCATTCGATGCCGACCGGCGGCCAGGACGATTTGTGACCGCCGCATCCGACGAAGACGGACGTGTCCGTTGCCCGTGGGCCATCGCCGCTCCCGATTCACGGTTGGCCTCGGCCGACGCCATCCTGTACCGCGACTACCACGACACCGAGTGGGGGCGTCCGCTGCACGACTCCACGGCGTTGTTCGAGCGCGTCAGCCTGGAGGCGTTCCAGAGTGGGCTGTCGTGGCTGATCATCCTGCGCAAGCGGGAAAATTTCCGCCGCGCCTTCGACCGGTTCGACATCGGCCGGGTCGCCCGCTACACCGACCGCGACGTCGCCCGGTTGATGGCCGACGCCGGGATCGTGCGCAACCGTTCGAAGATCGAGGCCACCATCGCCAACGCGCGCGCGGCCGCCGACTTGGACGTCGACCTCGGCGAACTGCTCTGGTCGTTCGCCCCGCCGCCCCGTCCACGGCCCGCCGACCTGTCACAGGTTCCTGCCGTCACCCCGGAATCGACGGCGATGGCCAAGGAGCTGAAGCGCCGCGGGTTCAAGTTCGTGGGCCCGACAACGGCATACGCCTTGATGCAGGCCACCGGAATGGTCGACGACCACGTCGCGTCCTGCTGGGTGCCCGCAGCCGGTTGATCCGTCGTCGAGGCGGTCATCGCCGGGGTCTTTGCACACCGAACGTCGCGGATAGGGAACAATGGGGTAGTTCAGGAGCAGTTCAGTGCCGGGAGCTGTCAACGGGTGGGCACCGGCTCATGTGGAGGGAGCACTCGATGGCGGCGATGAAGCCCCGGACCGGCGACGGTCCACTGGAAGCAACCAAGGAGGGGCGCGGCATCGTTATGCGGGTACCACTGGAAGGCGGTGGCCGCCTGGTCGTCGAACTCACCCCCGAAGAGGCAGCCGCCCTCGGCGACGAACTCAAGGGCGTCACCAGCTAGCCAGACACCTTCCGGTAGATCTCCAAGGTCTGCTCGGCGATGTGCGCCCAGGAAAACTCCTCGATGCAGCGCTGCCGCCCGGCTTCTCCGTACTGACGCGCCCGCTCCGGCTCGGCCACCAACGTGTTGACCGCGTCGGCTAGCCGCGTCTCGAAGAACTCCGGGTCGCGCGCGTCGTAATGCACCAGCAGCCCGGTCTGATGGTCGGCCACCACCTCCGGGATGCCGCCGACGTCTGACGCCACCACCGCCGTCCCGCACGCCATCGCCTCGAGGTTCACGATGCCCAATGGTTCATAGACCGATGGGCATACGAAAACTGTTGCAGCCGAGAGGATTTCGCGAATCTTGCCGATGGCCAGCATTTCCCGGACCCAGAACACGCCGGTGCGGGCGCGGGCCAGCTCCTGCACGGCGGCGGTCACCTCCGCGGCGATCTCCGGGGTGTCCGGCGCGCCCGCGCAGAGCACCAGCTGCACCTCGGGCGCGAACTTGTGCGCTGCGGCGATCAGGTGAGCGACACCCTTCTGCCGGGTGATCCGCCCGACGAACGCGACGATCGGACGGGCCGGGTCCACGCCGAGTTCGACCAGCACCGACTCCGTCGGCGAGGCCTGGGCCGGGTACCAGACGTCGGTGTCGATGCCGTTGCGCACTACGTGCACCCGGTTGGGATCCAGCGCCGGGTAGGTGTGCAGCACGTCGTCGCGCATACCAGAGCTGACCGCGATCACCGCGTCGGCCGCCTCGACTGCGGTGCGCTCCACCCAGGACGAGATGCGGTAGCCACCGCCCAGCTGCTCGGCCTTCCACGGCCGCATCGGCTCAAGCGAGTGGGCTGTCAACACGTGCGGGATGCCGTACAGCAACGCTGCCAGGTGCCCGGCAAGACCCGTGTACCAGGTATGTGAATGCACCACGGTGGCGGTGTCGGCGGCGTTGGCCATCACCAGATCGGCCGAGAGCGTCGCAAGCGCAGGGTTGGCGCCCTTGAGCGCCGGATCGGGCTGGTGGACGAATGCTCCGTCGCGTGGAGCGCCCATGCAGTGCACGTCCACTTTGCATAGGTTGCGTAACTGTGCGACGAGTTCGGTGACATGCACGCCGGCGCCGCCGTACACCTCGGGCGGATACTCTCGCGTCATCATCGCCACCCGCATGTCTACGACGGTAGTGTCCGTCGCTCTGCGCCGCAGGCTTGTGCCGAACGCCATTGGGTATTCACCAATTACCTTGACCGACAGCCGCGCAGGTTCAAAAGTGCGAATGCCTGGTCACCGTGAGAACCTGCAGATAGGTTTGAATCATGAGGGAGTTGCCACACGTCCTCGGCATCGTGTTGGCCGGCGGGGAGGGCAAGCGGCTTTATCCGTTGACTGCGGACAGAGCAAAGCCGGCAGTTCCCTTCGGCGGCGCCTACCGGCTGATCGACTTTGTGCTGTCCAACCTCGTCAACGCCCGATACCTGCGCATCTGTGTTCTCACCCAATACAAATCGCACTCGCTGGACCGCCACATCTCCCAGAACTGGCGTCTGTCCGGCCTGGCCGGCGAATACATCACCCCGGTGCCCGCCCAGCAGCGGCTGGGGCCTCGCTGGTACACGGGCTCGGCCGACGCGATCTATCAGTCGCTGAACCTGATCTACGACGAGGACCCCGACTACATCGTCGTGTTCGGCGCGGACCATGTGTACCGGATGGACCCCGAGCAGATGGTGCAGTTCCACATCGAGAGCGGAGCGGGCGCGTCCGTGGCCGGCATCCGCGTGCCCCGGGCGGAGGCCAGCGCATTCGGGTGCATCGACGCCGACGAGTCCGGGCGCATCCTGGAGTTCGTCGAGAAGCCGGCCGATCCGCCGGGCACGCCCGACGATCCCGAGCAGACGTTCGTGTCGATGGGCAACTACATCTTCACCACCAAGGTGCTCATCGACGCCATCCGCGCCGACGCCGACGACGACCACTCCGATCACGACATGGGCGGCGACATCATCCCGCGCCTGGTGTCCGACGGCATGGCCGCGGTCTACGATTTCCACAACAACGAGGTGCCCGGCGCCACCGAACGCGATCACGGCTACTGGCGCGACGTCGGTACGCTCGACGCGTTCTACGACGCGCACATGGACCTGGTGTCGGTGCTCCCGGTGTTCAACCTCTACAACAAGCGCTGGCCGATCCGCGGCGATTCGATGATGGAGAACCTCGCGCCGGCCAAGTTCGTCAACGGCGGATCCGCGCAGGAATCGGTGGTCGGCGCGGGCAGCATCATCTCGGCGGCGTCGGTGCGCAACTCCGTGATGAGCTCCAACGTCGTCGTCGACGACGGCGCGATCGTGGAGGGCAGCGTGCTGATGCCGGGTGTCCGGGTGGGCCGTGGCGCGGTGGTGCGCCACGCGATCCTGGACAAGAACGTCGTGGTCGGCCCCGGCGAGATGGTCGGCGTCGACCTGGAGAAGGATCGGGAACGGTTCGCGATCAGCGCGGGCGGCGTGGTGGCCGTGGGCAAGGGCGTCTGGATCTAGCCGGTTTCCAACCCTGTGTCTTGTTTCGACTTGTTTCGCCGTCGCCGCAGCAGCTTGACGAACGCCCATACCAGTACCGCGACCACAACGAGCACGAGCATCGGGAGCAGGATGGCCAGGAACACCAGCCCGATGCTGATGCCGTCCTCGACGGTGGACAGCACCGGGGCCGCCACCCCCGCGGTGGCGACGTTGGCGGCCGGTCGCACCGCCGACTTGGTCAGCGACACCAACAGCGCGACGAGAACACCGATCACGATCGGTATCCACTGACCCGACTGCGCGAACGCGCCGGGATCGGTGACCGCCGGAGTCTGGGCGGCGGTGCCGGAGCCGAACACGATGCCGCCTGCGGTCGGCCGGACAAACGTCTGGATCATGTCGTTGATGCTGTCCAGCGCCGGGATCTTGTCGGCGACGATCTCGATGACCAGCAGCACCGCGACGATCGTCATCACCCAGCCGTTCTCCAGCCAGGCCCAGCCGTGCGGCAACGTAATCAGGTCGGTGAACCGGGACAGCAGGCCCAGCGCCAGCAGCGGGATGTAGGCGTTGAGCCCCGCCGCGGTCGCCAGCCCCAGGCCGGTCAGCAGTTCCACATACGCATTATGAGCGCGAATCAGTCCAGGACGGCCAAACTGACATCGCGGAGCCGGTCCGGGTCGCCCTCGATGTCGATCTCGGTGATCTTGTCCCCGATGACACCGAAGCGCAGCACCAACGCCAGCCGGCCCTTCGGCGCGACCACGATCCCGACCGCGCCGTTCACCAGCGCGGGCTCGGCGAAGCGGGCATTGGCCGCGAAGTTGCGCGCATTGGCGGCGACCGCCTGCGCGCCGCGAATCGTCGTCGCGGTGCCGGCCGCGGCCGAATCGACCCGCAGCACAACATCGGTATCCAGCGCGGCGAGCAGCGAGTCGAAGTCGCCGACGCGGGCCGCTTCCAGGAACGCGTCGACGAGCCGCCGCTGGTGGACGAGATCCGTTGCCGGGTCCGGGGTTTTCCCGCGTACCCGACGCCGGGCGCGGGCCGCCAGCTGGGCTGCGGTGTTCTCTGAACGGCCCACGATCGGCGCGATCTCGGCGAACGGCAGGTCGAACATGTCGTGCAGCACGAACGCCAGCCGCTCGGCCGGCGATAGCCGCTGGAGGATGACGAGCAGCGCCGCGCCGATCGAGTCGGCCAGCAGTGCTTCCTGCTCCGGGTCGACGGCCTCGGCGGTCGCGATGCCCGCGCCGGGCACCGTGTCGTCGAGCGGCTGCTCGGGGTGTGCGCTGCGGGCCCGCAGCACGTCGAGGCAGATGCGCGCGACGACCGTGGTCAGCCAGCCGCGCATATTGCGCACGTCGGTGACGTCGGCGCGGTCCATGCGCAGCCAAGCCTCCTGGACGGCGTCCTCGGCCTCGCTCAACGAGCCCAGCATGCGGTAGGCGACCGACCGTAGATGCGCTCGGTGCTCCTCGAACTCATTCACCGGCGTCTCCTTTCCCGGCGGTCATAATCTGCTGTCGCGGCCCGTCATATCTATGACGAAACGGAAGGACGGCGTATGACCGAGACGACGATGCGAGCACCGGGTCTGCTGCGTGCGGTGTTCGTTGTGCATGGACTGATAACCCTTGTGGGCGGCGTCGTGTTGACGGCGTTCCCGACCGCGATTCCCTCGGCGGTGGGCATCACGATCACGCGGCCGGACTATCTGCTCGTCTACCTTGTCGCCGCAGCGGAACTCGCTGTCGCGGTGCTCTCGTTCGGCGCCACCCGCCTGACCGACCCGGCCGCGCTGCGGCTCATCGTGACGACGTTCGTGGTCTTTCACGGGGCAAGTGGCATCCTTGATCTCCTCTACATGGCGGTAACCGAGGTGAACAGCACGATAATCGCGAACACCGTGCTTCGGTTCACCGTGGTCGCGGTGTTCCTCGGCGTGTGGCGAGCGGCGCGCCCTCACCACACGTAGGGCACCAGCCGGTAGTGCACCTTCTGCATGTAGTCGCGGTATCCGGCCAATTCCTGTGTCAGCAAGAGCTCTTCGTCGTTGATGCGAAGAGCAAGCACCAACAGGCCGGCGATGACGATCAGCAGACCCCAGTACGAGCCGAGTGCCAGGGGGACACCGATCATCATGATCACATTTCCGAAGTACATCGGGTGCCGGACGAACCCGTACCAACCCGTCGACGACAGCTGCTGGCCCGATTCGACGGTGACATTGGCCGCGGCATAGCCGTTCTGGATGGTCACCAGCATCGCGATGGTGAGGCCGACTCCTACCAGTATGTCGCCCACCACCGAAACAGCCGCGGGCACGCTCGACCAGCCGAAGCGAAAGTCCAACGCGCTGATCACAATCATGGCCGCCATCGATCCGAACGCGACGGCGCTGACGAGCTTCTGCAGAGGCCGCGTCTCCGCGCCCGGGCCGGCCTGCATGCGTCGGCGCAGGGCTTCGGGATTCTTGACCGCCAGATAGACACTGGGGATCAAGGTCGCGACGGCGAACACGGCGATGAAGGTCCATCCTTGCCAGTAGTCGAATGTGCCGGCCGGCCAGAACACCAGCAGTCCGAATACGACTAGGCCGATGGGAACCGAAATTGCGGCCTGGACAAGAGTTTTCATCGGTCACCACACCCCGGGTACCAGGCGGTAGTGCACCTGCTGCGTGTAGTCGGTGTATCCGGCCAATTCTTGGTTCAGCGCTTTCTCCTCATCGGACACGCGGACGACCAACACGATCGCGATGGGGATGAGGAAGACGAGTCCCCAGTAGGAGCTGAGCGCAAGGGGAAAGCCCACCAGCATGATCAGCGATCCCATGTACATCGGATGCCGCACGAGTCCATAGAGACCGGTGGAGACGACCTTCTGGTCCTCTTCAACCGTGATGTTTGCGGCCGCATAGCCGTTCTGTATGACCACAAGGGAGCCGATACCGAGTCCAAGCACTACCAGAACATCACCGGCCAAGGAGACTGCGGTCGGAACCGGCGACCAGCCGAATCGGTGATCGAAGGCACTGAGGACCATCACCCCGGCGAACGACACGAACAGGCCGGACGCCGCAATCTTTTGCACCGTCCTGGTCTCCGCGGTTGGGCCGGCATGCATTCGGCGCGCAAGGGCTGCGGGATTCGTCATCAGTAAGTAGATCGAGAGGCCCGTCGTCGAGATGGTGAACACGGCGATGAAGACCCACGCTTGCCAATAGTTGAACGTGCCCGCCGGCAGGAACAACAACAAGCCGAACAGCACCAGCCCAATGAGTGATGAGCCAACTGCTTGAAGAGCGATCTTCATGATTCCTTCCTTGTCGGTTTTGCAGCGTTGCGCACAAAAGTCACTCGTCACCACACCCCGGGCACAAGGCGGTAGTGCACCTTTTGTGTGTATTCGTCGTAGCCGTCGAGTTCCTCGTGCAGCGCCTTCTCCTCGTCGGTGATGCGGAGTGCGAAGACCAGCACGGCGGGGACGACGGTGACCAGCCCCCAGTACGAGTCCAGCGCAGGCGGCATACCGATCATCATGATCAGGGCTCCGACGTACATCGGGTGGCGCACCAGGCCGTACAGGCCCGTTGACACCACCTTCTGCCCGGCCTCGACGGTGATCGTCGCCGCCGCATAGTTGTTCTGGACTACCACGAGTTCTGCCAACCCGAGTCCGACCAAGACGAGCACATTGCCGGCCACGACAACGGATGTCGGCACCGTTGACCAACCGAAGCGGTGGTCCAGGGCGCTGACCACCCCGACCGCGACAACCATCACAACGATGCCGACGATGACGAGCTTCTGCACCAGTCGGGTTTCTGCAAACGGCCCAGAAGTCATGCGCCGCCGCAGCGCATCCGGATACTTCACCGCCAGATACACGCTCGGAACCATGGTGCCGACGATGAACACGGCGATGAAAACCCACGCCTGCCAGTAGTCGAACGTGCCGGCCGGCCAGAACAGCACCACACCCATGAAGAGGACGCCGAAGACAGCGGACGCCAACAGTTGAAGAGCGATCTTCATGATTCCTCCTTCGATTCCTCAGATTGCGTCGCGACGGCGATAGATCGCGCCCGCGATGAGGGCGAGGCCTGCCGCTGCGACGACCATGACCGCCAGCACGATGGCCGAATACTCCATCGGCGCCTTGGTCTGGCCGACCGGCGACATGTCCAGGAGCCATTGCGGCAGTCGCAGCAGGGCGCCCAGGTACAGCGAGGTGACGACGAATGTCACTGCCAGCCAACCGATCCACGGGCGCCGCAGCGCGACTGCCAGCGCCGCGACTCCCGCGATCACCGCCATCGCGGGCACGTAGGCGAGGCCGGCAAGCGTCAACCGCCAAACGGTTGCAGGCTCGCCGACGGTGATGCCCGCGCCGAGGCCGTTGCCCAGACCGGCGAAGAACATCAACACCGTCGACCCGAGAAGAGCAGCCGCGACCGCGGTGAGGAGCCAGCGCCAGCGCGACACCGCACCGGCCAGCACAGCCTCGCCAAGACCGGACTGCTCGTCGCCCAACACGCGCACTACAGCGGTGACGACGTAGGCGGTGGCCGCCGCGGCCAGGAACTGGGTCATCGTCGTATACACGCCGTCGGTGCCCTGCTGCGCCAACACTCGCTGAAGCAGTTCGTTCTCCTGCGCCGCGTCCAGCAGCGACTTCGTCATCGACCCGAATGTCAAGCCGGACAGGAACAATCCGACGGTCCACCCGATCGTCTGACCTCGTTGCAGCGTCATATGCAGGCCGAATACGCTCTTGATCGGACGCGCGTTCGGTCGCTCGCCGGTGGACGGGATGACGCCGTCGTCGTACTGCCGCCTGCTCTCCAGCACCGTGGCCAACGCCATGAGGCCGACTGCGAGCACGACCAGCAAGGCGAACGGCCACCACCGCAGATCGACGAACGGACGCATCTGCTGGGCCCAGGCAATGGGGGAGAACCAGGACACGGCGCTGCCGGAATTGTTGATGACGTCGCCGATTCCGCGCACCAGCGCGGCCAGTGCGAGCATGCCCATCGCTGCCCCCGTCGCGGTGCGCGCCTGCCGCCAGAGCTGGGCGGTGACCGCCGCGACGGCGCCGAACACCATCGACACCCCGGTGACGCCGAGACACATCGCGGCGGTGTCGACAACGGCGAAGCCGGTAGCGGCCATCGCCAGCGTCATCGCCACCGCGAGGACGGCGTTGACGCCGCCTACGAGGATCAACGCGGCATATGTCCGGGCATAACGACCGACGACCGAAGACAGCACCAATTCCGCCGCACCGCTTTCCTCCTCGGCGCGGGTATGCCGAATCACCGTGAGAATGGACAGGATTGAGGCTGCGATGATTAACGTGAGCATCAGCTCGTTCGCCATCATCGCGCCCAGGTCGGTCTCGTTGCCACCGAACATGGGTCCGCCCAACATCATTCCCGCGGGCGTCTTCAGCAGATTGACGCGGGCCATTCGCTGCGCGTCCTCCGGGTAGGCCAGCTTGATGGCGTTCGGCGCGTACACCATGGTAAATGTCAGGACCGCGATCCACACGCTGAGCCGGACGCGGTCTCGGCGCAGCGCCAGCCGGATCAGGCTGCCGACGCCGGTGAACGGCGAGGCCACCGGCATCGCTTGGTGCCTACCCGCGCGTGGCGCAAGTGTCGTGGTGCTCATCGATCCGCCCCTTGGTACTCACGCAGGAAGAGGTCCTCGAGCGACGCAGGCGTCACCGTCAGCTCGACGATGCCGAGCTCGGTGAGTTGCGCCATGGTGCGGTCCAATTCGGCACGGTCCACCGAGAACCCGGTCTGACCGTCCTGATAGGTGAAGTCGTGGACGTAGGGCGCCCGTTGCAACACTCGGCTGTCGCCGCGGGTGCGCACCTTCACCGTGGTGCGCATCAGGTGGCGCAGCTCCTCGAGGGTGCCGGACTTCACCGCGCGGCCGGCGCGAATGATCGTCACGTTGTCGCACAGCTTCTCGACCTCGGCGAGGATGTGGCTCGACAGCAACACCGCGGCGCCGCGATCGGCGACTTCCCCCACACACCGCTGAAAAGCCTTCTCCATCAACGGGTCCAAGCCTGAGGTGGGTTCGTCGAGGATGTAGAGCTCAGCGTTGGTGGAAAACGCCGCGACGATGGCAACCTTCTGCCGGTTGCCCTTGGAGTACGTGCGCGCCTTCTTGTGCGGGTCGAGTTCGAACCGCTCGATCAGCTGGTCGCGGCGGCGGGCGTCAACACCGTTGCCGCGCAGGCGGGCGAGGAAGTCGATGGCCTGCAGTCCGGTGAGGTTAGGCCACAACGTCACATCGCCAGGCACGTAGGCGATCCGCCGGTGTAGCGCGACTGCGTCGCGCCAGGGGTCGCCGCCGAGCAGCCGGACAGTGCCGCCGTCGGCGCGGAGCAGGCCGAGCAGCACGCGGATGGTGGTGGACTTGCCCGCGCCGTTCGGACCGAGAAAGCCGCTGATATCACCCGGCGCAACGGTCAGGTCCAGTCCGTCCAGGGCCTTTGTCCGGCCGAATGACTTGGCCAGGCCGCGGATTTCAACAGCGAGCTGGGCGCCCTCGGTGGTGCTAGCCCGTTGCAGGGACGTTGCCGTCATCGTGATCTCCTTCAGTCGAAGTGCTGAACGGAATGCCTTGTTCGCGTCGGGCGAGGAACGCCTCATACATGGACGAGTCGGTCATCAGGCCGTGGGAGTACAGCTCGAGCGCGGGCAGAATCATGTCTTCGCCGTAGTCGCGGAGCACTGCGCGCAGATCGGTGGGGTTGTCGTGCATCTGTAGATAGAGCAGGAACCCGCCGCCGCCGATCATGCCGAGGAACTTGGCCCGGGCCTTCGGGTCTCGGCTGGGCTTGAGGGTGCCGGCACGGACGCCCTCCTCGAGGTACTCCTCGGCGTTGTCGATCATGCGCTGCCAGAATGACTTGGCCAGGTCGCTGCCGGACTGCATGCTGCGCACCAGGTAGGCCATCATCGGCGCGTAAGTCTCGATCTCGGCCATCTGGGTGAGCCAGCTGGCCGGGTCGGCGGAGCGCAACGACTCGGTCTTGGCCTCGCGGACCTGCTCGGCGATGTAGTCGTCGCAGGCCCGCAGCAGGCCCTCCTTGGACCCGAAATGGTGGATGACCAGCGCGGCGCTGACGCCCGCAGCCTGAGCAATGGCCCGCAGCCCGACGCTGAAGCCGTGCTGGCCCACCTGTTCGATCGCGGCGTCGCGGATCCTGGCGACGCCGGTGAGATCGTGCGCTGAACGCATGTTTAGTACGCTAAACGCGTGTTTAGCCGACGGCAAGCAGACGGCCGTCAGGATTCTGTAAAAGATCTATTTCTCGGGTGCCGGCCAGTCCCGGGCCGCGGCCAGCAGGCCGTCGCCCAACGGCACCAGCACCGGCGTCAGCCGCTCGTCCTCGGCGATCAGCCTCGCCGCCTCGCGCACCGCGGTGACCTCGGCGTCACGCGCCTTTGCATCCCCGGCACGGCCACCCAGCGCCGCCCGGTGCACGACGATCGCACCGCCGGGCCGCAGCAGCCGCACGCCCTCGACGACGAAGTCCGGCTGGTCAACCGGATCGGCGTCAATGAAGACCAAGTCGTAGGACTCGTCGGCCAGCCGGGTGAGGACCTCCTGGGCCCGCCCGCTTATCAGTCTGGTCCGCGACGGACCGATGCCCGCCTCGGTGAACGCCTGCTTGGCGATGCGCTGGTGCTCGGGCTCGACGTCGATGGTCGTCAGCACACCGTCCTCGCGCATGCCGGAGAGCAACCACAGCCCGCTGACGCCGGCTCCCGTGCCGACCTCGACGACAGCCTTCGCGCGGCTGAGCTTGGCCAACACGCTCAGCAGCGCCCCGACCGCCGGGGTGACGGCGCCAGCTCCGGTCTCGACGGCGCGGTCGCGCGCCGCGGCGACGATGGCGTCCTCCGAGATCGAGTGTTCGGCGTGCGTGACGATCGAATCGGCGCGGCTGGTCTGCGGCTGGCTCGCCGGGTCATCGGCCATGCCCGCAGCGTAGAGGGGTGCCGATACCGCCACCACCGCGACACGCCCGCGCCACAACGCATAAATCACCACGAAATCGGGTGGTTTGGCCAGGTTGGCAAGGGGTAGCCAGGTTTCTCAGGGAAAGTTCAGTTAGCTCATATGCCAACCACACCACGATCGGGGACGGTATCTCGCATGGAACACGGCGGACGCTGGCGCTCTGGGAATAACCATGGCGATCGTCGTGTTGCAGTCGATGTCGCGTTGCCGATAAGCGGTGAACGCTGTGATCTGGAGAATCCGACGACCACAACGACTACGGCCGCTCAGCTGGCCCCCGTTTCGATGTCCCATCTCGAGCGGCACACCGACGGGGAATGGGTAGAGCCTTCCGACGAGCCACAGGGCACCGCGGTATTCGACGCCACCGGTGACCAGGCCACCATGCCTTCGTGGGATGAGCTGGTGCGCCAGCATGCCGACCGGGTGTACCGCCTGGCCTACCGGCTGTCCGGCAACCAGCACGACGCCGAGGACCTGACCCAGGAGACGTTCATTCGCGTCTTCCGGTCCGTACAGAACTATCAGCCCGGCACGTTCGAGGGCTGGTTGCATCGCATCACCACGAACCTGTTCCTCGACATGGTGCGCAGGCGCGGCCGCATCCGCATGGAGGCGCTGCCCGAGGACTACGATCGGGTGCCTGCTGACGAGCCCAACCCCGAGCAGATCTTTCACGATTCGCGGCTGGGTCCCGACCTGCAGGCCGCGCTCGACTCGCTGCCGCCGGAGTTCCGCGCGGCGGTCGTGCTCTGCGACATCGAAGGTTTGTCCTACGAGGAGATCGGCGCCACGCTCGGCGTGAAGCTGGGCACTGTGCGCAGCCGGATCCACCGTGGTCGGCAGGCGTTGCGGGACTACCTGGCGCGCCATTCCGACGACACGGCCAGGTCAGCCTGACCGTTCATGGGTGTCGGGCATCGTGTCCCGCGCTACATTCAAGTAAGCACTGTCTGTCGCAATGGGTGATAGGCCGAGAGGAGCGGGGTGATGGTCGACCCGGGGCATGTGTTTCGCCGCGCGTTCTCCTGGCTGCCCGCCCAGTTCGCCTCGCAGAGTGATGCGCCGGTCGGGCCGCGTCAGTTCGGATCCACCGAGCACTTGTCCACCGAGGCGATCGCCGCCTTCGTCGACGGTGAGCTGCGGATGACCGCGCATCTGCGCGCGGCGCACCACCTCGCACTGTGCCCACAGTGCGCCGCCGAAGTGGACGCCCAGGGGCAGGCCCGCGCCGCGTTGCGGGATTCCCGCCCGATCGCCATCCCCAGTTCGCTACTTGGCCTGCTGTCACAGATTCCGCAGGACACCCCGCAGGCCCAGGCCAGCGACGCTGATCAGACCCAGTTTGCTGATGACACCATCCGCGGCCGGCGCAAGCGCCGGTAGGGTGGAAGCAAAATCAAACACCGGCTCGCGCCGGCGACTCGCGGCGATCAAATAGAGAGTGATACACGGGTGACCAAGCAGGACCAGTCCGAAGGCAGCCACCGGGTGGCGCCCCGCCCTGTCTCGCGCCCGCCGGTCGACCCGAACACCAGTCGGGCGTTCGGCAGGCCCGACGGCGTCAACAGCTCCTTCGTGGGTCTGGACCGCCAGCGCGACCAGGGCGAGTTCACGCCGACCGATCAGCCACCCGACCCGGTGCTCGAAGAGGCCTTCGGCAGGCCCAATGGCGCCGGCGAGACACTGCAACGCCATCCCGCCGACATCGGCGGGATGGAGGCCGAACGCGACAGGGATAAGCCGGAGGAGCCCGACGACCCGTGGCGCGATCCCGGCGCGGCGGCCGCGCTCGGTACGCCGGCCATGCCGCAGCCCGCCCTCGCGCCTGCCGCCGCGAACGTCGGCAAGCTGGGGGTTCGCGACGTGTTGTTCGGCGGCCGGGTGTCCTATGTCGCGTTGGCGGTGCTGGCGATCATCGCGCTGGTGATCGGTTTCGCCGGCGGTTGGGTGGGCCGCAAGACCGCCGAGGTGGTCGAGGCGTTCACCACGTCGAAGGTGACGTTGTCTACTGATGGCAACTCCGAGCAACCGACCGGCCGGTTCGCGCAAGTCGCTTCCTCGGTGGCGGATTCGGTCGTCACCATCGAAGCGGTGGGCGATAACGAAGGCGCGCAGGGCTCCGGCGTCGTCGTCGACGACCGCGGCTACATCGTCACCAACAATCACGTGATCTCCGAGGCCGCCACCAACCCCAGCCAGTACAAGTTGTCGGTGGTCTTCAACGACGGCAAGGAGGTGCCGGCCAACCTGGTCGGCCGGGACCCGAAGACCGACCTGGCCGTGCTGAAGGTCGACAACGTGGACAACCTCACCGTTGCGCGCCTCGGTGACTCCGACAAGCTGCACGTCGGTGACGAAGTGATCGCCGCAGGCGCGCCGCTCGGCCTGCGCAGCACCGTCACCCAGGGCATCATCAGCGCGCTGCACCGGCCCGTCCCGCTGTCCGGCGACGGCTCCGACACCGACACCGTGATCGACGGTGTGCAGACCGACGCGGCGATCAACCACGGCAACTCGGGTGGGCCGCTGATCAACATGAACTCCGATGTCATCGGCATCAACACCGCCGGAAAGTCGCTGTCGGACAGCGCCAGCGGGCTCGGCTTCGCGATCCCGGTCAACGAGGTGAAGGACGTCGTCGAGGCCCTGATCAAGGACGGCAAGATCGCCCATCCGACGTTGGGTCTGACCGCCCGTTCGGTGAGCAACGACCTCGCATCGGGCGCACAGGTGGCCAACGTGAAGGCCGGCGGGCCCGCGGAGAAGGCAGGCATCCTGGAGAACGACGTCGTGGTCAAGGTTGGCGATCGCACGGTCGCCGACGCCGACGAATTCGTTGTCGCGGTGCGGCTGTTGAAGATCGGGCAGGACGCCCCGATCGAGGTGGTCCGCGACGGCCGCCACGTGACGCTCACCGTCAACCCCGGTTCCGACAACAGCACGTAATGTTCGCCAACGTCGGCTGGGGCGAGATGCTGCTCCTGGTGGTCGCCGGTTTGGTCATCCTGGGACCGGAGCGGTTGCCCGGCGCGATCCGCTGGACGTCCAGCGCGCTGCGCCAGGCGCGGGACTACATCAGCGGTGCGACCAGCCAGCTGCGAGAGGACCTCGGCCCGGAATTCGACGATCTTCGTGAACCGCTGGGTGAGTTGCAGAAGCTGCGGGGCATGACGCCGCGTGCCGCGCTCACCAAACACCTGCTCGACGGCGACGACTCGATTTTCACCGGCAAGTTCGACCAGCCCGACAACAAGCCCGCCCAGCCGGCCGCCGCCGCCCCGACGCCGCAGCAGCCGGAGGCGACGCCGCCGCAGCCGCAGGCGACGCCGTTCGACACCGACGCCACTTAGGCCTTGGCGCGCTGGTTGCGCGAAACGGCCCAATATCGAAGGCCGATCGCCCATCCGACCCACGCAATGAGCGAAACGAGGTTGGAGGGCAACGTCCTCGGGTCCTCGAAGGTGCTCACCACCGTCGCCGCTACGACCAGGACGGTGAACAGCACCCAGAGGTGAAAGATGAAGCGGGCGACCGTGGCCCTGAATCCATTGAATTTGTACAACAACAACGCACTCCGGAGCGTCATTCGACCTCGCGGCGCAGCCGTGGCTTGTGATTCCTCGGCGCGTAGCGACCAGAAGCGAAAACCCATCGCAATGAGCGTCCAGAGGAAGATGCCGATGAGGTCGGCGTAGACGAGGCCGCCCGAAAAGTAGTTGGGCATACCGAGTGTGTCGGTCCGACCGAAAGCGGAGCCCATCGCCCCACCGACCTGGAGCACCACCACGCCGAGGAAGAACCAGTAGAAACCCCGCAGGACCCTCGCGCTTCGGCGATGCATCGGGTACGCCAGCAGCAGCCGCCGAACGGTGACGGATCGCTTCTCCTCGTCGGGTGGCTGTGGCTTGGATTCGGCGACGAGATCCGAGGCTTCGTCGAGCCAGGCCTGTGCTCGCGCGGCGGCTTGCTGCTCCGCATCGGGTGCGATCAGCTTGCTGGCGTTGAACCACTCCTCGGCGAAAGTGACCTGCCTGCTGGCTTCTACGAAAGCAAGTTTGCGAGCGCCGTGTTGCGTGCGGCGTTCGCGCCAGTCGCCGACGACCAAGGCGGCGATACCGATACCAGCCGTCAGGATCGGCGTAATCACCGTCAGTGCGATCCGGATGACCTGTTCGGAATCCACCCGCGAAACTGTATTCCAGCAGAGAAAGTTCGAAGTAGAGGCCCGCCGGAAGTTTCGCGGAGAACGGGCTCAGCGTCCGGAAGGATCCAGTCCCAGTGACATTCCCGCCAGGCCGCGCTTGCGGGCCGACAGCTTGTCGGCGATGCCGCGTAACTCCTTGCCTGCGACCGAATCTGGTGCGCTGAGCACCAACGGCACCCCGGAGTCGCCCGCATCGACGAGCGCGGGATCCAGCGGCACCTGGCCGAGCAGGGGCACGTCGGCGCCGACCGCCGTTGTCAGCCGCTCGGCGACCTGGCGGCCGCCGCCCTCGCCGAAGACCCGCATCGTCGTGCCGTCCGGCAACAGCAGCCCGGACATGTTCTCCACCACGCCGACGATGCGCTGACGGGTTTGCAGCGCGATAGCGCCCGCCCGCTCGGCGACCTCGGCCGCGGCCAGTTGCGGCGTTGTCACCACGAGGATCTCGGCGCCCGGGATCAACTGCGCCACGGAGATCGCGACGTCACCGGTGCCCGGCGGCAGGTCCAGCAGCAGCACGTCGAGGTCACCCCAGTACACGTCGGCCAAGAATTGCTGAAGCGCCCGGTGCAGCATCGGCCCGCGCCACACCACCGGCGTATTGCCCTGTGTGAACTGGGCGATCGAGATCACCCGCACGTCGTGGGCGATCGGCGGCAGGATCATCGACTCGACCTGGGTGGGCCGCTCGGTGGTGCCCATCATCCGCGGGATCGAATGCCCGTAGATGTCGGCGTCGAGCACGCCAACCGACAGCCCGCGGGTCGCCATCGCCGCGGCCAGGTTGACCGTCACGCTGGACTTGCCGACACCGCCCTTGCCCGACGCGACGGCGTACACCCGGGTGAGCGAGCCGGGCTGGGCGAACGGGATGACGGGTTCGCGGGCGTCGCCGCGCAACTGCTTGCGCAGCTCGGTGCGCTGCTCGTCGTTCATGACGTCAAGGCTGACTTTGACGGCACCGGTGCCGGGCACGTCGGCGACGGCCGCGGCGACGCGCTCGGAGATCTCGGTCTTCTTCGGGCATGCCGCGGTGGTCAGATACACCTCGACGTGCACATCGTGGTCGGAGTCCACGGTGACGTTCTTGACCATGCCGAGCTCGGTGATCGGCCTCCGCAATTCGGGGTCGATCACCTTGGCGAGCCCGGCTCGGACCGCGGTTTCCAGCTCAGTGGGACGCTCTGACATCACCGCCGAGTGTAGGCGGAGTCAGATGAGTCGATTCGCCCGCGGGCGCGGTGCCGGTCAGGCGACCGGGCCGGGCGCCGGTCCAACTCCCTGCGGTACAGGCAGTGCAGGCGTCATCGCCGGCACGTCGGCCGGTGGCGGAGGCGCTATTTCGCCTGCCGGCGGCGGATGGATCTCGGCCGGGGCTGCCGGCGGCGCGACGACACCCGGCGGCAGTGCCTCCGGCGGCAGCTGCGGCTGTACCGGCGGGGGCGGGTTCGTACCCAGGCAGAACACCGCGCAGTTCTGCTCCGGCGGCGGCTGCATCCACGGTGGCAGGTTCTGCTGCGGCGGCGGCTGCATCCACGGTGGCAGGTTCTGCTGCGGCGGCGGCTGCATCCATGGTGGCAGGTTCTGCGCGGCGGCGGCTGCATCCATGGTGGCAGGTTCTGCGGCGGCGGCTGCATCCATGGTGGCAGGTTCTGCGGTGGCGGCTGCATCCACGGTGGCAGGTTCAGCTGCGGCGGATCCGGCTGCGCCATCATCAGCGACCCCGCCTGCGGCGGACCCGGCAGCGGCCCGAACACCGGACCGTTCGCCGTCGTCGGGATCTGGCTGGCCACGTCCGTCCGGCCCATGTCAACAAGCGGCACCAGGGCAAGCGGGTCGTTGGCGGGCAGCCCAAGGGCGTTGAGCGGCAAGCCCGGCCCGAGGCCCTGGTAGTTGTCCAGGTGTACGTCGGCGATCGGTGGTATCGGCCCTGTGATCGGCGGCAGGTCGACCGGCACGACGCCGGTTGCGTATGCGGCCGCCCAGCCCAGCACATTGCGGGCATATGCCACCGAGTTGTTGTACCGCAGGATCGCTGTCATCACCTGCGACTGATCACGCAGGTTGAGCCCGCCGCTGCACAGGTAGCGCGCCGCGGCCAGCGACGCGTCGAACACGTTCTGCACGTCGGCCTTGCCGTCGCCGTTGCCGTCGGAGGCATACCGCGACCAGGTGCCCGGCAGGAACTGCATCGGTCCTATCGCCCGGGCGTAGACGACCCGCTTGGTGGTCCGGCTCAGCTCGATGACTTCGTTGCCCGGCAGTGTGCCGTCAAGCGCCGGCCCGTATATGGGCCGCACCGCGGAACCGGACGCGTCGGTGGCGCCGCCGTTGGCGTGCATGGACTCGATGCGCCCGATGCCTGCGAGCAGGTTCCAGCTGACACCGCAACCGGGGTACGCGGACGCCATCATGCGTTCGGTGTTGCGATAGGCATTCAGCGCCATCATCGGAATGCGAAGCGCGCCAGGCGAACTGACCACCGCCGCGGGCGGCGGGCCGGAGATGTTGGCGGTTGATGCGATGTGGAACGCCGCCGGTGCCTTGGTGACCGCGACTACAGAGGCGCCTGACCGGTCGCCGGGCGGGGGGGCAACGGCTGCCAACGGTGTCACTGCGGCGTCGCGAACGGGCGCCGACGGTGATGGTGCCGAGGCGCCGACGGCCCCGGCGAAGACGAGGGGGGTGATGGCCGCAATGCCGAACGCGGGCGTGCGCATTACCCGCGTTGCGTGGCGCCGCACTGCCTCGAGTGCGGCTCCGCCCCGTATGTGCACTCAACCGTCCTAGGTCTACGGTGGCTTGTGAACCAAGTCACCATACCTACTCGATAACGGCCGCGTTACAACAATGGCTGACCTGGCTCAACCGAGCTTTTTGGCCCGGCGATCGCCTGCCTCGGGTTTGACTGAGGGTTCCCTGCCGCCCGCACCCGCCGCAGGCGTGCGCTCGGTCAGCAGATCGCGCAATTCCTCTAGCTCGCGCCGCAAATAGTCGCGGGTGGCGACCTCGCCGACGGCCAGCCGTAGCGCGGCGAGCTCGCGGGCCAGGTACTCGGTGTCGGCCTTGGTCTGCTCGGCGCGACGACGGTCTTCTTCCAGCGACACCCGGTCGCGGTTCTCCTGGCGGTTCTGCGCCAGCAGGATCAGTGGCGCCGCGTAGGCGGCCTGCGTGGAGAATGCCAGGTTGAGCAGGATGAACGGGTAGGGATCCCAGCGCAGTTTCACCGCGAACAGGTTCAGCGCGATCCAGACGATGACGAGGATGGTCTGCCACAGCAGGTACCGCCCGGTGCCCAGGAACCGTGCAATGGACTCGCTGAATCGCCCGACGGCCTCGGCGTCGACGTTGAAGGCAAATCGGCGCCGCGACGTGCGCGGGGTGTCCAGCCGATGGCGCGCCGACAAGTCGCTCATGTCACCCCTTCGGCGCCGGACAGTTCGGGTAGTTCGCGCTCCCGCCAGTCGTCGGGAAGCAGATGGTCGAGCACGTCGTCGACGGATACCGCGCCCAAGAGGTGGTTTTCTTCGTCGACCACCGGACCGCAGACCAGATTGTAGGCAGCGAAGTAGCGGGTGACCGCCGCCAGCGAGTCCTCGGAGCTCAGGCTGGGCAGGTCGGTGTCCAGGATGCCGCTGACCAATGCGGCGGGCGGCTCACGCAGCAACCGCTGCAGGTGCACACAGCCCAGGTAGCGGCCGGTCGGGGTGGCCGTCGGTGGGCGGACCACAAACACCAGCGACGCCAGCGCCGGGGTCAGGTCGGGATCGCGAACACGGGCCAGCGCCTCGGCGACGGTCGTGTCGGGCGCGATCGCCACCGGATCGGAGGTCATCAAGCCGCCCGCGGTGTCCGGCGAGTGTTTCAGCAGACGGCGCACCGGCTCGGAGTCCTCGGGGTCCATCCTGCGCAGCAGCAGCTCGGCGTCGGCAGGCGTCATCGTGCCCAGCAGGTCGGCGGCGTCGTCGGGATCCATCGCCTCGAGCACGTCGGCGGCGCGCTCGGTCTCGAGCTGGCGCAGCACATCGGCCTGCTCGTCCTCCGGCAGCTCCTGCAGGACATCGGCGAGGCGTTCGTCGTCGAGCGCGCTGACCACCTCGAATCGGCGCTTAGCCGGCAGCTCACGGATCGCTTCGGCCACCTCGATGGGGCGTTGGCCCTCGAACTGTTCGAGCAGCTGGGCCACGCCCTGGCCGGGCATGGCCAGGCCCGACGGGGTCAGGCCCTGCACGTGTTGCCAGTCGACGATGTAGATGTTTCTGCGGCGGCCGAGCCGGCGCGCAAGTGGCCGCACCGCGACCCGGGTGACGACCCAGTCGCGGGTCCGGGTCTGCTCGATGCCCAGGTCGACCACGACGACGTCGACCTCGGCGAGCTCGGGCAGTTCCGGGTCGTCGACACGGACCCGTGTCTCGATCACCTGGCCGAGCACCAGCACTTCGCCGGGTCGCTGCGAGAACTTCCGCATCGACACGTTGGCGGTGGTCAGGGTGACGGCGCTGGGTTCGATCGCGGTGACCCGACCGATGGGGACGAAGATGCGTCGACGAGTGAGCAACTCGACGACCAAACCGAGCACCCTGGGCTGCTGGCGGACGATGCTGATACTGATCACCACGTCGCGGACACGACCGATGGACTCGCCGTCGGGGCCCAAGACCACCATCCCTGCGAGCCGGGCCGCGTAGACCCTGTTCACCGCCGCCATGGTGAAAGGGTAGGAGTGTATTCATGAATAACGCGTATCGACCCCGCCGACTCGCGGATTTTGCCCGGCCCCGCCGGACGTGTCTTTCGGTTCCGGGCAGCAGCGCGAAGATGATCGAGAAGTCCAAGGGGCTGCCCGCAGACGAGGTGTTTCTCGACCTCGAGGACGCCGTCGCTCCGGATGCCAAGGCCGAGGCCCGCACCCAGGTGGCCGTCGCGCTGGCGGAGCCAGGATGGTCGGATCAGCTGCGAGGCGTTCGCGTCAACGACTGGACCACGCCGTGGACCTACGCCGACGTCATCGAGGTGGTGTCCACTGCAGGCGCTTCACTCGATCTCGTCGTGCTGCCGAAGGTGACTGACGTCTCCCACATCCACGCGCTCGACCTGCTGCTGAGCCAGTTGGAGACCACGCACGGGCTGCCGGTTGGCAGGATCGGTATCGAGGCGCAGATCGAGAACGCGCAGGGCCTGACGAACGTGGATGCCATCGCGGCGGGCCCGCGCGTGCAGGCGCTGGTGCTCGGCCCCGCAGACATGATGGCCAGCCTGAACATGCGCACGTTGGTGGTGGGGGAGCAACCCGAGGGCTACGACGTCGGCGACGCCTACCACCACGCGCTGATGACGATTCTGGTCGCCGCCCGCACGCACGGCGTGGCCGCGATCGACGGACCGTACCTGAAGGTGCGCGACGTCGACGCGTTTCGGCGGGTGGCCGGCCGGTCGGCGGCGTTGGGCTACGACGGCAAATGGGTGCTGCACCCGGACCAGATCGCTGCGGGCAACGAGATATTCAGCCCGCGTCAGGAGGCCTACGACCACGCCGAGCTGATCCTCGAGGCCTACGACTGGCACACCTCGCGCGCAGGAGGGGCCCGCGGGGCGGTGATGCTGGGTGACGAGATGATCGACGAGGCCAGCCGCAAGATGGCGATGGTGATCGCCGGAAAGGGACGCGCCGCCGGGATGGTCCGCAAGGCCGAACCGTTCCTGCCGCCGAACTAGGCGCGAAAACTTATGGCGCCCACTGGAATCCGCTGGCCAAGATACCCACCACAACGACCAGGTACAGCACCCACAGGACGGCCACCAGCCCGCCGATGATGGCCCCGGCCAACGCGATTCCGTAGCCGTCCTGGCCGGTGCGCTTGCACTCGCGCACCGCGATGATGCCCAGGATCAGGCCCGCGATCGACGGCAGCCCACAGAACATCAGCCCCACCAGCGCGGTGACCAACGCCGCGATGGCCTTGCCGTTGGTGCCTCGCGGCTTGCCCTGGTGGTACAGGTTGGCCCCAAAACCAGGAGAGCCCGGATACCCGATGGGGTATCCGCCGACCGGATGCTGGGGGTAGACCGGCGGCGGCAACGGCGGGTACCCCGTGGGGTAGTCGACCGGCGCGTAGGGATCCGCTTGTGGCGCCGACTGCTCCAGTGGCGGGTACTCGGCGCCGCGAAACGGCTGTTCGGGCGGGGTGGCCATGTTAAGTGCTGAATACGAACGCGTATCCAGATGATGCTGATGATCAGCGACGCGACTCCGACCGCGATGCCGGCCACCGCCAGCCCGTGGCCACCCTGACGGGTCTCCTTGATCTGGTTCAGGGCGAGCACCCCGAGCACGATGCCGACGATGGAGCCGATCCCGCACAGGATGCCGATCAGCGAGGCCACCAGCGACCAGATCGCGAACTGGTTGGTTTCGGCCTGCGGCTGCACGTAGCCGCCGGAGTACCCCGTTGCCGGATAGGACGACGGCGGGGGATAGCCAGGCGTCGTTCCGTATGGCGGTGGCGGCGGTGGGGGATAGGACGGGGCGCCGTAATTCGACTGCCCGCCATAGGTCGACGGGTCGGGGTAGGGCGGCGGGTAGCCGGGCTGTTGGGCACCGGGCGTGGGGTAGCTCGGTGGCGGCGGGTAGTCCGGCGGGGGCGGGTAGGCAGGCGGTGCATAACCGGGCTGCTGATAGTCGGTGGGCGGTCGATACGCCGACGGTGCTTCGTCGTCGGACGACGGTTGGGCGTATCCCGGCGGCGTGTATTGCTCCGTCGGCTGCGCCTGCTGCGGTGACTGCTCGGACGCGTCGGCCTGCTGCGGTGACTGCTCGATCGGCGGCGATTCATAGCCGCCAGATGACGGCTCCGAAGCCCCTGAGTTGGAGTCGGATGCTGGCGTTTCGGAGGAGTCCCCGCCCGGATTTGTCATGCTGTTCAACCTAGCGTATGTGCTGGTACCCGTGGCGGAGGTGGCTGCGGGGCACCAACGCCCGCGCCTGCGCGTTGAGCTTGATAGGCCGAGAGAAATCGCGGCGCGACTAGAGGAGAATGAAGATCGATGACCCGCCCGTTCCAGCCTGGACAGAATCCCGGTGTGACACCTGGCGCGCCGACATCCCCGGCCCGCGGTGGGCCGGCTGGCTTGCCGACCCCGCCCAAGGGATGGCCGATCGGCTCGTATCCGACCTACGCCGAAGCGCAGCGCGCGGTGGACTATCTGTCGGATCAAGAATTTCCGGTCCAGCAGGTCACGATCGTCGGTGTTGACCTGATGCAGGTCGAGCGGGTGACCGGACGGTTGACCTGGCCCAAGGTGCTCGGCGGCGGAGTGCTCACCGGCGCATGGCTGGGTTTGTTCATCGGCCTGGTCCTGGGCTTCTTCAGCCCAAGCCCGTGGGGTGCGCTGATCACCGGCCTGATCGCGGGCGTCTTCTTCGGTCTGATCACCTCCGCAATTCCGTACGCGATGGCTCGCGGCACAAGAGATTTCAGCTCGACGATGCAGCTCGTCGCGGGGCGTTATGACGTGTTGTGCGACCCACAGAACGCCGAGAAGGGCCGGGATCTGCTGGCGCGCTTGACCATCTAAAGCGTGTCAAATCGGCGCTGCCGCAGGTCACGATCGTGATGCGGCTGCCGACGCGCCGCCCGAAGTGTTGCAAATCACGCTCACCTGGTTCTACGGTTCTGGCGCGGGAGGTTTCCCGCGGACGGGAGGCGGGTGGTGCGCGCACGTCGGCTGTGTGCTGCGGCGTTGACCGCCGTTACGACGGCATCCGTCATCACGGGGTGCAGTTCGGGCGGCGGCGGACTCGTCATCAACTACTACACACCGGCTAACGAAATGGCCACGTTCACCGCCGTCGCCAAGCGGTGCAACGAAGAACTCGGCGGCCGCTTCACCATCCAGCAGATCAGCTTGCCGAAAGAGGCCGACGCGCAGCGCCTCCAACTGGCCCGGCGGCTGACCGGCAACGACAAGACCCTTGACGTGATGGCCCTCGACGTCGTGTGGACGGCCGAGTTCGCCGAGGCGGGCTGGGCGTTGCCGCTCTCCGATGATCCGGCTGGCCGAGCCGAGGCCGACGCCACCAGCAACACATTGCCGGGGCCGCTGGAAACAGCGAAGTGGCAGGGCAAGCTGTATGCCGCGCCGATCACGACCAACACCCAATTACTTTGGTACCGCGCGGATTTGATGGCCGAGCCGCCGACCACGTGGGACGACATGGTGGCCGAGGCGACTCGACTGCACGCCGAGGGCAAGCCGAGCTGGATCGCCGTGCAGGCCAAGCAGTATGAGGGACTGGTGGTGTGGTTCAACACGCTGCTGGAAAGCGCTGGCGGTCAAGTGCTTTCCAGTGACGGCGAGACCGTGACTTTGACCGATACCCCCGAGCATCGCGCCGCCACCGTCAAGGCGTTGCAGATCATCAAGTCCGTCGCCACCGCGCCCGGCGCGGACCCATCGATCACCCAGACCGACGAGGGCACCGCGCGGCTGGCGCTCGAGCAGGGCAAAGCGGCACTGGAGGTGAACTGGCCGTTCGTGCTGCCCTCGATGTTGGAGAACGCGGTCAAGGGCGGTGTGAGTTTCCTGCCGTTGAACAACCAACCCGACCTGGCAGGCAGCATCGACGACCTCGGCACCTTCTCCCCGACCGACGAGCAGTTCGAGGCCGCCTACGAGGCGAGCAAGGAGGTCTTCGGGTTCGCGTCTTATCCGGGTGTGCAGCCGGGCGAGGAGGCCAAGGTGACGTTGGGCGGCCTCAACCTGGCGGTGGCCCGCACCAGCCAGCACCGGGCCGAGGCGTTCGAGGCCATCCGCTGCCTGCGCAATGTCGAGAACCAGCGGTACACGTCGGTCGAAGGTGGGCTGCCTGCCGTGCGCGCCTCGCTGTACGACGATCCGGCGTTCCAGGCCAAGTACCCGCAGTACGCGATCATCCGCGAGCAGCTCACCAACGCCGCGGTGCGCCCTGCCACGCCCGTCTACCAGGCGGTGTCCACCCGGATCTCGGCGACGTTGGCGCCGATCACGGACATCGATCCCGAGAAGATGGCCGACGAGTTGACCGTCCAGGTCCAGAAGGCCATCGACGGTAAGGGGCTCATTCCGTGACGGCCACCGTGGAAGCACCCGAAACCCCGGCCGCACCGGCCCGCGGCGCCGGCGAGAACCGCAAGTCCGACCGCCGACTCGCGTACGTGTTGATCGCCCCTGCTGTGATTCTGATGCTGGCCGTGACCGCCTACCCGATCGGCTACGCGGTGTGGCTGAGCCTGCAGCGCTACAACCTGGCCGCACCCGACGACACCGCATTCGTCGGGTTGGCCAACTACCAGACCGTGCTCACCGACCGGTACTGGTGGACGGCGTTCGTCGTTACGTTGGCGATCACCGTCATCTCGGTGGCGATCGAGTTCGTGCTCGGAATGGCGCTGGCGCTGGTGATGCACCGGACCATCTTCGGTAAGGGCGTCGTGCGCACCGCGATCCTGATTCCGTACGGCATCGTCACCGTCGCGGCCTCGTACAGCTGGTATTACGCGTGGACGCCGGGCACCGGCTATCTGGCCAACCTGCTGCCGGAGGGCAGCGCGCCGCTGACCGAGCAGATCCCGTCGCTGGCCATCGTGATCCTCGCCGAGGTGTGGAAGACCACGCCGTTCATGGCGCTGCTGTTGCTCGCCGGGCTTGCGCTGGTGCCGCAGGACCTGCTCAACGCCGCTCAGGTCGACGGCGCCGGTGCATGGAGGCGGCTGTTCAAAGTGGTTCTGCCGCTGATCAAGCCGGCGATCCTGGTCGCGCTGCTGTTTCGCACGCTGGACGCGTTCCGCATCTTCGACAACATCTACGTCCTCACCGGCGGCGCAAACAACACCGGTTCGGTGTCGATCCTTGGGTACGACAACCTGTTCAAGGCCTTCAACCTGGGGTTGGGGTCGGCGATCAGCGTGCTGATCTTCCTGTCCGTCGCGATAATCGCGTTCATTTACATCACGATTTTCGGCGCATCGGCACCAGGGTCCGACGAGGAGAGGCGCTGACATGGCCGAGCGGGTCAGCGGCCGCCGGGCGACGGGATGGGCCGTTGTCGACATCCTGGTGATCGTCTACGCGCTGTTCCCGGTGCTGTGGATCCTGTCGCTGTCACTCAAACCGACGTCAACGGTCAAGGACGGCAAGCTGATTCCGTCCCAGGTGACGTTCGACAACTACAAAGGCATCTTCTCCGGCGATGCGTTCAGCTCGGCATTGATCAACTCGATAGGAATTGGACTGATCACCACGCTCATCGCGGTGATCGTCGGTGGCATGGCGGCGTACGCGGTGGCCCGGCTGGCGTTCCCGGGCAAGCGACTGCTGGTCGGTGTCGCCCTGCTGATTGCGATGTTCCCGCAGATCTCGCTGGTGACACCGCTTTTCAACATCGAACGTCGGCTTGGACTCTTCGACACGTGGCCCGGTCTGATCATCCCCTACATTACGTTCGCGTTGCCGCTGGCGATCTACACTCTGTCGGCGTTCTTCCGCGAGATCCCTTGGGATTTGGAGAAAGCCGCCAAGATGGACGGAGCCACACCGGCTCAGGCGTTCCGCAAGGTGATCGCCCCGCTGGCGGCGCCGGGAATCGTCACCGCGGCGATTCTGGTGTTCATCTTCGCCTGGAACGACCTGCTGCTCGCGTTGTCGTTGACGGCCACCCAGCGTGCGATCACCGCGCCGGTGGCGATCGCGAACTTCACCGGCAGTTCGCAATTCGAGGAGCCGACCGGATCAATTGCGGCCGGGGCCATGGTGATCACGATTCCGATCATTATCTTTGTTCTAATCTTCCAGCGACGGATCGTCGCTGGATTGACGTCCGGTGCGGTAAAGGGGTAGTTCGATGGCCGAGATCGTGTTGGACCGGGTGACAAAGAGTTACCCCGACGGCGCCACGGCCGTGAAGGGTCTGTCCGTCACCATCGCCGACGGCGAGTTCATCATCTTGGTCGGCCCGTCCGGCTGCGGAAAGTCCACCACGCTGAACATGATTGCCGGTCTGGAAGAGATCTCGTCAGGGGAACTTCGGATCGGCGGGGAGCGGGTGAATGAGAAGGCGCCCAAGAAACGCGATATCGCGATGGTGTTCCAGTCCTATGCGCTCTATCCGCACATGACCGTCCGCCAGAACATCGCCTTTCCGCTGACATTGGCGAAGATGAAGAAGGCCGAAATTGCCTCCAAGGTCGAGGAAACCGCGAAACTTCTTGACCTCACCGAACTTCTGGATCGCAAGCCCGCGCAATTGTCGGGCGGCCAGCGTCAGCGGGTAGCGATGGGCCGCGCGATTGTGCGCGATCCCAAGGCGTTTCTGATGGACGAGCCGCTGTCCAACCTCGACGCCAAGCTGCGTGTGCAGATGCGGTCGGAAATCGCACGCCTGCAGAAACGGTTGGGCACCACCACGGTTTACGTGACGCACGACCAGACCGAGGCGATGACGCTGGGTGATCGCGTCGTCGTGCTGCGGGCCGGGGAGGCCCAGCAGATCGGGACGCCGGAAGAGCTCTATGCCAAGCCGGCCAATCTGTTCGTCGCTGGGTTCATCGGATCGCCTGCGATGAACTTCTTCCCGGCCACGATGACCGATGTCGGCCTCAAGCTGCCGCTTGGTGAAGTCATGCTGACCCAAGAGGTGCACGACGTGCTCGCACAGCACAACACGCCGAACAACGTGATCGTCGGAATCCGGCCCGAGCATCTCGAGGACGCGTCGCTGATCGATACCTATGCGCGAATTCGGGCATTGACCTTCGAGGTGAAGGTCGACTTCGTCGAATCGCTAGGTGCAGACAAGTACGTCCACTTCACCACCGAAGGCGCGGGCGCTCATGCCGCGCATCTGGTAGAGCTGGCCGCCGAGTCCGGTGTCGGGGAAAACGAGTTCGTGGCAAGGGTTTCCACGGAGTCGAAAGTGAAGCCGGGTCAGACGGTGGAGCTGGCCTTCGACACGAGCAAGCTGGTGATCTTCGACGCCGACACCGGGGCGAACCTCACCATTCCGCCGGCGGGCCGATCGCGCGAAGAGCAGACGACACCGGCGGGCGGATCGCGCGAAGAGCAGACGACACCGTCGGCCGAGTGACCGATGTCCTGGCCGAGGTCCGCGCTCACCTGCGCGCACACTTCACCCGGGCGGGGATCGGCGGCGAACCCGACGCCGCCGGTGTGACGTTTCTCGGCGCCGAGCCCATCGACGTTCTGCGATTCGGGCCGGACGATGACGGGGTCGTTCAGTATGTGTCCCTTGGGTGTTCGCGCGATCCGATGACCGACCCGGCCGAGATCGCGGCCGATCCCGTGCGCGGTCCCCGAGCAGAAGTGACGGTTGCACTTCGTGGACCCTCACCCGCGGGGCTTGCCCGCAGCGTGGCGGTGCTGGCCGCCGCACCACGCGGTTGAGGGTCTGGTTCTGGCGGCCGATGCGCTGGTCGACCTCGGCTCCCCGCTATGGGATGGTGCCCCGTTCACCGCTTTCCTGTTGGGCCGCAGCGAGATCGGTGACATCGAGCTGCCCGCGCCCCATGATCCCGTCATGGTGCTTTCGGCGACCCCGATCACCGCGACCGAGGCGGCGTGGGTGCGGCTCAAGGGTGCCGAGGCCATGCGCGAGGCCTGGCGCAGCGATGGCGTGGACGTGCTCGACCCGACGCGGCGCGCCGCACAGCCGAACTGAAGAGTCCTCGACGAAACCGCCTCGGGCGCCGGCCGAAAGGCTTGTTCACGGCCGCGCTACCGGATTCAGCGCAGCGCCTCGCCGGTCGATCGAGGCATCATGTGGGTCGGAAGCGGCAGTCGGGTGTGGGGGACGACTGAGCCGACCTAGGTTGGGCACGCCGACACGACGACCAGACCGCCACCGTTGTTCGCCAGCGCGATTTGTTCGGCTAGTTGCTGGTTGTAAGAGGTCCCGGTGGCGATTTTCCACCCCTCTTGTCCGTTAGAGGCGGCGACTGCGGCACACTCGTTGAAGGCAACGACGCGCACCTCACATTGACCACCGCCGGTTTGGCCGCCGTTCTTTGCGCAGTCGTTGAGCGCGTTGATCCTGGCCGCTATCGGAGACGCCGCTTTGCCCTACACCGTGGGCGTCACGATAGATGAGTTTGCCCCCAAACCCGTAGGACTGCTGGTAGGCGAGGGCGACGTACCTGCCCGCGGCATTGGCGGGTGCGGCCGGGCCGAACGCGCCGGCGACGACCGCGCCGCTGGCGGTAAGCATGATCGCCGCCGCGATCCGACCTCGGGTCGGCGGTTTCTGGTGGGTGGTGCTCATGAGAATCTCCTAGTCATTCTGGTTCGAACTTGGGTTGAAGGTTTGGCCCGCAGGGCAATTCAAGGTGGCCTGCGAGTCGCCGGTCGACGGGTCGATCACCGAACCAACCAGGTGGATGGCATCGGCGGGCAGGCTGGCCAATCGTGCGTGTTCACGAATGACCTCGGGATCCTCTGCCACGTAGACGCAGAAGATCTTGTTGTCGGTGACGTAGCTCTGCTGCCACTTAACCCGGGGTGACAGCGCGGCCAACGCTTCGTTCGACACCGCTGAGGCGGCCCGCAGTTCGGCAGCGGACAGCCGGCCGGCTCCCGGCATGGATCGTTCGATGACGTACTTGGGCATGGTGTTGTCTCCTTGTCTATTTGGCCCGGCCTTGGCGTCGTTGTGTGACACCATCAGCCTGTCGGAGGAACGCACAGAGGCCCATGACCGTGCAACCTGTAGTCCTTGCCGAAACACCGGATTCGGCGACGGGCGGTCGGTAACGACTTGGAATCGACCACTTCCACGCCGCTCCGGGCCCTGCATCCTGTTTCACATCGTGGCGGCGGGGCGGTGCTGGATCTCGGTGCAAGGCGGTGAACGGCACTGGGCCAACCGTGGCGACGTCATCGTGTTGCCCTACGGCGACGCCCATCTGATGGGTGGTGCCGAGCCCGCAGAGGTGGTCCCGATCATGACGCTGATAACCCGCCCTCCGTGGGACACGATGCCGGTTCTCGAACATGGTGCCGGTGGAGACCGGACCGACATCGTCTGCGGGCACATGTATTCCGACGATCCCTTGTTCGATCCGGCCATGCGCGCGTTCCCGCCGGTGTTCGTGGTGCGGGTCCCCGATGGTCCCGCGGCGCGCTGGCTTGCCTCCAGCATCAACTACGCGCTGGCGGTCACCACGGAATCGCTGCCTGCGCCTCCAGAGTCGACCAGACTTCCCGAATTGCTGCTCACCGAGGTGCTGCGGATACACCTGGAGACGGCGCCGATGGCCGAACATGGCTGGATCGCTGCGCTGCACGACCGGGTGCTCGCGCCGGCGATGGCCGCGCTGCACGCCGAGCCGGAGCGCAAGTGGACTGTTGCCGAACTCGCAAGTGCCGCAGCGGTTTCCCGCTCGGTGCTCGATCAACGGTTCCGCGAAGTGCTGGGCCGATCACCGATCAGGTACCTCACCGAGTGGCGCATGCACCTGGCCGACGACCTGCTGCGGACGACCGACCTGAGCGTATCGGCGGTCTCGCGGCGCATCGGCTACGAGTCCGAAGAGGCGTTCAGCCGGGCCTTCCGGCGCGGTCATGGCAATTCCCCGGGCGCGTGGCGGGCGTCGCAGCAGCCGACGGGTAGCTAAAGCCAGTGATTGCGGCGGAACGTGCGGTACAGCAGGAAGCAGATGCCGAACATCAGCGTCAGCACCGCCGGATAGCCCCACGTCCACTCCAGCTCGGGCATGTGCTCGAAGTTCATCCCGTAGATGCCTGCCACTGCGGTGCTGGACCCGTCACGACCTGCGCCACGGCCCAACTGAATGCTCTCAGCCCCGGCTACTAGACGGGTAGGCGACGGTTGATCAGGATTGCGGCCAGCGCGGCGGCGGCCAGCACTAGTGCGCCCAGCCGCAGCCAGCCTGCACTGGCGTCGCCGCGGGCGGATTCGTACCCGACCTGTTCCTGCAGCGTGGAGTAGACGCTTTTCAATTCGGCAACGGTGGACGCGTTATACGCGTTTCCGCCCGATAGCTGCGCGATCTTCTTCATCATCTCGTCGTCGACGGGGACCGGCTGGCGCTGGTCGTTGATCTCGACATAGCCGTACGGGGTGCCGAACGAGATGGTCGAGATCGGCACACCCTGGTCCTTGGCGGTGCGGGCGGCGGTGTAGGCGCCCTTCGGGTTGTCCGGATTGGACGGCACCGTCTCCTTTCCGTCGGAGAACAGCACGATGCGCGCCGGCGGCGGGGCGTCACCGCCACCGATCACCGCGCCGACCGTGCTGATGGCCTGCAGGGCGGCGAAGATGCCTTCACCGGTGGCCGTCCGATCGGCGACCTGCAGAGCGTCGATCCCACGCTTGGTGGCATCGCGGTTAGTCGTCGGCGACACCAAGACCGTGGCCGTGCCCGCATACGAGATCAAGCCGAGGTTGATGCCCGGTGTCAGTTCGTCGGCGAACTGCTTGGAAGCGTCTTGCGCGGCCGCCAGCCGGTTGGGCGACACGTCGGTGGCGCGCATTGACTGCGACACGTCGATGACGAGCATCACGACTGCACGGTTGCGGGGGATCCGGGCGTCGTGGGTTGGGCCGGCCATTGCGACAGTGAGCAGCACTAGCGCGATTGTCAGCAGGATCGCCGCCAGGTGTCGCCACGAGGACGGACGTTGCGGCGCAACGCTTTCCAGCAGCTCCATGTTGGCGAACCGCAACATTCGTCTGCGGCGGGCCAGCTGGCCCGCGACGTACAGCCCGACGAATCCAACGGCGACGAACAGAAAGAGGAAATACCACTTGTGTTCGAAACCCGAAAGCGTCATCGGGCCCAATCCCGGCAAGGTCACGTCATCACCGACGGGGCAGGCGCCGGCCGCACGGTGTACTGAGGCCGCAACGATGGGCGCGGTACGGATGGGCGTGGACGGTCGGAAGTCACGCGGTGGTGCCAGAGCGCTTTCGGGACGTGCTGTGCTGCCGTCGCTGGTGGTGCCGAACCGCGATCTGGACGATCTCGGAAACGTCCGTGTCGTCGACCAGATACACGTGACGCCGCCCCTCCTTGCGGGAGCGAACGATGCCGGCGAGCTTGAGCTTTGCCAGATGTTGGCTCACCGCGGCTACGCTCTGGCCGACCTCGGCAGCGAGCGTGCCCACATCTCGTTCGCCGTCGCACAGCAGCCAGATGATCTGCAGGCGTGCGGTTGCCGCGAGCATGCCGAACATGGCAGCAGACTCCTGCAGGGGACCGGCATCGATTGGTCCTTGCGGTCTGGGGCCGATCTCCATCACGTGATCCTCCAGTTGCGGCTAGCGTGGCATACTGGAGTTACTTGCGCAACTGATTGACTTTTGATTGGACTGGCTTTGTAATAGCCGTGGAGTGAACGGTTGGGCGGCTGCTCGCGTGGATTCGGCCGCTCCGGGCGTAGCCTCGATCTTGGTCTGTGCGGGTTTTCGCGCGTGTGTCGCCTGACGGCCGGATCGTTCGGTCCGCGCGACTCCCCGAAATCGACTGGAGGTTGCGGCATGACCACGAGTCGTCAATGTGCGCCTCCGTCGGTGCACTCGGGTAGCGCAAGGCCGATCCGGCCGGCTCATCGCAGACGCATGGGGTGGTCACGCTGACCCCGCCGGTGTCGCGAGTCTTCCACAGCCAAGGCACTGGTTCGTCGGTGTTCGAGCTGTTCACCGCGCTGTCGAGTTCGCCGCGCGGCTTGACCGAGGACGAGGCAACACAGCGCTTTCTGACCTTCGGCGAGAACCGCCTGCCCGCCGACCGGCTGCCGTCAGCAGGCGATCGACTGCGTACCGCGTTGGGAAGCCCATTCCTGGTGCTGCTCGGTGGCCTCGGCGTGGTGCTCGGCGTGATCGGCGACGTTCGCGGATGCGCCACGGTCACGACCGTGGTCGTCTTGTCAGCCGGGGTCCGCTGGTGGCAGCAGTCACGGTCGGACAGGGCGATGCGCGCGCTCCGCGACTTCGCGACGCACACCGCCACGGTACGGCGGCGTCCTACGCCTGGCTCCCCGCCGATCGAACGCGAACTGCCGGTCGAGGATCTGGTCCCGGGTGATGTCGTGATTCTGTGTCCGGGGGACGTGATCCATGCGGACCTGCGGCTGATCGCCACCCACCGACTGCAGGTGGACCAGTCGCCGATATCCGGCGAGTCGCTGCCCGTCTGCAAAGACAGCGAGCCCGGGGGTGGCGAGCGCACCGGACCCCTGAACCGTCCCGAGATGTGCTTCGCCGGGACATCGGTGGTCAGTGGCTCAGGAACCGCCCTAGTCATTGCGACCGGCCCACAGACTTTTTGGGGGGCGGCGACCCGCGCCGCGAACGCCGCCCGCCCACCGAGCAGCGTCGACGCGGGCGTCAAGTCGGTCGGCAATGCTCTGTTGCGCTTCATGGCCGTGATGGTCCCTATCGTCCTTGCCGTGAGCGGCTGGATCACCGGGCAATGGGCGCATGCGGGGTTGTTCGCGGTGTCCGTGGCCGTCGGGCTGACCCCCGAGCTGCTACCGGTGATCGTCGCGGCGACCTTTCTGCGTGGCGCGGCCAACCTCACCAAACGCCGGGTGATTCTGAAGCGGCCAGAGTCGATATGCGACCTCGGTGCCATCGACATGCTGTGCATGGACAAGACAGGCACGCTCACCGAAGATCGGGTGGCCTATGCCTACGCCGTCGACATCGACGGACGCCCGGACGGCCAAGTCGATACCTATGCCTATGTGGCCGCGGCTTTTCAGGCCTTGCCCTACAACCAGCTCGACGCCGCTCTGGCCGATCTGCTTTGTGCCGACGACCAAGTCGTCGTGCGTGCGCGATTCACAAAGATCACCGATTCGCCCTTCGACGTCTACACGCGACGGTCGACGGTGGTGGTTCAAGAGCAATCCGACGAGCGAATCGTGATCACCAAGGGCGACCCGGATGCGGTCTTGGGCCTGTGCAGCCACGTTCAGGTGGCTGGGGTCGTCACCGAACTGTCTTCGGATCTGGCCGATCAGGGTCGCGACCTCGTCGCGTCATACGAGAAGCAGGGCGTTCGCGTGCTCGCAGTCGCCGCGAAGACCATCGCGGTGTCCAGTCGCTTCGAGCAGTCCCCGACGGAAGTGAACGGCATGGTGCTTGTCGGGTTCGCCGGTTTCGTCGACCCGATCAAGTCGACCGCCGCCGCCGCGGTCCGCCAACTAGGAGCGGCCGGCGTCAGCATGAAAGTGCTCACCGGGGATGCGCCGAAGGTCGCCGAATACTTCTGCGAGATGGCCGGGTTACCGGCCGGCCGCATCGTGACCGGCGCAGACATCGACAAGCTGTCGGATTCCCGTCTCGGCGAAATTGTCTGCCGGAGAACAGTATTCGCCAGAATGGATCCACAACAAAAGGCCAGGATCGTCACGGCGCTCCGGGCCGGTGGGCATACTGTCGGTTTCATCGGCGACGGAATCAACGATTCGAGCGCGCTGCGCGTCGCCGATGTTGGGATCTGTGTCGATACGGCGACCGAAGTCGCCAGGCACGCGGCGGATCTGATCCTGTTGGACAAGGATCTGACCGTCGTCGCCGACGCGGTCACGGAGGGACGACGCACGCTCGGCAATACCATGAAGTACGTCAAGATCACGACCGCCTCGAACTTCGGAAACGCGTCCAGCGTTGTACTCGCCAGCGTGCTGCTGCCGTTCCTTCCGATGCTGCCCATCCAGTTAATGGTCCAGAACCTGCTGTACGAGACCACGCAATTGACCTTGCCCTTCGACCGGGTCGACCACGATTACCTGCGTCGCCCACGGCGTTGGCAATCACGTGGCCTGACGAGCTTCGCGGTGATGTTCGGGCTACTCAGCTCGATCTTCGACCTCGCGACGTTCGCGGTGTTGTGGTGGGTTCTCGGCGCCAACACCGGCGCCGAACATACTGTGTTCCAGACGGGTTGGTTCGTGGAGGGTCTGCTGTCCCAAGTGCTTGTTGTGCTCGTGCTGCGCTCTCGGCACGGCCTTCGCGCGGCCGGTGCCCCATCGCTCCCGTTATTGGGAGCTGTGATAGCTGTGGTGCTCGTTGGACTCTGTCTGCCGTTCCTGCCCATCGCGGGCTGGATCGGATTGACGCCGTTGCCCGGAGCGTACTTCGGGTGGTTGGCGTTGATCCTGGCGACGTACTTGGCTGCTGCACAGTATCTGAAGACTCGATGGGTTCGCAGCGCCGACGCATTCCCGTAAACTCGGCACCGCTCAAGCCGGTAGCCGGCGATTGATCAGCAGCGCCGCCAGCGCCGAGGCCGCCAACACCATTGCACCCAACCGGAACCAGCCCGTACTGGCATCACCCCGAATGGGTTCGTACCCGAACTGCTCCTGCAGGGTCGCGTACACCTCTTTGAGTTGATCGGCGTTCGCGGCGTTGTACATGCTGCCACCGGATAATTCGGCGACTTTCTTCAGCGTCTCGCCGGCGACTGGCACCGAAAGATGCTCGTTGCCGAGATCGATGTACCCGTCGGGCGTCCCGAACGAGATCGTCGAAATCGGCACACCCTGATCCTTGGCGGTCCTGGCAGCGGTGAACGCGCCCTTGGGTGCATCCGGATTGGTCGGCAGGTTCTCCTTGCCGTCCGAGAGCAACACGATCCTGGCGGGCGGTGGAGTGTCGCCGCCGCCGATAACCGCGCCCACCGTCGCGATGGCCTGCAGCGCGGTGAAGATGCTCTCGCCGATCGCAGTTCGCTCGATCGTCTGCAGCTTGTCGATCGCCGCCTTGGTGGCCTCCCGGTTGGTCGTCGGCGGTACCAGAACGATCGCGCTGCCCCCGAACTCGATCAGTCCCAGGTTGATCCCCGGTGTCAGCTCGTCGGCGAATTGCTTGCCGGCCACTTCGGCAGCGACCAACCGACTCGGCGATACGTCGGTGGCCCGCATAGACGGTGAGACATCGATTATCAACATCACCACCGCGCGGTTGCGGGGAATGCGTACATCATGGGTGGGCCCGGCCATCCCGACGGTCAGCAGCAGCATCGCGCACACGAACAGGACCGCCGCCAGATGCCGCCACCTGCTGGGCCGGTTGGGCGCCACTGTTGCCAGCAGCTCCATGTTCGCGAACCGCAGTATTCGCTTGTGACGCGATAGATGAACTCCGGCATAGAGCCCAACAAGCCCGAGAACAACAAGCAAGAACAGGAAGCACCATTTGTGTTCGAAACCCGACGCCGTCAAGGGTCCGAGAAACGGCACGGTCATCTCAGAATATCCTTCCGGGGCTGGCAAATTCACCGATCTGACTCGCACGCGGTCGTTGCCTAGTGGCGGGTATCCCGAATTCGGTCATCGTCGTCGCCACCAGCCAAGCGCGACCGCGACGAACACAATGAGGCAGAGCGCCAACAGGATTGCGCTGCCGATGAGCGCCTCTGTTCGGGTGTACACAGGCAGCTCCGCGGCATGAGAGAACACGGCCCCGCCGGTTGGGCTCCACCCAATCATCACTGCCACGTTGACGCCCGCTACCACGTTGGTGGGTACTCCGTCCTAAGCGGTGGGAAGTGTTGGTGCCGTGCGCCATCACCGCCCGCAAGGTTGACATTATTATAATACTTGCGCAACTGATTGACTTTTGACCGCGATGGCTGTGTAATGGTCACGGCGCAGAGCCATCTGCCGCCGTGGTTGAACTATGGGAAGCGGGGTGAGCGGCACATGCCGGGCGACAGTATCGGCGCACACCGTTGGGCCGCCCTCGCGGATTCGGCTTCTGCGGCGTTGCGTTGATCTTGGTCTAGGCGGGTTGATCGGCAGGCATGCCGGTTGACCTGTGATTCGTCTGGCTTGTGGCGACCACACCTCGAAATGACGGGAGGTTGCGGCATGACTCCAACGATGATCGGCGTCATCTCGGGGAGTGCCGATTCGTTCGATGTGTTTGGGGTGACCGAATGACCCTGCTTCGCTCCTACCCGTCGCGCGACGTGCTGGACCGTCCATCCAGCCGGGCTGTCGACATCGTGGTGTTCCTCGCCGCGGCAGTGCTGTTAGGGGTGATCGCGCGGGTGTCGTCGGGGATGAATGTCCCGTTCGATGAGACATCGGCACCGTCGACGGTATCCACGGACCCGGCGCAGTTGCCCTACTACGCTGCCCGGTCGCTGTTGAGAATGTTTGCCGCCCTGGGATTGTCGCTGGTATTCACCTTCGTGTATGCCACTGCGGCAGCGCGGCTCCGGCGCGCGCAGAAGGTGATGCTGCCCGTCCTCGACATTCTCCAGTCGGTGCCGATCCTCGGGTTTCTCTCGGTGACGATCACCGGGTTCATCGCCCTGTTTCCGGGTTCGCAACTCGGACTCGAATGCGCGTCGATCTTCGCGATCTTCACGTCGCAGGCCTGGAACATGACATTCGCCTTTTACCACAGCCTGTCCAGCCAACCCCGCGACCTCGACGAGGCCGCCCGGAACCTGAGACTCTCACGGTGGCAACGGTTCTGGCGGATCGATGTGCCAAGCGGCATGATTCCGCTGGTATGGAACGGCATGATGAGCTTCGGCGGCGGTTGGTTCTTTCTGGTCGCGTCGGAGGCGCTCAGTGTCAACAACCACCACTATGCGCTGCCCGGCATCGGCTCGTATGTGGCGACCGCTACCGCTGACGGCGATCTCGGCAAGGTGTTCATCGCAATCGGCGTCATGGTGATCATGGTGGTCGGTGTCAACGTGGTGTTCTGGCGGCCACTGACCGCATGGGCCGAGCGATTCCGCGTCGAAGAGTCGGAAGCCACCGAAGCGCCTCGGAGCGTCGTCCTGAACTTGCTGCGGCGCTCGCACGTCCCGACGCTGATGGGGCGGCTATTCGGTTGGCAGGTTTCGCCGCTGGATCGGTTGATGGCGGTATTCGGGTTGGCCGACCATCCGTTGCGGACCTCACCCGGGCGTCGCCGTGCGGGTGACGTCGCCTTCGCCGTTGTGGTTCTGGTGGCGGTGAGCTACGGCGTGTTCTGGATCGGCGCGTATATCAACGCGACTGTCGGCTTTGGGGAGGTGCTCCATGCGCTGGGCCTCGGTCTGGTCACGTTCGGGCGCGTGATCGTGCTCGTCATCGCCGCAACGTTGATCTGGGTGCCGATCGGAGTGTGGATCGGCTTGAACCCCAAAGTATCTCGGCTTGCGCAACCCGTCGTGCAAGTGCTTGCCAGCTTTCCGGCGAACTTCTTGTTCCCGATTGCGACCGCCGTCCTGGTATCCACCGGTATCAGCCTGAACTGGGGTGGCATCGTTCTGATGAGCCTGGGAGCGCAGTGGTACATCCTGTTCAACGTGATTGCCGGAGCCAGCTCGCTTCCCAACGATCTGCGCGAAGCCGCGGCCAATTTGCAGCTGCCCAGGTCACTGTGGTGGCGCAGGCTGATCCTGCCCGCGATTTTCCCGAGCTATGTCACCGGTGGGATCACTGCCGCGGGCGGGGCATGGAACGCCTCCATCGTGGCCGAGGTAGTCAGTTACGGCTCAATCACGTTGGTAGCAACCGGGCTTGGCGCCTACATTTCGCAAGCGACAAGTGCCGGCGACTCGCCGCGCATCCTCATTGGCGTCCTGGTCATGAGTTTCTACGTCGTCAGCCTCAATCGCCTGTTCTGGCGGCGCCTGTATGCGCTTGCGCAACGCCGCTACTCCCTCTAACTCTGTCCACACCCGAAACAGTAGGAGCCAGCCACATGACCATACCCACAACGACAGCCTCAACTGGCGAAGTGCTCATCGATGCCGACGGGGTCAGTAAGAGCTTCCGCGGCGCCGCCGGAGACGACCTGCGTGTCCTCGACTCCATCGATCTGCAACTGCGGACCGGCGAGATCGTCGCACTGCTGGGCAGATCCGGATCGGGCAAGTCGACATTGCTCAGGATCATCGCAGGTCTGATCCCGTCGACCAGCGGCTCAGTGCGCTACCGCGGAGCCGAGCTCAACGGCGCGAACCCGGGCGCGGCACTGGTGTTCCAATCCTTCGCGCTGATGCCGTGGCTCACCGTCCAGGACAACGTCGAACTCGGACTGGCCGCCCGAAGGATCTCGCCCGCAGAACGCCGGGAACGTGCGCTCGACGCGATCGACATGATCGGCCTTGACGGCTTCGAATCCGCTTATCCCAAAGAACTTTCCGGCGGCATGCGGCAACGCGTGGGCTTCGCACGCGCCCTCGTTCTTGAGCCCGACCTGTTATTGATGGACGAGCCGTTCTCCGCGCTCGACGTGCTGACCGCGGAGAACCTCCGGACCGAGCTGGTGAACCTGTGGGCCACCGATAACTTCCCCACCAAAGCGATCTGCATCGTGACCCACAACATCGAGGAAGCCGTCCTGCTCGCAGACCGCGTCGTCGTGCTTGGCGCCAATCCCGGCCGGATCCTCGCCGAAGTCCGCGTCGACTTCGCGCGCCCCCGAGACCGACGTGCCCCCGCGTTCGAGATGCTGGTCGATCAGCTCTACGGCCTCCTCACCGGCCGGGAGACCGCCGACGCCATTCCTGAAACCACCGCCGCTACGCCGATAACCAGGCCGTTGCCCAGCGCTTCGGTTGGCGGGCTCGCCGGCCTCGTCGAAATCGTCCACGCCAACGGCGGCCAAAGCGGCCTCGCCGACCTTGCCGAAGAGCTGAATTTCGAGATCGATGACCTTCTTCCCCTCGTCGACGCGGCGGCCATGCTCGGCCTGGTCACGATCGACGACGGCGAACTCAACCTCACCGATGTCGGAGCCGAGTTCACCACCGCAGACATCCAAATGAGTAAGCAGATCTTCGCCGCGCAGGCGCGCAGCCGGGCCCCGCTGGTGCGCACCATGTGTAAAGCGTTGGCCGGCAGTGCCGATGGCAACTTACGCGCGGGTTTTTTCCTCGACCTGCTGAGCCGCGGATTCTCCGTCGACGACGCCCGCCGTCAGCTCGACATCGCCATCGACTGGGGCCGCTACGGCGAGCTGTATGACTACGACAGCGTCAGCGATGAGATCACCGCCGACCCCGCCGCTGGCATCCAGAAGGCAGCCTCTTCGACGACAAGCGGAGCCACACGGTGAACGCTGGCGACCCGGCTAGAGCCAGTGATTGCGTCGGAACGCGCGGAAGAGCAAAGTGCAGACGACCAGCATCACCGCCAGCACCGCCGGATAGCCCCACACCTGCTTGAGCTCGGGCATGTAGTCGAAGTTCATGCCGTAGATCCCGGCAATGGCCGTCGGCACCGCCGCGATGGCCACGTAGGCCGAGATCTTGCGCATGTCGATGTTCTGCTGCATCGCGACCTTGCCGACCGCGGCCTGCACCAGCGAGCTGAGCAACTCGTCATAGCTGGTGATCCGGTCGGAGGCCTGAATGTTGTGGTCGAGCACGTCGCGCATGTATCGCCGCACCTCGATCGAGATCAGGTCGTTGTGGTCGGTGCCTAGCCGCTGCAGCGCGAGGGTCAACGGGTTGACGGCACGACGAAGCTCGACGACCTCTCGCTTGAGCAGGTAGATGCACTCGATGTTGGTGTTCGCCAACGGCGAGAAGATGTCCTCTTCCATCGTGTCGATGTCGGTTTCCACCAGATCCGTGACGTCGAGGTAGCTGTCCACGACGTGATCGGCGATCGCATGCATGACCGCATAGGGACCCAGCTTCAGGAGCGCAGGCGAGGCTTCCACGTGCTTGCGCACTGTGGCCAGCCCGCTGTGCTCGCCATGCCGGACCGTGACCACGAAATCGGGACCGACGAAGATCATGATCTCGCCGGTCTCGACGATTTCGCGGGCGAGGGAGACGGACACGTGTTCGACGTAGTTCACGGTCTTTAGCACCAAGAACAGCGTCTTGTCGTAGCGTTCCAGCTTCGGCCGTTGATGAGCGTGCACCGCGTCCTCGACGGCCAGTTCGTGAAGGGAGAACACGTCGGCGACGGCCTGCATCTGGTGCTCGTCGGGCTCGTGCAGGCCGATCCACACGAAGGCTTCCTTGCCCTGTTGTTCGAGTTCGTGCACCTTGTTCAGGGCGGCGGCGTGCGTGTACTTGCCGGGCAGCCGACGTCCGTCGGCGTAGACGCCGCAGTCGACCATCGCCCGCGCGACGGGGACGTGGATGGACCGCGCGTCGGGCTGCGCGTACTTGGTCCGCGCGGGGCGAAGCGATGAAGACAAACCGCGAAACGATGGCATCGGGCAACCTCCCGTCCCAGCGCAGGTCCAATTCGGCCTGGTCAATGCTACGCGTCCTGCCTGCGAGATTGTCCCGGTCAGGCGCTTAGGCGGACAGGGAGGCGCTTATACGTGTTGTTCAGATTCGAGCGCACTCGAAGGGGCTCGCCGATGAGCTCGATCGTGGAGAACGAGTCCAGCAGCTCCTCGAAGAACACCTTGCCCTCGAGCCGCGCCAGGTGCACTCCGAGGCAGAAGTGGCCACCGATTCCGAACGACAGATGGGGGTTCGGGCTCCGATGAATGTCGAAGTCCCGCGGGTGGCTGAAGACCTCTTCGTCTCGATTGGCCGACGTGTAGTACATCGCCACCTTGTCGCCGGCGGCGATGTGGGCGCCGGAAAGCTCTGTGTCGACGAGGGCGGTGCGACGGAAGTAGTGCAGCGGGTTGGCGTAGCGGATGATCTCCTCGACGGCGCCGGGGATGAGCGAAGGATCTCCCCGGAGCTCGGCCAGCTGGTCGGGATGCCGGAGCAGCGTGAGCAATCCGGACCCGAGCATCCCCTTCGTAGTGTCGTTGCCCGCGGTGACGAGCTGCACGAAGAAGCTGCCGAAGTCGATGTCACTCATCGGTTGACCGCCGAAGTCGGCATCGAGGATCGCGCTCGTCAGATCGTCGGTGCGATCGCCTCGGCGCCGGGTGGCGGCGAGCTCGATCGCATAGATCGCCATCTCGATGCTGGCGGCCTCGGCACCGGCGTCGGCGATGTCCGGGTCCTGGTCCGAGGTGTTGCGCTCGGCCAACTGATGAATGTGGTCCCAATCCTGCGGCGGTAGGCCGAACAACTCGCCGATCACCCGGGTCGGCAGCCGCGACGCGACCTCGTGGACGAACTCGACCTCGCGTCGCTCCAAGGCCTCGGCCATGATGGCTCGGCAGATCTCGCGCACCCGGTCCTCGATCGCGCCGATGACCCTGGCCCGGAAGTGTAGCGACAACGGCGCGCGGTGCACGGTGTGGACGGGCGGGTCCATCGCCAACAGCATGTTGCGCATCATCGCCAAGTTCTCCGGCGACAGATTCTCGAGGACGACGCCCCCTTCGCTGGCCGAGAAGATCTCGGGGTGGCGGGCAACCTGTGCGACGTCGGCGTGGCGCAGCACCGCCCAGAACCCGGGTTCACCGTCCATCGGCTGCCAGTGGACCGGGTCGGTGCGCCGCAGCACGGCCAGCGCCTCGTGCGGCACACCGTCGACGAACGTGTCGGGGTTGCCCAGGTCAACCTCAGCCGTGCCGCTCGACATGATCAGCCGAGAAGGACGTTCGGCCGGGGCAGGCCGGCGGCTTCACACAGCATGAGGTAGGCCGCCAGGGTGAGGGCCCCGTCAACGACGCTTTCGATGTTGCCGTCGGCGTCGAGATTCAGGTTTGCCCCGTAAATCTGGAACCAGACGTGAGTGTCGTCCTCGAGGACCTGCAGGGTATGGACCGACCCGGCGGGCTCGTAGAGGAACGAGCCTGCACGGTTCACGTAGTCGTACTCCTTGTACTTCCACGCCCCTGACGTTGTGTAGGCGTAAACCGGCCCGGTGTGCTTGTGACGCTGCACCACGTAGTTGGCCTGGAACACGTTCTCCACGATCCAGAGGCCCTCGGCCTCCTTCACTTGAATCACCTTCAGCTTGGAGCCATCGCCGATGTCGACGAACGGCAGCTCGTCGGCTCCGATGTGCACGGCGGTCGGCACGTCAACAGTTGTCATTGGGAGCCCTCTCGTCGAGCCGAAATTGTATCGACCTCCGATGCACCGTTTACCCACTTCGCCAGCAGTTTTAGATGATTCGGGAACTAGGCCGCATCGCGCCGGTGGCGGTGCGCTAGTTTCGTCGCAACACCTTCCTCATTCCAAGGAGCCCCTGACGTGAGCGCAACTCCCCTCAAGGTCGCCGTCACCGGCGCCGCCGGCCAGATCGGCTACAGCCTGCTGTTCCGCTTGGCGAGCGGCTCGTTGCTCGGCCCGGATCGCCCGATCGAGCTGCGCCTGCTCGAGATCGAGCCGGCCCTCAAGGCGCTCGAGGGTGTCGTGATGGAGCTCGATGACTGCGCATTTCCATTGCTGGCCGGCGTCGAGATCGGCGCGGATGCCAACAAGATCTTCGACGGCGTGAACCTGGCCCTGCTGGTCGGTGCCCGTCCGCGCGGCCCGGGCATGGAGCGCAGCGACCTGCTCGAGGCCAACGGCGCGATCTTCACCGCGCAGGGCAAGGCGCTCAATTCGGTGGCCGCCGACGACGTCCGCATCGGCGTGACCGGCAACCCGGCCAACACGAACGCGCTGATCGCGATGACCAACGCGCCCGACATCCCACAGAAGCGGTTCTCCGCACTGACCCGGCTCGACCACAACCGGGCGATCTCGCAATTGGCCCGCAAGACCGGCGCCAAGGTCACCGACATCAAGAAGATGACGATCTGGGGTAACCACTCGGCCACCCAGTACCCCGACATCTTCCACGCCGAGGTGGGCGGGAAGAACGCCGCCGAGGTCGTCAACGACCAGGACTGGATCGAGAACGACTTCATCCCGACGGTCGCCAAGCGTGGCGCGGCGATCATCGACGCGCGCGGTGCCTCCTCGGCCGCGTCGGCCGCGTCGGCGACCACCGACGCGGCCCGGGACTGGCTGCTCGGCTCGCCCAAAGGTGACTGGGTGTCGATGGCCGTTGTCTCCGACGGCTCCTACGGCGTGCCTGAGGGCCTGATCTCGTCGTTCCCGGTGACGACGAAGGACGGCGACTGGACGATCGTGCAGGGGCTGGAGATCGACGAGTTCTCCCGTGGCCGGATCGACAAGACGACGGCCGAGCTGGCCGACGAGCGCAAGGCGGTCACCGATCTCGGCCTGAT
>CAWDAC010000029.1:0-108110 GCA_963800125.1 uncultured Actinomycetota bacterium | reverse complement strand
CCGGGTCGTTTCGTCCCAGAGGCGGTCGGCGTCGTTCTGATCGAGGGCGCGGGCGGCGACTCCGCGCGTGCCGTCACCCGGCTCGGTGAGGACGACGGCTTCGTTGCAGTCCTCGAAGTAGCGCCCTGTCCACGGCTTCTCCCGCTACGTCGCGCGCGACGTGGACATGGACGGAGTGGTGCTACGAGGAACGCCTCTTCGTCACGGAGGGCGCCTGGACGGTGTGGGTCGGCCCGGACACAGTCCGGGTCGGCCGGGGCGACTACTGCGCCATCCCACTAAACACCGCGCACGCGATCAAGGCCGGCCCAGACGGCTGCCGCAGCCTATTGATCAGCTCGCCTGCAGGATTCGCCGAGCTGATCACCCGAGCGGCCACTCCCGCGCATCTGGCCAGGCCCGACACCCAGATCGATCTCGAGCTGTTCGCCCCGGTCTCCGCCGAGCTCGGCGACCAGATCCTCGGGCCACCCGGCACCGTCCCCGCCGGCCGGTAATCACTCTCAACTTGCGTGTGGCGCCGAGGTAGACGAGCAAGGCCAACGGCGCCTCATCTTCGCCCTCGAGCGGAGCAAGTCCGTTGGTGGCAAACAACTCCGCCACGCTGGCCCCGACCGCCTCCCATCCGTGCGCGTCCAGGTAGGTGGCCGCATCGTGGCGGTCGCGTGCGCCCGGCTCTAGCAGCGGCAACCGAGGGTCTACTCCGAGAAGTTATCCGAGGAATAGCGCACGTTCGGAATACTTCCACTCCGTCAGTAGAACGAGCGAAAACTTATATACACCAACACTTTCCCGGCAACATGGGTTACGTACCTGGATGCGCTATCGAGAAACCCAATGAAGACCCTCGCGTCAAGCACGATCACGCGGGCCAGTCCTCGCGAAGCCGCTTCAGATAGTCAGCTCCGTAAACTAGTCAGCTCCGTAAACGCCGTTTAGGCATCCGCTGTGTGTTCGAATGGCGTCGAGTCTGCGGGAGGAGTGCTACACCACTTGATGATTCCTGATGCTGTGCTGCCGTTGTACTGACCTGCTGTTGCGCGTCACTCAGGATGACGATGATGGCGTCATTTGGGTTGACGACGATCCGATCATGAGAACGGCCCCGCTCGGCGTGCTGAGCGGGGCCGTGGTGGGCGTGGTGACGGCGTTGCGGTCGGGTTGATGTGGTCCTGGTCGGGTTGACGCGGCATCTCCGGGTTCCTTCCACTTCGGGTTTCCTTCGGACGTCCCTCGTCCGTGGGACCCATCGTGCGGCGCCCGGGCGGCCCCTTCCGTGCACTGCGACACACAGCCAGCGTGCCCACCGTGACGGGGCCTAGGGTGATCGGATGGACGTGCCGTCCGAGGTCGTCGAGGCCGCCGACGCGTCGGGGTTCTCGGGCATTGCGGCGAGCGATGGCGAGTCCCCCGGTGATCGGTGGACGCTCGTACGCGGACTCGCCGACCGGGCGCACGGCGTCCCCGTGGCGCTCGCGACGCGCTTCGGGATCGCGAGCGGCAGCAAGGCGTTCACTGCGCTGACCGTCATCGCCCTCGTGAGCGACGGGCGGCTGAGCCTGGACACACCGGCGCGGGAAGTGCTCGGCTCGGACCTGCCGCTGATCGACGACGCCGTCACCGTCGAGCACCTGCTGGCCCATCGCTCCGGGATCGGCGATTACCTGGACGAGGACGTCGCGGGCGCGATCACCGACCACGCGATGCCCGTGCCGGTGCACCGCCTGGAGACGACGGAGGACTTCATCGCGGTCCTCGACGGTCATCCCCAGGTGTCGACGCCCGGTGAGCGATTCGCCTACAACAACGGCGGCTATGTCGTGCTCGCGCTCCTCGCCGAGCGAGCGTGCGGCGTGGCGTTCCACGAACTGGTCCGCCAGCGGGTGTTCGACCCCGCCGGGATGGCCGGCGCGGCGTACCTCCGCAACGACGAACTGCCCGGCGACGTGGCGATCGGCTACCTGTTCGCCGACGGGCTGCGCACCAACGCCTTGCACCTTCCGGTCCGGGGCTCCGGCGACGGTGGCGCGCATGTCGGCCTGACCGACATCGACGCATTCTGGCAGGCGCTGTTCGCCGGGGCGATCGTTCCGCTCGACGTCGTCGCCGAGATGACCCGGCCACGCAGCGCAACCCCGTCGGGTCGGATGCACTACGGCCTCGGGTTCTGGCTGACACCCGACGGCGCAGTCGAACTCGAGGGCTATGACGCCGGCGTGTCGTTCCGCAGCACGCACGATCCCGCGGATCGCCGGACACGCACGGTCGTCAGCAACTGGAGTGACGGCGCATGGCCGATCTGTCGTGCGCTCGAGGGTTGAGCCACCCCCCAGCGAGGTCGATGGGGGTGGCGGATGGGGCAAGTGCCCGATGTGCGCCTCCGCCCGTGAGCGGATGATCTCCTCGTGCCGTCGAGCGGCGGCACGGCATCGACACACAAGGAGATCGAGATGCAACGTTTCCTCATCGAGCGGGACTTCCCGAAGCCAACGCGCCGACCGACCCCGGCGTGTGTACATCTCCGCGAGGCCACCTACCACAAATCCGCCCTGGCCCCCAGGCCGCCGAGGCGCTGGCCACCGAACACGCCGAACGGGGCCGCAATCCCGTGCTGGTCGTCGACGAAGCACTTGGTTGCCGAACGGGGGTATGGGTTTGGCCGGCGTTCTCACGCACCAGCTTGCCGCGCTGCTTGGTCGACAACCCCTCATCCAGGGCCGGGCAGATCAGCTGATAGCGGAACAATCCGATCGCCTGCGCCCGCTCGCGGCGCTTGTGCTCCTCCAACGACACCTTCTCGGTTCTCCTCTCCAATGGCAGGGCTGTAACCGATTGCCGGGCAGGCGCCTTGGCGAGGATCACCGATCATCGTGCGCGGCGTCAGGGGCGATTCGTGTTGCGCAGGGTCAGCTGCGGGGTGAGGTCCAGCCCGGTGTCAGCAGCCGACCACCACTGGCCGCGACCGCTACCCGATCTGGCGTCACCGCGCCCAGCAACCCGGCCGCACCGAAGCGGAACCTGATCGCGGCGGTCGCGGTCGCCACGGCGGCCAACACGTCACGCCACGCACAACCCGTCCCGTCTGGGATCCTCACGTCCACCCCGGCTGCGACTGCCACACCCAGAAACCAGACTCGAACCGCCTCCAGCCGCGACCCTGCGCGGCGCAGCCAACCCCGCACCGTCGCGCCGGAACACCTAGGCTCGCGCCGATCCGGCGATGCCCAGCCCCCCCGCACGGGCGGTCAACGCAGCCCAAATCCATTCCGCCGCATACGCTCTGCGCAAAAGCACCATCCCCGGCAACAACACGTGGGTGACCGTGCACGCCCGGCGGCGTGCCCGCCGCCCCAGCCCCTCGATCTGTCGGGCCCGGGCATACCCCCAGCCGCCCAGCACACCGACCCCACACGTCGGGCAGCCGATCCCACCGGCCGCCAGCCGCGACTCGACGTGGACAGGGTCAGCCTCTACCGTCACCATCGGTGCCTCCAACCACTACAGCGCGGCACCCCGCAAGCCGGCCAAGACTTCAGCGGGGTGCCGCGGACCCATCAGTTCCTCGTCACACTGACGGTGCACACGAACAAGATCAACCCCGCGACCACACCGACCGCCACATCGGCAGCCTCAATGAAGAAAGGGCACCCCGTGGTCGTCATCCAGAGAGACGGTCAACGCCTGCGCGGTCCAGCTGTATGCGTGAATCGGCCACGTCGCGTGAAAACAATGTTCTAAAATCCGGAAATGATGTTTCCGGCAGGAAGCGCGACTTTGCGCGCCCGGCTGCTAGCTGGACTGGCGACGCTGACGATGCTGATGGCGGCCACCGTCCTGCTCCCCACCGGAGTCTCGAATGCGGATCCGCCGGAGCCGCCTCCCCCGCCGCTGCGCCACGTCCAGTACACGGTCTTCTCCGAGCAGCCGTACGCCGCCGCCGAGATCTACTACCGCGACACCGACCCGCCGAACTGGCAGGAATACAGCCACAACCCGTACCTCTACAGTCCCAATGTCGAAGCCGACGTGGGCCCGGAGCAGAAGTGGACGCTCGACGTCTGGCTGGCGAACCCCGATCAGTGGGCCCTTGTCACGGCAGGGACCAGCGGCGAGTCAGACGCGAAACCGAACTTCCATTGCGTGCTCGCGGTCGACGGCCAGGTGGTCAAGACGGCAGCAGGACCCAAAGGAGCGCTCTGCTCGATACGCAACTGGTGACAAACTCACCCAGACGCGATGATCTGCGCCGGCGGCGGCTCCCCCTCCAGCCGACGGAGCCAGCCTTCGCAGAATTCCAGCATCTCCGCGTGACCCGCGGACACGCCCAGCGCCTGCTCCATCACCATCACCGAAGAAACGCTGGTGGCGAATACCGTCCACACGACGGGCGGCACCTCCGATACATCGACGCCGTAGCGCTGCAGAGCCGCCGTCATCGCCTTGGTCTGCTCGGCGCGGAAACGCTCGGCATAGTAGGCGATCTCCGCCCGCAACGCCTTGCGGTGATTGGCCAAGCCCATGATCTCCATCGTCAAGCGGCTCGCGGCCGGATCGGTGCCGAACCGCCACAGCGCCCACAGCGGCTTCGGGGATTTCAGTGCCTGCGCCTGGTCGACCAATCCCTGTTCGGCGCGCCTGCGAAACACCGCAAGGAACAGGTCGTCCATCGTGCGGAAGTAGTAGTGCACCAGCTGCGGCTTCAGCGCGGCCTTCTCCGCGACCCGGCGCGACGTCACGGCGGCGTAGCCCTCGTCGAGCATCAGCTGCTCGGCGGCGTCGAGCAGCACGCCCCGGTTCTTCGCGTCCGGCGCCCCGATTCGTCGGGCCGATGCCATGTCTTCACCCCGGTTACTCGATGCCGTGACCTTGACCATTACTCTACAGGCATGCTAAGCAGGTGCTCAGCACTTTTCTACAGTCGTTTCTGTCATCTCGACTCATTCACCCCGCGGCCCGGGAGGCACGTAACCCATGACTGACTTCGACACGATCGACTACTTCACCGATCCGTCGCTTGTTCCCGACCCTCACCCCTACTTGGGTGTGCGACAGATTTGTAGGTAGATTCAAGATCAGTAATTGTTGATCTTGATTTGCTCTTGTCAGGCGCTGGCGACGGTGAGCGTCTGGTTGTTCGGGTGCAGCCAGATCTGCTCCCAGCGGCCGCTGGTGTGCTGGCAGCGCAGGGTGAGGATGCCGGTGGCGCCGGGGATGTTCCAGCGCATGCCGGAGAGTTTGAGGCGTTGGCCGACGACGGCTTTGCAGCCGGCTTCGACGGTGCCGGAGCCGATGAACATGCCGTGGTCGCGGAAGTAGACATAGCGCATGCGGTGGGCGTTGGTCTTGAAGTAGGCCAACGCTTTGTCGGTGTCGCGGGCGAGGTCGTCGGGCAGCGCGAGGCGGGTGGTTTCGGCGACGAGGGTTTCGATGTCGCCGGCGTCGAGGTCGGCCAGTCGGGCGGTCAGCCAGTGCGGGTGCCGCTCGCCGAGGACGCCGGTGAGCGCGGTGGCGAGGTCGTGCAGGTGTTGGCGGGCGTGGTAGATGTCGACGATCGGGGTGGCTTCGGGCGCGACCGCGGTGGCCAGCTTCCAGATCCAGGGTGCGCCGTCGCCGAGCACGACGAGTTGGCGGATGTCATCGGCGCCGCGGCGGCGGGCTTCGGCGCGGCCACCAGGGTGGCGAACTGCTCGGCGGGGGCGAAGCTGCCCAGGTAGCTGGTGGAATCGGGGTCGCGCACTGGCCGGCCCTGCTCGTCGAGCCTGGTCTGGGTGAACAGGCAGGCAAGTTTGACCTCGCGGGTGCGGGCCCGGCCGTCGCCGCTCTTGCCGGCCCGCCCGGCGTGGCAGCGGGCACCATGGGCACGCCGGTGCCGTCGATGGCGATGTAGAGCTTGTCCGGTGCGTGGCCGCGGTCGCCGGGCGCGGGCAGCACCGCCACCCGCCGGCGCGTGATCGCGGCCGATTCGGCGGTGATGCGCTCGGCCGCGGCGGCGCCGTCGGTTTCGGCGGAGCGTTCGATTCGCTTGGCCGACAATCGGATTCCGGCCAGTTCGGCGAGCAGGTCGGCGGCGGCGGCGAACGGCTGCGCGGCCGCGGCGCGGGCGGTCATCGAGCGCAGGCCCGGCGACAGCGACGCGCCGGTGACACCGAGATCGTCGTCGCGGGGCGCGATCCCGTGTTCGCAGACCGCGCAGTGATAGTAGGCGCGGCGCACGCTGATCCGGCCCAGCACCGTGTCCAAGCGCTTGTCGCGGTAACCGATGAACTCGGCGAGATGCCCCTCCCCGCAGTCGATCCGCGGCCCGCGGTGCCCGGTGTCGGCGGCCAGCAATTGCTGCAGCAACTCGGCGCCGAGCTGGATCATCGCGGTGCGGATCGCCAGCTCCACCGGCGCCACCCCCGCGCCGGAGCCCAGCGCGTCGGCCGCCAGCGTGGCCAGCCGCTCTACCTCGGCCGCGAACGCCGCGGCGATCTGGTCGCGGAGCCCCCTTTTTCGTCCCCCTCGTTGCGGCCGGGGGCGCCGTGGCCGCTGGGTTGGGTGGGCGCGTCTCACAGATCTCCTCGTTGACCGCCACGATCTGCTCGCTCACCTCGGCGAAGCGGTGGTAGTTGGCCAGCTCGACGCGCACCTTGTCCACCTCGCCGGCCGACAGCTGCCGCCCCTTGGTGCCGCGGCCAGCGACCGTGCGGGTCCACAGGTACCGCGGCCCGTGGCCGGGATGATCCGGCTGCGCGCACGCACAGTTCGGCTTGCCGCAGCGCCGGTAGTTCTCGCTGATCGAGCCGCGCCGGAAGTCACCGGTCGCGGCCAACTCGTCGTACAACCGGGCCCGCTGCTGCTCCAGGTCGCCGAGCGAAGGATCGGTCACGCTCACCCTCCCGTCTGGTTGTTTTACCAACAACCAGACTACGCCGCGACCAGCACCAACTCCAAGCACCTACTTTCGTGTCGCACACCCCCCCTACTTCGACCATCTGCGGACCAAGCATCCGGCGTGCTGTCCGATCAACAACGGGGTGCTGGCCGTCACCGGATGGGAAGCCGCCAACGCCGTCTACAAGGACACCGAGAACTACTCGTCCTGGATCAGTCACCAACGCAACACGCTGGCCTACCATCGTCGACTCCGCGAACTCCGTCGCCTCCGGACCCCAGCAGCCGACGGTGTAGCCGGGCTTCTTCGTTTCGGGTGTGTCGATTCCCAGGACCCCCACGCAGCCGGCGTCACAATGGCGTTCAAGCTCATCGAGTCCGCACAACCCCGCTGGCGCGCCGTCAACGCACCCCACCTCGTCGCTCTCGTCCGCGCCGGAGCCAGATTCGAGAACGGCAAGCTCGTCGAACGACCCGACGAATCAGGAGGTGATCAGCAAGTCGCGTGACATGCCGATCCACAGGTCTTGACTATTCTTCGGGCCGGGTGCTGTTGGCGCACTCAATGCGACATGGGCATCACCAACTGCAAAGGCCCGGCGGCATGACCCGCCTGGACCCCGTCCGGTGAAGAGGGGTTAGGTCGTGGTGTGCTGGTCGGATGAGTCGCTGGGCTCGATGACCTTTGTTTCCTCACGTGCCCCGGGGGTGATCTCGATGCGGCGCGGCTTGGCCCTTTCTGCCACGGGGAGGGTTAGGGTCAGCACGCCGTTCTGATAGGTGGCGGCGATGTGGTCGGCGTCGATGTCCGGACCGAGGGACAGGCGACGCATGTAACCGCCGGTGAAGCGCTCGGAGCTCAGCCACTGCACGTCGTGTTCGGTGCGTTCGCTGCGTTGTGCCGTCACGGTGAGGATGCCGCCATCAACGCTGACGTCCACCGAATCGGGGTCCACGCCCGGGAGGTCGGCGTGAAGCACGTAGTGATCGCCGGAGCGGTAGAGGTCCATCGGCATGGCCAGTGGGACTCGGGCGGATCCGGGCGATGTACCGAGCAGCTGGGCGGCGAGTCTGTCGATGTCACGGAATGGATCGGGATGAAGCACAGCAACCACCTCCTAGATGTTGGTTGCCGCACCTCGCCACCGCGACGGGTGTCGGCTGGCTGCGCTCCTTCTGGTTTAGCACTGCACCTGCGCGAGCACCAGGGGTGTCGGCGCTGCGCCCAGGTCTTCGGCGATGAGGACCCTGGTGTCCAGGATCGTCTTCCACCAGAAAGGGGCCAGACGCGCCTCGATCTGCTCGTCGATGTCGGGCGATATCGGTGTCGATGCTGGCGATCCGGCCGAACGTGTGCGCGAACAGGAATTGGTGATGGTCGGCGAGATGCCCGTTGAACGCTCGGCCCAACTCATTTTGCTTTGCTTTACCTGGATAAGCGGGGTAGACCTAAGGTACGGATCCATGGCAGACCAAGGTCGGACCGGAAGAGAAGATTCCTCCTCTCGGCTGTGGCGCCCAGCACGAGCACTAGGCACCCACGCAAAGCAAGGCCCATCAACTGGGCACAGCGCGGTGGGCTTGCGTCAGGGCGGGGAAATGTCTCCTGACGCCGAGGCCACATTTCACCGCGCCATCATGCACGCTTGGTAACCAGGTGGTTCGTGCTTCGGACGGCTCTCCTTTTCGTCAGGAGCGCCGTCCGACTCGTGTATGCCGAACTCCCGGGGCCGGTAGCGGTCTGCTTGCCGAAGCGAGCACTCTGCGAGCTGGTGATCGTGTCCCTGGGTGGCGACCGCATCGTTGAGCACCGTCGAGTCCAGCGCGCGCCGCCGCCCCCACCGCTCACTGCCCCACCGAGCCACCCCCGCCACGGCCTACTAGGCCCGACCCAAAGCAAACCCCGGCACCCGCACCGACACCCACGACCGCGTCACCGACCGCGTCGATGAGGCCGGCTCCGTCACGTTGCGCATGGCCGGCCGCCTGCACCACATCGGCGTCGGCCGAACCCACGCCCGAACCCGCGTCCTGATCCTCGTCCACGACCTCAACATCAGAATCATCAAAGCCACCACCGGCGGACTGCTCCGCTATCTGATCCTCGACCCCACCTGCCACTACCAACCCACCGGCAACCCCAAAGGCCCAGTCCCGGCTAAGACCGTTTCAATGCGTCAGCGCGATCCCCAGATCGCCCTCACTCGGACATGGGGGCGCGACACCGCGACGAAACGTATCGCTGAGATCGGCGAGAACGAGGGGTGCTCGTGGCCGCGGCGGCAGTTGCGGGGCTAGCGCTACTCGGACCACGCATGCTTAACGATGCCGAGGTCAGAGCCGAGAAGAGTGCCCCACTGCCGCGAACACAGGCGTTTGCTCGATCGGGGAGCCGAGCACGTTCACTCGCTTTGTCGGAAGGAGTGGCGTTTCATCGGTAATAGAAGCCCGACCTCGCTAACGAGTACCGACAGCCGAAGCCCGGGCAGATTGGAGATAGAAATGATCACCCTCTACGCACTGGCCGCAGCGTTCGGCATCGGTGTGCTCTGGCTCGGAACGAATATTAAGGTCGTCAAGCAGTACGAACGCGGCGTCGTCTTCCGGTTCGGCCGTGTGCAATCCGGCCTCCGCGGACCGGGACTCACGATGTTGATTCCGATCGCCGATCGCCTCGAAAAAGTGAACATGCAGATCATCACGATGCCCGTGCCCGCCCAAGATGGCATCACCCGCGACAATGTGACCGTCCGTGTGGATGCTGTCATCTATTTCAAGGTCTCGGATCCGGTGCGTGCGGCTGTCGACGTGCAGGACTACGTGTCGGCTATTGGCCAGGTTGCACAGACATCACTGCGTTCGATCATCGGCAAGAGCAATCTGGACGACCTGCTGTCCAACCGCGAGCATCTCAATCAGGGGCTGGAGTTGATGATCGACAGTCCCTCGCTGGGCTGGGGTGTTCAGATCGACCGCGTCGAAATCAAGGATGTAGCGCTGCCCGATTCGATGAAGCGGTCGATTGCACGCCAAGCCGAGGCGGAGCGTGAGCGACGGGCTCGGGTCATCACCGCCGAGGGCGAACTTCAGGCGTCCGAAAAGCTGGCCCAAGCAGCCGAGGTCATGGCCGAGCACCCAGCCGCGCTGCAACTGCGACTCTTGGAGACCGTCGTCGAGGTCGCCGCAGAGAAGAATTCCACCCTAGTACTTCCCTTCCCTGTCGAACTGCTCCGATTTCTGGAACGCGCCACACCGCAAGCATCCGAGCGCCGGGACAAGGCCACCGGTACTGACGCGGGCGCAGCTTCCAACCGCAAGACGTTGACGCTGGAACCACCACGGATTCCCGACGACGCCCGCGGCCTGGAACTCCACACACGCATCGCGGACACAGTCCAGCGGGATCAGTAACGTCCGACACAAGCCGGACAATTACTGGGCGCCGTGCACCACGACACAGCATCGGCCCGGTCGTGGGTTCAACTCCGCGTGCGCGTCGTGGCGTGTGCTGCCGTCGATGACCCGCCACCCGAGCAGGATGACGGGCCAGCCCGAGGGGCTGTCAGGGCGTTCGGTCGCCGTTCTGATGACGGGCTGCAACGCACACCGTTAGCGCCCGTTGACAGGCCCGGCCCTCATGTGTCGGGAGGTGGCCGATTCGATTTCGTGGCAGCGGTTTTGCCGGATCCCATTGGGTACCCGGGTGCCGCATCCGACCACGTTGATGAAGATCACCAGCCGGTGCGGCGACGATGCGGTCGCCGGGCTCAACGAGGCACTGCTGGCCAGGGCGGCCGCGGCCAAGCTGCTGCGTACCGACAAGGTGCGCGCGGACACCACGGTGGTGGAAGCCGATGTCGGGTATCCGACCGATTCGGGTCTGTTGGCTAAGGCGGTCGGCGCGATGGCGCGCACCGTGGCGCGGATCAAAGCCGCCGGTGGGGCCACCCGTACACCGGCCCAAGACCGGCGCCGCTCGGCAGGTCGACGCGCCCGGTCGATCGCTTCCAAGCTGCGGCTGCGCGGGCAGCAGCAACGGGATCAGGCCCAGGCCGCGGTACGGCGGATCACCGGTGAACTGGCCGGGATCGCCGAGGCGGCCATGCGCGAGGCCGTCGTGGTGATGCGCAACGCCAGACGCGCGCTGCAGAGCGTGACGGGGCCGCGTAAAGGCCGTCTGCACCGGGCGATCAACGACCTGAACACCTTGATGGAACGCACCCAACGTGTGGTGGCGCAGACCCATAGTCGGCTGAGCGGGGTGATGCCGGAGTCGGCCAGCCGGCTGGTCAGCCTGCATGATGTCGATGCTCGTCCGATCCGCAAGGGACGCCTGGGCAAGCCCGTCGAGTTCGGCTATAAGGCGCAGATCGTCGACAACGCCGACGGAGTCGTGCTCGACCACACCATCGAGATCGGAACCCGCCAGACGCACCGCAATTGGCCCCGGCGATCGAACGGATCACCCGCCGCACCGGATGCCCACCCCGCGCGGTGACCGCCGACCGCGGCTACGGCCAAGCTTCGGTCGAACACGACCTGCACCAGCTCGGCGTGCGCGCCGTGGCGATCCCCCGAATGAGCAAACCCAGCCAGGCCCGCCGCGAGTTCGAACACCGGCAAGCCTTCCGCGACAAGATCAAATGGCGCACTGGGTCTGAAGGACGAATCAACCACCTGAAACGAAGCTACGGCTGGAACCGCACCGAACTCACCGGCATCCACGGCGCCCGAACCTGGTGTGGATACGGCGTCTTCGCTCACAACCTCATCAAGATCAGTGCCCTCGCGGCATGAAACCACACGGTCGGGCGAACCAGGCCCGCTGTCGACGCTCGCCCTCGCGACTAACCCTTTTTCAGGTCGAAGTAGCTAGCACGGCCGGGGCGTAACCTGCACAGAGGAGTGTTGATGATGGCTGATCGCGTCATGAGGGGCAGCCGGCTTGGGGCCGTGAGCTACGAGACCGACCGTAATCACGACCTGGCGCCGCGTCAGATCGTGCGGTATCGCACGGAGAACGGTGAGGAGTTCGAGGTCCCGTTCGCCGATGACGCCGAGATCCCCGGCACCTGGCTGTGCCGCAACGGCATGGAGGGCACCCAGATCGAGGGTGGTGACCTGGCCGAACCCAAGAAGGTCAAGGTGCCGCGCACACCCTGGGACATGCTGCGGGAACGCCGCTCGATCGAGGAACTCGAGGAACTGCTCAAGGAACGCCTCGAGATCATCAAGTCACGCCGCCGCGGCAGCTAGCTTAGCTACCGGCCGGGGTCACGAACCTCAACCAGTACCGGGACCTCGGCCTGAAAGATCCGATCTGATGACTCAGAAGATTTGCTTTGATTGCTTCCATAAGTTGTTCCCTGACAAGCCAATTCGGAAGGTTACGTTGGGTCGGCAATGCGTTGTGTGCAAAGCGCAAACGGATCGAACGGAACAGATGATTCCTGTTGAGGCAGAGGACATTCCGCTGGTTAAGCAAATAGCTTCATAGGCGGTCGGGCCCCGGCCGCGGCGCCCGCGTTGCCCACGTTGCTCGCGTACCTTGGGCAGCTCGTCGGCCAGATGGTCGGGCACCCGCTTGGTTCTGTATGCCCACCGGAAGAATCCGCGGATGCCGGCGCGGTAGCTGCGGCGCGTTTCGATCGTCCATCCGGTCTGCCGCCCGAACCATTCGACGAACTTCTCCCCGGCAACATCGGCCGGACGGCCGCCGATGTCTCTGGCCATCCGAACCAATTGGATTCGGCGCAATTCCGTCGTGGTTGGCGGTTGCCCGGCCGCGGCGAGGGTCAGCATGTAGTCGTCGATGATCTGCGCCCAGGCGGCTGGCGCTTTGGTGCCATTGCCCCTCGCTTCTACAGGCAGGCACGTACAGCGACGAGCTTGCCGCGCCTAGCCCCTTGGTAGTCCCCGGCCTTCAGGGTGGCCCGCGCCGGACATCGGTTCTCCTGCGTCCGGCGTGGGCCGTTCTCCTACGCTGACGCTGTCGATCACACAGCGAAGGAGAAGAACTGTGAGCGAGCCCGTCTTCATGGCCCAAATCCGCGCCGCCGACATCCCCGAAAGCATGCCGGTTAGCCGCGCGATCAGAGACTTCATGGTCGCCCACCCACCAACGCCCGAGGGCCAACCTAAGGAGGAACTGTTGCAGCTCCTGATGCTTTCGGTCATGCGATTGGAGGGCCGAGTCGTAGTTCTCGAGCGCCGATCGGAAGCCGGCACCGAGTTTCTGGAAGCGCTGGCCGAGATCTTCCCAAAACAGCGCTAGTTCCTCTCGGACGATGGCGCCGACACGCTGCTCTGTGCGGGGGCCATGAGGCACCTATCATCGCGTGTTGAGCGCCGGAATGATTGAAGCCCCGTCCCCCTCGGGCGATGATTGATACATGCCCGCAGTCGGCGGCTTGTCCGCTGCACAGACGGCTCGTGGATGGTTCGGCCACCGCAACGTTGCCCGCGCGGTCACCGGCTCGGCGCCGGCCGCACGCTGGTCGGGCACCAGCCGTGCAATTGCGTTGGCGGGCATACGACTTGGACGTGCCTCGAATGCGGCGGCGTGGTGTACGCGCCGCCGGTGACGGCAGGGTGCCGAGTCCTGGCAGGCCCGGCCGCAGTGCGATAAGCGCAGACACCAAGCGACCACCGAACCGGGTTCGGGTGGACGCTCCTGACATCGAGGTTTCCGGCCAGCGGCTTCAGTTGGGGCGCCCTTGGTCATCACCCTTCGGTTCTTCTTGCCGCCGCCGGCTGACGATGGTCGCGACCAAGCAGATGCCCCCGCCCAGAACAGCCATCGGGAGCGATCCTATTTGTTGCTTCGTTTGTTGGGAGTGTCCTGTGAGTTACCGCCCGCGGTACCGATGGCCGTCAGGTTGAGTCAAGACTTGAGTAATGCAGCGTGTCACAAGTGGCCCCTGCAAAATCGGCGGAATGCCATGAAACGCTCCATCATCCTGCCAGCCTTGGTCACCGCGTTCGTCGCGCTGTCGCCCGCCGGCGTTGCACTCGCCGACAACCCACACAGCCCAGCCAACCCCACCGGACCCGCCACCGGACAACCGAGCCAGACAGAAGATCCCACGACCCATCAATTAGCAACTCCCAGTTGAAGTGTCCCGTTCGCAATGCGAGGGTTCCATCATCAGGCGCGGCCGGCGTTAAATGGTCACAATCTGGGATCGTTCGATCCAACATCAACTCTGGGAGGTCATCGTGTCAGGCACCGTCGCTCGCGTCAGCGAGATCAGCGCCAGGTCCGACACCAGTTTCGAAGACGCCGTGAACCTTGGCCTTGATCGGGCCAACGCGACGCTGCGTAATGTCAAGTCGGCCTGGATAAAGGAGCAGTCAGTGGATGTGGAGAACGAGAAGATTGTTGGCTACCGCGTCAACTTGCTCGTCACCTTCGTCCTCGAGTAGCAAGTCCTTGGGCTTACCGAGGCGTGAGTAGAGGGCCACGCCTGCGCGATCAGAAACACATGAGCGGCCCGCGCCTCGGCGGCGCACAGCGGGCATTGATTTAGCGGTGGCCGCCGCCCATCCCATACCCGCCGCCCATCCCAGGGCCGCCGGTGCCACCTGGAAGCGCAGGGACGTTGTTCGCATTGTTGTTGGGGACGTTGCATTGACCGTCGATCACTATCTGACCGCCCTGGCAATCTATGGTTCCCGGCTGGGCGACGGCGGTGGGTGCGCCGATCATTGCTGATGCCGCAAACCCTGCGCCAACCGCCGCCAAGAGTGAAGTGATGGTTCGGGATCTTGTTGGGCGCATAGCACGCCTCTTTTCTACTGTTAGAGAGCGGGCAATTTAGCAGCTGAGCCTGTCTTTTACCAGGGGCGTAAGCAGTGAATGCCGTACGCCGGGGTTAGGCCCCTCGCGTGAGAATTTCTGGTTGCATCACCTCAACAGTCTTGTTCAGCGCCGCATACACCCCGACACCCTTGGCGACTGGAAGCAGCGCCGTCACGTACGTCATGGTGTCGGGGGCCGGACGGATGGTCACCGTGCGGTCGGACTCCGCCCTCGCCGCCCGATCCACCACGGCCTGTGCGTCGAGTCGATAGGCAATCTCCTTGGCCGCCGCCACCACCCGCGCATCACCCATCCCGTCGAGATTGCTGACGTCGCCGCAGAGTTCGGCATCCAGGGTTCGCCGATCCTCGACGTCCAGGCAGGCCGACTCCCGCACGATCAAAGTGGCCCGCCACTCCGAGAGCAACCCACGCTCCAGCGCCGCGAGGGTGTGTGGCATCTCGTACACCAACGCCTTCGCGAACCCCAGGTGCCGACCGCCGCGCGCAGGCGAATCCCGTCGCGCCAACGCCACCTCGCTGGCCACGCCTCGGCCTTGCTTGGCCCTCGGCACTCCGGCCGCGGCCTCGTCGGCACGGCGCATCTCGTCCAACGCGACGGCCGCTCTCGCCTGACCCGCCGCAGCCGCAGACTTCACCCGCTCGAGATCAGCGATCCGCTCGATCAGTGCGGCTTCGTCCGCTCCGATTGTGTCGAACATACATTCGACTGTAACCGCCTCCACTGACAAATCTCACGCACCGCGTGAACCGTCCCGGGTTTCGTGCCCACTTCCTTTCTTGGGAATGATGGCACGATGTTGAGCAAGTACGACGAGAACACCAAGGCCAGGGCGGTCCGGTTGGTCCGCGAGCATCGCGACGACTACGACGCGGAGTGGGCGGCGATGCGGGCCATCTCGGCGCGACTGGGGATGAGCGCGGAGACGCTGCGTGGCGCGGAGCGACCCGCGCCCGACGGGTGCGCACCATCATCGCCGATGCGGCCGCAGCCCGCGCCCCGGATCTGGTGCGGCGGCGATTCCGCGCGGCCCGGCCCGACGCGCTGCACGTGGCCGACTTCACCTACGTGCCGATGGTCATCGGGTTCGGCTATACCGCGTTCGTGATCGACGCCTACGCCGGGCTGATCGCTGGTTGGGAGTGCTCGCTGACGAAAAACACCGCCCTCGTCGAGCGCGCAATCCGCGCCGCGGCCGCGCGCCGGGCGTGGGGAGGCCATCCGCTCACCGGCGACACCATTCATCACAGCGATGCCAGATCACGGTACACCGCAACGAATTTCACCGACACGCTAATGCGGGCCGGGCTGATCCCCTCGGTCGGCACCGTCGGCGATGCCCTCGACAACGCCCTGGCCGACCTGGAGGAGATCACCTCCGCGTGGGTGCACTGGTATAACACCGGCAGGCTCACCACCGGATCGGACAGCACACCGATCACACGTAACGAGGTGTGCATCAACCCCTTTGGAAATACTCATCTAGCCGCAGGCTGCGTCCATGTCTCCGATGGCCGACCTGGACACCGATTGCCAAAAGCGGATCTCACTTCGGTTTCCGCTATTGATGGCGCCCTCGTAGTTGCTCAGGGCCCAATCGACGTGGTCCATTGTCTGCTGGCATCGTTTTGTCTCGGCATGTGCGGTTGCGGTGGCCGTGCCGGCGGCCACGCCGGCCATGACCAAGACCGCAGCCGCTCGGGCGAGATAGCGACGTAGGTGAATGTTGCGGTTCATTTGTGTACCTCCATTAGGAGTCGGGATCACGTTGCTTGCCAACGTGGTTTTCCCATTGTGTGAAGCTGCGGCCTACTCCGTAACGGGACAGACGCCCCTACCGAACTCGTTGATGCTCGGGATGTTGGCGCACTATCCATTAGGGGATTAGGGACACGCCAGCCACGCTTCGAAGGTGAACCCTCGCAGCGCCTGCAGCACCACCAGCGTGACCAGTTCGGCGTCGGTCAACCGCGGCCGCAGTCCGATCTTGGGCCACCACGGCCGCAGATGCGGATTGTCGGCGAGGAAATCGTCACACGTTACCAACCGAGTCCGGTTGCCGAAGCCGACATCATCGGGTCACGAAGGCGGCAGCTCGGGGCAAGGTTTATGCAACGGACACGCCGGGGGGCGGATCCCAGCTGCTGCTGGTTCGCGTCGGCGTCCAGGTGGTTGGCGGCGCGAGCTGACCCGAACAATCCCGCACTGGGTGGCCGGATACCGCCAGCACCGGCCATGATCGAACGCACCATCGCCTGGCTCACACACCGCAACCGCAGGCTGCGCTACCGCGGCGTCAGTACAACACCGGCAGGCCCAGGCACCGCTTCGACCGACACCAACCAGCAGAAGCCGAAGCCGAGTACTACGCTCACCACCGGATCGGGCTGCACACTGATCACACGTAACGAGGTGTGCATGAAACCCGGGATGCTTCAATACTGACGTGGACCCCAGCGGGGATGGTGTAGGTGGACTGACCGCGACGGGGCTGTTCTGTGGGTCATGTGGCGCGCAGTCAAGCACGACGGCCAAGTTCTGCGGCGAGTGCGGTACGCGACTGACGCAGGCCACCCAGTCGGCGGAGTACAAGCAAGTGACGGTGCTGTTCGCCGACGTGGTGCATTCGATGGACATCGCGGCGGCGGTGGGTGCGGAGCGGTTGCGCGAGATCATGGCCGAGCTGGCCGATCGCTGCGCGGCGGTGGTGCAGCGGTACGGCGGGACGGTGGACAAGTTCACCGGTGACGGGATCATGGCCGTGTTTGGTGCGCCGGTGGCGTTGGAGGACCACGCTGTCCGAGCCTGTCTGGCCGCATTAGGCATTCAGGGGGAAGCAACGCGGCTTGCCGTCGAAGTTCACGACCGCAACGGTGTGGAGCTGCAGTTGCGGGTGGGCCTGAACTCCGGTCAGGTGATCGCCGGTGAGATCGGTTCGGGGTCTTTCGGATACACCGCCGTTGGTGAGCAGGTCGGGATGGCACAGCGGATAGAATCGGTCGCTGCGCCGGGCGGGGTGATGCTTAGCGCGTCAACTGCGCGACTGGTTGATGGCGCAGCGGCTCTAGGTGAACCGGCGATGGTCCGCATCAAGGGTGCCGAGGAACCAGTGGCCGCCCATCGCCTGTTGGGCATAGGCGAACGGCATCGCGCTGTCGGGCGTGTTGAGTCGAATCTGGTCGGTCGGCGGTGGGAGATGTCCGCCGTCGAGAGCCTCCTGGACCGCGCGCTCGACCGCCACGGCGCGGTGGTCGGCGTGGCGGGGCCGCCTGGCATTGGTAAGAGCCGTCTCGTGCGTGAGCTTGCGGCCATGGCGGGTCGCCGCGGTGTGCAGGTGTTCACCACCTTCTGCGAGTCGCACACCAGCCAGGTCCCTTTCCATGCCGTCGCGCGGCTGCTGCGCGCGGCCACCGGCGTCGACGGTCTTGACGCGGTGACGGCCCGTGTGCAGGTCCGCGCCCAGGTTCCCGATGCAGACCCCGAGGACTTGGCGCTCGTCGATGACCTACTGGGCATCGCCGATCCCGAGGTTTCCCTGCCCAGAATCGATCCCGATGCCCGTCGACGGCGGCTGACCGCGCTCGTTAACGCCTCCTCGTTGGCCCGCGAAACCCCGGCGCTCTACATCATCGAGGACGCGCACTGGATCGATGAGGTCAGCGAGTCGATGCTGACCGAGTTCCTCGTGGTGATCCCGCAGTCGCCGTCGCTGGTGCTGGTCACCTACCGTCCCGAATATCGCGGCCCATTGACCCAATTGCCTGGTGCGCAAACGGTAGCCCTTGCACCGCTGAGCGATTCAGAAACCGCGGCACTGGTCTCGCAGCTGCTCGGTCCGGACCCCTCCGTTCGCAAGCTGGGTCAGACGATCGCCGAGAGGGCCGCCGGTAATCCGTTTTTCGCCGAGGAGATCGTGCGCGAACTGGCCGAGCGTGGTGTCCTGCGCGGAGAGCGTGAAGCTTACATCTCGACCGCAGAGGCTACGGAGGTGAATGTGCCTGCCACGCTGCACGCGACGATCGCCGCGCGTATCGACCGGCTCGACCCGAAGGCGAAACGCACGCTGAGCGCGGCGGCGGTGATCGGCTCCCGGTTTGGTCTCGACCTGCTGACCGCGCTGGCGGTCGAACCAGCCGTCGGTGACTTGGTGGCGGCTCAGCTCATCGATCAGGTCAGGTTTACCCGACAACCGGAGTATGTGTTCCACCATCCGCTGATTCGCGCGGTGGCCTACGAATCGCAGCTGAAATCCGATCGCGCTGACGTGCACCGGCGGCTTGCCGCCGCGATCGAAGCCCGCGAGCCGGACTCGGCCGACCACCACGCTGCCTTGATTGCCGAACATCTGGAGGCCGCCGGTGATCTGCACGCCGCCTACGGCTGGCACATGCGCGCCGCAACCTGGGCGACCAACCGCGACATCGCCGCCGCGCGACTGAGTTGGGAGCGCGCGGAAAAGATCGCCGACGCATTACCCGCCGATGACCCGCACCGAGCAGCCATGCGCATCGCCCCTCGCACCATGTTGTGCGGGATCGCCTGGCGAGTCCATGTGAATGTTGCCGGGGACCGCTTTGATGAATTGCGTGAGTTGTGCACCGCCGCCGGGGACAAGGCGGCACTGGCCATCGGAATGGCGGGGCTGGTGGTGGATCACGCGTATCAGGACCGGCTGCGCGAGGCGTCGCAGCTGGCATCGGAAGCCATGTCCGTCATCGAGTCGGTCGACGATCCGACCTTGACGGTGGGGCTGTCCCTCGCGCCGATCTTCGCCAAGATTGAAAGTGGCGAGTGGTGTGACGTGCTGCGGTGGTCACAGGCAGTCATCGACCTGGCCGACGGTGACCCCTCTAAAGGCAACTTCATTTTTGGGTCTCCGTTAGCACTCGCCTACACGTCGCGGGCTGCGGCCAGTTATTGCCTGGGTCGTCCTGGATGGCGCGACGACCAGCAGCGAGGCCTGGCCATGGCCCGCAGCGCCGACCCTCTGTCCTACGCCGCGGTCGTCACCTACGTCTACTTCGCGGGGATACCGTATGGAGTCCTGAGGCCCGACGATCGCGCGGTGCGCGAGATCGAGGAGGCCCTACGGATGGCCGAACGATCCGGTGATGATCTCGCGTTGGCCTTCACCCGGGCGACGCTGGGCCTTGCGCTGGTGCACCACCAAACGGCTGCGGAGCGTGACCGCGGACACAAGCTCCTGGCCGAGATCAGCGAAGTGTTATACAACCTGTGCGATTTACCGATCGTCGAGGTCTACTTGGCGCGTGAGAGGGCTCGGCGTGGAGATCGAGATGACGCCATACCGCTCATGCGCGCCACCGTCGACCATCTGTTCCGCGAGGGACAACTGCTGGCGTGGGGCATTCCAGCGACGGGTGTTCTGGTGGAGAAACTGCTCGAACACAGCGCCGACGATGGCGTGGCCGAAGCCGAGGCCGCGATCGAGCGATTAGCGGCGGCACCGACCGACGAGGGTCTGGTTTTGCGCGACATCTGGCTATTGCGGCTGCGCGCCCTGCTGGCCAAGGCTCACGGCGATGAGGCAAGCCACTGCGACTATCGCGACCGCTACCGCGCCATGGCGACATCGCTGGGCTTTGAGGGGCACATGAAATGGGCCGAGGCAATGCCATGACGGCGGTCGACCCGGAAAGCCAACCCCGTCTCGAAATAGACGAGATACGAGGGTCTCAAAACCTCGTGTCGGTTTCACCGTGAATGCCAACGGTCCGTCGTGGATGCGCCGCAGTCAGGCGTATTGGGACGGGCGCTGCCGGTAGGGCCGGATGCCAATCCGGTCGAAGCTTCTCGCACGTGGCAGCTGTACTGACCTGAGAGGTTAGGTACGCGGCTGGCAGGTGGTTGGCCGCCAGGTGCGGTGTGGCCGTGGTGGTGATTGTAGGTGTGCAGCCCTCGACCAGGCGTGAACCCATGAAGCCGCGTAGTGACTAGTAGCATCAAGCACGCACTCGTTGCGGCGGAGACACGTTGAACACAACACGTGCTGTTGGGATCGTGGCCTTCAGGATGCCGATGAGGGAAAGGGCTTAGGTGTGCGAACCATATCTGAGCTAGCTCCCTGGCTGATGATCGCCATCGGATTCGTGTTTTTCGCCGCCATCAGCGCCGGTTGCCGGTTTGCCCTCATCGGGCTGGCTTCGCCGGAACGAAGTGCTCAGTTGGAAGACCACGCCGACAAGCTGCTCGGTGTGTTTGGGGCGACTTTCGCTTTCCTAGTCGGCTTTGCTATCACGATCACCTGGTCGGGGGTGGGCGCTGGCCAAGACGCGGTCGACCTCCAGGCATCCTCAGCGCAGCAACTTTCTTGGGCCGCGAGTGAGATCCAGGACAAAGCCGGCGCCGACGAGGTCAACGGCAATCTACGCAACTACCTTCACACAGTCGTGAACAAGGATGGACCAGCGCTTGCGGATGGGGATTTCAGTGCGCTGCCCTCTGCCGAAACATTCGACACGCTGCAGAACAGTGTGCACCGAGTGGCATCCGGGCACGGGAACACGGACCCGGTGGCGAGCGGAATGGTGTCGGCGGCTGCATCGTTGACCGCCGCCCAAAGTAAGGTAACTGCGGTAGCGCAGCGATCGCTTCCGACAATTTTGATTGCGCTCATCGTCTTGTCCGGGTCACTGCTGGCGGCCACGGTAGGCATGTCTGCCCTGACGGTGAAACCGCCCTACCTCATGTATGCCTGGGCATTCCTCGCTGCAGTGTCTGTCGCCGTGGTGTTGATGATCGACTTCCCCTTCAGTGGTGGAATCACGGTCAACCTCGGACCGCTGAGTGTTGCTGCCGACTCCATTTAGCGCTACAAGCCTCGCCGCGCGCATTTTTGTCACCAGGTCGTGGTGGAACGGATTGCATCTACCAGCGTGGGATGGAACGTGCCCTGCCATCGCTCCATTGTTCGGGGCACCCCGCCGAATCTAGCGGCGCGGGCCGACTTCGCTCTGAGGTCGACCGGCAGCGCACCCTCGCGCGTCTCGAATGTGACCACATACGAGGGTCTGACCCGAAAATCGACGTGGTGCCGCGCATTACCGAGGCTGCGAACACCGCTGGGCGGTCCGGGATTCGCGTCGTTGCAGGCGTTCCGGTCACCCTCTGTTCGAAGGGCGAAGTGGACGACGCCCGCGCTTACGCCAGCGAGGTGCTCGGACATGCCGACTTCTCCCCCAATTATGTTCGGCTGCTCGAGCACGGCGATGCCGAAGACGTCGGGGACACCATGGCCGCAGGTGACGAGTCGACCGTCCTGGCGCGGCTGCGCCGCTACCGTGACGCGGGTGTCACCGATCTCGCCGTCCGGGTGGTACCGCTAGGCGATGACGCGAACCAACGAAGTGCGTCGCGGCGACGCACTCAACAGTTCGTTGCGTCTCTGTGCTCTGAATTCGGCTCCGCAACATAGCTGCCCATGAACTCGATGGGCACGCCGCCCATCGTGCAGAAGAACAGCTCGACACCCGGCACGCCCGTGTCGATCGGTGTCATGTCGTCGGCGAACGTCGTCGCCTTGTCGCGGACGCCGCTGAAGTCTTCGGTCAAGAACGACAACCCGGCGAGCCCCTCCGGTACAACGTCGCGCAGCTGCTTCGGCACGTCGAGTACCTCGACGAGCCCGGCGTCGCCGGTGCCGAGGATGGTCATATCCGCACCGTCGGACGGCGGCCAACCCAGCGTCGTCTCGAGCACTTCACCAGGTACCCGCATCTCGTACTGAACCGCCATGCCGGCGACGTCGGTCAGAAAGGCGATGAAGGTCTTCGTCGAGTGGCTTCGCATGACCACGTGGTGTAGCTGGTTCGGCATTCCAAGCCCTCTCGACGCAGTGCCGGTGTCAATACTAGATAGTTAGACAAGCGTTAACTATTTGCAAGGGCCAATCTAGCTGCTACAGTGCGCGTGTGCCGAAGAGCAGCGCGGTTGCGGTCGCTGACGGTAGTCAACGCCGGGCTTCATTTCAGCGGGCACGATCACACCAGACCAAACGCGCCCTGGTGCAGGCGGCCATGGCGCTGTGGCGCACCAACGGCTACGCGAAGACGACGGTGGCCGACATCTGTCGGGCCGCGGGTGTGTCGCGGGCGTTGTTCTACTTCTATTTCCCTGCCAAAGAGGACGTCCTCTTCGAAGTCGGCCTGCTATCCACCCGATCCGCACAGAAGAGGGTGCGCGAGCTGCTGGCTGGTGACTACGAATTGGAGCCGGTCATCGCCAACGCTTTGCGCAGCCTGGAGCGGTCGATGGCCCGCAACCCGCGCGAGCTGATCATCGAGACGATTCTGGAGGGCTACCGCCAGGAGCACCGCATCCTCGCCGGTGATCGGTCGGCCGATGCCGATGCCGACATGTTCGGCGAGCTGTTCGCCAGGGCGCAGCAGGATGGCAAGTTGGCGCCTCACCTGACTAACGCCGACGTGGCCCATCTGTCGAGATTGGCTCAGATGCATGTCAGCGAGGGTGTTCGGCACTGGGCCTCGGGCGGCTACGGCGAACGGTCGTTCGTCGAGTCGGTGGCCCGTGACATCGCTGCACTGATCGCCGGATTCAACCAAGAGCTGGAATAGATCGAAGGAGACGCCATGGCGTGGGATTTCGAGACCGACCCCGAGTACCAGGAGTTGCTTGATTGGGCCGACGAGTTCGTCCGCGAGGAGGTCGAGCCGCTCGACCTGGCGTTTCCCCACCGGCAGTTCATGCCGCTGGACGACAAGCTCCGCAAGGTGGTCGACCCGCTCAAGGAGGAAGTCAGGCGACGCGGCTTGTGGGCCACCCACCTGGGACCCGACCTGGGCGGTCAGGGCTACGGACAGCTCAAGCTCGGCCTGCTGAACGAGATCCTGGGCCGCTCGCAGTGGGCGCCGATCATATTCGGCTGCCAGGCCCCCGACACCGGCAACGCCGAGATCATCGCCCACTTCGGAACCGACGAGCAGAAGCAGCGGTACCTGCGGCCGCTGCTCGACGGTGAGCTTTTCTCTTCCTATTCGATGACCGAGCCACATGCGGGCGCCGATCCGACGTTGTTCAAGACGCAAGCGGTGCGCGACGGCGATGACTGGGTGATCAACGGCTGGAAGTTCTTCTCCTCCAACGCCAAGTCTGCATCGTTCTTGATCGTGATGGTGGTGACGAACCCCGAAGTGAGTGCCTACCAAGGCATGTCGATGTTCCTGGTGCCGACCGACACGCCGGGCGTGAACATCGTCCGCAACATCGGCCTGCACGGCGAGCGCGAAGGCGAGGGCTCACACGCGCTGATCCACTACGACAACGTGCGCGTGCCGTCCGACGCGGTTCTAGGTGGCGAAGGCCAAGCATTCGTGATCGCACAGACGCGTCTTGGCGGCGGCCGCATCCATCACGCCATGCGCACCATCGGGCTGGCGCGCAAGGCGCTGGACATGATGTGCGAGCGTGCGCTGAGCCGCGAGACGCAAGGCAGTCGGCTGTCCGACAAGCAGTTCGTCCAGGGCTATATCGCCGATTCGTACGCCCAGTTGCTCCAGTTCCGGTTGATGGTGCTCTACACCGCCTGGGAAATCGACAAGTACAACAACTACAAGAAGGTGCGCAAGGACATCGCCACCGTGAAGGTGGTCATGCCGACCGTGCTGCACGACATCGCTTGGCGGGCAATGCAAGTACACGGTGCGCTGGGCGTCACCAACGAGATGCCGTTCCTCGGCATGGTCACCGGCTCGGCTGTGATGGGTCTTGCCGACGGTCCAACCGAGGTGCACAAGGGCACGGTGGCCAAGCAGGTGCTGCGGGACTATCAGCCAACCGACGACACCTGGCCCACCCAGTGGCTACCGAGGAAGCGCGAGGCGGCCAGGGCGAAGTTCGCCGACTTCCTCGAGAACGAGGTTGGGAATCTGTGAAGCGATCCGATTCTGCTCCTCGCGTCCGCGAAGAAAAGATAGACACTGCACGCCTTGCGGATTGGATGGACGGAGCGGCGCTCCCCGGTAAGGGTGAGTCCCTCGAGGCCAGCTTCCTGTCCGGCGGCACACAGAATGTGATCTACCGGATCCGCCGCGGTGAGGAAGTCTGCGTTCTCCGCATGCCGCCGCCGGGCGCTCCGCCCGACCGGGACAAAGGCATTCTGCGGGAGTGGCGGATCATCGAGGCGCTCGACGGCACCGACGTGCCGCACACCGCCGCCGTCGGCGTGTGTACGGACGCTTCGGTTCTCGGCCGCCCGTTCTACCTGATGGGCTATGTCGACGGGTGGTCGCCGATGGACCTGAGCCAACGGCGATGGCCGGAACCGTTCGACACCGACCTCGCCGCACGGCAAGGCCTGGCCTACCAACTCGCCGAGGGCATCGCACTGCTGTCAAAGGTCGACTGGAAGGCCAAGGGCCTGCACGATCTCGGTCGGCCCCACGGCTTCCACGAACGCCAAGTCGACCGGTGGACAGCCTTCTTCGAGCGGATCAAGGGCCGGGATATCGACGGCCTGGATGTGGCCACCGATTGGCTGCGTACGCACCGGCCGCTCGACTTCGTCCCCGGCCTGATGCACGGCGACTACCAGTTCGCCAATGTGATGTACCGCCATGATGCACCGGCGGAGTTGGCCGCGATCGTCGACTGGGAGATGGGCACGGTCGGCGACCCCAAGTTGGATCTCGGGTGGATGGTGCAGAGCTGGCCGGAGAACACCGATGCACCGGATGCGTCGGAGATGAGCTACGTCGACATGCGTGGAATGCCCTCTCGCACAGAGGTGATCGACCACTACGCGAAGGTCTCCGGGCGGCAGGTCGACGACCTCGACTACTACCTGGTGCTGGCCAAGTGGAAGCTCGCAATCGTGCTGGAGCAGGGCTTTCAGCGCGCGGGCGACGACGAGAAGCTGCTCGCCTACGGGCCGGTGATCACAGCGCTGATGCGGTCGGCCGCCGACCTGGCCGAGTCGTCCGACTACCGGTGACGGGCTAGCGATGCGCGCAGCGGTCTGCACGGACTACGGGCCGCCGGAAGTGGTCCGTGTCGAAGACCGGCCGTCGCCGCGGCTCGAACCCGGACAGGTTCGGGTGCGGGTCGGCGCCGCCGCGGTCAATTATCCCGACGTCCTGCTGGTCGCCAACCATTATCAGGTCAGCGTGCCGCCGCCCTTCGTGGTGGGCAGCGAGTTCGCCGGAGTAGTGGCCGAAGTCGCTGATGGCGCAGGTGATCTCGTCGTCGGTGATCGGGTGACCGGCACCGGAATGTACGGCGCCTTCGCCGAAGAGGTGGTGGTGGCCGCCGAAGGACTGACCTGGATACCAGACGGGATCGAGGAGCGCACCGCGGCGGCCTTCGGGGTGGCCTACCGAACCGCGTATCAAGCGCTGCGCTCCGTAGCGCGTCTGCAGCCGGGTGACGCGTTGATCGTGCTGGGCGCAGGCGGCGGTGTCGGTCTCGCTGCCGTCCAACTCGGTGTGCAACTGGGGGCCGACGTCACCGCTGTGGCTTCGTCGCCCGAAAAGCTCGACGCGGCAGCGTCATACGGTGCGCAGAATCTCGTCAATCACCGCTCGGGTGACCTGCGCGCGGCGCTGCGCGACGCGCTGCCCGATGGTGCCGCCGCTGTCATCGATCCGGTTGGTGGCAACCTGTCGGAACCCGCACTGCGCTCACTGCGCCGGGGCGGGCGGTTCGTCACCGTCGGCTATGCCTCGGGGGTGATCCCCCGCATCCCACTCAACCTCGTGCTGGTGAAAGGCATCGAGATCGTCGGCTTCCAGTTCCAGGACATACCGCGGGACGAATTCCAGCGCAACGAGTACGAGCTTCGGGTCCTCTTCGTCAGCCGCCGGGTGTCACCCCATATCGGCGCGGTCTACCCACTTGCGGAAACGTCGCACGCGCTGCGTCATGTCGCCGACGGGAAAGCAGTCGGCAAGGTTCTCATCGACCTCAGCTCGCCGGGATGAGGTCCGCGGCGACCGATGGAGTCGCCATCACACCGCAGCGGAAGGTCTCGGCCTCACCGACGACGCCCGCTTCGGGATCGTCCACGGCGGCCAGCGCCTGGGTCTTGAACGCGCGGGCGGCCGCGCTGAGGTGATGCCGGACGGGTCCGACGCTGTCGTCGAGCTCGGCGGGGCAGCTGTCACCCCACAGGGTGACCTCGGTCAGGCCCTGTTCCAGAGCGCCCAGCACGCCGCGGCGCACCCGCTCGTCGCTTGCGAAAAGATCGGCGGCGACCGCGACCGTCTGCGGATGTGGACGCTCGGCCCACAACGCCAGGGCCGATTCGAGGTCCGCCGTGTCGACACCGAGGATCTGCAGCGGCCGCTCGTCCGCACGGTCGGCGAGCAGCACGGTGACGTCCCAGCCGGCCATCACGCGGTCATACATCCAACCGCCGGCGAACCGGACCACGTCGGCGACGCTGGCTGCGACCACATCAAGTCGGTACCTCATGCTTCGCTCCGCGGTGCCAAGTCGACGGCCAGCGAGTCCGCGTACCCCTTGAACACCTCGGTGAGCGGTATCGAAGGATCGAGCAACCATAGGGTCTCCATTCCGTTGATGAAGGCGAGTACTCTCCACGGCCTTGGTGGCCGCATCGAAATCCGGGCGGTACTTTCCGTCGCGCTGACCGCGCTCGATGATGTCGGTGATGATGTCTATCGCGGCGCGATACCGCTTGTGCAGGCGGTCGTGCAGCGGAGCGTCGGGCGCGATGTTCTCGACGAGAAGCACCGTGAAGGTGCCGACGAGTTCTGGCGCGCGGTCGAACCGCTCGGGCACGCGCCTGAGTTCGGTGAGGAAGTCACCGGAGCCGTATCGGCGTGAGCGTCATCGTCGGCGTCGCGGGCGTCGAGCACCGCATTGAGCAGTTGCTCCTTGGACTCGAAGTGATGCAGCAATCCGGCCGGACGTGACCCCGGCTTCCTTGGCGATCTGGGCTAGGGAGGTGTTGCGCCACCCGTTGCGTGCCAGAAGCCGCTCGGCCACGCCAAGAATCCGCTGCCTGCGGTCCTCGCCTTTGGCGAGAAGCGTCGCATAGGGCCGGCGATCAGCACCTTCGCCAACAGCAGACGGCACCGGTTCGGACACAGATCCCCTTCGCTCAACCAACCTAGTGAACACACAGTAGGTTGGTTTGGCCGCTGTCACAAGAGTCTCAGTGAGGAAAAACTTTGTGACTCCGGCCGGAATCACAGGCCGAGCGACTTGGCGATGATCACCTTCATGACCTCGCTGGTCCCGGCATAGATCCGGGCCACCCGGGCATCCGTGTACAGCCGGGCGATCGGGTACTCCATCATGTAGCCGTAGCCACCGAACAGCTGTAGGCACCGGTCCACGACGCGCGCCTGCATCTCGGTGCAGAACAGTTTCACCCTCGCCGCGTCCGCGCCGGTCAGCTCGCCGTCGACGTGCAGGGCCACTGCCCGGTCCAGCATCGCCTGGGCGGCCTCGACCTCGGTCGAGCATGCGGCAAGTTCGAACTTGGTGTTCTGGAACGACGCGACAGGCGTCCCGAACGCCTTGCGGTCTTTGGTGTAGTCGATCGCTGCGGCGATCGCCGACCGCGCCTGGGCGACCGACCCGACCGCCACGGTGAGTCGCTCCTGCGGCAGGTTGTGACCGAGATAGCTGAACGCCTCGCCCTCCTCCCCTAGTTGGTTGGCGACCGGAACGCGCACGTCGGTGAAGGACAGCTCGGCCGTGTCCTGCACTTTGCAGCCCATCTTGTCCAGTTCGCGGCCACGGGTGAAGCCGGGCATACCGTCCTCGACGACCAACAGGGTCAGCCCTCGTCGCCGGTTGTCCGGGTCTGTCGAGGTGCGGGCGACCACGATCACCAGGTCGGCCTGCATCCCACCGGTGATGAACGTCTTCGCGCCGTTGACGATGTAGTCGTCACCGTCACGCACGGCGGTGGTGCGCATACCCGCCAGGTCCGATCCCGTGCCGGGCTCGGTCATCGCGACGGCAGTGAGAAGCTTGCCTGCCGCCAGACCGGGGAACCACCGGCCGCGCTGCTCGGCGTTCGCATAGTGCAGGAAGTACGGCAGGATCACTTCGAGTTGAGTGCGCACCGTCGACAGCGTGACCAGCGCGCGTGCCGCCTCCTCCTGCATCACCACGTTGTAGCGGTAGTCGGCGACGCCTGCCCCGCCGTACTCCTCCGGGATGGCCATGCCCAGCATCCCGAGCGACCCCATCTGCTCGAAGACCTCGCGGGGCATCCGGCCGGCCTTCTCCCACTCGGGATAGTGCGGCGTCACTTCCTTTTCCACGAAGTCGCGGCACAGTTCCCGGAACGCCTCGTGGTCTTCGGTGAATAGATCTCGACGCACGCGGCGTCCTCCTGTCGTGAAGTCTCTAGGCGATGAGTTCGACCAACGTGGCGTTGGCCGTTCCGCCGCCCTCGCACATCGTCTGCAGCCCGAAGCGGATCCCGTTGTCCCGCATGTGATTGAGCATCCGGGTCATCAGCACCGCACCCGACGCACCGAGCGGATGGCCGAGCGCAATCGCTCCGCCCAGCGGGTTGAGGCGTTTCTCGTCGGCACCCGTCTCTTCGAGCCACGCCAGAGGTACCGGGGCGAAGGCCTCGTTCACCTCGAACACGCCGACCTCATCGAGGCCGACCCCCGCCTTGTGCAGCACCTTCTCGGTCGCCGGAATCGGACCGGTCAGCATCAGCACCGGGTCCGCTCCGGTGACGGCACCGGCGCGGTACCGCGCAATCGGGTTGAGCCCCAGCGCGACCGCGGTCTCCGCGGTCGTCACCAAAAGCGCGGCCGCGCCATCGGAGATCTGCGAGGAGTTGCCCGCATGGATGACGCCGTCGTCCTTGAATGCCGGCTTCAGTCCGGCGAGTTTCTCGACGCTGGTACCCCGTCGCACCCCCTCGTCGGCAACGACCGGTTCGCCGCCGGTGAATACCGGGATCATCTGGGTTTCGAACGCACCGCTGTCCTGCGCGGCGGCCGCACGCTCGTGCGACAGCGCCGAGTACTCGTCGAGGCGAGTGCGGGAGAACCCCCACTTCTGCGCGATCATCTCGGCGGAGATGCCCTGGTTGAACGAGAAATCGCCGTAGCGCGCAAGCACTTTCGGACCGTACGGCATGCCGGTGGCCCGTGCGGCGCCGAGCGGAACCCGGCTCATGACCTCGACACCGCCCGCGACGACGACGTCCTGCTGGCCCGACATCACCGCTTGCACGGCGAAGTCCAACGCCTGCTGGCTCGACCCGCAGGCCCGGTTGACCGTCGTGCCCGGAATGTTCTCCGGCCAACCGGCAGCGAGAACCGAGTAACGCCCGATATTGCTTGACTGGTCTCCTACCTGCGAGACGCAGCCCCAGACGACGTCGTCGACGATCTCGGGATCGATGCCAGCGCGCTCCACCAGTGCGGTGAGGACGAGGGCGGACAGGTCGGCGGCGTGCATCTCGGACAGTCCGCCGTTGCGCTTGCCGACGGGGGTGCGGACCGCCTCGACGATCACCGTTTCACGCATCTTTCACTCCATTCGTCTCTACCGCGGCATCGCGATACGCCGGTCCGATGACGCCTTGTTCGCGCAGTGCCGCGATCTCGTCTTGTCCGAGGCCGAGTTCGGCGAGGACAGCGTCGGTGTGCTCGCCCAACCCAGGAACCGCCCCCATCGGCGGATCGTAACCGGCAATGACCGGCGGCGGCAGCAGCGCGGAGATGTCACCCTTCGGGGTGCCGACGGGCCGCCACCGGTCGCGGGCGACCAGTTGCGGATGAACGACCACCTCACTGGGCAAGTTGTACCGCGAGTTCCCGATCCCCGCCTGGTCGGCCACCTTCTGGATGTGCGCGAGATCGTGCAGCGCGCACCAGGATCCGATCGCCTCGTCCAGTATGGCGCGGTGTGCGCACCGGCCGGTGTTGGTGGCGAAGCGCGCGTCGTCGGCCAGGTCGGGGCGGTCGATGATCTCCCTGGCCACCCGCTGCCATTCCCGGTCGTTGGTGGTGCCAAGAACCACGGTCTGTCCGTCGCGGGTCGGAAACGCTCCGTAGGGCGCGACAGCGGGCGAGCCGACGCCGAGCGGCTGCTGGTCGATGCCGGAGTGCTGGGTGTAGGTCAGCTGGTAGCCCATGATGTCGGTCATCACGTCGAACAGGCTCAACCCCACTGCGGGAGCGGGCCCCTCGCGGCGGTCACGGGAGAACAGCAGCGCGAGGATCGACAGCGCGGCGTAGAGCCCGGTGGTGAAATCCGCCACGGCTGGGCCGGGCTTGGCGGGCATGTTCGGGTACCCCGTCACGGCGCACGACCCTCCTTCCGCCTGGATCAGCAGGTCGTACGCGCGTTTGTGTGAGATCGGGCCGCCGGGCCCGTATCCATCGATCTCGACGGGGATGACATTCGGATGGTCCACGGCGAGGTCGGCGGGCGAAAGGCCAAGGCGCGCGGTGGATCCCGGCGCGAGATTGGAGACGAACGCATCTGCGCGGTCGAGCAGCCGATGGAGGATGTCCATACCCACGGGCGACTTCAGGTTCAGTGTGACCGATTCCTTGCCCCGGTTGCACCAGACGAAGTGCGCGGCGAGGCCACCGGGTCCGTTGACGACGTCGTCGTAGTCGCGGGCGAAGTCACCGCCGTTCGGGTTCTCCACCTTGATCACGCGCGCGCCGAAGTCGGCAAGCACCCTGGTGCACATCGGGGCGGCCACCGCCTGCTCCATCGCCACCACCGTGATGCCGGCCAGCGGCGCCTGCGATGGCTCTCCTTCCGATGAGCCGCTTGCGCGAAGAGCAGAGCCCTCCGTCATCAAATCACCATGCCGCCGTCGACCGGCAGCACTTGCCCGGTGATGTAGGACGCCGCGTCCGACGCCATGAACACGAACGCACCCGCGACCTCCTAGGGCGCCGCCCAACGCTTCAACGGGATGCGCTGCATCATGTTGGCGGCGAACTTCTCGTTGGTGCGGATGGTCTCGGTCATCGGTGTGGCAGCAAGCGGCGCAAGGGCATTCACCATGATGTTCTTGGACGCGAGTTCGCGCGCGAGCGATTTGGTGAAGCCGATCAGACCTGCCTTTGCCGCGGAATAGTTGACCTGGCCGAGCGTTCCGGTGAGCCCGGCCGCCGAGGTCACGTTGATGACACGGCCCGTGCCGTCGGTCGGAATGAACGGAAGGGCTGCCTGCGTGCAGTGAAACGTACCCATGACGTGCACGTCGAAGGTCAGCCGGAAGGTCTCGTCCGTCAGCTTGGGGAACATGGCGGGCGACGTGACGCCTGCGTTGTTGACGAGGATGTGCAGCGCTCCCCCGCCCAGCCCGGCGGCCTGCGCGGCCGCGGCGTCGGCGGCGGCGCGGTCGCCCACGTCCAGGGCGCACGAGTCTGCCTTGCCACCGTCGCTTCGAATGCGTTGAGCAACGGCAGCGGCCGCATCTCCGTCGATGTCGGTGACGAGCACTGCGGCGCCCGCTTCGGCCAGGGCGGCGGCAACGGCCGCGCCGATACCCCCGCCGGCACCGGCCCCCGTCACCATCGCGGAGCGGCCCGTCAGTTCGAAATACCCCATCAGTAGCTCCTCGGAAGGCCGAGCACGTGCTCGCCCAGAAAGTTCAGGATCATCTCCTGGCTGACCGGCGCGATCTTCATCAGCCGCGACTCGCGGAAATATCGCGACACGTGGTACTCCTCGGAATAGCCCATGCCGCCGTGCAACTGCAGAGCCCGATCCGCAGCACCGAAACCGGCGTCGGCACACAAGTACTTTGCCGTATTCGCCTCCCGCCCACACGGTTTGCCGTTGTCGTAGAGCCAGGTGGCCTTGCGCAACACCAGCTCGGCGGCGTCGAGGCGGGCCAGCGAGTCCGCGAGCGGGAACTGCAGGCCCTGGTTCATGCCGATCGGCCGGTTGAAGACCACTCGTTCGTTTCCGTATTTGACGGCCTTCTCGAGCGCCACCCGGCCGATGCCCAACGCCTCCGCGGCGATCAACATCCGCTCGGGGTTGAGCCCGTCGAGGATGTACTTGAAGCCCTTGCCCTCGTCGCCAACCCGGTCCTGCGCCGGAACGCGCAAGTCGTCGATGAACACCTCGTTGGAGCTGACGGCGTTGCGGCCCATCTTGTTGATCGGCCGGATGTCGACGTGGTCGGGGTCGAGGTCGGTGAGGAAGAGCGTCATGCCGTCGGTCTTCTTGGTGACCTCGTCATACGGCGTGGTGCGGGTCAGCAGCAGGATCTTCTCGGACTCTTTCGCCTTGGAGATCCACACCTTTCGGCCGTTGATCACATAGCTGTCGCCGTCACGCTTGGCGAACGTGGTGATACGTGAGGTGTCCAGGCCGGCGCCGGGCTCGGTGACGCCGAAGCAGACATGCAGGTCTCCGTTAACGATGCGGGGCAAGGTGGCGGCCTTGAGTTCGTCGGAGCCGTGCTTCACGACGGGCTGCATACCGAAAATCGACAGGTGGATGGAGCTGGCCGCGTTCATCGCGCCGCCGGAGCGGGCGACCTCCTCGAGAAGCAGGGTCGCCTCGGTGATGCCCAGGCCGTGGCCGCCGTACTGCTCGGGGATGGTCATGCCGAGCCAGCCGCCCTTGGCGATCGCGTCGTAGAACTCCTGAGGGAACTCGTGCGCCTGGTCCTTTTGCATCCAGTAGTGGTCGTCGAACTTGCCCGCCAGCTCAGCGACCGCCTTTCGGATCAGCTCCTGATCCTCGCTCAGTTCGAAACTCATCCCGCCCGACACAGCTGGCTCTCCTTCGGATCTCCCGTTCCTGTCCCGCACAAACCGGTGCGCCGGTGCGTGAACGGTCCCTCTCCGCACCGGCGCACTTCGACTCTATTCCGACTACCAGCCGGCAAGCCGCGTGAGCGACTCAGTCCTTATTGCCGGTCAGCTCCTTGGCATTCGCGGCGAAGTCGGCGAAGCTGGCGCCGCCATGCTCGTGCTTGCTGAGGGCTTGGATGGACACGTCGTGGCCCTCGGCCGCCTTGCGCAGCGCTCCGACGGTGGCCTGATCCCTGGGGATGTGGCTGAACGGGTCGAAGTGGTACCAACGCATCGCGTTCTCATACGTCATCTTGTTGACCTCGACGTCAGGAACGTTGTTCTTGCTGAGTACCTCGTGCAGCTGCTCCGGCGCGCCTGGCCACATCGAGTCGCTGTGCGGGTAGTCAGCTTCCCAGCAGATGTTGTCGATGCCGATCTCGTTGCGCAGCGCAACGCCGACGTGATCGGAGATGAAGCAGGTCAGGAAGTGGTCCCGGAATACCTCGCTGGGCTTCTGCTTTCCGAAGTCCTGGCCCGTCCACGTCGAGTGCATCTCGTAGGTGCGGTCGGCGCGCTCGAGGAAATACGGGATCCAGCCGGTCCCGCCTTCGGACAGTGCGATCTTGAGGTCGGGGTACTTCTTGATCGGCTTGGACCACAGCAGGTCGGCAGCGGCCTGCACGATGTTCATCGGCTGCAGCGTGATCATCACGTCCATCGGCGCATCCGGTGCGGTGATCGCCAACCGGCCCGACGAGCCGATGTGCACGTTCATCACCGTGTCGGTGTCCACCAGGGCCTCCCACAGCGGCGTCCAGTAGTCGTCATGGAAGCTCGGGTAGCCCATCGCGGCCGGGTTCTCGGTGAACGTCAGCGCATGCACGCCGCGTTTGGCGTTGCGCCGCACCTCCTTGGCACACGCCTCGGCGTCCCAGATCACCGGCAACGTCATCGGAATGAACCGCGCGGGATAGGCCGCGCACCACTCCTCGACATGCCAGTCGTTGTAGGCCTGCAGCAACGCCAGGCTGAACTCCGGGTCCTCGGTGACGAACAGGCGCCCCGCGAAGCCGGGGAACGACGGGAAGCAGATCGAGCCCAGAATGCCGCCTGCGTTCATGTCCTTGATTCGCTCGTCGACCTGCCAGCATCCGGGCCGGATCTCATCCAAACCCTGCGGCTCCAGGCCGTACTCCTCCTTCGGCCGGCCGGCCACCGCGTTCAACGCGACATTGGGGATCACCACATCGCGGAACTGCCAGGTATCCGAGCCGTCCGGGTTGTGGACCAACCGCGGCGCATCGTCGAGGTACTTCTTCTGCAGGTGGTTCTTGAACATGTCAGGCGGCTCGACGATGTGGTCATCGACGCTGATCAGGATCATGTCGTCCTTGTTCATGGCGCTCCCTTCCCTCTAAGCCTCACCGTAGTATCCGCACTGTTCTCTATCTAGGGAAACTATCTTCTCGCGGTAAGAGAATCAATGTCCGAACGCGATCTGCCCACGATAGCCCAGGTGGAGCGGAGCACTTAGAGCTGCGCCTGATCACTGCCCATTGACCATCGGGACAAAACGTGGAAACGTATTAGTCGGAAATGAGAACATGATTCTCACACCTGAGAGGAGATGGCCGTGCGTGTACCCCCGCTGCCCGCGGACCAGTGGGACGAGGCCGTCGACCAGGCGCTCGCCGTGATGCTTCCCGAGGAGCGGCGCAATCCGGAACGCGCAAGCAACATCCTTTCGACGTTCGTCCGCCATCCCGACCTGACGAGGTCGTTTCTGCGATTCAACGTGCATTTGCTGTTCAGCTCCACGCTGCCGCCACGGCTGCGCGAACTGGCCATCCTGCGGGTGGCCCACCGCACCGACTCGACATACGAATGGGTGCAGCACGTCAAGCTCGGCATGCAGGAAGGGCTCACCGAGGAGGAGATCGCCGGCGTGCAGCGGGGGGAAGCCGCCGACGCGTTCGACCGCACGGTCCTGGCGGGCGTCGACGAACTTCTCGACAAATTCGAACTGTCGGATGCGACATGGTCAGCGCTGGGCGAGCGCTTTGACGAACGACAGCGAATGGACTTCGTTTTCACGGTCGGCTGCTACGTCACCGTGTCCATGGCTTTGAAAACCTTTGGCGTTGAGCTCGAACAGGAGAGGTAAACAACGTGGCACATTTCCCGAAACCGGCTGCAGGAAGCTGGACTGAGAACTGGCCGGAGCTGGGCACAGCGCCGGTCAACTACGTGGACTCGATTGACCCCGAGCACTACAAGCTCGAGCAGGAGGCGATCTTCAAGAAGCTCTGGCTCAACGTCGGGCGGGTTGAACGGCTGCCCAGGACCGGAAGCTACTTCACCAAGGAGATGCCGTCGGTCGGTCCTGGCACGTCGGTGATCATCGTGAAGGACAAAGAGGGCGTCGTCCGCGCGTTCTACAACATGTGCCGGCACCGCGGAAACAAGCTGGTGTGGAACGACTATCCGGGCGAAGAGGTCTCCGGGACGTGCCGCCAGTTCACCTGCAAGTACCACGCGTGGCGCTACAGCCTCAAGGGTGACCTGACCTTCGTGCAGCAGGAGGACGAGTTCTTCGACCTGGACAAGGCGAAGTTCGGCCTGGTGCCCGTGCGCTGCGAGGTGTGGGAAGGGTTCATCTTCATCAACTTCGACAACGACGCCGAACCGCTGGTGGACTACCTCGGTGACTTCGCGAAGGGGCTCGAGGGCTATCCCTTCCACGAGATGACCGAGACCTACACCTATCGGGCCGAGGTCAACGCGAACTGGAAGCTGTTCATCGACGCGTTCACCGAGTTCTACCACGCGCCGGTGCTGCATCAGAAGCAGGCGACCAAGGAGGAGGCCGACAAGCTGCTCGGGTACGGCTTCGAGGCACTGCACTACGACCTGAAGGGCGATCACGCGATGATCTCGTCCTGGGGCGGGATGTCGCCGCCCAGGGACCTCAACATGGTCAAGCCCATCGAGCGGGTACTGCACAGCGGCCTATTCGGCCCATGGGACCGGCCGAACATCAAGGGCATACTCCCCGACGAATTGCCGCCCGCCATCAACCCGGCCAGGCAAAAGTCATGGGGTACGGACTCTTTCGAGTTCTTCCCTAACTTCACGCTGCTGTTCTGGGCACCGGGTTGGTACCTCACCTACCACTACTGGCCCACTGCGGTGGACAAGCACATCTTCGAGTGCACCCTGTACTTCGTGCCGCCGACGAACACCCGTCAGCGACTCGCGCAGGAGTTGGCGGCGGTGACCTTCAAGGAGTACGCCTTCCAGGACGCCAACACGTTGGAAGCCACTCAGACGATGATCAACACCAAGGTGGTCACCGACTTCCCGCTGTGCGATCAGGAGATCCTGCTCCGGCACCTGCACAAGACCGCAGGCGATTACGTGAACGAGTACAAGAAGAATGGGACGACCACGAATGGGAAAGCCAGTGTCGCAGTCAACGTCTGATTCGTCAACCGATTCAGCCGGGCCGAAGTTACCGTCTGAGTTCGCCGACCTGGAACCGTTCACCGAGTGGTGCTTGGCCACCGAGCAGGAGCGCTATGACAAGCGGCTTGCCTCGACTATGGCCGAGATGCAGGAGTTCTACGACGCCGCGTTCGGCCGCCTGGAGGACGCGATCGTCTACCTGGACGCCCGGTTCCCGCTGAACGAGATGCCCAATGACGCGAAGGCTCTGATGCACCTGATGCAGTCGCTGGTGATGGTGTCGTTCCCGATCGAGGTGTGGAAGCAACCGCGCGTGCTCGACAGCGGCGCCACGTACATCGAACTCGTCAGGGAGCCGGTGGTCTAACCTTGTCTGCTCTTCGCGCAAGCGGCTCATCGCCGGGCGCAGTGACCCTCAAAGCAGCGGGTCTGCTCGACGTCGATGCCGGCGAGATCGTCCGGCCCGGAATCGTTCGGGTCGACGAGGACCGGATCGTCGGTGTTGGCGGTGCGGCCGGTGCTGGTCTTGTCGGCTCGGCCGACGAAGGCGACCTGATCGACCTTGGCGACTCCATCCTGCTTCCCGGTCTGATGGACATGGAGGTCAACCTCCTGATGGGCGGGCGCGGGGAGAGTCCCGGCCTGTCCCAGGTTCAGGACGATCCGCCGACCCGGATGCTGCGGGCGGTCGGCAATGCCCGGCGCACGCTGCGCGCGGGGTTCACCACCGTCCGCAACCTCGGATTGTTCGTCAAGACGGGCGGTTACCTGCTTGACGTCGCGTTGAGCAAGGCGATCGACGCAGGCTGGATCGAAGGACCGCGGGTGGTGCCCGCAGGTCACGCCATCACCCCCACGGGCGGGCACCTCGACCCGACGATGTTCGCCGCGTTCATGCCGGGTGTGCTGGAGCTGACCGTCGAGGAGGGGATCGCCAACGGCGTCGACGAGATCCGCAAGGCCGTGCGGTACCAGATCAAGCACGGCGCGCAGCTGATCAAGGTGTGCTGTTCGGGCGGGGTGATGTCGCTCACTGGAGAAGCTGGCGCACAGCACTATTCGGACGAGGAGCTACGCGCCATCGTCGACGAGGCGCACCGGCGCGGGCTTCGGGTGGCGGCGCACACGCACGGCGCCGAAGCGGTCAAGCACGCTGTCGAATGCGGAATCGACTGCATTGAACACGGCTTCTTGATGGACGACGAGGCGATCAAGATGCTCGTCGACAACGACCGGTTCCTGGTTACCACCAGGCGGCTGGCCGAGGCGATGGACGTGTCAAGAGCGCCGAAGGAGTTGCAGGACAAGGCTGCCGAGATGTTCCCCAAGGCCCGGACGTCGATCAAGGCGGCCTACGAGGCCGGGGTGAAGATCGCCGTCGGTACCGATGCTCCGGCGATCCCGCACGGCAAGAACGCCGACGAGCTCGTCACGCTGGTGGAGTGGGGCATGCCGCCAGCCGCAGTGCTGCGCGCTGCGACGGTCGTGGCCGCTGACCTGATAAACAAGCCCGATCTGGGCCGCATCGCCGAGGGCTACCTCGCCGACATCATCGCGGTGCCAGGAGATCCGTTGGCGGACATCACCGCTACCCGCAACGTCGGTTTCGTCATGAAGGGCGGAAAGGTTTTCCGAAATGACACAGCCAACAAGGACTGAGGACCTGGTCGAGATCCAGCAGCTCCTCGCGAAGTACGCCGTCACCATCACGCAGGGTGACATCGACGGACTGATCTCGGTGTTCACGCCGGACGGCACCTACAGCGCGTTCGGCTCCACCTACACGCTGGCCCGCTTCCCCGAACTCGTCGACGCAGCGCCCAAGGGGCTTTTCATGACGGGCACGTCGCTGGTGCACCTCGACGGTGAGGCCCCCGACAAGGCGACGGGCACACAGCCACTGTGCTTCATCGAGCAGTCCAAGCACGACATGCGCATCGGCTACTACAACGACACCTATGTCCGTACCGCCGAGGGCTGGCGGTTGAAAACCCGTGCCATGACGTTCATCCGCCGCAGCGGGGACCACGACTCGGGTCGACCCCACGCGATCGGCAGGCCCGAGGCCGGATGACCGCGCCTGCCGAAATCCCCACCACTGCCGAGTTCCGGCGGGATCTCATCGCCTGGCTCGACGAGAACGACCTGACACCACCGCCCGGCGACCACTCGCTGGACGCCCACCACGCGCAACACTCCCGCGTGCTGAGCGCGCTGTACGAGGCCGGCTGGATGCGGTACGGCTGGCCCGTCGAGGCAGGCGGACTGGGTGGGCCGCCGATCCTGCGGGCCATCGTCGGCGAAGAGATCGTCGGCCGTGGTCTCGACGAGCCCGGACCGTATTCGATGCTCGAAGTGTTGACGCCGACGATGATCGACTATGCGCACCCCGATCTCGCCGCGAAGATGGTGCCACGCCTGCTGTCCGGCCGTGAGTCCTGGTGCCAGGGCTTCTCCGAACCCGGCTCCGGAAGCGACCTGGCCTCCCTGACTACGCGCGCCGAGCAACGCGGCGACGAGTGGGTCGTCAACGGCCAGAAGGTGTGGACCAGTTTCGCGCAGTACGCGACACGGTGCGTCCTGCTCACCCGCACCGGGGCGGCGGGAACCCCGAACCACGAAGCGATCACCGCGTTCTTCGTCGACCTCGATACACCCGGCATCACCGTCCGCCCGCTGCGCACCATGCACGGAGTCGACGAGTTCTGCGAGGTCTACTTCGACGACGTCGTGGTTCCCGCGGACCGCATGCTCGGAAAGCCCGGTGACGGTTGGCGGTTGGCGATGGACCTGCTTCCCTTCGAACGGTCGACCTGCTTCTGGCAGCGCATCGCCTACCTGTACTCACGCTTCGACAGGCTCATCGCCGATGCTGAACCTTCGCAAGATGGCACACCGCACGGCGACGACGACCATGCGCTCGGCGCCGCCTATCTGGGACTGCACATACTGCGGTGCCGGTCACGCGACACCCAATACCGACTCGGCGCAGGCACCCGGCTGGGGGCCGACACCTCCATCGACAAGGTGTTGCTCGCCACCGCAGAGCAACGGCTGTACGACACCGCGCACGATCTGCTGCCCGGCGCGATCGAAATCGACGAATCCTCCTGGCGGACCGAGTATCTGTACTCGCGCGCAGCGACGATCTACGGCGGCACCGCCGAGATCCAACGCAACATCATTGCCCGCAGGCTGCTCGATCTGGGGAAGGAATGACGGTGGACGCCATCTCGGCCGACGACCTGGGCATGCTTACCGACACGCTGCGCAAGACGATGTCGGTGGCTTCCGGCCAGGCGCTCGACAAGGCGCTCGTCGAGCTCGGCTGGCTCGAGATGCTCGAGGAGATGCCCAACGCCGCAATACCTCTGGTGTTCCGGCTGCTCGGCGAAACCGGCGCACACGCGCCTGTGATCAACGACGTCGTACTCACTGAGGCAGGCGGCGGCGCGGGCGAAACCGTACCGCTACCCTACGCCGGTGGCTCCTGGGTGGTTTGGGAGCGCACTGACGAACCGACCACAGCGATCGACGACGAGACGCCGATCCACCGGGTCAGTGGCGGCCAGGACGTTCCGCTCGCGGCGGGACGCCGTGCGCTGGGCTGGTGGCTGGTGGGCACCAGCAGAGCGATGCTGGCGCTGGCTCGCCAACATGCTTTGGACCGTGTGCAATTCGGCAGGCCGGTAGCGTCATTCCAGGCCGTCCGGCACCGGCTGGCCGAAACACTCGTCACGATCGAGGGTGCCGAGGCGGCGCTGGGCGCCGGAACCGGCGATTTCACCTCGCTGCTGGCCAAGGCCGCGGCGGGTCAGGCCGCGCTGACCGCGGCGAAACACTGCCAGCAGGTGCTCGGAGGCATCGGTTTCACCGCCGAGCACGAGCTGCACCACCACGTCAAGCGCGCCCTCCTGCTGGACGGGCTGCTCGGCAGCGCAAGGGAATTGACCCGCGAGGCCGGCGCGACCCTGCGCGCCAAGGGCTCGGCCCCGCGCCTCGTCCACCTCTAGTCTCTTTCCCGCGAGCGTGCGTGTTTGCATACCGACACGCCGCAAATCACCAGCATTTCGCGCACACTCGCGACGCTGTGGCCGTGCACAGATACACCTTCATCCACAGTGGGGTGATCGGCACCAACGATTGCGTATGTGGATGGAGAACTCGAGCATCTGTTCAGTCAGCAGAGCGGGGTGGCGACCAGCGGACAGATCCTGACCTACTTGTCGAGGTACGAATTCGAGTTGGCAGTGAAAACGGGTTGTCTGGAACGGATTTGGCAGGGATCTACTGCCGATGCGAATCCATGAACAAACTTCGAGGATGTGAGATACCGGGCCTGGGACTTCGTAGCGCGGATTAATCAACAGCTTCACCGCAGGGACGCGGCGTGAGCGTGCGCAAAATGCCCATTAATTGCGGCGTGTTGGGGTGCAGACACGCACGGTCGCGCAGAAAGGAGAACTACTTGATGTTGGCCTTCATCTCGTCCAGGTTCACCAGCACCGGCCAGCCGCCGACGCTCAGCGCGTTGCCGTGGCCGGTCTGATGGATGTCGAACACCGACTGGATCGCGGCATAGAAGCCCTGCACGTCCAATGTCTGGTTGACCGCTCTCTTGGCCTGCCGCAGAGCGAACGGTGGCATCTTGGCGATCTGTTCGGCCAGCGCTCTCGTCTCGCTATCGAGCTGGTCCCGCGGCACGACCCTGTTCACCATCCCGGTGCTCTGCACCTCCTCGGCGGTCATCGCCCGACCCGTGAAGAGGATCTCCTTCGCCTTGCGGGGGCCCAGTTCCCAGGTGTGGCCGTGGTATTCGACGCCACCGATGCCCATGAGCACGACCGGATCGGAGAACTGCGCGTCGTCGGCGGCGATGATCAGGTCACACGGCCAGCACAACAGCAGCCCACCGGAGATGCACCGGCCCTGGACCGCGGCGATGGACGGCTTCGGCACGTTGCGCCAGCGCAGGGTGTACTCGAGGTACCGCTTGGCCTCGTGCTGGATGACGAACTCGAGCGTGATCTTGTCGGGCACCGGCCCGCCGCCCCTGAGGTCATGGCCGGCCGAGAAGTGTTTTCCGTTCGCCCGCAACACGATCACTGAAACCTCGCTGTCGTCGGCTGCACGGGTCCATGCCGCGTCGAGTTCGTCGAGGAGCTCCGGGTTCTGGGCGTTGGCCGCTTCCGGCCGATTGAGCGTGATCGTCGCGATTCGGTCGCGGACCTCGTAGTCGATGTACACGGTGGATCCTTTTTAGTTGCGGGGCAACCCGAGCAGTCGCTGGGCGATGATGTTCCGTTGGATTTCGGAGGTGCCACCGGCGATGGTGCCGCCGAAAGACCGGATGTAGCGTTCGAACCAGCCGGACCTGTAGAGGTCGAGATGGAACGACGAGTATTGGCCGGAGATGCCCGGATGGGCAAGCGCCGCAGCTCCGGCGGCCGCCATCGCGTGTTCGGTTGCCGATTGCGATGCCTGCGAGCCGAACAGCTTCAGCACCGACAGGGCCGACGCATCCTCGTCGCCACGGGCGGCCCGGGCCAGCGCGATCGAGCCGAGTAACCGCAGCGCCTGGTTGTCCATCACCGTCGTGGCGTACCGGTCTCGGTCCAATTCGGCGCGGCAGCCGGAGCCTTCTGTGCTCCTCGCGTGCGCGAAGTCCTCGACCAGTTCCTGTAGCCGGTCGGCATAGCTGAGCCACAACATGTTCCGCTCATGGCCGAGCGAGCCGTTGGCGACCCGCCAGCCCTCGCCCCGCGGACCGACGAGGTTCTCGGCAGGCACCCGCGCGTCGTTGAAGAAGACCTCGTTGAAGTCGAGGTCATTCTGATCGCAGGCGGACGCGAACGGCCTCCGCACCACACCGGCCAGATCGGTGGGAATCATCAGCGCACTGATGCCCTTGTGCCTCGGGGCATCCGGGTCGGTTCGCACGAAGGTCAACAGCACATCCGCGTCGTGCGCGCCGGACGTCCACACCTTCTGTCCGTTCACCACGAAGTGGTCGCCGTCCACGCCGGATTCGATCACTGCCCTGGTTCGCAGCGACGCCAGGTCGGAACCGGCCCCGGGCTCGCTCATCCCGAGCGATGCGGTGATCTCCGCCCGCAGGATCGGCACGGCCCACTTCTGCTGCTGCTCGCGCGTTCCGAACGAGATCAGCGACGCGGCGATGATGCCGACGCCCTGGGGGTTGTAGCTCTGGTAGACCCGCCGCCGCGACAGCTCCATTTGATAGACGTACTGCTGCAGGATGGTGGCGTTGCGGCCACCGAACTCGGGCGGGTTCCCCGGGACCAGCCAGCCGTTGTCGAACATCAGCCGCTGCCAGCGACGGGCCCAGTCCGGGACATGACTGCTCGACCGCGATCGATCGAGCGCTTCGGCCTCCGACGGCAGGTTCTCCTCGAGAAAGGCCACGAACTCGGCGCGGAAGGCTTCGACGTCGGCGTCAAATGTCAGCTGCACAGCGCTCCCAGCCGGTCCGCAATTTTTGAAAGACTTCTATTATCAACAGAATGAGAATAGTATTCTCATGATGAGAAAGTTACAATCTCAGACATGTTGGCCGCGAGGGGGTCGAGGACCGCAATGGCAAGGCGTTCTCCGGTAGAGTCAGTTAATGCTCTCACCAATCGGCAAGCATCCGAGCCGCCGGTGACAAGCCCCAGCGAAGAACCCGCCTGGAAGCAGCGCGCGGTCGAACGCTCGATCAAGACAGCGAAGCTCCGGGCCGCTCAACGCGTCCAGCGATTCCTGGACGCCGCCCAAGCGATCATCATTGAAAAAGGCAGCACCGACTTCACCGTGCAGGAGGTCGTTGACCGCTCGCGCCAGTCGCTGCGAAGCTTCTACCTGCAGTTCGACGGCAAGCACGAACTTCTGCTCGCGCTGTTCGAAGACGCGCTGAGCCGGTCCGCGGACCAGATCCGCGCCGCCACCGCGAGCCACGAAAACCCGATCGAGCGACTGAAGGTCGCGATCCAACTGCTGTTTGAGTCCTCGCGTCCGGACCCGGCCGCCAAACGGCCGCTGTTCACCGACTTCGCGCCGCGCCTGCTGGTGTCGCATCCGTCTGAGGTCAAGATCGCTCATGCACCCCTGCTCGCCCTGCTCACGGAGCTGATGGAGGACGCCGCGGCGGCCGGCGAGCTGCGTCCCAACGTCAATCCGAAGCGGATGGCGGCGATAACGATGCAGACCGTGATGTTCGTCGCATCCTCGAGCGCTGACACCGACGAGGACAGCGCCCATCCGATCACCGCCGACGAAGTGTGGGACTTCTGCGCCCATGGCTTCGCGGCCTGAGAATTACGTTCTCCTAGTAGAAGAACTTCGCTTACACTTACGGATGTGCCCGACCTGTGGACCGATCTGCTCGAGTGCCACCGGTTGTTCGGCGGCCAGCTGCTCGGCCAGTTCGTCCAGACAGCCCGCCTGACCTGCCCGGACAAAGCCGTCAAGTCGCTGCACGCGGTGTTCGCCCGCGAGGGGCGCGCCGACGAACCGGTGTCCTACGAGGCGATACGGCCACCACGAGGGCCGCTCGTTCGCGACCTTGACGATCACCGCGCGGCAGAGCACCGCGCACGCGAGGAGCGAAAAAGACTCCCGCGTACTGGCCACCAGTTCGATCTGCATGCATGTGGTGGAGGACGGACCCGAGCACCAGGCGGTTGCCGACGTTCCGCCTGTGCTCGGTCCCGAGCACCGCGTCGCACTCGACCTCATTCCCTGGGAGACGCGCGCGGGTCGACGACCTCAACGCCACCAAGACCGGCCCGCCACAGTTCGAATTGTGGATGCGCACGCCGGGAGTCGACCCCGTTCTGGCTCCCGCCCTCGCGGCGTATGCCACCGACCTCACGCTGATCGGCACCGCGTTGCGACCGCTCGACGGGTTGGGCCAGCGCGGCAACGGCACCCAGTTCACTTCCGCCTTCGGCCAACGGGGCGACATTCCTCACCGAAAGCGTGCCCAACACGCCTGTCGCCCACGGCCGCCTCGGACGGGCGACATCAAAGGCAAGCTGGTCGCCTCTACGGCCATGCCGCCTCGGGTGCCGACCTGACCCAGGGCAACCACGAGAAGTACGTTCTACTAAGCGGAGAGTATAAATCGCGAAAAAGGATCGTCCCATTGACACCCGCGCGACGTGGGTGCCAGAGTTTGTGAGACAGTTGCCATTCATCTGTCTTATACAGCCCTGGTCCCCGTGAAAGGCGACACCGTGACCGTCCCTGCCACCCGAGCTGCCACCAGCGACGTCTACTTCGACCCGTATGACGTCGTCATCAACGCTGATCCATACCCGACCTTCCGTCGGCTCCGGGAAGAATCGCCGCTTTACTACAACACCCAGCACGACTTCTACGCGCTCAGCCGCTTCTCGGACGTGAACAAGGCGTTGGTGGATCACGAAACCTTCAGCTCGGCCCGCGGCGCGATCGTGGAACTGATCAAGGCCAACATCGACATCCCGCCCGGCACAGTGATTTTCGAGGATCCGCCGATTCACGACATTCACCGCAAGCTGCTGGCCCGGATGTTCACGCCGCGCAAGATCAACGCCCTGGAGCCCATCATCCGGGACTACTGCGCCCAGAGCCTGGACCCACTGATCGGGACGGACCGCTTCGACTTCGTCGCCGACCTCGGTGCTCAGATGCCGATGAAGGTGATCAGTGCGCTGTTGGGCATCCCCGAAGACGACCAGGAGATGATCCGCGACCACGCCAATGCGCAGATGCGCACCGAGGCCGGCAAACCGATGAAGGCCGACGGCTTCGTCACAGGCGAGATCTTCGAGGCCTACATCGACTGGCGCGCCGGCCACCCGTCGGACGACATCATGACCGAACTGCTCAACGCGGAGTTCGTCGACGAGACGGGTACCACGCGTCACCTGACGCGTCAGGAACTGCTGACCTATCTCAACGTGGTGGCGGGCGCGGGCAACGAAACCACCACGCGACTGATCGGTTGGGCGGGCAAGGTGTTGGCCGAACACCCCGACCAGAGAGGCGAACTCGTCGAGAACCCGGCACTGATTCCGCAGGCGATCGAGGAATTGCTGCGCTACGAGCCTCCCGCACCGCACGTCGCAAGGTACGTGACCCGCGACGTGGAATACTACGGCGAGATGGTGCCCGAGGGCAGCGTGATGATGATGCTGATCGGCGCCGCCGTGCGCGACCATCGCCAGTTCCCGCCGGACGGAGACGTTTTCGACATCCACCGGGAAGTCCGCCAGCACCTGGCATTCAGCGTCGGCACGCACTACTGCCTCGGATCGGCGTTGGCTCGGCTGGAGGGACGCATCGCCCTCGAGGAAATCCTGCGGCGCTTCCCCGAATGGGACGTCGACATTGCCAGTGCGTCACTGTCGCCGACGTCAACCGTCCGTGGCTGGGATTCCATGCCGGCCGTGCTCAAGTGAAATCTGTTCCGCTAACGACGAATTGAGGTAGTAATGACCGGACGTGTTGAGGGCAAAGTCGCTTTCATCACCGGCGCGGCGCGCGGCCAGGGCCGCAGCCACGCGGTGCGGTTGGCAGAAGAGGGCGCCGACATCATCGCCATCGATGTCTGTAAACCCGTTGTCGCCGAAGGCGGAATCCCGCCGTCCACACCGGAGGACCTGGCCGAGACCGCGGATCTGGTCAAGGGCCACAACCGCCGCATTTACACGGCAGAGGTCGACGTGCGCGACTACGCGGCACTGAAAGCAGCGGTCGACACCGGTGTCGATCAGCTGGGCCGACTGGACATCATCGTTGCCAACGCAGGTATCGGCAACGGCGGCGAGACGCTGGACAAGACCAGCGAAGAAGACTGGACGGACATGATCGACGTCAACCTCGGCGGCGTCTGGAAGACCGTGAAGGCCGGTGTCCCCCATCTATTGTCGGGCGGTCAAGGCGGTTCGATCATTTTGACCAGTTCGGTCGGCGGACTCAAGGCCTACCCGCACACCGGTCACTATGTGGCCGCCAAGCATGGCGTCGTCGGCCTGATGCGGACGTTCGCGGTGGAACTCGGCCAGCACAATATTCGGGTGAACTCCGTGCACCCCACGCACGTCAGCACGCCGATGATCATGAACGAGGGCACCTGGAAAATGTTCCGTCCCGACCTGGAGAACCCCGGGCCAGACGACATGGCGCCGATCTGCCAGCTGTTCCACGTGCTTCCCATCCCATGGGTTGACCCGATCGACATCAGCAATGCGGTGCTGTTCTTCGCGTCCGACGAAGCGCGTTACCTCACCGGAGTGACCCTGCCGATCGACGCCGGAAGCTGCCTGAAGTAGCCCGTGGCTGTCGCGGAGTTGTCGATCCCGCAGGGATGGGACGCAATCACCCCGGAGTGGATGACGACCGTACTTGCCGGTCACTGTCCGGGCGCCCGGGTGGATGGCGTGCGGGTCGCGCTTCGCGACGACGGCACCAACAAGCGTGCTCGCCTGGAGTTGACATACTCGGCCGGCTCCGGGCCCGCAACAGTGTTCGCCAAGGCGGTCGACCCTGCCCACGCCGATCTCGTCGCACTCACGAGTGGCTTGTTCCACGAGCCCCGGTTGTTCTCGTCGGGAGTCGCTCTGCCGCTTGACCATCCGACGGTCTACGCGGCACTCATCGACGAGGAGCGCTCCGACTTCCTGATGATCATGGAGGACGTCGTTGCGCGTGGCGGCCGACCCTCGCGACTCCACCCGGCCGATGACCGTCGAGCAGGTGACCAACGGAGTGCGCGGGCTCGCGCGACTGCACAGCGCGTTTTGGGGTGAGCGCCTGACGGGGAACCCGGCGCTCGGCTGGGTCGAACCCTTCGTCGCGTTCGAAGGGATGCAATACGCACCACTGCACATCGCGCGGGAGCGGTCGGGCGACACCGTGCCCGCCGAAATCCTGGAGCTGACCGGCGAGCAGCTGTTCATCGACATCTGGGCGCGCTACATCGGGACGCTGACGACCTCGCCACAGACCCTCCTGCACGGCGACCCGCACATCGGCAACACCTATGTGCTGCCCGATGACGATGTCGGGTTCCTCGATTGGCAGATGGCGCGCCGGGGCAACTGGTCGCTGGACCTCGGGTACTTCCTGCAGGGCGCGCTGACGATCGAGGAAAGGCGCCGCAGCGAGCGCGAACTGCTCGATGAGTACCGCGCCGCACTGACGCTGCCCGCCGCCGAGATGCCGAGTTCCGAAGAGCTATTGCTGCGCTACCGCGCCTCCGTCGCACACGGGCTGGCGATCTGGATGGCCACGCTGTCCGGCGGCGACGCCTGGCAGAGCCCGGACGTCTGCCTCGCGTTGGTGCAGCGGTATGCGGCAGCCTTCGTCGACCTCGACAGCCGTGCGGCGATTGACGCGATTGACTAGCCCGATATTCTTCGCGCCGTGAAGACATTCGAGGGACGCGGGGCGGTAGTCACCGGCGGCGCGAGCGGCATCGGCTTGGCGAGCGCGCGAGAGTTCACCAGGCGCGGCGCGAGGGTCGTGCTTGCCGACGTCGATCAGAACTCCCTGGATCAAGCCGTCGAAGGGCTGCGTGCCGACGGCGCCGAGGCATACGGCGTGGTGTGCGACGTGACTCAGCTTGCCGTCGTCCAGCACCTCGCCGACGAATCCTTCCGCCTGCTCGGCGAGGTGAACCTGGTCTTCAACAACGCAGGCATCGCCTATGGAGGCCCGATCGCTGACGTCACCCACGGCGACTGGCGCTGGGTGATCGACGTCGACCTGTGGGGGCCCATCCACGGCGTCGAGGCGTTCCTGCCGCGCCTGATCGAGCAAGGCGGGGATCGCCACATCATGTTCACATCGTCGTTCGCGGGCATGGTGGGTAACGCCGGACTCGGCCCCTACTGCGTCGCCAAATTCGGTGTCGTCGCGCTCGCCGAGAGCTTGTCGCGTGAATTGAAAGGCGAGGGCATCGGCGTCTCGGTGCTGTGCCCGATGATCGTCGACACCCCGATCATCGCCAACTCCGAACGCACCAGAAGCAACGACTACGGTGCCCGCACCAACCAGCCCGAAGAAGCCGTGCAAGGGCTGGTTGTGCCGACCGACGACAGCGTGCAAGTCGACGACGTGGCGCGGCTGACGGCCGACGCCGTCCTCGCCAACCGCCTGTATATCCTGCCCCACCGCGCGTCGCGCGATTCGATTCGCCGGCGCTTCGAGCGCATTGATCGCACCTACGACGAACAGACCGCCGAGGGCTGGAGCCACTGACAGCCGTACTTCGCCGAAACCGGCCAGCCCGCGACCGCCCGAGTGGTTGCATGGAACTTCGATGGGAGAACGGGTTGGGGCATGAAGCGACTCAACGGCATGGACGCCATGTTGCTGTACAGCGAGACGCCCAACCTGCACACGCACACCCTGAAGGTGGCGATCATCCACGCTCCCCGCACGCAAGGAGGAAAAGAATCCTCCGACTTCGACGGCGAGTTCACGTTCGATGTGTTCCGTCGGACGATCCAGAGTCGCCTGCACCTTCTCGACCCGTTGCGCTACCGGCTCGTCGGCATCCCGTGGAAGCTGCACCACCCGATGTGGATGGAAAACTGCGACGTCGACCTCGACTACCACCTGCGCCGGGTGCAGATCCCGAGCCCCGGCGGCAGGCGTGAGCTCGACCAGGTCATCGGCGAGATCGCCAGCACGCCACTGGACCGCGACCGCCCACTGTGGGAGTTCCACTTCGCCGAAGGGATGGCCGACGACCGCTTCGCCCTGATCGGGAAGGTGCACCACACGCTGGCCGACGGGGTCGCGTCGGCCAATCTTCTGGCACGGCTGATGGACCTGACCGGCTCGGCGCAGGATGAACCCGACGTCTACACCACCTGTGCCGCACCGTCGAGATCTGAGTTGTTGCGGGCCGCCGGGCGTGACCACGTCCAGAACGTCGCGGCGCTGCCGGGCCTGTTACGCGACGCCGTGCAGGGAGCCGCCCGGGTGCGGCGCCGATCGCGGGAGCGAAGCGACCATCCGGACATGGCCAAGATGTTCAAGACCCCGCCGACGTTCCTCAACCACGTGGTCTCCCCCGTTCGGACGTTCGCGACGGCGTCGCTGTCACTGGCCGAGGTCAAGGAGACGGCCAAACACCTGGGCGTGACGTTCAACGACATCATCCTGGCCATGGCGGCCGGCGGACTACGAGAACTGTTGCTGCGCTACGACGGAAGGGCGGACCGGCCGATCTTGGCCTCCGTGCCGGTCGCCACCGACAGGTCGGCCGACCGGATCACCGGCAACGAGATCAGCGGACTGGCGGTGTCGCTGCCGGTGCACATCGACGATCCGCTGGAGCGGGTGCGGCTGACGTCGCTCGCCGCCAGCCGCGCCAAGGAGGACAACGACCTTCTCGGTCCGAAGCTGCACGGCCGGATGATGGAATACCTGCCACCTCCATTGGCACCGGCATTGTTCCGGTGGCAGTCCAAGCGCGCCGCTCACAACAGCATCATGAACGTCGCTGTCTCGAACGTGCAGGGCCCCCGTGAACGCGGGCATCTCGGTGGCGCACCCGTGAGCGAGATCTATTCGATCGGCGTCCTCTCGGCGGGCAGCGCATTCAACATGACCGTCTGGAGTTACGTTGACCAGGTGGACATCTCGATACTCTCCGACGACCGCACCTTCAACGACGTCCATGAGGCGACCGACGCGATGATCCATAGTCTCGCGGAGATCCGGCGCGCCGCAGGGCTTGCCCGCGGAACTGACCACGGTCGGCACGGCGATGGCGCCGGCAAGGCCCGCCAGCTAATCCAGGCCTCAGCCCAGCACCGGAAAGCGACGCTTCTTCGCCAGCCGGTCGAGAGCGGTCTGCATCACCGAGCGGACATGCGCGTCGACCTCGGCGACGTCGGGGTCCTCGCCGAACTGCGCCACGACATCGATCGGCTCCAGCACCTGCGTGACGATTTTCGTCGGAAGGGGCAGGTTGGGCGGAAAGATCACGCTGAGCCCGAATGGGAACCCGAAACTCAGCGGCAGGATCTCCATCCGCGCCCGCGTCAGACCCAGCCGCCTGGCCAGTGAGTCACCGCGGGCGAGGAACAGCTGTGACTCCTGTGCACCGATCGACACCATCGGCACGATCGGCACACCCGTCTCGATGGCAGTCCTGACGTATCCGGTCCGGCCACCGAAGTCGATCTTGTTCTCGGAGAACGTCGACCGGTATGAGTCATAGTCACCACCCGGAAACACCAGCACGACGGCCCCTGAGCGCAACGCCTTAGCGGCGTTCTCGCGGCTTGCCTCGATGACGCCGGCGCGGCGCAGCCACCCGGACAGTGGTCCAATGAATACCCCGTAATGAGCAAGGGTGTAGAGCGGACGGTCATAGCCGAAACGGTCGTAGAACTCCGGTGCGAAGACGAGCACATCGGGGGTGAACATTCCGCCGGAGTGGTTGGACACCACCAGCGCACCACCAGTGGAGGGCATGGAGTCCACCCCGTGCACCTCGGCGCGGAAGTACCGCTTGATGACGGGGCCGACCCAGTTCTTTATCTGCTCAGTGAAGGAGGGATCCCACTTAGTGGCCTCTTCCTTGCCGATGTGCTCGAGGTCCTCGATGTGCTTGTCGCCCATGTGTTTCCCTTGTGTCCTTGCGCTTCTCATACCCAAGGTGGACGCTGAGCATCCACTGAGTCCGATGACCGGCGAATATGGTACTCTCTTTATTTGAGAATGTCATTTCCGGCGTGGAGGGGACGCCGCTACGCCGATCTGTGGGGAGCGATCCGGGTGAGGCTGGGCGAGCCTGGCCTGGACATGCAGCGGCCGGCCTCCTAGCCGGGGCCCAACTGGTACCTGCCGGTCTCCGGGTGGTGATACCAGCCGCCCGCGGCGTGCGTTCCGCCATCGACATGGATGGTCTGGCCGGTGATGTAGCTGGCCATGTCGGAAGCGAGAAACACTGCGGCAGCCGCCATCTCGTCGACGTGTCCGGCGCGACCCATCGGAATCATGTGCCCGGCGCTGGCAGGCAGCCCGTCCGGCGAGACGCGCAACAACCCTTCAGTAACAGTCAGGTCTGGGGCGAGCGCGTTGACCCGAATTCCCTGCGTCGCCAATTCGAGGGCCGCCGTTTTGGTGTAGTTGATGACGCCGGCCTTGGCGGCCGCGTACGCCGCGTAGCCGGGAGCCGCCCGTACGCCCTCGATGGACGTCACGTTGATGACGCTTCCGGGCCGGCCCGCATCCACCAGGCGGCGCGCAACCCGTTGTGTGCACAGCAGCACATGGCGCAGGTTGGATTTGTACAGCGCATCCCAACCGTTCTCGCTGGTGTCGAGCAGCGGTGAGGCGAATACGCCGCCGGCATTGTTGAACAGGATGCTCACTGTGCCAAGCTCGTTCGCTGTGCGCTCCAACGCCGCATCCACTTGCTCGCTGTCGCGGACGTCGGTCACGATGCCGAGCGCGCCAATGCTTTCGGCGGCCGACATACAGGAATCCGCGTCCCGCTCCCAGATCGCGACCGATGCGCCAAACGCGGCAAGCCCTTCGGCCACGCCGCGGCCAATGCCCGCTCCGCCGCCGGTGACGACGGCGACGCGGTCGGTGAGCAGGATGTTGGCGGGGTCGATGGTCACCGATTCAAACTATCCCTCGACGCGTGCCCGGCCTACGTCTTTGCCTTGCTGCCGTGCATCGCGGGCGCGTCTCCGATGACGCCGTCGGCCTCGAGTTCGGTGATCTCGTCGTCGGTGAGCCCGAGCTCGGACAGCAGCTCGCGGTTGTGCTCCCCGAGCAGGGGCGCGGGGCGCGCGTGCACGCGGTCCGGGCCGCGCGAGAGCTTGAACGGAAGCGTGCTGTGCTTGGTCGGGGCGTTCACCGGGTGGCCGACGTCTTCGAAGAAGCGGCGGAAAGCCAACTGCGGCAACTCGGTCTGTCGGTGCGGCTGCATCACCTTGCCGACGGGGACGCCGGCATCCCACAGCCGTTCGACGATCTCGTCGCCGGTGCGCTGTGCACACCAGTCGGCCAGGTGCTCGTCGATGATGTCGTGCTGTTCTCTGCGCCATGCTGCGGTCGACAGCGACGGGTCCATCGCCCAGTTAGGCCGCCCGATCGCCTCGCGTAGGGCCAGCCACTGTTCGTCTGTCGCCACGGCCAGAGCGACCCAGCAGTCGAGGCGACCGAACTCGTCGATCTCGTTGGTGCGGTACAGGTTCTGCGGAGCCGCCGTGGGTCCGCGGTTGCCTGCACGCTCCACCAGTGCGCCGTAGGCGGAGAACTCGATCACCTGCTCGGCAGCGATGTTGATCGCCGCATCGACCATCGCCGCCTCCACCATCGACCCCTCGCCGGTACGGCGTCGATGCTCGAGAGCCAGCAGCAGCGCGTTGAAGGCGTGGATTCCCGCGTTCGGGTCGCCGATCGAGTACGGCTCGTAGGGATTTCGGTCGGGATAGCCGGTCAGCCAGCTGATGCCTGCGGCCGCTTCGATGACGTAGGCGAACGCCGGGTTGTCACGCCACGGTCCGTCGAGGCCGAACCCCGGCATCCGGACCATCACCGCGTCGGGCCGGACGGCCTGGACGGCCCCGAAGTCCAGCCCGATCTGGTCCAGCACACGTGGGGTGAAGTTCTCCACGATCACGTCGGCGGTGGCGATGAACTTGTTGAGCAGTTCGCGTCCGCCTGCACTCTGCAGGTCGAGCGTGATACCCCGCTTGTTCGTGTTGAGGCCCGAGAAGATCGGCGATTTCTCCCACCACTGATCCTCGGTGATCGGTATGCCCGCGATGAGCCGGGTGCCGTCCGGGCGGCGGGTGGACTCGACGTGAATGACGTCGGCACCGAGCATGGCGAGCAGGTGTGTACAGCTCGGGCCTGCCCAGAAGGTCGTCATGTCCAGCACTCGCAGCCCGCTGAACGGCAGCGAAATTGGGGGCACTCCCCTAGCAGGCTGGGGGCCCACCCGCTTGCGGGGGAAATTCCCGGTTGCTAAGCGCGCACTTTCCCGACTGGGAATTCCATTTCGGCGGTAGTGCTCGGTGTGCTCGCCGAGGCGTGGCGCGGCGGAGGGCGGGCGCAGCCGCGCCGGCGTCATCCGGTAGGGGTGGCCGGGCTGACGGAACCCGTCGCGCGGGTTGGTCACGAACGACCCGCGGGCCTGGAAATGGTCCAGTGAGTCGATGTTCGCCCCGTTGGCCACCGGCGCATTGGGAATGCGGAATGCCGTTGCCAGATCGCGGATCTCGTCGACGTCGTGACTCTCGACCCACGCATACAGCTCGTCGGAGTTCTCATTGGCCTGCTCGGTGATCGACAGCGGCGATTCTTCGTCGATCCACTCCTGGTGCCCGGTCATCGCGCAGAGGTCGAACCACTGCTGCGCCGTGCCGCATCCGAGATCGACCAGACCGTCCTTGGCACGCGCGATCCCGGGGACGGTCAGTCGTCGGGCATCCCGCCACGGCCTGCCCAGCATCTCGAAGTAGCTCACCGGGTAATAGGTGAGGCCCAGGATGTCGGACTCCAGCATCGAGAGGTCGATCAACTCGCCTTCGCCGTCCGCGAGCGTCCGCAGCCGGGACGCCAGGATCGCGGCGCTGGCATACGCCCCGGCCAGATACTCGCCGACCTGGCCGCCCACGAACACCGGCGCCCGGTCTGGCGACCCGCGGCCGAGGGCGATGATCCCACCCGACCATGCCTGCAGGGTGAACTCCGTCGCCGGACGGTCGCGCCAAGGCCCATCGAGCCCGAACGGCGTGATCGACGTGATGGTCAGATGAGGATTGCGACGATGGATCTCGGCGGGGGCGAAGTCGGGGTGCTCAGCGAGTCCACGGCCGCGGGACCACACCACCGCGTCCGCGCCGGCAAGGAGCCCGTTGACCAGGTCGATGTCGGTCTCAGGATCGGCGACGACACTGTGCTTGGCCCCTGCCAGAAAACTGAACAGCGCGCCGTCGTCACCGACTTCCGCGCCGGATGCCGACCACCGCCGCAGCGGATCTCCTTCTGGCGGCTCCACTTTGATGACCTGGGCCCCGCCGTCGGCCAACAGCTTGGTGCAGTAGGCGCCCGCGATCCCAGCGGACAAGTCGACGACGATGTAGCCGTCGAGTGGACCGGAAGCCTCCACGCTAGTCCTTCTTGCGGTTGGACTTGCTCAACCGGAAGTCCGGTGGGAACTTGCTGTCGTTGTCGTTGACCGCACCGGCCAGCCCGGTGTCGATGGCCTCGTACATGTCCAGGTCTTCGTCACCGTCGTTGGTGACGCCGCTGCCCATCGACTCGAAGAAGGCGGACAGCAGGCTACCCATGTACTCGCCCTGGTACTGCTTGAAGACCTCGAAGAAGATCTTCTGCTGGAACACGGTGTCGACGGGGCGGTTTCGCGCGCACGCCCGCGCGTACTTGTCGACCTCAGCCTCGAGTTGCTCGCGCGACACCACCTTGTTGAGGAAGTTGCATTGGAACATCTCGTCAGCCGTGAACGGCCGCCCGGTGAAGACCATCTCCTGGAACTTGCGCAGCCCCATCATCTGCACCCACGTCCACATCCGCGGGCCCCAGCCGTAGTAACGGAACGACGGGTGGCCGAACAACGCGTCGTCGGACGAGATCACCAAATCCGCATCGGCACACTGGTAGAAGTGCCAGCCGTAGCAGTAGCCCTTCGCCTCGACGATGCTGATCTTCTTCAGCTCCTGCAGCGGCCGGTTACCGGCCTGCACGTTGGCATACCACGCGCTGATCGTGGCGCCGTGGCGGAACGATCCCTTGGGCGGATAGCTGACCTCGCCGACGCCCTCGTCCTCCAACCGCAGTTCGGCCAGGCGAAGGTCGGTGTTGTCATTGCCCTCCATGAATTCGGGCAGGTCCGCACCGCTGCCGAGGTTGTCGCCGACGCCGCGGATCACGACCACCTTGACGTCATTGTCGACGGTGGCCGCGCGCAGCAAGTCGGCGTAGCGCAGCCGCGCCGCCGACGTCGGTGCATTCAGATACTCGGGCCGGTTGAATGTGATCGTGGCGATCTTGGTCTTCGGGTCCTTCTCATAGAGAATGAGGTCCTCAGGTTTGGGCGGCTTGGCCGCCGTAGGCTTCGGCCGAAGACTTCCGTTGTCTGACATGGTTTCTCCTTCAGCCGATTCCTACGCCGGCGCGACTGTTCCAGCTCGGACTTGAGGTGAGCACCTCGGGCCCGTCGGGTGTGACGAGCACGGCCTCGCGCCCGAAAACCGCGCCCACTCCCTCCTGCCAGACGTAGCCGCAGACGGAGAGGACCATGCCGGGCTCTAAGACTTCCTCTGCTGCCGTCGACCGCAGCTGAGGGGTCACCACCGGCGGGTCGAAACCCAGCCCGAGGCCGTGGGCAACCGGCATCGGCGGGAGCGGCTCGTTTGTGGCCTTGTAGGCCGCGAGGAGTCCGCTCGCCCGCTGTCCGGGTCGACACGCCTGCAGCAAGCCCGTCCCACAATACATTCCAGCGTTCATAGAGCGCAGGGATCGCGGCATCGCCTGCGTCGCCGACGGGCCAGGTGCGCCCCACTTCTCCCACATAACCGTCGGCCAGCACTCCCGTGGCGAAAGCCACCAGATCGCCCTGCTCGATGCGCCCGTCGCTGCGGGCCCGCCGCCACGGGTGTTCCCGGGACGTGACCCACGCGGCGTCCTGCGTTGCCGGAGTACTCACACCACCGGCCGCCTCCGCCTCGAACAGCACCCCGGCCAGTTCCTGTTCGGTGATGCCCGCTCGCAACTCACCGACGGCGGTGGCCAGGGCGTCCTCGGCCACGCGCAGCGATCCGCGCAGGGCTTTCACTTCATCGGGAGTCTTGATCCGGCGTGCTGCCCGCATCGCGAGCTCCCCGTCGACGAGTTCGGCGTTGGGGAAGGCCAGCGGCAGCAGCTTGGCGAATGACGGTGTGAGAGCGTCGGTTCCCACCCGTCGGGCCGTTGAAGCACCGTCGATGCCCTTGAGCACCTCGATGAGCGTCATCGGGTTCCACGCCAGTCCGTACAGGCGCTCGTGCGGGATGTCGTCGGGGATGCCCTCATCCCACGTGCTGTTCAGGTGGATTTCACCGGTCGACCGGACCACTGTGCAGATCGGACCGAACGGTCGGGTGCCCGCCACCCAGAGCTGCGGTGCCCCGGAGAAGTAGCGCACATTGGCCTGACGTCCGAGCACCAGCACGTCCAGGTCGTGGGCCTCCATCTGTGCCAACGCTCGTTCGCGCCGACCAACTCGCAATGCCCGTTCGTCGGGCAGAATCTCAATCGCCATAGGGCTTGTAGGGGTAGTCGGTCAACGGCACGAAGCCGTCCTCGGCGATAACGATGATCTCCTCGCTTCGATAGCCGCCGGTTCCGTCCTCCCAGACCACCGGCTCGAGCACCAGCAGCATGCCGGCGGGGAAGACGAAGTTGTCGTCGAACTCCTCGCCCAGATCCGTTCCGATCATCGGCATTTCGGCGGCGTTCGTCCCGATGCTGTGGCCGAGATAGAAGTGGGGCAACCACGGCTTGCGGCCGCCGTTGGCGGCGATCGCCGCGCGGGCCAGGTCGCCGGATGTCGCGCCGGCCTTCGTCACTTTCAGCACGGCGTCGAGGATGTCGCGCCACTGGTGGAACTGGTCCTGTTGGCGGGGCGACGGTGCGTCACCGACCAGCCAGGTGCGGCCAAAGTCCGAGCAGAAGCCGGTGTAGGTGATGCTGACGTCGGTCCAGAGCACGTCGCCCGCCGCAAGCTCGCGTTCCGTCGTCAACAACGGAAGCGCCAGGTCGCCGTGTGTCGTCCAGGTGCCTTCCGCCTTGGAGACGGGCATCACCTGCCAGATGGCGTCGAGCATGTTCGCCGTTGCGCCCAGCTCGAAAGCGCGACGCACGAAGTGTGCCGACAGATCGATTTGACGGACCCCGGGTGCCAACGCCTTCTGCACGTCGACAACCGCCTCTTCGGTGATCCGGCACGCCTTTCGGATGCACGCGATCTGGTCAATGGTCTTCACGAGCTTGGCCGCACCGACCACCGGCGCGGCATCCACGGGCGCTCCAGCTGGGAACAGCCGGTCCGCGGCGCGGCGCATTGCGCCGGTGAGCTCGTCGACCGCAACCGTTGCGCCGGGCGGGATCAGCTCGGCGACGACACGCGCGAAATGGTCCACCCCCTCGTCGAATTCGAGGTACAGCGGCGGATGCACATGGTCCGCCGGTATCTGCGATTCCGATGAGGCGCCCTCACGGAACGGTATGAACAGATGTGGATGTTCGTCGTCGGCCAGCACGATTGCGACCGGACGCTCCACGTGGGACAGGCCCGCGTCGAGCAGCGGCCAACTGGCGCCCGTGGCGTACACCACGTTGCCGTTGCCAAGCAGGATCAGTGCGTCAACGCCGTTGTCGGCCATCGCCGACCGGAGCCGTTCGCCGCTCTCGCGGTACATGCGTGCCCGGTCCGGCAGGTCGGGAATGCCGAGGGCGGACGCGTCCGCCGTCGCAAAGGTGGTCATTAGACGCCCAGGAACTTCTTGATGTTTCCGCTGACGATCTTGGCCGCGTTCTCCGGGCCGACCGCTTCGACGACCGACGCGAGCGACTTCTCCGAGTAGCCGAACGTGCTCTCGTTGTGCGGGTAGTCCGACGACCAGAACACCTTGTCGACCCCGATCCGGTCGATCAGTTGCAGACCCAGCGGGTCGACCATGAACGACGCGCTCATGTGGGTGTCCCAGTAGTACTGGATATCGTGCTCGAGCGTGTGGTTGAACATGTGCTGATACGACGCCAGCAGGTGTTCGGCGTCCTGAAGCGCCCATGGGACCCATGCGATCCCACCCTCGAACCAGCCGATCCGCAGCTTCGGATGGCGATCGAGGATGCCACTGAAGATGTACTTGGAGAACACCTCGCGGAACCCGTCGATGTTGATCATCATGCCCACGACGACGCTGTTGAACTCGCACGGGGTTTTCGGCGGCGTCTCGCCGATGTGGTGGGCCACCGGCAGTCCGGCTTCCTCGATCTCGTCCCACACCTCGTTCATCGCCGTGCTGCCGTAGTCGATCACGTTGTCGTCGTCGTCCTTGCCGGGGTTGATCGGCATCAGGAATGTCTTGAGGCCCAGCGACTTGAGTTCGGTAAGCGTCCGCCGGGTACCCTTCGGGTCCCACCAGTTGATCAGACCCGCGGCGTAGAAGTGTCCGTTCGACTTCTCCTGCAGCTCGGCCATGTACTCGTTGTAGATACGGAAGACGCGCTCGCGCAGTTCCTTGTCCGGGTAGTGGAACAGCGCCAGCACCGCATTCGGGAAGGCGAGTTCCTTGTCGACCCCGTCCTCGCGCAGCTCCTGTATGCGGGCCTCGATGTTATTGGTGGCGGCACCGGCCAGGTCGTCGTACTGCATCAGGACCCGGCTGAAATCGCCCGGCAGGAACGTCTGGCCCTTGCGGCCGACCATGTATGCGCCGTCCTCGTACCAGATCCGCGGCGCCTTCTCCTTGAGATCGTCGGGGAACTTGTCGTAGAAGATGTCCTCGGCCACCGAAATGTGGTTGTCGGCGGAAAACACCTCGGTGCCTGCGGGCAGCCCGACATCCCTGAGGTCCCCTGTGCTCCTCGCGTCCGCGCGAGCGTGTCCGGACCGGTCCTTCGGTGCGCCGTAGCCTCCGGGGGGATAGAGCGTTGTTGTTTGAGTTGACATCGTCGGCACTCCAATCGGGCTGTTGGTAGAGAAGTTTCACCAAGTAACGGGTAGTTCGTATACGCCGTAGGCGAGGCGGTCGTGCTTGAAGGGCACCTCGTCGAACGGCACAGCAAGGCGCAGCGTGGGTATGCGCTTGAGCAGGGTATGGAACACGATCTGAAGCTCGGCGCGCGCGAGCTGCTGCCCCACGCACTGATGGCGGCCGTAGCCGAAGCCCAGCTGCTGCCCGGCGTCGCGAGTGAGATCCAGCTTGTCGGGCTCCGGATAGGCGGCCGCATCCCAGTTGGCTGGCGCGAGGTCCAGAATGATGCCCTCACCGGCGCGGATGGTCTCGCCACCGATCTCGATGTCCTCGATGGCCACCCGGCGCTGGCCGTTCTGGATGATCGACAGGTAGCGCATCAGCTCTTCGACGGCGTTCGCGATGAACTTGGGATCGTCGGAATCACGAAGCAGCGCTGCCTGTTCGGGGTTCTCGAGCAGGGCCAGCACGCCGATGCCGATCATGTTGGCGGTGGTCTCGTGCCCGGCGATCAACAGCCCGGTGCCCAGCTGAGCGGCTTCCTTGACGCTGATCTCGCCGGCATTGACGCGTTCGGCAAGATCGGACACCGCATCCTCGGATGGGTTGGCCATCTTGGTCTTGACGAGATCGCTGAGGTACTTGGCCAGGCTCATGGCCCCCTTTTCGCCGTCCTCCGCGGTGGCGTAGCGGGCGAGCCCCACGTTCGCGTGGTGCTGGAAGAACTCGTGGTCTTCGTATGGGACACCGAGCATCTCGCTGATCACCCTGGTGGGCACCGGCAGCGCGAGCTTCGTGACGATGTCGGCCGGCTGCGGGCCGGCGAGAATCGCGTCGATGCACTCATCGGTCACCTGTTGGATGGCGGAGCGCAGGCCCTCAACGCGCTTGAAGGTGAAGGGCTTGGACAGCATCCGGCGGAACCGGGTGTGCTCCTCCGCGTCGGAGGTGAACACCGACCGGGGCCGCTTGTTCACTGTGGAGAGCATGTGCTCGTTCCAATGCGGGAAGCCGTCGCGCCGGTCGTCGACGCTGACGCGTGAGTCGGCGAACAACTCCCGTGCCACCGCGTGACCGGTGATCAGCCACGGAGTGCTGCCGTCCCAGATCCGCACCCGGGAAAGCGGTTTGGCCTGGCCCATCTCGACGACCTGTGGCGGCGGCGCGAACGGGCAGCGGACATCCCGGTCCATCGGGTACTCGGGGATGTCGGCCGAAACCTTCTCGGCAGCAAGCGTTTCTGACATGGATCTCCGTCATTCCTCTATCTCGATGGCCAGCGCGGGGCATTCGGCGGCGGCCTTGCGAGTGTCTTCGGCCAAGTCGGGGCCGGGGTGCTCGATTAGCAGGGCCACAACGCCGTCATCGTCGCGCTGGTCGAATACGTCGCTGGCGTTCAGCACGCACTGGCCGGATGACACGCACTTGTATTGGTCGACAGTCACTTTCATGTCAGGGATGCTCCGTGACGGGTGCGCGCCACAACCCGACGATCGCGTCGATCAGGCCGGACGCGACCGCCGTCCAACTCGTTCGGGGCACCCCATCGCCTTCGGCGAAGGCACGTTCAAAATCGGCGCAAGTGTGCATCATCAGGTTGCGCACCATGATGTTGCGTTCCATTACGACGGCCATCGGCAGATCGGGAAGGCAGCGGGTGATGCCCTCAACGACCTGAACCAGTGACGGCGATCCGAGAGCATCCTTGACCACGATATTTTGGTAGGCGGGGTCGGCCAGCGCCTGTGCGGCGAAGCGCGCGTACCACGTCGGGTTGCCGAGTTGGGCCAGGTGCTCTGTCAGTGAGCACACCAGGCACGTGATCCAGTCGCGCAACTCGGTCGAGTCTCCGGTCTCGGCCACCATCGATTCGAGCAATCGCTCGATCGACGCGCGGTGCTTCTGCTCGATCGCGCGCACCAGGTCGGTCTTGGTGCCGAAGTGGTAGCCGACCGCTGCGTTGTTGCCCTGGCCCGCGGCCTCGCTGACCTGCCTGTTCGATACGGCGAACACGCCGTGCTCGGCGTACAGCCGCTCGGCCGCCTTCAGGATCGCCTCTTGTGTGCTGCTCGCCCGATCGGCGCGCACTGCCCTGGCTGTGGTCACCCGATCAGTCAACCCTATCGAGGGTTATTAAGTCAAGCGATTGAATTAATGCACTCATGGTGTTGGTTTGCGGACGCTCACCTTGCCCGCCACGGTGCCACCATCGACCGGCAGCACGGTCCCGGTCACATAGCGCGAGCGGTCGGTGGCGAAGTACAGCGCCGCCTCGGCCACGTCCTCGACAGTGCCCTCGCGCTTCAGCGGACGGTCGGCACGCATCTGCGCGCGAATCGTCTCCTCGAACTGTTCCAACTCTGCCAGGTCCTCCCCCGCCGCCGATTTCCGGACGATGTTCGTCCGGATATTGCCCGGAGCGATGGCGTTGACGCGAATCTCGTAATGCGCCAGTTCGATTGCGGCTGACTTGGTGAACTGGATGACCGCCGCCTTCGACGCGCGGTAGGTCATGACGCCGCCGCCGGCCTGGATGCCACCGATCGACGTCAGGTTGATGATCGACCCACCGCCGTGTTCCTTCATGTGCCGGGCGGCGTCGCGCGTACCGGCCATGACGGCCAGGACGTTGATCGACATCACCTTGTGGAAGTCCGCGAGGTCGTCGTCGAGGAATCGCCGGTGCATGGTGCCCGACACCCCGGCGTTGTTGACCATCACGTGCAGGCCGCCGAAGCGCTCGACCGCCGTCGTCACCAGGCCGCTCACCTGGTAGATGTCGGATACATCGCATTCGACGAAGAGGGCGTCGGGACCGATCTCGTCGGCCAGGGCCGCACCGCCGTCAGTGTCTACATCGCCGATCAGCACCTTGGCGCCTTCGGCGGCGAAGCGTCGCGCCAGACCTTCGCCCAGCCCCGACGCGCCGCCGGTGACGATCGCGACCTTGCCCTCGAGTTCGTTGCTCATGGCTAGCCGTCCTTTCTCAAGTCGCGTCGCCGGAGGAAATCCAGGAGCAGCTCGTTGACGGCGTCGGGCTGTTCGATCTGCGGGCAGTGGCCGGCGCGCTCGATCACCGCCGAGCGACCTCTCGAGATCTGCTTGGCGATCTCGGCCGCCCAGCCATCCGGGAGTAGTTTGTCGCATGCCCCCTCGACCACCAGAGTCGGCACGGCGATGCGCTCGTATGGACGCTTGCTCGACGGCAGTGGCGGCGGCTCCAATCCGGGCCTGCGGAACCTGGCGGCCGCCAACGCCTCCCATGCGCCGGGCGCGATGCTCGACTCGTAGCGCCGCTGCACGTACGCGTCGTCGTTCGGGAACGCCGGGTCGAAGAAGAGCGCCTCGACGATGCGCCGCATGCCGGAAATCGTGGCGTCGTAGTCATAGAGCGCGGCCGAGTACTCGTTGCGCTGGATCTCGCCGCCCCCGCAGATCATCACCAGGCTGCGGGCAGGCAGCAGCGGGGATTCCGATGTGGCGTCGACGAACAGGTTGACCGCACCCATCGAATTGCCGACGAAGTGCGCGGACTGCACCCCGAGCACATCGCAGAATCGCGAGATGTGGCGGATCCGCATGCCGCGGCCGTCGGTGAAGTCGATCACCTTCGCCGACTGCCCGAAACCCAGCATGTCGAGCGCCAGCACGCGGTAGTGCGCACCCAGCGCGGCGATGTTGCGCTCCCAGCCCAGCTCCGCACTGACGCCGAACTCCCCGCCGTGCAACAGGACGACCGGATCGCCGCGCCCCGCTTCGAGGTAGTTCGTGACGAGGCCGTCGACCAGAATCTGCCGCTGCGCGACTTTGCTCACGCCGTTTCCCAGGCGGCGCGGGCGAAGGTGAGCACCTGGGTGGCAAGCATGTCGAGTTGGTTCTGTACCGCAGCGTCGACGAGTTGGCCCGCGGAGTCCCAGATCTCGTCGGCCGAGTTGATGGCCACGCCGAGTGGGGTGGGCCAGGCGCGAAGCGCGTGCCCGATGCTGCGCAACTGGCCGAGCGTGCCGACCGCCGCCTGCCACCCGTATGCACAACTGATGCAGCCCCACGGGGTGTTGTCGAGATAGACGCGCGGGTCTTCGCGGAGATCCTCGATGTAGTCCAGGGCGTTCTTCACCAGACCGGACACCGCACCGTGGTATCCGGGCGAGCCGACGACGACGGCGTCGGCGTCACGCAACGCATTGACCAATTCGAGTGCCTTCGGCGTGCGTTCCAACTCGTGCGGCGCGTACATCGGCAGGTCGAGATCCTCGGCGCTGAACAACTTCGTCCGCCCGCCTTGCCGTTCGACGGATGCCAGGCAGTAGCGCAGCGCCCGTTCAGTCGACGAGTTGGACCGCAGCGTTCCGCCGAGGCCGACGACGAGCGGCGTGCCACCCGTTGTTGTGGTTGCGGTCATCCTTCACACCTACTTGATTGCAATGGGATTCACCGGTGATCCGACTGCGCCGGTCACGCGCAGCGGCGGCGCGATGAGCTGGAATTCGTACACCCCGTCGGCGGCGCAGTCTGCTGCCAGGGCCGTTGAGGTCCCAGTACTCGCCGAGCATCAGCCCCATGTCGCGCAGGCACAGCATGTGCATCGGCAGGAACGCGCCCTCCACACCCGAGACGGGGTTCTCCACCATCAGGTTGTCGGCGGCCACCGCCGCGACCTCGTGGTCATGCAGCCACGACGCGCACGTCCAGTCAAGGCCGGCACCGGGTTCCCCACCGTTGCCCGTCTGCAGAAACCTTGCCCACCAACCCGTCCGGACGAGGACGATGTCGCCGCGCTCGACCGTGACACCTTGTGTGCGTGCGGCCTCGTCGAGCTCGGCCGGCGTGATCGGATCGCCGATCTCGCAGAACGTCTCCACGCCGCGCAGCCGGACGATGTCGAGCAGCACCCCACGTGACGTGATGCCCTTGCCGTCCACCTTGTCGATGCCACAGTGGAATGCGCCTGCGCTGGTGACCGAATTCGCAGGGAAACCGTTGTAGAGCTAGTCCTCGTAGTAGACGTGCGACAACGCATCCCACTGTGTGGCCGCCTGCAACGGCATGATGATCACATCGTCGTTGAAGCGCATGGGGTTGTCCTCGAAGTACCCGGCCAACTGGCCGGCCGCCGGGTTCCGCAACCACTTGGGGCCGTACTCGAGCAGTGTGGCGGCGTCGCCGCCGTCGATCGTCATCACATGCAGCGGGTTCTGCCGAAAGTGGAACGCACCCTGCGGTCCCGATGAGCCGAAGTCCACTCCCGAGCGGGAAGACCTTGCCGTGCCTGACCAGGCTGGCCGCCTGCTGAACCTTCTCGTTCGTGATGAGGTTCAGCGTCCCCAGCTCGTCGGCGTCGCCCCACCGCCCCCAGTTGCGGACGTCGTCGGCGACGCGCCGAAAATCACTCAGGCTGGCCATCTTCTACCTTTCGGCTGCTTCCTGATTGCTCCTCGCGTGCGCGGTCCGAGACGTCGCCGAAGACTTTCTCCGCCACGGCACCGCCGTCAACCCAGATCACCTGGCCGGTGATATAGGACGCCGCCCCGCTGTTGAGGAACGCCAGGACGCGAGCCTGCTCGTCCGGGCCCGCGACGCGGCCGAGGGGTGTCTGGAACGAGTCCAAGAACTCCTGGCCGAACGCGGTGCGCAGTTGGTCGAGGATGGGCGTGTCGGTGACACCCGGTCCGGTGCAGTTGATCCGAATACCCTTGGCGCCGAGCGCGGAAACGTTGGCCATCCCGTAGAGAATGATCGCCTCCTTCGACAACCGATAGCCACCGCCGTCGGCGACCGGCTCCGGATTGCGCTGACACCATTCGATTCCCTCGGCCATTGTCGCGGTGTCCAGCAGCCCCATGGTGACCACGGCGTTGGTGCGGTACTCCGACCCGGCGAGCGAGGCCACGGTAGCGATCGAAGAGCCGGGCGGCATCGACGGGATCAGCGCTTCGGTGAAATGCCGGGTACCGAGGAAGTTGATCGTGACAACCCGCAGCGGGTCACCGATACCCGATGACACGCCGGCGATGTTGAACAGAGCGTCAACCGGACCGTCGATCGCCGCAACGGCCCGGTCGATGGACGCCGGATCGGACAGGTCGATCTCGTGGAACTCCTTGAGCTGCATCGCCGGTCGTTTCAGGTCCAACCCGACGACGTCGGCGCCGAGCTCGGTGAGCTGGCGCGCAACTTCGGCACCGATGCCCGAGAAGCAGCCGGTGACCACGGCACGGCGGCCGTCGTAGCGCCAGAGATCGTCGATCTGTCCCATGGTCTATTTCTGGTCGGCCGTTGTCATTCAGTGCTCCTCACGTCCGCGGAAGGGTTCCTGCTGTCCCAGCCTTCCCCTGACTTGAGTTTCGCAGCCGCCTGCTCGATACCGGCGTTCATCTCCTCCATCGCCAGGGACACCTCATTGGCGGTGTAGTTTTCGCGACCCTTGGGCAGACCACCGAAGGCGTATGTCTCGTCGAACGCGGGAGCCTTCGACTCCGGCCTGCGGGCCTCGACCTTCTCGATGGCCGGCTCCAGCCGCTTTGCCTTCTCGGCCACCGCCTTCTCGTCGCGCTCGATGAACTCGGGCAGGACCTCCTTGCCCATCAACTCGATGGATTCCATCGTCGCCTCGTGGCTGCGCGGGGTGAGCAGCAGGATCAGTTCGTCGACGCCGCTCTCTTCGTAGCCACGCAGAAACTCGCGCACCGTGGCCGGGCTGCCGATCGGCCCTCGGCCAGGGCCGTAGACGACGCTCGGATCTTTCTCGATCTCTTCGAGATGCCGCTTCCACACACCGGTCCGTCCCGGCGTGTGCATTCCGGTCATGTAGTAGTGCATGATGCCGAACGCGAAGAATCCACCGCCCATGCCGAGCCGTTCGATGGCTTGCTCGTCGGTGGGGGCCACCATCATCGACAGGTCGCCTCCGATGGCGAGGATGTTGGGGTTCATCTGTGGCGTGACGGGGGCGCCGTTCTCCTCGAACTCCTTGTAATAGCCGTTGACTCGCTCCGTGAGCGGCCCGGGTCCGGTGTAGGCGAAACTCAAGGCGCCAAGGCCTCGCTGCGCGGCCATCTGCACCGACGCCGGCCGGGTGCACGCGACCCACACCGGCGGGTGCGGTTTCTGCAGCGGCTTGGGAACCACGTTGCGCGCCGGCATTTCGATGTGCTGGCCCTTGAAGCCGGTGAACGGCTCCTCGATCATGCAGCGGATCGAGACCTCGAGCGCTTCTTCCCACATGGTGCGCTTGTCCGCGGGATCGATGCCGAACCCCCCGAGCTCGCCGACCGACGACGACTCCCCGGTGCCGAACTCGACGCGACCGTTGGAGATGAGATCGAGCGTCGACACGCGCTCCGCAACCCGGGCCGGATGGTTGACCGCCGGCGGAAGGTGCATGATCCCGAACCCCAGCCGAATGTCCTTGGTCCGCTGGCTCGCCCCGGCGAGGAAGATCTCCGGCGCGGTGGAGTGACAATACTCCTCCAGGAAATGGTGCTCGGTCAACCAGACCGTCGAGAAGCCGGCCTTATCCGCCGCCTCCACCTCATCGAGGCCGTCCTGAAAAAGCTTGTGCTCGTCGTCGTCACTCCACGGCCGCGGCAGCGGGAATTCGTAGAACAGCGAGATCTTCATTTAGTTACCTTTCGATGCGAATCGCGTGTCGAATCGGTCGGGGTGCCAGCCTGGGTGCCGGTGCCCGGCGACTGGTCTGCGATGTGCTTGGCCGCCACGTAGCCGAAGGTCATGGCCGGGCCGATGGTTGCTCCGGCGCCGGCGTAGCTGCGGCCCATCACGGCAGCAGAGCAGTTGCCCACTGCGTAGAGGCCTTTCACGACGCTGTCGTCGGACCGCAGTACGCGGGCGTATTCGTCGGTGCGCAGGCCGCCCGAGGTGCCCAGGTCGCCGAGGATGATCTGGAACGCGTAGTACGGCGGCTTCCCAAGGGGATGCAGGTTGGGGTTGGGCAATGTGGGGTCGCCGTAATAGTTGTCGTATGCGCTGTCGCCGCGGTTGAAGTCGTCGTCGTGCCCGCTGCGCGCCAGTTCGTTGAAGCGCGCGGCGGTCTCGCGGAGGTTGTCAGCGGGCACGTTGATGGCGCGGGCGAGTTCGTCCCAGCTGTCGGCCTCCTTGACGACGCCGGACTCGAGCCAGGCCTGCGGAACCTTCCACCCCGTGGGCACCGGAGCGAACGGCACCTTTGGGATGGGCAGATGGCCCCCGACCACGTACCGGTGAAATGAGCGGATGTCGGTGATAGCCAGCACGGGATGTGCGTGACACCCGATCTTCTGTCCCTCGATCATTGCGTGCGCGAAGTCCATATAGGGCGCCGCCTCATTGATGAACCGCTTCCCTTCGACCGTTCACCACGAACTGCGACGGCATCATCCGTTCGTTGAGCATGAACTGCAGGCGGCCGTCGGGCCAGCAGATGGCCGGGAACCACCACGCCTCGTCGAGCAGGTCCGTCGAGCCGCCGACCTTCTCCCCTGCCCGGATGCCGTCGCCGATGGCCGCGGGATTGCCGAAGCTCCAGTCCTTCTCGAGCACTGGAAGATGCTGCCTGCGCCACTCCATGTCATGGTCGAAGCCACCGGAGGCCAGGATCACGCCGTACCGCGTGCGCCGATGCGCTGCGGCCGCCCGTCCTTCTCCACCACCGCACCCGTCACCGTGCCGTCGAGGTCGGTGATCAGCTCGTCATCGGCGAGTTCAGCCAGAGCGGGATGTCGTGTTCCTTCATCGCCAGCCGGAGCCGCGCCGCCAGCGACTGTCCGATCGCCGCCATCCGGTCACCGAAAACCCGTGCCCGGAACATCCGCCAGATCAGCTTCACCAGCACGGCCTTACCGCGCCAGTTCTGCCGGACCTGGTAGAACAGCCGAAGATCCTTGGGCGCGAACCAGATTCCCTTCGGGGCCAAGGCCAGCGGCTGCAGCAGGTTCTGTTCCTCGTCACCGAGCTTGCGCAGGTCGATGGCGGGCACGTTGATCGTGCTGCCGAGCTCGGACCCGCCGGGCAGCTCCGGGTAGTAGTCGGCGTAGCCCGGTTTCCAGACGAATTCGAACCAGCCACTGCGCCTTCTCCAGGAACTCCATCATCTCCGGCGCGGAGTCGACGTACTGCCGCAGTCGTGCGTCGCTGACAAGTCCATCGGTGATCTGGTCGCAGGTATTCGAAAACGCCATCGGGGTCGGGAACGTAGCCCGCTTTCCGTTGCGACGGCGCGCCCGGACACCCAGATACCTCCGCCCGACAGCGCGGTGGATCCGCCGAATTGCGGCGACTTCTCGACGACAAGGGTGTCGACACCTGACTGCGTCGGCGGTGAGCGCGGCGGTCATACCGCCGCCACCGGAGCCGATGACGAGCACGTCCACCGTCTGGTCGAACGCGGCCGGCGAATTCGAGGTCATGGGTTCGGCACCGCCGTCCGCACAGCGAACCCCGCGATCAACTCGGGAGCCGCCCGATAGAAGCGGTGTTCGGTCCGGTACGTGCCCTGTGCTGCCAATGCGGCGAAAGCGGCCACCCAGGTGCGGACTTCGTGCGCGGAGTTACCCGCCTCGTGTGCCATCCATGAGGTGGACCAGCCGTCCATGTCGGAGAGGTGGCCGCTGTCAACGATTTCCAGGAAGCGGTGGTCCCATTCCGGGTTGAGCGGGCGCAGCTCGCTCTGTCCATGTGCGAAGTTCTGTGCCGCCTCGATCACCGCTACCTGACGCGCTTGGCGCTGCTCGGCAGACATCGGCTCGCCGAGCACGATCCGTCCCAACGCGGCCGGCGGGGCGGTCGCGAGCGTCGGAACCGGCGGATCGTGAGAAAGACCGCCCGAGCCAATCACGAGGACCCTCTTGTCCAGAGTGGACAGGTAGTTTCCCACCGCGGTGCCCAGTGCTCTCGAACGACGCACTGGCCCAAGCGGTGTGGCAACCGAGTTGATGAAGATCGGGATGACCGGGCGTGCCGCGGCATCGCCGAACAAGGTTTGCAGCGGCTGCACCGTGCCGTGGTCCACTTCCATGCTCGCCGAGATCGCGACGTCGACGTCCGCTGCGAGCACTGCTTCCGCCAAGTCGTTGGCGATGTCCTCGGGAACGTTGAGGGGACCGGCCTGGGTGCCGTAGTCGCCGACTCCCATCGCCTTGGTGCTGATGCAGAACGGCGGCATCAGCCGGTAGAAGAACCCGTTGTAGTGGTCCGGGGAGAAGATGACAACGAGCTCTGGGTCGTACGCGCGCACGAACTCGTGGGCTACGTCCAGCGCCGAGTTGATGTCGTCAAGCAGATCCTGCGACGGTCCCGGAAGATTCAGTAGCGGACTGTGGGACATGCAGCACAGGGCTAGTGGCACCATTACCTCCTCCCTGGGTCAAGAAGAGGACCTTGAACAGCGACTCGCTGATGTCAACAGCGCGTTGCGCGATGCAGGCAGCGGCGATGCACCGATCGGGGCGCAGGAAGAGCACGGAATCGGTGTGGGTGTCGAACCAGGCCTTCAGGGCACCGGTGCGATCACCGACGATGACGACGTCGGGGTCGTCGTGTCCGGTCCAGTGCAGTTGCGTCATTGGCCGGACCGCAACGAACTTGGCCCCCAATGCCTTCCATCGCTCGAATCCTTCGTCGCCGAGCAGGGCGCGGGGGTTGTTGCTCCAGCACAGCACCGCGAAGCCGGCACCGAGCACGTCGTCCAGAAGCACGTTCTGTTGGTCGCGGGTGTCGACCCGGGGCTGTATGAAGAGGGTTCCAGTCGGGGAGGATTCCGCGCGGGGCTCCGCGTGGAAGACCGCCCCGTGCTCGTATCGCGGCATCGGTTTGAACCGCATCTCGAGCACGTACCGTTTGAGCGCAGGCACCACGGACGCGGCGTGAATCACCTTGTCCCGCAGCGCAGCTACCCGCCGATTCGTCGGCGAGATGACTCGCCCGACCATCGTGGACAGGTCGATCATCGCCCTGGCGTGTTTGCGCCGTTCGACGTCGTAGGTGTCCAGCAGCTCGTCCTCGGCCTGGCCGTTCACCACCGCCGCCAGCTTCCAGCCGAGATTGCCGGCGTCCCTGATGCCGCTGTTGTAGCCCTGCCCCTGCCACACCGGCATGAGGTGGGCGGCGTCACCCGCGATCATCAACCGCCCCTGCCGGAACGCGCCCGCGATGCGCGAGTGATGGGTATAAATGCGGTGCCGGATCATGTCGACCCGCTCCGGGTGCGGAACCAGTTGGGCGAGCATACGTCTGACGAACGCCGGATCGTCCGCCTCTTCGTCGGACTCGTCGCCGTGAATCATGAACTCGAATCGACGAATACCGTGCGCAATTGAGATCGACACGTAGGGACGCGCGGGATCCGCCCCGACTTCGCTGTTCGGATGGCCAAGTGGGTCATTCGCGCAATCGACGACCAACCAGCGCGTCGGGGACGTGGTGCCGTCGAACGACACTCCCATCAGTCTTCGCGTCGCGCTGCGGCCGCCGTCGCAGCCGACGACATAGCGGGCGCCGACGGATTCGCGACCGTCCCCGAACTCGACCGTGACACCGTCCGCGGTTTCGGCGCAGGCCTCCATCCGATGGCCCCACCGCACTTCGACGTTGTCGAATCGGTCCAGGCCGGCAAGCAATTCGGCGTCGACCATGGGCTGGACGAAGCCATTGCGCTTGGGCCATCCGAAGCGGGCGTCAGGGGGTGCCATCTCGGCGAGCAGCCGTCGCCTCGCGTCGAAGAACCGCAGGATCTGGTTGGGCACCGTATGCGGCAGGATCTGGTCAACCAGGCCGATCCCCTGGAACGTGCGCAGGGCCTCGTCGTCCAGGCCGACCCCGCGGGGGTAGTCGATGAGGCTGTCTCTCTCGTCGGCCACCAGCGTGCGGACGCCTTGCAGGCCAAGGATGTTGGCCAAGGTGAGACCCACCGGGCCCGCCCCGACGATGACGACATCCACGTTTTCAGCCACGTCAGCGCCCCAGCAGGAAGTCCAGATGGAGCCGGTTGAAGGTCTTCGGGTCCTCATATTGCGGCCAGTGGCCGCAGCCCGGCATCACCTCGAACCGCGCACCGGGGATCATCGAGGCGATTCGCCTGCCTTCGGCGACATCGGCGGTGGGGTCATCGCTCGTCCATACGACGAGCGTCGGTGCGGTGATCGCCCCGAACTCCGTCGGGCCGAGAAGATTGCGCGCGCGGATCTCCGGATCCTGCAGCGCCATGATGTCTCGCATGGCAGCGACGAAGCCCGGCTGGCGGTAGATCCGCTGCCGGCTGGCGACGATGTCGTCGTAGTCCTTGGACTTGTCGGCCATCAACCATTTGATCCTGGCCTGGACGGTCTCCCAAGTCGGGGCTTCGACCGCGGCCATCGACAACGTGATGATCCGTTTCATCACCTCGGGATCGGCTTGCGAGCCGCCCGCCGTGTTGAGCACCAACCGGTCGATCCGCTCCGGATGGTCGACGGCGGCTCGGGCCGCCACCCATCCCCCGAGCGACTCCCCGCTCAGGTGCGCCCGCTCGGCGCCGATGGCCTCGAAGAACGCCATCAAGTGGGAGACGTAGTGGCTGACCTCCAGCGGGTGACCCGGCTTGTCGGTGTAGCCGTGGCCGAGCATGTCGATGGCCCAGGTGGAGAAGTGCTCGGCGTGCGCCTCGAGGTTGCGGACGTAGGCCTCGGCGTGGCCACCCGACCCGTGCAGCAGTACCAGTGCCGGCTTGCTCGTGTCGCCCGCGTGCAGGTAGCGGGTGCGAACCCCGCCGGCATCGAGGTAGCCCTGTGAGAACGCGACGCCCTGGAGGTCGCTCCAGACGCTTTCGTGCTCCGCCACCATCACCTCTCTTGACGCCGAGAACTCAATTCTCGTAATTTGTAAGCACTCTGCTCATTTATCGCACATCTGTGTGCACTATAGTCAGAGCATCACTCTCGGGATTCCGTCTGTCAAGGAGGGGCGCCATGCCGAAGGCGAGCGCCGGCACTGGAACTAACGGTGCGCCCGGTTCGCAGACCCTGGCCAGGGGTCTTGCCGCACTGCAACTGGTGGCCGCTTCCCCAAGCGGCCTGACTGCCCAGCAGGTCGCGGATGACATCGGGGTGCACCGCACCATCGCGTATCGCCTGCTCTCGACACTTGCGCAGTATCGGTTCGTCGCCAAGGGCGAGGACGGTCGTTACCGGTCGGCGTCAGCGCTCGCGGTCCTGGGCGCGTCGTTCGACAACAATGTTCGTCAGCTGAGCCTGCCCACCCTGCGCGGGCTCGCAGACGAACTCGGCACGACGGTGTCATTGCTCATCGCCGAGGGCGACCAGCAAGTCGCCATCGCGGTGATCGTGCCGACCAACGTGTTCTACCAACTGTCGTTCCACGAGGGCAGCCGCTACCCGTTGGATCGCGGGGCGGCCGGAATCGCGCTGCTGGCCAGCATGCCCCCGCGGCCCGGCGAGCGGGACCTCGTTCCTCAAACCCGCAAACAAGGTTGGGTGATCACCCATGGCGAGGTCGAACCGAACACCTACGGCCTCGCCGTGCCCGTCCGACGAAGTCCGCCGTCTCCGCCGACATGCATCAACCTCATCTCCCACCGCGAGGACGTGGTCATGCGCGGCAGAGACGCAGTCATCAAGGCGGCCAACGAATTATCCGCGATCCTCAGTTGAGGGTCCGTCAGCCGAAAGGGTGAGCAACGGTGACCGATTGGGACGATGAAGTCGACGTCGTCGTGTTGGGTAGTGGCGGCGCGGGACTGACGGCCGCCTTGACTGCTGCGGCCAACGGCGCATCGGTGGAGGTTTACGAGAAGGCCGCGACGGTCGGCGGAACGACGGCGGTATCCGGCGGCATCGTGTGGATCCCCGCGCATCGACGCTCGCCCGACGGCGAACTGACGGAGGCCGATGCGCTGCGCTACCTCGAGGCACAGTCGTCTGGGCGTGATGGACCGCGAACTGGTCGAGACATTCGTTCGCACCGGCCCGAAGATGCTCGATTTCGTGGAGGAGCACAGCGAGCTGCAGTTCGAAATCGCCGAGGGATTCCCGGATTACAAGCCCGAACTGCCGGGCGGGCGCCCGACCGGCGGTCGCTCGCTGAATGCCAAGCCGTTTGACCTGTCCCGGCTGGGCGAATGGCGAGACAGAATCATGTCGTTCCCCGCCGACTTCAGCAACGTCGGTATCGATGCCGAGACGCGCGCCAGGATCCACGCCTCGGTCGACGATGACGGCGACTACTGCGTGGCAGGCACCGCGCTGATCGCCGGACTGCTGAAGGGCCTGCTGGACCTCGGAGTGACACCCCACACGGATGCCAGGGCGGTCGAACTGATCGCCGACTCCGGTGCCATCGTCGGCGTGCGAATCCTCCACAACGGCAGGGACATTCGCGTTCGCGCTCGCACCGGCGTGGTGCTGGGCACTGGTGGGTTCGAATGGGATGAAGCGCTGGTCGAGGCGTTCCTGCGGGGGCCGATGCGTGGTCCTGTGTCTCCCCCGAACAACACCGGTGACGGCCTGCGGATGGCGATGGCGCACGGTGCCGACCTGGCGAACATGGGCGAAGCGTGGTGGGTGCCGATCATCCAGATACCCGGCGACACATTCGGCGGCAAGCCGCGCAGCCGAAGCGTGCGGCTCGAACGCACCCGCCCGAGAAGCATCATCGTCAACAGGGCCGGCAAGCGATTCCTCAACGAGGCCGGCGAGTACAACTCGATGGCGGGTCCGTTCCACCACCTCGATCCCCGCCACGGCTACATCAACGAACCGGCGTGGATCGTCTTCGACTCGCAGCACCTCAAGCGCTATGGCTTCCTCGGCGTCGCGCCCGGCGAGGAAGTGCCCGAATGGTTCTCGCAATCGGCGGACCTGTCCGAACTGGGCGCCAAGACGGGCATCGATGCTGACGGCTTGGCCCGCACGCTCGAGGAATGGAACCGCAACGTCGCCGACGAACGCGACCCCGACTTCGGTCGCGGCTCCAGCGCGTACGACGGGTACTGGGGTGACGACAAGGCGCCGACCCTGGCCGGCAAGACCCTCGGCCCGATCGACACGGCGCCGTACTACGCGGTGCCGGTCACGGTGGGCGCGATGGGCACCAAGGGTGGACCGCGCACCGACCGCGACGGCCGCGTGATGCACGTCGGCGGCAGTCCGATACCGGGTCTGTATGCCGTAGGTAACGCGATGGCCGGTGCGACCGGAAAGGCCTACGGCGGCGCTGGCGGAACAATCGGCCCCGCAATGGTTTTCGGCTTCCGCGCCGGGTATGCGGCGGCGACGGGAAAGTCGGTTTCGTAGCGAGGAAAGGTTCGGCGCTGTCGCAACGCGACAATCACAGCGCGCGCACGGGCACGTTCGCCCAGCCGCACACGTTCGTCATGTGCACCCGTTGCAGTCCGGAGCGGTCGATCTCATAACTCGGAATCAGGTCGATCAGCGTTTCCAGCGCTATCCGGCCCTCCATCCGCGCGAGCGCAGCGCCCAGGCAGCTGTGGATGCCGTAGCCGAAGTTCAGGTTGTAGCCGACCTTCCGCTCACGATCGATGTCGAATCGGTCGGGATCGGGAAAGAACCGTTCGTCGCGGCTGGCCGAGCCGTTGATCAGCAAGACAGGATCACCGGCGGGGATCGTGTTGCCGTGCAACGTAACATCGCGCGTGGTGGTCCGGATTTGGTACTGCGAGGGGCCTTCATATCGCAGCAACTCCTCGAACGCTGCGGGTATCTTGCCGGGGTCATCCTTCAGCTTCTGCCATTGGTCGGGGTTGTCGGCGAACGCCACGACGGCGTTGCCGACGAGTTTGGTCACCGTCTCGGCGCCCGCACCGCCAAGCATGGTGCAAAAGCCGGTGATTTCGACGTCATCGAGCCGCCGGGCCTCGCCGTCCTCGACGACCTCCGTCTCGATGAGCCGGCTGATCATGTCGTCTTGCGGCTCGGCGCGACGTTCTTGTATCAACTGGTAGTAGTACGCGCCCGACTGGATCATGGCGTCGAGACTCTCGGCCGAGGGAGAAACTGAGCCCGGCTCGCGTTCCAGACCCTTGTCGAGCCAGAGCCGCAGTTGTTGTCTGTCGGCGGCGGGAACACCGAGCATCGCGGTGATGATCTCCACCGGGAACAATGCCGAGAAATCGGCCACCGCGTCGAACGACGACGGATCGAGTTCTTTCACCACGCGATCGATGGTGTCCCTGACCATTTGTTCGAGGGACGCGATCGCTCGTGGAGTGAAGACCTTGTTCACCAGCTTGCGCATTCGCTCGTGCTCGGGCGGATCCAAACTGATGATGATCTTCCCCACGGGGCTTTCCGCGCCCGACTTGACGATGTCGAGCGTGACGCCCTTGGCCGACGAATAGGTTTCGTAGTCCTTGATCGCCGCCGCGACGTCCTCATAGCGCGTCAGCGCCCAGAAGTCGTACTTCTCGCTGTAGTACACCGGGGCCTCGTCACGCATTCGGCGGTATGTTTCGAACGGTGCGCAGAAGAAATCCTCTGAGTACGGATCGAATACGACGGGACCACCCGAAACAGTTGGACTCGACACGCTCACACCACAGCTCCCGTCTGCTAGTAATGCTGACCAATTAGTGAACCATCTCCCGCCACGCTTTGGTGGCGGGATCTGTGGATTGATCTGGCTCCCTTGCCAATTGCGACAACAGTCATAGCGATGGCACTCCGATCGACATCACGCTGAGTCGGCAGCCGTCCGCGCCTGCTCGCCAGGCATGGTCGACGCCGGTGACCACCACGCAGTCGCCCACCGCAAGCTCGTGCACGCCATCATCCAGAGTGATCTCAACCGAGCCCGCCAGCACCGTGTCGAGATCAACACTGTCGGTGTTGTGCATCGAAAACGCCACCCGCGGTGCATATTCGACGACCATCCAGCTGATCGCACCGGACGCGACGCCGTCGGTGCTCTTATCGCCGGAGTAGGTGACCGCGCGATGATGCGCCACGCACGAACGCCCCGCCGAGTCGACGCCCGTGACCAGCACCCGCGCGTTCATGGCTCGACTGGGACGGCGAAGAGTTGCTCCGCCGCGGTGTAGGGATCCGACCGGCCGTCGGCGACCAACTCCGCCACGCGGTCCAGATCGGGATGACTTCGTAGGCGGGTCTGCGCCAACGACAGAATCTGCGCACGGGCACGGGCCTTGCGGCGCTCTGGGCTGTCGGCACGGTGATGGGCCTCGATGGCCTCCACCAGCTCGGGGATGCCCTCGCCCTGTGCGGCAACGAGTTTCAGAATCGGAGCCTTGGTCTCGGGCCGAAGGTCACGCACCGTCTGGTCTGCGCCGTCACGGTCGGCCTTGTTCACGACAACGATGTCCGCGACTTCCAACAAGCCCGCCTTCGCGGCCTGGACCGCGTCGCCAGCACCGGGATTGAGGACGACTACGGTCGGATCGGCGATTGCGGCGACCTCGATTTCGGATTGACCGACGCCAACCGTCTCCAGCACGATCAGGTCATACGAGAGGGCAGCGAGCAGCCGGGTTGCTGCGGGGATGGCCGCGGCGAGCCCGCCGAGGTGACCGCGGGTCGCCACCGAGCGGATCAGAACGTCGGGGTCGTTGATGTGCGCGGCCATCCGGATCCGGTCGCCGAGCAGCGCGCCGCCGCTGTAGGGCGACGACGGGTCGACGGCGAGTACAGCCACCCGCACGTCACGGTCGCGATACACACTGACCAGGGCGGCAACCGTCGTCGACTTTCCCGCGCCCGGCGGTCCCGTCACACCGATGATGCGGGGAGGCGTGGTCACACCGAGTGCGTCCAGCACTTCGTCGCGGCGAGAACTCTCGACCAAACTCAACAGCCGTCCGGCCGCTCGGGTGGACCCGTTGCGTGCCGCCGTGATGAGCTCATCGATGGTCATCGGTAAGGCCGAGCCTACGGTGCCGGAACCTCGATGACGGTCGCTGACCCCATGCCGCCACCTGCGCACATCGCGGCCACCCCGATACCGCCGCCACGCCGGCGCAGTTCGTGCACCAGCGTGACGATCATGCGGGCGCCGGTCGCGGCGACCGGGTGGCCGAGCGAGCAGCCGCTGCCACTGACGTTGACCAGGTCGGGATCGATGTCGAGAAGCTTGATCGTGGCCACACACATCGACGCGAACGCCTCGTTGATCTCGAACAGGCCGACGTCGGACAGCGAAAGCCGAGCGCGGGCAAGGGCTTTCGGGATCGCCTCAACCGGTGCCAGCCCCGTTGAGGCTGGGTCGACACCGACGGATGCCCACGCCCGGACCGTTGCCAGCGCAGGCAACCCGAGGCGGTCGCTGGCGACGGCCAGCACGGCAGCGCCGTCGTTGGCGCCGCAGGCATTGCCCGCGGTGATCGAAAACCCCTCGATCTCGGCGTGCAACGGTTTCAGTGCGGCCAGCTTCTCGATGCTGGTGTCGCGGCGCGGGTGCTCATCGACCTCGAATAGGCCGTGGGGCGTCTCGATGGGCACGATCTCTTGTTTGAAGCGTCCCTCGTCGATGGCCTGGATCGCCTTGCGGTGCGACCCCAACGCCCATTCGTCCATCTCCTCGCGGCTCACACCGGCCGTGACCGCGGCGTTCCAGCCGACGGTGATCGACATGTCCATGTTGGGCGCGTCGGGCCGGTCGGGGTGGGTGGGCGGAAACCAGTCGACCATCTCCTCCCCCGCCCGGCGCTTGAATCGTGGAGACGTCGACGCGGAGTTCACGCCGCCCGCGATGATGAGCTGGTCCATCCCCGCGCGCACGCTGGCCGCGGCGCTCTGTACGGCGGCCTGACCGGCGGCACAGTGCCGGTTCAGGGCAAGGCCGGGCGCCGAGGTGAGGCCCGCGGTGATCGCGGCGTGCCGCGCGACGACGCCGCCGCCGTAGAGCCCCTCACCAATAATCACGTCGTCGATGGCGCCCGAGTCGAGGTCGGCGACGGCCGTGCCCACCACGTGTTCCGCCAATTGGTAGGCATCGGTGTCGCGCAGCGTGCCCTTCATCGCGGTCCCGATGGGGGTGCGCAGGGCGGACACTATGACGGCTTCTGGCATAAGGTGGCTCCGTTTCGACCAGTGTGAGAATGCTATTCTCTCTGATCGAGAGTGCCAGTTGCAAGAAGGGGAATCATATGCAAATCGCCGGGAGCTCCGCGATCGTGGTCGGAGGCGCGGGTGGCCTGGGTGAGGCGACCGTGCGCAGGCTGCACGGCGCGGGAGCCAAGGTCGTCGTCGCAGACCTCGCCGACGACAAGGGCAAGGAACTGGAGAGCGAGCTTGGCGTGCGCTATGTGCGCACGGACGCCACCTCGGAGGAGTCCGTCAACGCGGCGATCGCCGAGGCCGTGTCCCTGGCGCCGTTGCGTATCTCCGTCGACACCCACGGTGGTCCGGCCGCGGGTGGCCGCCTGGTCGGCAAGGACGGATCGCCGCTGGACCTCGAAGGCTTCAAGAAGACGATCGAGTTCTACCTGACGGCGGTGTTCAACGTGATGCGGCTGTCGGCCGCCGCGATCGCCAAGTCCCAGCCCCTCGAGGAGGGCGGCCGGGGCGCGATCGTCAACACCGCATCGATCGCCGGCTACGAGGGCCAGATCGGGCAGCTCCCCTACTCGGCGGCCAAGGGTGGCGTGCTGGGCATGACGCTCGTCGCCGCGCGCGACCTGTCGCCGCTGGGCATCCGCGTCAACACCATCGCCCCCGGCACCATCAACACCCCCGCCTACGGCAAGGCGGCCGACCAGCTCGAGCAGTACTGGGGTAAGCAGGTGCCGTTCCCCAAGCGCATGGGCCGGTCGACGGAGTATGCCCAACTGGCTCAGAGCATCATCGAGAACGATTACCTCAACGGCGAGATCATTCGCCTCGACGGAGCACTGCGCTTCCCGCCCAAGTGACACTCGACGGCAAGGTGGCCTTCGTGGCCGGTGCCAGTCGTGGCATCGGCGCGACGGTCGCCACGGCCCTCGCCCGCGAGGGTGCGGCGGTCGCGGCCGCCGCGCGCTCCGAGCAGGAGGGCAAGCTGCCGGGCACGATTCACTCGGTGGCCGACCAGATCAACGAGTCGGGTGGCCGCGCACTGGCCGTGCCCTGCGATGTCACCAAGGAGGATTCGGTAGAGGCGGCGGTGGCCGCGGTGGTCGCGGAGTTCGGCGGGATCGACCTCCTCATCGCCAACGCCGGGGTGCTGTGGCTGGGCCCCATTGAGTCGACGCCGCTCAAACGCTGGCAGCTGTGCCTGGACGTTAACCTGACCGGCGTCTTCCTAGTCACCAGAGCGGTGATCCCGCATGTGCGGGCGCGCGGCGGAGGCTCGTTGATCGCGATCACGACCACCGGCGTCACGATGACCGACCACGGTTCCAACGCCTACTGGGTATCCAAGGCCGGCGTCGAGCGCCTCTATCTCGGGTTGGCGGCCGACCTGAAAGACGACAACATCGCTGTCAACTGCCTGAGCCCGTCGCGGGTCGTGCTCACCGAAGGCTGGAGCGCCGGCGGCGGTGGCGTCGAGATTCCGCCCGAGATGGTCGAACCGCCCGAGGCGATGGCCAACGCCGCTGTACTGCTGGCACAACAGGATGCGAGCGGCATCACGGGTACCATCCAGCGCTCCGAAGAACTCACCTTCTAACCGCGAGCGTGCGTGTTTGCATGCCGACACGCCGCAAAATCCGTACAGCCCACGCACATTCACCAAACCGCGAGCGTGCGCGAAATGCTGCTCCGCAGCGGCGTGTCACGGAGCAGACACGCACGCTCGCCGAGACGGACTAGTTCTTCTTGGCGTTGAGGCGGGTGACGATGTTGCGGAAGTCCTCGGTCTGGAAGGACTGTTCCTCGGCGGCGTTGGCGAAGTCCAGCGAGGCGAGCACGGCCCGCTCGAGGTGAATGTTCAGCAGCCGTTTGGTGCTCTCAACCGCCTGGCGCGGCAGTTCCATGATCCGCTTCGCACACGCCAGCGCCTCCGCCATCGGGTCTTCCACGGCATGGTTTGCCAACCCGAGTTCGACGGCGCGCTGGGCGGGGATGCGCGCACCGGTCAAGGCGTACTCCTTGGCCAGCAGCAGGCTCATCTGCAGCGGCCAGGTCAGCGGACCACCGTCGGCCGCGACCAGCCCGACCTGTACATGCGGATCGGCCAGGTAGGCGTCCTCTTTCATGTACACGATGTCGGACAACGCCACCAGGCTGCACCCCAACCCGACAGCGGGGCCATTCACGGCAGCCACCACAGGAATTCGGCAGCGCGCCATACCCAGTACGATCTCGCGGCCATGGAGGATGGTCTTGGCACGCAGATCTTCGTCCTGCCGCAACTCCTCGAGATACCTGAAGTCGCCGCCGGCGGAGAACGCCCTACCGGCGCCGGTGATTACCGCCGCACGAGCCTCGCGATCCTCGCCGAGGTGTGTCCATACGTGCGCCAGCCCGACGTGCAGCGCGTCGTTTACCGAATTCAACGAATCGGGCCGGTTCAGCGTGATGATGCGCAGCGGCCCGTCGGCCTTGACGTCGATTTCCGGTGGCAGGTCGTACATTTCAGACTCCTAATCCGAGGATGCGCGAGGCGATGATGTTCTTCTGAATCTGTGAGGTGCCGCCCATGACGCTCTGTGCGCGGCTGTACATGTACGCACCGAACAACTCCGGATCGCCAGTGCCGACAGTCGCCAGCGCGGCGTGACCGACCGATTGTTCGACCCACGTCATCAACAGCTTGTCGAGCGACCCCTGTGGGCCGTGAGTGAGGCCGTCGAGTTGCTCGGACAACCGCCTGCGCACATGCAACCGCAGCATCTCGGTCTGCACCCACGCCCATGACAGCTCCTCCGGCGTCGGTCCGTCGAGACGGGAGGCCAACTGGCGCACCAGCTTTCCGTAGCGGGCGGAGAACCCCAGCGTCGATGGTTCACGCTCATGGCTGACGACCGTCATCGCGAGCTTCCAGCCCTCCCCCGGCGCGCCCACAATGTTGTCGGCGGGCACCCTGGCGCCGTCGAACTAGCACCTGGCCGAATTCCTTTGTGACGCCGCTGATCATCTTCAGCGGCCGCTGCTCGATCCCAGGCTGGTGCATATTGACGATGAACGCCGAGATGCCTTTGTGCTTGGGCACGTCCTTATCGGTGCGGGCAAGCAGCAGACACCAGTCGGCGACGTCGGAGTAGCTCGTCCATATCTTGTGCCCACCGATGACGTACTCGTCACCCTCGCGGGTCGCAGTGGTGGTCAGCGACGCGAGGTCAGACCCGGCGCCGGGCTCGGAAAAGCCCTGGCACCACCGCTCGGTGCCGTTGATCATCCCCGGCAGAAAGCGTTGCCGCAGTTGCTCGTTGCCGTGGTGAGACAGTCCGACCACGAGATAACCCAGGCTGGGTCGGGCCGGGGCGCCCGCCTTGGCGATCTCCTCGTCGACGATGACGTCGTACACCGGCGGCAGGTCCTGACCGCCGTACTCCTTGGGCCACGATGTGCCGAAGAAGCCCGCCTGGTACAGCGCCCGGTGCCAGTCGCCCTGTCGAGCCCAGTACTCGTCACCCGAGGTGGGAAACTTACCCTTCTGTTCGGCCAGCCAGCCCCGCAACCGCTCCCGGAAGGCGGCTTCCTCCGGCGAATCACGAAAGTCCAATGGACAACTCCTCCAGCTTCACGGGCCACGTCTCGCTTGCGGCGAGCACCCTCCGCAGATAGACGTGCGCGAGGCATTCCCAGGTGTTGCCGATGCCGCCGTGCACCTGGATCGACGTCTCACAGACCGTCATAGCGGCACGCGCACAGTAGATCTTGGCCACCCGCGCGGCCTCGATGGCTTCGGCCGCGGGCAGCTCGTCGACGGCCCACGCGGCGTGGCGCAGCACGCTGATGGAGCCCTCGATCAGGGCCAGACTCTCGGCCAGCAGGTGCGCTACGGCCTGGTACGACCCGATCGTTGCGCCGTACTGTTCGCGGACCTTGGCGTACTCGCAGGCAAGTGCGTGGGCACCGCGGGCCGCCCCAACGAGGTCGGCGCATGTGACCGTCAGCGCGAGCGCCTGCCAGCGGCCGGCGTCCTCTTCGCTGAGCTCACTGAGCTCGGGCGGCGACTCGACCACTCCGGCAACACTTTTCGTGAGGTCGATCGACTCCGACTCAGCGGTCGCCGCCGACGCCTCACGGCCGAGCCGGCGTCCGAGGTCGTCGGCGAGCACGGGGCCGAGGAACGGGACGTCGACCAGTCCCCTTGCGAACTCCTCAGCGACGATCGCCACCTCGACGCCGGAGGCCCCGTCCGAGCGCAGGGTCCGAAACCCCGCCCCGTCGATCGCCTTCTCCAGCCGTGCGACGCGGTTGTCGTCGTCCAGGTCGGCGACCGACCCCGGCCCGAGGTCGTCGGCCAGCTCGGCCGCGGCCTCCCGCAACTGTCGCTGTTCAGCCGTCAGACGGACATCCATGCTGCTCCTTCAGCACTCGGCGCAATACCTTTCCAGAAGGCAACCGCGGAATCTCGGGAACGATCACGACCCGGCTCAGTTGTTTGTACGACGCCAGCCGCTGCGCGACGAGGGCGAAGAGCTCGTCGGGATCCACCGAACCGTGTGCTGCGACCGCGGCGACGACCGCTTCACCGTCCGTCGGGTCTTCGACGCCGAAAACCGCGCAGTCGGCAACCCGCGGATGCCCGTGCAACACCGCCTCGATCTCGGCAGGCGCGACCTGGAACCCGCGCACCTTGATCATCTCCTTGGCCCGATCGGTGATCCGCAACCAGCCGTCGGCATCGAAGTAGCCGACGTCTCCGGTCCGATACCAACCGTCGGAGAAGGCCTGTGCCGTCGCCTCGTCGGGAAGGTAACCGGCCATCACCGAATCCGACCGGGCCTGAATCTCACCGACCTCGCCTGGCGCTGCAGACCCGCCGTCCTGTAGCGAGACCACCCGAACGTCGACCCCAGGCACCGGGCGTCCGACGGTATCGAGCCGCGCCCCTTCGAGCGAATTGCATGCGATCACCGGCAATTCGCTTGTGCCGTAGGCGGTCACCCAGTTCACGCCGACCCTTTCGGTGACGGCCTCGGCGACGCTCTGAGTGACGGGCGTCGCACACCACATGATGTACCGCAGCGACGACAGGTCGTAGGAATCCAGCTTCGGGTGGGCTGCCAGCGCCAGCGCGATCGGCGCGACGGCCATCTCGATGGTGATCCGGTCGGCTTCGATGTGGTGCAGCATCTGGTCGATGTCGAACCGCCGGTGCAGCCGGACCCATGCGCCCGTGTCGAGCGCCATGACGATGTTGAGCAGGCCGAGGATGTGCGACGGCGGCGTCACGATCTGCATGCGATCGGCCGACGACAGCCCCAAGGCGTCGCGCCAGTGCCGCACGGCCACGGCGAACCCGCCGTGGGTGTGCCGGACGGCCTTGGGCATGCCGGTCGTGCCGGAACTGAACACGAACAGCGCATCCGCATCCGGATCGGGCGCGTCGAACGCCCGTCGCCCTGGAGTGACGGGGTCGTCCAGGTGCAGCATCGGCATCAACTCGGCAAGCACCGGGTGGTCGCCGACTGCGTGCGCCGGGTTGGTCACGGCGAGGGCATGCTCGACCTCGGTACGCCGCCAGGCCGGGCTGAGCAGGACCGCCGCGGCCCCCAGCCGCCAGATGGCCCGCAGCGCGATCACGAACTCGGGCCGGTTCGACGACATCAGCGCGACCCGGTCCCCTGCGCGCACCCCCCGATGCTCCAGTCTCGTCGCCATGCCGTTGGCCAGGCCGTCGAGCTGCGCCAGGCTGTATTCGCGCTCGTCAAAGGCGAGGGCGGCCGGCTCGCTCATATCAGCTCACCCGCCTTCCGGCCCGTTGCGAAACCCACCGAGAACACCCTATCCTATAGAGAGAATAGTATTCTCGTAGAAGCAGAATCTCAATGGCACAAGGAGACGTCAGATGACGAGCCACGAGGCCCAGTCGACCGTTGCGGATCCCCGCAACGACGTCGAGGGAACCGTGACGATCCTGCTCGACCGGAAGAAGGCTTCGGTGCCGCGCGTCGAGAACGAGACCCTGCTGGAGAGTGCCCGCCGCGCCGGCCTGTCCCCGCCATTCAGTTGCGAGGCGGGTAACTGCGGCACCTGCATGGCCCGGCTGACCGAGGGCAAGGCAACCATGCGGGTCAACGACGCGCTGGACGAGGATGAAGTGGCCGAGGGGTACATCCTCACCTGTCAGGGTGTGCCGGACACGCCGTCGGTGACGGTCGAGTACGAGTGAGCGGCGCCAGGATCTTGTGCTCCTCGCGTGCGCGGATGCTCGTCTAGGCGAGGCGGCGGCCGGTAGTCGGGCTGGTAGCCGGAAACGTGGATCGGGCTGCCCACCAACCGGAAGTCCCCGGCCGTCACGACGACCTCCGGCGTCGCCTCGAGGGCTTCGGGCAGTGTGCGCACCGCGGCGGCCGGAATCCCGAGCGGACGCAGCCGGGCCTCCCAGCCCCTCGCGCTGTCGGTGGCCAGCGCCGCCGTGACGACGGCGAGCACCTCCTCGCGCTGGGCCGCGCGCTCGGCCATGGTCGGAAAGCCGGATATGCCGGCCTCCGCGGCGAACGACTTCCAGAACGCATCATGGGTGATGAAGAGCGCGAGGTAGCCGTCGGCCGTCGGGAACAGCTGCGCCGGTACGTAATACGAATGCGCACCGAACGGATGGCGATGCGGCTCGACTCCGTCATTGAGGTAGGCCGAGGCGCGATAGTTCAACTGCGACATCACCACATCGCGCAGTGAAACATCGACCTGCCCACCGCGACCGGACACGACCTGGGCCAGCAGCCCCAGCGCCGCGGCCAGTCCGGTGGAGTTGTCGGCCGCCGAATAGCCGGGCAACGTGGGCGGGCCATCGGGATCGCCGGTCATCGCCGCCACCCCAGTCGCCGCCTGGATGACATAGTCGAAGGCTGGGTCGTCACCCCCGTCCATCCCGAAACCCGTCATGGCTACGCAGACGATCCGTTCGTTGAACCGCCGCAGCGCCTCATAGGTGAGTCCGAGCCGGCGAATCGCCGACGGCTTCATATTGACCAGCAGCGCATGGGATTTCGAGACAAGCTCACCGAGCTGTTGTTGGCCGGCCTCCGACCTCAGGTCCAGGCGGACGCTCTCCTTGTTGCGGTTCAGGCTGGCGAAGTAGCTGTCGCTGACCTGACGCGAGATCTCACCGTCCGGTGGTTCGATCTTGATGACTTCGGCACCGAGGTCGGCGAGCAGCATCGTGGCGTATGGGCCGGCGAGCATGACGCCGACCTCGAGAATGCGGATGCCCGCAAGCGGTCCAGCTGTCATCGGTGCCCTCGGCTCTTCGCGCAAGCGCTCATCGCACCTCTGCGGCGAGCTGCGAAATCACCTCGCGGGTGCGGTATTTGGACGCGACCAACTCGTCGCGGTTGTCCCCTATGGGCAGCAGCCGCACCGAGAGGTCGGTGACCCCGGCATCGGCGAATCGCCGGAACCGTGCCAGGATCGCTTCCTCGTCACCTGCGGCGCAGAGATCGCCGACGTCGCGAGCATCGCCGCGATCCAGAAGCCGCTGATAGTTCGGCGACGTCTCCGCTTCGGCGAGAATGCGGTTGGCGCGCTCTTTGGCCGCGTCGATCTCCGAGTTGGTGCACAGGCACACTGGAATACCCGCAATGATGCGCGGCGCCGGGCGCCCGGCGTTTTCGGCGGCCTTGGTGATCCGCGGCGCGATGTGGTCGCCGATCGCCCGCTCATCGGCCATCCACAGCACCGTGCCGTCTGCGAGCTCGCCCGCGATCTGCAACATCACCGGCCCCAGCGCGGCGACCAGCACCGGCATCGGCGTCTCGGCATCAAGGACGGTCGGGTTGTGCACGGTGAACGTGTCGTTCTCGACGTCGACCGGGCCCGGGCCCTTCAGCGCCGCGTTGAGCACCTCGAGGTAATCGCGGGTGTACGTCGCGGGCTTTTCGTAGGGGATGCCGAGCATGTCGCGCACGATCCAGTGATGCGAGGGTCCGACGCCGAGTGCAAGCCGTCCTGACGTGCCCGCGTGCACCGAGAGTGCCTGGCGCGCAAGGGCGATCGGGTGCTGGGCCTGCAGCGGCACGACGGCGGTCCCGAGTTCGATGCGCGTCGTGCGGGTGCCCATCAGCGCCACCATGGTGAGCGCGTCGAAGTCGTTGGGCACCTGCGGCATCCACGCGGTGTCCAGCCCCGCCGACTCTGCCCACTCGATGTCGGCCAGGAACTTCTTGACCTTGCGCGCCATGTCGCCGCGCTCGGCCCCGATCATCACGCCAAGGCGCATCAGTCGCCCACCTTCTCAGATTCAGACGTCAACGCGCGCACCTCGCGCACGAGGACGTCCAGCGGTGTGCCGGTCGGAAAGACCGCCGCAGCACCGGCGGACAACAGCTTCGCCACATCGGCCTCGGGGATAGTGCCGCCGACTACCACGGCGATATCGCCGGCGTCCGCGGCACGTAGCGCCTCGACGGTGCGGGTGGTCAGCGCGACGTGCGCACCCGACAAGATGCTCAGCCCCACGAGCGCGACGTCCTCCTGCAGCGCGATCGACACGATGTCCTCGATGCGCTGTCGGATACCGGTGTAAATGACCTCGAACCCCGCATCGCGCAGCGTGCGGGCGACGATCTTGGCACCGCGGTCATGGCCGTCGAGTCCGGGCTTGGCGACGAGTACGCGGGCCGGGTGGGACCGGGCGGGAGTGATTTCAGCCATCAGAACACCACCGGCTGCTGAAACTCGCCCCACACCGCTTTCAGGGCACTCACCATCTCCCCGACCGTGCAGTACGCGTTCGCGCAATCGACCAGCTTGTGCATCAGGTTCTCGGTTCCCTCGGCCGCGCGGCTCAGTTCGGCAAGGCTGGCCGCCACGGCGGCAGAATCGCGGTCGGCCTTGACCTTCGAGAGCCGCTTGAGTTGGACGTCGCGGCCTTCGGCGTCGAGCTCGTACATGGAGACGTCCGGCGCCGGCTCGTCGGAGACGAACCTGTTCACGCCCACGACCGGCCGCGCGCCGGATTCCACTTCCTGGTGGATCTTGAACGCCTCATCGGCGATCAGGCCCTGCAGATACCCGTCCTCGATCGCGCGCACCATGCCGCCGTGTGTCTCGAGATCGTGCATGATCTCGATGATCTTCTCCTCGGTCGCATCGGTGAGCGCCTCGACGAAGTAGGAGCCGCCGAGTGGATCGGCCACCGATGCCACCCCGGTTTCGTACGCGAGGATCTGCTGAGTGCGCAGCGCCAGTGTCGCGGACTCCTCGCTGGGCAGCGCGAACGGCTCGTCCCAGGCGGCGGTGAACATCGATTGGACGCCTCCGAGCACCGATGCCATGGCCTCGTAGGCGACGCGGACCAAGTTGTTCTTCGCCTGCGGCCCATACAGCGAGGCGCCGCCGGACACGCAGCCGAACCGGAACATCGACGCCTTGTCGGTGGTGGCGCCGTAACGTTCCCGCACGATCGTCGCCCAACGCCGCCGACCGGCGCGGTACTTCGCGATCTCCTCGAAGAAATCGCCGTGCGTGTAGAAGAAAAACGAGATCTGCGGCGCGAACTTGTCGATACTCATCCGGCCGCGCTCGACCACGGTGTCGCAGTACGTGACCCCGTCGGCCAGGGTGAACGCCATCTCCTGCACGGCGTTGGCGCCAGCGTCGCGGAAGTGCGCGCCCGCCACCGAGATCGCGTTGAACCGCGGCACCTCGGCAGCACAGAACTCGATGGTGTCGGCGATCAGTCGCAGCGACGGCTCCGGCGGCCAGATCCAGGTACCGCGGGAGGCGTACTCCTTGAGGATGTCGTTCTGGATGGTGCCGGTGAGCTTCTCGCGCGGCACGCCCTTCTTTTCGGCCGCCGCGACATAGAACGCCAGCAGGATGGCGGCGGTGCCGTTGATCGTGAAACTGGTGCTGATCTTGTCCAGCGGGATGCCGTCGAACAGGATCTCGGCGTCGGCAAGCGTGTCGACCGCGACACCGACCCGGCCCACCTCCTCGCTGACCTCGGGATCGTCGGAGTCGAAGCCGCACTGCGTCGGCAGGTCGAGCGCGACCGACAAGCCGGTACCGCCCTGGTCCAGCAGGTAGCGGTAGCGTCGATTGGACTCCTCCGCGGTCCCGAAGCCCGAATACTGGCGAAACGTCCACAGTTTGCCGCGGTAGCCACTCGCGAAGTTGCCGCGGGTGAACGGGTAGGTCCCCGGCGCAGGCGGGTCACCGGCGCGATCGGCCGGTCCGTAGACGGGCTCGACCGGGATGCCGGAGGGGGTCTGAACTGGGTCAGTCATCAATGGATAACGTACTTGCAAAAAATGAGAATGCCAATACCGCACGCCGGAAACGTGCACTGGAGAAGGCCAACCAGAAGGTCTGGGCACAGAGCGAAGACCCGGTACACAGTGATTATGTCACTTGCCTAAAATGAGAATGCCAATACCGGTTTGTTAGGATCGGTCAGGACAGGGGACCCGTCCGAGGAGGCAGATGTCCAGCCAGTCGAGCAAGTCGTTCACCGATCGCACCCTCGTCGTCTCCGGTGCCAGCCGCGGCATCGGGTTGGCGATCGCGATCGGCGCAGCCAGGCGAGGCGCGAATGTCGTGCTACTGGCCAAGACGGCCGAACCGCACCCCAAGCTCCCGGGCACCGTTCACACCGCCGTCGCTGATATCGAGGCCGCGGGCGGTAAAGGCGTTGCCGTGGTCGGCGACGTGCGCAACGAAGAGGATGTGCAGCGCGCCGTCGACACCGCGGTGGAGCGCTTCGGCGGAGTCGACATCTGCGTCAACAATGCCAGCGCCATCGCCACCGAACCGACCGAGCAGCTAGCGGCCAAGAAGTTCGACCTGATGATGGACATCAACGTCCGGGGCACATTCCTGTTGACCAAGGCGTGCCTGCCGCGTCTGCGCAAGTCAGCCGAGCGGACGCGAGGAGCACAACCAGCATCAGCGCACGTGCTGACGCTGGCGCCGCCGTTGAACATGAACCCGTACTGGCTGGGCGCACACCCGTCCTACACGCTGTCGAAGTACGGCATGACGCTGCTGTCGCTGGGATGGGCAGCCGAGTACGCCGACGCTGGCATCGGTTTCGCCTGTCTGTGGCCAGAGACCTACATCGCCACCGCCGCAGTCACCAATCTCGCCGGCGGGGGCGAATTGGCCGCTCGCTCGCGCGACCCGCAGATCATGGGCGACGCCGCAGTGGAGATTTTCTCCCGGCCCGCCGCCGAGGTGAACGGTCAGTGTTACATCGATTCCCAACTGCTCGCCGATGCCGGCGTGACCGACCTGTCCCACTACGGGGGCGGCGACGACCCCATCCTTGATATCTTCGTCGATAAACCATGAGCATTTCTTTGCTGCTCGAGATGGCTGCCTCGAGCGATCCGGACCGGACGGCAGTGATCTCCGACGAGATTCGACTGACCACAAGCGAACTGAGCGCGCTTGCCGACGGCGGGGCCGGAGTCATCGCGGCGTCAGGGGCGGGCCACGTGGCCTACGTCGGCACCGGCGGCGTCATGTTGCCGCTGCTGCTCTTCTCGTCGGCGAGGGCTTCAGTGGCGGTCACGCCGCTGAACTACCGGCTGAGCTCCGACGGGCTGCGGGAACTGATCGACCGCCTGCCCACACCTCTGGTGATCGCTGATGCCGAGTACCTGGACGTCGTCGCGGGCGCAGGCAAGCAGGTGATCTCCTCCGACGAGTTCATCGAGTCTGCCCGCACTGCCGAGCCGGTGGCCGAGTTCCCCGACCCCGACGACGTCGCGGTCGTGCTGTTCACCTCCGGCACCACCTCGCGCCCGAAGGCCGTCGAGCTCACACACAACAATTTGACGAGCTACGTCACCGGCACCGTGGAGTTCGAGTCGGCGTCCGTCGAGGATGCGGCGTTGATCTGTGTGCCGCCCTATCACATCGCGGGCGTCGGCGCGGCCCTGTCCAACCTGTACGCCGGCCGAAAAATGGTGTACCTGAGCAGGTTCGACCCACAGGAGTGGATCCGCCTGGTCGCCGACGAGGGCATCACCACCGCGACCGTGGTGCCCACGATGCTCGATCGCATCGTGTCCGAACTCGAGCGCACACCTGCCGAGCTGCCGACGCTGCGGAACCTGGCCTACGGCGGATCGAAGGTCGCGCTGCCGCTGGTTCGCAAGGCGCTCGAGCTGCTTCCCGGCGTGGGGTTCGTGAACGCGTACGGCCTCACCGAGACGAGCTCGACGATCGCGGTCCTCACCCCGGACGACCACCGCGACGCGCTCGCGGCGTCGGATGACGCGCTCGCTCGGAGGCTCGGCTCGGTCGGTCAGCCCGTGCCGGGCATCGAGGTGCAGATCCGCGCCGACGATGGCACCGTTCTCGGCCCAGGTCAGACCGGCGAATTGTTCGTGCGGGGCGACCAGGTGTCGGGCCGCTACGCCGAGATCGGCTCGGTGCTCGACGCCGAGGGGTGGTTCCCGACCAAGGACGTTGCCACGCTTGACGAGAACGGTTACCTGTTCATCGGCGGTCGATCCGACGACACGATCATCCGGGGCGGAGAGAACATCGCACCGGCAGAGATCGAAGACGTCCTGGTCGAGCATCCCGACGTGCACGCGTGCGTGGTGGTCGGCCCCGAGGATCCGGAGTGGGGCCAGATCATTGTGGCGGTGGTGGTTCCCGGCGACGGCGCCAACCCGGATCCCGACGAACTGCGCGATCACGTCCGCAAGAGCCTGCGCGGATCCAGAACACCCGACCGGGTGGTATTCCGTGAAGAACTGCCCACCACGGCGACCGGCAAGGTGCTGCGCCGCGAACTGGTCGACGAATTTAGCCGCGCACGCGAGGAGCACGAAACATTGAGGAGTCGAACATGATCAAGAACGGCACGCGTCTGCAGAGCCAGGTATGCGACACGCAGGTGATCGTTGTCAGGACCGCCGACAGCCTCGACGACCTGCGCGCCGGTGGTGCGCCCATGATCCCGATCGGTAGTCAAGAAGATTCAGCGACCTCCTCCGAACTTTCCTTGGACCCGGCGTTGTCCGACGGAAACTTGATGGGCAAGCGCTATGTCGACGAGAACGGCGCCGAAGTGCTGGTAACGAAGGCCGGGCGCGGGCACGCTGTCCGTCGGGACGACGGCGCTGACCGTCAAAGAAGCCAAGCCACTTCCGGCCAGCGACTGACCCCTGATGTCCGCTGAGGCGGCCACGACGGCGCGGGTGTCCCCGCTGCGCGTCGCGGTGGCCAGCTTCATCGGGACCACGGTTGAGTTCTACGACTTCCTCATTTACGGAACGGCGGCCGCACTCGTCTTTCCGAAGTTGTTCTTCCCCAACGCGTCGCCGGCCTCCGGCGTGCTGTTGTCGTTCGCCACGTTCGGGGTGGGATTCTTCGCCCGCCCCCTTGGCGGAATCGTGTTCGGCCATTTCGGCGACCGACTCGGGCGCAAGCGCATGCTGGTGTATTCGCTTGTCGGCATGGGTGTTTCGACGGTCCTGATCGGCCTGCTGCCCACCTACGCACAGATCGGTGTCGCCGCGCCCATCCTGCTGACCCTGCTGCGTTTGGCGCAGGGATTCGCCGTCGGCGGCGAATGGGGCGGGGCGACGCTGATGGCGGTGGAACATGCGGCGCCGGAGCGAAAGGGCTTCTACGGGGCATTCCCGCAGATGGGTGCACCCGCCGGGACCGCAACAGCGACGTTGGCGTTCTTCCTAGTGTCGCAACTGCCCGATGACCAGTTCTTGTCCTGGGGGTGGCGGATCCCCTTCCTGTTCAGCGCCGTGCTGATCGTCATCGGACTGGTGATCAGGCTGACCTTGTCCGAGAGCCCCGACTTCGCCGAGCTGAGCGCGACCTCAGGCGTGGTGCGCATGCCGATCGCGGACGCGTTTCGCAAGCATTGGCGTCAGATCCTGCTGGTGGCCGGAAGCTATCTCTCCCAAGGCGTCTTCGCGTACATCTGCGTGGCATACCTTGTTTCCTACGGGACATCGGTCGCCAAAATCGGCCGCACCTGGGCGCTTTTCGGCGTATTCGTCGCCGCTGCGGTCGCGGTGGTGATGTATCCACTCTTCGGTTCGCTGTCCGACCGGGTGGGCCGCAAAGCCCTCTTCTTGATTGGCGTGGTCCTGATGGCCGTGACGATCGGTCCGGTGTTCGCGATGATCAATACGGGAAAGCCCGTGCTGTTCCTCGTCGCTCTGGTGCTGGTGTTCGGCCTCGCGATGGCACCCGCGGCCGGTGTCACCGGTGCGTTGTTTTCCATGGTGTTCGATGCCGACGTGCGCTACAGCGGCGTCTCGATCGGATACACCCTCTCTCAAGTGGTCGGCTCGGCGTTCGCCCCGACGATCGCCGCAGCGCTATACGGCGCGACCAAGACGAGCGATTCGATCGTGGCCTATCTGATTGCGGTATCGGTCGTCTCCGCCGTATCCGTCAGCCTGCTGCCTGGAGGTTGGCGCCGCGTCACGGGCGGTCGAGTAATTAGGCGTTGAAAGTTAGTTAACCGGCGTAATCGGGAATCCAGGCCCCATGCGCGGGCACGAGCAGGATGTCGCAGACGCAACCGCGTCTGATGCTGCTCATGCCCGGGGCCGCATTCGGTCGGGTGAACACGCCGGCCCGACCAGTGGGCTGGCACCGGGATTCGCCCAGGCCAACCTGGTCGTTCTGCCCGCGGACGATGCGCTCGACTTCCTGCGCTTCTGCGTCCGCAACCCGAAGCCGTGCCCGCTCCTCGAGGTCACCGATACCGGGTCACCGCATCCTCTTGCCGCTCGCGCCGAGCGCCGATCTCCGGACCGACCTTCCGCGCTACCGCGTTTTCCGGGACGGCTCGCTTTTCGAAGAGCCGACCGACGTGACCCGGTTCTGGCGCGACGATCTGGTGGGATTCCTGCTGGGTTGCTCATTCACCTTTGAATGGGCACTCGCCGCCGCCGGACTGCCGCTGGCCCATCAACTGCAGGACGTCAACGTTCCGATGTACGTCACGGACCGTCGCTGCGTCGGCGCAGGCCCATTCGAGGGGCCCTTGGTCGTGTCCATGCGACCGTTCGCGCCGGAATACATCGATCGCGCCGCCGAGATCTCGGCTCGGTTCCCGTTGATGCACGGCGGGCCGGTGCATGTCGGGGATCCAGCGGTGCTGGGCATTGCCGATCTGAGCGCACCGGACTTCGGCGATCCTGTCCGCATCGCGGAAGGCGAGGTGCCCGTGTTCTGGGCGTGCGGGGTGACGCCCCAGGCGGTCGTCGTCGAAGCCAAGCCGTCGCTGGCCATCTTCCACGCACCTGGCCACATGTTCATCACCGATCGCCCGCACGCCGAATTCGATTGCGAGGAGTAGTGCCATGACCGTCCATGACGAGCACGTCTCACATCGTCACGCCGATGCCGGGGATGTGCGGAAGGCGGTGCGCGGCGCGGCAATCGGCAACACGGTTGAGTGGTTCGACTTCGCGATCTACGCCGTGTTGGCCACCTATATCGCGGACAAGTTCTTCCCATCCGGTAACGACACGGTCGCGCTGCTCAACACATTCGCCATCTTCGCGGCGGCATTTTTTATGCGGCCCCTGGGTGGCTTCTTCTTCGGTCCGCTCGCGGACCGGATCGGCCGCCAGCGGGTGCTGGCGATCGTGATCCTGTTGATGTCGGCCTCGACCTTCGCCATCGGTCTGGTGCCGAGCTACGACACCATCGGTGTGGCCGCCCCGCTGTTACTTCTACTTTTTCGTTGCCTGCAAGGCTTTTCGGCAGGCGGCGAGTACGGCAGCGGCGCGTGCTTCCTGGCCGAGTATGCGCCGGACAAGCACCGCGGATTTATCGTCTCGTTCCTGGTGTGGTCGGTGGTCGTCGGCTTCCTGCTCGGCTCGATCACGGTCACCGTGCTGCAAGCGGTGCTCCCCGAAGCCGCGATGGACTCTTATGGCTGGCGAATTCCGTTCCTGCTCGCCGGCGTGCTCGGCATCGTCGGCCTCTACATCCGACTACGCCTGCGCGACACCCCTGAATTCGAGGAGTTGCGCGACGAAGGCGAGGTGTCGGCCTCGCCGCTCAAGGAGGCCCTGACGACGTCGTGGCGGCCCATCCTCCAGATCTTCGGGCTGGTAGTGATCCACAACGTCGGCTTCTACACGGTGTTCACGTTCCTGCCGAGCTACTTCACCAAGACGCTCGGGCTGACCAAGATGGACGCGTTCATCTCGATCACCATCGCCAGCGTGGTGGCCTTGGTACTCATACCGCCGCTAGGCGCCCTGTCCGACCGGATCGGACGCAAGCCGCTGCTGATTGCGGGCTCGGTCGGATTTATCGTGCTCGCCTATCCCCTGTTCCTGCTGCTGAACTCCGGTTCCCTGGGCGCGGCGATCGCCGGGCACGCCGGCCTGGCCGCGGTCGAGGCCGTCTTTGTTTCGGCGTCATTGGCAGCAGGGGCCGAGCTGTTCGCCACCCGGGTGCGTTCGAGTGCCTACTCAATCGGCTACAACACATCGGTCGCGATCTTCGGTGGGACTGCGCCGTATGTCGCGACGTGGCTCACCGATCGCACGGGCAATACGCTCGCGCCCGCGTACTACGTGATCATCGCGGCGATCGTCTCGCTCGCAACGGTGTTGACCATGCGGGAAACCTCGGCTCGTCCACTCCGCAAGCTGGTTACGACATAGTTTCTAGTAGTCAGGAATCGGAAGTTGGAACGATAGTGGATCTGGGCGCTCTCCTTCGCCCGAGCGGGATTAGCGCGCTTCATGGTCGTACCTACCAACCGAACTGATTTGAGTCACTGAGTTGAATCATTGACATCGCGGCTGCGAGCAAGCTAGGAAGGTACGACACGGTGGAGTGAGGAGATCACTGAAGGGAAGACAGATCATGCTCGAGGACCGAAAGATCTTGGTGACCGGCGCGACCGGGCAGATCGCTGGACCGATCGCCGAGAACTTCGCCAAGGACAACGCGGTCTGGTGCGCGGCACGGTTCAGCGATCCGAAGCGCAAGGCGGAACTCGAGGAAATGGGCATCAAGACCTGCGTGTGGGATATGGATTCAGGTGACGCGTCGATGCTGCCGACCGACTGCACCCATGTGGTGCATTCGGCCTTACACGTAAGTCCCGACTACGACGAGTCGATCACCAACAACGCCGAGGCATCGGCCCTGCTGATGCAGCACTGTAGAAAAGCCGAGGCATTCCTTCATGTCTCGAGCTCCTGCGTCTATCGGCGACACGAGAACCACCCGCACCACGCCTATGCCGAGACCGATCCCCTCGGTGGCCTCGGCAGCTACGCGGAGGTATACCCGGTCATCAAAATCACGTCCGAGGGCGCCGTCCGGGCGGCTGCGCGAATGCTCGACCTGCCCACCACCATCGCCCGCATGAACGTTGGATACAGCTGGACCGGGCACGGCGGGTTGCCCGTCATGCAGTACCACACGATGAAGGAGGGTCATCCATGGCTTGTTCCGATCGGCTACAACAACATCGGTTCACCGATTGGAGGACAGGACATTGGCGCACAGGCCCATCTGCTCCTCGAGGTGGCCTCGGTTCCGGCCACCGTCGTGAACTGGGCTGGGGATGACACCGTGTCCGACCGCCAGATGGGTGAGTATGTCGCCGAACTCACCAGCATCACACCGAACTTCATCGAGAGTCCCATCAGCTTTGACAGTTTCGCCGCCGACAACTCCCGCCGCGAGCAGCTGATCGGCAAGTGCTCAGTGCACTGGAAGGACGGGGTCCGAGACACGTTTGAGAGGCTCGGCATCATCGGCGCCTAACGGCGCGTGACGGGCGCAATGGTTGTCGTAGACGATACTGTCGTGGAAGCGAACCCGACATTTGTCGGTGAGTCGGGTCAGTCTGCTGACGAGAAAGAACGGACCATGGCAGCGATCAACAGGGTATCGGCGCGTGAGGCCAAGCGCTTGCAGACGCGAGAGCGTCTCTTGGGCGCGGCCATAGCGGAGTTCAAACGGTCAGGAATGGCTGAGGCCGATGTCAGTGCGATTGTGGCGGCCGCTGGGGTTGCCCATGGCACATTCTTCTTCCATTTTCCCACCAAAGAGCACGTGCTGTTGGAGCTGGAACGACGGGAGGAGGAGCGCATTGCAAGCCAGTTCGGCCGGTTCGTGCAATCGCAACACGACCTTGCCTCTGCGCTCCAAGAAGCAGTCCGGCTGGTGTTGGCCCTGGAGCGCCGATTAGGCGCGTCACTATTCAAAGACTTTCTTGCACTTCACTTTTCACAGACCCGCCCGCCGGCTGAAGAGGGCAGAGACCACCCCATCATCGTCTTGGTGGCAAAAGAGATCGAGCGTGCACAAGGGGAGGGTCTCCTGGATCCCGATGTCAACCCCATGAACAGTGCCGTGTTCTTCCTTCTTGGCCTCTATGCGCTGCTGACCACGACGCACGATTGGCCCACGCAAGGTGCCATGCTGGAGGACTACGTGACGAGGACGCTGCGCAGCCTGGCTCCCATGGGCTGAGCTGATCTCGGCGACGCTCCGGCGGACCAGTTCCACCAGGTGCAACCACTTGCCGGCGACGCCAGCACGGAGCACGAGACGATCCCGATGAACCGGGTAAACCCCGGGACCGCCGATCCGACGCAAGATGATTGACTACTGTCAGTCTATTGGCTACAAACAGTAGCTACGACGGCTCCAGACCGGTCGGTAGGAGGAGTTCTTGAATCTTCCAACGTTGAAGCTGCGCCGAACTGGTGGCGGGGGCAACGCCAAGTCCCCGGGGGCCAACCACGACGGGCCGGCCTTCGACGAGCACATGGAGGAATCGAGGCTCGCGCAGCGGCAGGCCGACAAGTGGCTCATCTCGGGCAGCCCGCTGATCGGCACCGCGGCGCTGGGTATCTTCGGCCTTCCGATCTTCCTGCGCGGAGTGTGGTTGTTGCGGCGGGCACAGCGGGAGGGCTGTCGGTTCGGCCCATGATCGTCACCCTGATCGGGTACCTGGTCATCATTGATGCCGCGATAAACACCGTGGGCTGGGCACTCGACCTGGTTGCGGGCCACACCCTGCTGGCCCGAGTGCACTTGAACGGCTGGGGCAACATGTTCGACGCGGGGTACTTCTGGCACTTCAATGAACTGTGGATCATTGGCGCCGCAGGGCCGGGCGAGAAGGGTTGGGAGGTAGGCCTGATCCTGACGGTGTTCACGATGCGAATTGCCGCGGCCATCGGATTCCTGCAGATGAAGCGGTGGGGCCACCAATGGATGATCATCACCTGCTGGATGGGCGTGGTCATCTGGATCGGCTACGTGGTCAACATGACGATGTATGCCGATGTGCGCTACGCCGGCGTCGTGTTCCCAGTTATCGGCTGGTGGCTGTACGACATCTTCTACATCACCCCCTTCCTCGCGATCCCGTATTTACATACGGTCAACCGCGAAATCTTCTCCGACTGACAGAGGGAAGACACGTGTTGTGCATGCCTACCAGGTTCAATGACTTTGATCATTGACTTCGGTCAGTGGAACACGAGCTCAGACTCGGCGGAGTTCATCGATGATCCGCGCTACCTCATCCCGCTCTCCGGGCTCGGCTGCCGCGAGGACGTCGACCAACTCCCAGTCCCGATACAGCGCCAGCGACCGTTCGTAGAACGCGAACCCGCTGACCGGCTCTCCGCGCAGGGTGCCGTGGTACCGATACGGGCCTTCCATGTACTCGAGCGGCAGGGCGTGCGCGGGGGCGGGCACCAACGGCTCTCCTGTCAGGTCCAGGTCGAGCTTGCGTGACGTCAGGCGATGACGATCAGGCATGTACCGCGCCGCGGCCGGGGGCGGGACCAACGTGCGGATCGACTCGGGCCAGCGCACGTAACTGGCGACGGTGACCTCTATGTCGTCGGCGTACTCAGGATTGGAATCGGGCGAGCTGGTCGTCGCACCCGAAAACGGCTGTAGTACATTACGATTCGTCCGGTCGAACTGCCGCCAGATGCTGATGTCAACGCCGTTGTCCAGGTTGATCGTGCGCCATTCGTGGGCTCGGGAGCGGATATCGCCGGTCGGCCCACCATCATTTGCGACCAACGGAAACCACTGCCGGTCGACGTGCCCCGCCGTACCCGTGACCGCCTGCTCCAAGCCTCCCCACGACAAGGTCCCCGTCATGGTCATGCCGGTCTGGAAGTACGAGTACGTGTTCGCCTGCCCGAAGCATTCGATGGCTCCGTTGTAGGCCGCGGCGCCCAGTGGCACCGGCGCCCGCGACGGTGTGACATGGAGCTCCAGCCGCATCGCGGCACCGCACTGGTCGGTGCCGCATAAGCTCACGTCGTACGTATAGGGCACCAGGTTGTCCTGCTCATCGCGGCAGGTCTGCCATACCGCAGTGCCCGCGCGGCTGTCATAGGACATGTCCAGATGATCGTCGGCCACGGACAGTTTCGGGCGCGCGCCCCCCTTCATGTTCGTTCCCGGCATGTCGTAGTCCGTGTAAGTGCCGTACGTGCCGTTGTCGAGGTCGAACAGCGCAAGCGTGTAGAAGTCGGCGACGATAGGCCGCGCACGCGAGGAGCGAGAAAGCGCAAGCCCGGGCCGGTTCTTGTTGAAGATCGTGAGGAACGCGAACTTGCGATTGGATTCACCGGTCAGTTCGCCGGCAAGGAACCAGGTGTCCGACTCGCAGTCCTGATGATTGGCCTCGGCGGCGGGGAAAACCAATTGCGGGTCGCCCGGCACCAACTCGAACGGATACTGACGCCAGTCTTCACCCACAGCGGCACTCCCAGATCCTTTTTTGCTATGTTAGCAGTAATAGCAACTTTAGGGGCCGAACGGGCGGTGACGCCGTGATAGAGAACGTCGAAAAGCGCTTTCCCTTCGCTCCCTACCCCAAGGGCTGGTTCCAGGTCGCCTGCAGCCGAGAGGTCGATACCGGCCAGGTCATCGGTCTGCAGTACTTCGGCAGCCGGCTGATCTGCTATCGCGGCGACTCCGGCACGCGGTACGTGCTCGACGCCTACTGCCCACACCTCGGTGCCGACATCGCCGTCGGACGCCGAGACAGGTGAAATGTCCCGTATGGGCCTGGGCTTCGCAGGTGACTTCTGCGAGCAGATCGAACAGGACATCCCGATCTGGGAAAGCAAAATCTATCGAGACCGTCCCCAGCTGGCGCGCGGTGAAAGCGCGATCACCGAATTCCGTTCCTGGGCAAGGCAATCCTACGAGGAGGCGCACGGATGAGATCACTCGCCTACGACGAGCTCTTCATCGGCGGCCGCTGGCAGGCTCCCGCAACCGAGCAACGGCTCTCGGTGGTCTCCCCGCACACCGAGGAACCGATCGGCGAGACGCCGGAGGCGACTCCGGAGGACGTCGGCCGGGCAGTTCAAGCGGCGCGCACCGCGTTCGACACGGGGCCGTGGCCACGGCTTGCGGTTTCGGAGCGGATGGAGAAGATCGAGAAGCTCGCCGCTGTCTATACCGCCCACGCCGACGAGATGGCCGACCTCATCACCGCCGAGATGGGGTCTCCGCGCAGTTTCAGCAGGTTGGGCCAGGCAAACGGGGCCCTCTCGCAGATGTACTTGACCCTGGCTACGGCCAAGGAGTTCGAATGGGTCGAGCGTCGGCAGGGCCTGTTCGGCGACGTTCAGGTGCGTCGCGCCCCCGTCGGCGTCGTCGGCGCGATCGTGCCGTGGAACGTCCCCCAGGTCCTGATCATGCCGAAGATGATCCCCGCCCTGATCGCCGGCTGCACCGTCGTCGTCAAGCCTGCCCCGGAGACTCCGCTGGATGCGATGTGGTTGGCGGAGATGCTGGAGGAGATCGACCTGCCGGAAGGTGTCGTGTCGATCGTCCCCGGTGGCCGGGAGACGGGCGAGGCCCTGGTTCGTCATCCCGGCGTGGACAAGATCTCGTTCACCGGATCCTCGGCCACCGGCAGGCAGATCGCTTCCCTGTGTGGCGAGCAGCTCAAGCGGGTCAGCCTCGAACTGGGCGGCAAGTCGGCGGCGATCATCCTCGACGACGCCGACATCGACCACACCGTCAAGCACCTGAAGACGGCGAGCCTGATGAACAATGGCCAGGCGTGCGTGGCACAGACCCGGATCTTGGTCAGCGAACGAAGGTACGACGAAGTCGTCGATGCGCTCGCCGAGATGATGTCCGGTCTCCGCGTCGGCGACCCGGCCGACGAGGCGACCGACATCGGACCACTTGTCGCACAACGTCAGCAGCATCGAGTGCAGGGCTACATTCAGTCCGGTGTCGACGAAGGCGCCCGGGTCCTTGTGGGCGGCATCGACAAACCGCACGACCGGGGCTGGTACGTCAGGCCGACGTTGTTCGCCGACGCGACGAACGAGATGCGGATCGCCCGCGAGGAGATCTTCGGCCCGGTGCTGACCGTACTGAAGTACACCGACGAGACCGACGCTATCCGCATCGCCAACGACAGCGACTACGGGCTGGCCGGATCGGTGTGGACGGCCGATGTCGCGCACGGTCTGGAGATCGCCGCCGAGATTCGCACCGGCACCTACGGCATCAACATGTACCAGCTCGATACCAGCGCTCCGTTCGGCGGATTCAAGCAGTCCGGCATCGGCCGTGAGTTCGGCGCAGAGGGGCTCTCGCAGTACGTTGAACTTCAGTCGACGGTGACCGCCGGCACGCTGCCGATCGATTAACTTGACAGCTCGAGGGTCACCTCCGCCGGGCAGCACAGTTCGTCGCGCTGGTTGAAGATCGTGATCTCGAGGTCCACAAGGTATCTCGTTGTGTCACCGGAGTTGTCGCATCTCTTGTTCACCACCCGGCCACGGCCGACCATGGAATCGCCCGCGTAGACGGACCCGACTATCGACACCTTGCGCCGCACCACACGGCTGTATGGACCCGCCCAGTCGGTCGCGATCCGGTCGATGAACCCCGCGAGGTGCATGGTGTTGATGAAAATCGTTGGATGCCCGTGGCTTTCAGCGTAGCGGGGGTCGTAGTGGCCCGGGAAGTAATCCCAAGTAGCGCCCGGGTTCATCACCACGCGCTGGTAGCTGATCTCGTCGACAACCTCCGCGAGCTCGGCAGGCACGGTGATCTCGTTCCACGCCAGTCTGCGGTGCGACGTCATGACGACTCCGTCAGGGGTGAAGCGGAACAACGTGTTTCGGTTCGTCGCAACCAGGGAGCCGTCCTCGCGGTAGTAGCTGTCGCAGGTCTCGACGAAATGCCCGACTGCCGACCCGTGTTCGCTTCTCCGGCGATACCGAGACCACTTCTTCGACGACACTGAGGCGGTCACCCTCGAGGATCGGCATCACGAGCTCAACATCGTTGGAGGCGTTGATGAACGTGGTACCGGGAAGGGGGACGCGGATCGCGATTGACGGAACCGGCCGTTCGCCGTTGGGCAGCCACGGCGGCGGGATGAGCCAGCCCATCAGCATCGCGGGTGGCGCGACCAGTCCGCCCCAGACCTCCGTTGCGAATTCGGCGTCCCAGTAGGACGGATTGCCATCCTGCACCATCGAGGCGAAATGCTGTATGCGCGCCGCACTGACCGCGGTGCCCGCGAGCCTTGGCTCACTGCGCACGCCGACCATGCGCAACGCGTCCTCGTAGGTGCCGAACGCGAACGCATAGCGGATACCCGCGGTCACCGGCTCATACCGGTAGCGCGTCTTTGGATGGCACGACATCCCAGTCGAGTTCGCGTGATGTGAAGTACCACCCGCCCCGCTCGTAGATGAGCCGGTCGCGGTAGATCCCGGTGGCGCGAAGTTCGGTTCCGACGAAGAGTAGCGCGACACAGCGCTGGGTGGCGTCGACGCCGTCGACCGAGATTTCGTGGTCGACGGTCACCAGCCGCTGTCCGTTCCCGCCGTCGAAGGCCGCGCTCAGGTCGGTGAACGTCTCCCCCGCGCGTATGAAAGACGCACCCGCGTGCCGGAATGTCGCGATCCAGCCGGCGAGGTCGCCCGCGGAGAACAGCCGGTTGTACCGCGCGGTCAGATTGAGAATCGCCGCGCGACCCGCCACGCCGCTCAGCACGAACTCCTGCTGATATGTCATCGTCATGTTTCTTTTCCCGTCCTAGCGACTCAGGATGTAGCCGTGTGCTTCGCGGTCCCATGCGTCCGCGCCGAGACCCCTTTCGCGAAGAAGGTCCTTACGAACCCGCCCGATCACGTTTTTCGGTATGTCGTCGAGCACTTCCAGATACCTGGGAACGCAGAAGTACGGCATCCGGGCGGAACAGAAATCCAGCAGGTCGGCGTAGTCCAGGTCCTCGTCCAGTCGCAGGGTGACGACGACCAAGATGTCGTCTTCGCCGAGATCGCTGGGTATCGCAACGGCGGCCGCCTCGAGCACGGCGGGGTGGCGCATCACCGTAGTCTCCACTTCGACCGACGACACGTTCTCGCCGCGCCGCCGCAGCGAGTCCTTCACTCGATCGATATACGTCAGGTTGCCGTCCTCGTCGAGGGAGCCGAGATCTCCGGTGCGGAACCATTCCCGGTGCGGCTCAACCCGCAGCCGCGAGTCGATCGCGGCTGTATCGACATAGCCGAGGCTCATCACGTGGGCTGACGTTGGCCTGCAGGTGATCTCGCCGACCGCGCCCGCGGGCAGTGAATGTCCATCGCCGTCGACGATCCGTACCTCGAATGCGGCGTTCACCCGACCCGACGTCCCGGGGACGCCGTCCTCGGATACGGTCTTGAACGCGATCGGGAAGGCTTCGGTCATGCCGTACATCGTCACGATCCTGGCGCCGTAACGATGCTCGATGCTGCGGTACAGGTCGGCAGAGATCGGCGCCGCCGAGATGAATCTCAGCGGAAGCTGCGAGTCCCGTGGGTCCGGCGGCTGGTTCCAGAGCATCGAGACCATCGCACCCGCTCCGGCGAATCCCGCTGCGCCGCAAGCGCGTACCTCGTCCCACACTTCGCTCGGCCGGAATGCCGCCGACAATACTGTCGTCCCACCGACGAGCATCGGCGCCAATACCGACGGCGCCGCGCTGAGGTGGAACAACGGCATGGCGGTCCACAGCACGTCACCCGCGTCGATTTCCCAGCAGGCGGCCACCGCGGCGGCTGCGGAGAACAGGTAGTGCCAGCTCGTCGCGACGGCCTTCGACGGCCCGGTCGTGCCCGACGTGAAGAACAGCGCCGCCAATTCCCCGGGTTCGGCCGGCGCCGCATCCGGTGGGCTGCTCGAGGCGTCCGCCAACACGTCGGACAGCGAATCCCCAACAACCAGAACCGATTCCACCGTCTCCACGCGATCGACCACCTCGCGTAGCCGAGGATGCCGTTCGGCGTCGGTGATAACGACCTTGGCGCGCGCCAGCCGCAGCGCATGCACCAGAAACTCGTCCTTGTTGGCGGCGTTCACCGCGGCGGTCACCGCTCCGATCCGCGCAGCACCCAGCCAGAAGTAGACCCACTCGGGGCATGTCGCCGTGAACAGCGCGACGCTGTCCCCCCGGCCGACCCCCATGGCGGTCAACGCGTTCGCGGCGGCGCAGGAACGTTGCATCATCTGCGCGAACGTCACCGGAGTCCCTGCGATCGACATCAGCACACGGTCCGGAAACTGCGCGGCGCGCTGGTCCAGCACGGCCGGCACGGTGAAGCGTTCGACACCGAACTGCGACGGACCGATCGGCCCGTCCGGTCTGCGGGCTTCAGGCACCCGCTGCCGCCGGATCCGGTTCGCCAGTGGCGGTGTACCCGAAGTCATCCGGCGCGGGCTCGGTGCCGGGGTAGAAGCGATGCGCCCATCGCCGCAGAGCGGCGTAGTCGCGGGCTTCCTCCGGCGCCAGGTTGGGCTTCTCCAAGTACTTCATGTTCTCCCACGTGAAGAAGTCCTGTTTGATGACTTCCTGCTGAAGCTGCAGGAACTTCGCCGCACGCCCGGTGGGCACGTCGCCGGTGTCGCCCGACTCGCGAATCGACGCCTGGGTATAGAAGTAGTCGGTGTAGTCCTCGTCGACCGGCGTCTGACCGGTGACCTGGACCGTTGCCACCAGGTCTGACGGGAAGCGCACGACCCCCAGGCCGAGTGAATAGTTGTCGTAGATGATCTTGGCGTCCACGGGGCCATCGGGAGTGAGCCAGGTCCTGGCCCGCCCGCCTCCGAAGTTGGCGTTAACGGTGGCGTGCAGGTGGTACCCGGAAACCTCGAACGAGGCCGTGGTCGCGGGGTTGGCCGCCTTATGAACATATTGCACGTGATACGGATCGGCGGCGTTCTCGATGATCATCTGCGCATGCACCTTGACGCGGTTGACCATTCGGGTGTGCGGGTGCAGCGGGTAGTACTCGTCGGTCTCGAGCTCGGGAAGGACCGGCGGCTGCCAGTAGGGCGCCCGGCCATGCCGGTCGTGCCACACCAGGACGAAGCCATACCACTCCGCGCTCGGATACGTCTTGATGCGGACGTTCTGTTTGCAGCCGATCTTGCTGTACGGGATCAAGGCATTGGTGCCGTCGCCGTTCCATCTCCAGCCGTGCCACGGGCACACGATGCGCTCACCCTCAACGGTCCCGCCGACCCCCATGTTGGCGCCGAGGTGCTGGCAGTACGCGTCGAGCACGTTGACCTGCCCGGACTCGGTGCGGAAGATCACCAGTTCTTCGCCGAAGTAGTGGGCGCGCTTGACCTGGCCTGGAACCAACTCGGAGGCGAAGCCGACGATGAACCAGCCGGTCGGGAATCGGTATTTCGACAGGCTGATCCCGCTAGGCCCGAATTCGCGCTCCGACGGGTCCATCGTCGAGTCAGAAACCGTCTCCGTCATGGCTACTCCGTCCGCGCGCAATAAGGGCAGGTCAGACCCTGTCCATTGCCTATTTTTACTATTTTAGGCATTCTAGGTCAAGGTCAGCCAATCCAGGAGCGCGCATGCCCACGACAACGCCAGTCGATTTGTCGGATTCCGCCTTGTGGCGGAACGGATTTCCCGACGAGCTGTTCTCCGAGCTGCGCCGCGAGCGGCCGATCTTTCACCATGAGCTCACTGACGGCGTGGCCAAGACCGTCAAGCGGGACTTCTGGATGACCACCAAGCACCGGCATGCACAACGCATCCACCGCGACACCGACGCCTTCACCGCCGTCGACGGCCCGCTCATCCAGGGAGTGGGCGTCGTCGGCTCGGCGCCGACCATCATCAACATGGATCCGCCCGATCTGATCAAGCGGCGCAGGGTGATGTCCCACGCCTTCACCCCGAAGGCGATCGGCAAGCTCGAGCAGGGTATTCGCACGCGCGCCGCGGCGATGATCGACCGGCTGCTCACGGCGGGCGGCGGCGACTGGATAGAAGACGTGGCCGACGTGCTGCCGATGTCGGTCATAGGCGACATCATCGGCATCCCCGACGAGGACCGGCCCGAGATCTTCGACACGTTCGATCGCATACTCAAGGCCAATTCGCCGGATTCGCGGCTGACCGAGCAGGACCACCTCGAACTGTTCGGCAAGATCTTCGGCTATGCGCTCGAGCTCACCGCCGAGAAACGGCGCAATCCGGCCGATGACATCTGGAGCACCCTGACCTCTGCGGTGGTCACGGACGAGGACGGCGAGCGGTTATCGATACCGGCCAACGAACTGGAGATCTTCTTCTTCGTGATCGCCTTCGCCGGCAGCGACACCACGAAGAACGCGCTGGCCTCCGGACTGCAGGCGTTCGTCGCCAATCCAGCGGAAATCGAGCGTTATCGCACCGATGAGGCGATCCGAGCGAGCGCGGTCGAGGAGGTGCTGCGCTGGTCTTCGCCGGTCGCGTTCTGGACGCGCAGCACGAAGGTTGACGTGGAGATGGATGGGGTCACCATCCCGAAGGGCGAACGGGTGGTGGCGATGTTGCGCTCCGCCAATCGTGACGAGGAGGTTTTCGCCAACCCGTTCACATTCGACATCGGCCGCGCCGACAACCCGCATGTCACGTTCGGCGGCGGTGGACCACACCACTGCCTCGGCGCGATGTTGGCCCGCGCCGAGATCCGTGCGGTGCTCGACGAATTGCTCTGCCGCGCCGACGAAATCAGCCTCGGTACGCCGAAGGTTGCCTACCCCAACCTCACCAACAACATGTCGATCTTCGACGAGATGGCGATCACCCTGACTCCCCGCTAGCGCAACCGCCATTCGCCCAAACCAACGTTTGGGCGCGATTTGGGCCCGATTTCGCGCCCAAACTCACGTTTGGGCGTAAGGAGTTACAGGCCCTTCGGCCGTGTGCCGATGACGTCTGCGGCCGAAAGCCGCTCCAGATCCGCGTCGGTAAGCCCACACATCTCAGTCAGCACCTCGCTGTTGTGCTGCCCGAGCGTTGGCGGCGTGCGAAGCAGCCACTTCTCGGCGCCTTCGAGCCGAGCGAACGGCGGACACGGGTACAGGCCCGTCCCGGTTCGCGGATGCTCGAGGCGCTCGAAGAAGCCGCGGTGCATCAGTTGCGGATTCTCGGTCACCAATGACGGCGATATCACCACGGCCGCCGGAATCCCCGCTTCAACAAGGCTTTCCACGACGACCTCGGCGTCCTGTGAGGCCAACCATTCCTCGAGCCGGATATCCGGTCCGCCCGTGAGTTCCCCGACGGCCTTGCGCTCGTCGTCGGTGCGTACGCTCACGGCGATCCAGTTGTCATCGCCCGCGCACCGGTAGATGTCCTGCACCGCGGCCGTGTGCCCGCGATTGCCCCGCCGCTCCATGACCGACCCGAAGACCTCGAATTCCATTGTCTGGACGGCGGTCACATTGAGCACGGTCTCGATCATCGGCACCTCGACGAGCTGGCCGCGGCCCGTCCGGTCGGCGAACTCCAGCGCCGCAAGGACCGTGAACGCAGCATGCGCCCCCGCGAGTGGATCGCACGCACCGCGCGGCGCGACCGGAGGTCCCTCAGGCAGGCCGGTCACCCACGCCAGGCCCGCAATCTGCTCCATCGTCGGCGCGAAGCCGACCCGGTCCCGCCACGGGCCCGTCAATCCGAACGCCGGCATCCTCGCCACGACGACCCGGGGATTGAGTTCGAGCAACGCGTCGGCACCCAGGCCGAACTGATCCATAACCCGCGGGGAGAAGTTCTCGATGACCACGTCGGCCTTGCTCACCAGGTCCTTGACCAGCCGGATGCCGTCCTCGGACTGCAGGTCCAGCGTGACAGACTGCTTGTTGGTGTTCATCGCGTGGAACACCCAGCCGTACTCCCACCAGTCGTCGACGTCTGTGCGCATTCCGCCGGAATAGCGGATGCCATCAGGGCGCTGGATCGACTCGATCTTGATGACTTCCGCCCCGAACGCCGCCAGCGAATGCGTCGCAGCGGGCCCAGCCCAGAACGCCGTGAAATCGACGATCCGCACACCGGCCAGCGGCGGTCCTGCGGGCTCGTCCGGGGGTACCGATTCCCTTGGCTCCCATACAGATTTGTCGTCGGCATCCCCTACGG
>CAWDAC010000028.1:0-83409 GCA_963800125.1 uncultured Actinomycetota bacterium | reverse complement strand
GACGGTCGAGGTCGATGCGCGTTACCACCCGGCTCGTGGACTGGGTGCTGACCGCCTGTGCGTCCAACCCTGTTGTCGCCGTACGCTTCTTCAAGGTCAACGGCCTCATCGACCCTCCGATTCGCCTGCTCCACCCCGCGTTGGTTTACCGGGTGGCGGTGGTAAACCTGCGCCGCCGGCGAGGCGATGGGCAACTTCGGCAAGCCGAAGTGACCGCGAGCCGATAGCCAGAAGACGTGACCTGACAACCTGTCGAGATAATCCGCAAACCGCTGTTGAGCCCGAAAGTCGATGTGGGCGGCGATCATCGCGAAGCTGGAGGAGCTGGCAGCACTCGGAGGCGCTCGACGTCGGGGAGGACGCCCCCGACGCTGATGATCCCTACGACCCGACCGAGTTCATCGACGAGGACGACGAGTTTTGACCTCCGCAGGCCAGCGTCACCGAGGGCGATGGGGACCGCTGCCGGTGGGGGCGGGGCGTAACCCCACACCCAACGAACCACCCCGATCCCATCGAAATCCGTTGGCACTAAACCTATAGTCCGGTGACAGAACACCTATTGCATTTGTAATCGTTTGGGGTACCTTGAGTTTCGCAGTTTGACCAGTGTGGCGGGCGTGACTTCTGGGGCGATTGTGGTGTTACTCGGCGTGTCGCCGTGATCTGGTCGTCAGCGTGACGAAGCATCGGCGGTTGTCTGAGTTGTCAACCCCGAGATGGAGTTCCGCCGATGCTTCCGGGCCTGACCCTACCCGCTTCGTGGCGTGTTCTGTTGGAGACGTTTCGTCCCGCGTTTCGCCGGTCGTCGACGTTCGCGTTGTTCGAGCTGCTGGCCACCGGCTTGGTCGCGCGTGCGGCCAGGCGCACGGTGGTCGGCATGCTCGCCGGGGCGGGCATGGCGGCGGTGGTGTCGTTCCACGCGTGCTGTCGGTTCTTCTCGGCGCATGCCTGGGATGCCGATCGGCTCGGCCTGGCGCTGGCGCGGCTGATCGTGACCAGGCTGCTCGACGCGGACGCGCCGATCGAGGTGGTCGTCGACGACACCCTGTTCCGCCGCTGGGGCCGGCGGGTGTTCGGCGCGTACTGGACCCACGACGGTTCCGCGCAGGACCCCAACGCGCTCGGGCGCGGCAACCGGTGGATCATCGTCGGGATCGTCGTCGAGTTGCCGTTCCGCTCGCATCCGGTGTGCCTGCCGGTCCTGTTTCGGCTCTGGCGCGGCAAGGGCACCCCGTCCCCGGTGCGGCTGGCTGGCGAGATGATTTCCGTTCTGCGGCAGCAGTTTCCGGAACGAACCATCCACGGCGTGGGCGACGCCGCCTACCACGGCAAGGTGCTGCTGGTCGAGAACACCACGTTCACCACCCGGCTGCCGGTCAACGCCGTGCTGTACGCGCCCGCGCCGCCGCGCACCGGCAAACGCGGCCGCCCCCGGCTGAAGGGCCAGCGGTTGGGCATCCCCGCCGAACTGGCCACCACCGCCGACTGGCGCCGGGTCACGGTGTCGCGCTACGGCCACCGCGATACCGTCGACGCCGCCGAGACCGCCGCCCTCTGGTACGGCGCGTTCGGCACCCAGCCCGGTCGCGTCGTGCTGGTCCGCGACCCCGGCAGCGACAAGATCCTGGCACTGTTCACCACCGACCGCCGCAACGGCGTCGAACGCGTCGTGGCCCGCTACGCGCACCGCTGGCCGATCGAGACCGCCATCGCCGCCGGCAAGCAACTGCTCGGCATCGGCCAAGCCCGCAACCGCCTGCGCCGCGCGGTCGAACGCACCGTGCCGTTCGAGTTCATCGTCTACAGCCTCGTCATCATCTGGTACGCGCTGCACGGCCACCACCGAGACGACCTCGACGCCCGACGCCACGCCCAGCCCTGGTACCGGCACAAGGACGACATCGCCTTCGAAGACATGCTCGCCAAACTCCGCAGAACCCTTCTCGCAGCACAAATTACAGGCGTTGCCGCAGCTCAGCCCGACCCCAACAAATACCGCGACTACGAACTGGCCTGCGCCGCAGCCGCCGCGTAACTGCGAAACTCAAGGGGTACAGCTCGATTGAGATTCTCGCGCATCTTTGGAAGACCGCGGCTCTCAAATGCGATCGCCAAGGCCGAAGAGGCTAACGGGGCAGAGGCGACAGGCATCGCACGAGAGTCAATACATCGCCAACGCTGGCCGGGCCGCCAGCGGGGACCGTCCTTCTAGACCGAGGGTGTTTCAGTTCGGCTACGCCGCTATGTCAGGGCGGGTGGCATCCGTCACCGAGATAAGTAGACGCCTCAAGGGCGTTTGCGCAAACTTCGACGCCCGCCACAAGCTCGCGCTCGAACGCTGCGACAAGCAGGTCAATTGGTATGAGACCCAGTCCAAGTAGGCCAACCTCCGCTGCCGGTTCTTTCAGACCGGACTCCTCGCGATGTACGGCTGAATGTCAGCTACCGGTTGAGGCCCCCGGCCGCCGCGGCTACCCAGGCGAGTTGAGAGTAGAAGATGTCACTGTGCGCGCCCGATGGGGTGTCGCCCTTTGTGACGACCTCGGATGCATCCAAGTTGAGAATCTGCCTCGCCTGGAAGGGATAAACAGCTCCGACCGTCCCGAGCGTCTGGGTCTCGACGTTGAACGCGCCGTGCGATCCCATGGCCCGCCACTGTGACAGCGGATCGTCGGCTGCGGCAGCGTCATCGCCGGCGGCCATTGACGCAAGGGGATAGAACGTCGTCAAGGCGCGGTCGTGACTGGAGAAGCAAACCGTCAGTGGGCCATCGATGCGACTGAGCCGGCCCGCCAACGCTCCGGCGCCCGCCCGGAACGGCAGTGCATCGGTGAACGCGTAACGGGAGTAGGCGCCCTGAAGAAGTGTGACCGACTTGATCGGCGATGGGTCCGAGTTATCCAGTCCGGCGAGCGCATACGACACCAGGCGAGCCCCGAAACTGTGACCGATGAGGTGAATCCGTAAGTTGGGGAACTCGTCGGTCAGCTCGTTGATGGCGGGCCCGAGTCCCTTCTGACCCACCACGCCGGCCCGGTTCTTCATCTGCCAGTAAGTGAGTTGGCGCAGGGCCTCTTTCGCGCCATGCCAGAGCTTGGCGGTGAAGTCGCCCAAGCCGGCCGCCGCGCCGCCGCCGCCCTCGGCGAGCTCGACACCCGCCTCGGTCAGCCGGTCAGCGAACTTGTTTAAGGTGTCGACCGGATCTCGCTGCGGGTCAAGCATTCCCGGCTGGTTCGACTGCTCTGCTTCGCCGTCGTTGGAACCTTCGGCCGTGGCAGCGCTGAACTCCCGCATTTTGTCGAACAGTTCGGCCGCTCGTTCCCCGGTGGGCGGTTGCTCGAGCAGTCCGGCGATCGCGTCGAGCTGCGCGGCGCCGTCGGGAAACATCTCCTTGAGGTCGTTCAACTGCACCGGGTCGATGGTGGGCGGACCGGCAGCGATCACCGGGGCCTCCTCCAGTCCGGCGGCGCCGCCCCCGCCCTGGGGTTGAGGCGCATTGTCAAAGTCCGGTATCGGCTCATCGCGCCAGAGCTGCGAAGGCCATCGAATGCCGACGAAGCCTACGTTGCGCTGTGGATCAACCTCGGCGGCCAGTAGCTTGAACCATCGTTCATACAGCGACCTCGCGGCGGCCTCGTCGTTGTTCCAGCCGTGGGAGAACATCACGAGATCGGTGATCCCGTTGTCGCGGATGCCCTTTTTCAGGTCAGCGAGCGTCTGTTGGTCGACGTCCCCGTTTTTGTCGAAGACGAGCCGCCAGGCGGGTCGATTGGCGATGGTCTCGGTCACTTGCTATGTCCTCTCTGATGCGTCATACGGATTGCAAAGCGCGCAAGAGGTCAACCAGGCCACTGCCCTGGAAGGCCGTGTCGCGGCCCAGCGAGGTCGCCGAGTCGACGAAGATGCGCTTGATGTCCTCCGGTCGTCCGATGTGTTCCCGCTGCACCGACAGGAACGCGGCGATGGCGCCGGAGACGTGGGGCGCGGCCATGCTGGTGCCGCTCTTTTCGATATAGACGGCGGTCTCGTCGTCGATTTGCACCTTGGCCTGGTTCTGTACGGCGATCAGGTCCTTACCCGCGGCGGCGGACGTAATTCTCTCGCCAGGAGCCACGAGATCGGGCTTTCGCCGACCGTCTCCGGTCGGGCCACGCGAGGAGAAGTATGAAACGCCGTAGGTGTGTGGTGAATGCCGGTGCGTCGACCCGACAGTGATCGCACGTTCGGTGTTACCCGGGTCGTTGATCGTCATGTCCGCGGTGAATTTAGTGATGTCCTGGGTCAACTTGGGATTCAACGTGACATAGCCGCTGTTGCCTGCCGCCACCACGACGACGACCCCCGAGAGCACCAGCTTGTCGACTTCCACGCAGAGCGGACTGTGGCCGCACGCATACCATTCCGCCGCAAACTCGTATCCCAGGCTCAGGTTCACTCCGTGGATGCGTGGGCTCAACGAGTTGACCTCCCGCACGTATGCCAACGCGTGCATCACTCGGCTCACGCGCGCTGCCAGGTCGCCCACACCGAGCACTTTGAGGCTGACCAACTTCGTGCGCGGCGCCATGCCGGCCAGGCGGTTTCTGTTCTTGAGGTCCCGCTGCTGCAGGATGGGGTCAACGTTGGGGGAGGCCACGTTGAAACGCTTCTCGGCCGCTATCACCTTCTTGGGTGGCTCCCAGTTGACCAAGCCACCGGCGATGATGCCGGCAACGTGGGTGCCATGCCCGTCGGAGTCCTCTAGGGGCTTCGGATCGTTGTTGTCGGTGAAGTCCCGATGCAGATCCATCACCGAACTGTCTGTGAGGGTCCCATACGTTTGAAAATGTGGATGCTTGGACCACACGCCGGAATCCACTACCGCCCAAACGATCCCATCGCCGAAGCTGTCGAAGCTGCGTTGCGCGGGTATCGCTTTGATCGTGGTCGAGGACTCATCGATCTGTGGGTGAGTGTCGAAATCGGGCCAAACCAAATAGATCGCTCGCTTCGGCTCGTCGACCGCGGCAACATCCGCCGAAACCAAGCCCTCGATCTGCGTGCTGGTCAGCTCCCCAACGGCGTACTGGTTGGCAAGCAGAAACGGTTGCCCCTCGCCTCCGACCAGGTGCCACAAGTACTGCACCCGCTTCATTGCGCCGTCGATTCCCGACTCGAAGCGCAGGTTCAGTTCGATCATGATCGGCAAAGGCTTCGATCGCGACTCCGCCTGATCAGATTCGGGAGCGACGACGAACCTTTCGCGCAGCGATGGTGTGATGATGCCCGCTAGCAGCGGGTCCCGAGTGGGCGCTTGTTCGGTGGACGCGGCGGGAAGCGGGCGTTCGTCAACGCCTAACGCCCGGTTGCACGCCCCATCGGCTTCGCGTTTACCCGCGGCGGTGAGCCGTAGGGTCGGCCGCCGCGTAACGAGACGTCTCTTGATGAGGCCCTGAACTGCGTCGTCCACATCGTTGTGCCATTGCGGCCTGTCGTTCGCGTACAGCCGGTCCTTCTCAGCAAATCGCGACGCAAATTGCGCAGCCACCGCTTCCCGAAGTATCTGTTCATCCGCGTCGATATCCGCTAATTCCAGCACACCGAGCGCGCAGAGCACGCGGTTGGGCCACGGATCGGTATCAGATGAATTCACTGCACTCCCCGGCGCTGGCTTCGATGTCCGCATTCAACACCGCTTCATCCCGCACGTCTTGAATACTTGATTCTTGTGGAGATCACCGAGATCCCGAAAACGAGCGTCGGCAAGATCAACAAGAAGCTGCTGCGCGAGCGCAACGCCTGACACACTCACGGGCGCCACCCGGGCTGGCGGCGCATATTGCCAAATGACGCATAAGGGCATCAGCCGGGAGGCGCTGCGGCATGTTGATGCCATCAACACTTTCGGCGTATCGGCAGGTCGTTTCCCGTACTTGCGTTGTTTCGCGTACTCAAATTCGACGTTTCCCGTTCATGCAGCTTTTTGCAGCGGGTTCGATTCCCGGCAGCTCCACTTCTAAAGGTCCAGGTCAGCGGGAATAATTCCGAGTCGCGAGCTTCCTTGTTGCCGTGGTGCTCACGGGAGTCATCTGGGCCCTCGGCGCGTTCGTCTTACACAAGAACGCCTGACCGCCGAAGCGCACTCCCGGCGGCCAGCACGGTGCGAAGATGTCTCCGTGAGCGACGGGCACGTGCATTACGCGCGGAACGGATCGGTGCGCCTCGCTTATCGCATCTGGGGCGACAAAGAGCCGACGCTGGTCTGGGTTCCTGGCTGGATCAGCAACGTCGACATGTGGGATTACCCGGGCCTTGACGGGTTTTATGCATCTTTTCCTGATCACCTCGCCCGCCAGACCCGCCTGATCGCCTGGGACAAGCGCGGCACCGGATTATCGGACCCGACGACCCATGTCCCGCCGCTGGACGAGCGGATGGATGACCTTCGCGCGGTGATGGACGCGGCAGACGCCCAATGCCCAGCGCTTCTCGGTATCTCCGAGGGTGGCCCGATGAGCATCCTGTTCGCGGCGACGTATCCGGAGCGAGTGCGGTCAATGGTGCTGTACGGCACACTGCCACGCTTCTCGCCAGATCCGCCCGACTACCTTTGGGGCCATAGTCGCGCTCAACTCACCGAGCTGCAAGAAGACGTCGAAAACCATTGGGGCGATGGTGCTTTGGCCGATTTCTTCTTCGGCGAGTTGGCCGATATACCAGGCTTCCGCGACCTCTACGGAAGGCTTCAACGGACCTCGGCCAGCCCCGCGATGGCGTGGATGCTTCTTGAGGCGTGGGCCGATATCGACGTGCGTCCCATTCTCGAAGCGGTCCGGGTCCCGACGCTGGTCCTAGGCCGAGACGGTGACCGGTTCGCCCCACTGGAGGCCTCGAAGGCGTTGGCGGACTCCATGCCAAACGCCGAGTTTCATGAACTTCCGCCCGGGCCGCACGGCCTGTTCGACGACGACATGGCAGACGCGGTCCTGGACTTCGTGTGCGGTGAACACGAGGAGTCGAACGAGCGCGTGCTCTCGACGGTGTTGTTCACGGACATTGTCAGTTCGACCGAATTGCTCAGCGCTCATGGTGACGCCCGCTGGCGGCAGGCACTCGACGCGCATGATCACGTGGTCGAAGGCCTACTGACCAAATACGGCGGTCGCCGGGCCAAGCACACCGGCGACGGCGTCTTCGCACTTTTCGACGGGCCTACTAAAGCGGCTCGTTGCGGCCTGGAGTTGATACCGGCCCTGGCGACGGTGGGCATCCGGATACGCGCGGGGATCCACGTCGGGGAGTGCGAAAAGCGCGGCGACGAATGGAGCGGCATGGCCGTCCATGTCGGAGCGCGGATAAGTGCAATGGCCCGAGCCGACGAAGTGCTCACCAGCCGGACCGTGCGTGACCTCTCAGCCGGCTCCACGTTGCGATTCGAAAGCCTCGGACCTCAACAGCTCAAGGGCATTCCCGAAGACACCGAGGTGTTTCGCGTCGGCGCTGCCTAACCGCGCCGTCGGCACTGTGGACACATGAATACGGCCCTGGTGCTGATCTTTCTGGTGGTCGTTGCCGCGATCGCATTATTCGCGACAATCGCAGCGGCCGTCGCGAGTGCGGACGGGGTCCTCTCGGACTGACTTCCTTTCGAAACTGCCTCGCGGGTTTGTGGGCATTGGTGTTGACGCCGTCAACACCCTTCGCGTATTCCCAGGTACTTTCGCGTTGTTTCGCGTACTGAAATCTGACGTTTACGCTGGTCACCAGCACTTTAGTAACGGGTTCGATTCCCGGCAGCCCCACCAACGAGGCCTTACTCGAACCGAGGTCCAAAGGACGTCGGCAAGGGTGACCAGTAGGTGAAGGCACTATGCGGCCCATCCAGTGGTGCTCACTTATCTGTCGATTGCGGCTCGCGCGGAGGGCCGTTGCCGATACGCTGGCGCCCCCATCGAAAGGCGCCGTGCCCGAAAACCTGATCGTCAGCACTCCTGAGGCCTACTCCTATCCGCTGCTCATCAAGCAGCTGCTCACCAACTCGCTGAGCCTGTATGGCGATCAGGAGATCACCTATCGTGGCGAGCTGCGCTACACGTTCCGCGACTTCCGTACGCGAATCGGCCAACTCGCCTCGGTGCTCGGGAGTCTCGGCGTAGGCCACGGGACGACCGTCGCAGTGATGGACTGGGACAGCCACCGGTATCTGGAGAGCTATTTTGCGATCCCGATGATGGGCGCGACGCTGTTCACCGTCAACGTGCGGCTCGCGCAGCAGCAGATTGCGTACGCGCTCAACCATTCGGACGCCGAGATCGTGCTCGTGCACGCCGATTTCGTGCCGATGCTCGAGGGCATCAAGAGGGAGCTGACGGGCGTGCGCGACGTGGTCGTGCTGGCCGACGGCCAGGCGGTGCCAGCGACTACGTTGCGGGTCGCCGGCGAATACGAGGCGCTCATGGAACAGGCCTCGCCCGACTACGAATTCGTCGACTTCGACGAGAACACCAAGGCGGCCACCTTCTACACGAGCGGCACGACCGGCAACCCGAAAGGCGTCTACTACAGCCACCGCCAGCTCGTGCTGCACACGATGATCACCGCGATGAATCTGTGCGCACCACGCGCGGGGCAGCGCATCCATCGTGAGGACGTGTACATGCCGATGACGTCGATGTTCCACGCGCTCGCGTGGGGCTTCCCGTTCATCGCGATGACACTGGGCCTGAAGATCGTGCTGCCCGGCCGCCACGTACCCGAGGACCTGCTCAAGCTGAGGGAGTCCGAGAAGGTCACGGTGTCGCATTGTGTGCCGACCATTGTGCAGATGCTGCTGGCCGAGGCCGACGCGTCGAAGCAGGATCTGTCCGGCTGGACGATGATCATCGGCGGCGCGGCGCTCTCGCCGGCGCTGTGTCGGGCCGCCCGCGAAAAGGGCATCGACATCTTCGCCGGCTCTGGCATGTCCGAGACCGGTCCGGTCGTCACGCTCGCGCAGATTCCGCCCGGTGTCACCCCGGTTGATGCCGACGACGACGTGCACCGCCGCTCGCGCACCGGGCGCCCGGCGCCCTTCGTCGAGCTCCGCGTCGTCGACGAAGGGATGCGCGACGTGCCGCGCGATGGCAAGACGCAGGGCGAGATCGTCCTGCGGTCGCCCTTCTCGACGCAGGGCTACTTCAAGAATCCGCAGGCTTCCGAGGAGCTTTGGGCCGGTGGCTATCTGCACAGCCAGGACGTCGCGGTGATGTTTCCGGACGGCTCGGTGCAGATCGTCGACCGCATCAAAGACGTCATCAAGACCGGCGGCGAGTGGGTGTCGTCGATCGAGGTCGAGTCGCTGATCGGCGACGTGCCGGGGGTCCAGGAAGCCGCGGTCATCGCTGTGAAGGACGAGAAATGGGGTGAGCGACCGATGGCGTTCGTCGTCGCGAAGCCCGATGCGAAGGTCGACGCGGACGCGGTGCGCGCCCACCTGCTGTCTCACGTCGCGTCGCACCGCATCAACAAGTACGCGGTGCCCGAGGTCCACCGCATCGCATTCGTCTCCGAGATCCCGAAAACGAGCGTCGGCAAGATCAACAAGAAGTTGCTGCGCGAGCGCAACGCCTGACACACTCACGGGCGCCACCCGGGCTGGCGGCGCATCTTCCCAAATGACGCATAAGGGCACTAGCCGGGAGGCTGATCGCCCACCCTGCCGCTACGGCCGCAACACCAATTTGCCTCGGGTGTGCTGCTTCTCCAGTGTCCGGTAGGCGTGTTGCACGTCATCAAGCGCGAACACCCCCGCGATCGGCACCTCGAGCTCGCCGGCCGCTGCCAAGGCGGCCAACTCGGCCAACACTGCGGCGCTCGACCCGTCGGCGTTGCCGGCGGCTTGGACGCCGAACTTCTCCACGGCGGGGAAGTCGATGATGGTGTCAACTCGGTCGGGTGCGATGCCGAGCTGGTTGACCGCGAGTTCGACATAGCCGTCGCCGAAGAAGTCCAAGAACGCGTCGATCCGACCCGACGGCGAGGCGGCGCGCAGTCGGTCGGCCAAGTCGTCACCGTAGTTGACCGGGACGACGCGGTGGGCGGCCAACCAGTCGTCGTTGGTAGGTCCAGCGATGCCGAGCACCGTCGCGCCCGCGCGTCTGGCCAGCTGCACGCCGATGCTGCCCACACCGCCCGCCGCACCCGCAACGGCGACGGTGTCGCCTGGCTTGAGCCCGACGGCCCGCACTGCGGCGTAGGCCGTGGTGCCTGCGACGTAGAGGCTGCCGGCTACCTCCCAGGACAGTTGCTCGGGCTTGGCTGTCAGCTGCTCGGCGGGCACCGCAACGAACTCGGCCTGGCTGGAACGCTTTTCGGAGAAGCCCATCACTTCGTCGCCGACCGCGAATGTCTGCACGCCCGGGCCAACCTCGGCGACCACGCCGGCCAGGTCGCTGCCCTGACCGGACGGGAACGTGGCTGGCCAGAGGTCGTGCAGCGCCCCCGTACGGATCTTCGCCTCGCCGGGATTAATTCCGGCGGCCTTCACCTCGACGAGCACCTCGCCCTCACCGGGCACCGGGCGCTCTACCTGGAGCACCTCGAGCGCGTCGATACCGCCGTAGTGATCGAATCGCACTGCCTTACTCATGAGAGTTACGACAGCCCCAGCACGTCGACTATTCCGCACTACCGAGTGGTCCCTTCGCTCCTCGGGATGATCGCCCCGAGAGCGGCGCGCCGCACTCGCTACAAAACTTGGCTGTCGCGCCCGACTGAGTGCCGTACGACCCGCAGGACAGTCCCGCCACTGTCAGTCCACCGCGACCGTCCCCACCGTCGTACACGTCAGTAGCGTCACCGCACCTCGAACAACGTGTGTCATATCGACTGGCGATCCGCGTTGACGCGGCGACGCAGCAAAACGTCGACATGCGCAAGATCTCGGCGTGGGTGGCGATCGCCACACGAGACAGGTCTTTAACAATATTTTGGCAGCCTCTCTGAGTCGGATGTATCCATCATTGGGTAGTGACTCGCACATGATGGAGCTGAGAGGGATGTCGGGACGCAGCTGTTCGGTTCTGATTGTCGGCGCTGGAGTCGGTGGTCTTGCCGCATCGGCGTTGCTCGCCCAGCATGGCGTTTCCTCGCTGCTGGTTGAAAGGCGCCGTGAGATCTTCGTGTATCCGAAGGCCCGCAACCTTACCTTTCGCAGCCTGGAGATCTTACGCCGGCTGGGCGTCGGGACCGCCGTGGACGCGGCCGCCGACCACATCAGCAACATGGTGAGCAAACACAGCCTCAGCAGCGCGGAAGAGACCTCGGTCATCGATGCCGCCTTCTTCCCCAGCGCGGAGGGGCTCAGCCCGGAACCCTTCGGAAAGTACTGTCCGCAAAGCAAATTGGAACCGATCTTGCTGGCGGAAACCCGGCGGCGGGGCAGCGAGGTGCGCTATGGCACGGAACTGGAGTCTGTCACCCAGGACAACGGCGTCATTGCGACGATAAAGGACCTCGACAGCGGTGCGTTGTCGGCGGTGCACGCCGACTACCTCCTCGCCGCCGATGGCACGCACAGCCCGATTCGCCGACAGCTGGGCGTCACGACGTCGGGTTTCGGCGAACTGCCGGTATTCGTTGTCTTCATCTACTTCCGGGCACCTTGGCGCCAGTTCGTCCCGGACTTGGGGGATGGCGACGCCGTCCAAATCAATAATCCCGACGTGACCGGGATATTCGTGGTGGCCCAGGGCGACCTCGGCGTGTTTATGACCACTTACTTCCCCAGCCACGGCGAAACGATCGATCAGTTCACCCGAGAGCGGTGCCGGGAGACGCTGCTTAAGGCGGTCGGCGTCGAGATCGACGTTGAGATTGTCGACGTGGCACCGTGGCAGCCCTACGAACAGGTGGCCGACCAGTTCCGCTGCGGGCGGATATTCCTTGTCGGCGACTCGGCACACACGATGCCTCCGCTTAAGGGAGGCGGGGCCAACACCGCGATCCAAAGTGCGCACAACCTGGCGTGGAAACTCGCAGCGATACTGAACGGGACGGCGGGGCCTGGACTTCTTGACACATACCATGTCGAGCGGCACCCGGTCGGTCGCTTCGCGGCGCGGCAGTCACTGACCGGCCCGGGCGCCTCGTTTCTTCCCTTAGGAGACAACAGGCCGACACTGCCCGCCGAGGAAGAACGGCCCTTGTTTTACATGGTTGCCGGTTACAAATACCGCTCCGCTGCGGTGGTGACCGAAGAGCCCGCTCCCACCGACCCCGATGCCGTGCAGCTCGTCGACGCCGAGGAATTGCGCGGGGAACCCGGAACCCGGGTGCCGCACGCATGGGTGCAACGCGACGGCGCTCGCGTCTCCACGCTCGATCTGCTCGGACCGGGCTTCACGTTGTTCACCGGTTCAGCCGGAACCCCATGGGTGGCCGCGGCCGACGAGGTGTCCACGTCCCTTCGCGTGCCGATCGAGGTCCACCTCATCGGACCCGACGCAGACATCCGAGACGTTGACGGTGGGTGGGCACAACTCACCGGGCTCGCGCCCGATGCGGCGCTGCTGGTGCGTCCCGATGATTTCGTCGCTTGGCGAGCCCAGGCCCTCCCCGAATCACCGGGTACGGACCTCCATCAGGTGCTGTGCCGGATACTGGGCCGGGACTGAACACGGCCCATCACCGAAGCGCCACGCGCACCGACCATTCCGTTCAACCTGCGGCTACCGCGGCGGCGGGTCCGCCGGGACAATCATGTCGTGGACACTGACAACTACCTGCTCCATCAGGTCCACGCGGGCAAGCTGGCCACCGACATCACGGCAGGGACGGTGTCTCTAGTCCTGATGTGGCAGCGTCGCATACCGTTCGCGCTAGTGATCGCGCATGTGCCGCCCGTCGTCGCTTCCGCGCTGGTGCTTCGGCGTGATCTGTCCGTTCTGCGGGGCACCCGCCGTGGCCGCTATGTACTGGCCCACATGCCGCCCGGCGCCCAGGCCGTTCGCATGCTGGGTCAGATCACGGCATGGCGGGCCGCGTACCGCCATCGACCCGGCGCCATCCTCATCGGAGTAATCGTCATCGTGGCCGGCTGGTCGTTCGGCCCGCTGTCGCGCGTTTTCGGCACCAGCCGGGTGATGTGATCACACGCGGGAATGAAAGAGATTGCGTATGACCACTGTTCGGCCCGCGGACACGATCGTGCGCTGCGGTGCCAGCTACTTTCAGGACCGGCAGCGCGGTTTGTCCGGGGTCGCCAATCGGGAAATGGAGTAGTCCATTGCTCACTTCGGGCTGTGTCCGAGGAGTCGGCGGCGATACGCATCAGCACCTCCGGCAGCGACACCGTGGGCGATGCAGGTCAGGACCACAAATCCTGACCTGCTTTCTTTTCCGTCAACATCTGGGCGCTACGATCAGCCAGGCCATCGTGTTAAGCTGCTGCCAGCAAACAGCGCCCTTCGGCGTCGCGTTGCGGTCCACGAGTCCGGTCCGGAGTAGACGATTGTGGCTGATATCGTCCTCATCAACCCGCGGTTCGAGGTGTCTTACTGGGGCCTCGAACACGCACTTCCCCTGCTTGGTAAGAAGTGCAATCTACCGACCGCCTGCCTGCCGCTGCTCGCCGCGTTGACGCCTGACGGCCATCGCTTGACGATCGTCGATGAGAACGTCGAGCCGATCGACTTCGACCGTTTGGCCCAGGCCGACATCGTGGGGCTCACCGGCATGATCGTCCAGCGCCGTCGGATGCGCGAGATTCTCCGCGAACTCAAAGCCCGTGGCATCTTCACGGTCGTCGGCGGTCCGTGGGTCAGTGTTCAGGAAGATTACTTCGAAGGCCTGGCCGATGTGATCTTCGTCGGCGAAGCGGAAACGACCTGGCCGCAGTTTCTTGAAGAGTGGGACCAGGGGCGACATCAGCACCGTTACGAGCAACTCGAGCCGACCGACATGACTCGCGTGCCGGTGCCACGGTACGACCTGCTGAAGACCAAGGACTATCTGTTCGGCAGCATTCAGTTCACCCGCGGTTGTCCGTTCCAGTGCGAGTTTTGCGACATCATCATCATGTTCGGTCGCAAGCCGAGGCTGAAGACGAGTGCGCAGGTGATCGCCGAGTTGGAAGCGATGCGCAAGCAGCACATGCCGATCGCCTTCATCGTCGACGACAACCTGATCGGCAACAAGATCGCGGTGAAGAAGTTGCTGCGCGACGTTGCCGCGTGGCAAGCCGCCGAGGGGTACCCCTTCACGTTCTTCACTGAGGCGTCGCTGAACCTCTCCGAAGACGATGAGCTGATGGAGTTGATGGTCGCAGCCAACATCGTGGTCGTCTTCATCGGCATCGAGAGCCCGAACGAAGAATCGCTCCGTGAGACGAAGAAGTATCAAAACGTTCGCAAGGGCGGGACGATCGTCGATCGCGTCCGCAAAGTGCAAGACTCCGGCCTCGAAGTCTGGTGCGGCATGATCGTCGGTTTCGACCACGACGATGCCCGGATCTTCAAGGCCCAGCGCGAGTTCATGCGTCAGACCGACATCATGCACGCGATGGTCGGCATGCTCTCGGCCATCCCGAAGACGCCGCTGTACGCTCGTTTGAAGAACGAAGGTCGCCTCGATCTCGAAGACGAACAGGTGTTCGGCACCAACGTGATTCCGCTGGGCATGACTCGCGACGAGTTGCGCGACGGGTACATCGGCCTGATGCGGGAGTTGTACGATGCCGAGTTCTACTTCGAGCGGCTGGAGAATCTCTATCTCACGCGCCGATTCGATTTCGCCCGGATTCGCAACGAGTATTGGCGCCGACATCCGTGGACGAAATGGAAGTCGCAGTCGGTCGATGCTCTGCGAGCGTTCGGCCTGTTTCTACGGCTGATAAAGAACGTTCCCGACCCTGAGTTGCGCCAGATCTATCGCCGTCGGATGACGACGATGCTCCGACGACGGCCGGATCCGAACGTGTTGTTCATCTGTGTGCTTAAGTGCGCGATGCACTACCACCTCTACACAATGTCGCGCGAGATGGTCGAACAGCGAAAGCTCGTGAACACGTTCTAGTGATCCTGAGTCGTTAACTCGGGTTAATTACGCCGGAGGATCTCGCCGCGTTGCTGGCCGCCAAGTTGGCGTGCTGGCGGTGGGCGGGGTTCGTCTCGGTGCTGGTGCAGCGGCGCAGTCAGGTGCAGCCGCGGCTGCGTATAGTCAACTCGCCTACGGCGGGCCGACCGGTGAACGTGCGGATAGCACCACCGGACGAACTCTTCCCGGTCCCGCTTGAGCACTCCTTGCCATTGTTGACAGGCGTGGCTCTTGGTGTCCTCCACAGCCGCCTGAGGTGGGGAGGCGACGATGTTTAGCGCCGTGTCGTGGGATCCGCGCGTAACCCAGGACTAATCGAGATAGGCGGTGACCGCCACCACGTTGCGCATCGGCGCGTCATCTTCCGGAGTCGACAGACCATACTCTTCGAACAGGCCCACACGCGTCTGCTCGGCAACGCTCCAACCCTGGGCGGCAAGGTAATTCCGTACTGAGTGGCGCCTGCCGCTGTAGACGAGTCGGGCCGTATCGATGTCGAAGCCATTGACCCTCCAACGAACGTCGGAGGCCGTCCGTCGACTCACTTCGTCGAGATAGTCTGGGTGATACTCGGTGGCAAGTCGCGATCGTGGGGCGCTCAGCGTCGTAATGGTGTCGAACAGTTGGTCTTGTGCGTCCGGCGGAAGATACATCAACAATCCTTCCGCGCACCATGCTGTCGGCCGTAATCCGTCAAATCCGTTTCCGTGCAGCGCCGTTGCCCAATCATCACGAAGATCGCACGCGACTGGCCGGTCGCTTGCCAGCGGTGCCACGCCCAGCCGGGAGAAAACGCCCGCCTTGAAGGAAAGAACGCTCGGTAGATCCACTTCATAGATGACCGTACCGTGCGGCCACGGCAATCTGTAGGCGCGCGAATCCAGGCCGGCCGCCAGTATCACGACCTGGCGGATACCCGAATCCGTGGCGGCGGTGAAAAACTCGTCGAAGAAACGGGTACGCACGGCGAAGGAATCGATCATGGGTTGCAGGCGCAAGTCACTGCCGAGTCCGGCGTCTGCCGGGGGCGTTCCGAGTTGGACCATGCGGCTGAGGGATTCAATGCCGACCGCCTCAACCAGTGGTGCCGCCCATGGGTCGTTGATGATGGCGTGTGGTTGTCGAGTCGCCACAGCCCGCGCCGCGGCAACCATCGTGGCCGTTGTTCCCACGCTGGATCGGAGGTCCCAGGTGTCGTGATCAGTACGCGTCATTTCATTTCCTGCTCGGTTAATTGCCTTGCGACACAGGTTCCCGTCGAAAGGCACACACAGATAGTCTTCGCCTCGAGACTCAGAACTTCCTGAGCGACGGCATAGGATTCGCCGCGAGAATATGGCTATACGCGCGGCACAACTCCGGTCAATCGGTGTGTTGGGGTTCGCCGCCTGAATCAGCAGTTCCGGAGCTAGGCGGTGGCCCTGGAGAGGACGTCTCAGTCCCTGATAGCGGTCACATAGTTGAATGAACCGAAATCCGCTGTCTCATCGACAGATCCCGCCAAGGTTTGCCCGTACTCAGCGAACAGTTCGGCCATCGTGAATTGATCGGTCGTCCATCCGCGGGCAGTGAGATAGTCCGCGACGTCGTGACGGTCTCCGAGATACCACAGTTCGGCCATCTCAACATCGAAGCCATGGGCGCGCCATCGGTCGATGGTTTCGCGCAGACGATCCTGCATCGCTGTTGCGGCGCCCTCCCGCCCCGACATGTTCTCCGCGATGAGCCGGCTTCCTGGCGCGCTGAGGGCGGTGATGCCATCCAGCAACCGGTCCTGAGCGTCGCTGGGCAAGAACGCCAGTAGCCCCTCGGCGCTCCAGGCCGTGGCGGCGGCAGCGTCGAACCCCGCAGCGCGCAGGGCCGCGGGCCAGTCATGTCGCAGGTCGATGGCAACGGTGTGCAGCCTGGCGGTGGGTTCGGCACCCATTTCGTGTAGCGTCCGTGTCTTCCACTCGATGACCGCGGGTTGATCGATCTCGAACACTGTGGTGCCCGACGCCCAGGGCAGGCGGTAGGCGCGTGCGTCCAGACCGGAGGCCAGGATGACCACCTGGCGCACGCCTGCCGCACCCGCGTCGGCGAAGTAGTCGTCGATCAGCCGGGTGCGCACAGCCATCATCCCGGTCATGCGTGCCATGCCGAAGCCGGCGCCGCCGTCCACCTCATCGGGATCGAGCTCGCCGCTGGCAAGACGAGTGAAGAAGTCAACTCCGACCGCGCGCACCAGCGGCTCAGCGAATGGGTCGTTGATCAGCGCGTCGGGTACTCGGCTCGCCAGCGCGCGCCCCACCGCCACGCCGGTAGCGGTGGCGCCGACGCTGGTTGCCAGATCCCAAGTGTCGTTATCTGATCGGGCCATGTCGTCACCTCCGTCGTCTCGTGCCGCCAAGATTGACGGTTGAACCGCCGGCGACTGTACGCGCCGAAGCTGGATGTCGGCTGCGCAGTGGCGCCTGGCGACGCGCGTCTACGAGAGGAGACGTAACGTCGCGCAATAGCTGCTGGCGGCGGTGAGTTACCCGGACGCGTCGGTGAACGTCGCCCAGCTTGCGCGCGCCGCAATCAGCTCGTTCGTCAGCGTTGGTTAGCTGCAGGGGAAACGTTGGCTACGACATCGTCGTTGCGGCGCTGAGTGCGGTTACCGCCCGCGGACTAGTACGAGCGCCAAGCCTGTCCTAGCGGATGCGGTGCGCACCGCCGATTATGAGACGTTGCCGACGAGGTAGCGCTGCAGGGTGGGCGCCATCGCGTCGGCGAGTGCCTCGGCCTTCATCGAAGCGATCGGCTCCGAACTGCCCAGCCCGATGAGCTGTGACGCACACAGGGACGCCCTGAATTTGACGTTGTCGGCGCCCAGTCTCTTCAGTAGCGGGTCGAAAACCGGTCCCATAAACAGCGTTTGCACGGTGTCGACGGTCTTGCTCAGACCCACCGTGGCGATGCTGGTCGCGGCGAACGGGCCGCCGCCGGCCATGTCCCACGTGGTGATCAGCACCATCAGCGTTCGTCGGCCCACTTCGTTCGTTGTTCCGGAGACAATGCGGTCAATGAACTCAGACACGCCGAACGGGAGACGCAGTCTCTGCGCGACGGGGTCGAGAAGTCCGCGCGGAGGTTGTTCGCGCCGTCCCACGGTCTCAGAATTGACAGGTTGCCGCCGCAGGTCAAGCACGCACTCGGGCGAGCTCTGGAACACCTCGGCGTCGGCGCGCGGATTCTTGCGTGTACCGGGACCGGCGGTCAGAGTCCCGAGGCGATGAGGTTGACCACCGAGGCCACGATCACCGAGCCGAAGACGTACGACAACAGACCGTGCCGTAGAGCTGTGGCCCGCATCCTGGATGACGTCAGGTTGGTGTCCGAGATCGCGAAACTCATCCCGACCGCGTAAGCGACGTAGGCGAAATCGCTGTAGCGAGGCTGATCTCGAGTGTCAGTGAAATTGAAATCGATGCCGCCAATGGGCTTTTCGTAAAAATAGATCTTGGCGTAGGTGAGCGCATAGATGGTGTGCACGGCCAACCACGAGATCGCGACGCTGGCCACCGCCACCCAGGGGGCCACGGGGTCGAAGTGGCCCGGGCGCGCATTGGCCAGCAGCAGCCCGACACCGACGAGGCTGGCGAGCGCACCACCGAGGATAAGCCCGAACACAGTCTTACGGCCGGGCTCTTCGTATTCGGCGTGGGACGCGGTCTGCTCCGGCCCGTAGGGCCAGACGACGGCCCACGTCCACACCATGAACGTCAGCGCGAGAAAGTCCCACCCAATCAGCCACGAGAACCACTCGAACCCGATCCAAGCAGACACGCCGGTCGCCACGAGCCCGACAACAAAGCCGCCCAGCACGCGGGGGGCGGGACCCTGCCAGAACGGCAGTCGCTGTCCGCTTGGCTGGCCGACCTCATCGGAAGGTAACTCCATTCGGTAAGTGAATCAGCCAGCGTCAAGTCGCCGACGGTGTTCGGCGGCGGGATAGTCGTGGCACGTGCTCAGCGACCACCAGTGCGATGAGCTGTTCGTGTCAGCAGCGCCGTCAGTCCATCCTCGAATGTACGTACGTCCTCGGAAGTCACGACCCGAGCTGGAACAGATCGCGCATGTTGACCGTGGTGCCGATGTGCCTGCGTATCCGCCTGTCCGCGGGTGATCAGCGCCGGGCGAACTCGAACTCGGTCTCGTCGAAGTTACGCGCAGCCCGCCAATATTGCCAGGTGAAACCCGGCCAGAGGACTCGATTGACACCCTTGTCATCCACAAACCAACTCGTGCAACCCGCGGTCGACCACACGCGCTTGGTCAGCCGGCGCTGGATGTCCTCGTTGAACCTGTCCTGGGCATCCTGGCGGACTTGGATCGAGGCGGCCGCGCGCTGCTGCATACCGTCCATGGCGCGCAGCGCGAACTTGATCTGCTGCTCGATCATGAACACTACTGAATTGTGTGTTATCCCAGTGTTGGGGCCCATCAAGAAGAACGCGTTGGGTATCCCGGCCACGTTGATACCCATGTGGGCCCGGGCGCCGTCGGTGTTCCGCCGCTGCACAAACGACTCGCCACCATCAACGCGGCACTCGAAGGAGTCGAACCTATCGAAGACGTGGAACCCGGTGGCGTAGATGATGACGTCGACCGCGCGCTCGGTGCCGTCGCCGGTCACGATGCTCGCGGGCCGTACCTCGGCGATACCGTCCGTGATCACTTCGGCGTTGGGCCGCGCAAGCGCCGGGTAGTACGTGGGGGAGAAAAGGAGGCGCTTGCAGCCGATCTGATAGTTGGGGGTGAGCTTGGCCAGCAACGCCGGATCCTTAATGCTCTTGCGGATGTTGGCCTTGGCGGCCCATTCCAGCGGCTTATGCAGGTTGCCGTACCCGTGCAGCCCGATGGCCAACGACTCCGCGATCCAATAGGATACGGCACGGAAGAAGTTGCGGGTAAAGGGCACCTTGGCGAAAAGCTTCTGAAGTGACTTGGGGATGGTCGGGTTCCTACGGCCCAACACCCAGGCGGGAGTGCGCTGATACAGCTGCAACTGCCCTACTTGCTCGGCGATAATGGGCACGAATTGGATTGCGCTGGCGCCGGTGCCGATCACGGCGACCTTCTTGCCGGTCAAATCGACACTGTGATCCCATTGCGCGGAGTGGAACACCGACCCGGTGAACGACTCAATGCCGTTGAGCTTCGGGATTCTTGGCACATTCAGCGGGCCGACGCCGAGCACAACGAACTGGGCGGTGATGGTGCGTCCCTCGGCCGAACGCAGGTGCCAGCGCGAGGCCGCCTCATCCCAGTGCGCCGCGACGATCTCAGTGCCGAACACCGCCTTGCGGCGTAGGTCGTACTTATCGGTGATGCGTTGCAAGTACGCCTGGATCTCGGGCTGTGACGACCACATCTTGGACCAGTACGGGTTCTGCTCAAAGGAATACGAATATATGGCCGTAGGCACGTCGCAGCCACAGCCCGGATAGGTGTTGTCGCGCCAGGTGCCGCCGATGTCGTGCGATTTCTCCAAAATCAGAAAGTCGTCACGGCCCCGTCTGCGCAATTGGATCGCCATGCCGAGGCCAGAGAACCCGCTGCCGATGATGGCGACGGTGGTTTCCAGGTCCTTGTGACTGTCGACGGTTGCGACTGGTCCGGGCTGGTTCATGCGCGCGGCTCCTTCGTCGGCATCTTGAGTACTGAAGGGAAAAAGGGAGGCACTCGGGTGGCGTAGGTGCGGTAGGCCGCGCCGAAGCGAGCGACGAGGTCGCGCTCCTCCAGGAGGGTGCCCAGCAGGATGTAGCCCGTCAGCCCGGCCGCCCACAGCAGGTGCCCGGCCGTAAACGTGCTCGCGCACCAGAAGCAGATCAGCAGGCCGGTCATCAGCGGATGGCGCACCAGGCGATAGGGCCCGTGCACCTGCAGCCGGTCGGAGGTCGCGTCGGGCACCCGGGTCACGTAGCGGCGGTAGGCCTGGCTGATGCCGAGCAGGTGGAAGTGGTTGAGCAGCAGGGTGGCCGCGTAGACCAGCGCGAAGCCGAGCCAGAACCCGGCGTCGAGCACCGCCCCGGCGATGCCGTCGGCCGACCAGATCCGGTGCGGCAGCGGCTGCCAGCCCAGGCACAGCAGCCACACGGCCAGGCAGGCCATCACGATGTAGACGGTGCGCTCGAGGGCTTCGGGTACCCAGCGGGTGACCAACGCCTTGAACGAGGGCCTGGCCATGCCCGAGTGCTGTAGGCCGAACAGCGCCAGCAGCAGTACGTCGATAACGACCGACGGGCCGGTCGACAGGTGCGGCCCGGTGTCGACCGTCTTCGGCAGCCACCAGCCCCCGGCGAACAGCAGCAGCAGGGGCACGGTCACCCCGGCGAAGATGTATCCGGCGAACGCCAGCAGGAACGGGACGAGCCGACGGCGGTCCGTCAGCACGTTCCGCAACTGCTGCGGCGTGATCAGATCCATGCGAACCACCGCAGGTACCGCGAGCGGACGGTGCCCTCCTCTATCCGCTTCTCCAGCTTGGCCTTCCATCGCTCGCCGTAGGTCGCGTCGAGGAAGCCTTTGGGTGCGACCAGGCGCCAGGCCGAGTTGAGCGTCATCCAGTAGGGCACGATGACGTCGGGTTCGACCTGCCGCATGAAGTCCAGCTTGTCGGGGATCTGGCTCCAGTGGATGCCGGGGTAGCGGTGATGCACGCTGTGGTAACCCTGGTTGAAGATGAAGAAGTTGAGCCAGTTGCCCACGGTGTTCATCGATTTGCTCGGGTCGTCCTCGAATACCCGCGCCGGGGCGTGGGTCAGCCAGGCGAAGTAGCCGGTGTTCACCTGGGTCACGACGAACGGGATCCAGTAGAAGAGCGCGAACCGGGTGTTGTCGGTGACGTACAAGGTGGCCGCGATCAGCGTGACGACCAGCGTGAAGTCGAGGATGAAATGGTAGCGCCGCTTGCGCCGGCCGGGCGACGGATTGGCTGCGAAAATCGTTCGTACGGCGTGGTTCTTGACGATGGTGCCGTACCTGATCCAGTACCAGACGGCGCGGACTCCCTTCTCGCGCCCCTCGGTGGAGGTGACGTCGCCGGGACCGTCGTTGTATCGGTGGTGGCTGAGGATGTGCACCTCGCGCATCTCCGCCGCCGTCAGCGCGGCGGGCAGACAGCACAGCACGTCGATCACCCGGTTCACCCGTCGCGACACGAACAGCGGCCGATGGGTGTGCATGTGGAGCACGCCGATGGTGATCGAGAAGTTCAGCAGCGTCAGCGTGACGATCACCGGCACCGCCAGGTACCAGTTCGTGGCGGCCGGCAAGAGCAAACCGAAGGCCAGCAGCCCGAGCCAGCACACGATATGCATCAGCGGGCCGACATTCGCCGGGTGCTCGAGCTTCAGCACGCGCCGGCTGAACGGCGTTTGTTCGGTCGACGCGATCGGCGTTCCGGTACTGGGACGGGTCGAATTGGTGGTCATCAGCGGTCTCCTGGTTAAGCGGTGTCGAGGGCGGTGAGCTGGAATTGCGTTGCGAGGGCCTGCATCGCGTCGGCGTCGCGGGGTCGCAGCCGTTCCAAGGCGCCGAAGGCCAGATGGTCCGCGATCATCATGCGGCGCACCTGGGGCTCGGGCAGTTCACCGGTCAGCGGTTCTTCCGGCAGGGCTCCGACGAGGGCGAAGGTGGCGCCGACGATCAGCGGCCCCATTGAGGGCGACATCGAGCGAGGGTCACCCAGATCGAGGACGTCCGCAGCCGGGCCCGACCCGGTAGCGAGGCCGGCCTCGGCAAAGGAGTCGGGCGACGCATCTAGCAGCCGGTGGATCGCCCCGTCAGCGGAACGCCGCACCCGCTCCAGCATCGTGGTCCAGTGAACGGGTGAGCGGGCGGCGAGCACTGCCGCGGCGAGCCGAAGCCATCGCCGGTAGGGCGCCGGCGCCCCGACGGCCGCGCACAAGAAAGCGGTCGTCGTGATGGTCATGTGGGCCATCGCCGCCCGGGCACCGCGGCTGGGGGTGCGCGGACCGAGCCGGGCCAACAGGGCGAAGCCGCCCAGCGCGGGGGCCAGCAGGCGCAGCATCACCGCCCGGGTCAGTTCCTCGCGGTCGCCGGCGCCATACAGCGCCAGTTCGCCGTCGCGCAAGTCGTTGGCCAGCTGGGCGGTGACGCCGATGCATCCGGCCAGCTCGCTCAGATCGGCCTCGGTACAGGCGTCTTCGGCGACCAGTGAGCACACGTATAGCACCACCCGCCCGAGCACGCCCTCGCCGTAGGCGGTCCGCGGCAGCGGGGAATCGAGGTTGTGGGCCATCACGTGGCCGACATCGACCAGCATTCGGCCGACCCGTTTCCGTCCCTCGAAGGGCAGCGCCGACAGCAGCGCCCGCACGTCGCGGATGCGCTCGGCCAGCACCAGGTCTACCGCTTCGCTGTCGCGGACGGCGATCGCCTGCAGTGGCGGTGGAGGCGTGTCGCTGTCGCCGTTCAGGTAGTCCACGGCGGTCAGGACGGCACCGCTCGCCAGCGGGCGGTCGATCAAGTCTTCGTAGGCGTCGAGCACCCGGCAGGCCAGCAGGGCGGCGGTGGCCTCGGCCCGTAGGTCCGCAGGAAGGAAACCGGCTGCGATGCCGAGGTTTCGGGCCGCCGGGATTAGCGCCAGCCGGGCCAGCTCATCCGGTGACCGGGCCGCCCGCAGCGCGGCCAAGTCCGTTGCGCGGCGCAGGTACCTCAGCCCGTGTGCCAGGGTGCCGAGCCGCCCCACGCTCATCGGGAGACCACCCGCACCGAGAGTTCGCGCAAGTGCTCACGCGCGGGGGAGGACGGGAACACGTCCATCGCCCAGCGGGCCGTCTCGGCGGCGCGGACGGCGACGGCGCGGGCAGCCCGGGTGGCCCCGCTGTGCACTAGGTCGGCCTGCAGGTCGGCACTGGAAGTCAGCCCGGAGAGCCACATTTCACGAGAACCGGGCCGCGTTGCCAGCCATTCGATCACCGGCCAGGTCGGCACCCGGCGGTCGAGGTCGCCACCGGCCTCCTTGCCCAGCGAGGGGCCGCCCTCGACGTCGCGGACGTCGTCCATTATCTGAAAGGCGAGGGCGAGTTGGTCTGCGTACCGCATCAGGGCGCACAGCCGATCGTGGTCAACGGCGCCCGCCGTGCCGCCGTACGAGCAGGCCAACCGGAACAGGGTGCCGGTCTTCGCGCCGGCCACGAGTTCGTAATGCCGGCGCAGGGCAGCGTCGTCGACGGCGGGTGGCAGGGTCTCGACGAGCTGGCCGAAGGAGAGGTCCGAGATCCGGTCTAGGTAGGTGACGCCGGGGGCCTCACCGAGCCGCGCGAAAACCGCCGGGTTGTCGGCCAGCACCCGCGCGAGCACCTGTAAAGCCTTGCCGGCCAGATGGAATCCCGCCCGGGCGGCGGTGCGGACGCCGAACGCGGCCGGTACTGACGGCGCATCGCGCCGCAAGAGCGATCCATCGCAGATGTCGTCGTGCACGAGCGACGCCTCGTGGAACATCTCCATCGCGCACGCCAGGTCGACGGCGTCGCGCAGCGGCACCGTGGCGGCCGAGGGCAGCAGGCGGGCGCAGGCCAGCACCAGGCCGGCCCGGACCCGTTTACCGGGGGCGGCCAGGATGTGGCGGTAGATGGCATCGAAACTGCCACCGCTGATGAGGATTTCGTGCAGCCGATCGGCGACCAGGGGCAATTGATCCAATGGACCCGTCAGCGAAGGTCGGTCAACGCTGACGCCGTCGGATGCCTGTGAAACTACGGTCATGGCCGAACACTGTGCCGACCCGTCCCCGGCGGTGTCGCGCGTAATCGATTACCTTATTGCGCCCTGTTTCGCGGCCGTGACTAACGCCGTGATTACTCGGTCTTGCGAGTGCCTACTTGGTCTTACGACGCGGCAACGGCAAGCGCGGCGCGTTCGCCCGGCTGCCGGCAGCGCCTCGATGGCACGCACCGGCCATTTCCTGGGGCGGCATTTTCTGGAACTGTGGGACATGGTGAGGTGCCCGGCCTGTCCGGGCATGCCGACATCCGACCCGCTGACCGATGTCGCCGCGGGGCGGTACGCGATCGCCGTCGATGGTGTCCACGGTCCGTTGGCCCGGCCTGCGGCTCCCCAGGCTGGAAGCATTGAAGGAGTCTGGTTCCGCGGTACGTCTTGGCGACATCACCGGCGGATCGGGAGCCTGCTCCACTGGCCAACATCACTGGATGCTGGACGGCGCCGTCAAGGCCGGGGCGATTGTCCGTGCCGGCCGTCGATACGGCGCATCGTCGCCCTCGCAGCTCGATGCGCTGGCCGAAAGTGCCCGACCGATTAAACGGCGGACCGTGCCCGCCGAGGCGCTGGTACCCGCCGGCGAACGCGCCGCACTTGCCGTTGCCGCGTCGTAAGACCAAGTAGGCACTCGCAAGACCGAGTAATCACGGCGTTAGTCACGGCCGCGAAACAGGGCGCAATAAGGTAATCGATTACGCGCGACACCGCCGGGGACGGGTCGGCACAGTGTTCGGCCATGACCGTAGTTTCACAGGCATCCGACGGCGTCAGCGTTGACCGACCTTCGCCGACGGGTCCATCCGATCAATTGGACGTCCTTGGCCTGATCCGGGATCCGCGTGACTTGCAGGGGTTGTCGCGCGATGAGTTGACGAGACTCGCAGATGCGATCAGAGCATTCCTCATTGAGAAGGTGTCGGTGTCAGGGGGGCATCTCGGTCCGAACCTCGGTGTGGTCGAGTTGACCATCGCGCTTCATCGGGTATTCGATTCACCGCACGATGCATTGATTTTCGACACCGGCCATCAGGCCTACCCCCATAAGCTCTTGACGGGCCGCCAAGACGACTTTGACCATTTGCGAGCCTCCGGCGGCCTGTCGGGGTACCCGTCGCGGGCAGAAAGCGAGCACGACTGGGTCGAGTCTTCGCATGCGTCTGCGGCGCTTTCCTACGCTGACGGGTTGGCCAAGGCATTCGAATTGGCCGGCAGTAAAGATCGCCGCGTAGTCGCCATCGTTGGTGACGGCGCGCTCACCGGTGGAATGTGCTGGGAGGCAATCAACAACATCGCTGCCGGCAAGACCCGTCATGTCATTGTCGTCGTCAACGACAATGGCAGGTCTTACGCACCCACGATCGGTGGACTTGCCGACCGTCTGACCAGCCTGCGGATGCGTCCCGGCTATGAGCGGCTCCTGGCCTCAGTGAAAAGGGAGCTGACCAAGATGCCGCTGCTCGGACGTCCCGCCTATTCGGTACTGCACGCCGTCAAGGAAGGATTAAAGGATGCCTTGAGTCCGCAGATGTTGTTCGCGGATTTAGGCATCAAGTATCTCGGCCCGATCGACGGACACGATATTTTCGCGCTGGAGAAGGCCCTGCGGATGGCAAAGGATGTAGGCGGTCCGGTCATCGTCCACACTGTTACCCGGAAAGGAATGGGATACCGCCCAGCGGAGGAAGATCCGGCTGACCGCATGCATGCATGCGGACCGATCGATCCTCAAACTGGCAAACCGAAGTCAGCCACCGACGCTACGCAATGGACGGACGTCTTTGCCAGTGAACTGCTCCGATGGGGCAGGCGCCGCGACGACATCGTCGCGATCACCGCCGCGATGCCAGGCCCGACCGGCTTGGCGGCGTTCGGAGCGCGGTTTCCGAACCGGATGTTCGATGTGGGGATCGCCGAGCAACACGCTGTTACATCCGCTGCGGGGCTGGCACTTGGCGGCATGCATCCGGTGGTCGCTGTCTACTCCACGTTCCTCAACCGGGCCTTCGACCAGGTAATCATGGATGTCGCCTTGCTGAAATTGCCGGTGACATTCGTTTTGGACCGGGCAGGCATTACCGGGCCCGATGGGGCCAGCCACAACGGCGTGTGGGATTTGTCGCTTCTGGGCATCGTGCCTGGTATGCGAGTAGCCGCCCCACGCGATGCTTCCTCGCTCCGTGAACAGCTCGGCGAGGCGCTTGGGGTCGATGACGGCCCGACCGCGATCCGGTTTCCGAAGGGATCGGTGGGTGCCGATATAGAACCCGTGGAACGAATCGATGGCGTGGATATGCTTTGCCGCCCGCAGGATCCGGATGTACTGCTGGTCGCGGTCGGGCCGCTGGCGTCGATCGCGCTGACGGCGGCGGCGACACTGGCGGAGCGTGGTGTGGCCGTCGCGGTGGTGGATCCTCGGTGGGTGCTGCCGGTGCCCGAGCAGGTGGTGAAGCTCGCCAGCCAGGTGGAGCTGGTCGTGACACTGGAGGAGTCGGGGCTACACGGCGGGGTCGGCTCGGCTGTGGCGGCCCGGATGCGCGAGGCCCGCGTCGACACACCGGTCCGCAGTGTCGGTGTGCCGCAGCGATTCCTCACTCACGCCTCGCGCAGCGAGATCCACACCGACCTCGGCCTAACGGCCGCCGACCTGGTCACCAGCATTTGCTCCTGGGTTGAGCGGCCGACTGACGCCGATGCGGGCCGAGGCGAGTGACAATGCACAGCAGAGCATCTGCAGCGGGGCAGCGCGCGATGCCGACACACGCGCGGCCTCCAGTGAAGCGAGTACTACTCGCGCAGCCGCGTGGCTACTGCGCCGGAGTGGATCGCGCTGTGGAGGCGGTCGAGCGGGCGCTGGAGCGACACGGGTCGCCGATCTATGTACGTAACGAAATCGTGCACAATCAGCACGTTGTCAGAATGCTCCGCGAACGCGGGGTGGTCTTCGTTAAGGACACCGACGACGTGCCGCCCGGTGCGGTGATGATGTTCTCCGCTCACGGTGTGTCACCGGCGGTGCGGATGGCGGCGAAAGAACGGGGCCTCCAGGTGATCGATGCCACCTGCCCGCTGGTCACTAAGGTGCACAACGAAGTGAATCGTTTCGCGCGTCGCAACTACGAGATCCTGTTGGTCGGCCACGACGGGCACGAGGAGGTCGAAGGGACCTGCGGGGAGGCCCCAAACCATGTACAGGTGGTCGGCGGACCCGACTCAGTCGACGACGTTGTGGTGCGTGACGAGTCCAAGGTGGTGTGGTTGTCGCAGACCACGTTGAGCGTCGATGAGACCATGGCCACGGTCGAGCGGCTGCGGCAAAGATTCCCATCGCTGCAGGATCCACCCAGCGACGACATCTGCTACGCCACGCAGAACCGCCAAGCCGCCGTGAAAGCGCTGGCGCCGCAATGCGATCTGGTCATTGTGGTTGGGTCGCAAAACTCGTCCAACTCCATCCGCCTGGTTGAAGTCGCCCGGCAGGCCGGTGTTTCACACACGTACCGGGTCGATCACGCCGGTGAGATCGATCTGTGCTGGCTTGACGATGTGTCGATAGTCGGAGTGATCTCCGGCGCATCGGTTCCGGAGATCTTGGTGCGGGACGTACTGACGCTATTGGCGGACAACGGATTCACCGACGTACAGCTGGTTCATACCGCTGAAGAAACCGTGGTCTTCGCACCACCGCGAGAACTACGCAAGTGAGAGGATAACGATGACCTCAGTGACGGCGCTGGGAATACCCGGGTTGTCCGGTCAGTCCGCCGGGCTGGCGCCCCGGCGCAAGACAAGGCAACTCAAGCTGGGCAAGGTGGGAGTCGGCAGCGACCACCCCATTTCGGTGCAGTCGATGACCACAACAAGAACTCATGACGTCAACGCCACTTTGCAACAGATCGCCGAGCTGACGGCGTCAGGGTGTGACATCGTGCGGGTGGCATGTCCGCGGCAAGAGGACGCGGACGCGCTGACCACTATCGCCAAGAAGTCGCCGATCCCAGTCGTCGCGGACATCCATTTCCAGCCGAAGTACATCTTCGCTGCCATCGACGCCGGATGTTCTGGGGTGCGCGTCAACCCCGGAAACATCAAGGAGTTCGACGGTCGGGTCAAGGAAGTCGCGAAAGCTGCTGCAGCGGCCGGCATCCCGATCCGCATCGGGGTGAACGCCGGCTCGCTAGACAAACGCCTGCTGCGCAAGTACGGCGCACCGACGGCCGACGCGCTGGTGGAATCCGCACTGTGGGAGGCTGGCCTGTTTGAAGAGCACGGGTTCGGCGACATCAAGATCTCAGTGAAGCACAGTGATCCCGTGGTTATGGTGAACGCCTATCGCAGCCTTGCCGCGCAATGCGACTACCCATTGCACCTCGGCGTCACCGAGGCTGGACCGGCGTTCCAGGGCACGATCAAATCAGCGGTCGCGTTCGCAGCACTCCTCAGTGAGGGCATCGGCGACACAATCCGCGTTTCGCTGTCGGCCCCGCCTATTGAGGAAGTCAAGGTCGGCACGCAAATCCTACAGTCGTTGAACCTACGGCCACGCAAATTCGAGATCGTCTCGTGCCCTTCGTGCGGCCGCGCCCAGGTGGATGTATACCGCTTGGCAAACGAGGTTACCGCTGGTCTGGAAGGACTCGACACTCCGCTTCGAGTTGCGGTCATGGGATGTGTCGTAAATGGACCGGGTGAGGCGCGTGAGGCTGATCTCGGGGTGGCTTCCGGTAACGGCAAGGGCCAGATCTTTGTCAAGGGACAGGTGATCAAGACGGTGCCGGAGGCGAAGATTGTTGAAACGCTGATCGAAGAGGCCCTGCAAATCGCGCACAGCTCCTCCGACGGCAATACCTGAGATCGCCACCAAGCCTTCCATTTCGTCGCCCAGCCACCGGCCGACCGGCGCAGCCGTGGGGGCGGCGGGCTACGCGCTGCCGTAACTCGCTACTTCCCGCTGAGATCGTTCAGCCGAAGATGTTCTGTGCCAGCAGATTTGGCCGCCAGCTGTGGCAAGAAATGGTACGAACGTCGGTATCTCGCCGTCCTCGCACTCAACGCTGACGACCGACGCGGCCGTCGACGTCCAGTGCGGACCGCATGGTGGCGGGCAGGTCGCCGTACGTCGCCGACCGAATGCCATTTCTAGGGCCGCCCCGATGCGCAGCTCCTGGTTTCAGGGATCGCGGGGCAGCGTGGAGAAACTAAAACGAGTAGTCGACTACCCGTGTTTTGCGTACACGACGCGCCTACCGTCGTGCCATGTTTCGTTCTGAACTTTGGACCGGACTAGCGGGTGGAAGTCCCGACCCGGTAGGACCGGTGCGCCGGCTGTGGAGGCCGATGGCGGGTATCCGCCAGCACGACCCTGTGTGGGGCCTACCGGCGTCGCCCTCCGCAGCGGATTCGACGACTGCGAACGGCAACCACTGGGCGCGCCGAAGACCAACGAACCGGACGCGGTCAACCTCCCTGTTCGCCGCGGCAGCGGACCGGTGCCGGCACTGGGTGATCACGCCGAGCGCGAGCAGACCTGGTCAACCGGGTTGCTGCTCAGCAACCACCGCAGGGCGCCGGCGCCCGGGACCCGAACTCAGTCGAGACCGAGTGCGACGGGTTGGCACCGAAGGATGAACGTGTTACACGGGATCGCTCGACTTGCCATCGCGGCGCCGCGGCGGATCATCGCGGTCGCACTGCTGGTCATGGTCGGCGCAGGCATCTTTGGCATCCCGGTAACCAAGAGCCTGTCCGCCGGCGGTTTCCAGGATCCGACCAGTGAGTCGTGGCAGGCGGCTCGGCTGCGGTCCGAGAAGTTCGATCAGGGCGACATGCAGATGGTCATCGCCGTCACCTCCGACGCCGGCGTCCAAAGTCCGACCGCCCGTGCCGTCGGCGCCGACCTCGTCCGCCAGCTCCAGGCGTCGCCCCATGTCGCTGACGTCAACTCGGCGTGGACCGCGGCGCCGCCGGCCGCGCCTGCACTGATCAGCAAGGACGGCAAGACCGGGCTGATCGTCGCCGGCATCACCGGCGGCGAGAACGGCGCTCAGAAGCACGCCAAGGAGCTGGCCGATCAGCTGGTGTACGACCGCGACGGCGTCACCGTGCGCGCGGGTGGCGAGGCGATGACCTATGTCGAGGTCAACAGCCAAAGCGAAAAAGACCTGCTGCTAATGGAATCCATCGCGATCCCGTTGAGCTTCGTGGTGCTGGTCTGGGTGTTCGGCGGCCTGCTGGCAGCGGCGGTGCCGCTGGCGGTGGGCGGGCTCGCGATCCTGGGTTCGATGGCGGTGCTGCGCGCGGTCACCTACGTGACCGACGTGTCGATCTACGCGCTGAACCTCACTGTCGCTTTGAGTTTGGCGTTGGCCATCGACTACACGCTGCTGATCGTGAGCCGGTTCCGTGACGAACTCGCCGACGGCGCGGATCGGAACGAGGCGTTGATTCGCACGATGGCCACGGCCGGGCGGACGGTGCTGTTCTCGGCGATGACGGTCGCGCTGTCGATGGTGGCGATGCTGCTGTTCCCGATGTACTTCCTGAAGTCCTTCGCCTACGCCGGCGTCGCCGTGGTGGCGTTCGCGGCCGTTGCCGCGGTGGCGGTAACGCCGGCGGCGATCGTGTTGCTCGGGGACCGGCTGGACTCGTGGGACGTGCGCCGACTGGGCCGCCGGCTGCTGAGACGGCCCGAGCCGGTGCGACGCCCGGTCGAGCAGATCTTCTTCTACCGCTCCACCAAGTTCGTGATGCGCCACGCCATTGCGATCGGCCTTGCGATCATCGTGCTGCTCTTGATACTCGGCGCTCCGTTCCTCAATATCCGATGGGGTTTTCCCGACGACCGCGTGCTGCCCGGCTCCGCGTCGGCGCGCCAGGTCGGTGATCAGGTGCGAAACGATTTTGCCATCGACTCGTCGACCAATGTGACCGTCGTGATTCCGGACTTGACCGGGGTCACATCCGACGAACTCGGCCGCTATGCCGCGCAGCTGTCCCAGGTTCCGGACGTGTCGGCGGTGTCGGCGCCTGGCGGCACGTTCGTTGGTGGTTCGCTGGTCGGGCCGGCGGCGGGAACGGCGATCAAGGACGGCAGCGCCTTTTTCACTGTTGGCAGCACCGCGCCACTGTTCTCGCAGGCTTCGGAGACCCAGCTGGACCGGTTGCACGCCGTCGCCGGTCCCGGCGGCCAACACGTACAGATGACGGGAATAGCGCAGATCAACCGCGACGCTTGTGAGGCGATCACGTCGCGGCTGCCCATCGTGCTGGCGGTGATCGCCGCCATCACGTTCGTGCTGCTGTTCTTACTGACCGGAAGCGTGGTGTTGCCGTTGAAGGCGTTGCTGCTCAACGTCTTATCGCTTTCCGCCACCTTCGGTGCTCTAGTGTGGATCTTCCAGGACGGTCATCTGGGCGCGTTCGGCACCACGGCTACCGGCACGCTGGTGGCCACCATCCCGGTGCTGTTGTTCTGCATCGCATTTGGACTGTCGATGGACTACGAGGTGTTTCTGGTTTCGCGCATCCGCGAGTACTGGTTGACGTCCGGACGCCCCGGGGCCGGCAACGATGAAAGCGTCGCGCTGGGCCTGGCTCGTACCGGCCGGGTGGTGACAGCGGCCGCGCTGGTGATGTCCATTTCGTTCGCCGCGTTGATCCCCGCGCACGTGTCGTTCATGCGGATGTTCGGCGTCGGCCTGACGCTGGCGGTGCTGGTGGACGCGACGCTGGTGCGGATACTGCTGGTTCCGGCGTTCATGCATGTGCTGGGCCGCACCAATTGGTGGGCGCCCAAGCCGATGGTCCGGCTTCACGCCCGGTTCGGCATCAGCGAGGCAAGCACACCGGAGCCCACCGAGGCTGCCATGAAAGAGACCGGTCAGCGTGTCGTATCCGTTCCTAACCCGGTCCAGTATGTGGATATTCGCTCCTAACCGGACCGCCGGGCGGGGGGACCCTGCAGCTCCGACGAGCTGTTGCGTGCCGCCAGCGAGGCCGGACGCCGCGTCCGGCACTTCGCCCATCTCATTCCCGACAACGGCGTGATCGACCACGACGGCTACGACCGGATCCTGGCCCGCATCCGAAGCGAAATAGCCGATGGCAGAATCGTTTACACCCACTGCTGGGGCGGTAAGGGTCGCACCAGCACCGTGATCGGCTGCCTACTGATTGACGACGGCCTGAACTATGAGTCCGCGGTCTCTCGCGTCGCCGAGTTGCGGGCCGGGACGCGCAAGGCAACAGCGCGCGGGTTGGAAGGAGTCGGACGTAGGTTTCCGGTCCGGCGGCGCCGAGGGGATCCGGAAGTACCGCCGCACCAAGAGCGTCGTGGCCGAGCGGATTGCCATGAAGAAAGAGCCAAATTGGTACCCCTACAGCCGCACGAAGGGCACCGATCCTATCGGTGGCGGGCAGGTTCCTCGGAGCCCGGGACTGGCGGCGCCGACTCGGTCGTTGACTTGATTGAGCCGGTCCTCACGTCCTCAGGTGTCTCGAAATAGACACACCTGAGACATGCTTGGACCGAACCGCAAGCTTGCTGATTTCCGATGGCGAAGGAATGAGCTATGGCGAGTCAGACGTGGATATTCCGGAATTTCACCCGCCTGCGAGGGCATGTAGGGCGTGGCCGATTTTTTGAATGAACCCGACCGGAAGGGTGCCGGTGAGGCCTACGTTGTCGCACGCGCCGATGGCTCCGTCGAGCTCATCTACCCCTTGAGCCAGGGACAGGATGAGGCCATCATTTTGCTCCATCTCTTGAGCTGTCAACTGCGTTCAGGGGCGGGGCGCCGCAAGGTTGTTTCGGCAAGTTGATCTGCTACGTGGTGGGCCCACGCGGCAATCGCCAATGAGGGCGGCGCGCCGACTGCCGCGGGCAGTGCGGCTGCGTCGGCGATGAAGAGGCCGGGATTTCCGTACACTTCGCCGTGGTTATCCACGACGCCGTGGTCGGGGTCTGGACCGAGGCACGCGCCACCCCACGCATGCACTGTCACCGGTTTCCGCCAGGCCGACACGCGCAGCCCGGTATCCGCCTCGAGCGCGTCAAAACCGTCGGCTATCTGATCGAAGATCGGCTCCATCGCCCCGTCGTAGTCGATCGCTACGCGATCCCGCACACTGTGCGCCGAGGCCTTACCGGAGTCAGCGCCCATGGCGAAGACGAGCACCATGCGTTCCAGCCGACGCTTTGCCCAACTTGGCAGCGGTAAAGTGTTGAGCCCGCAGCCCGCAGCCAACCCGAAGAATGGCGAGTCTGCCCCGTCCACCCTAAATTGGCCAAGGACCGGGGGCGCGGGCAGCGTTGAAGGGGCCAGCGGAGTTCTTGAAATAGGCGCCGATCGCGTCCCCATTGCCCCCGAACGTGCTGCCCAACGCTGGCATGACGGCCAAGTCGTTTCGCCGTTGGCCCCTGAGCAGCAACTGCAGCGTGTTCATCGTGCCGGCAGCGAGGACTACGCGCTTGGCCCGTGCCGTACTGTTTCTTTTTTCGTGAAGGTCCCGGTAATGGACGACGTAGCCACCTCCGGCGGAATCCGGTTCGCGCACAACTCGCCGAGCCTCACACAAGGCCCGTACGGTGACGCCGTTGTTCAGGGCTGGGGCAAGATAGGCGAAGTCGACCGATGATTTCGCCCCGTCTCTGGAGCCTAGAAACCCGTCCCCGTTGAACGCGCAGATCCGACGCGGCAGCTCCGCCCCTTTCTCGTAAATCCGGCCTGCGTCAGTGTCGAATTGCGGGAATAGGTAAGCAGATTCAGGCTGGGGATCCGCAGGCTGACATCTCTGACCGGCCAGTCCTGGCAACTCTAACCATACGCTGTTCGGGACGGGATGCTGACGTGTCAGGCGAGTTGTGCGCAAGTCCGACCGGATCTTCGCGTAGTACCGGGTGATGTGTTCGGTGCGCAGATCGGGGTGCCGATTCGTCCAATACGACGGGTCGCAAGGCTCGACGAGCAGGCCCAACCAGCCGTGGCTGCCGCCGCCCACAGCCGAGACGCAGACAACGTCAATTCCGGGATAGCTGAACAATTCGTACATGCCGTGCTTGTTGACCAATACGCCTCGGCGGCCGGTCCCGATGAAGCTCCGCAGCAGGCGGAAACCACGAGCTCGCAGTTGTTCTGGGTTAGTACGCTCGACGGCTCCGGGTGTGTTGCCCTGGCCGATGTTGATACCGCGGAGGAAATGTGTGGCGAACCGGATGCCATATGGAAAAGGGGAGCGCTGTGCGATCCCGAGCGCGCGCACCGGTAAAGAGTCGCGCCACGGCCCCCGCTCAAGCACGAGCACGTTCAGGCCGGAGAGGGACAGGCGGTTGGCCGAAATGCTGCCACCGAAACCGCTACCAATGACCACGACATCACAGGATGCTTCGGACCGCGTGTTGGGCGGCCGTTTGTCTATCGTCACCCAGGTTGCCTCCTCCTCCGATGTTGATGGTGGGCCCGGGAGGCTTCCGGTTCTTGCCTTGCGTAAAAGTATTCGTCAGCGGCGATGGAATCGTGTCTGGTTGACTGCTTTTGCCAAGCTCTCGCCGCATGTGTTCCACAGCCGGTGAGCCAGAGACCGGAAGCCGGCGCCAAGCCGGTCGCGGAGTAGAGATGCTCGGTGTCGGGGAATATCGCAATCGGCAGTGCCTTCTGCGCTCTCCTTCAGCCTGCGGTCCGCGCTTGTCCGTCGCGCCAGGCGGTCATCTCCTTGAGGGGGCTCAGGTCGTAGCCATCGTCGGTGGGTTTGATCTCTGTGGTGAACATGCCCACACCGGCGCGGTGATAGGCGTCCGCCTCGGTCGGGTTGACCCAGGCAACTGCACGCTCGATGCCGGCCTCGTCGCGTCCTGCCGCGTCAGCGTGGCGCTTGACTAGGCCGTCTTTGCGGACGAATCCATCGAGCGGCTCGAAGCTATGCCAGATGTTGGCATATCGGCCGACGAGCGGCAGCGTCTTCTTCTCGCCGGAGCCGCCGATCAGAATGGGGATGTCGCGAACCGGGGGTGGTGTCAGATGAGCGAACCGGTGCTTTATGCGGGCTAGGCCCTCGGCGAATAACCGCATGCGCTCACCCAGTGGTGGATAGGGATATCCGTATACGGAGTAGTCCTTTTCGTACCAGCCAGATCCGAGTCCGAGGATCAGGCGGCCGCCGCTGATGTGGTCGACGGTGCGAGCCATGTCGGCCAGCAGGTCAGGATTGCGATATCCGATCCCGCTGACGAGCAACCCGATGTCGGGCCGTGTGGTGATCTCGCCCCAGGACGCCAGTGAGGTCCACGCCTCGAAGTTGTTGACGTCGGGCTGTTCCGTAAGCAGTTGAGGTCCACCGTCTTTGATCTCGACGAAGGGTTTGTGGAAGTGGTCGTAACCGAAGATTGCGTCGGCGCCGAGGGCTTCCGCGTCGATGACGGCCTGGCGCCACGTGGCGTAGCCGGGGGTGCCTCCGGGCCATAGGTGGATGCCGATGCGGGGTGAACGAGACATTGCTGTTCCTTGGTTCGAGGTGGGTGGAGTGGTCAGATGACGGCGCCGCCGGCGTCCGCCCGCAGCGTCTCTCCGGTCACGTAGCTCGACCTCGGGGAGGCGAGAAAGGCGACGGCCTCTGCGATTTCGGCGGTGCCGGCAAGCCGCTTGAACGCGGTGAGTGCGGCGACCTCGTCCATCTGGTCGCCCCATTCCGCTTGGGTGCCCTCGGTGAGTGCGGGACCGGGCGCTACCGCGTTGACTCGGATCTGGGGTGCGAACTCGAGTGCCCACGTTTTGGTGAGCGACTCGAGCGCCGCCTTGGAGGCGCTGTAGGCCGATGCGCCGGGGATCGCGACGGCGGTGCCCATGGTGGAGATGTTGACGATCGCGCCGCCGCCCTTGGCGAGCATCTGCGGTGCGAGCTTGGCGACCAGGAAGTACGGTCCGCGCACGTTGGTGTCGAAGACCTTCTCGAAGCTCGCGACGTCCTGGTCGACCGTGGGTGCGACCGGGAAGGCTCCTGCGTTGTTGACGACGACGTCCACCTCGCCCACCTGGGAAACGAGTGAGTCGATCGAGTCAAGGTCGGAGAGGTCGGCCTGCACAAACTGGACGTCGCCGGTGTCGCGCAGGGCTTCTAGTGCGGCCGCGCCCTTCTTCGGGTCCCGTCCGGTGATGACTACCCGCGCGCCCCGCTCGGCGAGCAGTCGCGCCGTCTCGCGTCCGATGCCCGACGTACCGCCGGTCACCAACGCGGACTTTCCTGCCAATTCCGTTGTGCTCATTGCTCTCACGACCCTTCGTGCCGTCTTCACGCCCTCGCGTGTGGCGCTCGTACCCCCTGCAACTGCGGGCATCGCCCGCGTATTGCGCCGGTCCATCGGTGCCGCCGATGGGCGCCCATCGGCGGCGTCGCTGGGTCATTGGTGCTCCGCGCTGACCGCGATAGCATTCGGCGGTGGCGGAGTCGGGGACTCGTGGAGATTCGTGAACTTCGCGCGTTCGTCGCGGTCGTCGAGGAGGGCGGACTGTCCGCCGCTGCCCGACGGCTCGGGATGAGCCAATCGTCGTTGTCGCAGACGATGCAGTCGTTGGAGAAGCAAGCCGGTGCAGCACTGCTGATCCGCGATCACGCGGGTGCCCGGCCGACCCAGCTAGGCACGACGTTGCTTGCCGAGGCCCGCATACTTCTCGACCACCATGACCGCATCGTGGCCTCGATGGCCGGTCCCGCGGACGCCACCCAGCGCCCGCTACGGATCGGTGTTCCGCTGGAATTGCCCGCCGAGCTGTTGCCTGCCGCACTAGCCGAGGTGAATGCCGCCTATCCCGAACTGGACGTGGAGGTTCGGCACGCACGCAGCAGCGATCAACTCGCGGCACTCAAGGCCGGTGAACTGGACGTCGCGCTCGTCCGCGATCGGCCGGTGGACCCGCGCGTCGACAGCGTGCTTGCGGTCGAGGAATCGATGGGCGTCATCCTCACCACCGCCCGCGCCGACGCGCTGTGTGAATCCTCGGGCGTGCGACTTCACCGCCTTGCCGGCTTGAGTTGGATCGAATTCGCTCGTCGCGACGCGCCTGCTTGGCACGATCAGGTGAGCGCGACGCTGCGCGCCCACGGGGTGGTAGGGGTCACCACTGCGGACGACGACCGTGCCGTGCCACCGGAGGTCAAACTGGCTGCCGTCAGCGCAGGGCATTCGTTCGCGCTGGCCGCCTATGGATGGGCTCGCCCGCTGCCCGACGGCCTCACCTGGCACCCGCTCGTCGGAGATCCCATCGTGCGGCGGACATGGGCTGCGTGGGCCGCGGAATCGCGACGGCGCGAATTGGGTCGACTCATCGTCGCGCTGGACCTGACCGGGCGTTGAGGTTCGGGATCAGTGAGGAGACCGCACCGCCGCGGAGACCATGCCATCGGCACGATCGCACCGACACCCCGTGGCGGTCGTGAACGCGCGATTCACTGCCGCCCAAATCTCTACACGTGGGCCATTCCGCCAAATCGAGTAGGCCACTACTCGTGCCTGGACATCGCTGGCGCGCTCAGAATTGGTCACCGCAGCACCGGCATCACATACAGGGGGTCGCACCCAATGAGCGAGTTCGAGACCACAATCGCAAATAATGGATACATTGACATTCCTGTTGAGGAGCCGTCAGCGCCTGATGCCGCTGGTTCGAAACATGGTGATGGGCGGGTTGCCACGGATAACACAAGTTCCACGACTACTGTCGACGATCGCGGCACGGAGAATAAGTATCCGAACCATCTGGGAACCGTAGTTGCGGCGCGCGATGACCGAGTGTTTCAACGGGTCGGGGGACCGGTGTCGGTGGCCTGGCGCGAAGGCACCCTGACGAGGGCCTACGAACTCCAGGCGTTGTGCGAATGGATGACGGCCAAGGATTCACTAGACAGCGACGGCGCTTTGGTGAAGGCGGTTAAGTGTCACCTTGCAGCGGCCAGGGACGCGGCTTTCGCCAAGAAGCTGGACCCGCACAAGCGGTTCCGGATGTTCCGCGATGGGCCGCTTATCGAGCGGGCGAGGAGCAACCTCGACGCCGCGGAGGCTCATCTCCTCAACCTCGCGCGGCCTGATTACATACTTGGTCAGATGCCGTCCCTGCTCAGGCACGTGCAGCGTCATCTCCGTCCGACTGACCCGGGACGACAGGAGTTCGAGCGGATCGCCCGAAGCCTCGGCATCATCGATCCGGAGCATCAATTACCCCAAAACGGCGAAGAGCAAGATCGGGCGACGATTAAGAAAGAGCGCGGCAAGATCGTCACAACGGTCCGAGCGGCAAGCTCGGAGGCGCTCCGCGTAAATGTTCGTCTGCGCAGCTTCCGTAACGTCGTGGTGCTCACGACGGTACTCATGGCGGTGCTTGCTATCGGAGTGGCGCTTACGGGCTTCTACCGTCCGACCTGGCTCCCACTGTGCTTCGCACCACAGGAATCTGGAAAAGCGGTAGTTGTGTGCCCAACTGGCCAGTCCGAACCATTCACTCCTTCGCAGGCCGGTTTGGCGGCCCAGGGGGACATACCAGAACGAGACATCGACGATGTTGTCGCGGAGACGGCCAAACCAGAGGACCTGATGGTCGTCGAACTCGTCGGGCTTACCGCCGCCGCGGTAGCAGCTGCGGCCGCCATCAGGAACATCAAGGGCTCATCCGAACGTTACGGCCTGCCTCTTGCTCTTGCCGCGCTCAAACTGCCCACCGGCGCAATCACCGCGTTCCTTGGCCTGCTGCTCATGCGTGGTCAATTCGTTCCTGGCCTCAACGCACTTGACACCACCGCGCAAATCGTTGCCTGGGCGCTGGTCTTCGGGTTCGCCCAGGAGCTATTCACCCACTTCGTCGATCAGCAAGGCCAGACCGTGCTCAACAGTGTGCGCGCCGCCGACAGCCCTCAGCACAGTCGTAGCCCGGCTTAAAACAGCAGTGCTGATTGGCCCACTATATTCACCAAGCCACCGAAGAAAGCTACGACGGAGTGAGTCTTGTCCGGTGAATTGGATAGGCGGCACAACGTCGAAATAGACAACTTCAGGGGAGGATTTGGGAATGTTCGCGGCTGCCCGCGTTCCAAAATCAAACCCTCTAGATTGAAACGCCGTGACCACACTCCACGACCCCACCGTCCGCAGCTTCGCCTCGGACAACTACTCGGGTGTCGCACCCCGAGGTTCTCGCTGCGATCGCCGCTGCCAACGGCGGCCACCAGGTCTCTTACGGCGAGGACGTGTATTCGGCCCGCCTGCAAGAGGTGTGCGCACGGCACTTCGGTGAGGGCGTCGAGACTTACCCGGTGTTCAACGGCACCGGCGCGAACGTCGTCGGGCTGCTGTCGATGCTGCCCCGGTGGGGAGCGGTCATCTGCGCAAAGACCGCGCACATCCACGCCGACGAAGGCGGAGCACCGGAGAAGGCCGGCGGCATCAAGTTGCTCCCGATCACCGCGGCCGACGGCAAGCTCACGCCCGACCTCATCGCCGAGGAGGCGTGGGGGTGGGGCGACGAGCACCGGGCGCAGCCGCTCGTCGTCTACATCACGCAGTCGAGCGAGCTCGGCACCGTGTACACGCCCGACGAGGTGCGAGCGATCACCGATTACGCGCACGAGCGCGGGATGCGCGTCTTCATGGACGGCGCACGTCTGTCAAACGCCGCCGCGGCACTGGACCTGCCGCTGCGCGCCCTCACCACCGACGTCGGCGTCGACGTCGTGAGCTTCGGCGGCACGAAGAACGGTGCGCTCGGCGCAGAGGCGATCGTGGTGCTCGACGCCGAGGCCTCCGACGGACTGATCTACCTGCGCAAGCACCAGATGCAGCTCGCATCGAAGATGCGGTTCGTCTCTGCACAGCTGCTCGCGCTGCTGGACGGCGACCTCTACCTGCGCAACGCTCGGCAGGCGAACGCGATGGCGACGCGGCTGCGCTCGGGCCTGCAGGCCGGCATCGCCGACGGCACCATACCCGGCATTGAGTTCACCCAGCCGACACAGGCGAACGCCGTGTTCGCTTGCTTGCCGCCGGGCGTCGCCGACCGGCTGCGCGAGCGCTTCCGTTTCTACGACTGGGATCCGTCCAAGGGCGAGGTGCGCTGGGTATGCAGCTTCGACACGCAGCCCGAGGACATCGACGCGTTCGTCGCGGAGGCCGCTCGGCTGACCTCGGCCTCGAACCCCTCCAGACATTAGTTCGTCGCCGAGGTCGGTGAACCGCGTTGAGCCGCGGTTCGTATACAGGCGTGGGACACGCCAGCGTATCGACGGGAGCCGACTTTGGGATATCCGAACCAACCCGGCTGGCAGCCAGTGGCGCCGCCAGCACCGGTCTATGTTTACGCGCCGCCTACCAACGGAATGGCAATCGCGGCTCTGATTCTGGCGCTCGTGTTCTATCCGCTGGGCATCGTCTTCGGACACGTGGCGCGCCGACAGATCAGCCGCACTCACGAAGGCGGAAGCGGGTTAGCCACCGCCGCGCTGATCATCGGATATCTGCAGCTCGCCGTCATGGTTGGCGTCTTTCTCGTTGCCGCCATCCTGGTCGGGCTCGGCGCTCAGTAGGCGCCGCCATGACGTCGGCGCTCGCGTCATCGCGATCACTACCTCACCCAAGACGACCCCAGTGCATACGAGGTCATGAGTCAGCGACACACGAACCTTGAGTAACGGCAAATACATTGCTATACAAGCGAAGTAACGACGAGAGCATTCGGCCGCGGTCTTGATTTGGTTATGGACCGGTGCGGCGTTGCAGGAGCAACGACACCGTCAGGACAAGAATTCCCGCGGCCGCCAGCACCCCGCCAGCCGCCGCCGGTGCGGTGTAGCCGTAGCCTGCGGCGATCACCAGCCCTCCAACCCAGGCGCCGGTTGCGTTGCCGATGTTGAGCGCGGAGTGGTTCAGCGCGGCGGCCAGTGTCTGGGCATCGCGCGCGACGTCCATCAGACGGGTCTGCAGCGCGGGAGCGACGGCAGAGCCGGTAGCACCGATGCCGAACAGCACGACCATCGCTGTGTATGGGTTGTGCGACGCGAACACGAATACGGCGAGCACGGCTCCCAGCGTGCCCATCGACAGGTACAGCGCACGAACCACGGACCGGTCCGCCAGGCGGCCGCCGACAAGATTGCCGATCACCATGCCGATGCCAAAGACCATCAGCGCCAGCGGAACCAAGTTGCGGGGCAGGCCAGCGACGTCGGTCATCGTGGTACTGATGTAGGTGTAGACGGCGAACATGCCGCCGAAGCCGATCATACCGACGAGCAGCGCCAGCCACACCTGCACGCGGCGCAGCGCACCGAGCTCGGTCAGGGGGCTGGTCGACCGCATGGCCCGCAACCGGGCGGGCAGCCAGAACCACAGCGCGGCCAGGGTCACCAATCCGACGGCGACTACCAACGCGAATGCGCTTCGCCAGCCCAGTGCCTGACCCAGCCACGACGCCATCGGCACACCGATGACGGTGGCGACTGTCAAGCCACACATGACATGGGCGACGGCCTTGGCCCGGTTCTGTGGGCCCATCAGATGCGCGGCCACGAGTGCGGCCGCCCCGAAGAACGCGCCGTGGGGCAAGCCCGCCGCGAACCGGGCAGCCATCAGGGTTCCGTAGGATCGGGGCCAGGACGCTCGCGAGATTGCCGAGCGTGAACACCGCCATCAGACCGAGTAGCAGCGTCTTGCGCGGTATCCGTGCGGTCAGGGCCGCGATGAGTGGCGCGCCGATGACGACACCGAGGGCGTACGCCGAAATGACATGTCCCGCTGTGGGTTCGCTGATACCGAGGCTGGCGGCGATGTCGGGCAGCAGGCCCATGGCGACGAATTCGGTGGTGCCGATAGCGAAACTGCCGACAGCCAGCGCGAGCACGGCGAGCCAGCGCACGGCGGGATCGGGAGCGACGACCGAGACGGGTCCGGAGAAACGATCAAGGGTGGTGGTCACTTCGGTTCAGCCCTCCGCATCGTGGGGTTAGCGAGTTCGAGAGCAACAGCGGCCAGTGAGGCGATCGTGGCCCAGTGCTTCCGCTCGACCGCCTCGGAAGGGGTAAGCAGGTGCAGGCCCATCGCCTCCATCAGCAGCTGGTTGGAGTTCGCGGTGCCGTAGAACGTGCACGTGCCGCTGCTGTGGTAGGAGGCGGCCTCGGCGTCGAGCAGCGCGTCGCGGCCGACCTTTCCCTCGGCATAGAGCTGTCGCACCTTCGCCTTCTCGGAATTGGGCAGGCCCGATGTCATCGGTCCGGCCGGCACGAAGATCGCCGGGAGGTGCCCGAATCCCAGTGCGCCGATTAGCATTCCCGGCACGATCTTGTCGCACACTCCGAGCAGCAGGGCCGCGTCGAACATGTCGTGCGACAGCGCGATCGCAGTCGCCATGGCGATCACGTCTCGGGAGAACAACGACAACTGCATGCCCTCGCGGCCTTGGGTGATGCCGTCGCACATGGCGGGAACACCGCCGGCGAACTGCGCGATGCCGCCTGCCTCGATCACCGCCTGCTTGAGCCGGGCGGGATAGCTCTCGAATGGCTTGTGCGCCGAAAGCATGTCGTTGTAGGACGACACAATTGCGATGTTGGGTTTGACCATCCGGCGTAGCGCGCGCTTGTCGCGACTGTCGGACGCGGCGAACCCATGCGCGAGGTTGGCGCACGCGAGCCTCCCGCGTGCCGGGCCACGCTCAGCCGCTGTGGCGAGCCTGTCCAGGTACGCGGTGCGTTGTTCGGCGCTGCGGTCTGCGATCCGAGCTGTCACGTCAGCGATTACCGGGTGCATCATGCGGCTCCCTCGCGCCAGCGGCGTCCGTCGCGTTCGAGAAGCGTTGCGGCGTCGACGGGCCCGTCCGTGCCCGCGGGGTAGTTCCTCGGCACCCGCCCCGAGTTCCGCCACTGGCGCAGGATCGGTTCCGCCCACGCCCAAGCAGCTTCGACCTCGTCGCGGCGCATGAACAGGGTCGGGTCGCCGCGCACCACATCCATCAACAACCGTTCGTAGGCGTCGGGTGAGCGGCGCTGGAACGCTTGGGTGTAGTTCAGCGCCAGCGAGACTGGCCGCATCCGGATGCCGCCTGGCCCAGGCTCTTTGGCGGTCAGCTCCAGGCGCATCTCCTCGTCCGGCTGCAGCGAGATGACGAGGCGGTTCGGCTCGGGGGTGCCGTCGCTGCCGGGAAACATCGACAGCGGAACGGGTTTGAACTGCACGACGATCTCGGAGTACCGCCCCGACATCCGCTTGCCGGTGCGCAGATAGAACGGCACCCCGGCCCAACGCCAGTTGTTGATCTCTGCCTTGACCGCGACGAACGTTTCCGTCGAGCTCTCGGGGTTCTCGGCGTCCTCGCGGTATGCGCTCACCACAGCGCCATCGGCAAGGCCGGGGCCGTACTGCCCGGTCACGGTCTGCCGGTTGATGTCGTCGACCGTCAGCGGTTTGAGCGCCTGCAGCACCTTGAGCTTCTCGTCGCGCACGGTCTCGCGGTCGATGTAAGTCGGCGGTTCCATCGCGACCAGACACAGCACTTGAAGCAGATGGTTCTGCAGCATGTCGCGCAGCGCGCCGGATTTGTCGTAGTAATCGCCGCGGGCGCCGACGCCCAGAGACTCGGCGGCCGTGATCTGTATGTGGTCGATCCGGCTGGAGTTCCACAGCGGTTCGAGCAGGGTGTTGGCGAACCGGGTGACGAGCAGGTTCTGCACGCTCTCCTTGCCCAGGTAGTGGTCGATGCGGAAGATCTGGCTCTCGTCGAACACCGCGCCGACGGCATCGTTGATCGCCCGAGCCGACGCCAGGTCCTTCCCGATCGGTTTCTCGAGCACCACCCGCGACGACGCTCTGACCAGGCCTTGCCGGCCCAGGGCGTCACAGATGGGGCCGAACAGCGCGGGCGCGCAGGCCAGGTAAAACACCCGGATGTCGACTGGCGATTCCGACAACAGGTCGGCGACCGCGCTGAACTCCTCGGGCTCCGTCAGGTCGATGCTGGTGAACCGCAGCCGGGCCAGGAAGCGGTCGACGGTCTCGTCGTCGAGCTCGTCCGCCGCGACGAATCGGCCCAGCTCGGCGCGGATCTTGTCGCGATAGCCGGGCTCGTCGAGCCCGGCCCGGGCCACGGCGATGATTCGGGTGTCGGCGGTCAGCTGGCCATCCCGGTCGCGCAGGTACAACGCCGGCAGCAGCTTGCGTATGGCCAAGTCACCTGTGCCTCCGAAAATCACGAAGTCGCAGGAGTCAACCGCATTGGCGGTCGGCATTGAGTCCTCCACGTGGTCGCCTAGATCGGTCATGGCCCAACCGTAGAGCCACTTCCGACAACTTGCAAACTGACTTAGGTACTTGAAATGCGAAAGTGAGGAGGGTTACGCTTAGAACATGGCCTTTTCGAGGACTTCAACGTCGACGTCCGCGGGAGACATCTACGCCCTGATCAGGGACCGGCGCGCCATCACGCGTGCCGAGATCAGACAGTTGACCGGGCTGTCCCGTACAGCGGTGACGGCTCGGGTGGCGGCCCTCGCCGCGCAGGATTTGGTGATCGAGCGCGAGCAAGCGCCGTCCACTGGCGGGCGGCCCGCGACCTATTTGACCTTTAACGCCGACGCCGGCGTCGTACTGTCCGCCGCAATCGGACGCAGCCGAACCCGGCTTGCGGTGTGCAATCTGGCCGGCGACATCCTGGCGTCCACCGACATCGACCAGTCGCCGGGGCTGGGTCCCGATGACCTCATGCCCGATATCGTCAAGCGTCTCGATGCGCTGCTGGACGACTCCGGCCGTCGCGACGACCGTATCTACGGCGTCGGGGTTAGTCTGCCCGGCACCGTGGACCAGCAACGGGGCTGCAGCTTGGACTCGCCGATCATGACGGGCTGGGACGGTGTGCCGTTGCCGCCGTACTTCGCCGAGCTGACCGACGCGCCAGTGATCCTCGACAATGACGTCAATGTGATCGCGTCGGTCGAACGCCGTGGCGACCGAGCGGCTTTCGACGATCTGCTGGTGATCAAGGCGTCGACCGGCCTGGGGGCGGGCATCATCGCAGGCGGCTCACTGCAGCGTGGAGCGGTGCAGGCGGCCGGGGAGTTCGGACACAATAAAACGCCGGCCGCCGAAGGCGTGCCGTGTCGGTGCGGCGACACCGGATGCCTCGAGGCGATTGCCGGCGGCTGGGCACTGGTCCGCGCGCTGCAGAACGAGGGCCGCTCGGTCGGTCATCTGCGCGACGTCGTGGAATTGGCCAACAGCGGCGATGCCGACGCGCGCCGCATGATCCGGGACAGCGGCAGGCACGTCGGCGAGGTACTGGCTGCGGCAGTCAACCTGCTCAATCCCGCCGTTCTGGTGGTCGCCGGGGATATGGCGGGAGCTTACGATGTGTTCGTGGCGGGACTGCGAGAAACCCTGTACGGCAATGCAACCGCGCTAGCCACCCGGGCTCTGCAAGTCGTGCCATGCACGTACGGCGATCGCTCCGGCGTCATCGGCGGCGCCATTATGGCGCTCGACCACGTACTGAGTTCCGATGCGATCGATGCCGTTACCAGCTAGCAGACCGGCCAGCGGAGATGCGTTGGCGCTGCGCGATGTCGCCGGGTAGCGCTGAGTCCCGCGCACGCCGCCCAAGGGCGTAGCGTTCCACGATTGGCTGCGTGAGGTCGTCCCGTGAACTCGCCGCAGACACCGGCGGTAGCCGACGCCGAGGCGCTGGCCGACGCGCTCATCGTCCTGTACAAACTGGCCACCGCGAACACGGCCGAGCCCGCGCGCACCGCGGGTATCACAGCCAAACGCATTGCGCGACAAACCCTGGCAGCCGCGAAAGCCTCCAGCTCGGCCTAATTTTTTTCGCGCGCGTCGTCAGAGGCATCACCCATCCCCTTCCCCGGGGGCCAGTACACCGGGTCGGGCGCGCGCGGAGAGTCAGAGAATTTGTTCGAGCAGGTTCTTGAGTTCCTTGCGCTGTGCGGTGGTGAGGCGTCCAAGGCGCTTATCGAACGCTTCCGATAGCACCGCGAGGCCGTCCGTGGTGGCTTGACGCCCGGCAGGGGTGAGCAGGAGGCGATGGCGCCGCAGATCGGCGGGGTCGATCTCGCGGCGCACGAATCCCGCTGCCTCAAGCCGTTTTAGATAGACCGTCACAGTCGCCTTGGGCATGCTCATCGTCGCCGCGAGCTCGGCAGGGTAGGGATGCTCGTCGATCTCCGCGAGCAGGAACAGTTCCTTGGAGTCGAGTCCCAACGCGGTGATGTCGGCCTCGACGCAGGAGATCACCGACAGCAGCACCCGGTAGTTCAGCGACCAGATCTTGGCCGCATCGACCTGAGACATCGACCTTGCCACCTAAGTAGTTCAGAGATAAACTAGTTTAAAAATAGACAACCACACAAGTAAACAATCTAACAGAGAGGGGCCCCGTCGTGCCTCTGAACCACTACGTGACACTCGGACGATCCGGTTTGCGCGTCAGCCCACTGTGCCTCGGGGCGATGACGTTCGGCGAAGACCTCGGCTGGGGTTCCAGTGTCGAGGAGTCCCAACAGATCATCGACCGGTTCGTCGACCTCGGCGGCAACTTCATCGACACCGCCAACTTCTACACCAGGAGCCACTCCGAGAAGATCATTGGCGACCACATAGGGCGCCACCCCGCGCGCCGCGATCGCTTGACGATCGCCACCAAGTTCAGCGGCAACCTCTATCCCGGCGATCCCAACGGTGGCGGCTCGGGCCGCAAAGCGGTGATCAACGCCTGCGAGAACTCACTGCGCCGCCTGCAAACCGACTACATCGACCTGTACTGGCTGCACATCTGGGACGCGAACACCCCCATCGAGGAGACGATGGCCGCACTCGATGACCTCGTTCGGGCCGGCAAGGTGCGCTACCTCGGCGTCTCGGACACCCCGGCGTGGAAGATCGCCGAAGCCAACCTCATCGCCCGTTTCCACGGGTGGTCGGCGTTCATCGGGCTGCAGATCGAGTACTCGCTGCTGGAACGCACCGTCGAGCAAGAACTGGTTCCGATGGCCGGCGAATTCGGCCTCGGGATCACGCCATGGTCACCGCTCAAGGGCGGCGCGCTCAGCGGCAAGTACACACGGCGCAATGGCGGCCAGCACAAGGCCGATCGCGCCGCGTTGGTCGATGGGTTCCTCAACGAGAAGACCTACGAGGTCGTCGACGAACTCGAGATCATCGCTACAGCGCACGAGACCACCGTCGCCAGCGTGGCGCTGGCCTGGCTCCATGCGCAGCCAGCCGTGACGTCGATCATCATTGGGGCGCGCCGGCTCTCGCAGTTCGAGGACAACGTCCGTGCCCTCGATGTGAACCTCACCACCGAGGAATTGGCCCGGCTCAACGCTCTCACCGAGCCGACTTTCGGATTCCCGCAGAGCATGCTGACAACCGCCCCGAGCATCATCAACGGCGGAACAACGGTCAACGGTGACTCCGCGCCAATCTCGGACTACGTGATGCCCGAAGGCAACCAGCCCTACTGATTCGGTCAGCCATCTCACGGATCGGTCGCTGCGAAGGCGTCGGGCTCGAAGGGGCGTCCCTCGAGGGCGGCCAAGACCCGCAGGGGATCCAGGTAGTCGCGCCACGCGGTGACTTTGCGGTCCTTGATGACGACAACCGAGATGTATCGGTTGCTGTAGGGCTGCCCGGTGGCCACGACCCTTCCCTCGGAGGAATATTCGAGCACGACCGACGACGTTGACGGCGACTGATGGACACGCAGGTCGTAGCAGCGGTCGAGGAAGAACGTGGAGCCGTAGCCTCGATAGAGTTCGATGAGGTTCGCGCGGCCGACAACGTGGCGCGGGTAGTTCGGAACCGTGATGATGAAGTCGAAGACCACGTCCTCTGCCAGCATGTCGAAGAAGTGGTCACCGTCCACGAATCCCGCAAGGCCTTGCTCAATGATCCGAAAGAACGGATCCAGAGCGCGGAAGTCGCCCATGTTCTCAATCACTCGCCACTCCTCAGAATGGTTGACAGAAAACAGTTTTGGACTGTGCGAGTCACTCATATATGACACGCAAATGCACACTCAGCCGGCACTTGTGCGCTCATCGACCACATAAGCCCGCGTCGCGCCTCGATCGATGAATTTCTCTTCGTCTCGGGCAATTTCATCGATCCCGAGGCTAGTCATCCAGGCGAGCAAGTCGTCTCGTTCGGCGAAGACGAGTTCGGTCATGCAGTCGAAGCCGATCTCCTCACCTTCGATGTTGAAGGCGTCCCCACGTTGGATGTAGTTGCGCTTGTAGACCATCGGCATGAACGCCTTGCTCAACACCAGCGGCACGTGATTGTGTTCGTAGTATTCGGCGAAGTCCTGGGGCGACAAGCCGGGCCTACGCTTCAGATATCCGAAAACCTTGATCATCGGCCACTCCTTGATGTCTACGATGACAGGCGAGGTTTACCGAGGTCAACGTTCACCAGCCTCCTGTTTCATCCCCAAAGCGCGGCCATCGAATCACCTGGCGGGTGCCATCAACGCGACGGGGAGGTCGACTGGCTCGACGCCACACTCGCCGCGTCATCCGCGTCCGCTGACTCACATAGGTGACCGGCGTTAGTCGACCAGGTCGGCTTTGTGGCACCGGCATCTGGTCCCAACGGCGGATCGAGGTTTGGTGAGGTCGACGCCGTCGCGCTGCTCGCCGATGCTCACGGGTGACATGCTGGCACTCGTGGCTACCGTCCTGATACCCATTCCGGACACCGATTTCGACCCGACCGAGGTCGCCGTCAGCTGGCAGGTTCTGACCGCGCAAGGGCACACCGTCGTGTTCAGCACCGAAAGCGGCGTGCAGGCGGTCGCCGACGACATCATGCTCACCGGCCGCGGCCTGGACTTCTGGTCGAAGGTACCCGGTCTGAGCCGGGCGATCGTTGTCGGTCGGATCCTGCGCGCGAACCGCGATGCACGTGCTGCGTACGGGCGAATGCTGGCGTCACCGGAGTACCGGCGGCCCGCCGCTTGGGCCGATACGGATCTGCAGGGTGTGGACGGCTTGTTGCTTCCCGGCGGGCACCGTGCGCGAGGGATGCGCAGCTATATCGAGAGTGACGTGTTGCAGCGACTCGTCTCCGAAGCCTTCCGCCGGGAAATCCTCGTGGCCGCCATCTGTCACGGAGTGCTGCTCGCCGCCCGAACCGTCGATCCAGTGACGGGTCGTTCGGTGCTCTACGGCCGTAAGACCACGGCGCTGACGTGGGAATTGGAACGTCGCGCCTGGCGCATAGCCCGGGTGACAAGGTTCTGGGACCCCGACTACTACCGCACCTACGTCGAGAAGACTGGTGAACCGATCGGCTACATGTCCGTGCAGGCAGAGGTCACTCGTGCGCTGCAGAGTCCGGACGACTTCCGTGATGTCGCAGTGGGTTCCACGGACTGGCGTCTGAAGACGTCGGGGATGACGCGAGACTCTGCGTCGAACGCGCGGCCTGCATTCGTCGTCGATGACGGCCGCTACGTCTCGGCACGCTGGCCCGGCGACACGCACACGTTTGCCGCAACCGTGTCGGCGAAACTGCTCGGCGATTAGCCTCCAGCCGTTTCGATAACGCGATAAGTCAGGCGTGAGGGGCTAGTTCGAGGTCCCAGTGGCGGTTGTCGCGATGCCGCCATCGACCGGGATGATCGTCCCGGTGAGGTAAGAGCCCGCGCGGCTGGCGAGGAAGACTGCGATACCGGCCATGTCATCGTCGCGTCCGATACGACCAAGCGGAGACGATGCCGCGATCGCGTCGCCGAACGCGTCGAGCGTCGCCGCCATCATCTTCGACCGGAACGGTCCCGGTGCTACCGCGTTCACTGTGATGTGCTGCGGCCCCAGCTCGCGTGCGAGCACCCGAGTCAGCTGGTGCAGCGCCGCCTTGCTGCTGGCGTAGGAGTACACGGGCAGTTGACTGACGTAGATGGCGTCGATGCTGCCGACGTTGATGATCCGCGACGGGTCGTCGGCCGTGCCCACCTGCCGGAGCGCGGGCAGCAGCGCCTGAACGAGCCAAAAGGGCGACTTGAGATTGAGATCGAGCACCTTGTCCCACGCCGAGTCCGGGAAGCTCGCGAGCGGCTCGCCCCACGTAGCGCCGGCGTTGTTGACGAGGATGTGGAGTCCGTCGAAGTCGGAGGTGACGAGGTCGGCGAGGCGCAGGCATTCGTCGTGCCGGGAAAGGTCTGCGGGAATGGCTCGCACCTCACCGAACTCGGACAACTGGTCCTGGGCCTGCTCGCACGCATCGGCCTTGCGCGAGCTGATGACGACGCGCGCGCCTGCCTGCAGCAGACCGCGGGCCATCATCATGCCGATGCCCCTGGTGCCGCCGGTGACGAGGGCGGATTTGCCGGTCAGGTCGAAAAGTTCTGCGTGCGTAGTGGTTTGGCCGTCCGTCATTAGGTTGCCTTCCATCGTCGGTTGGAGCGAAGCTGGGCTCGAGTTCACCCAAGAGACTGGCTGCCAGCCTATGTGGGGAGCTGGAACCACCTGGCGGTGTTGATGCGATCAGCACCAATCGTTATACCCGCAGGTCGCGGGATGTCTGTGGTTGGTCCGATTCCCGGCAGCTCCTCCATTTCCACCTCTCGACAGATCGGACGAGCCATGACCGAGACCGCAACATCGCTCGACCGAGGTTAAGGGCGCCGGCCATTTCGTGAAGACCATCGGGGCCTCGCAACCGGACTCGTGCTCGCCGCGTCGTTGCCGGCCGCGTGCGGCGGGACGACGGCGGAGTACGACACGCTCAATATCACCAACCATCTGTACCTGACGGGCCCGGCCGGGACGAAGTACGAGATCAGCGTCGGTACGGAGCAGGACTGAGTACAGGTTCGCTACCCCCAGTGGACGGTGATCTTTCCGTTGCGAACTCGCATGGCGTCGACCGTTTCGAACTGGATGGTCTTGCCGGTGTGGTCGACGCTAGACGTCCACGACGGTGCCCGCCGTCGGATCGACCTTCCCGTCGAGAAGTTCGAGGTAGGCCCGCTGGATGTCGTCCTCACTCGAGATGCGCTCGACGCGAAGCCAATCCGACGCCCACTGCGCGAACGGCACCCATGCCTCGGCGACGTTCTGGTCGAGCTTCGCCGTGCCCCAGTCCACGCCGCGCTTCTTGATCCGGTCCGGGGCGAAGAACAAGACGGGGCTCGGACCGTCGAGTTCGCCTGCCCCCTGCGCCATCTGGGTCCAGTGGGTCATGCCGACCGCAGCGCTGTGGGCGAGGCGGTCGCCGTAATGGGCGTGGACGTCGGTGCGGACCGCGCCGTCGCCCGAGACGTCGACGTAGACGGAACGTTCGCCGGGAAGCTGCGAGACGTCGTCGTAAAGATAGACGGAGTCGTACACATTCAGTCCCTCAACGAATTCGCGGTTGCCTGCGGAGGTGAGGCCCACGATCTCGATGCCCTGGCGCTTGGCGAGCAGGTAGGCCGCGATGATCGCCGTCTTCGACGAGGCACTGGAGATCACGATCGTGCCCGCGCCGAAAAAGTCCTCGTCGGCGAGGAAGTCATCGATGAGGAACGAGGTGAAGAAGAGCGGAAGGAACAGGATGTGCTCGGCCTCGAGGTCGGCCGAATACACCGGGTCGGTCTCGACGTCGCGGTAGCCCTGATAAGTGGACGGCAGCCCGGCCCGGTGCGCGGCAGCGTCGACGAACCCCTTCTCGTTGATGCGATCGGGGACGACCAGCAAGTGGCTGGAGCAGGGGAGGTAGCCGTAGACGCGCATGCCCTGCGCGAGGTCAGGGTGCCGTGAGTCCTCTACATGGGCGTAGCCCCAGACATTCAACTTCCCCCAGTCCGGGTCCGAGGCCGGGAAGAAGTCCCAGTAGTTCATCGCATCGCCGAACACGGCGTAGGTGATGTTGTTCGAGGTCAGTCCGAAGGACTCGATTCGAAGCACCGCCTCGCCGTCTTGCGGCGACGGGGGGTCGCCATGGACGAAGCGGCTCTTGTGTAGGTCCTTGCGGTTCAGCTCAAAGTCCACGCGCCCAGCCTATGCGCGTCAGCGCTCGATCATCTCCATCTGCGCCTCATTGTGGTGACCACCCGACGCCGGTATGAGCTCGTCCAGCCGCTTCATCTGGTCGGCGGTCAGCAGGACGTCGTCCGCGGCCACGTTCTCCTCAAGCCGGGCGACGCGACGGGTGCCGGGGATCGGGGCGATGTCGTTGCCCTTCGCCAGCAGCCAGGCCAGCGCGACCTGCGCCGGAGTGACCCCAGCGTCGGCCGCCACCGCCTGCACCTCGTCGGCGATGCGCAGGTTGCGCTGGAAGTTCTCGCCGGTGAAGCGGGGATTGGAGGCGCGGAAGTCGTTCGGGTCGAACTGGTCGGTGGAACGGATCGTGCCCGTCAGGAAGCCCTTGCCGAGCGGCGAGTACGGCACGAATCCGATGCCGAGCTCACGCAACAGCGGCAGCACCTCGGGCTCCTGGTCGCGGGTCCACAGCGAGTATTCCGACTGCAGCGCGGCGATCGGGTGTACGGCGTGCGCGCGGCGGATGGTGGAGACCCACGCCTCCGACAGCCCGATGTGCCGGACCTTGCCGTCGGCGATCAGTTCGGCGACGGCGCCGATGGTGTCCTCGATCGGGGTATTGGGGTCGACGCGGTGCTGGTAATACAGGTCGATCCAGTCGGTGCCGAGCCGGCGTCAGCGAACCCTCCACTGCGGTGTGGATGCTTGCTGGGCTACTGTCGACCACGCCGGACCCGCGCCCGGTGTGGGAGATCATTCCGAATTTGGTGGCAAGAACGACCTTGTCGCGCTGGCCTTTCAGCGCTCGGCCGACGAGTTCCTCGTTGGTGTAGGGCCCGTACACCTCGGCGGTGTCGATGAAGTTCACCCCGAGGTCGAGCGCGCGGTGAATGGTGCGGATCGACTCGGCGTCGTCGCTGCCGGCCCCGGTGTAGCCAAACGACATACCCATGGCGCCCAAGCCGATTCGGGCCACCGTCAGTTCGCCGAGTTTCGCGTTCTTCATTTCTCAATCCTTTCGTTGTGTCGGCCGGGGAACAGTTCGTCGTGATTGTGCTGGGCGGTTTCGCTGATCGTCACAGTTGCACGCCCTCGGGGACGCGGTACTCGTCGTCGGTGACGTGCTCGCCCCACTCTGTCTCGGCCTGCCCGGACGCCGGATCCGGCGCCTCCCACATCGCCAGGTGCGTCATGAAGTGCGTGGGAGCCGCACCGTGCCAATGCCATTCACCGGGCGGCGTGTACACCGTGTCGCCGGACCGCATCACCACGACCTCGCCGCCGCGAGACTGGACCAGCCCGATGCCGTCGGTGACGTGCAGCGTCTGCCCGCAGGCGTGAGTGTGCCAGGCGGTGCGGGCGCAGGGCGCGAACCGCACCGTGTTCACGCGCATCCGCGACGGCTCCTCGCCCTTGGCGATGACGTCGAAGTAGACGTCGCCGGTGAACCTCTCGGCCGGTCCCTTGGTGGAGCTGCCCCGGGGAATCTTCTGCATTGTCGTCCTAATCAGCTTGGTGGGGAACCAGTTTCAGCGTCGTCGAACGCGCCGCCGCACTGGTGATGGATTTGACCGGCCCGGGGTAGCGGCCGTACTTGCGTTGGTATTCGGCGTCGAGTTCGTCGTCGACGTCACGGTCACTGTCGACGAAGTCGACGTCAGCCACCACACCGCCCGCGGAGAGCTGACCCCGGTAGCGCAGCTGCGCTCCGCGGAACCAGGCCGCGTCAGGCCCGTTCACCGATCGGGTGTAGAGCTCTTCGCCATCGCGCACCACCCACACGATGACCGGCGAACGCAGCGAGCCGTCCCGGCGCATGCCGGCGATCCGCACCTCCTGCGCATCGCCGAAGTGGGCAAGGTCGGTATCGGTCCAGGTCGTCATGGGGTGCCTCCTCAGGGGCGGATGAGAACCTTCAGCGATTCACGTTCGGCCATGGCCTTGTACCCGTCGGGCACCTCGTCCAGTCCTACGGTGCGGTCGAAGACCCGGCCCGGTTCGACGGTGCCGTCGAGGATGTCGGGCATCAGTTCTTCGATGTAGGCCCGGGCGGGGGCGGCGCCGCCGGTGAAGGTGACGTTGCGGAACACGGTGTCGAAGCCCAGCGGGCCCTCGGTGTACTGCGGCACGCCGATGCGGCTGATCGCACCGCCGGCGCGCACCACCTTCACGGCGGTCTCGATCGAAGGCTTGGTGCCGACGCACTCGAGGACGGCGTGCGTGCCGTCGCCCCGGGTCAGTTCCAGCACGCGTTCGGCGCCTTCCTCGCCGCGGGCGGCGACGACGTCAGTCGCGCCGAACTCGCGGCCCAGGTCGGTGCGGTCCTGGTGCCTGCCCATCAGGATGATCTGCTCCGCGCCGAGCCGCTTCGCCGCGAGCACGCCGCAGAGTCCGACGGCGCCGTCGCCGATGACGGTCACGGTGTGGCCGGCCTGCACGCCTGCGGTGACCGCGCCGTGGTGGCCAGTGCAGTACACGTCGGACAGCGTCAGCAGCGACGGCATGAGCGCCGAGTCCGGGGCGACCGGAAGCTTTACCAGCGTGCCCTGGGCCAGCGGCACCCGCACCGCTTCGCCCTGACCGGCATCCACGCCGGGTGCGCCCCATCCGCCCCCGTGGCGGCAGGCGATCTGCAGCCCGGCCGTGCAGAAGTCGCAGGTATTGTCCGACCACACGAACGGAGCCACAACCAGGTCGCCGGGAGCGAAGCCGCTGACCTCCGCTCCGACCTCTTCGACGATGCCGATGAACTCGTGGCCCATACGGCGGCCCTGCTCGTTGGGGGGCATCGACTGGTAGGGCCACAGGTCGCTGCCGCAGATGCAGGCGGAGGTGACGCGGACGATGGCATCGGTGGGCTCATGGAGGACCGGGTCGGGCACGCTCTCGACGCGCACGTCTCCGGCTTGATACATGACGGTTGCTCTCATGGAAACCAGTCAACGTCGGTTTCCTGTGGGTTGGCAGTGACTGTCGTTCCAGGTAATGGCAGTACCCCTCACGGCTCGCGGCACGCTTCTAGCCTGGAGCGCGTGGACCACCGCAAGGACATCCGCGACTTCCTGACCTCGCGGCGCGCCCGGATCACGCCGGAGCGTGCCGGACTGCCCGCGTACGGCGGAAAGCGCCGAGTCGCCGGGCTGCGCCGCGAGGAGGTCGCCCTGCTGGCCGGGGTCAGCGTCGACTATTACACGCGCCTCGAGCGCGGGAACCTGACAGGCGTGTCCGAGAGCGTGCTGCACGCGGTGGCGCGGGCGCTGCAGCTCGACGACGCCGAGCGCGAGCACCTCTTCGATCTGGCCCGTGCCGCCAACGCGACGCCGCGGACCCGACGGCGGACCAGCGCGGCCGGGGTGCGTCCCAGCGTGCAGCGGGTGCTCGACGCCATGTCCGGAGCGCCGGCATGGGTGCACAACGACCGGCTGGACTTCCTGGCCGCGAATCGGCTCGGCTACGCGTTGTACTCGGAGTTCTTCACCGATCCGGTCCGGCCGGCGAACAGTGCCAGGTTCATGTTCCTCAACCCGCGGTCGCGCGACTTCTATCCGGATTGGGAGCAGATTGCGGACAACACCGTCGCGATCCTGCGCGGTGCGGCCGGGCGCGACCCGTTCGACGAGAACCTCACCAAGCTGGTCGGCGAATTGTCCACCCGCAGCGAGGATTTCCGCACTCGGTGGGCCGCGCACAACGTGCGGTCTGCACCGCACCGGCGTGAAGCATCTGCATCATCCGGTGGTAGGTGACCTCGAGCTCACCTACGAGGGCATGGAGTTGCCCTCCGATCCCGGCTTGATGTTGTTCGCCTACACCGCCGAACCCGGGACACCGTCCGAAGACGGACTCAAGCTGCTTGCCAGCTGGGCCGCCACCCAAGAGCTTGCGGACCCGGCGACGTCGGGCACCGAGATCCTTCCCCTGCACCGTTCCGACGGATAGCAAGCCGATTCCCTCTAGAGTGCGAGGGCCTTGACGCCGACGACCAGTGCACCAACGCCCATGAGGGCAATGACGGCGACAAGCTGCTGCCACCAATGCAACTGAGTGCGCCGCGCGGCAAGAAACGCGATGAGGCCGAGTTCGGCGACCAGGACCCACATCGCGATCCGCATCGCGGTGTCGGTGCGTAGCCAACCGATCCCTGCGACGAGAAGCAGCACTATGGGCAGGAACGCGGCCAGAAGAATCTGGCCGGACAACCGCACGATCCGCAGGGCGGTCCGGCCTCGGGGAGTCCGCCCGTAGACCGCGAGGTGCGCGACCCATTCGGCGAGGATGCTCGCCGCCCAGAGGCCGCCGGTGGCGACCGCGAGGTCGAGGACGCGGGCCCGTCAGCTCGGCCAATTGCTGCTGCTTGAGGTGCTGCGCACCTACATCGCCCAGACCCCAGAACTCGCGCCGGGCTGGCTACGGGTGCTCACCGACGACCGGCTCCGTTCCGCGCTGGAGCTCATGCACGCCGAACCCGGAAAACCCTGGCGGCTTGAACAATTGGCGCGCGCCTCGGCGATGTCGAGGACATCGTTCGCCGAGCGGTTCCGCACCCTCGCCGGCATGCCACCGCTGACATACCTCAACAGCTGGCGCATGCTACTGGCCCAGCGTGCGCTGCGTGACGGCGACACCCGCGTCGGCCCGCTCGCCTACGAGCTCGGCTACACCTCGGAGAGCGCATTCAGCAACGCGTTCAAACGCGAGGTCGGAGTATCCCCGCTGCGCTACCGCGCGCGAGTCCGCGACGAGTTGGCGGCCACGGCGCGGTCCTCGCCGTTCACGCCGCCCGTGAGGCCTGGTAGTAGTTGATGAACCAGCCGTCGAGTGCGCGTTTCACCAATACGCCCAGAAAGAGATTCACCGTCGGACTGTTGACGTACGAGAAGTCGGCGGCCACGTAGCCGAGAACCAGACCGTCCCCGCCGAGATCAATGATCGGCGGTCGAAGAAGTTGGACAAATGACCGAGATATGGTGCGGCATGAGGGATACCGGGATTCGAGAATTGCGAGGCGAGCTCGGAGGGGCGGGTCAAATCATTAGATGCCCCATCCCGCACCGAGTGTCGCTCCATGAAGGCCACCCTTTTCGTGGCCGCGGCGGCGCTGATCGTGTTCGCCTCGGCTTCCACCATCGACGCTGCAGGGCGCGTCCAGCCGGCGGCGGCCTAGGTCAAGTTGGGTCCTGCTCGAAATAACGCCCGATCGATTCGCCGCGGGGGCAGGATGCCTTCACAACCACGTAGTTTCCGTCTTTTACCGCGCGTCGAGGGCGTAGATTCTGCGGGCATGACCCGCAGGCCCACGGTCGCCCCTCTCCCGAAACCTGGCGCCCGTGGGCGGACGAACAACCTGGTGCCCATCGGAAGACCATGAGCCAATCATCAACTTCGACTCTGACCGACCGACTGGCGCGGTGGATTCCGGCAGTCGGCTGGCTCGCGTCGTATCGGCTGAGTTGGCTGCGGGTTGACTTGGCCGCCGGTATCACCGTCGCGGCCTACCTACTGCCGGCCGGGTTGGGCTACGCCTCGCTCGCCAACCTGCCGCCCGAAGCGGGACTCTACGCGTGCCTGTTTGGCGGGATGGTCTTCTGGCTGTTCTGCAGTTCGCGGCACACAACCATCACGGTCACCTCCGCCATCTCGCTGTTGATGGGCTCGACGCTCGGCACCATTTCGGGTGGGGACCCGACGCGGTTCACCGCGCTGGCGGCTGGCACGGCCATCCTCGTCGGGCTGATCGCCATCATCGCCTGGCTGATCAAGGCGGGCTCGATCATCAACTTCATCTCCGAGAGCGTCATGATCGGGTTCAAGTGCGGTGTGGCGCTGTTCCTCGCCAGTACGCAGTTGCCGAAGTTGTGTGGCATCCCCGCCGCTCACGGCGATTTCTGGGAGAACAGCGGCACCTTCCTGAAGCACCTGAACGAAACTAACCTCGCAGCGCTGACGATCGGCGGCACGGCGCTGGTGATGCTCGTACTCGGGAAGATCTTCCTCAAGAAGCTACCTATGGCGTTATTCGTCGTGGTGGCCGGCATCGTGGTTTCGCGCGGTCTCGGGCTGGACGCGCGCGGGGTGAAGTTGCTCGGCGAAGTGCCGCAAGGATTGCCGGACCTCGGCCTCCCCGCGGTTCGTTGGGAAGACCTGAACGCAATGTTGCCCCTGGCCTTCGCGTGCTTCCTGCTCGCCGCGGTGGAGACGGCCGCCATTGGCCGCACGTTCGCGGCCAAGCACGGCGGGCGGCTGGACGCCAACCAGGAATTTCTGGCGCTCGGCGTGTCCAACCTCGCTGCGGGGTTCGGCCAAGGTTTCCCGATCAGCGGCGGCATGTCGCAATCCGTCGTCAACGAGGGCGGGGGCGCGCGAACGCCACTGTCCGGCGCCATCGCGGCGGCATTCGTTCTGGTGGTGGTGCTTTTCTTCTCGCAGCTGCTGAGCGCGTTGCCCCAGCCGGTGTTGGCGGCGGTTGTGTTGGTGGCGGTGATGGGCCTGGTCAGTGTGTCCGCCCTCAGGCATCTCTGGCGCAGTGATGGCCGTGAATTCGTCATCGCGATGGTCGCCATGTTCGGCGTGCTGGGGCAGGGCTTGCTGCGTGGCGTGGCGATCGGCGCGGTCATCTCGCTCGTGCTGTTGATTCGGCGCGCGTCGCTTCCGCCCGTCGCCGTGCTCGGTCGCATCCCCGGCACGCGCCGGTTTTCGGATCGCGAGCGCCATCCGGAGAACGAAACGATTCCCGGCATGCTCATCTTGCGCCCAGGCGCGAGCCTGCTTTATTTCAACATGAATTACGTGCGCGACACGATAGAGGAACGAGTGCGGGAGGAAAAGGAAACCAAGCTAGTCGTGCTGGATATGTCCGAAGTGTCGATAGTGGACATGCACGCCGCGGAGATGCTGGCCAGCCTCGCCGACGAACTCGCCGCGAAGGACATCAAGATCCTGGTCGTGGAGGCGCACTCGCAGGTGCGCGACCGGTTGCGCAGCGAAGGGCTGAGGAGAGATTCGGCGGGATCGAACGGTTGCGCACCGTCGCCGACGTGGCGGACGATTTTCTGCGGGGCGTCTCGGCCAGGAAGGTGTCCACGTCGCGCCTGGTGATCTAGGCGGTGTGCCAGATCCGTTCCGGACGGCCAAGTTTGCAGCAGGCGCTCACCACTCTCGCGATGGTCTCGGCCGTCAATGGTGGAAACGCCGCGGCGGTACCGGGAAGCGATGAGCAGTCTCGACGTGCCGCCGAGCCTGCTGCGTGAATCGCTTCGAAGAAACTGCGGGAAGCCGCCCAGTGAGTCGCGCCCGCAGTACGATGCGGCGATGAGTAAGGGTGGGAAGAAATCGGACGAGAAGTCCGCGCGAAAGATCCCCAAGAACATCTACGAAGCCGAACTCTTCCGCCTTCAAACGGAATTTGTGAGGCTGCAGGAATGGGCCCGGGAAACCGGGGCCCGGATCGTGATCGTCTTCGAAGGTCGCGACGCCGCGGGCAAGGGTGGGACCATCAAGCGCATCACCGAATATCTGAGCCCTCGCGTCGCGCGGATAGCGGCGCTTCCGGCACCCACCGAGCGGGAGCGCGGGCAGTGGTACTACCAGCGCTATGTCGCGCATCTGCCGACGCGGGGTGAGATCGTCCTGTTCGACAGGTCCTGGTACAACCGGGCGGGTGTCGAGAAGGTGATGGGATTCTGTACGCCGCAAGAGCATGCATTGTTCCTGAGGCAGACGCCCCTCTTCGAGCAGATGCTCATCGACGACGGCATCATCCTGCGCAAGTACTGGTTCTCGGTATCCGACGAGGAGCAACTGCGACGGTTCAGGTCCCGGCGCAACGATCCGGTTCGGCAGTGGAAGCTCTCGCCGATGGACCTGGAGTCGATCTTCCGGTGGGAGGACTACTCGCGCGCTAAGGACGAGATGATGGTGCACACCGACATCCCGATGAGCCCGTGGTACGTGGTGGAATCCGATAGCAAGAAGCACGCCCGCCTGAACATGATGGCCCACCTGCTGTCCACGATCGACTACGAAGCCGTCGAGGCTCCCGTGGTGGACTTGCCGGCGCACCCGGTGCGGTCCGGCAACTATCACCGACCGTCGCGTGAGCTGTCCACCTATGTCGACGACTTCGCGACCACCGTGCTGGGGGATAAGGAGTGACGCGCGATGTTGGCTGTCGCCTGTGTGGGTGGTACGGCGGTTGACGTGGAGGCGAACATTGAGCCCCTCCGGCACCATTCAAGGCTCTGCGAAGATCTCAGCCGCGTCGTCGGGTTACAGCCCCAAGGCGACCGCGACATGTTGATGGCGTCAACACCTTTGGCGTATCCGCAGGTCTTTTGGCGTCGTTTCGCGTAGTCAAACCCTTGCTAAGGGCGTCAGGCTGGCATGGAGTGCGTGGCGAGCGAGCGGCATCCGTCGAATATCTCGCGCATCGCAGCTCCATCGACGTCGTGTTTTCCGATGGCGATGATCCGCGTCCGCGCTTGTCGGCCATTCCAGTCATCCCCGGCGACGATGTCGACTCGCTTGCCGACGATTTGCAGGATGTTCCGTCGTTCTGGGTCCTCCGCCGTGTGAACCACGCCCTTGCATCGGTACACGCCGACGGGCAGTTTGCGCGCTGCTTCCCGTAGCGCATCCAAGGAAAGTGGCTCATCTGTTTCGTAGCTAAACGTCGTGAAAACCTGTGAATGGTCGTGCCGATCGCCATGGTCGGCCTCGTCGTCTTGTGATATGTCGTTGCGTCGGGAGGGATCAAAGCGGCCGACCGACACCAGGATTGCGGCGGGAACGTCTCCGTAGGAAGCTTCGACGAGCCGGTAGCGGTGGAACCGATCGTCGAGCCATGCCTTGATCCGCTCGATCTCCTGGGAGGTGACGAGATCGACTTTGTTCAGGATGAGCATGTCCGCGAATGCCACCTGGCGAAGCTTGTGTTCCATCATGTCCGGTGTGGCGAATATCTGCTCCGCGTCGAGGACACATAGGACGCTGTCGAGCCTGATACGGTCTCGGATCTGTTCGTTCATGAAGGTGAGCGCGATGCCGGACGGGTCGGCCACTCCGCTGGCCTCCATCAGGACGTACTCCGGCTGCTCGGCGCGCGCCAATACCTGTGTCACTGCGGCGACGAGATCGTCGCGGATGTTGCAACAAACACAACCATTGGCGAGATTGATGATGTCCCCGCCGTTTTCAACGCCGACAACGAGTTCGGCGTCAATGTTGATCGCGCCGAAGTCGTTCACCAGTACGGCGACCCGAAGGCCGTGACCGCCGGTGAGGATGCGATTCAGTAGAGTCGTCTTGCCAGCGCCCAGAAATCCGGTCAGGACGGTCAACGGGACTGCCTCCGTGAGGAACTCGCCGGCAGCGGTCATCTCGGGTCAGTCCCCTTCTAGTTTCTGGATGAGTTGTTGCAGCTTGGTGCCCGCGCGTGAGACTTTGGTTTGGATCTTCTCGCGGATCTTCTTGCCGATCATGTCGCGGACATCGATCGTGAAACCTTTGGGGAATTCACGTTGCGGCTCGCGGTACACATCGCGTGGGTAGTACTTCTTCGGGTCAATTTCTCGGTCGAAAACGGTCTGCTCCACCATGTCGAAGATCGTCTTTCGGGGATCGGGGAATTTGACTTGCAGATTCGTCGGGCTCAGGTCGAACAACTCGATCGCCTCTTTGGGGCTCGGACGCGCCATGTTCCCGGCTTCAGGGATCGCCGCCTTGCGTGTCCACACCGCATCCTTCGTGACATTGACGACCACCACGTCGGGCGCACCGAACTGAAAAAGCCCGTTGTAGTGGACGCGAATCCCGGCGATGATCTCCGGAATCAATTCCTCGTCGTAGCTGAGGTGCGTCACCATCGCGAGGCGCGGTTGGATCTCATTGAACATGTAGCCCACCGCGTAATGCGGGCTGTGGGCTTGATCGATCGTCGTCATGCCGATGATCGGCGGCATCCCGAATTTCAACGCCTGCAGGTTGACCGTGTCCGGTTGTACCTCGGTCACGAACACGTCCACGCCTTTGGCCAGTTCCAGCGAGAGTTCGTCCGGCCGTCCGTCGCCGGTCCAGACAAACGACAAGCCGTTCCAGTCCAGCCGATAGGCCGACGCACCATCCTTGACATGCGAGCGCCGCCAGTGGCGGACGGTCACCCCGTCCTCGTCGTAGCACACGCCGTTGTCGTCGCGAAAATCAAACTCGTTGACCTCGACCTCGTAGCCATCGCCCATCGGACACGCATTGAACGAGTCGGTGTGCCAATGAGTCATCATCTTCATGCCCTCCACCATGTGGCCGATCCCGTCCGCCGCGGTACGACCCGACGGTCCATGCACCCGCAACGGCTTCCACCGGCCCATCCAGGGCGCGAAGGCGTACAGGTAGGGCAGGTCGGCGTAGTGATCGACATGCAGATGGGTGAAGAAGATGTCGTTCACCGTCTGCAGCGGAACCGCCATCGCGATGACGTTGCGCATACAGCCGGAGCCGAAATCGAAGAAGAACCGTTTCCCGTTCCCGAGCTCAACCATGATGCAGGTGCCGGCCTGCGCGCGGGTGACCGGGATCGGCGTGCTGCCCAGGAAAGAAATCCGCATTTCATCCGAACCGAGTTGCTCCTGACCGGGGTAGTAGATGTTGTTGCTTGCCAAGTCGGGTGTGGGGCGGTAATAGCTCGGAATCGTGATCCCGCCGCTCGGCACGCCGCCGTAGGGATTGCTGGCCGGGACCCCGGTTGACTCTTTGCTCACCAGATCTCCTCACTTGGATGTCAATCCCCATAGAAGTTTCGAGCGGTGGATCGACCGGCTCTCCAACGATCGGACGCCGCTCGGCTTGAACCCGAGGCCGCCAGACTATGCGGTCGGCTGCCTCGGGCGTGGCCATTTAACGGGCACGCCGGTAACAGTTCGCGGGCCGGTCAACAAGACCACGGCCTGTCATCAACATATTGTCAGCAGCCGGAGTCGATTCTGGTTTTCGGCGATGTGGCCGTCGACATACAACATGATCCATGTACTGCGCATATGCAAGCGTGTGCCCTGGACTTCCCGGCAGCCTAAATTCAGTGACAAACTGTCATTGACACTATGTCAATGACACGGTATGGTTCAGGCAATGCCCATCCAGCCAGTAAGGACCAACACGATGCAGATCGATACGCGCGCCCTTCGCACCGCCCTCGGCAGCTTCGCCACCGGGGTCACGGTCATCACCGCAAGCAGCTCCGACGGTCACCTCGTTGGTGTGACCGCGAACAGCTTCAGCTCGGTCTCGCTCGCACCGCCAATGGTGCTGTGGAGCCTCGCCAACGGCGCGTACAGCCGGCCGGTGTTCGAGGCGGCCGACGCCTTCGTCGTCAACATCCTGGCCTCCGATCAGATCGAGCTGTCTAACCGGTTCGCCAGCAGGGGCGAGTTCGACAAGTTCGAAGGGATGGCGTTTAGGAACGGCGTCGGCGGCGCGCCCGTGTTCGACGGTGTCGCCGCCAGCTTCGAATGCCGCATCGTCGCGATCCATGACGGCGGCGACCACCGGATATTCCTCGGGCAGGTCGAGACCTTCGCGGATCACGGCTTCGCTCCCCTTCTCTTCCACCGCGGCGCCTACGCGCTCACCGCCTGATCAAAAGGAGATTCATTATGCGAAAGATCGTCATCGTCGGTGCCGGCCAGTTCGGGTTGCAGCTCGGCATCACTCTGCTCAACCACGACTACGACGTCACCATCGTCAGCAACCGCTCCGGCACCGACATCCGTAACGGCCGGGTGCTGTCGAGCCAGATCCTGTTCGGCGAGGCGCTCACGCACGAGGCCGCGCACGGCCTCAATCCGTGGGCTGCCGAGGGACCGACGGCCAACGGCGTTTCCTTCAGCATTGCCGACGGCACCGGCGGCAAGCTGATCGACTGGTATCTCGACGTGCCCGAGCACGGGCGCGGGCAGTCCGTCGACCAGCGCCTGAAGATTCCCGCCTGGATGCAGCGATTTGAGGCCGATGGCGGGAAGCTCGTGATCGCTGACGCCGATGTGCCGATGCTTGAGGACTACGCGGCCGCAGCCGATCTGGTGATCGTCGCCGCCGGCAAGGGCGAGATCGCGGGCATGTTCGAACGCGATGCAGCGCGCTGCGTCTACAACAAGCCGCAGCGCTATCTCAGCATGTGCTACGTCCATGGTCTGGAGTTGCACAGCTCCGGCCAGGGCTCGGCCTGCTTCAACCCGATCCCGGGCGTCGGCGAATTCGTCACCTTCCCCAGCCTGACCCTGTCGGGCGCCTGCGACATCCTGATGTTCGAGTCCGTCATCGACGGCCCGATGCACGCCATGTTCAAGGACGTCACCGCTCCCGAGCAGCGACTGGAGGCCAGCCTCACCGCGCTCAGGACATTCGCACCCTGGGAAGCCGAACGCTGCCAGAACGTGCGCCTCACCGATCCCCAGGGCGACCTCGCCGGCGCGCTGCCGCCGATGGTGCGCAAGCCGGTGGCGACGCTGCCGTCCGGCCGTCCGGTGATGGGCGGCGGCGACGTCGTGATCCTCAACGATCCCCTCACCGGGCAGGGCGCGAACAACGCCTCCAAGCACGCGGCGATCGTGCTGCAGTCGATCCTCGAGCGCGGCGACCGTCCGTTCGATGCCGACTGGATGCGCGCGACCTTCGAGCGGCACTGGGCGAAGGCGCAGCACGTCAGCCGATTCACCAACATGATGCTCAATCCGCAAGAGCCGGCCTTCTCGATCCTGATGGGCATCGTGCACAACCCGGCACTCGGTGAGGCCTTCCTCGCCGGCTTCCAGGACGCCTCGACGCTCGATCCCTGGTTCTTCGATGTTGACGCGGCCAGCACCAAGATCGCCGGCCTGAGCGTGCCCGCACACGCCTAGCGCCCGCCCCAACACACCCCGAAATCAGTCTTCACCACCACCCGAAAGGAACACCGCACATGAACACATGGGACAAAGGGCCGACCAGCCTGCTGGGCCAAGACGAGGGCCAGTCGTTCTGGCAGCCGCAGCCGACCGGAGGCTGGGCCACGTTGAAGATCACGCCGCGGAACCTGCGCCAGAACGCCATCGCCTGCATCACGCAAATGGTGCCGCCGGGCGGCGTCATTCCAACCCACGCGCACGCCGCCGCCGAGACCATCGTCTACGTGACCAGCGGCCGCTGCACGGCGACCATCGACGGGACGGCGCACCGTCTCGAGGCCGATACGACCGTCGTCGTTGGCCGGCAAGTTTCGCTCCACCTCATCAATGACGCCGACGAGGACCTGCATCTCTTCGTCTGGATGACCCCGCCGGGCCCGGAGGATCTGCTGTCCTGGTGGGGTATCCCACGCACCACCGGTGATGCCGCGCCCGCGCCGTTCGACCGGCCAGAAGGCTGGGCGCAGCGGGCACGCCTGCTCCGCGTCATGACCACCGACGATCTCGCCGTCGCCGACGCGGCGGACAAGGGCGCGTGGCGGGTCATTGCCCACGACGCCAGCCCGTCCTACTGGCAACCGGCGCCGTCGCGCGGCTATCTGACCATGAAGGCGACGCCGGAGAACTATCCGTCCAACGCCTTCGCGGTCGGCGAGCAGATGCTGTGCCCGGGGGCCGCCATCGTGCCGCACGCGCACACCCACAACGAGGAGCTGCTGCTCGTGACCCGCGGCCGCGGCCAGGTGATGATCGACGGCGAGCTGCACCCGTTCGACACCGGAAGCATGGCCTTGGTCGGTCGGTGGGTGACGCACAGCGTCATCAACTCCGGCAACGAGGACCTGCATGTCCTTGGCATCTTGACCCCGCCCGTGCGTGAGTTCGTGCGGATGATCGAGGACGTCGGTCGCCCGCGCACGCCCGGCGAGGTAGCGCCGGAATTCGAGATGGCGGATACCGAAAGCGCTGCGGCCGCCTACCTTTCCGGTCCCGTTCTCGCGAGCCCCGAGCTCGCAGCGGCCCACATCGCGGCGGCGGACACCGCACCCGTCAACGCTTGACGGGTGCGCGAAGCCCGAAGCCCCCATCCACAAGACACAAGGAGACAGGCATGACGATCATCAACCCCAATGACGTGATGGCGCCGCAGGGCGGCTACGCGCAGGGCGTCGACGCCGGCGCCATGGTGTTCGTCGCCGGGCAGGTCGGAGTCGACAAGGACGGCCAGCCGGTCGGCGATTTCGGCATCGCGGCCCAGACCCGGCAGACGCTCGCCAACGTGGCCGCGGTGCTCCGTGAGGCCGGCCTCGGCCTCACCGACGTGGTCAGCACGACCGTATACGTGACGGACTTCGCCGACTACGAACTGTTCGACCAGGTTTGGCAGGAATGCTTCGGCGAACACAAGCCGGCCCGCGCCACCGTGAAAGCGGAGCTGGTGCATCCGGCGCTGCTGATCGAAGTCCAGGCCATCGCGGCCCGCATATCCTCTGACCGCCAGCCCAAGGATCATTGACATGAGAGCTCCGGTCGTACTGATCGATCCCCACGTATTCGACGCTGCCGCCGTCGATCCGGTCACGGCCGCCGTGGCCGAGCAGATCGAATCGGCCTTGCTGTCCGCGCCGACGATCCTGGACGTCGGGCCGATGGTCGTGCGGTCCGCGCGCGTCGCCGGTCAGTCCTTCCTGGGGCCGATCGTGCATGTGCCGCACGCGAAAACGATCGAGATCCCAGGTCCCGGCGGGATCCTGCCGCTACGCGTCATCCGCGCCAAGAACCCGCGCGGGGTCTTCCTTCATATCCATGGCGGCGGCTGGTGCATGGGCGCGCACGACCAGCAGGACGAATATCTCGACGCCGTCGTCACCGCAACGGGCCTGACCGCGGTCAGCGTCGGCTACCGGCTGACGCCCCAGCACCCTTACCCCGCCGCGCCCGACGACTGCGAGGCGGCCGCCTTGTGGCTGCTCGCCCACGGCGAAGCGGAGTTCGGCGCGCCGCTTCGCGCCATCGGCGGCGAGTCCGCCGGCGCCCACCTGTCCGCCGTCACAATTCTGCGCCTACGCGACCGCCACCGCGTCACGCCGTTCGAGGCCGCGATCCTGTCCTACGGCGGCTACGACCTGGCGATGACGCCAAGCGCGCGCAACTGGGGCGACCGCTACATCATTCTCTCGACCCCGATCCTCGAGGCCTACTTCGACTGGTTCGCGCCGGCCGGGATCGATCGCAGCGACCCGGACCTATCGCCGCTCAACGCCGACCTGACCGGGCTGCCGCCGGCGCTTTTCACCGTCGGCACCCTCGACCCATTGCTGGACGACACCTTGTTCATGGCCGCGCGCTGGAGCGCGGCCGGAAACGTCGCTGAACTCGCCGTCTACCCGGGTGCCCTCCACGCCTTCAACGGGCTGCCGCTGCCGGTCGCGACGGCCGCCAACGACCGCATCGCGGCATTCGTCAACGCAACACTCCTCGAAAAGAACTGACCATGGCAACCGTTCTCGTGATCGGGGCTCAGGGCGTCCTCGGCGGGCTGACAGCCGAAATCTGCCGCAATCAAGGTTGGACCGTGCTGCGCGGCGGCCGTCGCGCCGAGGACGCGTCCGACTTCCGCCTGGTCGATCTCGACCGGCCCGAAACCGTTGCCACGGCTTGCGCGGACGCCGACATCGTCATCAACGCGGTCGAGGATCCGCGGTGCCGCGCCGAGCGCCATGTCCTCCAGGTCGGCGGCACGATCCTCAACATGGCGACGATCAAGCTGCCCGATCGCGAACGCCTCAGGACATCGGTCGCCGACCCGAAGGGCCGGGTGATCTTCGGCGCGGGCTATTCGGGCCTGACGGCCGTCGCCGCGAAGCACCTGCTCGCCCGCCACCCCGAGGCCGACAGCATCGAGTCCGCCTACAGCCTGTCGATCAAAGGCATGTCGGGACGCGAAGGCGCGCTGTTCGGGCACCGCCTGATCGCCGGCGGAAGCCGCCGCCCGACCCGCGAGATCGACTTCGGCGCGCCGCTCGGCCGGCGCGCCTGCCTTGAGGTCGATGGCCGCGATGAAGGGTGGGTCGACCCCGCCGTGCTCGACGGCCGCACGGCACGGCTTCACATCACGCTCTTGGAAAGACGCGTGTTCCGCCTGTTCTTGGGGCTTGACCGAGTGGGTCTTTTGGCGCGTTTGCCTTCGGCATGGATCCGGCCGCGGCCGCCAAAGAGCACGAGCGTGAAGGACGCCACCACGGAGCCGATGATGACCTGGCTCGGCGCATCACGGGACGGCCGCCTGCTCGGCGAGCAAACGATCTCGACTTGCGGCGACTATCTGACGACCGCTCGTATCGCCGAGAAGATGGCCGGCCTCGCCGCCGCGGCCGGCAACGGCAGCAGCGGGGTCTTCACCGCCGATACCTGGTTCGACTGGCCGGACGTCGCGCCCGCCGCCGAAGCAATCGGCATTATCGTCCATTAACATGCGCCGCTCGCCCGAAGCCGCCCGACGCGAGATTCTCGACGCGGCGGCCCAGTTCCTGCAGACGCGGACGTTTCGCGACCTAAAGATCGGCGACCTGATGGCGGGCACGAAGATCGGCCGGTCCGCCTTTTACGCCTACTTCAACGATGCCCACGAGCTTGTCGAAGCGCTGATCGACGAGGTCGAGGCCGAGGTCATCGCCTCCGTGCAATCCTGGGGCGCGGCGGCGCAAGAACCCCGCGCGGCCTTGCGCGAAGTCCTTAACACAACCGTGAATCTCTGGATCCTGAAAGGCCCGATGCTGTCGGGCCTGTTCGATGCGGCAGGCGGCGACCAACGTCTAGAGATGGCACTCCAACGCGTCCTCGCCCACTACGACCGCGCGATCGCGACGATTCTCCAGCACGAAATGGAAGCCGGCCTCACGCGGCCGTTCGATTGCGACGAGATGGCCACGGCGCTCGTGCGTGGAGCCCAGGCCTACCTGAAGGAGCGACTCGGACACCATGGCCCCAAGGATCCGCTCAAGGTTCTGGCGACTCTCGAAACCATCTGGGCCCACACCATTTATCCGGACTGATCACGCATACCCACGCACGCGGGAGAAGACGATATCGGGCTGGTTCGACATGAGTTCCTCCGAAGGTGAACGGTGCTCTTACTCTTGCCCATAACCGTCACCTCCACGCCATTTCGCGTCAGACTGCAGAGGTCAACATCGTGCGAAGGAGCCGCTACCGTCATGAACGCGCAAGACAAGCCGAGCCCTGCGCCGCCAAAGTATGCCGCCCGGGGTGCCACCGTCGATCCAAACTCCTGACACGGTGCAGACCAGGATTGGAGCCCTGGGATTCTTCGACGGTCTTCCCGACGAGGAGACCGTGCAGAAGGTCTTCGACAACCTCGATTTCGGGCGGGGTGTGGAAGCCTTCCTGGCCGGAATTCCGGCGACATCGGTCCACGCCTTGAATGTTGGTTTGAGCGATGTGGGTGTCAGGCCGAACGAGGGTATCGCGGCATCACTGAAAGCCTTGCGGATGCCCGCGCGTTGTTCCTTACCCCGAACGCGACCGTCGTCTACGCCTGGTTCTGCGTGGATCTCAGCGACGGGCTGATCGTCGTGGACGTGCCGCCGGGCGTCCTGGGCATCATCGACGGCGCCTACTTCCGCTTCGTCACCGATCTCGGCTCGACTGGACCCGACGGCGGCCAGGGCGGCAGGTACCCATTGGTGCCACAGGGCTACACTGACTCGCTGCCGAGTGAAGGCTACTTCGTCCAACACACCTGGGCCAGAGCTAAATACGAGCGGGTGGTGACCGTGGCGCTACTCGTGCAAGAAACCACCTTGGCATGGGCGCTAGCTGAAGCCGTCAAGCCGCACCTGAGCGCGGCTGAACTCGATCACGTCTTTGTGACAATCGGCGCGGGTGACACATTCGCAGCGATTCGAGGTCTGTTCAAATTGGTCGCTATCAAGCGAATCGCCCTGCGACCCGATTTGGTACAACAGTGCACCACGTGGCTGCGCGCATACGTTGGGCACACGGACGAGCGGTACCTTCGTCGCCTCATCGAGGAGTACTTGGTTCCATACTCGATCCATGTTCCGGCTACCGTACGGGTCAACCGTCTGCCAACCATGCCAAAACCCGGCGAGCTGATTGCGCTTACGGCAAAACGTCATCGGTTTGGGTGCGCGACCGATGTCGCCATCGGCTCCGGGCGCAAAACTGGTTGAGTGTGCGCATCTTGTTCATCATGTCCTACGCGGCGACTTTGTAGGCCTCCGCGAATGTCGGGTAGGTGAACACCGCATCCACCGGATACTCGATGGTCCCGCCACAGCCCATCACCGCCTGTCTGATGTGCACCAGTTCGGTCGCGTTGGTGCCGAACACGTGCACGCCCAGCAGCTTTAGGTCGTCCGTGGCCATCAACGACGCGACCTGAACGCTTGCGTCATTGGTCGCGTTGGCGACAACCTTCCTGGCGGCGTGAATATCGCGCGGTGTGGAAAGTGACACCTACGGCTCGAGTCCAGATGCTGGATTATCTTGTGCCACAGCGCCTACAGCGGTGCGTGCAGCGATGTGGAAGGCCTCGAGTTCACCGGTGATGTCGGGCCCAGTGGGCTGGTAGATGATTTCGGTGATGCCTTCGGCGGCGAGTTCGCTGACGCGGCGGCCGATCTCGTCGGCCGAGCCGGTCAGGGTGGTCTGGCCGATGGCACGCCAGCTGCCCGCCGCCCATGCGGCAGCGTCGGCGCGGTTAAGCGCGACGAGGTGCTGGTCGTGCACCGCGAGGTGGCGATCCTGCGGTGGGCTTTGGCTGATGATGTCGAGCCACACGTCGCCGGCTGGCAGTGCGGCGACGTCGCCGCCGAATTCGTAGGCCGCGTGATAGGCGAGCGCGTTTCCCGGCCCGGCCGCCGCCTGCACGCGCGGGGAATCTAGCGCCTCGCCGTGGGCCAGCACGGTGCCGTGCACGCCGAGCGCGGCCCAGGCGAACTGCGCGGCATAGCGGGTCTGCCCGTTGACGGTGAACAGCCCATCGGCCAACTCGATGGCGACCTCGAGGCCTTTGGGCCCCAGCGCGGAGATGAGGATGGGTATATCGATCGGCCGCTGGGGTGCGTGCCGGTCGGGATGCATCATCTGTATCCGGATGCCCTGCCACGAGACACGTGCACCGCTCAGTAGGCCGCGGAACGCGTGGACGTAGTCGCGCACATACGACCAGCTGGCTGGATCGGCGCCCAACGCGCGGGCGCCGGCAAAGCCGGTGCCGAACGCGACCGCAACGCGGCCGGGCGCAAGGGCGGCCAGCGCCGCTGCGGCCGAAGCGTTGACCATCGGGTGGCGCAGGGTCGGTACGAGCACGCCGGGACCCAAGCCGATCGTGGCGGTGCGTTCGGCCGCCAACGCGAGCATCATCCACACGTCGGGGCTTTCGTGCGGTGTGTCGAACAGCCAGGCCCGGTCATAGCCGACTTGTTCGGCGACCGCGATATGGGCGGGGGACTGCAACGACGTGGCGAACTGGGCGGAGATCATCGTCGGAGTCATCTCGTGTCCTTTCCCGGCGCCCCAGCGAGTCTCCGGTGTGGCCGACTGTCGTTAGACCTCGGGCCATGCCACCATCGACGCTGAGCTCGGTGCCTCGGCCTCACACGATCTTCAAATAGCGCGGTACGAACGGATCTGCTCAGGGGATGATGCGAAAGCTAGACCTGGGCCATCCCGCCATCGACGCTCAGTTCGGTGCCGGCGACAAAGGTGCTGTCATCGGAGGCCAAAAATAGTGCAGCGGCGGCGATTTCGTCCGGGCGACCTAACCGGTTGAGCGGTACCGCCGCGGCGAACTGTGCCTTGATCTCATTCGCGGCCTCCACCGAGTCGGCCTGACCGTCCAAGATGGGGGTGTCGATCGGGCCCGGGCTCAACGTGTTGAACCGGATACCGCGGTCGTTGAACTCCCGGGTCCAGGTGCGGGTGTAGGAACGCAGTGCGGCTTTGGTGGCGCTGTAGGTGGTGTAGCCGCGAATGCCCGAATAGCCCGCGATCGAGCCGACCAGAATTACCGAGCCGCCGTCGCGGATCAGCGGAAGCGCCTTCTGCACCGTGAACAGCGTTCCGCGGGCGTTGAGTTCGAAGGTGCGGTCGAAATTCTCCTCGGTGATCTTGCCGAGCTCTTCGGGCTCCACCCGGCCCGAACTCGCGACGAGGATGTCCAAGCCGCCCTCTTTGTCGAGGACCGTCGCGAACAGCCTGTCCAGGTCGGCGCTGCTGGTGACATCACCGGCAACGGTGGTCAGACCGTCCCCGATCAACGCCTTGGCCTTGTCCAGCTCGCTCTGGCGCCGGCCCATAATGAAGACGTATGCGCCTTCGTCGACGAACCTTTGCGCCGTCGCCAGGCCGATACCGCTGCTGCCGCCGGTGATCACGGCGACCTTGCCATTCAGTCGTGACATCAGTTGATCCTCCAATTTCGTGGTGTGCGAAGCTATTCCATGTCAGGCCGGTGTGGGGAAGGTGTCGCCGAACATCGGCAGCCCACTTTGGGACTGCTCGGCGGTAGCTTCGTCTTGGATGACATCCCAGTGTTCGGCGAGCAGACCGCCCTCGATCCGTACGACGTCTGCCACTATCCAGTTGGCGGGTTGCCCGACATTCCAGAACCGACCGTGCAGCATCACGTAATCGCCGTCGGCGGTGATCAGCGCGTTCTCGTAGCGCATGTCAGGCGGTGACGCTTTGACAAGTCCGAAAAGACCCTCGCGTCCCGGATGGATGTGGGCACTGTGCTGAATGTAGTCAAGCGACCAGAAGCGTTCCGCGGCAGCGTAATCCCGCTTGTTGAACAACGTGTCGAACGCCTCCAGCACTAGCGCCTTGTTGCGCTGCTCGGTCTCTGTCATGGGTTTTCCTCCTGATTGGTGGGATAGGTTGGTGAATCGGTCGTCTGAGCAGTGTGGACGAGGGTCATCCGCTTGCGACGAGGTCGAACTCGTTGCCGTCGGGATCGCGCAAGCTGATCCAGCGGTTGTTGTTCTCATCCAGTGAGCGAATCTGCTGGGCGCCCAGACTCGTCAGCCGGTCGGCCTCGGCCACAACGTCGGCGGCCTGCAGGTCGAAATGCACCCGGTTCTTGACGGTCTTGCCCTCGGGCACCTTGTGAAACATCAGAAAGGGCCCGAGCCGGCTGTCGGCGTCGGCGGCGATCGACGCGAAATCCTCGGTGGCGCCGTCGTTGACGGTCCGGTGCAGGGCCTCGGCCCAGAAGTGCGCGAGTCGGGCGGCGTCGTGGGCGTCGAAGCTGATCGCCAGCACCGAGATGCTCATGAAGCCGCGTCCAGTCTGCGGTGGTTTCGGGCCACGGCGCGCCCGCCGTCGACAGCGATATTGGTGCCGGTGATGTACCCGGCCCGGGGGGAAGCCAGGAAGCCGATGAGGTCGGCGATCTCCTGCGGCTCGGCAGCCCGTCCGAGCAGCGTCGTTTCGGCGCTGGCATCGAACACTTCGCGACCGGCTGCGTTGGTGTAGACGGGTCCTGGTGAGATGGCGTTGACGCGGATGCCGGCGGGTCCGTATTCGGCGGCCCAGGAGCGGGCAAGGGAGGCCAGTGCGGCTTTGGTGGCGCCGTACGCGGCGGTGTCGGGCTGGCCGACGGAGCCGGCCCGGCTGGCCACGTTGATGATCACGCCGTCGCCACGGACCACCATTCTCGGGGCCAACACCGACACCAACAGGTAGGGGGCTTGCACGTTGGCAGCGAACAGCCGATCCAGCGTGTTGACCGGCAGCTTTTCCGACGGACCGAACCAGGCGAACCCCGCGTTGTTGACCAAGATGTCGACGTCGCCGACCTCCTCGGCCAACCGCAGCGCTTCTGACGGTTCGCCAAGGTCGGCACCCACGAACCGCGCTGAACCACCGCGCTTTTCGATCTCGGCGACCACCGCGACACCACGTGTAACGTCACGGCCGTGCACGACCACCGTGGCCCCCTGTGCGGCCAGCTGCACCGCGGCGGCCTTGCCGATTCCCGACGTCGCGCCGGTGACCAACGCGACCTTGCCTTCCAGATCCCGAAACACGGTGGTGCTTGTCACGACTACTCCTCAAGGTTTTAGACTGATCGGTCTAGTGATTGCCAATTTAGACCGATCGGGCTAAAGATGCAAGTTTTGTCCAACTTCTTGCTCTGAGCTGCACCGTCATAGCCAGCCGGTAGGCCTTTCGGTATCCGGGAAAAGTCGGGGTTGACGCCGCTTGCGAGGATGTTTCAGACAAATCTGTCTGATACGCTGTCGGGATGGCGATGAAGACAGAGAAGCGGCCGTCAGCACGGGAACGGCTGCTTGCGGCGTCTGATGAGCTGTTCTACCGCGACGGGGTCCATTCCACCGGAATCGATGCCGTCATCGAGAAGGCGGGCGTGGCCAAAGGCTCGCTGTACTACATCTTCGGCGGGAAGGACGAACTGGTCGCCGCCTACCTGCGCGGCCGCCATGAAGCCTGGCGGCAGCGTGTCGAGGCGGCACAGGCGTGCGCCGACGATCCGGACGACAAAATCCTGGCTGTCTTCGATGCGATCGCCGACTACGTATCGCTTCCCGAGTTCCGGGGCTGCCCCTTCGAAAACGCCAATGCCGAAGCGCCGGCCGGTGAGTGCCAGATGCAGGCCAACAAGGAGTACCGCGAGTGGTTGCGTCAGTACTTTCTCGAACTGGCCACGGCCACCGGGGTGGCCGATCCCCAAGCGCTGGCCGACGCGCTCATCGTCCTGTACAACGGGGCGCTGGCCACCGCGAACACGGCCGAGCCCGCGCGCACCGCGGGGATCACAGCCAAACGCATCGCGCGGCTGACGCTGGCAGCCGCGAAAGCCTCCAGCTCGACCTGATTCGAGTTCTTCTGGGTGCGCGGAGCCGTTGCCCGCACCTAACTGACAATCGATCAGCACAGCTGCCTTGGACCGCAGCTTCGTTGTCTGCTCCAGGTCATTCGCCTGGGTGGCGGGGGCGCTGTCCTCCTGGTTGCCGATCAGGCGAGTTCTTGGTCGCTCAACTTGGTGCGGAAGCCGGGGCCGGCCTCAGGGGTGACGTTGTGCGCGGTGATCTCCTCGCCGCAGTGGGCGCACGTGAGGCGCGGGTCGGCGATTTCGCCGCAGGCGTTGTGGCGCAGCACGACTGGTGGGCCGCTCGGGTGCGGCAGATACTCGTCGCCCCACCGCATCAGGGCCACGATTGCTCCGAACAGATCGCGCCCGGCGTCGGTGAGTCGGTACTCGTGGCGCTCGGGATCTCGGGAATAGGGGACCCGCTCGAGCAGGCCCGCGTCGACCAGCGTCCGCAGCCGGGATGAGAGCGTGGGCCGTGGGATGTTGAGGTTGCGCGCGAGCTGACCGAAGCGGCGCACGCCGAAGAACGCTTCGCGCAGGATGAGCAGCGTCCAGCGCTCGCCGACCAGCTCGAGGGCCCTGCCGACGGACTCGGCTTCGAAGCGGTGGGAGAGATCAGCGGCCGCGACCATGGTTCAATAACCATACCGGTTCAGCCGCTGAACCGATAGTGGTAACGTAACTGAACCGGTTGCCCTCCTCACATGAATGTTGAGAACGCCATGAACCAGCCCGACCTAACGACAGCACCGCCGAGCCGTGCGAACGAGATCGACACGGTCGCACGGCAGATCGCTGCGGCGGCGGGGGAGATGTCCAGCGAGATCGACAACGACCGTCGGCTACCCGACGAGTTGGTGGCGCGCCTGGGGGACTCTGGGCTGCTGCGCGCCGGCGCGCCGGTGGAAGTCCGGGGACTGGAGTTGCCGCCCGGAGTCGCCCTGCGGTGCGCAGAAGCGGTGGCGCGCGGCAACGCCTCAGCGGGTTGGTGCGTCTCGATCGCGATCACCAGCAGCCTGCTGGTCGCGTACTTGCCAGTCTCCAGCCGCGAGGCGCTGTTCGGTGACGGGCGCGGCGTCGCCGCCGGAGTGTGGGCGCCGCGCGGCACCGGCCGGACGGTGGAGGGCGGCGTGGTGGTGTCGGGACGCTGGGCGTTCTGCAGCGGAATCTCGCACGCGGACATGATGTTCGCCGGCTGCCTGGTCGACGATCAGCGCCTGCCGTCGGTGGTCGCGCTGCGCAAAGAAGACCTCCGGGTTCTCGACACGTGGCACACGCTGGGCCTGCGCGGCACTGGGAGTCACGACGCGGTGGCCGATGAGGCTTTCGTGCCGGCCGACCGCGTGTTCTCGTTGTTCGACGGTCCGATGCTGGATCGCCCGCTGTATCGCTTCCCGGTGTTCGGCTTCTTCGCGTTGTCGATCGGTGCGGCCGCGCTGGGCAATGCGCGCGGCGCGATCGACGACCTCATCGAGTTGGCCAGCGCCAAAAAGGGGCTTGGGTCGACCCGCACGCTCGCTGAGCGCCCCGCAACCCAAGCGGCGGTGGCGACGGCCGAGTCGGCGCTGAGCGCTGCGCGGGCGCTGTATTACGAGGCGATCGAGACCGCGTGGCAGGCCAGCCAGGACGGCGAACCGGTGTCGGTCGAGACGCGAAACCGCCTGCGCCTCGCGGCAACTCACGCGGTGCGCACGTCTGCCGACGTGGTCCGCGACATGTACGACCTCGCCGGCGGCAGCGCGATCTACGACAGCTCCCCGCTGCAGCGACGATTCCGCGACGCCTACACCGCCACCGCTCATTTCCAGGTCAATGAGGCGTCGCGCGAGCTGCCCGGCCGCATCCTGCTCGATCAGCCGGCCGACGTGTCGATGCTGTGACCGGACGTATCGAAGTCGCCCTGCCGTTCTGGCTGGATCGGCCCGACGAGGAGGCGCTGGACATTGCGCTCGCGGCCCGTGAAGCGGGATTCGAGACGCTGTGGATTGGCGAAATGGCGACCTATGACGCGTTCGCGTTGGCCACCGCGGTCGGGCACCGCGCACCCGGCTTGCGCCTGAAGTTAGGACCGCTGGCCCTCGGTGTCCGCAGCCCGGTAGCGCTGGCGTTGGGCGCATCCTCGGTCGCGTCCCTCACCGGCAGCTGACGTCGACATCGCGCTGGGCGCCTCCAGTCCGGCGATCGTGGCCGGCTGGCACGACCGGCGAGTGGGCGCTGCACGCGTCACGCATGCGCGAAACGATCGAGTGTCTGAGGTCGATCCTGGCCGGGAAGCGGGTCGACTACACCGGACGCCATGTTCGCAGCCGCGGGTTCCGGTTGCGAAAGCCGATGCCGGACAGCCGAATCGCGGTAGGCGCGTTCGGGCCTGAGATGACGCGGGTGGCGGCGCAGCACGCAGATGAGGTCGTGCTCAATCTCGTTCCGCCCGCCCGGGTCGCCGACATGCGGGCGATCATCGACGCCGAGGCCGCCGCGGCCGGCCGCATCCCGCCGCGCCTGGCGGTGTGGGTTCCGGTTGCAGTCAACCCCGGTGACGCTGTGCTCGGCCAGCTGGCTGCCCAGCTGGCCGTCTATCTGGCCCCGCCCGGATACGGCGAAATGTTCAGCGCGCTCGGCTTTCTCGACCTCGTCGAGCGCGCCCGCGCGGGCGCCCGCCGCGTTGAGCTGGCGGCCGCGGTCCCCGTCGCGCTACTCGACCAGGTATGTGCGTTGGGCTCGCCGGAGGGCATCGCCGCGCGGCTGCAGGCCTACCACGACGCCGGCGCCGACACTGTGGCGATCGTGCCCTCCACGGCCGAGGACCCCGGCGGCGCCGACACGCTCAATGCGGTAGCGCTGCGACACAACGCAAACCAGGAGATGTGAACAGTGACGCTCGTCAACATGCAATGTCGTCTGGCCGCCCGTCCGGTCGGCCTACCCAAGCCGACCGACTGGACGTTCACCGAGGAGCCGGTGCCGAGTCCGGCCGACGGACAACTCCTCGTGCGGGTGGACTACCTGTCCATCGATCCGGCGATGCGCACCTGGATGAACGCCGGACGGTCATACGTGCCGCCTGTCGAGATCGGCGAAGTGATGCGTGCCGCTGGCATCGCACGCGTCGTTGAGTCGCGTAACCCTCACTTCGCTGTGGGCGACGAGGTGTACGGCGTCTTCGGGGTTCAGCGCTACGCGCTCTCGGACGGACGTGGTGTGACCCCGGTGGATACGAGCCTCGCGCCCGCCCCGGTCCATCTCGGTGCCCTGGGTATCGGCGGCCTGACCGCCTACTTCGGGCTGCTCGACGATCGGCAGGCCCGAGCCGGGTCAGACCGTCGTCGTCTCGGGTGCGGCCGGGTCGGTGGGCAGCATCGCCGGGCAGATCGCACGGATCAAGGGTTGCCGGGCGATCGGCATCGCCGGCGGCCAGGAGAAGTGTCGCTGGCTGGTCGAGGAGCTCGGGTTCGACGCCGCGATCGATTACAAAGCCGGCGATCTGCGTGCGCAGCTGAAGGCCTACGCTCCCAACGGCGTTGATGTGTTCTTCGACAACGTCGGCGGCGAGGCACTCGAGGCGGCGCTGGCGGGCCTCGCCCGTGGCGGTCGCGTCGTGCTGTGCGGCGCCGTTTCGCAGTACAACGCCACCGCTGCGGGGCGCGGACCGGTCAACTACATGCAGCTGCTTGTCGCGCGGGCGTCGATGACCGGCTTCGTGATCTTCGACTATGCTGACCGCTACGCCGAAGGCGTTGCCCAGCTGGCGAAATGGCTTCGCAGCGGCGAGCTGCGCTCGCGCGAGACCGTGGTGGCCGGCGACGTCAACGATTTCCCGGAGATCCTGCTCACGCTTTTCCGCGGCGAGAACACCGGCAAGCTGGTTCTCGCACTCTCATCATGAGCAGGCAGGACGCGGGCCGAGTCCGTCTTTAGTCGAGGGAGGGCAGCAGATGTGTCTCGCCGGGATCCAGCTGCATATCAAAGACATTCAGCAGTCCTGCCGTGCTCGCATACATTCCGGCAGGGACATGAGATCGATGAGAAGTGGCAGCCCCGAGTAGCGAAATAGCGGCGTCATACGTTGCGGCGCTTACCGATCCCGCAGTGAATGCCTCCCTTATCAACTCGACTACAGTCCCGAAGGGCGCTTCCAGCTCGTCGCTCGGCTTTCTCAGCTTGATGGATTGAATGATCTCCGCCGGTAGCCAACGCGTAACGCTTCTGGCTCGTGCGCGGCCCACTCGAACGCGTTGTTGAATTCGCGGGCCGTCGCCAGGATGCAAACCTCGCGAACCGGCTCACTAAGGCCGGCGCCGGACCTCAGGTAGGTGCCCAGAGGCCGATACAGCTCAGCCAGTTTAGGGCTGTGCAGCCAGATCCCAGCAGGGCCGTGGAGCCCGCGCATGGTCCCCGAAGTGTAGAAGTCAAAGGCGTTCTGACCGTCGGCGTCGAGTTCTTCTCGTCGAATCAGGGGTATCCGGCACCTCGATTCCGGATCGATCTCCACTGGGCTCATCGATGCCTTCCTTCCGTCTCGTGCGGACGCGTTCAGAGCCGAAACAGCTGCTGCGCATTGCGGTGTGCGATCTTGTCCCGGTCGGCCGGACTGATCGGTGCCTCGGCCAGAAACTTCGAATGCTCCACCGGATCGCCGAACGGGTAGTCGCTGGAGAACATGATGCGATCGGCTCCGAACACCTGCAGGGCGCACAGCAGCGGCGGAGTGGTGGTGTAGCCGCAGATGGTGATGTGCACGTGTTCGCGGATGACGTCTGCCACCGAAGGGGCGCCGGGGTCGGCCCGCCTGAGCATGGTGTCCGCTCGCATGAGCGAGAACGGCAGGTTCTCACCCATGTGCCCGACGACGATCTGCAGCTTGGGGTGCCGGCCGAAGACGCCCGCGACCGCCAGCCGCAGCACGTGCAGCCCGGTCTCGGCGTGCCAGCCCCAGGCCGCGGTGGCCAGCGCCCTACCGGTTTGTTCGGGAAGACCACTGAAGTACACCTCGGCGACCTGCTGCGGGGGATAGGTGGGGTGCAGATAGATCGGAACGTCGAGTTCCTCGATGGCAGTGAGCAATTCGTCGAACTCGGGTGCATCCAGGAAGCGTCCCTGGGTGTGCCCGTTGATGACGACACCGCAGAGTCCCAGCTCGGTGATCGCCCGCTTGGCCTCCACGATCGCGGCACCCGGGTCCTGGGTGGGAAGGGTGGCCAACGCGTTGAACCGGTCGGGGTGGGCGGCGATTGCTTCGGCGCACCGGTCGTTGAGCGCTCTGCTGAGCTCGGCGGCGGCTTCTGCGGGGACCTGCTGGGATCCCGGCGCCGTGACCGACAGGACCTGGATGTCGATACCCGCGTCGTCCATGACCCGCAGTCGCTGCTCGTCGACGTCCGCCAGTTTCGCGGTGAGGCTTCAGGTGCCATCGGGGTCGGCCACACCTGGTCGACGAGATCGGCGGGAAGCACATGTTCTTCGAGGGCGATGAGTGTCATGGCGGTCCTTCTCGTCGTGAGTCGGTGCTTGGCGGGGCTTTTGGCCCCTACCATCGCGCGTCTGCGCCAGCCATGTCGTCAGCGCTGACACCCACCAACACTGCCCGCCAGCCCCACTCTCGACGTACCTGCTAGCTGACAATCTTGGTCCGGGCGGGGATTGCTCTTCACAAGACCGCCTGCTGGTTTCGCAGACGAGATAGTGCGGGGGTGAGTCGTTCAGCTGTCGCGCAGCGCTGTGTTCAACCGTCCACTGCGGCCGGTTGGGCCCAGCTCGCCAACAATTTCAGCCGTTCCTCTGACGCAGAACGGGTTCGGTGCGCGTTCAGAGCGGGGGCGACGCGTCCACGACCTCCGCCGCTTCGGCTGACGCGAGCAACGGGCTACTCGGCGAGCCGGTTGACGAGAGCCGTGAAGACGGTGGGCAGCCGCGTTGCCGCCGGCACGATCCGTGACCGCACCGCCGGGTAGGCGCTGGCCTGCAGCACCGCCGCCGTCAGCATGCGGTACTGGCGGGACATGCGGCGCCATTGGCGGTCATAGTCGGCGGGCCGGTCGGCGGCGACGCACCCGACGAGCAACTCGGCACCGCCGAATGCAATGCCCAATCCCTCGCCGGTCAGTGCGTCGACGTATCCCGCTGCGTCACCGACCAACAACACCCGGCCGGCAACCCGGCTGCGCACCTTCTGCCGCAGCGGGCCCGCGGCGAGGTCGCGGCTGTGCGGCCGGCCTTCAACGCGATCGACAAGCGTCGGGAACGATTCGAGGTGCCGGTCGAACCGGCCGCGGCGGGAGGTGAGGATCGTGATCCCGACGCAGTCGTCGGACACCGGGGTGACGTACGCCTCCTCGTCGTCGGACCAGTGCACCTCGACGTTCTCGCTCCAGGGAGCGATCTGGACGTGGCGGCGAATTCCCCACCGGCGCCGGCTATTTGTTGGCACAGCCAGCCCGAGCGCGGTGCGAATCGGCGAGTGCAGCCCGTCTGCAGCGGCGAGGTAGCGGGCGCGAAAGCCGCCGCACCGCACCGACATCGCATCCTGACTGACCTCCCCGACGGCGCCCTGCACGACCTTCACGCCGGCCGCCGCTACCGCGTCCAGGAGTGCGCCGTGCAATGCCGTTCTCTGCACTCCACGCCCAACACCGGATCGAAACGCCGCGCTGACGCTCCGACGTCCGTCGTGATAGCTGATGCCGTGGAACGGTTTACCCGGGGGATCTACTCCAAGGCGGTTGAGATGCGCCAAGGAATGCGGCATCAATCCTTCACCGCAGGCCTTGTCTATTGTCCCCCAGCGTTTTTCGATCACGACGACCTCGAGTCCGGCCTTCGCGCCGTGTAGCGCCGTCGTGAGCCCGGCCGGGCCTCCACCTGCCACGAGAAGGTCGATCATGCCAGCCTCGCAAGCGCAGAGTTCTCGACGCCGATCCGCGTGCGCAGCAGTGCGGCGTTGAGCACCGTGAACACCAGTGCTGTGATCCATGCGCTGTGCACCAATGGCAGCGCGATTCCCTCGACCACCACGGCGACATAGTTCGGGTGCGAGAAGAACCGGTACGGGCCGCCAGTGACCCGGGGCGCATCGGGTATGACGACGACGCGGGTGTTCCACTGAGGGCCCAGCGTGGTGATGCACCACCACCGCAGGACCTGGGCCCCGACCACCAGCGCCAACATCGGCCAGCCGAGCATTGGAAGGAATGGACGTTGCAGCGCAATCACTTCCACCAGGCATCCCACCAGCAAGCCGGTGTGCAGGGCGACCATGGTCGGGTAGTGATGAGCGCCGAACTCGACGCCGCCACGGGCGCGGCTCCACGCGAGGTTACGGGTCGAGACGACCAGTTCAACGACGCGCTCAGCCGCGACTGCGGCGATCAGCAGTATGTACCAGGACATCGGCAGCGAAGGTCAGTGCCACCGGAGCAGCACGAGCTCTGCGCAGAAACCAGGACCCATTGCCATCAGCACCCCTGGGCTGCCGCTGGCCGGCTGCTTTGCAAGCGTGTCGCGGAGCACGTGCAGCACCGACGAGGACGACAGGTTCCCGACCTCGCTCAACGAACGCCACGTCAGCTCGAGCGCGTCATCGGGCAACACCAGGGCATCGTTGATCGCTTCGATGACCTTCGGGCCGCCCGGGTGGCTCACCCAGACGCCGATGTCGTCGATCGTCAGCCCATGGCCGGTCAGGAATCCCGTCAGGTCGTCGGCCAGGTGCCGCTCGATGAGGGTGGCAACGTTGGGAGACAGGACGAGCGAGAGTCCGGACGCGCCGAA
>CAWDAC010000027.1:0-291279 GCA_963800125.1 uncultured Actinomycetota bacterium | reverse complement strand
TCACGCCCACCACTGGCGTCACCATCAACCTGATCTATTCGGGCTGCGCATTTCTTCTTTTCGCGTGGATCATCATCCGCTCAACGGGTCTCGCCGCACCTAACCAACCGACCAGCCGACCGCCCGCTGCCCCAGGGCATGCCATAGCGGGTGCGGCCGGAACTCCAGCGAGGTGACCATCCCGACGCTGCCTTGGGCCACGCAGAGCCCCAGAAATGGCCCGGGGGTTCCGCGGCTCCGTGCGGCAACACTTCCGCGGTTACCACCTCCGCCCGCAACAGCAGCAGTCTGAATTCCTCGTAGATTTCTGCTGGCCAGCAGCGCAGATACTCCAGGATCGTGAGCATCCCCGGAACCGTGGAGGGTTTCCTCTAAGTTGGCCGGCTGGCCTGATGTGATCCTGGTGTGGCGGGCTGGGGGCCCCAACGTAGGTTCGCGCCGAAATTGACATCGCCGTCCGTGTGACCTGACGTGCCGTGGCGACTCACGAGGCGGCCAACACCAGTACCCTGCTCCGGGTCTGAGATCCGTTAGCGATAGGCCCTTCCCCTCATCGGGCATTTCGCGGGCGGGTCTTATGGAATCCGCGGTCAGGGCGAGCTGCGGAAACCCATGTCAGCGCTCAATGGCCCGTGAGCGCGTGCGGTGGCGGTTCGGCTTGCGAGACCGCTTCGGAGTTCGTAGCTGCGGTGTCGGGGCAGGATGCGACGATCGGTGGATCAGTCGAATTAGCGTTGGAAGGTGACGCCATGGATGTGCAATTCATCACGAGCGTTGCAGTGATCACCCCCGAGCCGGCCGTCAGCCGAAGGTTGTACGTGGACGCGCTTGGCCTGCCACTGACCGCGGAAGCCGACGGCTACCTGCACAGTGAAGACATCGACGGTTGCAAGTCCTTCGGCGTCTGGCCCCTGACTCAGGCTGCGCAAGCGTGCTTTGGCACGCCCGACTGGCCAGTTCAGCGGCCGGTGCCGCAGGCCAGCGTCGAGTTCGAGGTCGCGGACGCCGACACCGTCCAGGTCGCAGCGGACGAGTTGAAGGAGAAGGGCTTCACGCTGCTGCACGACGCACATACCGAGCCGTGGGGACAAACCGTCGCTCGACTGCAGTCCATCGAGGGCGCGATCATCGGCATCTCTTACGCGCCCACGATGCATTCGTAAAAAAGAGAAATGGGCTTCCCTCGGGTCGTGAAGGCTTCCTTTATGCTGCGGCCGGTTGGTCTGCAGCGGGTCTCTCGTATTGGATGGGCGACATCAATGCGGCGGAGCTGTGTCGGCGTCGGCTGTTGTAGAAGTCATGGCACCACGCCACCACAACCTGGCGGGCGTGGGCTTTCGTGGTGAAGTGGTGCCGGGACAAGACCTCGTGTTCGAGGGTCGAGAAGAACGCCTCCGCAGCGGCGTTATCGAAACATGAACCGACCCTGCCCATCGACTGCGACACCCCGAGCTTCGGCACAGCGTGGTGAAAACCCCTGCCGTGTAGGTAGATCCGCGATCGGTATGGAAGATCACCCCGTCAATGGCGGCGCGTCCACCGCGCACCGCCGCGGCCATCTTGATCGCAGCGCAGGCCAGGTCGGCGTCGGGGTGATCCGAGGTCGCGCTGGCCAGCAGCCGACGCGAATGCAGGTCCAGCACCGAGGCGAAATACAGCTTGCATTCGTCAGTGGGGATCTCGGTGATGTCACCGACCACCTCACGTTCGGTGCCGCGGCGGTGAAGTCCCGGTGCAGCAAGTCGGGGAACCTCGGCGCATCGAGTCCGCGACGGTGTTCACACTCACCGCCTCACCGGCCTCGACCAGGTCGGCGTGGATACGGGGCGAACCGTAGCTGCGCTGGGACGCCCCGAACAGCTCGCGCACCCTCGCGTCCAGGGCGGCGCGGCGACGCTGCCGCTCGGTGGGCCCGCGACCGATCCACTTGTAGAACCAGGAGATGCTGATGCCCAGGATCGCGCAGGTCACGGTGTGCGGCACCCGGTGCATGGTCCTCTGGTCGGCGACGAAGCGGGCCACGCTCACTTCGTCGCCTCGTTGACCCACAGGACCACTGCTCGTTTTAAAACATCGCGCTCCATCCGCAGCTGGGCGTTCTCGGCGCGTAACCGGCTTCAGCTCCGCGACGTCCCCCGTCGAAAGCCCTTGCGTGTCTTCGTGTTGAGCGCGGTCCTTAGCAACCCAGTTACCCAAGGTGCCCGGGTGGACACCCAGGTCGCGCGCTATCTGGGCGATCGGCTTACCCGTCTCACGGACGATGCGGACCGCACCCTCCCGGAACTGCGGATCGAACTCGAACAGCGTGCCACCCCCGCTGAATCGCGTGCTGTGCAGGGCGATTTCACGGAACCACGCATTGCGGTCGGCCCTGAGCGGCGAACCGCGCGGCCGCGCTGCAGTGTCATAGCCCACAACAGCGGGGGTGCGGATGTTGCGCCTCGAGCGCGCTCCGCTTCGCCCAAACCGACGATCGCGCGGGGAAAGCACCCCAACAGGGCCACGCGATTTCATGAGTTACACCCAGCCAGAACGGCGACTCTGATCCCATTAGACGCGCGCTCTGGTATAACAATTTTCGGAACTTCATCGAGGAGGGGCGGTATGCGTAGTACCCGTTTGGTTGCGCCGCTCGTGGCTGCGGGCGTTATCGCTGTGGGGATCTCGACAAGCACCGCCTGGGCGGGCGGGCCGGGTGGCGCTATCGAGGACTCAAATGACATCTCCGTTGCGGTCGGTACCGGTGTGTTCGTTGATGGCCTGGTGGGTTTCAGAGCGAGCGGCGCCACCAATGAAGAAGCCTCGGCGCAGGTGATCGCGCAGTGCCAGAGCGCGGGTGGTCAAGAGTGCACCAGCGATGAGGTGACCAACGATAATCTCTGCATCGTGTCCGTTGGTGACGACAGCAACGAGATCGTGGCCGGCGGTGCCGGGGTGACTGTCGAAGCTGCCCGTGACGATGCGTTCCAGCGGGCGGCGGCCAACGGTACGCCCCTCGGTCCGACCGCCGCCATTGTCATATCGGATTGTCACTGATGGGTGAGCGGATGTCAGGGCGTGCAGCGAATGACCATTGTGGTACCGGCCTGGTAGCCCAAAAGGTGAAAGACATATGACAAATCGACGCAAGTCAGCACTGTTGATGGTGAGTTTGGCGGTAGTGGCGGGCGTTTCCGCGCCTGCCGCCGATGCTCTACCTAGCTGCCAGGACTCGGGCACCACGTCCACCTGCCAAACCAACGGCAGCGTGTCGATCAAGGCTCGTCCCGGGACAGTGGCGCCCCCCGCGAACCAGCCTGTGATTCGGTGGGGGCGCCGCCGCTAGTACCCACTCTCAGTGAGTGGCCGCGTGTACCTCACGCGGGCACGCTGTGCGTACGGGGTCGTGCGCAACTGCCGGCGCCTTTTGTTCGTTTTCATCGCGCTTAAAGGAGTCAACTGCTGCGCTTCGCAGCCGCCTGCCGCTGGCGGTGCCCGCCCTTTTCGAACTATTCGTGAAGCGCGAACGGCCGCAACAGGTGTCGTACCGGATCTTGCCCAATTTCGTCGAATTTCGCGTCGGGCGGCTTGATCTCGGTTGTCGCGACCGTGTCCTCCAGATGCGCCACCCGCGCGGTGCTGCCCCGGGTGTCCAGCAGCACCGGCTGGTGCGGATTGGGCCGCTGTAAAGAGCGAAGTTGGTCGAGCGCAGCGTCGACGCGGCGGGATTGTTCGGGACTCATCGTGGGCAGTAGAGATCATCCATGAAAGATGGCGTAAACCCATTGCGGCCCAGCCATATTGAGTGCACTGGCCCTGCGATAGGGGAGAACGTCACTATGACGAATTTGCCCTCGCAGGGCGATCCGCAATTGCTGTCGCGGTGGGCGGACTCCAGAGGGGCAGTCGGTACCGGAGCGGTGTAGGGCTTATCGCTGGCAGTACAGCGCGGGTGAGGCGTACGAGCGCATCGGCGTTGACTGCGACCATGTTTTCCCGCGATCGAGGTCGGCTTCCGACAGCGGGCCGCGCGTAACCACGCCGACGGTCGAGCTGGTCGGCGCAGCGGCCGCGGTCTACCGTCACAGTGACGAAAACGGTTCCGCTACTGCAGGCGTGAGCGCGCCGACATGAACAGCTGGTGTAGCCGCCGCACGTGCAGGTTTGGCTAGTTCTGAAGAAATGACACGAATCTGAGACAGAAGCCAGATGACATCGCGTGAGACAACGCGCATCGTCGCAGGTCAGACGATCGCTATATGACACGCGATTTGAGAAGCTACGTGTGCCACGAGCACAAGAGAGGGGTTCTGTGTAGGTAGAGCTTCTTGATGTGGTGCTGTGCAGGAGATGAAGGTGTTGGCCCTTCGCAGCCGCCCTGCGGTGGGAGGCTTCAAATCGCCACATGCTGCGTTGGCTGAAGACCTTGTGAACATGAGCGGGGGTCGGGCTTGGTGTGCCTGGCCTCCGGTGCTGTATGAGTAGATGGAGGAGTTGTCTGGACCTCCGGAGTCGCCTTGCGGGAGGAGGCTTCAAACCACCTACCGGGGCCTTGGCTGAAGACCGTGGTCTTGAACGGTGTAGGAAAAGGCGCGGCAGTGATCGTGTCAGGTGTGGACCGGAAAGATGAGCGATGGGTCGAAAGGCCCTCTGCCGAGTGAAGCGTCGAAAGCTAATCAGATGACATCGAAACCAGGGTTTGGTCTTTGCTCTGGGATGAGCCTGGGGGTTACCCGTCTACTGCCCAGGTGGTGTCCGGCGTACAGGCAGCATGAGTCCGGTCCGGGCTCTCGTACGGAACATGTGAAGGCGCGTCTCGACACGGTCACCGAGCAGTTGGTGGCGAGAGGGAGAACTCCAAGCGGCGGAATCCGCAAGGAGCCGAGTACCGTCGCGGGACGCGCCGGCGGACTCACCCGTAGTAGCTGTGAAGTCCCTGCGTATCGCAGTGGGGGCGGAGCCAAGGGGTGGGGTCGTCCTGGCTGATGAGTGTGATCAACCGTGAGGAAGGAATCGCATGAGTGAGCCGAAGTTGCAGGGCAAGTCGCACGACATCCCGAAAAAGCTGGTGTGGAGTGCGTGGTTGAAGGTCAAAGAGAACGGAGGAGCGGCCGGGGTCGATGGCGTGACGATCGAGCAGTTCGAGGAGAGGCTGAAGGAGAACCTCTACAGGCTGTGGAATCGCATGTCGTCGGGGTCGTACTTCCCCGGGCCGGTCCGCGCGGTGGAGATACCGAAGAAAGGAGGAACGAGGGTCCTGGGCATCCCGAACGTGGTCGATCGGGTGGCGCAGACGGTGGCGGTCCTGGCATTGGAGCCGGAAGTGGAGAAGGTCTTTCACGACGACTCCTACGGTATCGTCCCGGACGGTCACCCTTGGACGCGATAGCGGCATGCCGCAAGCGGTGCTGGGAGAAGGACTGGGTCGTCGACCTCGACGTGAAGGCCTTCTTCGACACGGTCTCATGGGATCTGACAATGAAGGCGGTCACGCGCCATACGGACCGGAAATGGGTCCTGCTCTATGTAGAGCGCTGGCTTAAAGCCCCGATGCAGATGCCGGACGGCACCGCCATCGAAAGGACTCGGGGTACGCCACAAGGCGGACCGATTTCACCGTTGCTCGCTAATCTGTTCCTGCATTACGGCTTCGATCTGTGGATCTCTCGGGAATATCCGGGAGTCCGGTTCGAGCGTTTCGCGGACGATGCGGTGATCCACTGTGTGACCGAACGTCAAGCCTGGGAGGTGCGGGAGTCAATCGGGCGTCGGTTCGCCGATATCGGATTGAGTCTGCACCCCGAGAAGACGAAAATAGTGTACTGCAAGGACAGTCGGCGGCACCGGGATCACCCGGTGATGTCGTTTACGTTCTGCGGCTATGCGTTTCGTCCCCGGAAGGCCTTCAACAAGGCAGAGGGAAGGGCATTCACGAGGTTTCTACCTGCGGTCGATCCTGGCAAGTTGACGGATATGAGCCGAAAGGTGGCCTCGTGGAAGATACATCGGCGCACAACTCTAACCCTTAACGACCTCGCGCGTGGCGTGAACCCGGCTCTCCGGGGCTGGCTCAACTACTTCACGGTGTTCTATCCAAGCATGGTGATTCCGTTGTGCTGGCGTGTTGATCGCCACCTGATGCACTGGGCGAGAAGGAAGTACAAACGGCTGGAACGCGGTGACAGACGTGCGCGAGAATGGCTGTGTGGTGTCCGGGAACGGGTGCCCCGCCTGTTTGCGCACTGGGAGCTGCGCTACACGACCTGGTAACTGGATGGCACGAGCCGGATGAATCGAGAGGTTCACGTCCGGATCTGTGAGGGCCGGAGGGTGAGACTCCCTCCGGCTACTCGGCGTCGTGGTGAGCGATGTGGAAAAGGCGCACGGGATGCGTCAGGTGGGGATCGGAAAGACGGTGCGCAGTCCCCGTATTCGGGGATCGCTGTTGACGTGTCGTAACTCAGTTAGGTGGCATCAAAACCGGGTCGCAGTAGGTAACGCCCGGGATGAGCCTGGCGGGGGACCGCTGACTGGCCAGGTGGTGTCCGGCATGTAGGCGACGTGAGTCCGGTCTGCTGCTCTCTGTACGGAACGTGGGAAGGCGCGTCCCGACACTGCCGTCCGCGATGGCAGTGGGACTGGCATCGTCAAGTTATTTGAGAATGCTTGTGGCGCAGTCGATGTGAGTGGGCGGGGTGGCGAAAGGTAGTGGCTGACTGCGTCTTTCAAGCCGCTGCGGCGGTAATGATCTGGTTCCAGACCGCGAAGCGGTTGGTCATCTCGGTTCGCCATTCGGGCGCGCTGATCAGATGACGAGGGGGCCGAAAGTGCTGTCGGATGCTGCCGAACGCAAACACGAACCGTTGGGCCTGCCCAGGCGAGGCGAAGCGTTTCATCACCCGTTCCCGGACCCTGGTCGGCTGATGGGAGTTCTCGGCCCGGTTATTGAGGTACTTCGAGCGGCGATGGGTCACCGACGGCAAAAGCTCGCGGTGAGCGACCTGATAGCTGGCCGGCTTGTCGGTGACAATCACCCGCGGCACGTATCGCAGGCCCTTGAGCAGCTTACGGAAAAACCGCTTGGCCGCCACCGCGTTGCGGCGCGACTGCACCAAGATGTCGAGCACGTTGCCGTGCTGGTCGACCGCGCGCCACAGGTAATGGGTGGTGCCGTTGATCTTCACGAAGACCTCGTCGAAGTGCCATTTGTCGCCGGGGCGGGGTCGCCGCCGACGTAACTGGGCAGCGTAGTCCGGCCCGAACTTCGCACACCAGGACCGGATCGTCTCGTAGCTGACCACCACACCGCGGGCAAGCATCAGCTCCTCAACATCGCGCAGGCTCAGCGCGAAACGGTGATACAGCCACACCGCGTGCCCGATGACCTCGATCGGATACCGGTAGCCCTTGTACCTCACCGCAATCGCCACAGCAACCAATCCTCGCAGCCACCACACAAGGTCAACAACTTGACGATGCCCGTGAAACAGTGGACGGAGCCGTACCCGCCGGCAGGACATCCTGCCCACACCCTGAACAACCCCAGTGACGGCCACCGACTCCGATCAGGCAATCACGTCCGTGGATCCGGGTTCAGTGCCGATGGCTACCTTCTTGGCACATACCGCATCGCCACCGCCCCCGAGCCGAACTCCAGCCGGCTCACGAGCTTCAAGTCGATATGCGTCGATAGCCCCGCGAACAACGTCGGCCCATGGCCCGCTAGCCTGGGCTGCACGACGAACTCGTACTCGTCGATCAATCCCAACTCCGCTAACGCCTGCGGGAGTTTCGCGCCTCCTACCAAGAGCCCCTTGCCCGACTCCCGCTTGAGCTGCTGAACGGCGTTCCCCAGATCCCCGTGCACGAGCTCCGCGTTCCAATCGACCCGATCCAGGGTGCTCGACACGACGTACTTCTTTGCCGCGTCGATCGTCCGGGCGAAGGGTTCCATCCAGTCGGGCCTCGCTGCCGTCCGTGCTGTCGGCCGGAACGCGGCCTCCATCATTTCGTAAGTCACCCGGCCAAACAGGACGGCATCGGCCCGGTCGAGGTTCTCGACCGCGTGACGATGCAAGTCTTCGTCCGCCGACATTGCACGATGATCGCAGCACCCGTCCAATGTGGCGTTTATGGAATACCGAAGGGGTCGCATTGCGTGATCCTCCAAGCTGTCAACAGTGGTTAAGAGTTGTCAGGTGCGCTCATGTCCCCAGTCCTGGGGGTGCCATCGGCGAGTGCGTAGCGCAGGTACACGGTGCCCCGTGGACCGGCGACCGGCGGTTCGAGGAGCGTGACGTTCGTGGGCACCGCGCCGCCGTCGAACACCTTCTTTCCGACGCCGAGCACGATCGGGTGTACCCACAGGTCGAGGCGGTCGAAGAGCTTCTCGCGCAGCAGGGTCTGCACCAGGTTCAGGCTGCCGACGACCTTGACGTGCTGGTGCCGGTCGCGGATCTCGCGCACGGCGCCGGCCAGGTCGGGGCCGAGCTGCGTGGACCCGGCCCACGAGAGGTCGGGCCTGCCGCGGGAGGCGACGTACTTCGGGACGCGGTTGAAGAGCGTGGCGATCTCGCCCTGCTGGTACGGCCAGTAGGAGGCGAAGATGTCATAGGTGCGCCGGCCGAGCAGGAGCGCGTCCGTGCCGTCGTACGCGGCAGAGACCTGCGCCCCGGTGACCTGGTCGATCAGGGGCGCCTGCCAGCCGCCGAACGCGAACCCCACCGGGTCCTCGTTGGGGGAGCCGGGCGATTGCCCGACGAGGTCGAGGGTTGCGAATAGCTCGATGTGGATGAGGCCCATGCATGGACTCCTGATGCGTCGGTTGTCTCGGTCAAGAGGTAGACCTGCGGGTGCTGGCAGACTCATCGCTGCCGCTGAGCCCACCGTCACCTCGTGGACCGTCCGTGAATTGTTGTGGGTTTCAATGTATGACGAAGTGAGAGACGACGAACGGCGCAGAGTTATCGAGGAGATATGCCCGAACGCCCCCTCCTACGTCAGTCTCTTGCGAGGTATCGACGTCGCGCTCTGGATGGCGGCGGCGCCCTGACGTCACCGAGAACCGACGTCATAGGAAATGAAGTGCTTCGTGAGACAAAATAGTCGCCAGCCGCCGTGAGACTTGTGGGGAAACCGCAGGTTGTGAACGCCGTGGGATGCGATCGGCGGTGAGACGCTACAACGTTGTCGAGATGCAGCGAAGATTAGCAAGCAGCACCGTGTTGTTTAACTAGACCTCGTAGTTAGATCGTTCTTCTCGGTTTGCCGCGCCGCTAGGGCACGGAGCTGCCACGATCACCACGGCACAACAGGACGGTTACGCGTTAGGCCGCTGGGCAGACCTGGCACCCATCTGAGGAATCTCACGTGATGGCAAGAGGAGTGCACACTTAGTCGATGAACGCCTGTGTGCCGAACACGATCGCAGGGTGAGGCGCTCGGCGTCTTCGGTGTCAGGTTCGGCGGTGTAGATCGTGATGCGGAGGTCGTCGGCGGCGACGATGAGCGTGTCGCATTCCAGCGTGATGCGGCCGACGTCGGGGTGGTCGATGACCTTGTGCCGGCCGTAGTCCTGTGCGCTTCTGGGGCACCGGCTTCCCAGAGCTCAACGAAGCGTGGGCTCTGCGCAGCCAGGTCGCGGGCCAGCTGCTTCAGTCGCTGATCGGCGGGATAGCGGGCGGCGATTAGACGCAGGTCGGCGACCAATCGAGCCTCGAAGTCGGCTTGCTCCTCGGGCGTGTGGACGGCGCGAGTGCCCGGACCGACGAGGTGGCGCCAGATGCTGTTGCTGCCGGCGACCTTCGAACGCAGTGGGATCGCTTACTCCAACTCCAAACTCGCGATTCTCTACAACGCGCACGAGCTGCAGCGCCGAGCCCCGTCGGGTGTTGATGTCGTGGTGTTCGAGCCGGGATTCATGCCGGGCACGGGCCTTGGAAGAGAGCATCGCGGAGGTGGCCATCGGCGTCAACTGCAGCCGGCCAGGCCTGTTGGGGCAGCGCTTGCAACGCGTCCCGCTTGTTTCTCCACCGGACGAATCTCAGTACGCGGCAGAGTAATAACTACCCGTACCGCGGCGCGTCAGGTATGTCACGCCAGTCAGCGTGCGCTGGAACGCCCTGCGCCACGGTCGGTCTTGATGGTCTTCATCGTGATGCGGGAGTCGACCCGGGCGATGGCGGGATCTCCCATCAGCTGGGTGGTGAGCCAGCGTTCATAAGCCGCGAGATCCGCGACCTGGACCCTAATGACGTAGTCCGGAATTCCGAACATGCGGCGCAGTTCGGCAACTTCGCTCATCGCGGTGACCCGGTCCTCGAACGCTTCGACGGTGGCGAGGTCCTTCGCGGCGAGGTCGGCATGGATGATGACCTCGAAACCTCGGCCGATCGAGTCTTGATCGATGACCGCGGTGTATCCGGTGATGACGCCGTCCTCCTCAAGGCGGCGCACTCGACGCAGGCACGGAGCCGGCGTCAACCCCACCCGCGAGGCCAGGTCCAGATTGGTCAGCCGTCCGTCGCGCTGCAGCTCGGCAACGATTGCGCGATCCAATTTATCCATGCGCAATATTATGGCTCTATGGTCTGAGCATGCGTAGAAGTTAGCAATCAAAATGCCGTTAGATATCGATAAAATTTCCTCATGGTTTCGACCGGCGCAATCCCGACCGCCACCCGCAGGCGATCTGACTTGCTCGCGGTGACACGTGACGTTGGCGTGCTGTGGGCCGGCCTGTTTGCACTCGGCATCGGCTTCGGCGTGTTGGTCACCAGCCACGATCTGCCCTGGTGGCTCGCTCCCGTCATCTCTGCGACGATGTTCGCCGGGTCGGTCGAGTTCCTCCTGATCGGCATGCTCGCCGCGGCGGCACCCATCGCAGCAATCGCTACGACCACGTTCCTGGTGAACTCTCGGCACCTGTTCTACGGGCTGTCATTTCCGCTGGACCGCGTGCAAGGCCGAATCGCAAAGGCCTACAGCATCTTTGCTCTCTGCGACGAAGCGTACGCGATCATCACCAGCTCGGACCCCGCGACGCTGACCACGCGCCGGATCTCGTGGACGCAACTGGGTCTGCACTTTTCGTGGGCCGGCGGTGCGCTCATCGGAGGTCTAGTCGGGGCAACCATGCTCAGCGGAGTCAAGGGGCTCGACTTTGTACTCACTGCACTGTTCGTGGTGCTTACCTTCGACGGATATCGGGCTCACCGCGACCGCACCACCTTGATCCTGGGCGCCGCGGCGGCAGCCATCGCGCTGCTGATCGCACCCGAATCGATGCTGCTGATTGCGATGATTCTGTTCACCTCGGCCCTCGGTGTGCGGCACCGCACGAACCGCAGGAACACCGATGGCTGACGGCACCTACATCGCGACCGCGCTCGCCGCGGCCGTCGCGATCACTTTCGCCCTTCGCGCGGCACCATTCGCGTTGAAAGCCGCCCTTCGCGACTCCCGTCTCGTTACCGACATCGGCCGGTGGATGCCGTTGGGCGCGGTCAGCATTCTCGCCGTCTATTGCCTGTCGTCGATAGACGTCTCGGGAGCAGGCCATGGCATACCGGAACTGACGGGCGTTGCCGTGACCGTGGCGACACACTGGTGGCGCCGCAACGCGGTGTTGAGCATCGTCCTCGGCACCGCAGCCTGCATCGTCCTCGCGAATTGGATCCTGCCCGGATAGCAGCCCGGGCGCGACACCTTCAGAACCAGTTGCACGGCGATGGGCTCAGGAGAAGGTGAATCAAGCGGACCCAACTTGCGCGATCATCGCTGAACGCGCAAGTTGGGTTCCGCAGCTCTCGCGCTTCAGAGCGTTGGTCAGAACAACTTTGAGCGCACCGGTTTCGGCGGCCCGCTTGAAGATGTCGTAGCCCTCCTCGGTGTCATCAACAGCCATCCGATGGGTGATCATCTTGGTTGCGTCCAGCGCACCTGTGCAGATGGAGTTCATCAGTTCGGGAATCGTCAGGCCGGACGGGATACCCGTCGTGATGGTGACCTGTTGGCGGTTCTGCGTAGGGTCCGTGACAAGCACTGCGATCAAGGTCGCTCGGACAGATGGGGAGGAAGCGATGAATCACCCTCCGGCGGAGCGCATGGTCGATGCAGCGCGGGCATGGCTCGTCATCCTCACCGACGAGCAACGCCACCAGTGGTACTACGCCCCCACCGATCATGGCGGGCTAACCCTGGCAAACATGAGCCCGACCGCCTCCGCCATCTAATGCGGCACGCTCCCGAAACCCTTGGTGACCACAGCGCATGAGCGCTGCAGGGGGTGCTACCAAAAGCCGCTCCCCCGCTATGACTCAATAGTGTTGTCGCCCAGGTGGTTTCGTTGATAACGTGTGATTAGACATCAACAATTGCTCTGTACTGGTTATCCTGTTGTGCAGCAACAGGTTGTCTAGCGGACGGGAAAATCTATCTCTGAATTGGTCACTTTGATTCTCGCGAATTGCCTTGGCCAACGCCCTCGGCGGTGAGGCCGATCGTGCCAAGCCAGCCCGCCTCGCCCACCGCACCCGCCACGCGCGCACCAGCGACACCAGTCATCCCTGCCTGCGCAACCGGCACGTCGATTCGCAGGCGACCCAGCAAATCCACCCATCTATTCAGCTCGCCGGGCTTGGCCAGTACCGGGTAAAGTGGAACGGTCACTGTTGGGCGGCATATGGCCCCACCGGCTAGCAAATTCCTCGTATTAGTGATGTGGTGGTTAGAGGCAGACGACAACCCGTATGCCGCCCGAAGCGTCGTGGCGTCAATTCCAGCCTCAAGTAACGGGACGGCCCGTACAAGGTCATAAGACGCACGCGGCCGTCGAGTACCAGAAAGATGTCGTCACCTGTAAACACCACGAACGGGCTGGAGTTCGGCCCGTCGGTTCCCCAGGCGGGCAGGCGTTGCCGCGATCGCGGCCGCGATGGCGGCGTCGATGGGATTGGTCGCCTCGCCCAGCAGCGGAGTGGTCGCGTGGCGCAGATCCACGCCAGGAGGTGCTGGCGTGATCGTGATATCGCGGAAGCGCACAGGTCTGCAATCGCACGATTCGTCGATTGGCTGCGCAATCGCGTTGGGCCAGTCCGGACTGGCGTGCGTGTGCTCGGTAACGTGCTCGATCTCACGCTCTGCAGCGATGGTTCGTCTACACAGTGAAGGCACCGGAACCCACGAGTGGTATCCGATCACGTTGAGGGACCACGAGGATCTGAATCTGATGGGTCATCTGAATCTGACCGGCCAGTGCGTTCCTCGGTGCCGAGCGGCCCCCGCGCTGTCAGGACAAGGCGGCGGGATGTCCTGCCGTACGAACGAAGGAGCAAACGTGATGAGCACCAGCGATCACACCAGTAATGGCGTCGAGTCGCTTCAGCGCTTCTATCAGGCCGAGTCGGAGTACGTGCAGACTGGTGGTAAGGACTTTGGGCCCGTGGCCGCGACGCTTCATCCGCAGATCGTGATGATCCAGGCCGATTCGCTGCCGTTCGGCGGGCAGTGGCACGGCCGCGAGGGCTTCGAAAGGTGGATGCAGGCCTTCGGCGAGGCGTGGAGCTCGGCCAGTGCAACAGATCTGCGGTTCTTCGAGCACGACGACACCGTTGTGGTGGTCGCCCAGATGGAGGCCACGGCGCGCGCCAGTGGACAGTCTTTCCGCGCGCCGATCTGCCACGTCGTCCGGATCCGCGACGGCCTGTTGATGGAGTTCCGGATGTTCTACTGGGACACGGTGGCGACGAACCGCGCGCTAGCGCGCGATCAGCACTTCGTGAAGGTGATGCCGCGCGACTTCGTCCGCTCGCGCCTAAGTGGGACCGGCGGACTACCCGGATGAGTGAAACGTCCGAATACTCATATGAACTCTGTGGTCCCGATCCGACCGAAGACTTGTACTGGTTGCGGCAGAGGGGCCGACGGCGAGTCTGGTCAATCTTCGCTGCATCTCGACAACGGTTTAGCCACTGCCGCCGCCGCAAGAAGACCTGTGGATCAAGATCTTTTATGCGGCCTCCTCGGTAGCGGTGGTGTCGTCGGGCCGTTCGACGAGTTTGCCGTTCTCGAACTTCGCGCCGGCGCGGACGAGCGCCACGAGATGGGGCGCGTTGACCGCCCGCCAGCGTGACTGGGCCGCCTCGATCAGCTTGTAGGCCATGGCGATTCCGGCGGCGCGGGAGCCGGGGCCCTTGGTGATCTTGCTCCGGTTCCGCACGGTGGCGAAGGTAGATTCGATCGGATTTGTAGTTCTCAGATGAATCCAGTGCTCGGCCGGGTAGTCGTAGAACGCCAGCAGCTGCTCGACGTCGTCGCTGATCTTGGCGACCGCCTTCGGAAACTTCGCACCATAGGTCGACTCGAACTCCTTGACCGCGTCGCGGGCGTGGGACTTGTCCTCGGCGTTCCAGATCTCTGCGAGCGCCTTCTTCGCCCCCGGGTGCGCCGACTTCGGCAGCGCAGCAAGAACATTCGATACCTTGTGGAACCAGCAACGCTGCTCGCGGGTCTCCGGGAACACCTCGCGCAGCGCGCTCCAGAATCCCAGCGCCCCGTCCCCGGCGGCCAGCACCGGGGCGCGCATGCCGCGACGGCGGCAATCACGCAGCAGATCGGCCCACGACTCGGCGGCCTCGCGGTAACCGTCGGTGAGCGCCACCAGCTCCTTGCAGCCTTCCGCGCGCACCCCGATCATCACCAGCAAGCACAGCTTCTGGTCGTCCAGGCGCACGTTCACATCGATGCCGTCAGCCCACAGGTACACGAAGTCCACACCCGACAAGTCCCGCTCGGCGAACTCCTGCTGCTCGGCCTTCCACGTCTCGGTGAGCTTGGTGATCGTCGAGGCGGACAGCCCCTTCGCGCTGCCAAGAAACTGCCCTAGGGCAGGCACGAAATCTCCCGACGAGAGCCCGTGCAGGTACAGCAGCGGAAGCACCTCGCCGATCTTCGGGGTCTTGCGCGCCCACGGCGGCAAGATCGACGACGAGAACCGCCGCCGCTCACCGGTATCCGGGTCGACACGCCTGTCGTTGACCCGCGGTGCCGTGACGTCCACCGCGCCGGCGCTCGTGGTCACCGTCCGCGACTCGTGGCAGCCGTTGCGCACCACCAGCCGATGACCCTTCTCGTCACGAACGTCAGCGAACTGGGCGATATAAGCCTCGACCTCCGCCCGCAGGGCCTCGGCCAGCATCCGCCGCGCACCCTCCCGGACGATCTCGTCGATTACCGACGACGCAGCCGACCGCACCGCACCCGAACCATCGCGGTCAGCAGAATCAGAAACTACACTGAGCATCGGGTCGTACCTTCCCGACCAGCGTTGTCGCGCCGGTCTTGCTTGGAACCTTTCATCCGTCACCCGGGAAGGTACGCCCCATCCCAAGCCGATCCACAGATTTCAAGCATTGCACCCGCGGCGAGCTGCCGTAGAGATATGCGTTCGGACTCGTTGATCTAGATCAGAGCTCCCGGGCGTTCCCCGGGCAGCCTAGATTGAAGAGGCTTCCGCGACATGCCGAACTCTTGTCAAAGTAGCGCTGCAATTCTGGTCCATCTTCGCTGCAGCGGGCGCTGGCTGTCGCTCGCGATCCGCGCCGCCGGTTATGTGTGGAGCGACGCCGGTGACGACCTATGCGGGTTTGCCGGCGTCGATCCAGCGGCGGAGGACGGCGACACGCTCGGCGGGCCATGCTCCGTCGCACGGCATCATGCCGGCGTCGAGACTCTGCAGGATGGCGTCGGCGTGCGTCGAGACGTCCTCGAGGGACCAGAGATCGAAACGGGAACGCATCGAGTCGCGGTCGCGCTCGCGGAACAGGGGCTTGATGTGCTGCTCGAAGCCGATTGGCTTGTCTGGTCCGGGCATTCGGGGGGTCGTGGCTTTCGACCCGGACGGTCCGGCGATTGGTGTGGGAAATGATGCCGGTCCAGATCGCACTGGATGAGAATCGCGTGTCAAAGTGGTCCTGCGCACCCTTGACGGTGCGTGGTCTGTGCGCCGGGTGCGTAGTTTCGAGTGGCGGTGTTGACTACGGACTTCCAAGGGTTCGATCGGCGCCCGTCGACGCCATGCTGATTCACCAGCCAGCCCATCCGGGGCCGCACCCAGTGAGTAAGGATTCGACATGACTCATCGAACGGTGGACGACACCTCACACCCCGGTAGGCCGGGGCCCGACGAGTTGGTTCCGTCGCGCTACGCGCTGCAGGTCGGCGAGATTGACGTGCTGGTGATCAGCGATGGGGTGCTACCGATCGCAGCCAAGACGATCGCCTACAACGCCGACTCGGCCGACCTGGCGTCCTGGCTCGATGACATGTTCCTGCCGCCGGACGTGCTCGAGTGGCCGCTGAACGTGGTCGTGGTCCGTAGCGGCAGCCAGATCATACTCATCGACGCTCGCCACGTAATTCGTTGCAGTCCTGCCTATTTCGATCACCGATAACAACATGACGCCGTAGTCTAGGAACCGCCAGAGTTTGTACGTTCTGGCGATACATCAGAGACGCACCGGGGACGACGCGTCCGGTTCGAGCAGTCAGGAGTCCTCTGATTGAAGTATCAGACGGATGGACCAGTCGCCGGCGCCATCACGGCCAAGATCAGCACCGCCATTATGAGTCTGTAGCCAGGAACGAAAAGCCGTGTAGAACAGGCTAATTGGCGACTACCGGTAAAGCCGCATATTCGATCTCGTCGTATTCCAACTCATCGCCAGCTTTTCTTCCAACGCCGGGGAAGGGGCGCCGTCTCGAGTGATCACGCATTAGATCGCTCCAGGTGGCAATTTGTGACGGTGTGAAGTTGAGGAGTCGGTGGCATCGTTCTGCAACCGGATAGCGGTGGCGTCATGGGTGGTCATGGTGCTCCAGAGTGGTTGCGCAGCTGCGGGACTGTCACGTTGAGGCGTTCGATTGGTATCCCGCGCCGAGGGTCTAGACCGCAACAACCCCGCCGTGGTGGCAGCATTAGAGCGGCGTGTCGCGCGTGCCGGAGGGCCAGCCGATCCCCGTCGAAAAGTTCAGCGAAGCCGTCTATTTGGCCGAAGCTGCCGAACACGGGGGCAAACCGCTGCTGGTGTTCGAACCCTAGCAGGCAGACATGTCCGACAAGCCCGGGCAGATGGCCGAAGAGAAGATGGCCGATGCCCTGCCTGTGAACGCGAAATACGTTGCAGCACACCCGAATAGCCGGAGGGACTTACTGGTAAGCCGCATACTCGTTTCCGCCGTATGCGCCCTGACAAGGTTGGACGCGATGCCGATCACACGCTGGCCACGGGCCGTCGGTTGACCTGGCGCGAGCCGTAAGGCATGGCACCGAAGGGCACGGATTGCTAGGCGGAATCTTGTCGCTTAGCTAAGTCAGTTGGTCGTCGTGTCCGATCTCGAGTAGGCGTTGTCGAAGCTCGTTGGCTTGGGCTTCACCGATAACGGAGGCGTACCGGTCTTGAGCCTTCTGCCAGAGCGTGAAGGCGTATGCGTATCGTTCCCGGCCTTGATCTGTGAGTGTCACCAGGGTGCTGCGTCGGTCGCTGCTGCTTTTTTCAAGCCGGATTAGACCCTCGCGCTCAAGCGGGCGAAGCGAATGCCCGAGTCCCGAGCGGTCCAGTACGAGGTCGTCGGCGAGCTGATTGAGCGTCGGCGGACCCTCGTCGCGATCGACAATCTCGGCAAGGATGGCAAACTGCGTTGAGCGCAAGCCACTTGGTGCGAGGGCTTCGTCGTAGAGCGCAGTAACGCGTCGGGATGCCTTTCGCAGCGCGGTGCCATAGCACTCACTCCTCGCCGACAGTCTGGCGTCGTTCATTGTTCCTCGCCTCCTTTGGGCCGCTGTCGGCCGCGATCCCGCCGATTAGGGCCCTGCCTCTTGCGCTCGCCATCTTACGGGCATATGCTCGTATTAGAAAGCGGGCATATACCCTCAATTCGCTTCGTTGCCGGGTTCTGGTTCAGCGGACGGCGCCGACGAGTTCGACACCGGGGCTGCTACGCCTTCGGCGACGCGCAGCTGGGCGCCGCCTAACACCAACTAACCGAATCGACCCACGAACAAGGAGACAACTGCTATGACCACATCGAACGAGATCACCCGCAAGCTCGAAAACCAGGCGCCACACCTGGACTACTACCCACATTGGCTGGACAATCTCGCCGACGATGTCATCCTCCAGGGCGCCGTGTTCAACGGCGAATTGCGTGGTGCAGAACAGGTCGGGAAGATGCTGAGCTTCGCGCGGAGCCTATACGCGTTCCAGGACTTCCGCTTCTACGGCATGCGCGGCGACCTCTTTTTGGAGGACTACCGCTCCCGCATCCGCGGCAGCGAGGCATACCATCCGTCCGGAGTCGAGATCTACAACTTCGTCGTCGTGTACTTCAACGACGCGGGCGAGACCAGTCAACTAGTCATGAACCACCGGCCGCAGTCGGCCGCCCTGCTGTTCTCGTCGTTGCTGACCGAGCACTTCGGCGATGCTTTCGACCCGAACCTCTTCTACGGTGGCGATGTCAGCGCTCATTTGCTCGATCGCGACCTGTCCCGCGGTCTGTGGCCGCCCTCGTCCCGCTGACCTGCGGCAATATCCGAGTCGCAGCACTCGGGGTTGGGCGTAGAGCAGCAGTAGCGTGCCGGCGACGTAGTAGGGCAGGGATTCGGAATCGCCGGTGAGGCCGCATCGATTGCAGCACAACATGCTGGCGAAATGACGCATCAGCAACCCTGCATGTTGACTTGCGCTAGCTCGTGGTCATGGAAGGCCGCGGTTGTCTCAATCACTAGGTGATGTATCGGGACCATGGTTGGGAGGCAAGTTCGGCGTCGCGTTGGGTGACTTGGTAGCTGTAGCCGAGCAGTTCTGCCACAACGGGAGGGCGGACCCTGAGGCGACGATGTCGGGCCGTCGCAGGGATATCCCGTTGTCCGAGCGTTGGCGCTGGAGATCACGGGCCGGTTCACGCCCGGCGTAGCCGCCAGATCGTCTCGGCCGGCCAGCGTCGAGCCCAGGCCAAAGCCGCGGCCGACCGGTAGGAGCTGATCGCGTTCGGCGCGGGCCGCGGCTCGATCAGGTCTTCGATCACGAATTCGTTGGCGCGGAACAACCGGATCCATTCTCCGAACGGCAGCTGGAACGATACTTCCTCCCCATCATCGATGACATGCATGCCGAAGTAGTCGAGCGCCAGCCGCTCACCGACCTCCTCGGCATCAAGCGGCCAGCAGATCGTCTCGATCGGTGAGTGGTGATTGAACGCGAACAGCCCGCCGGGCCGGAGAAGGCGCGCCACCTCGGGCACCGTCCGGTACGGGTCGGCGAAGCTCATCGCCCCGTGGTCGCAGAACACCACGTCGAAGCTGGCGGCCGGGAGCGGCACCGCCTCGGCGCTGGCATGGACGAGCGGGAAGTCGACGCCTGCCTCGGCCATCAGCCGGCGGGCGTGCTCGAGCTGACGTTGCGACAGGTCCAGCCCAACCGGGTGGGCGCCCAACCTGGCCAGCGCGATCGACCATTGAGCTGCGCCGCAACCGAACTCGAGGATGTCGCGACCAATAAAGTCGCCGAGGACGCGCAACTCTGATTCAGGGATCCGGGCCGTCCCCCAGGCGAGCCCGCCGCTCTCGGCCAGGTCCTCACCGTGGCGGCCCTGGTATTCATCGCTGTAGTCATCCCACATCGCCCGGTTGCGGGCGGCGTGCTCGGTCGGGGCGCCGGGGTCGCTCGGGGCGCCGGATTCGCTCGGCATGACAGGTGATACTAAGCCAGACCGCTCGAGAGGACCGGCAGGCCGTCCAACAGGGTCAGCCTAGGCCGCGCGACCAGCAGCCGTCGTAGGAAACGAAGCGTTCTGTGAGACAAACCGCGGTGCACTCGTCGTGAGACAGATGAGAGAAGCCCAAGTCAGATCGTCGCCACATGACACGGAAGGTGAGAACCTACACGATGAAAATGTAGGTTCTCACGAACCGTGGCGGAATCTCACGAGTGATGGCGGAAGGATGGCGGATCCGCCAACTTGGTGAGACACGCGGGTGGCTCAATGCGCGGACGGTGCTAGTGCCGCGTTTCGTTTCGGAACGCCGATGACTCGACAGAAGTGAACACGACCGTCGCGAGCACGCGCTCGCTCGCGGCGACTGTGCGTGTGTCACATATGAATTCGACGATCTGCTCGACCCAATAGGTCGAAGATGTCAAACATGTTGTGGGCACCCGCCGGCGTGCGCGGAATTGAGGTCACGGATACCAGCGGCCAAAGCCGCTGCAGCTTCTAGGGGGACAAGCTGGTCGTCAGGCCTAGCCAGCACGAGCGTGGGGGCACGAATGTCGTTGAGCACGCGGCGGATGTCGCCATTCATCAAGGCTTGCCACGTCAGTCGCGCCATGGTCGGCGTATGCATCGACCGCTGAATCTTTCCGAGCCATTCGCGCATCCCGGGCGTATCCGCGGCTTCTCCGATGAAAATGTCAGACAGCACGCTACTACCTCAGTCGTCGTCGATTTCAGCCGCCCGCCCAACCAGGTGACCGTCCTGCACGACGGCCGCGCCGACATCGGCTACATCCGCATGCCGGTCGACCTGACCGGCTTGCACACGTCGGCCCTGTTCAGCGAGCCGCGCGTCGCGGTGGTGCCTGCCACCCACCGCCTCGCCGGCAAGGAATCAGTCCACCTTGCCGACCTGGCCGATGAGCACCTACTCCAGCATCCCGACTCAGTGCCCGAATGGGGTTCTGTGGCAAAGGAAATGCGCAATACACAGCGGACCGCGGCGACGAAGCCGGCACGCAGTGTCGAGGAGAAACTCGAACATGTGGCGGCCGGACGCGGTTTCAGCGTGCTGCCCGAATCGACGGCTTCCTATTACCAACGCCCGGACGTCGCCTGGATGCCGATAACCGGTATCGCACCCAACGAGGTGCGGCTGGCCTGGGTGTCGTCCCGCCGCACGCCACTAATCGCAGAATTCGTCGTGCTTGCCGAGGCTGCCGTCAGGGATGCGCAGACCAACCCGACAACGTGATCAGGTCGGCGCCATCCTCGTCGTCATCCTGCAACGCCACCCTTTCCGCTCTGACGTGGGCAGGCGGGGCTCGAACCCGCGACCAACGGATTACCAAACCGACGATCTTGACGGCCACCGTTCACCTCCAGATCGTCGTCCCGTTCTCCTTAATCGCCGAGGGCATAGGGTGACCCTAATGCGTCGCTCCATCGCGCTATTCGTCCGCGAGCGTCGGTCAGTCGTCGCAGCTGACACAAGCCCGGTGTCCGCCAGGCACATGAATTCTCCGTATGGAAAAAAGCTGTGCGATGCATTGCACCGCACAGCTTTTAGCGCCTCTCGCTGCAGTATTCCGAATACACCTCTTCAGAATTGCGCGTGCCGGTGACGACTTCCTCGACGGCGCTGAGGGTGTAGCCGTTGGCGGCCAGAAGCCGCAGATAGTCACCGCTGGTGACGCTGCGCCCGTAGTGATCCGGTCATCGCCTGGTTCTGTAGGTTCTCACCGCGGGTGGCGGAATCTCACGGCTGATGGCGGACAGGTGGCGGATCCGCCATCAATATGAGACAGGGTGGTGAGAGCACACGTGTGCTCCACCGAGCTGGATTGACCGTGGTCCCCGAAGGTCATACTGAGGCGGTGAGGTGCGCGCTTTCTCGGCGGACGATTTAGCGGGATGGAGACCGTCTCGTTGCGCCCGGCCAGCGGCGCCGACATCGAGTTCTGCTTCGGTCTGCATAGGTGCGCCTTCTATCAGTACGTAACCGAGATCTGGGGTTGGGACGAGGACGATCAGCGCGCTATTCACGCCCGGAATTTCAAGCCGGAACGGGTACAGATTGTCAGCGTCGATGGTGTGGACGTCGGCCGGCTCGACGTCGATTTCGGCGACGAGGAGATCTTCCTTCTGCTCATCGAGTTATCGCCGACCCACCAGGGCCGCGGCATCGGTAGCCGGCTAATTCAGCAACTTCTCGACCGGGCCGCGGTCGAAGGTAAGCCGCTGGCCCTCAACGTGCTGGAAGTCAATCGCCGCGCATATGCGCTGTACCGGCGCCTTGGCTTCACGGAGGCTAGGCGTATTGTCGACGGTCCTGCGGTCAAGATCCGGATGGTCGCCAGCACATAGCCGCATCCGCGCGGTGATCGCTACCAAGTGCTCGCGTTACGCCGCCAGATCCCGGCTGGCAATCGTTCGATGTGGGGCAACGAGCCAGGACATGTCACCGTTGGGGCGTGCAGACGAGTTCTACGCCGACCATTGGTTCGCAAGTTTCGTTTCGAGACCGGGATCATCATCGGATGGACCTTAGGCTTCGGAGGGGAACCGGCCGGGATGCAGTTGCGGTGTCGGCTCTCTACCTCCGCGCCCGCAAGGCTGCGAAGGCCACGATCCCGATGACCGCCCACACCGATGACGAAGTACGGCGCTGGATTGCGGAGCGGGTCGTACCTCACACCGAGCCTTGGGTAGCCGAGGACGATGGCGGCGCGCTCGTAGGCCTCTTGGTACTCGATGAAGACTGGCTCGATCAGCTCTACGTCGAACCGACTCTGACCGGGCGTGGCATCGGCAGCGAGCTGATCGGGCTGGCAAAGCGCGCGCGCCCGGAGGGCCTGAGGCTCTGGACCTTCGAGTCGAATCTCGGGGCGCAACGTTTTTATGAGAGGCACGGGTTCCGCCCGACGGAACGGACCGCGGGTGACAACGAGGAAGGCGCCCCCGACATTCTCTACGTCTGGGATGCCTCGTGATGAGCTTTTCACGCGTCCTAGCGCGAGCCTTGACTAGTCAGATTTTGCTCCCGAAATTTGGCTCTAGAGAGCCAAATCGACCTGACACCAAGGCCACCGGGCTATGGACCCTGTACTGGCGCGACCGGAACCTGAAATGCCACCGCTACGAACCTCTCGATCCCAGCCCCGGAGTCCAAAGACCTGCTTGACTACCGCGATGACCGAGCCGATCCCACCTTCTGGGGATAACGACCGGCTACTCTCTTGTCCAGTGATGCGCTGACCGGTTGAGCGCAAGCCCTGAATTGAGTCGGACACGTCCGTTTCGCTGAAATTACTTGTGGCATTTGGGTTTCACGGGCCCCAGCGGGGCCGAAGTTATATGAGGCGGGTCGCGTCGTCGGGCACTGAAAGCGCCGCCGATCGCCATGCGGGCGTTGTGGGAGGCCGATCAGTTACTAGGCTACGTGTCGACGTGGTCGGCGGTTCGTCCGGCGCAATAGCAGCTGGGCAACGAGCCGTTCGAAATGTTCCATGCAGACGTGCGAGCGGACATGGGTAGCGAGGCCCGCGAGATCCGTGGGCTTTGGCGATGCGAGTCGGGAGGTTGAAGTGATGGGAACGAAGCCTTCGCGCAGTGGTCACCTGCCGATCAACGGCCTGAGCCTCTATCACGAAGTGTATGGCGAGCTCGGCAAGTCGAAAACGTCTCCGTTGCTGCTCATCCCTGGCGCGTTTATGGCCGCCGACTCGATGGAGTCGTGGGTGTCCGCCTTCGCGGGTAAGCGCGCCGTGATCGTCTTCGATCAGCAAGGGCACGGCCGCACCCCGGATACCTCGCGCAAGATGTCGTACGAGCAATTCGCCGACGATGCCGCAGCGTTGCTGCGCGGCTTGAATGTCGAGCGCGCGGATGTGATGGGCTACTCGCAAGGCGGCGGGGTCGCGCTGCAGCTCGCGCTCCGTCACCCGACGCTCGTCAACAAGCTGGTCTCGCTGTCCGCCACCTATCGCCAGGACGGCTGGTACCCGTCGGTGCTCAAGGCCATCGAGGGGCTCAGCGCCAAAGCCTTTGCCGGTACGGCCGTCGAGAAGGCGTTTAAGGAGCACACACCGGACGACGAGGCGTTCGACGCCTACCTCGAGAAGATGAAGGTCTTGAATATCGATGACCAGAACATCACCGACGCGCAGATGCGTTCGATTTCTGCGAAGACGATGGTCCTCGTCGGTGATGCGGATGGCGTGACGCTGGAGCATGCGCTGGCGATGTTCAAGCTGCGCGGTGGCGGCGATGAGGAAGCGGCAGCGTCGGGGACGCTGGAGAAAGTTCCGGCCGCGCGCTTGGTGATTCTGCCGGCGACGTCGCACATTGGCATTTATGGGGAGTCAGCGGTGCTGGTGCCGATGGTGAGTGCGTTTCTCGATGATGTGCCGCCGGCGACGCCGGATCTCTTTTAGGCTTCGCAGGCACAGCGGGAGCGAGATCGATTACTGCCCGTGGTCTGACGGACTACCTGCAGATGTTCGACCTCGATGACACCGAGCTGCGCCAGAGCTCGTTCCTCGACTACGCCTCGGGGGCGTCGACATTCGATGTACAAATGCGGCTGCGCGGCGGCATGGTGCTCAGCGTCGATCCCGCGTACAGCGAAGGCGCTGGGGCGATCTGTGGGCGCGTCGAGACCAATCTGGACGGCGCCCGATCGTAGTTGGTACAGCAAGACGACGCGATCAACTGGGACTACCTGGGCTCTCCCGATGCCTACGTTGGCGCCAGCACCGTGGGTTTGGACCCGTTCACCTACGATTTCATGGCCCATCCCCGCCATCGGGAGCGACAGCCTGCGCAGTTACATCCTCGATTCTCGAAACGCGGCACGTCCGCAACGGATGTGAAGAATGCGCGGCGATGGAACGCCTGATATCGGACGCACGCGCGGGCAAGGTCAGGTGCTCGTCCTGCGCGGTGAGGCGGGGGTCGGCAAGACCGCGTTATTGGAGTATGCGGTCGAGCGCGCGTCGGGATTGCGCATCGTGCGAGGCGCGGGCGTCGAATCTGAGATGGAACTTGCGTTCGCTGGGCTGCAGCAGCTGTGCGCACCGCGGTTGAACCACCTCGATGGCCTCCCCAGCCCGCAACGCGACGCGGTGGATATCGCGTTTGGACGCAAAGCCGGGACCGCGCCCGACCGGTTCCTGGTCGGATTGGCGGTGTTGAGCCTGCTGGCCGCCGCGACCGACAAGCAGCCTTTGATCTGTCTCGTCGACGACGCGCAGTGGCCGGACCGGGTCTCGGCGCAGACACTTGACTTCGTCGCGCGCCGCATTTCGGTCGATCAGGCCGTCGCTGAGAGCCAGGCGGCGATCTATCAGCACAACAATCGCGAGACACCCTGTTCGCGAAGAGCATCGAACGTAAAGCGCTCGCTGTAGTCGCGGCAGACGAGCCAACCGACGAGGCCGAGCGAGAACGACATTGAACATCAACGCAACCGCACTCGTCAGGAGCCGATTCAGATTCAGAACGGTAAACCTGTGGTGACCCCGGCGCACGGCCTTCTGACCGCCCACGCCGTCGTCGACAACGTGCTGGACCGTTTCCGGGACGCGGTCGGACCCGATGCGACCTGCTACCGGAACCACGTGTACCGCAGCCTCAACTATCAGCGAAAGTTGCTGCAGCTGAATGTGATTCCTGCAGCATCGCACTCGCCTGGGCACTGCACGACATCGGAATGTGGACGGCAGGCTGGGACTACATCGGTCCCTCGCTGCGACACGTCGATGACCTGGCACCCGAATGCGGCACCGGCGTCACGCCGTTTGCCCGGTGCCGCGGGCGTTTTCGCTCATAGACGATGCGAGTGCGTTTCATGTGGCCGTTGACTGGCCGCGCTGAGGAATTGCGGATCATCGAAGCGGCGATATCCGACCAGGATCTGTCGGGGATCGTAGTTTGCGGGGCGGCCGGGGTTGGAAAGAGCCGGCTAGACCGCGAAGCAATGATGTGCCGCCCTCGAGCCAAGGCGGCTATCAGGCTAGCCGCTCGCGATCGGGGCCAACGGGACGGTCGCACGCGGGCGTAGCTCAAACGTCGAGGCCCCAATCTTCCAGGTTGGCTACGCGGCTTCGATTCCCGTCGCCCGCTCCAGCAGCTAGTCCTCGTCGCCGGCCTTGGTGCGTAGGCCCGGGGTCGTCGTTGTTAGCAGTGATGTTGTGTCACAGCGTATTCCGCTGATCACTTGCACTGTCTAAAAGGATTGGACCCAGAGTTGGCTACCGACATGCAACACCCGGTTCGATTGTCAGTGTGGAGTCGGCCGATAGACGGGGTGGTCGGCTGCACGTCATCAACAGGTTGACGGGCAGCCGCTCGCGGCCTTCCGCTTTACAGATCCAGGACAGCCCCGGCTGGAATATCCTCAAGACGCTGATGCTACATATGCCAAACATAATTGGAACCCGAAGGAGCGATGCGCAAATCACTTACCCCTTTAAGGGATCAACAGCGCGGCCACTGCCGATGGGAGCAACAAACATGTCTGCCAAAGCTATTTTCCAAACTGCGTCTGCGAATATCTCTCGACTACTCGGAAGATTATTCGGGTCCAACGGTACCTTCGGACACAAGACTGGCACGTCGACGGTAATGCGGGCACCAATCCGGGCGCTCACTTCGTCGGCACCACGGACAATACAGCTCTGGTGCTCGAACAAACAATATCCCGCATCTTTGGATCAACGGCTCTGAGCCCCTTTACGCCAGCGGAAGCGGCCATGTCGGAATCGGATTCCACAGTCCGGAGGCATTACTCCATATTTACAATGATGACAATGGGCCCGCCATCACGACCGATCTGATCCTGTCTCATCAGGGTGCTCGCAACGGTTACGGAGGTACCGCCATAAGCCTCCGCGTCCTGGGCAATGAAATGGCTTCGATCCAGGCACAGAATGATGCCCCCGACGGGGGATCGTTACGTTTCCATACCAGGAATTTCGCCAATATCAGCGAACGCATGAGAATTAGAAGCAGCGGTCAAGTCGGCATCGGCACCAGCCAGCCGGAATCCGCACTCACCGTGCAAGGCCTCACCGAGTTCGACGCGATCCTCTTCAAGCATCCCAATCAACCGGGGAGGACGCTATGTCGGCACAACGCTCGACGGATTGTGCGGGGTTATGTGGACACGCATGGGCCGAGCGGCAATGTGCTCGCGGTATTGACCGCTTCAGGCCAGAACCCGGACCACGGCGCGATGGTCGTCTTCGACGCCGCGGAAAACGGAAAGGCGTTCATGCTGGTCGACGTGTGACGGGACCGGTTGGGTTGTGGCGGACATTAAGAGCTTCCGCGTGCCCCACCCCGACAAGCCGGACACCGATATCGTCTACGCCGCCATCGAAGGACCGGAGGCAGCAGCGTACGTCAGGGGAACCGCTCATCTGAGCAATGGCGAGGCGGTCATCGATCTGCCAGAACATTTCACCAGCATCGCCAGCCGCGAAGGGCTCACCGTGCAATTGACGCCTAACTCAGCGACATCGCTGGGACTCGCGGTAGAGGAGAAGTCCATCGAACGCATCCTCGTCAGAGAGCTGTCGAACGGAAAAGGCGACTATGAGTTCGACTGGGAGGCGAAATGCATCCGCAAAGGCTATGAGGATTACCGTGTGATCCGCCCGCACAAGGACCTCGAATTCGCTCGTGTCGACAGGAAGCGAAGGATGGCGGTGAAGAAACAGCCTGAAGAACCGGTGTTCGACGCGAGATCTTGCATGTGAAGCGCGTGCTGCGCCCGCGCCACACGCCATCAAATGGGGCTGCCGTTACAGACAAGCAGCGAAGAATTGTCGTGCGCCGTGGCGGCGGTCGGCGCGATCAGATAGGCGCCTGGCCGGGCCGTCACCGTGAAACCGAGCTTGCCGTCACGGGCTTCTTGTCCAGACGCCGCTGGCGCTGGCGTCTGATGCGTTGCTGGCGGTCTCAGGGACCCGCAGCCGATGAGCAACGTGAGCGTTGATGCGCCAATGAGAGCGGCGGTTTTCGTCCGGTTTATGGCCTGTCTCCGTAGGTGTTCGCGGGGAGTTTCAAAGCCGAAGGTCATGGCCGAGGTGTCCTCGGCGGGGAATCCTCGAGTCGAGTTGGACGGCAGGGCCATCACGGTGTCGATGTGGAGCAGGATGGGCGCACCCGGGCTCGCGTCGCCACCCGCCGCCGACGTCGATTCGGCCAGTCAGATTGATCGGCGCTGGTGTGAGAGCGTCGCGGCGGCGGCAGCCAATTCGGTGACGCGTGCCCAGTCGTGCGCCACGACAACGTCGGACGGTGTGATCCATGAGCCGCCGACGCAGCCGACGTTCGGCAACGCCAGATAGTGCGCGGCGTTGGTGGTGGAGATTCCGCCGGTCGGGCAGAAGTGCGCGGCGGGGATGGGTGAACTGACCGACTTCAGGTAGTTCGCCCCGCCCGCGGCCTCGGCCGGGAAGAACTTCAGCTCGGTGTACCCGGCCTCAAGCGCAGTCAGGATCTCCGAAACCGTTGCCACACCGGGCAGGTGGGGCAGTCCGGTATCCGACATCGCCTGCAGCAGGGTTGGTGTGCTGCCGGGCGAGACCAGGAACTGCGCGCCGGCTGACGCCGCCTGCTTGGCCTGGCCCGGTTCGACGATGGTGCCCGCTCCGATGAAGATCTCGGGGACTTCACCGGCGATGCGCTCGATGGCGGCCAGCGCCACCGGTGTCCGCAACGTCAGCTCGATGACTGGAAGACCTCCGGCCACCAACGCACGGGCAATCGGGACGGCGTGGTCGAGTTCGTCGACCACGACGACGGGAATGACAGGTACCTGGTTGAGCAGCGATGGGGTCATTGATTTCTCCTCGATCATGAAGCGACGTAGGCGGGAAAGACGCTGGCGCCCTGGTCCGCGGGACCCACGGCGGCGCGCATGCTGGCGAACAGTTCACGTCCGGTGCCGACGAACTCGTCGGGCCCCGGCGCGCGACCGGTCGGTGTGCGAGCGGCGAACTCGTCGTCCGCAACGTGCACCGTCAACGTACCGGCGACGGCGTCGAGCGTGATGGTGTCGCCGTCCTGCACCCGTGCCAATGGTCCGCCCGACGCAGCTTCGGGAGTGAGATGGATTGCCGCGGGGACTTTTCCGGAGGCGCCCGACATCCTGCCGTCGGTCACCAGTGCGACCCGGTGGCCCCGGTCCTGGAGAACGCCCAGCGCCGGAGTGAGCTTGTGTAGCTCCGGCATCCCGATCGCGCGCGGACCCTGATACCGCAGCACCGCGATCAGATCCCGGTCCAGCTCGCCGGCCTGGAAGGCCGCGAGGAAGTGTGCCTGGTCGTCGAAGACGACGGCGGGTGCCGTCACCGTGCGGTGTTCGGGTTTGACGGCCGACGTCTTGATCACGCACGAGCCGAGATTGCCGGCAAGGGTTTTCAACCCGCCGTCGGTGTCGAACGGCTCCTCCACACCGCGCAGCACCGACGTGTCGTGACTGATCGTCGTGCCGTCTTGCCACATCACGGTGTCCCCGTCGAGCTTGGGCTCCTGCGTGTAGCGGCGCAATCCGGGTCCGACCACGGTCTGCACGTCCTCGTGGAGGAGGCCCGCATCAAGCAGTGAGGCGATGGCGAAGCCCAGACCGCCGGCGGCGTGGAAGTGGTTCACGTCTGCGCTGCCGTTGGGGTAGATCCGGGCCAGCAGTGGAATGACCGCGGAGAGCTCGGAAATGTCGTCCCAGGTCAACGTGATTCCGGCCGCTTGCGCGATGGCCACCAGGTGCATGGTGTGGTTGGTCGAGCCGCCTGTGGCGAGAAGCGCGACGCAGCCGTTAACGATCGCGCGTTCGTCGATCATCTCGCCGACCGGGGTGTAGTTCTCTCCGAGCGCGGTGAGTCCGGTGACCTGGCGGCCGGCTTCGGCGGTGAGCGCGGTGCGCAGCGGTGTGCCCGGGTTGACGAAGCTCGAACCCGGCAGGTGTAGGCCCATCACTTCCATCAGCAGCTGATTGGAGTTGGCGGTGCCGAAGAAGGTGCACGTTCCGCTGCCGTGGTACGACGCAGCCTCGGCATCGAGAAGCTCTTCGCGGCCCACCTTGTTCTCGGCGTACAGCTGCCGGACCCTGGCCTTCTCACCGTTCGGCAGACCCGACGACATGGGCCCGGCGGGGACGAACACCGTCGGCAGGTGCCCGAAAGCCAGTGCCCCGATGAGCATTCCGGGCACGATCTTGTCGCACACGCCGAGCATTAGCGTCGCGTCGAACATGTCGTGCGACAACGCGATTGCCGTTGACATTGCGATCACGTCGCGGCTGAACAGCGAGAGCTGCATGCCGTCGCGACCTTGGGTGATCCCGTCGCACATCGCGGGGACGCCGCCGGCGAACTGTGCGATGCCGCCGGCCTCGAGTACCGCCTGCTTGAGCTGGGCGGGAAACGCTTCGAAGGGCTTGTGCGCGGAGAGCATGTCGTTGTACGCCGACACGATCGCGATGTTCGGCTTGACCATGCCCCGCAGGGCTTTCTTGTCGGCCTTGCCGGAGGCGGCGAAGCCGTGCGCCAGGTTCGCGCACGCGAGACGGCCGCGCGCCGGTCCACGGTCGCCCGCTTCGCGGATCTGCTGCAGGTACGCGGCGCGGGGTGCGCTACTTCGTTCGGTGATGCGATCGGTCACGGTCTCTAGGACCGGATGGATGGTGTTCACTGTGTTGCTCCTTCGTGCCAGGTACGGCCGTCGCGCTCGATGAGTGTGGTCGCATCGGTGGGACCGTTGGTTCCTGCCGGGTATCGCCGTGGGCCGCGCTCGGACTCTTTCCAGCCGATCAGGATCGGCTCGACCCAGGCCCATGCCGCTTCGACTTCGTCGCGGCGCATGAACAGCGTCGGGTTGCCCGCCACGACGTCCATCAGGAGTCGCTCGTAGGCGTCGGGGGAGGGCCGCTGAAATGTCTCGGTGTAGTTGAGGTCCAATGACACCGGCTTCAGCCGGATGCCGCCGGGTCCCGGTTCCTTGGCGGTCATGTGCAGGCGCATGCCCTCCTCGGGCTGCAACTGGATGACCAGCTTGTTGGGTTCGCTGGCGCCGTGGCTGTCGGGAAACATCGGGTGCGGAACGGGTTTGAACGCGATCACGATCTCCGAGCAGCGTTGCTCCATGCGCTTGCCGGTGCGCAGGTAGAACGGCACGCCGGCCCAGCGCCAGTTGCGCACCTCGGCCTTCACCGCGGCGAAGGTCTCGGTGCGGCTGTCGGGGTTTTCCGCGTCGTCCTTGTAGCCGGCGACGGCGACCCCGTCGACCAGCCCGGGTCCGTATTGGCCGGCGACGGTGGCGCGCTCGATGTCGTCGGGGGTCATCGGCTTGAGCGCCTGCAGGACCTTCAGCTTCTCGTCGCGGACGGTTTCACGGTCGACATAGGTCGGCGGTTCCATGGCGACCAGGCACAGCATTTGCAGCAGGTGGTTTTGCAGCATGTCCCGCAGCGCGCCGGAGTTGTCGTAGTACCCGCCGCGGGTGCCCACGCCGAGCGATTCGGCGACCGTGATCTGCACGTGGTCGATCGAGCTTGAGTTCCACAGCGGTTCCAGGAAGGTGTTGGCGAACCTGGTCACGAGCAGGTTCTGCACGCTTTCCTTGCCGAGGTAGTGGTCGATGCGGAAGATCTGGGATTCGGCGAATACCGCTCCTACGGCGTCGTTGATGGCACACGCCGACGCGAGATCGTGGCCGATCGGCTTCTCCAGCACCACCCGCGACGATGCGTCGACCAGCCTGTGGGTGGCCAGATGTGCCGAGATCGGGCCGAACGAGCTGGGCGCGCAGGCCAGGTAGAACACCCGGACCTTGCCGGAATCGGCCGGCAACAGCGTCGTCAGCGGATACCAGCCATCCGAGTCGGCGAAATCGATACTCGCGTAGTCCAGCCGAGCCAGGAATCGATCGAGTGTCTGCGCGTCGAGAGCATCGTCAGAGACAAAGCGGCCCAGCTCGCCGCGCACTTTGTCGCGATAACCGGAAATGTCGAGTCCGGCGCGAGAGGCCGCGATGATGCGGGTTTCCGCAGCCAGTTGACCATCACGGTCGCGCAGATAGAGGGCAGGCAGAAGCTTACGGACGGCGAGATCGCCGGTTCCGCCAAAAACAACGAAATCACACGGTGCCACGGGGTTCGCGGTCGACATGAATCTCCTGACTTATGTCGGGTCTGTGAGTCGAAGCTTACGGTGTTTTGGTAGATATGCAAGCATACTTAGGTATTTCTAAGATCAAACTAGGCATACTTTGAGGGTTGCGAGTGCAGTAACCGGTTGGTTGAATGGCAGATATGCGCATGTCACGGTCATCGACGACACCGGCGACCGCCGGTGAGGTGTTCGGCCTGATTCGGGACGGAGCTGTGACCACCCGCGCCGAAGTCGGTCGTCTCACCGGGCTGTCCCGAACGGCCGTCGCCGCCCGAGTGTCTGCGCTGCAGGCACGTGGTCTGGTGCTCGAGCGTGCAGAAGCGCCGTCCACCGGCGGCCGACCACCGGCACGGCTTGTTTTCAACGCCGATGCCGGTGTGGTCCTCGCGGCGGCGATCGGCCGAAGCCGCACCCAGCTAGCTGTCTGCAACCTCGCGGGCGAGGTCTTGACCATGGCCGATATCGATCAGGAGATCGGTATCGGACCCGACGAGTTGATGCCCGACATCGCCAAACGCCTCGAAGCGCTGCTGGACGAGACCGGCCGGCGCCTCGACGAGGTACTCGGCGTGGGCCTGAGCATTCCGGGAACAGCCGACACCACCCGCGGATGTAGCCTCGACTCGCCGACCATGAGCGGATGGGACGGCATCCCATTGCCGCCGTATCTACGCGCGCTCACCGCCGCCCCGATCCTGCTCGACAACGACGCCAATGTGATCGTGCTCTCGGAGCGGCGCGGGCAGCGCGATCGCTTCGATGACATGTTGCTCATTAAGGCGTCGACCGGCCTGGGCGCCGGCATCGTCGCCGGCGGGGTGCTCCAACGCGGAGCCGTCGGTGCCGCAGGTGAATTCGGGCACACCAAGATCGCGGCCGCCGCCGGAGTTGCCTGCCGATGCGGCGACACCGGGTGCCTCGAGGCCATCGCGGGAGGCTGGGCATTGGTACGCACCATGCAGCAGCAGGGCCACCGCGTGGGACACGTCCGCGACCTCGTCGACCTTGCGCTCGGCGGCGATCCGGAAGCGCGGCGGCTGATCCGGGAGAGTGGTCGCCACATCGGCGAAGTGCTCGCGGGCGCCGTCAACCTGCTCAACCCCGAAGCACTGGTCATCGCTGGAGACATGTCCAAGGCCTACGACATACTCGTGGCCGGTCTGCGCGAGACCGTGTACGGCAACGCGACCGCACTCGCTACCCGCGAACTCCAGATACTGCCATCCACCCACGGCGATCAATCCGGCGTAATCGGCAGCGCTGCAATGATTCTGGACAACGTACTAAGCGCGAGCGCAGTAGATGCAGCGCTCTGACGGCATCGGACCCGCCTACTTTTTGGTGCCGGCGATGCGACGGTGAGCGGCGGTGAATCCACGCCACGCGATCACCTACACCAGCAGGGTGCGCCCACGCAGTGACCTCGACACACACGCCCGACGGCGTTATCCGTCACGCGGGTTCTCTGCCGACACGAGCGACTCTGACTACATAGCGCCGGGTTGACTCGGACAGTGGCTAGGGAAACCGCCTTGTCGCGCCGTTGTCGCAACTCGTGTTGTCGCCGCATCGTCAAGCTGGCACCAGCGGGTTGAGGATAGCTGAATAGTCCCGAGGCTTCGCTCGTGGATCGGCGCTTACGACGGTCACGAGCAACAAGACCGGCTTCAACTGCTTCTCGATCTCGCTCCCGTACAATGGTTTTCAACACAGCATCGACCGCACTTGCACACGGGCGTAGCTCAAGCGTCGAGGCCCCATTCTTCCAGACTGGCTACGTGGGTTCGATTCCCGTCGCTCGCTCCAGCAGCTAGTCCTCGTCGACGGCCTTGGTGCGTAGGCCCGGGGTCACACCCCGGTGGGCCGAGATCCGCACCGGCGCGTTTGCGGTGCCGTACGAGTCGTATCCGTCGATCCGTTGGCACAGCTCGAAGAAGAGGCGGTTGCCGATCATCGGCGTGAAGGCCTGCAGCAGCTTCCCCGACCCGATCTGGTCGTACAGGATGCCGAGGCGTTCCATCCGCTCGAGGGTTTCGGCGTCGAAGTCCGAGCGAGTCGCCAGGTCGACGTAGTAGTTGTGACCGATCCGCAGCAGCTCGCCGCCACGGGCCCACACCCGCTCGCACGCCTCGAAGATGTCGGGCACCTCGAAGCCGACGGAGTTCTTGCGCGACTCGTCCTCGGTGACACCGGCCTCGTCGTCGAGCAGGGCAACGGTGGTGATGACCCGCACCGACCGGTCGCGGTTGCTCACCGCGCGGGAACGGAACAACCCGTAGGTCGCGGGGATCTCGATGTCCTCGTGCGTCTGCAGCCCCAGCGCGGACTTGAAGAACAGCGCCGCCTCCTCGAAGTTGTCGAAGGGCTGGGCCAGGCTCACGTGGCCGATGCGCAGGTCGAGGTCGTTTTGCTCGTCGGACGCGCCGGAGACCCGGTCGTAGTGAACGGCCCAGCGCTCGGGGTGTTCGGCCAAGCGGCTGAAGAAGATCGCGGTGCCGTCGGGAGCCTCGATCGCGGTGTCGGCGGCGTCGGTCGGGCCTCGGCCGGGCGCGGGCACCGTCGCATGCAGGTAGGCGCCACGCTCGAATGCCTCGACCGGGTTCGGCGTCCCCACGGCCAGCGCCGCGATGTGCGGGCCGACCTGGCCGCCGCGGCCCACCGGCGAGGTGTTGAGCAGGATCTTCGCCTGGCCCTGCTCCCACAGCTCGATCGGCTTGTCGCGGTTGTTCCCGGTGTGCCGGAAGCCCAGTGCCGTGAGCGCGGCGGCGGTCAATGGGTGCTGTTCCAGCACGCCGAGCTCGACGAACTCCAGGCCGGTCACCCGCGGCGCCGGCGGCGCGCTGTCGAGCGAGCCGGGCGGCATACTGCCCCGATGGGCGACGGCGTCCTCGACGTACAGCAGGGACCGCATCGCGTCACGCGCGTTGCGTTCGGCATCGGCACGGCGGAACACCGTGTTGAAGATCTCCAGCGACAGCGGACCGGTGTACCCGGCGACGAGGCAGTGCTCCAGGAAACCGGCGACATCCCACGCACCCTGACCGGGCCACACCCGGTAATGCCGGCTCCACTGGAGGATGTCCATCGCCATCTCGGGCGCGTCGGAGAGCTGGACGAAGAAGATCTTCTCGCCCGGGATGTCACGGATGGCCCACGGGTCGAGCCGACGCGACAGCACATGGAAGGTGTCCTGACAGGTACCCAGCGCCGGGTGGTCGGCCATCCGCACGATCTTCCACGCGCGGCGGTAGTCCCAGATCTGGGTCGACCAGGCCAGCGCCTCGAACGCGATCCGCATGCCGCGCTCGTGCGCCAGCTCGGCGGCCCTGTGCAGCTGCTCCGCGGACAGCTCGTCGTCGTCGATGGCGTCGGGCTGGCAGCTCGCGCAGACAAGGACCAGGTCGGTACCCAGCTCGGCCATGATGTCGAGCTTGCCCTCGAAGCGCCGCATCGCCCGCGCGTGCTGCGCCTGGGTCATGCCCTCCAGGTCGCGGAAGGGTTGCAACATCTCGATCTTGAGACCGAGTTCGTCGCAGCGCTCCCTGATCCGGCGTGGGGTCCACAGGCTGCAGAGCAGGTCCTGGTCGAAGATCTCGACACCGTCGAACCCGGCGTTGGCCACCGCGGTGAGCTTCTCGTTGAGGGTGCCAGACAGGGAGACCGTGGCGATCGACCGACGCATTCCTGGACCGTAGCGACCGGCATGCGCCGCGGACACGCTCTTGCCGACCAGTGGCAAGAACTCGCCGGTGTATTGCAAGTTTGCAGTTCCAATCGGGACGCGCCGAACGACCAACCGCAACCCGTGGTGCACTGGGTCACCGAGCGCCAAGCCACAAAGTTGGTGGCCGTGATCGGGGACAGGATGGAACAGGTCGGGCTGCGGCTGCATCCCGACAAGACGAAGATTGTCTATTGCAAGGACGACCGGCGGCGGCTCGACTACGGGCTTACCGCATTTACGTTCTTGGGGTTCACCTTTCGCACCCGAGGTGCTCGGGGCAAAGGTGGTCGACTCTTCGCCTCGTTCCAACCAGCGATCAGCAACGACGCCTTAGATGGGTCTTTCGGGCTGGAATAATCAAGCCGTGACGTTGGTACTCCTCGGCCGCCGTGGTCGAGCACGTACATCACGAATTTGGCGCTGAGAGCGTCGATTACGCGCGCCCACCGCGTTGTGGTCCGCAGACGTCCCATGTACCAGCACAAGGGGCGGCCTGTCCCCCCGGTGTGGGAGGCGATCACCGTGCCCTCTGGCGAGGTGAAGCGCTAGATCGGTTTCACGCGCCGGGCTTGCGGGCGCCGAAGCACAGCTGGATGCATGCGAAGTAGAACTCGTCACCGGCGGCCAGTTGGTCCTGCTCGGCCTTCCACTCGGCGGCGTCGTCGGCGTCCATGCCGCCCTGCTCGACGGCGTACTGGACGATCAGCGGGGTAAACGCGCCGCCGTAGGTCTCCGGGTCGAGCGCGGTGGTGGCGAAGGTGTGCCCTGCCATGGTCACATCCGAAAAGCCCGCTTCGCGAAGCCGCGGCCCGAGCGTCTGCGGCAGTGAAGGGTGGGTTAGGTGGCGGTCCCAGGCATCGAGTAGCCGCCGCATCCGCGCGTGGTCGGTGGTGTGCCACGAGACCGTCGCCCAGTCGACGTCCCAGATCACGACGCGGCCGCCGGGTCGCAGCGCGCGATGCATCTCGGCCAGCGCGGCTGTGGCGTCGGGTACGTACTCAAGGACCTGCACCGACACAGCCGCATCGAACGCACCGTCGGGCACGGGCAGATTCGTGGCGTCGGCCTCGTAGAACGCGACGTTGTCGCGGCCCTCGGCGCGCTTGGCGGCGACGGCGAGCATCGCCGGTGCGCGGTCGACGCCTGTAACCGATCCCTCGCGGCCGACTTGGTCGAGCAGCTCGGTCACGTAGAAACCCGAGCCGCAGCCCACATCGAGAACACGCTCACCCGGGCGCGCGGCGAGCGCCTCCTGGACGAGACGACGCCGGCGGACGATGTCCCGGCGGTGATAGAGCACTTCCAATTGCTCGGCCATGCTCTCGTCGAACTCGAGCTGTGCCACGTGCACAGGCTATTGCCTCACCCGGCGAGGGGCGCCGTGGTACTGCCACAGGCTGTCGGGCCGGCACAGCGGCGACCCGGATCGTCCCGCGGCGTAGGCGGCCAGTCCCAGCGCGAAGACCCCGGCCGGTGTCGCCCAGGCCGACCGCCGCTGCCGGCGCCCGCTCCGGGCCAGGCTGGCAGCGTACACCGCTCCCACGGCGACGATGGGCCAGTCGTGGGCGAGCTCCGCCCATGACGGCTGGGGCCCGTGGTAGGCGAAGCTCCCGGCCCCGACCGCCACGAGCGCCACTCCGGCAGCCCCCGCCAGCGGCGCCCTGACCCGCATCGCCCAGCACAGCACGGCCACTCCGGCGGCGACGTAGGCCAGGCTGGTGACGGCCAGGACGGGCTGCGCCAGCGCGGCGCCTACGATGCGCTCGCAGTCCGAGTGACCGAAACTCGCGGGAGTGGTCAAGACCTGCATGGCGATCCACCGTAACGCGCCCGCCGCGGCGGAGACGGGCCGGGCGAGGCGGGCCGCTCCGGGTATAGCCAAGGGCAATCTGGGGGTAACCGCCAGCCCGCTTGCCAAAGCTCGAGATGGTGTCTGGTAACCCCTAGTGCAGGGCAGATCCGCTCCTCGAGCAGTGCGATCGCTCTGCGAAGCTCTTCGCCGAACCAGACTTCGCTCGTGCTCTCGCTGCGCCGACCAAGGCTGACGCCACGTTTGAACGCTCCGGACGCTTGCTGCCAGCCGATCTCGGTCGGCCACCAATACGCGAAGTCAAGCTCGTCGATGATCGTGCGCAAGCTCGGCGGCGCCAGGACATCGTCGACCACGACCACGTCGCCCGGCCGTAGTGCCGCCAACTCTGTAAGTGCCGCGACCGACGCCACAAGGCCCCCGAGAAGAAGCCGTCTCTATCCCAGCACCGATTCTGGCACCATTGCGGAGATGGATGCGCGTTCGGAGCCGGGTCTCAATGATCCGTTCGAAGAGGCGATTGACGACGCGCTGAGCTCCTTGCCGGTCGATCTCCGTGCGGCGATGAGCAACGTCGAGATCGTCGTCGAGGACGAGCCTCCCGACGGGCAGCCGCTGCTCGGCCTGTACCGCGGCGTACCGCTGCCGCGAAGGAGCAGCACGTACAGCGGAGTGCTTCCCGACAAGATCAGCATCTTCGGCGGGCCGATCACGCGACTCGCTGCCGGCGACGCGGATCGTCTACGCCGCGAGGTCAGGCACGTCGTGCTCCACGAGATCGCGCATCACTTCGGGATCAGCGACGAGCGGTTGATCGAGCTCGATCGCTACTGACGTGGTGCTGATGCTCCGCGGCATAGCCGGCGGTCTCGGTCTTCTGCTGATTGTGTCGTCGGCACCCTTCTCGGCCAGGGTGTGGGACTGATCGGCGGCTCGTTCATGACCGGCCGTGGACGGTGGGCGGTCACCGGCGGCGTGATGATCGCGATCGGAGCCTTATTCACCTCATGATTGCGAGTGATTGAGCGGCCAGCCCCGCGCAAGCGGTGTAATTCGACGCGTCCCAGGACGACACTAAGACCGTGATCAAGAACTCGCCATCTAGTCCAGGTGCCTCATGAGCAGTGTGTTGGATCGAATCGCCGCCCGTATCGGTCAGGAACCTGAAGCCACCAAGCCGGCCGAGGGCAGCATGGGTCTGGGGCGGACGTTCATGTTGTGGCTGGCCGCCAACATGGTCGTGACCACGATGTTGACCGGCACGCTGTTCGTGCCGGGCATCGCCTACGCCACCGCGCTGCTGGTCATCGTGCTCGGCACGCTAATCGGCGTCACGGTGCTGGTGCTCGTCGGAACCATCGGCACCCGCACGGGACTGCCGACGATGATCCTGACAAGAGGTGCCTTCGGTCGTCGTGGCGGCCACTTGCCAGCGCTGTTCAACCTGGTCGTCCTGATGGGCTGGAGCTGGGTGCAGGCCCTGCTCGCCGGGATCACGCTGAACTACGTAGTCGCGGACTTCACGGGCTTCTCCAGCCCGGTGCTGTTCGCCGTGCTGTGCCAGACCATCGTTGTCGTGCTGGCGCTGCTGGGGCACACCGGTATACAGCGGGTCGAGCCCTGGTTGGCAGTCGTGATGCTCATTGTGGCCACGTTTGTGTTCGTCAAGGCGTTCCGCGGCTTCGGCCTGTCGAGCTTCCTCGATATCCCGGAGCAACCGGAGCTGGGCATGACCGCCGCCATCGCGCTCGATGTCGTTGTCGCCACGGCGATCTCATGGACCGTGTTGTCCGCCGACTTCAACCGGCACGCGATCACGCAGCGCGCGGGCATCATCGGCACGACGCTCGGGTACACAGCGTCGACGGTCATCTCCATGACCCTCGGCGCCACCGCTTTGGGCTATGTATTCCTGCGTGGGGGAGAGACCACGAGCTTCGACCCGACGGTGATCCTGAAGGAGTTCGGGCTGCCCCTCGCCGTCGTCATCTTCGTGTCGGTCATGGCCACGAACACGCTGGTGGTGTACGGCATGACGATGTCGTACGGGAACCTTCGCCCGAACAGCAACTACGTGCGCGCGGCTCTGGTGATCGGACTGATCTCCATCGCGGGTGCGACGTGGCAGGGGATCCTCGACCGCTTCGTGTCGTTCCTGTTCCTGATCAGCGCGCTGTTCGTGCCGGTCTTCGCAATCATGATCGTGGACTACTGGGTTCTGCGCCGTGGACGGTACTCGACGAGCGACCTCGTCGTGCCGCGCGGTGGCGCCTACTGGTACCTCGCGGGAGTGAACCCAATCGCCGTCGGATCCTTCGTCGTTGGCGCGACTCTGGCGTTCTACTGGACTCGGGTGAGTCCGCCGTCCTTCGGTGCCACTCTTCCGACATTCGCGCTCACCTTCGTGCTGTACCTCGTCCTGAGCCTTGCCTTGGGCTCGAAAGTGAACCGACGTGAGGGGCTGACGGCTCAAAACCGGTCGACCTCTCCGGCCGCAACGAACGAGCCACCTGCATGACCTTCGAACTACGACGGATCGTCGACCTCTCCCACCCGATCAACGCCGAGACACAGGTGTATCCGGGCGACCCCGTTCCGGAGCTCAGCCCCGCGACCACGATCGACCGAGACGGGTACAACGTGCTCCACGTGTCCATGGGATCGCAGACGGGGACCCACGTCGACGCGCCGTACCATTTTCTCGCGGACGGCGCACGAATCGACGCGATGGATCTCTCGATGTTCTTTGGCCCTGCGACGGTGGTCGATGTGCGGGGGCTCGCCCCGCGCTCGATGATCTCCTGGGCACGGCTAGAGCCGTCCGTCGCGCAGATGGTCAGCGGGTCGATCCTGATAGTGCACACCGGTTGGTCGCGGCATTGGCGCTCGCCGGCCTACCTGGACCACCCCTACCTCGGGCAGGACGCCGCGGAAGGCATCGTGGCGGCAGGTGTCCGAACTGTGGCCATCGACGCGATGAGCGTCGACGAAACGCCACCACCGGGCGGTGAGCCGGGCAGCTACGTTGCACACGACGTATTGCTGGGCGCCGGCGACGCCATCGTGGAGAACCTCACGAACCTCGACGCTGTGAACTTCGACCAAGCATTCCTCAGCGTTCTGCCGATACGCCTTGCCGACGCCGACGGTGCACCGGTCAGAGCGGTGGCGCTTCAACTGGAATGGTCGGTGTGAGCCTCGGTCCGCCAGCTCACGGTGCAGGTGACAGGTGCTCGTGCACCGCGAGCCAGCGACCATCGCCCTGGCAGGCGAATACGATCGTCTCGCGCTCACGCAAAGTCTCGGCACCTGCGCGGGTTTCCACGTCGGTGACAACATCGTGAACCATTACCGCCGCGTCGCCGAGCACCTGAACCCGGACGGCGGAAGAGACGCAGCCGGTGACCCGGAAGCCGTCCTCGCGGACCCATCCGTCCCAGAGCTGCCGGTACGCGTCTACGGACTCTAGGCGCTGCGGCGTGTCGTAGAAGACAAACGTCGCGTCATCGGCGAAGCAGGCGAAGTAGTCGTCAAGCCGCCCGGAACCGAACGCGGCCACCAGGCGCTCGGCCGCCGCCCGAACCTGGGCCTCGTCGTCTCCCATAAGGGCCTCCTTCTCGTTGCCCGAAGACCAGGTCCACGCCCTCCGGGCAAGCCGCGGCAACAGCGGCGTTCAAGCCGCGATAGTCGATGGCGGCGTGATGGCCGTAGCGCTCGGTCAGCCGCGCGCATTTCTCAAGGCGAGCAAATGTGGGTAAAGCGTGATTAACCTTAAATCGACGCCCGAAGTGCCGAATGCCTTCTGACGATATCGGAGCAGGGTTTGAGTTGTTTCATGTGACACCTCGTCGAATCACGTCGACATCAGCCGACCGAGACGGTACATGCCGCGCCCGCAGGAGTACGAATGCCGACTGACCCGAGGGGCCTGCGCGGCGACGCACCCCTTTTCGACGCGTGGCTGCGTTTCTACGAGGACGCGCCGACGCCGTTCACAATCCCGGGGCACAAGCACCGCCATGACCTCGTCGGCGACGTCGTCGCCGGCGACGTACCGTTGTACGCCGGGCTTGACTCGATGCGACTCGAGCGTGGGCTCCTTGCTGCCGCGGAAGCGCGCGCTGCCGCCCTCTGGGGCGCAGATGTCTGCCGGTTCTCCGTTGGCGGGTCGACGCATGCGAACCAAGCCCTCGCCCTAGCCGTCGGGGGTGAGGGTGACCAGGTCCTCGTCGGCCGAACCCTCCATCGCTCTATGTTGCTCGGCCTTGTCCTCGCGGGGCTTGAGCCAGTCTGGCTACGTCCCGACGTTGACCCGTCGACCGGTCTCCCGCTGGGTGTGACGCCCGAGGCGATCGAGGCAGGATTCCGCCGGGCGCCGAACGCCGTCGCGGTCCTGGTCGGGGATCCGTCCTACGTCGGGACGGTGGGCGACGTGGCAGGCATGGCATCAGTCGCGCACGCCCACGGCGTCCCGCTCGTCGTCGACGCGGCCTGGGGCGCCCATTTCGGGTTTTACGAAGCGCTACCTGCGCACGCCATCCAGCAGGGCGCCGACGCCATCGTGACGTCGGCGCACAAGACCCTCCCCAGCTGGTCGCAAGCCGCGCTCATCCTGGCTCGCACGGAACGGATCGATATCGCCCGACTCGACCGCGGCGTCGAGGCGACCCACACCACCAGCCCCGCCGGCGCGATCCTGGCCAGCATCGACGCGGCACGCGCGCTCCTGGCCCGAGACGGGAGCGAGCTCCTCGGCGCCCTCGTCAACCGCGTCGCCCGCGCGAGGGCTCGACTGGCCACCGTGGAGGGGCTCGTCGTTCTCGACGGACCACACGTCGATCCAACCAAGTTCACCCTGGTTCTTTCCGGCACCGGCGCCCATGGCGTCTCCGTCGAGCGCGATCTCCTTACCGCCGGTCTCCCCGTCGAGATGGCCGACCGAGACACCATCGTGGCGATCCTTACTCTCGCCGACGACGACACACGGATTTCCCTGCTGGTCGAGGCGCTCCTCGCCGCTATCGAGCGCCACCGCGGGTCACCCCGCGCGATCACCTCCGCACCTGCGTGGACGGTCGCCCCTGTCACCATCACAAGCCCCCGCACGGCTTTTTTCGCGGCCCAAACGACCCTGCCCACGGCCGCAGCCGTAGGCCGGACCTGCGCTGAGCTCGTTGCTCCTTACCCACCCGGCATACCCGTGCTCGCGCCGGGAGAACAGATCAGCACGGACGCCGTCGCCGCTCTGCAGCAGGCATGCAGAGAAGGACTGCGCGTGGCGTACGCCGCCGACCCCACTCTCGCCACCCTCCGGGTCCTCGCGGAGTAGACACGCGACGGAAGCCCCGTCCAGCGAACGCTAGAACTAACTTGTGCGGCACGTGTCGCTGGTCGGTCCGCCCGGCTTCATCAAGCATGGCGTGGGCCGTCGAGGACCCCGCCAATCCCACGGCTATCTGGCGTTTTCGGTTGCAGCCCAAGGATGGCGGGACCGAACTGTCGCAGTGGATGCAGATGGGCCCGGCCCGCTCAGGTCTGTCGTTTGCGATTGATCGCAAGCCGGACAAGGAGCAGAAGATCGTGTTCGTTCGGATGCGCGAGTTCGAGCGCAACATGACCTCGACGCTCGAACACATCAAGACGCTGGCGGAAGGCTGATGCGCACTGCCACCACAGTCGAAGCCTCGGGGTTCGAGCGCTGGTCTCAGCAAAGGGATTTCGTCGTCGAAGCAGAAAAGCTCGGCCTTGACATCTGTTGGGTGGCCGAAGCATGGGGGTCTGATGCGCCATCGGCACTGGGCTACTACGCCGCTTGCACCGACCGCATGCTGCTCGGGTCGGGGGTCATCCAGGTGGGCACGCGGACTCCCGTCGCGGTCGCACAGGCGGCGATCACGCTGTCAAACCTGTCGGGCGGGCGGTTTCTTCTCGGGCTGGGCCAGTTTCGTGCCAGAGGGTGCTACCGCTTACTTCTCTTATCTGGATGAAGGATTGGCCCGCAGCGGCCGCAGCCGCGCCGACCTCGACATCTGTCAGGGCGCCGAGGTGGCCTTCGCCGCAGACGAGGATTCGTTGCGCACCATGGTCACCGCCCGAAAGAAAGAGCTGGCCTTCAGCCTCGGCGGGATGGGATCGGCGTCGACCAATTACTACAACCAGGCCTACAGCCGCCAGGGCTGGGCCGACGTCGCAACCGAGGTCCGGGAGCGCTGGCAGGCCGGTGACCGTGACGGCGCAGCCAGCTTGGTGACCGACGAGATGGTGCTGGCGACCACCCTGATCGGCACCGAATCCATGGTGCGACAACGGTTGTGCGTCTGGCGCGACGCCTGGGTCGGCACCGTGCGGCTCTACCCCGCCGGAGACACTCTGGACGCCCGCCTCTCCACATTGGCCAGGGCCATCGAGATCGTGCATGAGATCAGTGCAGTGAACCCGGCGAATCACTAAGATTTCGTCCACATTTGGGAGGTCGATGATGACTGACGCGTTTGTGCTTGGCGGCGTTCGCACCCCGTTCGCCCGGTATGGCAGTTCACTGTCGCATATCCGCGCCGATGACTTGCTCGGCATGACGATGAAGGGCACGTGCGAACGCGTCGGCGTCGGCCTGGATCAGGTCGAGGACATCGTGGCCGGCTGCGTCAACCCCGCCCATGAGGGCATGGGGGATGTCGCCCGCTGGGCGGCGCTGGCGGCCGGCTTCCCCGACAGCGTCGCCGGTGTCATCATCAACCGGTTCTGCGGCTCGTCGCTGAGCGCGACTGTCAATGTGGCGCATGCGATCAAGGCCGGTGATCTGGGCGTCGGGATCGCCTGCGGGGTGGAATCGATGTCCCGTTCGGGCTGGGCGTACATGAAGGGCGATGCGCCGTTCGCGCCGCGGGGAACCGTTGTGTTGCTCGACACCATGTGGGCGGGCGCCGGCGGCACTCCCAATCCGACGCTGCTGGCTCGCAACGCCTATATCGGCATGATCGAGACCGCGCAGAACGTCGCCGATCGTTACGAGCTGACGCGTGAGGAGATCGACGCGTTCGCGCTGCGGTCGCAGCGGAACGCCAAGGCGGCCCGTGACTCGGGACGCCTGGCCAAAGAGATTATGCCCGTGCAGATCCCGGGGACGAAGAAGACGCCGGCACGCACGTTCGAGCACGACGAATTCATCCGCGATGACACCACCGCCGAGCAACTGGCCGCGTTGCCGGTGCAGCCGGGCACCAAGCAGATGACCGCGGCTAACTCGACGCCGCTGACCGACGGCGCAAGTGCGATCGTGCTGGCCTCGGGGGAGCGCGCGGCCGAACTCGGCGTGGATCCGTTGGCGCGCGTCGTGTCGTCGGCTGTTTATGGGATTGATCCGCTGATCATGGGATTGGCGCCGGCATGGGCCCTGCCGCTGGCGATCAAGCGTGCCGGCCTGACCCCCGAACAGATCGACGTGTGGGAGGTCCACGAGGCGTTCAGCGCGCAGGCGCTCGGGGTGCTTCGTGAGCTTCCCAATCAACTCGGCGGCTTCATAATTCCCGACGAGAAGCTCACTCCTAACGGCGGCGCCGTTGCCATCGGGCATCCCTTCGGTGCTACTGGCACCCGATATGTGCTAACACTGGCGACCGAGTTGGGCGAGCGCAACGCCCGCTACGGCGCTGTTGGTGTGTGCATCGGCTCTGGCCAGGGCGCCGCCCTCGTTCTGGAAAACCCCAGCGCGGGCTAAATGACACGAATCTGAGACAGAAGCCAGATGACATCGCGTGAGACAACGGGCATCGCAGCAGGTCAGACGGTCGCCATAGGACACGCGATTTGGGAACCTACAACGCGCACCTCGCGTGCTTCTCATTCCCAGTTTCATATTTACATCCGCCTTGTCATAAGCGTGTCATGTATGACAGGGCATTGACCCCATTGGGGCTTCGGGACGGACCGACATGGATCGAGGGATTCGACCGCTCAACATCGCGCTGCTGACGCTCCTGCTGACGGCCACAATCAGTGGCGTCGTGGCGTTCGGGATGGGGTTCCCGGGCCACGCGCGGTGGGTCGTCGCCGTGCATGGGGCGTCCGGATTAGGGCTATTACTGCTTGCCCCGGCCAAGATCCTCGTCGCGCGAAGAGGTCTTCGGCGGCCCGGACGATCGCGGAAGGTGATCAGCCTGACGTTCACCGTGCTTGTGCTGACGGCGATCGGGACTGGGCTGCTGCACGCGGTCGGCGGATGGCGGCCCTACCTGGGGCTGCTCCCGATGCAGCTCCATGTCGGTGCGGCGGTGGGGGCGGTGGTGCTGCTGGTTGCGCACGTGGTGATACATCACCGGAGCGCCCATCGCCGGTGGCGGCCCCTGCTGCGCCGCACCGACCTGACGCGACGGCGAGCGCTACTCGGCACCGGCGTCGTCGCGGGCTCGGCGGCGCTTTGGGTCATCGCGCCGGGATTGCCACGCCGCGAGACCGGATCGCACGAAGTCGGCTCCGGCGACATCGCGAAAGTTCCCGTCACGCAGTGGATGTTCGACCCGGTGCCCCAAATCGCGGTTGCGGCTTGGCGCCTCCAAACCCCAGACAGATCGTTTGACCTAGCCGCCATCGCCGCGCTCCCGCAGTGCACCGTGCGCGCCGTGCTCGACTGCACGGGCGGCTGGTTCACCGAGCAGGAGTGGCGCGGGGTGCCTCTCTCGGCGCTCGGGTTGCGGCACGGTACGTCGATCGAGGTCGTGTCGACGACCGGCTACTGTCGCCGTTTTCCCGCCCGCGAGGCCGGGACGCTGCTGCTGGCGACGCACGCCTCTGGCCGTCCGCTCTCGGCCGGCCATGGCGGCCCGGCCCGGATCGTCGCGCCCGGGCGGCGCGGGTTCTGCTGGGTGAAGTGGGTCGCGTCCATCGAGGTAGTCGACGAGCCGTGGTGGTGGCAGCCACCATTCCCCCTGCAATGACCCTCATCGTCGCTGCGGGCAGTGCAAACTACTCCGGCGTCACGCCGTTTGCCCGGTGCCGCGGGCGTTTTCGCTCATAGACCATGTGTGTGCGTTTCATGTGGCCGTTGACTGGCCGCGCTGAGGAATTTCGGATCATCGAAGCGGCGATATCCGACCAGGATCTGTCGGGGATCGTAGTTTGCGCCCTCGGAGCGTCCCGCATACCTGCGCCGCCTGGTGCCCGCTGCTCTGCTCGCCGCGGCGGCAACGCTCGGCGGCAGCGCAGTCGGAGACCCTGCCACCGCGTGCGCCGAACCCAAGAAGTGGAATGAAAAGGGATACGAAGCCTGTGCGGTCCAGGCGGAAAAGGATTGGCGTTCAGGCAGTATCGATTACAAGACCTTCAGGGAGTTGGTGGAGGGCTGCTGCCACCTCCCTGGGGAAAGTGGACCCCGGATCCGAACAACTTCATGCCAGCCAGTCGGCGAACCGCGAACCGGTGATGACGGCATCAGCGGCGGTAGCTGTCTAACAAACAAGGAGAAACGATGTTGAAGCAGGACGCCAATGACCGCCCGGCGATTCCCGGCTCCCGCCGCACCGCCACCCCGGCGGGCCCTGTTTCGGCTACGTGCTGGAGGGCGAAATGGTCTTCGAACTGGAAGGTGAACCGCCGCGGGTGGTCAAGACCGGCGAGGCATTCTGGGAACCCGGCGGAGAGGTCATCCACTATCAAGACGCCAACAACCGCTCCGACATCCCGCTGCGCTTCCTCGTGACCATGATGATGGCTCCCGGCCAGCCGATGCTCGTCCTCGTCGACGACGACGAGCTCAAGCAGCGCCGTTGGGTAAGGCGGTCACCCGATGGGTGACCTCGATGACGTGATCTGGGAGCGCCGGTCGACGCGGCTGTTCCTGCCAGGGGGCTCGCTTGACCAGCTGTCACAACAAGGATGTGGCGATGTGGACCTCCGAAGTTAGGGTCTGATGAACAGGGCAACGTTCGGCGATGTGCAGTAACCGTTGCCGTTGATTGTCGTCGAGGTCGCCGGATAACTCGACGTCGCGATCGATATGATCGACGAATCCGGTGCTGGTTGCGCAGTCGGCGCAGTCTTTCGCGTGAATGCGGGAGTGCCGCAACGTCACTCGAACCCGCTCGAGCGGCCAGCCCTTGCGGTCGGCGTACATCCGCACGGTCATGGAGGTACATGCACCGAGCCCGGCCAGTAGTAGATCGTAGGGTGTTGGCCCTGCGTCGTCGCCAATCGGCCGTGGCTCGTCGGAGACGAGCCGGTGGTGACCGGCGGCGATCTGCTGCGTATAAGTCCCCGAACCTGTCTCTGTCACGATCACCGTGCCCTCGGACGACGCCGCGGCATGGCCAGTCTCGTGGTGTGTTGTCACGCCACCCTCCGTGGGGTTTGAACTCCGAAGAACGCCTGATGCGATTGTCCCGCCTCCGTACATTAGCGACTGCCATCGCGGCGCAATCCTCGTGCATGGCCCGGCTATCGGGCGCCGGCTGCCAGCCAGTCGTCAAAGGTTGTGGGGGCGATGCGGGCGTTCTCACCGGGCAGCAACACATTGCCGGCCATCGACTCATCAAGGGGGCCCGACCATGTGGGAACTAGCTTCACCTTGCGGCCGTGCACCTCGAGGGTGCGGCGGGCCATGTCGACGAGGTCTTGCGGCTCAGGACCGGCGACGTCAACGTAGCGGCCCTGCGGCTGCCCGGTGGCGACCTCGGCCAAGACATGAGCTATGTCGTCGGGTGCAATCGGCTGAACGAGTAGCGGCGCGATGGTGGCGACGCCGTCGCGCTCGGTCCAGCTAGCAGCCAACGCCGCAAAGTCGTGAAATTGCGTGGCTGGCACAATCGTCCACGGCACCCGGCCCTCCTCGATCAGGCGCTCTTGCTGGCGCTTGCCCGAGTAGTGCGCAGTACCGCCTTCGATCCGGTGGATTCCGACGATCGACAGCAGTACGTGGTGACGCACGCCCGCGCGCTCCTCGGCGGCGAGAAGATTTCTCGTGGTAGTGGCGAAATACTCGCGAGTCTCGTCGGGGCTGATCGGCGGCGAGCTGATGGCATCGACCACCGCGTCAACCCCTTCGAGCGCCGCGTCCAAGCCCTGGCCCGTAATCAGGTCGACGCCGTGCGAGCGGCTGATGGGTATGGCCTCGTGCCCGTTCCTCTCGAGGGCCGAGACGGTGCGGGCACCGATATTGCCCGTTGCGCCGGCCACGGCGATTCGCATGGTGGGCCTCCCCTGAAGGAACTGGTTACCGATTGAGTATCAGCCCGCGGAACCAGATTGCATCGAGCAATCGACCACCAGGATCTCGCGACCAAGTCGATCCCGACTCCTAGGAAGTGAAGCCCTGCGCGAGACAACTGGTTCGAGACTGACGTGAGACAACCAAGGAAATCCACAGGCCGGGCATGTCCGGATGTCATTGACGTTTGAGTACCGACAGCCGCCGCCGTGTTCGCCAACAGGGCGATCACGCGATCTCTTGGCCCAGGGCCGCCTCGAATTGCTCGACGTGCTGCCGGCAGGCTGAGGCCATCGCCGCGCCAATGACGAAACCGGCGGTGTCGTAGTTGAACCCGCCGCGGGTCGCGACCTCTGTGATGACCGAGTCGATCTGATAAATGTCGGGGTTTGCCTGCGCGAGCCGGCGGTCGAGGATGCGACAGACCTCGCGATCGTGGTCGGTGGCGTAGTTTAACGCGAACGTCTCGTCGACGTCCGGGATATCTGGCAGCCCCGGCAAGGGTTGGGCGTCGGCGATGCCAGGACAGGCCAGGCCCATGCATGTCACGGCTGCGGCCAGCTTGACGATCATTGTGATCATGATGTGCTCCTTCGTGATACCGCGGCCCGCGATGGTCCGCGCTACCTGTAGGAGCAGCCAACCCCCGACTGGAGGACACTTTTTAGTCACACTGGTGCGAACGTGCAGAACGCCATCAATCGCTCATACCTTCGCGGACACGACCGACCTACAAGGAGACAACGTGATCCGCTCTGAAATACGCACCGCAGTCGTCGCGGCCGTCGGCGCCGCGCTGATGTCGGCCGTCGTGGCTTGCGCGCCGGGCGCGTCGACAGCCGACCGGGCCGCCGCGCAGTGCATGACCGAGAACGGCGTCCCCGCACCGCCGGACGGCGCCATTCCACCCGACGGTGCAACTCCGCCTCCCTTGCGGGGTCCGCAAGCCGACTGTGCGACATGGTGCGGCGGATCATTGCCGACTTGAGCGTTGTTCGCCAACGTTCACATGATGCTCTGGCTGACTTTCTTGAACTCGTCGCCGCGGTCCTTGCCCGCCGGTTAGGTCGGGCGTCTGCGGGGTCATCGTGCGGTTGATCTCGGGCGGACCCGGCACCGGCAACGGAAGCTGCCGCTGCAGCGTGGGCCCAGTGATCTCGATCCGCTCCGTCGTGATTATGGCCAGCGGACACGTGTCATGTATTTTCCTGCACACCCAAACCCAGTAGAAACTCCCGTAGGTTACCTCGAGGTTCAGCGGGCCGCTCATTCCTTTGTCCATCACCTTGCTCCACACCTCCTTTCCCCCGGAACCCTCTGTGACCATTACCGACACCTCCGAATCCGGTTGCGGCGTCCACGTGATGTTGATGGTCTTTTTGGTCTGATTCGGTAGGAAGAACACCGGATTTTCGCTGACGGAAATTTCTAGCGGCGTCGGGACCGAGGCCTGACCCGGCGGCGGGGGCGTGTTATCGCTGCCGGGACCGTCCCCCGGTGCGGCATGGGCTATCGGTGCGTTGATTGCAAGCAGGGCCGCGCCGACGGCTAACGCCCGGACGGCCGACATTTTGCGAGTGTGTGCGGTGTTCACGATGTGCTCCCTTCGCGATGGCGCGGCCCGCGATGGTCCGCGCTACCGGTAGGAGCAGGCGACCGCAGTCTGAAGACACTTTTTCCAGCCGCACCCGGTCCGGCACACTTTTGCTCGACGAAATTTCTTGGGAATGTCCAGAACGGGGACCCGACGTCGTTATGACGGGTCCGATTGCCTGGCACGTGCTGACCCTCCTTATGGTCGAGCGGTGACGATCACCTACGACGAGGCACTGCGTGAACAGATCGGGGCACATCTAGAGGGTCACCACCGCCGCGTCGTGGCCGACCCGACGAAGCGGCACGCGGCGGTCGCGGTGGTGCTCGTCGACTCCGAGGTCGGTGAGGACAGGGTGGATCCGGCGCCTGCCGACGATTGGAACGCAGGATGGCCGACGCCGCAGCCCGGCCTTGACGGCCGCATGGTCGACGTGTCAGGCGGTGCTGCTTTCCTCCTGTGCCGCAGGGCGTCTCGCCTCTCGTCACATTCCGCTCAGTGGGCACTCCCCGGCGGCCGTTTGGATCCGGGCGAAACGGCGGTCGACGCCGCGTTGAGGGAACTGGACGAAGAGGTCGGTGTCAGGTTGTCCGACCCGACCGTGCTGGGCCTACTCGACGACTACCCGACCCGGTCCGGTTATGTCATCACCCCGGTGGTGATCTGGGGCGGTGGACGGCTCGACCCGCGTCCTGCGCCCGACGAGGTCGTGGCGGTCTACCGGGTGGGGCTGCACCAACTGCTACGCGAGGATTCGCCGCGGTTCATCGCCATCCCGGAGAGCCCGCGTCCGGTCGTGCAGATCCCGTTGGGCAACGACCTCATCCACGCGCCGACGGGTGCCGTCCTTCTCCAGCTGAGGTGGCTGTGCCTGGAAGGCCGCCACGACCCGGTCGACGAACTCGAGCAACCGGTGTTCGCCTGGAAGTAGGCCCGACCACATTGGCAGCTCTGGGAATGCCGCCATCGGCGACCAAGTCAGGGCATCCGAAATACGGCGTACCGATTCGTCAGCCGGCGAAGCGCAAGTTGCGTCGATGCGTTCACGAGGGAAGCACACCCAGCCGACCTGATCCCACCAGTACAACCTCGCCGCCCACTCTGACCCGAATCCCGCCGTCGGCGCTCCTCGCCGAGATGCTGATACGGGACGGCCGGTTGATGAAACGTCCCTGACGTAGCTCAGCGTCCTGGTCGTCGCCGAGCTGGCCATGTCGGTGGAGGTAGGCGGCAACGCAACCTGCGGCGCTGCCCGTTGCGGCGTCCTCGACGACCCCGTCATTGTTCCAATGCCGACCCTCCCCAGCCTCGGTGTCGAGCAGATAAGCGTAATCCGCTCCGACCTCGGCCAGCGCCGCGTCGAGCTCACGGTGAGAGATGCGGGCGTGACCGAGCGCTCCCTGCCGGAGCGGCACGATGAGATAGCGCAGACCGGTAGATACCACTTCGAGGGGCAGTCGAGTGTCGAGGTCGCTAATGAGCAACGAGAACCACGACGCCACCTGCGTGCGCGAGATACCAACAGGTTCACCGATAAAGTGGGCGTGCACGTCGGGAAGGACGGCGTAGAAGGCGCCCGGACCGCGACGCTCGGTCTCGACGGTCAGCGCACCGGAGGCCAACTCCAGCGTCCAGCTTCCGTCAACTTTGTCGCCGCCGTGCTGATCATGAAGGACACATGCCGCACCGATCACCGGGTGGCCCGCGAAGTCGAGCTCTTCGAGCAGGTCAAAGATGCGTGCTTGCCAATGGTATTGCCGCCCAGCCGGGTTGAGAAAGATGGACTCGAACTGGCGCAGCTCCCGGGTGATCTGAGCCATCTGGGTGGTGCTAAGGCCACCCCCGTCGGGAAAGACGCTCAGGCTGTTGCCGCGATAGGGCGTCGAGGTGAACACATCGACGAGCTCGAATTGCACCGCAACGACGCTACCGGTACTGAAGGACGGCACGGAAGCTGCTCAGCCCCGCGGATCCTCGGTGCACTGATGCCGGCTGCTGGCCTGATCGGACGCCAACACGTGTGCCACCATCGACTGCGATGATGCCGACTGACAACCACGTCCACACGCGCTGGTCGTGGGACACCGCATCCGCATCGTCCATGCAACTGGCTTGTGCGCGTGCCGTGGAGATCGGTCTTCCCGGCGTGGCTTTCACCGAGCACGTCGACTTCACCGACTGGAGCCGAGCCGACGCGCTTCAACTCGCCGACCGGTCGACGCGGGTCCACCGGCCCGCTCGCGTCGGCGCCCGCCCGAGAGTTGCGCCGCTCGACGTGGAGGGCTACTCGGCCGACCTGGCGCGGTGCCGCGAGGAATTCCCCGAACTGCGCATCCTGTCGGGCATCGAGGCGGGCGAGCCGCACCTGTTTCCCGCCAGCGTGGACGCCGTGCTGGCCACCGGGAGCTTCGAGCGCGTGCTAGGCAGCCTGCATGCGATCGGGCACGACGGCACGCTTGCGTCCGTTGATCGCGCGTTGTTCGCAGAACTCGGCGCTCATGATCTGATGCATCGCTACTTCGCCGAACTCATGGTGCTCGTAGGCAATTCGTCGGTATACAACGTCTTGGCGCATTGCGACTACCCACGCCGTTACTGGCCGACGGCACTGGTCGGCGCGTACATGGAGTCCGACTTCGAGGAGGAGTACCGCGAGGTATTTCGCGCACTGGCCTCGTCGGGTCGGGCGTTGGAGATCAACACCCGCAGTCCGTTGGCGTCGGTCACCCTGCTGCGCTGGTGGTGGCATGAGGGTGGGGATGCTGTCTCCTTCGGCAGCGATGCGCACCAGCCATTTCGTGTGGGCGGACACTTCGACCTGGCCGTGGATGTAGTGGAAGCGGCCGGATTTCGGGCCGGGCGCGATCGCACCGACTTCTGGCGCCGCTGAGGGATGAGTGCGCTGCCCGTCTACCGCCGGTTGGCGAAGTACCGCTTGTACGCGTCAGCGGAGGCGCGCAATGCCGGGTTGGCCTCGAACTGCGGCTCGAACTTCCGCCAGGCCGCGTCTCGTTTGGCCGGGACGTACTCCGTCGGCCAGTATGGGTGCTCCTGCGGCTGATAGCCCCTCAGGACCCGGCGGGCGACGGTCGCCTTGTGGACCTCGTCGACGCCATCGGCGATGCCCATCGTCGGTGCCGCGGCATACATCGCCTGCAGCGGCGTGAGGTCGGTCGTCCCAAGTGAACCGAAGACGTGCAGGGCGCGGAAGGAGACCTCCCGCAGCACCTTGGCCATCGTGAATTTGACCGCGGCGATCTCGGTGCGGGCCTCCTGGGTGGAGGAGTTGTCGATCTTCCACGCCGTGTACAGGACCATGAGTCGCAGCTGCAGCAGCTCGGCGTAGGAATCGGCGATTTTCTCCTGCACCATCTGGTGCTCCGCGATCAGGTTGCCGTGCGACTCGCGGGACAGCGCCCGCTCGCACATCATGTCCAGTGCGAGCTTGCACTGTGCGATCGTTCGCATGGCGTGGTGGATTCGGCCGCCGCCGAGTCGCCGCTGGGCGAGCACCTTGGCGCCGTCCTCGGGACCGAGCAGGTGGTCGAGGGGGACGCGCACGTCGTTGTAGATGATGTGGTTGTGGTTGCGGGGCTCGGGCTTGATCTCCACGCCGGGTGTCTTGCGGGGGACGACGAACATGCCGTTGGTGCACATCACGAAGAGGATGTCCGCCACGCGGCCTGCGGACGTGAACCACTTCTCGCCGTTGATGACCCACTCATCGCCGTCACGGACGGCGTGAGTCTTGAACAGGCTCGGGTCCGACCCGCCCTGCGGCTCGGTCATCGAGTAGGCCGAGAACATATCCTGGTCCATGAGCGGCTTGAGCCACCGCTCCTTCTGCTCCTCGGTTCCGTAGGCGGCGAGCATCTCCATATTTCCCGTGTCGGGCGCGGCAGCGCCGAAAATCTGTGGCGCCGAGGGATAGCGGCCGATCACCTCATTCAGCAGCGCCAGCTTCAACTGGCCGAACCCGGGGCCGCCAAGCTGATCGTCGAGGAATATCGCCCATAGCCCCTGGTCCTTCACCTGCTGCTGGAGGCCGCGCACGTACGCCTTGACCACGGGGTCCGGCGAACGGACGGCGTACGGGAAGACGTACTCCAGCGGCTCGATCTGCTCACGGCAGAACTCGTCGACCCAGTCCAGCTTCTTCTGGAACTCGGGTTCGGTGGAGAAATCCCAGGCCACGGCGTCTCCTCTTTCAGATCAGTCGGCCGACGATGCAGGCGAGCCACTCGCGAGCTTATGCATGCAGCGGTGAGCCTGGTCGCGCGTTCCGCATCACTACTACGCATTCGCCGTGGCGGGCGGCAACACTTCGAATCCCGTCAGGATCGTCTCGGTATCGCGCTGGTACGTCGGGTCGTCCGACTCGGTGATGGCCTGCACCGTGACCAAATAGGTATCGCCACCGACCTTGATCACCACATTCAACGCGGTGATCGCAAGGGTCTGCAGCTCACGCGCGGCGGCATCGGTATAGGTGACCGTTTCGGCGGGCAGCCCGCACACCGTGGCTGCCGCCGTCGTATGGTCCGTCGGCAGGTCCTCCGCGTCGAGCATTTGCACCAGGTCCGCGCGGACGTAGTCGAAGATCGCCTGAGTATCGGCATCGGGCGCGGGCTCAAGGGTGACCACGGCGACGGTCTGCGGCGGCTCAGCGGCGAGCGGATCGGTTTTCGCCAAAGTGAACCGGATGTCCTCGCTGACGCCGTCGAGTTCGTAGCTGCGCTCCCAACCCGGCGGCACCGGAATGCGCATCTGAGGTTCGGTGGCGTCGGCGCTCGGGATATCGACCATCGGCGTGTCAACGTGCGTGCAGGCACTTGGATCGCCCACCGTAGCGGTGCCGCTAGTGACCGGACGCGTTGCCTCCGCGAGGAACTCCCCGGATGAGGCCGGCTTCTCGGCGGCGCAGGCGGCAAGGGACACGGCCAGCGCCAAAGCGATCAACATCTGCCGCGAGCGGCGCGCCGTCGGCGCGATGCCTGCGAGGACCGCGGTCCTGACCGACTTGGTGCGGGTGTGTGTGGCGGTCACGATGTGCTCCTCTGGTGTTGTCGCGGCCCGGTGGGCCGCGCTTACCGGTAGGAGCAGCCACCCCGGTCCGGAGGACACTTTTTGGTGGCATTTCTTGGGGGCCACCGTCGCCCCTGTATGTGGTCGGGCCGTACGTGGTGGTCCTCCATGGCGCGCTCGGGTGTTAGTCATCGGACGCTGTGGGGATGGTGTGATCGACGGTAGACGTTCGCGAAGTGCACTCGACATCAACGCGTAAAGGACGTGCATGTTCATCGTCATCCTCGGCTCGGTCCTCGGGCTGATGCACTTGTACGTGTGGAAACGGCTGGTCAAGGACACGACCCGCGGCCGAACACGATGGGTGCTCACCGGTGTCGTCGTGGCGCTCATGACGCTGCTGTTTGCGACGCTGCTCTTGCCGAGACTCTTCGGGCTGAGGGAGTCTGCGTGGTTCGCATGGCCCGGATACCTCTGGTTCGGCGTTGTCGTCTACCTGTTTCTCGCACTGGTTGTGCTGGAGCCCGTCCGGCTCGCCCTGCGGGGCTGGGTGAAGCGGAAGCCACCGCCAGAAACCGAGCCCGCGGCGTCGCAGGCAATGAACCGACGGGTGTTCCTCGCCCGCGCGAGTGCCGTTGCGGCGGGGGCCGCGTCCGTGAGTGTGGTCGGGGTCGGCGTGGCCACCGCCCTTGGCCCGCCCGACCTGCTTCGGCTGCCGGTGCGACTGCGCCGGCTCGGCCCGGCATTCAACGGCTTTCGGATCGCTGTGGTCTCCGACATCCACCTCGGCCCCCTGTCGGGTCGTGCGCACACCGAGCGGATCGTCCGGATGATCAACGAGACCGAGCCGGATCTCGTGGCCATCGTGGGCGACCTTGTGGACGGAACGGTCGAGGAGCTCGGTTCGGCGGCGGAACCGTTGCGGGACTTGGTATCCCGGGACGGATCGTTCTTCGTCACCGGCAACCATGAGTACTTCGTCGAGGATCCTTTCTCGTGGCTGCGCGAGCTGGAACGGCTCGGTGTGCACCCGCTGCGCAACGAGAACACGGCCATCCGGCGTGGCTCGGCGGCCTTCGACCTGGCAGGCGTCAACGACATCGGCGGCAAAAAACGGTCGGACCCACCGGATTTCGACCGCGCACTGTCGGGGCTGGACTCGTCGAGACCGACAGTTCTGCTCGCCCACCAACCGGTTCAGGTGACGGAGGCCGCCGCCCGCGGGGTGGACCTGCAGTTGTCCGGGCACACCCACGGCGGCCAGATGTGGCCGTTCCACTACATCGTCCGAGCCGTGCAGCCCTCCCTGGCCGGGTTGTCCACGGTGGACAACACGCAGCTGTACGTCACACGGGGCGCGGGGCTCTGGGGTCCGCCCGTGCGGATCGGCGCGCCGCCGGACATCACCGTGCTGTCGCTTCAGGGTGCGGACTGATCATCGGCCGGTTTCCGCTGACCATCCAGGTCGTGACGGTCGTGGTGCTGATCGTCGCGATTGGCTGGCGTACCCGTCGCTGGCGTCTGCTGTGGGTGCCGGTCTCCGCGGGTGTCGGCGTCATCGTCACGCTCGCTGCCCGCGCCTACATGAACTCCGAAGGGCTGGCGTCGGATCCGGCGCCGTGGAAGCTGTGGATGTGGACAGCGATCTTCGCGGCATCGGTCGCTGTCGCGATCTTGGGCTTCCGCGGAGCGCGGTGGTGGCGGCGCGGGTTGTCCCTTGCGGCGATTCCGCTGACGCTGCTCTGCGCGCTGCTCGTCCTGAACAACTGGGTGGGCTATTACCCGACCGTGCAGCGGGCATGGAGAGCCCTCACATCGGGTCCGCTGCCCGACCAGACCGACGTGGCGGCCCTCGCCGCGCTACGCAACACCCAGCCCGATAGCGGCAAGGTGGTACCTGTCGACATTCCCGCCACCGCCAGCGGCTTCACGCATCGACGCGAATACGTCTACCTCCCTCCCGTCTGGTTCGCCGGTGCCACCCCTCCGCGGCTACCGGTGGTGATGATGATCGCCGGGGAGTTCAGCAACCCGACCAACTGGATGCGCACCGGCAACGCGATCGGGGTGATCGACAGCTACGCCAAGGCCCATGGGGGAGCAGCGCCGGTGTTCGTCTTCGTCGACTCCAGCGGAAGCTTCAACAACGACACCGAATGTGTGAACGGACCACGGGGTAACGCGGCCGACCACCTCACCAAAGACGTCCGCCCCTATGTCATCTCACGGTTCGGCACGGCATCGGATGCGGCCGGCTGGGGCGTCGTCGGCTGGTCCATGGGCGGCACATGTGCCATCGACCTCACCGTCATGCACCCCGACTTGTTCTCCACCTTCGACGACATCGGCGGCGATCGCGGACCCAACTCCGGCACCAAGGAACAGACAATCAATCGCCTCTACGGTGGCGACGCCGCCGCGTGGGCCCTCTTCGACCCGCGCACTGTTATGGCGAAGCATGGACCGTATGCCGGCGTCGCAGGATACTTCGACGACTCCCAGGAGCCGGCCGACGACAAGACGAAGAACCTGCCGGACCGACCGCAACAACACGATGCGCCAGTGGGATTCGGCGGCCACGATGACGACGACGAGTTCCGCGAGAAGGGTGCGCTATCAGACCTGTGCGCCGCAGCGGTAGCCGTCGACATCGGATGCTCGCTGCGGGTGTATCCCGGCTATCACACCTGGCAGTTCGCGGCCCGGGCATTCGCCAACGCGCTGCCGTGGCTGGCGCAGCGCGTGCACACGCCCGGGGTCGGCACATGAGCACACGAAACCTAGACTCCGCGCATGATCGACTTCGGCCGCCACGGTCTGTAGCCGCATGCAACGTACGGATGCCCGATCTCGGCTGCCTGGATGGTCGATCCCGATCGTCTTCGTGGTCGGAGCGATCTCCCAGTACGTCGGTGCTGCCATCGGTGTGTTCCTGTTCGAGACGACCGAACCGGCGACCGTCGCCTGGCTCCGCGCCGCCGCGGCCGCCGTGGCTTTGGTGGCGTGGCGGCGGCCGTGGCGACGCGGGTTGAGCCGTCGGCAGGCCGGCAATGCGTTGATCTTCGGACTCGTGACGATGGGCATGAACATCGCCATCTACGAGGCTTTCGCCCGGATCCCACTGGGGACCGCGGTCGCCATCGAATTCCTCGGCCCCACCCTGGTTGCGGCACTGGGCTCCCGGCGACGACGGGATCTGCTGTCCGTCGGTCTGGTATCTGTCGGGGTGCTTCTGCTGGCCGGTGTGGAGTTCGACGCCAACTGGACCGGAGTGCTGTTCGCGTTGGTCGCAGCCGCGATGTGGGCCGGCTACATCCTGGTCGGCAAGCGGGTGGCCGACACCGGCGACGGCCTCGATTCGCTGGCCGTCGGGATGTCTCTTGCCGCCGTGGTGCTCGCGCCCGCCATCCTCATTCCGCAAGCCAGCATCGACGCTTCCGTGTTCACCGAATCCCGAACATGGCTGCTCGGTCTGTGTGTTGGCTTGCTGTCCACCGCAATTCCGTACGTACTTGATCAACTCGTCCTCATCCAGATCGGCAGGGCGAGGTTCGCCCTGCTGCTGGCTCTGCTGCCGGCTACCGCGACTCTGATAGGAGTCGCCGTGTTACGTCAGATACCAACGGTTCCGGAAATCACCGGCATCGCGCTGGTCATCATCGCGCTGATGCTGAGTGCACGAGGCTCACCGGAGTCGCGTGCGGAGGCTCCGCAGTCTCCGCCCATCTGACGGGTATCTGATCGGTGGCATCCTGGCTGGGTGGGTCTGCTCATTCGTCTGGTCGAGCTGCTGATCGTGATCGTGCCGCTGGTAGCTGTCATCGTTGCCGGCGTCAAGGCGGTGTCAATGGCCCGCGGACGCCAGAACGATGCCCCGACCGAAGAGTCGCCGGAGCGCGAAAGAAGCAATCAATCAGCCCAGTGGCAGACGATCATGCGGACGACGAGGGAGCACGATCGGACGGACACGCGGTGGCTGGACTACGAACTCGACGTTGGCAAGCTGCTCGACTATCCGCTTATCACCGATATGCGCAATCCGCTCACGCAGCGGTTCCACCGCGCCAAGCTGCGGGCAGATTTCCTCCGTCCCGTCGACGCCGCCGCCCTGCTCGAGGACAGCGATGCCGCTCGCCAGTACCGTGACGCCGTGGAGGAGTACGTGACCGCGTTCGACGTTGCAGAGGCCGAAGCAATCCGCAGGCGACGGAGCGACTTCTCGCGGGAGGAACAGCAGCGTCTCGGACGCGCGCATAGCGCGCTCCGGATCGCGTCGGACACCGCCGCGACGCCGAAGGAACGAGAACGCGCATTCGACGTTGCTCGCCGGGAACTCGATGGGCTGATCGTGCTGCCGGAGCGTGCCCGGGCCGCGATCGAGCGCGGAATCGCCGGTGAGCTCGACAGTTAGCTGCACGTTCATCGCGGGTGAAACCGGCTCAATCACTTGATGGAGGTTCCGAAAGAGGAACACCCCTGACGAGGTATGACGCCTCGACTACGACCCTGCGATTCGGCAGCTCAGATTTAGCCAGGGCTGCCAGGGCTACCTCCGTCGCCGTCGCTCGTGCTGCCCTGGCCGCCCGGACCTCCTGGACCGCCGGGGGCACCGGAGCCGCCGTCGCCGCCGTTGCCACCGGTCCCGGGGCCACCACCGGCAATACCGTCGCCGCCGGTGCCTCCGGTGCCGCCGGTAGTGCCGGCACCACTGTTGCCGCCGGTGCCGCCGTTGCCGCCAGTCGCGAAGCCCTCGTTTGCGGAGGCGTTGCCGCCGTTGCCGCCGTTGCCACCGGTCCCTTGGGTGCCGCCGCCCGCGTCGCCGCCTTGGCCGCCGTGGGCAAAGTCGCCGAAAGCGGTGTCAGCGCTGCCGCCGTCACCGCCGTCACCGCCGTCAAAGCCGCCGTGGCCGCCGCCACCGCCGCCACCGCCGGCTACTTCACCGTCGCCGACGCTGGTCCCGTCGCCGCCCTTGCCGCCGTCGCCGCCATCGCCCGCGAATCCGGCATCGCCACCGGTACCGCCGTGGCCGCCCAATGCGAAGCCCTGGGTAGAGTTGCCCAGGCCGCCGTCACCGCCGTCGCCACCGTCGCCGCCTGCTTGCGCGCTCCCGCCGCTGCCACCAGCGCCGCCCAGGGACGTGCCGTTGCCGGTCGCCTGGCCACCGTCGCCGCCGTCACCGCCGTTGCCGAACATGGACTGCCCGCCCGCGCCGCCGACACCGCCGGTGGCACCGATATCCGTGTTCCCGCACGGTGGACCACAGGAGAAGCCCAAGCCGCCCACACCGCCCGCGCCGGCGTTGCCCGTAACGGTGTTGCCGCCGTCGCCGCCGTTGCCGCCGTGACCGGCGGCGGGGCCGCTGCCCTCGCCACCCGCGCCGCCCGTGCCGCCATCGCCGAAAAGGCTGCCACCGTTGCCGCCGTCGCCGCCGGCGCCACCGGTGCCAGTGCCGTTGCCGTCGAAGTCGCCGCTGGTCCCCTCGCCGCCCGCGCCGCCGTCGCCGCCGTCGCCGACGAACCCGGCGTTCCCACCCTTGCCGCCCGCGCCGCCGATGATGTCGCCGTCCGGGTTGAAGATGTTGGCGCCGTTGCCGCCGTCGCCGCCGTCGCCGAAGATCAGGCCGCCGTGGCCGCCATCACCGCCCTTGCCAAAACGGCTGTTGCCGCCGTCGCCGCCGTTGCCGATCAGACCGGCGTTGCCGCCGTCCTGGCCGAGCCCGCCGATGCCGCCGTTGCCGATGATGCCGCCGTTGCCACCTCTTTGGTCGGGGCCGCCGGGGGCGCCGTTGCCGAAAAGCAGACCGCCATTCTGGCCCGGCAGCACGCCGTCACCGATCAGCAGCCCACCGGGGCCAATCAGCCCGAGGAACGCGCCGGTAGGCGAAGTCGAACTTGCTGTGGGATCGGGGATGGCCGCCGCCATGAGCGTCGGCCCGCCAACCGCAGGGACCGATCCGCCCCCGGTCGGGGTCGGGTGGGCGAAAATTGTGGGCGCGGTGAAGTTCGGACCCGACGCCGTAGCGCTGCCGCCGCCATCGCCAACCGGGGCCGTGGCCGGGCCGCCGACGAGACCGCCGCCGCCCGCTGCGCCCGTTGAAGCATTACCACCGGCGGGCGCGAACACCGCCACCGGTCCGAATCCGCGAGCCGTCGGCGGATTGGTCACGGCCGCCAACAGGCTGTTCGGTGTGACCAGAGCGGCCAACGCCGGCGATGCCGACGAAGTGGCGACGCTCGGCGTGTGTATCGCGCCGGGGGCCGATGATGGGATCCCGGGGGACGCGGCAGTGCCGGCCGCGGCAAGTATGCCTGCGGCTACGGCGGCGGTGATCACGGTCTTCTGCTTGGCCTTCGAGATTGTCGGCCCTTGCCTGCTCATGATGTGCTCCCTGTGATCGTTTGCGACCCCGCTGGCCGCACTCATAGGTGAGAGCCGTCACCACCCCGGCCGCGGACAGTTTTTGGATCATCAGGACCAAGTCGTCTGTGAAGGGCCGGTCAGAGATTTCACCGAAAGATCAACGGTGAGAACAAGGTTCGATCGCTGATGAGATGCAGCCGTGTTCAGGTCGGGTTGGTGAACGGACGCGCTAGGACTTCGGCCGGTGCGGGATGAGACAGTCAGCGCGGTGGGTCTTGGGACCCGATCGACCTGCGCGTGGGCGGCTTGGGTGACGGTGGCTTAGGTGACGGTTTATTCGCTCGCCGTGTCGGAGTGGTCGCAGTCGGATGGTGCGCACGTGAAGTCAGCGGCGGTAACAACCCGGTCGGCACGGACGAAGACGGTCGTGTACGTGGAACGGGCGACTCCGACGCGGTTGGCGTAGCTGGATTGGACGGCCCCGATTGGGGTGGACTCGGCTCTAACGTCAGCGGCGGCGGAATGTAAGCGGGAGTCTGCCCCGACGGAGTCCCCGCTGCCGGGGGCACCGACGCGATGGGAGTGGTCGACGGCACGGTCGGTGGCGCGGGTAGCGGATTGCTCGGAGTGGGGCTCGGCGCCGCGCTTGGTGCGGTGCTGATGGGTTGGGGCGCGGTTCCAGTCAGGTCGGTTGGGGCGATAACGGTGTTCTTTTGGATCTGCCAGGCAATGGTCAGCCCCAGCGACGCCACCACGGTGGCGGCAAGCAACGCGATCACGAGCATCCAACGACGGGTGCGACGACCGCGGACGTCGTCGACAAGGTCGACCGGCAGCGCGGGCGGCTGGCCAGCGGCCGCGGATTCGGTGTCGGAGTCGGCCGCATCCGCCTCGATAGCGGTGGCCGAGGCAGTGAGCTCAATCTCGCCGAGGGTGCGTTCGCGTAGCCATGCGGGGGCGGGGATGAACACCGGCGTGGCCCCGAGCAGCGCGACCGGACTGACGAGTCGATGCCGCTCCTCGTCGCAAGTGGGGCAGGTCTCGATGTGGCGAGAAATGCGTTTGCGCATCAGCACGGTGAAGTGGCCGTCCCAACCGTCCAGGATCGCGGCGAGCTCGGGACAGCCGCCGCCGGTATTCCGGACGCGGCGAGAGACCAGCAGTGCGCCAAGCGAACGTTCGATGGTCTCGCGAAGTCGGTAAACCATTTTGGTGGCGTTGGTGGGAGTGACTCCGAGGGCCTCGGCGAGGTCCGATCCATCCAAGCCTTGGCGGTAGGTCAGTTCGAGGAGTGAGCGGTCGCGGTCGGATAGCCCGCCGGCGGCCTCGGCGATCAGATCGGCGAGTTCGGTTCGTGCGGCCAGGGTGTCCGGGCCGGGTTCGTGAGACACGGTTTCTGGTACCTCGTCGGAGGGTGTTTCGCGGCGGCGTTCCCGGAGTCGGCGCAGCGCTTCGTTACGGGCGATCGCATACAGCCAGGGGCGCAGCTTGTCCGGTTCGCGCAGCTGTGATAGCCGGGTGGCAGCGGTGCAGAACACGTCCTGAACACAGTCGGCGGCGCCGTCGCGGTCGCGCAACATTCCAACGCAGAAGTCGTGAAGCCGGTCGGCGTAGCGGTCGTAAATACCCGCGAACGCCCCGCGGTCACCGGCTGCCGCGGCGCGGGCGAGTTCCGCGTCGGTCTCGGCTGGGCCCATGATGTCCCAGTTAGGTACCGCGGTCATGACTGCGCTTCCCATGACATGGGTAGTGCAGATATTCGATCAGGTCGGCCGGGCCAGGGCAAGACCGGGGCGCGCCCGGGCAAGCCCGCCGACTGCAAGGGCGAACTTCGTGTCGGCCGGGTCGGTGTACATCCGTGTGCTCCTTCTCCGTGATTGCGGCGACTTTCGATGCGCAGCTGTCATGGGTAGGAGCCGCCACCACCGGGATGTCGGACACTTTTTGGGACGGGTTTTTCTGGGAGGTTCAGCACGTGACGCATGACTGGCAGGACGCGCGGGTGTGCAGCTGCGTCACAGAAAGCAGCCATTCGTGATCCGGCGCGAAGTCCCGACCTCATCGTGGTCGTGCGATCTCGAAAAAGTGTAAGACGCCCGGGGGTGAGCTTCTCCTATCTGTGAGAGCGGCCCAACAGGGGCCGCGAACACGGAAGTGAAGGCAAGTTCAAATGGCCAAAATCACGGGCATTCTCTGCCAGATCATCACCGGCGACGTCAGCGGCGCCGGCACCGACGGTCGGGTCTACCTCGGCTTGGGCGGCCGCGAGTTCTGCATGAACTGCACCCACAGCCCTAGCTAAGCACTCTGACCTGCGGATATGCCCGCCGACGGGTCAGATCGTCCGCAGTGCGTCCGCAGGAGGTTCGATCACAGGGTCGCCTCCCACTCCTCCGCGACGCACTGCCCGGTATGTCGGCCAGGCACCACGCGGATGTCGGGCAGACCGACGCGATCGTCGGGCCGCGAGGGCCGTGAAGTTTGCTGGGAGGCCAAAAAAGGGCTTGTTAGGTTCACCTTATTTCACTCATCGGAAAGATCGTACGAGGCGGCCAGGGCTGCGCTAGCGTTGAGCGATTGCTGAAGACATCGATAGCACAAGTGAGAAACCGAAGGGTGACGAGAATGTTCAAGAAAGTGTTCGTCGCCGTGGTGGCCGCAGGAACCATGTCTGTTCCGCTGGCTGGAGTCGCATGGGCAGACCTACCTTTCTTCCTGGCTCCCAGGGTCGGGGCAAACCGGTTAATCCTGGCTCCCAGGGTCGGGGCCCCGGGACTTTCGGGGGCCCTCCCGGCGCCACGGTGCGTCCGCTCAGTGCCGCCAACAGCACCAGTGTCAGCGGCAACCTGCTGGGACCCTGGCTCGGCCTGATCGGCGACAGTCTGAACGGCAGTCTGAACAACAGTCTGAACAACAGTCTGAACAATGCCCAAGTCGTAGCGGACGTCGGGGTCCTGTCGCCGCCCTTCACGGTGCTGTCCGTCACGAACATCTACAACACCCCACGGTGACCCAGTCCCAGACGACGACGATCACCACCAACGGCGGCGCAACCGGCAACTGACCCATCAAGTGGGGGACGCATCAAGTCCGCCCCATTCGGCCTTGAGGCCAGGACTCTCGGAGGACACTGCCTCGCAACGGCCGGGATATCCGTTCTCTTGCCAGATCAACATGTGTTTTCGCCCACTCTCGTCACCCGTTGATTGATCACCGCACCGATCGCCGACGCGCGTCGACTCGTCGGCATCCGGCCACAGGTGGCCGTAGATGTCCAGCGTGGTGGCGGCCGAGGCGTGCCGCATCCGCGCCTGCACCGTCTTGATGTCGGCGCCCGAGGCGATCAGCAGCGACGCCAGATAGTGCCGCAGGTCGTGGAAGCGTGAACCCGTCGGGCAGCCCGTCGACCTTCTCCCGCACGTCACGCATCGCCGCCCCGATGGCCCGCGGTGGGCAGGGCCTGCCCGCCCCGTTGGTGACCATCATGTCGCTCGGGTACTTCTGCACCGACGCGGCCAGCAGCAGCGCCAGGTCGCGCGGAATCGGGATCGGCTGCATCGCTGCCCGGTGTCTTCAGCGGGCTGGCCGGCCACTGCTGCTTCGGGATGCACCACGCCGCGGGTGAAGTCGACGTCGGCCACCCGCAGCCCGGACACCTCGGCGATGCGCAGACCGGCGAACGCGCCCAGCAGCACCGCCACCCGCAGGTGCTCGGGCATCGCGTCGTGAATCGCCCAGACCTGCTCGGTGGTGGCCAGGTACAGCTTCGGGCTTACCCATCGGCGGCGCGGTGCGCCGCGAGCACGGATTGCGGCCCGAGCACCCCGTCGTGCACGGCGTCGGAGCAGATCTGCGACAGCCGCGCAGTGCAGCGCGTGCACGTAGCTGGCCTCGTGCTCGCGCTGCCAGCGTCGGCCAGCCACGCCTTCACCTGCGACGGCCGCAGCGCCGACAGCGGCATGGCGCCGAACTCGGCGACGATCCGGCGGACATGCACCCGCGGCCTGCGCCACCGTGGACGCCCGGTGCACCTGGTAGCCGTCCAGCCACAGCTCGCACCACTCCGCCACGGTCAGCGCCGCGTCGCGCGGTGCGACGTGCGTGCCCGACATGATCGCCGCGGTCTGGCCGTCGAGCCAGTGCTGTCGCGTCGACCTTGCGCGCGAAGCCCTTGGCGTGCTCACGGCCGCGGTCGTCGACATAGCGTGCGCGCCAACGCTTTCCCTTGCCGTGACTGGCTGACGGCGTCACCGGCGGCGGTGGTCCAGCGGTCCTCGACGCCGGCCCTACGATTGCGTGTCATCTGCGCTGCTCCTCCTTCTGCCAGTTCGTCGATCAGCATCTTGCGCGCCAGCCGCTGGAACGGCTTGGCCGCCGGTTGGTTCAGCGCGTCGTGCAGCGCGTTGGCGGCGTCGGTGAGCCGGTCGCAGGCCGCCTCAGCGGCGGACGGGAAGCCCAGGGTGAACCCCTTCGGTCCGGGGAACGCCGCCAGCTCGGCCAGCCGGTCCCGCACCGTGGTCTCGATCGTCTCGACCTGCCACGAGGCTTGCACTACCGCGTCGTGCAGCGCGCGGGCGGCATACCGCTCGTCGTTCTTCGGCGTCCGCCGACCGGCCGAGCAGCGCATCGAGCGGACACCTCGAACAGGTCGGCGATGCCCACCGCCTCGTTGATCCGCACCGACCGGTCACCGGCCTCGATCTTGGCGATCGTCGTCCAGTGCATCGGTATGTCCTTGTCCGACAACCGTTTTGCCATGTCGGCCTGCGACCAGCCGCGCTGCTCACGCTCAGTACGCAGCCGCTTGCTGAAATAGTCGTCCGTCCACTTCCGATTTCCCATAACAGTCGACTTTAGCGTTTGGCCTTGACCAGCGCAATCGTCGCAGACAACACTGATTCTTATGCCCAATCAGGGAACCACACCGAACCGGGAAGGCACCGCCGTGGACGACCTACAGAGCGCTGATCCAAGACGCCGTACGCAAGGCGCTGGAAGACAACGCGAGAGCAGCTCTACCCGGCGAGTACGTCGACGCCACCGACCTGGAGGACGATGACCGGCACACCGAAGGCCACCTGGCGCTACTGGGCGTCGATCGGCCAAGGCCCGAGGTCAGTTTCAAGCTCGGCCGCCGCCGTGTCTGGCGCAAGGCGGACGTGCTGGCGTGGATCGCCGAGCAGGAGAAAGCCTCGGCATAAGAAGAACCGGCCCCGATTTGTCGAGGCCGGTCCTGTTGTAACGCCTCCCACACCCACCGGCTAGCGGAAAGGAACGCGCACTGTGAGTGAGTATGGCACCACCGGTCACGCTGAGCATTCCCGATCTGCCGGGCAGCCGGTGACACCATGACCGCCTTCGAGAAGCTCATCGACGCGCTGCGCGCCCACGGCGACAACGTCAACGAGAACGGCGACAAAGCGCGCGCCCACTGCCCCGCACACAACGGCACCTCAGACGACTCGCTGGCGATCGACACCCGCGACGACGGCAAGGGCATCATCGTCTACTGCCACGCGGGCTGTGACACTGACCGACGTGCTCGCCGCCCTCGAGCTCACGATGTCGTGACCTGTTCGATGACGCACGCTCCAGAACGTCTGGAACCCGTTCGCGAAATACATCTATCCAGGCGGCCGGCAGGTCAACCGCAAGAGTCGATGCCGAACGGCAAGAAGATATTCTACCAGTCAGGCAACGAAGACCGACCGCAGCCTCTTCCACGCCGACCGCATCGGCACGCAGCGATGGTCATCTACGTGCCCGAGGGTGAAAAGGACGTGCTCGCCATCGAGGCCATCGGACAGGCCGCCGTCTGCTCAGCGATGGGAGCGGGCAAGGCGCACATAGCCGACTGGTCGCCGCTCACCGGTAAGCACGTCATCATCATCGCCGACAACGACGATCCCGGTCTCAACCACGCCGAGGACATCCGCGACATTCTCGACGGTATCGCCCGAACGGTGAGCGTGGTCAAGGCGGCCGTCGGCAAGGATGTCAGCGACCACATCGCGGCCGGTAAGAAACTCTCCGAGCTCGTGCGCCGTCACGGGATTCGACGCCACCGTGCCGATACCGCTCACCGGATTTGTGTCATTTGTGTCCTTCCCCGTCGGCTCTTTCCCGAACGCCGATCGCCGACATGATCACCGCCGTCGCCGAGGCCACCCAGACCGATCCCGCGATGGCAGGCACCTCCGCCATCTCCGCACTGTCAGCGTGCGCCGGCGGCAACGTCGAGATCCAGATACGGGACGGCTGGATCGAACCGCTGTGCACCTACAGCGTGGCCGTCGCCGACTCTGGTGAGCGCAAGAGCGCGGTGCAGAGGCCGATGCTCAAGCCGGTGCTCGACGCCGAGGCCGAGCTGGTCGAGGCGATCATGCCGCGCCATGTCGATGCAGTCGTCAAGAAGGACATCGCCGAGAAGGCCCTGCAGATCGCAATCGCCAAAGCTGTCCAAGACGCACCCGTTCACGCCCGAATGGCATCGAAGCCGAGAATGACGCACTCGACGCGCGGCATGCCGTTGACGCCATCGACGTTCCAGAGCTGCCACGGCTGGTCGCCGACGATGTCACACCCGAGGCGGTCGCATCCTGCTGCACGAATGCGGCGGATCAATCGCCGTCGTCTCCGCCGAGGGCGGCGTGTTCGACATCATCGCCGGCCGCTACAACGGCAACATCCCGAATCATGGATGTCTGGCTCAAAGGCCACAGCGGCGACATGATCCGCGTCGACCGCAAGGGCAGGGCACCCGAATACATCCGCAAACCAGCGATGACGCTCGGCCTGATGATCCAACCTGAAGTGCTGAAAACCATTGCGGCACAACCGAGTTTCAGAGGCAGAGGCTTGATCGCACGGTTCCTGTACGCGATGCCCGTATCCAATGTGGGTAACCGCAAGACGAACGCGGATGCAGTGCCCGACGCGGTGCTGAAGGCGTACGACACCGTAATCCGTGGTCTCGCAAAGGGATTGCAGAAAGCGAAGCCCGACGCTGATCCTGATGTGCTGAAGCTCACACCCGAGGCGATGGCGGCAATCGCCACGCTCGAAGCGGAGACTGAGCTGGCGCTACGCGAAGATGGTCCGCTGGCCAGCCTGCGGGACTGGGGCGGCAAGTATGTGGCGGCCGTCGCGCGGATAGCTGGCCTGTTGCACCTGGCCGAGCACGGCGGCGCGAAGGGCCTGAAGATTCCGGTCAGCGACACCACGGTCTGGGCGGCGGCCGACCTCGGCACCTACTTCAAGTTCGGCGCTATCGCAGCGTTCGAGGTGATGGCCACCGATCCCGACGATCGCCGATGCCGTCTATCTGCTGGGCAAGCTCAAGGTGCACCCGACCGACACCATCTCCGAACGCGACATGCAGCGCGCCGCCCGCAAGTTCCAGAAGAAAGCCGACCTGCTGGCGGCCGTCGAGACCCTGGTCGATTACGGCTGGCTACAGCTCAAGGCGGCACCCCAGCAAACAGGCAGGGGTCAGGCCGTCGTCGCCCGACGTACAAAATTCACCCCCTAGCCAAAGCGTGACAGAAAGGACACAAATGCCCGTTTTGGATCCCGACGACCGATTTCTGTCCTTTCTGTCACGTGTCCGCCGCGCTTTTCAAAACACAAACGGCACCCCGCCCCACGGGGCCAGCGAACTCGTACCGCCGATACGAATCTAGGCGGCGACCATGACCGCCAACTGTCCGTACCCGAACGTCAGGCGCAGCGGCAGCGGCTGGGCGGCCTACCTGCCGGTGCGAGCTTCGAGCCGGTATCTCGGCACGTTCACGCGCGCCGAAGATGCCGCCGTCACCGTCCTGTCGGCCCAGGCCGCAGGACACGAAGCCAGAGCCCAGCAGTACCGCGATCGGGCCGAGGAACTACAGCAGGAGAAAAGCGCATGAGCAGACGACGCAGACTACCGGTGTCGGGGTTCCTGCAGCCATGCCCTGATTGTTGCGCCGAGTTCGATGGGCTCGAACTGCTGCACGAGCCGACGTGTCCATTGGCAGGCGGTGTTGACGCGGTGTGCGACGCCGACCGTGAGTACTTCGAGGCGCACCCCTCGGAGTGGCATTTCACGCGCCCGATCGCGGCGGCCGAACTTCAAACCATGCAGTACTTCGACCCGGCCGGCGCGGCCACCAATCCCAATCATGTGCACGTGCTGCGCATGCCAGGCGGCCGGATGCGCCAATTTTGCAATCACGTCGAATACGCCAGCCTGGCCATCGACGCCGACGAGGAAGCCGCCTCGTAGCGGACAATGGAGACAGGAGAACGAACATGGATTACAGCGAGATGGTGCCCGATTGGGACGCCGATGACATCAGCCGGCGTGCCGCTTTCGACGCACGATTGCAATCCCTGATCATCGAGCACCTCGCCGACGACCCGTTATGGCCGCGCACCGTAACGAGTCTCGCCAGCGACCTGGTCGAGCATGACGAGGTGCTGGCGATGGTCAACCGGTTCATTCTCGTCATCGAGAACCAGGCGATCCTGCTGTATGGCGGCCGGCGGGAGGCCCTCGACGCGTTCAAACGCGACCTGATCACGCTGCGCGCCATCGCATCGAGAGGGGCCGAGGAATGAGCACCACCATTGCGGGGGTCGGCCCGCAGCTCGATCGGGCAGCCGCAGGAGACGATCCCAGAGGGTGGTTGGTCTTCGAGTACCTGCCCGACGACTTGCAGCGCGCCGAAGACTCCACCGCGGTCAACGATCGTGACCGGGCACGACTGTTCAAGCCCCGGGGCACACCCGGCCGGCCACAACGACCGAGATCGAACTGTTGGGTCATCTCGGGTATGACCGTGCCCGACCCGACCTCGAAACGATCGTCTCGTGGCCAAGCAGGGCATGCCGTCGGCGCCGATGGCCAGCACTCGAAACAACAGGAGGTAACACCGTGACAACACCCGAACCGGCTGCCGAAGAAGACCCTCCCCTTGGGGGCAGGAAGCTCGCTGCACCCGTGGAGACTTCGAGACGACGAGGTCGAACTGCCCCGGGACATCGAGGCCGGCCAAGAAACTGCGCTCCGAGGCAGCCGGCCTCCGCAAGGAGAACCGCGAACTACGGGAGGTCAACGAACGGCTACTCACGCAGGCGCAGGCCACAGCGCGCCGCGAGATCGAGCGCGGCGGCCGGCGAGGTGCTGGTCGACCCATCCGACGTGTGGCGCATCGACCCCGAGTTGCAGCAGTCGTTCTACGACGAGCAATTCAGCGAGATCGTCCCCGATGCCGTCCGCGCCGCTGCCCGCGCACTCGCCGAGTCCAAGCCACATCTAGCCAGGCCGAATACCGCGGCGCCCCCATCAGACCGGCCGCTTGAGGGTCTTCGCGGCGGTGCCAGTCCCGAGGTCGAAAAAGACCGAGGTCACCTGGTCGTCGGCATTGCGCCGAGGCATCTAGACTGGTCATTGCTGCCCCCGCATAGACGCCAGGAGCGACGAACGGGCACAGGGTGGCACCACCCCCTTGGAGGGGTATTCGCGAGGCTCTGAGAACGGCGCCGCGTATCCCGTAATCCACTGCGCCTATTGGGCGCACCCCTCCTAAGGAGTAATTCTCGTGGCTCTACTCACCAGCGGTGCGACCGCAATCTTGACACCAGCGCAAGTCAACGAGTTGGTCGTCAGGCCCGTTATCGAGCAGGCGGTCAGCGCACAAGTCTCGACCGTGATTCAAATCTGCGACACACGAGCTTGAGGATCCCGATCGTGACCACCGACCCGCAGGCGTCGTTTGTGGCCGAAGGCAGCGAGATTCCAGCGACCGATGCCGCCGTCACAGAACAGACCGTGACGCCCGAAAAGCTGGCCGCGCTGAGCATCATCAGCTCGCGAGCTCGCCAACGATTCGAGTCCCGCCGCGCTGCAAGTCGTCGGCGACGGCATGGTCCGCGACGTGAAACGCCAACTCGATGCCTCGTTCTTCAAGGCTGCGCCTGGCACCACACCCGACGGGCCAAGTGGTTTGGGCTCGCTCACCACGGCGGTCGCAAGTAACGGCGGCACGTTGGTCCAACCTCGATGCTTTCGAGGCGGCAAAGGCCAACGCCGAAACCCTGTTCACCACGGTCACCGCGTTCGTCGCCGCACCCGGCAACCGTGCTGGCGCTTGAGTACGATCAAAGCCTTCGCCAGCCGTGGGCTCGAATATGCCGCTCCTGCAATCGGATCCGACCGCAGCCAGTGTCGCGGCAGATCAGCGGTGTCCCGCTGTACTCGTCACCTGCTGTGGCGGCCGATACGGTGTGGGCTCTGCCTGCCGAACGGGTGCTGTTCGTGGTGCGGCAGGATGCGCGGGTCGAGTCCGACACTCAGCGTCATGTTCACGTCCGACCGGGTCGCGATCAGGACCACCATGCGAGTGTCGCTACGCATTCACCCAACCGATGGCGATCACGAAAATCACGAAGGCGTGACGATGGTCAAACGCCAAGTGCAACAGGGACTCGCTGAGTTACCGGGATGTCGACGGAGTGTGGCGGCATGCACTCGCTGGTGAGTCGGTCGACGTTGCGTCCGACGACCTGGCAACGTTTCGACCAGCTCAACGCCGCGCCCGACTACACGCCCAAGGAGGAGCCAGAGCCTGTGAAGAAGACAACCGCGAAGAAGACGGCCGCGCCGAGGAAGGTGGCCCGCAAGTAGACCCGGCCGACAAGCATCCGGGCCTGGCCGGCATCGGGTGTGGTGCGCGGGATTAAGGACCCCGCGACTGTCGGCCACGGGCGGCGACCAGGCACCGCGCCTCTACTCCTCCAGGGACAGGCGCACGCGGGGTCTTACCTACTTTCTTCCCGCGGCCTGGCTGCTGCTCAACGGGGTGGCGGTCGGCGTCGACCTGTACCGGCGCCGGTCGCTGCCACCACACACACGAGGGAAGATAAGTGCATGTCGACATGGGGTACTCGTCGCGGTGTGCCGCGCAGCACTCGCGACCGCATCATGTCGCGTGACCACGGTGAGTGCCAGCTCGCATACCCGAACCACTGCACCATCATTGCCACCGAGATAGACCATGTCGGCGACCGGTACGACGACAGCGACGAGATGCTGCGTGCCGTATGCAGTTCGTGTCACCGCGTCCGCACCATGGCGCAGAGCAGAGCAGGTAGCGCAGCCTCGGCGGCCAGACGCGCAGCACGACGCAAGCTGCCGCAGCGGCCACACCCCGGCGAGATGTGATCGAACAGGAGTGTCCGGGAGGGTGGCCAAACCGGGGTGCGGGGAGACTCCCCCCAGGGCCTGCCGTCGGCTCCTCCCGGTATAGCTCTACGCTGTTTTCGCACGCAGTCGTAGGGTTTAGGGCATGGCCACAGCCAAACTCTCGCACGGGAAGTTCCTCGTCAAGGCAGCTCATGGACACCCTGCCCGCCAATCTCAAGTTCACGACCGAGGAGATCGATCACCCTCGCCGACATCGAGCAGGCGGGCAACCGCCTCGAAGTGCTGCGGGCTCGGTTCGCCGCCAGCGCCAAAGATCCTGCGGTAACACTCAATCAGCTCGCTGTCGGGCTCGGCCGAGATCCGCCTGTTGGAGGACGCGATAGGCCGCTGGGTCAAGTCCATCAACGCGCACGGCGACCCGCCGACAGCAGTCTCGCGGCAGCACCGCCAGGCCGCACTGACCAGGTGGCACGGCGCCAATGCCTGAGGCCCGCGAAAGCGCCGACACGAGGTTGCGCGACTACCTGCTCGGCGAGGCTGTGGACTTCCGCCAGTTGATGTCCTCGACGTTGGGTGACCTCCAAACCACAGAGGGTACAGACGGCATGGGAGTTGTTCACTCCGAAAGTCGATGCCTTGATGGATGACCGCGAGGTTCGCGTCCGCCGCGATGACCTACCTCAATGGCATCCCGAAAGCACCGCTTACGGTGGCCGTCCCGATGATGAATTCGTGCTCGGCTGCGATGACGTGTTGCGCGCGTACGTGAAACCGCCGCCCGACCCGTCGACCAACGGACACGGTCAGGTGTTGTAGCGATTCCCGCAACGGCCGTTGCGAGATCTGTTCGCCCGGGCGAACGGAATGTCAGCGGGTCGCCCGCGCTCGGGTGTAGTTGATGCTCCGCTGCCACACCGACGCCGTCCAGAACACCTTGCTACGGCGCCGCCAGAGCGACCAGAGGGCACAAACCACAGTTGCAGGTGTCCGAGGTGCCCGCCGAGGTCGGCGAGGAGCTTGTCGGTCATCCTGCGGGTCACCAGGACGCCGTCACGGTCGGCGATGCCGAACACCTTCAGCGCCAATATCTCGACGGCCGCATCGCGAGTCGTGTGTGCGTTGTCGCCACCAGACACCAGGACATCGTCGCACCGATCTGGTATGAGCGGTCCAGAACCGCATTCCGGATGCTCTTCCGTCCGCAGGCCGTCCGCAGCAGTTTCAGCGTGGGTTGTGTTGATACCTGCGCGGCCAACCCGCTGACCTGCGGGTTACCTTGTCCCCCAACACAACCAACACGGGCAAACGCCCAGGACCGAGTTCTGCATGAACTCGACGGCCGATGACTATGAACGCGACTCCTGGCGTGAGTACGTCATGGGCCGCGGTCCGGTCGAGCCCAACCTGCCCGCACCCCAGGTCCGCGTGCTCGAGGGCGACCAGAACGATCCGCGCGTCGGCTTCCCGCTCGATACGGCGCAGCTCATCCGGACTCCGGTCTACATCCGTTTCGAGCCGGTCGGCTCCAACGCGAACTGGAACCTCCGGTCGGCGTGGGCACTCGTCTACACGGGTGCGGGTCAGTTCTTCACGAGTTTCGGACCACCGGACGACTTCGACGATCTGTGGCTCGGCCACGACTACGGCAAGATCCTCTACTTGCTGCGTCACTGAGCGCGTACGACGCTTCCTAGCTAGCTACGGCGTTTTCCTCAACGAGTGATTCGTCGTGACCGTTGACGTGGGACTCGTCGTGGTGCTCTTGCTCGGCCTCGTGGTGCTCGGGCTCGTGGTGTTGCAGATGTTCGGTGCCGGGCACCCCACCGAGGGCAGCGATGACGTCTTTGATCTTTGCTGCTTCGTCATCGCTGGGGTCTGCGCCAGCCTCAAGCTCATCCGGGAGGTCAGTGCGCAGCCCCGCCCCGTTGGCAACTTCCTCGGCGGACAACCTGGCGAGCACGCGTGTGACCGGAACTTTCTTGGGCGCAAGCCTCGGACTTCAGTCCGGGGTTAGCCCATCCCGTGTGTCGCTGGGCGTGGCCGGGCGTTCAAAGCGGTCGGGCTTGTCCGTGGATGTATTGCTTGATGATGGACAGTGGTGCGCCTTCGCAGGAGACGGCGAAGTGGGACGGCGACCAGAGGTGTCCGCGCATGCGGGCGCGGACACAGCGGCCGGTGAATTCGTGTCGCACCGCGTAGGCGGTGCGGCCTTTCAGGCGCTGTATGAGTGTCGAGATTGCCATGGTGGGTGGGTAGGCGACGAGAAGGTGCAGGTGGTCGGTTTCGCCGTTGAACTCGACCAGCTCGACATCGAGATCGGAGCACACGGTGCGCATGGTGTTCTCGGCGAAGGTGAGCATCTCGTCGGTGAACACCGGGCGGCGATACGTGGTGACCAACACCAGATGTGCATGCAGCGCCGACACGCTGTGCCGGGCGCGGTGATAGGTCTGGGTTGTCACAGGTCGGCCTTAGAGTCGGACTATGCAGATGCGTTACCGGTACCGCATCGAACCGACACCGGCTCAGCGGAAGATGCTGGCGCGGGTATTCGGTTGCTGCCGGGTGGTGTTCAACGACGCACTGCGAGTACGCGACGAGGCGTACCGGGCCGGGGTGAAACTCTGCGACACCTTGATTCAGCGCCAGGTGATCACCGCGGCCAAGACGACTCTCGAGCGTGGCTGGCTGGCCGAGGTGCCCAGTGTGGCGTTGGTGCAGTCGGTCAACGACTGCCGGCGGGCGTGGCGCGACTTCTTCGACTCACACACCGGGAAACGCAAGGGCCGCAAGCTGGGCCGTCCACGGATGAAGTCGCGCAAGAATCACCGGCAGTCGTTTCGGCTCACCCGCAACGGATTCTCGGTTCGGTCCGGTGGGCGGTTGTTTGTGGCGAAGGTGGGCGAGGTCCGGGTCCGCTGGTCGCGCGATCTGCCCTCGGAGCCGTCGAGCGTCACGATCATCGGGGAACCGGACGGCCACTACTACGCCAGCTTCGTTGTCGACGTCGCCTGCACACCGCTGCCGCCGGTGGAGCGGGAGGCCGGGGTGGATGTGGGCATAACGCGGTTGGCGACGATCGCGACCAACGTCGGTGCGCGCACCGACGTTGCGAACCCGAAGTATCTGGGCCGCAAGCTGCGCAAGTTGCGGCGGTTGGAGCGGGAGAAGTCCCGCCGGCAGAAGGGATCGCACAACAGGGACAAGACGCGGCGCAAAGTGGCGATCGCGCACAACGAGGTGGCGCGGGCGCGGCGGGACTATCACCACAAGCAGGCTTTGGCGTTGGTTCGCGAGAACCAAGTGATCCACGTCGAGGACCTCAACATCGAGGGCATGGTCAAAAACCGCCGGCTCGCCCGAGCAGTCTCGGACGCGGGGTGGGGCCAGTTCCTCCGGATCATCGGCGAGAAAGCCGACCGCTACGGTCGCACCGTTCATCAGGTGTCGCGGTGGTTGGCGTCGAGCAAGACGTGCTCGGCGTGCGGGCACCGGCTCGACGAACTCCCGCTACAGATACGGCGGTGGACGTGCCCGACGTGCTGGGTGGTCCACGATCGCGACTACAACGCCGCCAAGATCATTCTCGCCGCCGGGCGGGCGGAGAGACTAAACGCCTCCCACGCAAGTGGGCGGGACCACGAAAGTGGTTCCGGTGGAGTCCATGTAAGACCGCAACCCGTTGCGGCGGTGGGCGATGAAGCGGGAAGCACCCCACCAGCGGCGTAAGCCGCCATGGGAATCCTCGGACTTTCAGTCCGAGGAGCACGTCAAGAATCATCTTGTGGCGCGGGTTGTCCCAGCGTCGACATCGACATCACCCTGAAGTTTGGCTCGTGAGACGAGTCGCCGCTGCAGCCAACGACTTTGCCGTTCTATTGCGATCGTCGCCCATCCCCACGATCGCGTCGACGAAGAGCGGCTCCAGGATCTGGGTGAGCCCGTGCCCTTCATGCCCGAAGAAGCCGGCCATTTCGAGCATTACCTCGCCGTGGATGAGGCTCCACAACCGACCGGCGATAGCCAGTTCACCGTCGTCGCGGATGCGGCCCGCTGCGATCATGCGGCGCACGATGTTTCGCAGCGCTTCGAATGACACCGCCCATTCGGCACGATTCGTTGCGCTACCAGTGACGGTGAGGTCGGTCCGGTAGCCCCTGATCGAGACTGGTGACGAGGTTCCGAAGATCAAGTGGTACCGCTGCGGATTCGTCAGCGCGAACTCGCGGTATGCGGGTCCCATTGCGAAGAAGTCGGCCACCGGGTCGTCGGTCTGCTCGACCTCCGTCAGCGCCTGGGTGAACCGGGCGAAGACCTCGTCCGCGATGGCGTCGATGACCCCGGTCATCCCGCCGAAATGCGTGTAGACCGCCATCGTCGACGTGCCGACCTCGGCCGCCAGATTGCGCACGCTGAGCGCCTGGAGGCCGCCGCTGTCCAGTAGGCGAATGCCGCCTTCGATCAACTGCTCCCGAACGCCGCTCACACTTGCCATGTTGCCATAACAGTGTTATACAGGACGCATAAATAACGCTGTTATGGGAGGTGTCGTGATGACGAACCGCTATCTCGAGGGTGCGTACGCGCCGTTGGACCGGGAGTACACGCTCACCGAGCTGGAGGTGACGGGCACGATCCCGGACTACCTGGACGGGCGGTACCTGCGCAACGGCCCGAACCCGATCGGCGAGATCGATCCCGAGCTGTATCACTGGTTCGTCGGCGACGGCATGGTACACGGCATCCGTATCCGCGACGGCAAAGCCGAGTGGTACCGCAACCGCTGGGTGCGTTCGCCGCAAGCGGCACGGGCTCTGGGAGACAAAGAGGCGGCCGGACATTTCGGCGCGTCACATATCGGCGCCAACACCAACGTGATCGGTCATGCCGGCAAGACGCTCGCGCTGATCGAGGCCGGGGTCGCCAACTATGAACTGACCGACGAGTTGGACACCGTCGGTGTCTGCGACTTCGACGGCACACTGACCGGTGGGTACACCGCACACCCCAAGCGCGACCCGGACACCGCTGAGCTGCACGCGGTTTCGTACAGCATGCTGCGCGGAAACACGGTGCAGTACTCGGTGATCGGTGCCGACGGCAGGGCGCGGCGCACCGTCGACATCGAAGTGGCAGGCAGCCCGATGATGCACGACATGTCCCTGACGGAACGTCACGTCGTGTTCTACGACCTGCCCGTCACATTCGACGCGCGCCAGGCCGCCACGATGACCGTGCCGCGCGGGTTGCGCCTGCCGACCCGATTGCTGTTGTCGGCGTTGATCGGCCGAATCCGCATCCCGGATCCGATTTCCGCCCGGCAGCCGCACGGCAACAAGTCTGACCGGCGATTCCCGTACTCGTGGAACCCGCGGTACCCCGCCCGGGTCGGGGTGATGCCGCGTGAAGGCGACAACGCGGATGTCCGCTGGTTCGACGTCGAACCGTGCTACGTCTTCCACCCGATGAACGCCTACGACGACGGCGACACCATCGTGCTCGACGTGGTGCGGCACCCGAAGATGTTCGACACCGACCACCTGGGGCCAAATGAGGGTGCGCCAACGCTGGACCGCTGGACCGTCGATCTCGCCGACGGCAAGGTGCGGGAATCGCGAGTCGACGACCGCGGCCAGGAGTTTCCCCGTGTCGACGAACGACTAGTCGGCAAGCGGCATCGGTACGGCTACGCACCGACGGTCGGGGAGGGCCTCACCGGTTATGAAGTGCTGCTCAAGCACGACCTGGTCGGTGGCAACACCGCGTCACGCTCATTCGGCGCCGATAAAGCGCTCGGCGAGTTCGTCTTTCACCCGTCGTCGCCGGATGCCGCGGAGGACGATGGGGTGCTGATGGGCTATGTCTATGACCGGACCGCCGATCGAAGCGAGCTGGCAATCCTCGATGCGCAAACGCTGCAAGACGTCGCCAGCATCAAGCTGCCGCACCGAGTGCCCGCCGGATTCCACGGCAACTGGATACCGACCTCCGCCGCGTAGGAGACTTTCGCGTCAAAACAGCCGGTAACCTTCGCGCGCAATTGAGAATCCTTGGCCGGTGACAACATCCCTGGCTGATCTACCGCATCGAGTTCGATCCCGTGCCCGTAACTCCCGGGATCACAGCTGCAGAGAGCACCGACCGCGATCATCCCGACACTGGCGACAAGAAGGCGATCAAGTGACGAACGCCATGGCGCCACCATGATTCGTGCGTCAAGACCGCACTTGTCGCGCTTGGCCAACATGGCGAAGTATGGCGCGGTGAGCGAAATTGTCGGACCTGTCGATCGGGTGGTCGTGGTCGGTGCCGGTATCGCGGGACTGGCCGCCGCATCGCGGCTGCGTCGCGCCGGCATTGCATGTGTGGTGCTCGAGGCCCGCGACCGGATCGGCGGTCGGCTGCACACCGTCGACCTGTCAGGCACACCGGTCGACTTGGGCGGCTCGTGGATCCACCACCCCATCGGCAACCCGTTGTCGGCGTTCTGCGAGGAACACGGCATCGCGCGCGACCCGGGCGACCCCATGCCGTCGCTCTCGGCGTACGACCGGGCCGAGCGCCGACCCCTCGACCGTGCCGAGGTCGAGCTGTACGCCCAGTCGGAGTCCGAGGCCTTCTGGGAGGCCGTCGAAGCGCTGAGCGATCGGCTGGGACCCGACGCGACCGCGCTCGACGCAGTCGAGTCGTACGTGGCCGAGCACGGGTTCACCGGCGGGGTCGCGCGGCGGCTACGCCAGGAGTTGCGAGCAGAGGTCGAGGCCGACGCCGCGGACCGGGCCGACAACCAGTCACTGCGTTGGCTCGCCTTCGAGGAGGAGTTCGAGGGCGACCTGTTCGGCGACTTACCCCGAGACGGATACCGATCGGTGGTCCATGCGCTCGCGACCGGGCTGGACGTCCGGCTCGACACCGAGGTGGCCTTGGTGGAGGTCGAGGCCGACGGGGTCCGCGTCACATGCGCGGACGGTTCGGTCGACACCGGCTCGCATGCGATCGTCACCGCGCCCCTCGGTGTGCTCAAGCGGGGCAGCCCACGATTCGATCCGCCCCTGCCTGCGCCGGTGCAACGGGCCGTCGACGCGCTCGGGTTCGGTCGCTACGAGAAGATCGCGCTGCGGTTCGAGTCGGCGTTCTGGCGCGACGACGGCATCTCACATCTGATCGTGTTCCCGTCCGATGACGACGAGCCCGCCATGTGGGTGTTCGATTTGGACGCCTTCGGAGCAGGCCCGGTGCTGTGCGCGCACCTCTTCCACACCCTCACGTCGTATGCCCTCGACCGCCCGCAGGCACAGGCCGTCGACTGGTTAAGCGATGTGTTGGCCGAGGTGGTCGGCCATCCGGTTCCCGATCCGGTCGCATCCGTGGTGACGTCGTGGGCCAACGACCCGTTCACCTGCGGCGCGTACACGCACTGTCCGCCCGGCGCCGACCCGTCGATGCTGGACCTGCTCGGTGAGCCGGTGCATGGTCGGCTGCTGCTTGCGGGCGAGCATGCGCACAGCGCGCGCACCGGCTACGCGGACGGCGCTTATGTCAGCGGCCTTCGCGCAGCGGAGCGGCTCGAGTGACTCTCTCCTAGAGTCATCGGCATGCCCACCATCACCACGAGCGACGGCGTTGACATCTTCTTCAAGGACTGGGGCTCGGGCCAGCCGATCGTCTTCAGCCACGGCTGGCCGCTGTCGGCCGACGACTGGGACAACCAGATGCTGTTCTTCCTGCAGCGCGGATACCGGGTCATCGCGCATGACCGCCGCGGCCACGGCAGGTCCTCTCAGGTCGCCGACAACCACGACATGGACCACTACGCGGATGATCTCGCCGCGGTCGTCGAGCACCTCGACCTGCATGACGCAATCCACGTCGGACACTCCACCGGGGGTGGCGAGGTGGCGCACTACCTCGCCCGCCACGGCGAAAGCCGCGCGGTCAAGGCCGCACTGATCAGCGCCGTGCCGCCGCTGATGGTCAAGACCGACGCCAACCCCGAGGGTCTGCCCAAGGAGGTCTTCGACGATCTGCAGGCTCAGCTGGCCGCCAACCGCTCGGTGTTCTACCGCGACCTGCCGTCGGGACCTTTCTACGGCTTCAACCGCCCCGGCGTCGAGCCGTCGGAGGCGATCATCGAGAACTGGTGGCGCCAGGGCATGATGGGCGGCGCCAAGGCGCACTACGACGGCATCGTGACGTTCTCCCAGACCGACTTCACCGAGGATCTGAAGAAGATCACCATTCCGGTTCTGGTCATGCACAGCGAGGACGACCAGATCGTGCCGTACGTGGCTGCGGGACCGAAGTCGGCCGAGCTGCTGGCCAATGGAATCCTGAAGACCTACAAGGATTTCCCGCACGGCATGCCGACCACCCACGCGGATACCATCAACGCCGACCTGCTGGAGTTTCTTCAGTCCTAGGTCAAACGTCGACCAGCCGACTCAGCCGTCGTTCGTCGTGCGGTCGTTCGACAGTAAAGCACAGCATCCACATCAGGCGGGCGTTTCGAGTCCTGTGTGACGGCTGAGTAGTCCCTGCACACGACCTTTAGAATCGGCTGAGAATCTCGTTGTCAAAACCGTTGCGGCGGTTCCGATTCGAGGAATCGGCTACCTTACATCCCGCCAAATTCCAGCGGAACTTCCGCCAAATAGCTGCGGACCGCGGCCGTCACGGCGGATAGTCAGTTGGTTGCCCCACTTGGGGCACCAAACCAGATACTCAAAGAGGAGAAACTCGTGGCTGACATAGCTGTGTTCATCGTTGCGGATCGGGTTCGGCAAGGGCGTGAGCGGCGCGCCCTGAGGGTCTTCGCCGCCTCGCGGGAGTACTTCGAGGGCCTGGAGAAGCAAAAGGCCATCGAGAGCTTCGAGGCGGGCATCGCCGGGCCGGCAGCACCAACAGATATCAGCGGATTTCTGGATGGTGCGGGGCACAGAGGACCAACTCCGCGCCGTTCGCGAAAGCAAGGAGTTCCGACGGCTGATGCTGCGTGCGGCGCTGGCCGTCGAAAACATCCGGGTCGTCCGGGTCCTCATTGGCGGGGAACCACTCCTTGAGGTGCTCAAAGAATTCGAAGACGAGATCAAAGATCTGAAGGACCAGGACTGAGCCCGCTGGCAGCCGCGCGGTCGCCGACGGGGCGGACTACATCGAGGGTTGGCGCGCGACCGCCGGGGTACAGCCGGGAAACGTACACCTACGGTCTTTGGCGTACAACACAATTCGTTGTGCAGCCGAGGCGAGTCGGCGGCTGCGCCCCAGATACAGCGGGAGCTCCCGGTGGTTGTGGAACACCGCCAAATAGTGGTGGGCCGCCGCGGCCTGCCGGATCACCTTTGACATGGGCAGCAGGCATGGGCAGCAGGCTGCCGTAAGGGCGTGACCGTGTTCCGACTCCAACTGATGTCGATCAAAGATGCGCGGCAGCCGCCATGCCTTACTCCAAAACGCCACCCGGCGGCGGCGCCGCCACCGGAACGCACAACCCGGTCTGGACGTCGAGCGCCTTTCCCGGCACGCAGAACGGAGCGCAGCCGTTGGTGGCGCCCGTTTCCCCGGGCAGGCACGCCGAGCTGACGGCCGGCGAGACGACAATGATCCAAGCCATCGGCGCCGCCGCGAGCGCTGCCGCCGACAGCGCCGCAGTGACAAGCCGTCGCAGTGAGTGCGTCATAGTGGCTCTCACGGTAACGCCGGGGTATGGCAGCCTGAACGGTGTGACTAAACGCATCGTCATCGCCGGGCTTGGCGACAGCGGTGTCCTCACGGCCATCCGCCTTGCCAGGCACGCCGACGTCGTCGGCATCTCGGCCAAGCCGGCGTTGGTGAGCGGGCAGGAACTGGGGTGGCGGCTGAGCCGGCCCGAGGAATGGGCTCGCGCCAACTGGATTCCATTCGACCGGTTCCGTGCGCTGGACCGGGTACGCACCGTCCACGGCACATTGACCGGCGTCGACCTCGCCGCCCGCACCGTTTTCGTCCGCGGTGACGACGGGTCGTCATCGGAAGAGGAGTACGACGCGCTGATCATCTCCACCGGCGTTACCAACGGATTCTGGCGCACGCCAAACCTGCAGTCACCCAAGGAGATCGGCGACGGGTTACGCGCCGCACACGCGCGTCTGACCGACGCCACATCGGTGATCGTCGTGGGTGGCGGTGCCGCGGCGATCAGCAGCGCCGCACAAGTCGCCACCACCTGGCCGGACAAGCGGGTGGACTTGTACTTCCCGGGCGAGCGCGCCCTGCTTTCGCACCACCCGCGAATCTGGGCGAAGGTCCAGCGCCGGCTCACCGACGTCGGCGTGGTGCTGCACGCTGGCCACCGCGCGGTGATACCCGACGGCTTCATGTGCGACGAGCTCACCAGCGGGCCGATCCGGTGGAGCACCGGACAACCGCCCGCGTCCGCCGACGCAGTGCTGTGGGCGATCGGACGAGTGCGGCCCAACACCGACTGGTTGCCCCCGGAGCTACTGGACGAGCACGGCTTCGTTCGGGTGACCCCGCAGCTGCGGGTGCCCGGCCACCGCGGCGTGTTCGCGGTGGGTGACGTCGCGGCGACCGATCCGCTTCGAAGTTCGGCACGCAACCGCGGGGACGGGATTCTCGCCCACAACGTTCGCGCGGAGTTCGCGGCCGCGCGCGCGAGGAGCAGATGGGGCCGGCGACCGCTGCGCTCCTTCCGCCCTCCGAAACGCCGCTGGGGTTCGGTGCTCGGTGTGCAGCCCGACGGGCTGGAGGTGTTCACTCCCAAGGGCCAGGCTTTCCGCTTCCCTGCGTGGTCGTTCGACCGGGTGCTGATGCCCGTGATCGTCCGGTGGGGCATCTACCGCGGCGTGCGCGACAACCAACCGATTAACCTTGCACCGTGACAGCGCAGTGGACCCCGGCCCGGCTGGGCGACCTGAGTGGCAAACGCGTCATCGTGACCGGTGCGACCAACGGTGTCGGCCTCGGCACCGCGCGTGCACTCACCCGGGCCGGCGCGCACGTGATCATGGCCGTGCGCAACATCGACCTGGGCGCGCAACGCGCCAAAGAGATCGGCGGCTCGACCTCGGTCGCCAAGGTCGACCTTGCCGACCTGTCGTCAGTCCAGGCGTTCGCCGATGCGCTCGACGGCGACGTCGACATCCTGATCAACAACGCAGGCATGCTCACTCAGACCCGTGAAGAAACCGTCGACGGCTTCGAGAAGACGATCGGCACGAATCTGTTGGGGCCGTTCGCCCTAACGAACCTGGTGTTCGGACGGGTGCGATCGCAGATCATCAATGTCGGATCGCAGGCGCATCGCGGCGGCACACTACGACTCGACGACATGCACCTTCGCTCCGACAAGTGGACCATGATGGGTGCCTATTCGCGGTCGAAGCTCGCTGTGATGTTGTGGGGCCTCGAATTGGATCGCAGGCTGCGGGCGGCGAATTCGCCTGTCGTCACCCAACTCACGCATCCAGGCTGGGTGGCGTCGAACCTCTCCCATATCTCCGACCGGCCGTTCATGTCGGCCGTCGATGGGGTGGTCAGGAGGGTGGCGAACGTGTTCGGCAACGACATCGACGCGGGAGCCGCGACGACGCTGTACTGCATCAGCGAGCCGATACCCCCGGGCAGCTATGTTGGCATCGACGGCAGGTGGGGCTTGAAGGGTGGTCCGGTGATGATCGGCCGATCCACGGTTGCGTGCGACTACGAAGCCGCCGCGCAAGTATTCCAGTTCGCCGAAAAGGAAACCGGCACAGCACTTCCCGTCTAAAGCGACGCTCTCACGACGGCGAGCCGTCGGCCACCCGAGGGACGCGCTCCGCCTGCGCGTTGTCCAACACCAGTTCCGCGACCCGCGACCGGTGCTGCTCGGCGGTGCCCAGCAGCGCGGCGTCGGTGGTGGCTCGCTTGAAGTACAAGTGCGCCTGGTGTTCCCACGTGAACGCGATGCCGCCGTGTACCTGGATCGTGTCGGCCGCGATCCGGGAGAGCGCCGCCGAGCACGTCGCCTGCGCAATGCTCACCGCCAGCGCCGGGTCATCCGATCCGTCCGCCAGCGCCCATACCGCGTGGTACGCCGTGGAGCGGGCGTGCTCGAGGTCGACGAGCAGGTCCGCCAACCGGTGCTTGACCGCCTGGAAGGACCCGATCGGCCTGCCGAACTGCAGCCGCGACTTCGCGTAGTCGACCGACAGGTCGAGCAGGTGCTGTCCGGCGCCAACCTGCTCGGCGGCCAGCAGCGCCGACCCCACTTGCAGGGCATGCTCGATGACCCGTTCGGCCTCACCGGGGCCGGCCACCAGCCGGCCGGGCGCGCCGGACAACCGGACGGTGGCCTGCGGCCGGGTCAGGTCCAGCGTGACCAGCGGACTGCGTTCCACCCCCGGCCCCGCGGCGTCGACGGCGTACAAGGCCACACCGTTCCGCACTTCGCGCGGCGACGAGCAGGTCATCGGCGGCGCCTGCGTCGACGACCCGCTCGACGGTCCCGGTGAGTGCATCGCCATCCGCTGTGACGGAGACTTCGGTGGGTTTGCTCCTTGCGTCCGCGGCGCCCAACGTCCCGGCCCGGTCGGCGACCACGAACGCCGCGGTTCTGCGGCCCTCCACCAACTCGGCGAGCAACTCGTCACGCACCTGGCCGGACGAGGCCGCCACCAGTGCGGGGATCGCAAGGAACACCGTGCCGAATACCGGTCCACAGGCCAGCGACGCGCCCAGCTCCTCGACCGCGACGGCCTGGTCGACGAGTGTGCCGCCGACGCCGCCGTCGGCCTCGGGCACCGACAGCCCGAGCACGCCGAGCTCGGAGCCCAGGCGCGTCCACACCTTAGGGTCGAACGGCGGATCGGACTCCATCAGTCGGCGCACCGACTGCTCGTCGAAATTCTCCGTGCAGAACTTGCGCACCGCGGCGCGCAGCTGGTTCTGCTCGTCGGTGAAGCTGAACTCAGCCACGGGGAATCTCCTTCCACGGCATGCCGGCGTCGGCACGCAGATCACCAGGCAGGCCCAGCACGCGTTCACCGAGGATGTTGCGCATGACCTCGGAGGTGCCGCCCTCGATGGTGTTGGCGCGGCTGCGCAGGAACCGCTGCTGCACCGGGCCGCGCCAGTCCGCTCCGTCGCCGGCTTCGTCGCGCATGCCGTAGCCGTGGTACAGGGTCCCCTCCGGCCCAAGCAGATCCATGCACCACTGGTAGATGTGCTGGTTCAGTTCGGCACCGACCAGCTTGCCGATGGAGCCTTCTGGGCCGGGGCCGCCGACCGTGGCGGATGCCCGGGAGCGCTCCGCGGTGAGGCGCTGCGCCTCGGCCCGCAGCCACAGCTGGGTGAGCCGATCCCGCAGCACGGGGGTTTGCAGATCCGGGCGGGAGGCCCACAGCGAAACAGCGTCGGCGATCGTGCCCGCCCCTCGGCGGCTGCCGCTGGCTCCGAGCGCGCTGCGCTCGTTCATCAGCGTGGTCATCGCGACCCGCCACCCGTCGCCGACCGCGCCGAGTCGGTGCGTGTCGGGGATGCGGGCGTCGGTCATGTACACCTCGTTGAACTCGGCGTGACCGGTCATCTGGCGCAGCGGCCGGGTCTCGACGCCGGGTCCGTGCATGTCGATGACGAAGTAGGTCAATCCCTTGTGCTTCGGCACGTCCGGATTGGTGCGCGCCAGCAGCAGACCCCAGCGCGCGCGGTGCGCCAGACTGGTCCAGACTTTCTGACCGTTGACGACCCAGTCGTCGCCGTCGGGCACCGCCGAGGTGGCCAACCCGGCCAGGTCGGAGCCCGCGCCGGGCTCGGAGAACAACTGGCACCAGATGTCCTCGGTGGTGGCAAGGGGCCTGAGCAGGTTCCGCTTCACTTCGTCGGTCTGGGCGTGTTCGCGCACGGTCGGCGCCGCCATCCCGTATCCCATCGGGTTCAGTGCGAGCGGCACCGGGCCGCCTGCACCCTGCAGGATCCCGTCGGCGACGGCCTGCAGGCCGCGCGATACCCCTAGGCCGCCAAGGCCTTCCGGAAAGTGCACCCACGACAGCCCGGCGTCGTAGCAGGCGCCGAGGAATTCGGGGATGGGGACCGACTTCGGGTTGTGGTCGGCAACCACCTGTCGGGCAAGATCGGCGACGCGATCCGAGTCAGCAGCGGTGCTCATCCAGCCACGATAGGAAACGCCCGATTGTCGGCGGGGGCCGGGGGACCGCTACGCGGCGGACCGGTGGCCGCTGGGTATTCTCGTGGCGTTGTCACTGAAGCAGAAGGTCAAGCGCGACCGGGTGACGTTACGTAAAGGACGTGATTACCGATGCGCGCGCCGCTCGAACCTCAGCTAATTCCTGTGCCGGCCCCCGGGGTATCCCGCGAAGGGGCTGAGCACCGGCTGTCGGTCCTTCTCATCGAAGACGACCGAGCCGACGCGATATTGGTCGAAGAGCTCATTGCCGACGCTTCCGCTGAGATCGGCTGCGCGTGGGCACAGTCGATGGCCGATGCCGAACGTGAGCTGACGCTGGCCCAGCCGGACTGCATCCTGCTGGATCTCAATCTCCCCGACGCCAACGGGATCGACGCGCTGCAGCGCGTCAGGAAGCGTGCCCCCAGCATTCCGATCGTGGTGCTCACGGGATTGAACGACGAGCACTTCGGCATGTCGGCGGTTGCCTCCGGAGCCCAGGACTACCTGGTCAAAGGTCGAGTCGAACCCGAAATGCTGAGGCGGGCGGTGCTCTACGCGATCGAGCGGAATCGGGCCGAGCTCACCACCGTGGAACTGCAGGCCAGCCAACTTCGTGCCCGGGAGAACGCCCGCCTCGAGCGCGGATTGTCGCCGTCCCCGTTGTTGCTCGACAACCCAGGCGTCGAAATCATCGCGAGGTACGTGCCCAGTCGGGAGAACGCGTTGCTCGGCGGCGACTTCTACGACTTCGTCCAGACCCCGGACCGTACGGTGCACGTCATGATCGGCGACGTCGCCGGCCACGGCCCCGATGAGGCCGCGCTCGGCGTGGCGCTGCGCATCGCCTGGCGTGCGCTCACGTTCGCCGGTCTGCGTGGCCCCGACCGGATGCGGGAGCTCGAGCGAATCCTGAAAACCGAACGCGCAGGCAAGGGCATATTCGCGACGGTGTTGAGCCTCGCCATTCCGCCCGAGGGGTCCCGGATTGCCGCAGTTCGCGCCGGGCATCCCGGAATGCTGCTGCACGGCGAGCGCACGGTGGAATGGCTCGAGCCGCCCGGCGGCCCAGCGCTGGGCCTGGCTTCCGGCGAATGGGAATATCACCAAGTGGAATGGCCCGAGGGCACGGGGTTGGTCTTGCTCACGGACGGACTTTTCGAGGGGCATTCGGGACAGGGCAACGAACGTCTCGGTGAGGAAGGATTGCTCGACCTGGCGCGTTCGCTCGCCGCTCTACCAGGTCCGGCGTTCGTCGACGCGCTCATCAATGAGGCTGCGGAACGCGCCTCTGCGCACGGCGGGCTCACCGACGACATAGCGGTGGTCCGCGTGGAGCGATCAACGGGATGAGCGAGCGTGGTCGGCGGCTCACGGTGCAGGGCTGGCAGAACCTGGTGCTGTCCGCGATGGGTGTGGTGGTGTTGGCCGGCGCGGTGGCCGGCGCGCTGCTGATGAATCGCACCGACCATTGTCGCGCGAGTTGATCGATGACATCCAGCCGGCACGCGTAGCTGCCTACCAGCTGCAGGCTGCCCTTCGTGACCAGGAGACCGCGGTGCGCGGATACGTGATAGCGGCCGATACGCAGTTCCTCGACCCGTACTACGCCGGGCAACTCGCCGAAAAGCAAGCCGCTGATGACATCCGGCAGCTAGTGGGCGAGCGGGCCGATCTCATGACCGACCTGGATGCGATCGAGCAGGCCGCAGCGAGTTGGCGGACGACCTTCGCCGAACCTCTGATCGCCGACATTGCTCGTGGAGTTCCGGCTGCAAGTAATCGCGATACGGCGGAGCGCGGCAAGGCCGAATTCGACCGTATACGTGAACTTTTCGATCGCCAGAACGAAAACCTGGGCGCGGCGCGGACGGACGGAATCAGTCAGCTCGACCAGATACGCGGCTGGCGCGATGGATTGCTGGCGGCAATGGTGGTGGCCTTCTTCGCTATGGCGATAGTGCTGGCGGTGCTGGTGCGCAGCGCGGTCAACCGGCCACTGACCGCACTCGCAGCGGCGTGCAGGCGCATCACCGAGGGCAACTTCGGCGAACGCATCACCCCGCGCGGGCCGAAGGACATCCGCGGCATCGCGGTCGACGTCGAGGAAATGCGGCAACGCATCGTGGACGAACTCGAGGGCTCACGGTCCGCCCGTGCGGCGCTCGACGAGCAGGCTGACGAGTTGCGACGATCCAACGCCGAACTCGAGCAGTTCGCCTACGTCGCCTCGCACGATCTGCAGGAGCCCCTGCGAAAGGTCGCCTCCTTCTGCCAGCTGCTCGAAAAACGATATGGCGACCAGCTCGATGAGCGTGGTGCCGAATACATCGGGTTCGCGGTCGACGGCGCCAAACGTATGCAGGCGCTGATAAACGACCTCCTCACCTTCTCCCGGGTGGGGCGCCTGGGTGCCACGCACACCGAGGTCGACCTCAACGCGACGCTGGATACCGCGCTGAACAACCTCTCCACCGCGATCGAGGAGTCGGCCGCCGAGATCGTGCGACCCGCGCAACGCCTTCCCACCATCGACGGAGACCCGACCCTGCTGGCGATGCTGTGGCAGAATCTCATCGGCAATGCCTTGAAATTCCAGCGCGAGGGAGTCGCGCCGCGGATCGTCATCGAATGCGAGCCGGCCGCCGGTGCTCAGGACCGGGAATGGCTCTTCAGCGTCTCGGACAACGGCATCGGTATCGCCGAGGAGTTCGCCGACAAGGTGTTCGTCATCTTCCAGCGCCTGCACGTGCGCGAGGTGTACAGCGGAACGGGCATCGGTCTAGCGTTGTGCAAGAAGATCGTCGAGCACCATGATGGATCCATCTGGGTCGACACGTCCGGCACCACCCGCCCTCAGGGGGCGCGAATCCGGTTCACATTGCCTGCTTTGTCCACCGCCGAGCCCGACAAGATCCCAACGCCCCTTCTGGAAGGAACACACGAGTGACATCAGCTACTCGCGCCATCGACGTCCTACTCATCGAGGATGATCCCGGCGATGAACTCATCACCCGGGAAGCATTCGAGCACAACAAGATCAGCAATACTCTTCATGTCGCCCACGATGGGGAGGAAGGGCTGGACTTCCTCTACCAGCGCGGTGGCCATCAGGATGCCCGACGGCCCGACCTGATCCTGCTCGACCTGAACCTCCCGAAGTACGACGGCATGCAGCTGCTCGAGAAGATCAAATCCGATCCCGATTTGTGCCACATCCCCGTTGTCGTGCTGACGACTTCGTCGGCCGAGGAGGACATCCTCAAGAGCTACAAACTGCACGCCAACGCCTACGTCACCAAACCGGTTGATCTGGACCAGTTCATGAGCGCGGTCCGACAGATCGATGAGTTCTTCGTTCAGGTGGTGCGACTACCGAAGCCTTGAGCCGAGGCGTCGGTTACGGCGCTTGCGCCGCGGCGACATGATTCCATTCGAGCCGCACCCGCGTGCCCGCCGACGACGAGTCGATGCTGGCCCGGTCGGCCAGCGCGCGCATCAACGGGATCCCTCGGCCCCGGGAATGGCTGTTCGTCTCAGGGTCTGAGATGCGCCAGGCGCCGTCGTCGGTCACCGTGACCGTCAAGACGGCTGCAGCGCCGTCGTAGTCGGCCCGCAAATGCATCGCGCCTGGCTCGTCGACCGTCGAGTAGGCGAACTCGGCCGCGTTGGCCAATGCCTCGTTGACGGCCAGCACCACATCGCTGACCTTCGTCGCGTCGAGCGCGAAATACCGTCGAAGCCAGACGGAGAACTCCTGCCGGAGCTGCGCAGCGCATGCGGCGTCAGCGAGGGCGTTCGTCTGCGCGAACTGTGTGCTGGAGTCGTGCGGTCCGGAGTCTGGCATCTCAGCCTGTTGGCTACCCGATCCTGACCCGTTTAACTCGCCAGCGCGGTCAGTGCTTCGTCGAGCGTGGTGTAGAGGTCGACGACATCGGTGACACCCACGAGCTTGAGGGGTCGGCTGGTCGCGGGTCCGTCGGCTACGACGGCGAATCGAATGGCCGGTGCGAGCTCGTCCTGGGCGGCGATCAGGACGCCCATGCCGGCGGACGCCAGGAACTCCACCGCGCTCATGTCGACGACCACGGCCATCGGGGAACTTTTGGCGGCCTCGGCTATCGCCTTCTCGAGTTCGGGAGCGGTGAGCATGTCCACCACCCCGGTGACCCCCACCACGCTGACCCCGCCGACGCGGCGTTCCTCGATCGCACAGCTACTTGATGCCGCACTGCGGGCAGAATCGGGCCGGCTATCCATGCTCACCTCCAACAATCCGTCCGCCCCATTGGCGACAGCACCGCGAGTTTACCGGCAACGCCGGAATAGCAGGCAGACGGTCGCGAGTTGCCCAGAGCATGACCGCCACACGATTCGACCCGCACACGCTGCTCGCCGAGAGCCGACTCGGTGTGCTCGCAACGATCAAGTCGGACGGACGGCCCCAGCTGTCGCCCGTCACCCCTTTCTACGACCGGGATGCCGGCGTCATCTACGTATCGATGACCGAAGGACGAGCCAAGACGGCCAATCTACGGCGCGACCCACGAGCAGCCCTCGAGGTCACCAGCTCCGACGGGTGGGCGTGGGCCACCGCCGAGGGCTCGGTGACACTCACCGGGCCGGGTACCGACCCGGGGGACCCCGAGGTCGACGCTCTCGTGGAGTACTACCGCAGCGCTGCCGGGGAGCATCCGGACTGGGACGAGTACCGGTCGGTGATGGTGTCCGACCGCAGGGTGCTCATGGCGATGTCGGTCGATCACGTCTACGGCGAGCAGATCCGCTGACGCGGGATCTCGGCAGTGATGCGGTCAAGCAGCGCTGGATAGCGGTTGGCCTCGCGATGCCTGCCGGGCTTGCCGCTACTGATCAGCCCGGCCGCAAGTCCGCGCTCCGGATCGGCCCAGACCGCAATGTTGGTCAAGCCGGTATTGCCGAACGCGGCAGGCGCATTGCGCCCGTACGGCCCGAAGCGCTTCGACCCGAGCATGTATCCGGTGCCCCAGCGGCGGGGCGCAAATCCGTCTGCGAGGTCCGGGCGCAGGCGACGGCATTCGGTCGTCGCGGCACGCAGCGTCTCTGGTTTCATCACGCGTACATCGTCGAGTTCGCCCCCGCGGACCAGGATTTCGGCGAACCGGGACAGTTCGTCTGCGGTTGAGACGAGGTTGGACGACGGCGCCACGCCCGTTAGGAACAGCGGCGTGTTCGAGAACGGAATGATCTCGGCCATGGTGCCGCCGACGGCCATTTTGAAGGCCCGTGCGATCGGCGCGGGCAGCGGCTTACCGGTGTTGTGGCTCGGCGCCACCAGCGGGACATCCTGCTCGGCGACACCGAAGTTCGTCCAGCGGAACCCGAGCGGGTCGAGTATCTCGGCGGCGAGGATCTCGCGGATGTTCTTGCCGGTCGCGGCCGCCACGATCTCGCGGACCAGAAAGCCCCACGTCACACCGTGGTAGATGTGCACCAGGCCCGGCCGGTGTATCGGCTTCAATTCACCGAGCTTGCGGCGCGCGTACTCGGCGTCATCCATCCGGTTGACGTCCGGCCGCGGCCCGGTCGCGAACGGTACGCCCGCACTGTGGGTGATCACGTGCCTGATGGTGGTGCGGTCCTTGCCGTGGCTGGTGTAGGTGGGCAGGTACTCGCAGACCCGATCGTCGAGGGAGAAGAAACCCCGCTCGACAAGCATGTGCACGACGGTCGTCGCGACCGCTTTGGCCGCCGAGAACGCGCAGAACGGCGTATCGGTGGCAACCGGAATCTTTTCCGCATCCGGCGGATCGTCAGGAGAGTTCCCCCAGCCGTGCCCGATCGCGCGGTTGAGTACCACCTTCCCGTTGTGGCGCAGGCACAACTGGATCGCGGGGTGCATCCCCGCCGCATACCAGTGCCGTGCCGCCTGCCAGATCCGTTCTATCGCCGCCGGGTCGACGTCGGAATGGTCCTCGCCGCCGACCGCCGTGACTGCGTCGAGGTCGGCCGGAACTCGGATTCTGCCGTCAGTGGTCATGCCTCGACTCCCACTCGCTCCGGTCCTCGCTCGTACCTCGCTGCGATCCTCACTCCCGGTCGTCTTCGGTGCGTCATCCCGGCTTCCTGTGCAAAGTCGCGGTCAGGTGGTGTTGCAAGGGTTGGCCCACAGCGCCCATGCGCAGGCTGTAGGTCAGCTGGTCGCCGTCGACGCGTATCGACCGACTCAACGCTGTGACCTCTTTGGCAGACCTTGTGCGCCCGATCGTTGTCGCGTCCAACTCGATCTCGATTGTGGTTCCCAGCACGGACAGCGTTCCCTCAGCGGTCTCGGTGATACCGGTCGGGTGCGCCAGCACCAGCTCGACCCGACCCGCTGACGGCACCCGGACATATCCCGTCTCCGCGTGCAGGGGACGTCCGTCGTCGTCGGCCTTCGTCCGTTGGCCATAGGTGAGGAACGGCTTGCCGACATGACCGAAGGTGACTTCTTCGAAGTAGCCGAACGGCTTGATGGTCGGGTACTCGCCTGCGCCCTGACCTGCCCAGGTGCCCAGCAGGGGAGCGAGCACAGCGATGCCGGGATGGAGATCGGCCACGCCCGTCACCCTACGACGTCGCCTCCGGGTAGGGTTCGCGGCGCGAAACACCCAGCAGGCGAGGAGGCGAGATGGCGGGCCGGACGTATTCGTTCGAGGTGAACCGGACCAGCAGCGCGTCGGCCGGGACGTTGTTCCGGCTCGCGACCGACGGCGGACGCTGGGCGGACTGGGCGAAGCCGCTCATCCTGCAGTCGAGCTGGGAACAGCAGGGCGATCCTGCACCGGCAGGTGTCGGCGCCGTCCGCAAGGTCGGGTGCTGGCCGATCCTCATGCGGGAGAAGACCGTCGAGTACGAGCAGGATCGCAGGCACGTGTACGAGATGATCGGGCCGCGCACTCCTGCCAAGGGCTACCGTGCCGAAGCGACCTTCACACCCAACGCGGCCGGGGGCACCGACATCCGCTGGGGCGGCTCGTTCACCGAAGGGCTGCGCGGGACGGGTCCGATCATGCGCGCCATCATGGCCGGTTCGATCAGACTCATCTCGGGCCAGCTGGTCAAAGCGGCGGAGCGTGAACACCGCAAGCCTTAATCGATCGTGATGTCGATAGCGACCGAGCTGTTATCGATCTACATCCGTGTGGGAGGAGCGCATTTCGAAGCGGTCGAGGTAGCGCTCGATGAAGTCGGTGGCTTCGCCGTGTCCGCGGGTGATGCCGAGGCTTCGCTCGAGCACGAGGATGCGCGCGAGGCTGGTCACGATCATCGACATCACCACCGGCGGGAACTCCTGGACGTCGACGCCGTGTGCTCGTAGGGCCAGGGTCACCGCGCTTTCCTCCAGATCACCGAAGCGCTCCGCATAGCCGGCGATCTCGCTGCGGATCGCCTTGCGGTGATTGGCCAGCGCCATGAACTCCATCAACAGCCGGGCGCCGTGGGCATTGTTCAGCTTCCACAGCGCATGCAGCGGTTCATCGTCGGCCAGAGCCTCGCGCTGACGAACCAGGTTCGTCTCGGCGCCGCTCCGCAAGACGGCCAGAAACAGGTCGTCCATGCTGGGGAAGTAGTAGTGCACGAGCGCGGGCTTGACGCCCGCCTTGGCCGCCACCCGCCGCGACGTCGCAGCGGCGTAGCCCTCCTCAAGCATGACTTGGGCAGTTGCTCGGATGAGCGACTGCCGTGTCGCCGAGTCCCGACCGGTCGCTTTTGGGGCCGTCATCTGGGCCTTGACCATCCGCCGCGGGGACTGCTAGACATAGCGTCAGCCTAGATGTTGGGCGATCGCCCAACAAGATGTGCAGCTGATTCGAGGGTGCAATGGCGGGACGGGTAGACGGCAAGGTCGCGTTCATCACCGGCGCCGCACGCGGTCAGGGCCGCAGCCATGCGGTGCGGCTGGCAGAAGAGGGCGCCGACATCATCGCGGTGGACATCTGCCGCGGGTTCGAGCACTCGCCGGCACCGGCGGCGACGCCCGAGGACCTCGCCGAGACCGCAGACATGGTGAAGAACCTCGACCGCCGCATCGTCACCGCCGAAGTCGACGTTCGTGATTTCGACGCGCTCAAAGCCGCCGTCGACAGCGGCGTCGAACAACTCGGTCGTCTCGACATCGTGGTGGCCAACGCGGGCATCGGCACCACCGGCGTCAAGCTGCACAAGATGTCCGAGGACAGCTGGGAAGAGACGATCGACGTCAACCTCGGCGGCGTGTGGAAAACCGTGAAAGCCGCAGTTCCGCATCTGCTGGCCGGTGGCCGGGGCGGGTCGGTGATCATCACCAGCTCCGTCGGCGGCCTCAAGGCCTATCCACAGGTTGGCCATTACGTCACCGCCAAGCACGGCGTCGTCGGCCTGATGCGCACCTTCGCCGTCGAACTGGGCCAGCACTCGATCCGAGTCAACACCGTCCATCCCACCCATGTGAACAGTCCGCTGTTGATGAATGAGTCGACCTACCGGCTGTTCCGGCCCGACCTGGAGAACCCCGGCCCCGACGATCTCGCGCCGATCTGCCAGTCGTTCCACTTCCTTCCGATCCCGTGGGTGACGCCGGCCGACATCAGCAACGCGGTCCTGTTCCTGGCCTCCGACGAAGCGCGCTACATCACCGGCGTCACTCTCCCCGTGGACGCCGGCAGCCTCCTGAAATAGAGGGACTATGACGATTGCAAACGACGCCCGCAATGATTCCGCGGTTTACTACGACCCCTACGACCTCGACATCGCGGCCAACCCGTGGCCGACCTATGCACGGCTGCGTGAGGAAGCGCCGATCTACCACAACGAGCGCTACCGCTTCTGGGCCATCTCGCGCCACAGCGACGTGGATAAGGCGCTGGCGAACTGGCAGGCGTTCTCCAACTCCCGCAGCGACATCCTCGAACTCGTCAACTCCGAATTCGACATGCCCAAAGGCGTGATGATGTTCGAGGACCCGCCGGTGCACACCATGTTGCGCGGGCTGATGGGACGCGTTTTCACACCGCGCCGGATGGCAGAGATCGAGGACCAGATTCGGCGTTTCTGCGTCAATTGCCTTGACCCGCATGTCGGTTCCGGCGGCTTCGACATCGTCGCCGAACTCGCGTCGATGATGCCGATGCGGGTGATCGGCATGCTGCTCGGCATTCCGGAATCCGACCAGACAATGGTGCGTGACGCCAACGACGCCAACCTGCGCACCAAGCCCGGCGCTCCGATGAAGGTGGCCAGGGCCGACAAGATCGCCGACGGAAGCATCTACGCCGACTACGTGGAGTGGCGTTCGGCGAACCCATCGGACGATTTGATGACCGCGCTGCTCAACATGGAGTTCGAAGACGAGAACGGCGTGACGCGCAAACTGCACCGCAAAGAGGTCCTGCACTACACGCAGGTCGTCGCCGGTGCGGGTAACGAGACCACTGGCAGGCTCATCGGCTGGCTCGCCAAAGTGCTCGCCGAACACCCGGACCAGCGGCGCCAGGTCTACGAGGATCGTTCGCTGCTCACCCGCGCGGTCGACGAGACGTTGCGATTCGAGCCCACTGGGCCGCATATCGCCCGGTACATGACCACGGATTTCGAGATCTGCGGCACGACCGTGCCCGCGGGCAGCGCGGTGCTGCTGTTGTTTGGTGCGGCCAATCGCGACCCGCGCCGCTATACCGACCCGGACACCTTCAACATCCACCGCGACAACATCAGCCATCTCACGTTCGGCAAGGGCGTGCACTACTGCCTCGGGGCCAACCTCGCCCGGTTGGAGGGCAGGGTTGCACTCGACGAGCTACTGAACCGCTGGCCGGAATGGGACATCGACTACGAGAGCGCTGTGCCTGCTCCGACGTCGACGGTGCGGGGCTGGGAGCGACTGCACATCGTGCTGCCCTGACAGGCTCGCCCTGACAACATTGCGCATGAAATCGACAATGAACGGTCCGCGTCTCGCGAGGATGTGGTCGGCGCCGTCGCGCCTCGGCGTTTTCGCCGTGCTATGCGTAACGGCCGCAACGTGTATCGGCTGCGCCAGAGGCACCGGAGAACAGGAATCCGCCAAAGAATCCACCGCCGCCGAGGGACAGAAGGCTCCTGCCAGTTCGAGCGTCGAGCCAACGACAACGGACGGTTTGTTCAGTGCCGCCGAGCCGTGGACGGCCGACGTTTCCGGTGCGGCGAAGTCCGACCGCAGCAATGCGATCATCCAGACTCTCAGCGACCTGGGCGGCTGGGGCAACGACAACGTCTTGCAGACCGATTTCTCGATCCCGGTCTTCTATGCCGACAGCAGTACGCCGCGGGTCGAAGTCGTCGGGACCGAGGACTACTGCTACGGCGGCCCGGACTGCGACGGTGTTCCGGCGCAGATGCCGGTGCCGGCGGACGCCAACATCGAAGGGTCGTCCGACCTCACCTGTGATCCATCCGGCAACACCGAGGGTCAGGGCGACTGCCACCTGCTGGTCGCCGAGCGCGATGAGCAGAAGCTCTACGAGATCTACCAAGGCAACAAGACCGGCGACAGCATTACGGCGCACGGGTTCTTCGTATGGGATCTGAACAAGGCGTACCCGGATAACCTGCGTGGCGATCAGTGCACCAGTGCGGATGCCGCGGGATTCCCAATCGCGGCACTGACACCGACTGCCGACGAAGTGGCCTCTGGCGCTGTGAATCACGCCCTGCCGTTCATCCTCCCGAACGACCGCATGAAAGCGGACGTCTACGTGCATCCTGCGACTCACGCGGGAGGTCCGGAGAGCACTGAAGCCGATGCGCCGCCCTACGGTGTCCGATTCCGGTTGAAATCCGACTTCGACGAATCGGGCTACACCGAACCTCAGAAGGTGATCCTCAAGGCGCTGAAGAGTCACGGCATGCTGCTGGCCGATGGTGGGGACATCGCGCTCACGTTCGCCGACGATCGCACCAGCAGCGCCAAATGGGCGGACCTCGGAATCGACGCGCAGACTTTCAGCGATATCCCCGTCGACCAGTTCGAGGTCGTCGACCTCGGCCCCGAAATCGAGGTCACCAACGACTGCGTGCGCAACCCCTGACGCCCGGCACGCGGGCCGTGGCAGGTGTGTCCAACGCACTTACCGCGCTCGGCGTAGATTTCCGGCTCGCGCGAATACTGGCAGGTTGCTGCGAGGCCGTGTACATGTACAGCGCGATGCGGTGGGTGGTTTTCCGGCGCTGAGCGCACCACATTCAGGGCTCGGCGGCAGAACTGTCAGCATCCACCATGGCGCTGCCCAGGTTCTTACCAGGTGTCGGTTCTACGGTTTGTTCAACTCACAGGAGGTTGGACGTGAAGAGGCTCAGCGCCGTTAGCGCCGGCGTACTCACCGTGGCAGCGGTATCGACGATGGTGCTCGGGCCAGGCGTCGCCGCCGCAGATGACTACGCAGGCCAGAAGTACTCCGATGTGACGTCCGCGCTTGGCGACGCGAACATGAAGGGTGTCATCGCGACGCGGACCGGCGACTCGTTGGCCGACGACGACTGCGTGGTGACGCATTCCGAGCTGGCGCCCTGGCTCAAGGGGGACGATTTCACCCCCGTCACCGACACTGTGCTGCTGTACCTGAACTGCAATGCCGGCGTGGCGTCGGCGAAAGAGTCAGGCAACTCGAAGGCCAGCCCGGAAGGCAGAGCTGCGATTCAGCAGGCGAAGGAAGAAGCGGCACAGGAGCAGGCGCAGGCTGCGGCGGACCAGACCAAGGGCAAGCACTAGCCGTTCTCCGTGGCGCGGCAGCGGGCCGATTGGGGGACAACCGGGCCGAAGCCCGGGACTCAAGGAGTGCGCGACGGGAACGGGTCGTTGGTGAAGTCGATCTGCGCCGCGGGGTTGCCGACAGCGGTCACCAGGCCGGAGCCGAACGCGCCAACGCGATCGAACAGGGTCGCCGCGCCGACCGAGATTCCGTCCCTGGCCCAGTGTGAGTCGGCCTGAACGCCCATCCATTCGTCGACAGGCAACCGCGCCAGCGCCACGGTGAGATCCCCGTTGATGTATCCGACCCCGCCGGTGCCGAGGTTTGTGACCAGGCTGGTCCCCTCGGCCACCATCGCGGCCCTGACGAACGGAGTGTTGTCGTGACCCTCGACGACGTCGATCATGCGGTTGATGAACCGCTTACGGGCGGTGTTCTGGTGTTCGGCGATACCGCTGGTCCAGCCCACGCCGTCACTGCCCATGTAGGACAGCTCGGATGGGCCGAACTCGGCGGGCCACACGAAGTCGGTGGCCGACACCCATTGCTGGCCCCGCGGGGCCGCGGCCCGTCGGTACTGCACCATCGTTGCGCGGGCCACCGTGCTGCCGTCCTGCATGATCTCGCACTCCGAATTGCGCACCCGGCGCCCGTCCCTGACCAGGCCGACCTTTGTGACTGTCGGCACCCCGCGCGCCACCTTGAACAGGTCGACGGTTAGCCGGGCAGGCATGAAGTCCGCCATCCCGAAGCTGGCCTCGAGCGTGCGCGCGGCCAGGCCGACCAGCGCGGGGCCGTTGAGGTGGTCGGCGGCTCCCCAATGGCTCTGCGCATACCGGGTGGGTAGGTAGCGGTCCTCGTCGGTCCGGGTGAAATGCGCGGGACGCACGGTCATCGGGGCATCGTCGCACAGTGATCTGGACAACCCTGAGTAGGCGTCGAGCACAGCCATCTGACAGACTGAGGACAGAGGGGAGTATTCCTTCGCCGCGGTGTCGTCATCACGTCGGCTGTCATCGGACGACCGGCACCCGGGCCGAGTACTGGTGGAAGAGACCTCTGGCGTTTCGGCGACCGGAGGAACCGTACATGCAAGTTTCGCAACTCGAGTGGATCATCACGCTGGGCGTGACGATCGCCGTGCTGCTTTTCGACGTCGTGGTGATCGGCCGTCGACCACACGAACCGTCGAAGCGCGAGACGGCGACTTACCTGACGATCTACATCGGGCTCGCGGTGGCGTTCGGGCTGTGGGTGTGGTTCTTCCACGGCAGCCAGTTCGGTGTGGAGTTCTTCGCCGGCTGGCTCACCGAGTACAGCCTGTCCGTCGACAACCTGTTCATCTTCTTGATCATCATGGCCAGCTTCAACGTGCCGAAGAAGTATCAGCAGCAGGCGCTGTCTGGTCGGCATCATCCTGGCGTTGATCTTCCGCGGCATCTTCATCGCGCTCGGCGCGGTGGCGATTCAACAGTTCTCGTGGATCTTCTACGCCTTCGGAGCGTTCCTGGTCTACACCGCGTTCAACCTTGTCCGCGACACCGATCACGACGACGACGCCGAGAACTTCGTGGTGCGCTTCACGCGGCAGCACCTGAGCCTCACCGACAAGTGGGACGGTGGCCTCAAGCTCTGGGTGAAGGACAACGGCAAGCGGCTGATGACGCCGATGTTCCTCGTCATCGTGGCGCTCGGCACCACCGACCTGCTCTTCGCGCTGGACTCCATTCCCGCGATCTACGGGCTGACCCAGGAGCCGTACCTGGTGTTCACGGCGAACGTGTTCGCGCTGATGGGTCTGCGCCAGCTGTACTTCCTGCTGGGCGACCTGCTCAAGAGGCTGGTCTACCTGTCGCAGGGGCTGGCGTTCATCCTGGCCTTTATCGGTGTGAAGCTGATCCTGCACGCGCTGCACGAGAACGAGTTGCCGTTCATCAACGGCGGCGAGCACGTCCCGGTCCCGGAGATTCCGACGCTGCTCAGCCTCGGCGTGATCATCGTGACGCTCATCATCACCACGGTCGCGAGCCTGTACAAGACCCGTGTCGTCGACAAGAAGTCGCCGGACAGCGTGAACCAGTAGTGGATGTCGAGGTGGTCGACGGTGTGTCGACGGTCCGGTTCGACCACCCCGCCGGCGGTCGCCGCGATCAACGGGCATGCGATCGCGGGAACGTCGGCGCAATGTTTCCGATGGCCGCACTCGAGATCTGCAGGCACGCGCCAGCTGGATGACGAACGAGACCTGCCCCCGAATCCAGGCCTTCCTCGACGCGCTGGCGCGTAGGCGCCAACCCAAGAACACTTCACCCGAGTCAGTCAGTTGATTTAACGTGGTTCGGGTGAGCGGCGCGTCCCCCCTTCGCCAGGTCATCAGCGGTGCGTCGATCGGCAACGCCGTCGAGTGGTACGACTTCGCGATCTACGGGTTCCTGGCCACCTTCATCGCCGCGAACTTCTTCCCGGCCGGAAACGAGACGGCGGCACTGCTCAACACGTTCGCGATCTTCGCCGCCGCGTTCGTGATGCGACCGCTCGGCGGGCTTGTCTTCGGACCGCTCGGTGACCGGATCGGGCGGCAGCGGGTGCTCGCGATCGTCATCCTGCTGATGTCCGGCTCGACGCTGGCCATGGGGCTGCTGCCGACGTATGACGCGATTGGCGTGCCCGCCCCGCTCCTTCTGCTGTTTCTCCGTTGCCTGCAAGGCTTTTCGGCAGGCGGAGAGTACGGAGGAGGCGCGTGCTATCTCGCCGAGTACGCGCCCGACCGGCACCGCGGTGTCGTCGTCACCTTCATGGTGTGGTCCGGAGTCCTCGGCTTTCTGCTCGGGTCGGTGACGGTCACCGTGCTGCAGACTGCGCTCGGCGAGGCGGCGATGGACTCCTACGGCTGGCGCATCCCGTTCCTGATCGCCGGGCCGCTCGGGCTCGTCGGCCTGTACATCCGGCTGCGGTTGGCAGACACCCCGGCGTTCGCGGCGCTGGCCGAGTCGGACGAGGTCGCCACGTCACCGCTGCGGGAGGCGGTGCAGACGGCGTGGCGGCCGATCCTGCAGGTGATCGGGATGATGATCATCTTCAACGTCGGCTACTACGTCGTCTTCACGTATCTGCCCACTTACTTCATCAAGACCCTGCACTTCTCCAAGACCAGTGCGTTCGTCTCCATCACGGTGGCGTGCCTGGTCGCATTGGTGCTGATCCTTCCCCTCGCGGCGTTATCCGACCGGTTCGGCCGCAGGCCGCTGCTCATCGGGGGCACGCTGGCATTCGCGGTGCTGGCGTATCCACTGTTTCTGATCCTGAACTCGGGCTCGCTCGGTGCGGCGATCGCCGCGCACGCCGCGCTGGCGGCCATCGAGTCGGTGTACATCTCCGCGGCGATATCGGCCGGCGTCGAACTGTTCGCCACCCGAGTGCGCTACAGCGGGTTCTCTATCGGCTACAACGTGTGCGTCGCGGCGTTCGGCGGCACGACGCCATACATGGTCGCGTGGTTGACCGGCAGCACTGGCAACAACCTGGCGCCCGCGTTCTACGTCATCGTCGCGGCGGTGGTTTCGCTCGTCACCGTGCTGACGCTGCGGGAGTCCGCCGCACGACCGCTGCGTGCGAGTGAACCGTCCCTGGTTCACAATTCGCAGTTGTGATGGAGGTGGTCGCCGCCCAACGGGAGTTCTCGGCGTACGGCCCGTCGCACTGGGCCGTCATCGCCGTGTTCGTGATCGGCGCGGTGCTGCTCGTCTGGGTCGGGCGCAGGCAGACCGAGGCACAGGCCCGAATGCTTGGCAGGACGCTGGGAGCGCTGACCGGATTGATCTACGCAGCGGTGTTGATCTACTCGTTCATCCCGCCGTCGATCCACTGGTCGGTGCCGTTACAGCTGACCGACCTCGCAACCACCGCAGGGGCGTATGCGCTGTGGTCGCAACGACATTGGGCATTCGCGCTCACCTACTACTGGGGGCTGGTGCTCAGCGTGCAGGCGTTGATCTCCCCGGTGCTGAAAAGTCCGGACTTTCCCAACTACCGGTTCCTCGCCTTCTGGGCGATCCACCTACTCGTCGTCTGGGCGGCCATCTACCTGACCTGGGGCCGGGGCCATCGGCCGACGTGGCGCAGCTATCGGTTCGTCATCGGCATCACCGCGGCGTGGGCGGCGATTACTTTGACGTTCAACACTATTGCCGGGACCAACTACGGCTTCCTCAACAGGAAACCGGAAACCCCGTCCCTGCTCGATCTGTTCGGTCCGTGGCCGGTCTACGTGCTGACGGCCACCGTGCTCATCCTGATCGTGTGGGCGCTGATGACCTGGCCGTGGGAACGCATACGTCAACGAGAGTCGCGGGACACCACCGCCTGATAGCCGACCGGCTACCCTCGTGGTGTGGTCTCTGCAGAGCGCGCAACAGGCAACCGGTTCTCAGCCGTGCGGCGCAGCGCGGCGCAGCACCGCATCCTGGACGCCGCGCTCACCTTGATCGCCGACTACGGCGTCGGCGGCACATCACTGCAGATGATCGCCGACGCAGTCGGGGTCACCAAGGCCGCCGTCTATCACCAGTTCAGGACGAAGGAAGAGCTCGTCATCGCCCTGACAGAACGGGAACTCGGCAGGCTTGATGATGCACTGGAGGCCGCTGAGGCCGAAGAGTCTCGGGCGCGGGCACGTGAAGTGCTTCTCAGCCGGGTGATCGACATGGCCGTCGAGCGGCGCAGGGCGGCCAGCACCCTGCAATTCGACCCGGTGATCATCCGGTTGCTCGCTGACCACGAGCCGTTCCAGCAGTTCCTCACTCGTCTCTACGGGGTGCTGCTCGGGGACGCCGGCGACGAGGCACGGGTACGCGCGGCGATGCTGTCGGGGGCCATCGGTGTCGCCGTCGTGCACCCCCTCGTCGCCGACGTCGATGACGAGTCACTGCGATCTCAGCTGCTGCTCTTGACGCGGCGCCTGCTCGCCCTGCCGGAATGAGTCGCCGAATGCCCATCACACTCAGCTACCAAGACAGGATCGCCGTGCTACACCTCGGCGACGACGAAAACCGTTTCTCGCCAGAGTTTCTCGATCAGTTCAACGCACATCTCGACGATGCGGTCGGCGGCGGCGCGCACGGCCTGGTCACCACGGCGACCGGCAAGTTCTACTCCAACGGCCTAGATCTCGACTGGCTGGCGGCCCACGGCGACCAGACCCAGTGGTACGTCGGACGCGTCCAGGCGCTGTTGGCTCGCATGCTGACGCTGCCGATCCCCACCGCGGCCGCCGTCGGGGGTCACAGCTTCGGAGCCGCGGCGATGCTGGCGCTCGCACACGACTTTCGCGCCATGCGCGCCGACCGCGGATATTTCTGCTTTCCCGAAGTCGACATCCACATCCCGTTCACGCCGGGAATGGCGGCGCTGATCCAGGCCAAGCTGACCCCGCAGGCCGCGGTATCCGCCATGACCACCGGCCGCCGATTCGGCGGGACCGAGGCCGCCGCGATCGGCATCGTCGACGCGACCGCCGGCGAGGACGCCGTCACCGCAACGGCCATCGACATGCTCACGCCGCTGGGCGGCAAGGACTCCGGCACGCTCGGCGCGATCAAGAACACCATGTTCGCGGCCGCGGTGGCCGCGCTTAACTCCTGAAGTCAGGCGTCGGTCTTCACCCGTGCGGCGGCCGACTCCGGCATGGGTTCGTACCGAATGAAGGTGCGGGTGAACGAGCCCGCACCGTGCGAAAGAGACCGCAAGTCAATGGCGTAGCGGATCAGCTCCACCTGGGGCACCTCGGCCTTCACCTGGGTGCGGTCCTCGCCGACCTTCTCGGTGCCGAGGACCCGGGCGCGCCGGCTGGATAGGTCGCCCATCACCGAGCCCACGAGGTGATCGGGCACCAGCACCGACACCTCGTCGACGGGCTCCAGCAGGTTCACCTTGGTCGCGTTCGCCGCCTCTCGCAGCGCCAGCCCACCGGCCATCTGGAACGCGAAGTCGGACGAGTCGACGCTATGGGCCTTGCCGTCGAACAGCGTGACGCGGATGTCGACGACCGGGTAACCGGCGCCGACGCCCTTCTCCATCTGCGCCCGGACGCCCTTCTCCACGCTGGGGATGAACTGCCGCGGCACCGAACCGCCAACCACCTTGTCTACGAACTCGAAGCCTGCGCCTTCGGGGAGCGGTTCCACCTCGACATCGCAGACGGCGTATTGGCCATGTCCGCCAGACTGTTTGACGTGTCGGCCGTGTCCCTTCGCGGGCCCTCCGAATGTCTCCCGCAACGGCACCCGCAAGTCCACCTTGTCCACGCTCACCCCGAACCGGCTGGACAGGCCGTCGAGCACGACGCCCGCGTGGGCCTCGCCCATGCACCAGAGCACGATCTGATGTGTCTCCGGGTTCTGCTCGATCCGCAGCGTCGGATCCTCGGCCGCCAATCGCTGCAACCCCACCGACAGCTTGTCCTCATCGGTCTTGGCGCGCGGCTGCACGGCGATGGGCAGCAGCGGTTCGGGCATCGTCCACGGCTTGAGCACAAGCGGATCGGATTTATCCGACAGGGTGTCCCCGGTCTCGGCTCGGGAGAGCCGGCCGATCGCGCAGATGTCGCCGGCCACCACGGTGCCCGCCGGTCGTTGCTGCTTGCCGAGTGGGAACGAGAGCGTTCCGATCCGTTCGTCCTCGTCGTGATCCTCGTGGCTGATGCCGGAGCCGTTGCCCCCGTAGAACGACGCAAAATGGCCCGACACGTGGACGGTCGCGTCGGGCCTGATGGTCCCGGAGAAAACCCGGACCAGGCTGACCCTGCCGACGTAGGGGTCCGACGTCGTCTTGACCACCTCGGCCAGCAGCGGTCCGCCCGGGTCGCAACTGATGTCGTCTCGGTCCTTGCCCTGCGCGGTGAACACATCGGGCAGCGGATGCTCGAGCGGAGACGGGAAGCCGCTCGTCGCGACCTCCAGCAGCTCAAGTGTTCCGACGCCGGTGCTGCTGCACACCGGCATCACCGGGAAAAAGGAGCCGCGGGCCACCGCCTTCTCCAGATCCTCGATCAGCACCTTCTCGTCGATTTCCTCGCCGCCGAGATAGCGCTCCATCAGCGTCTCGTCCTCGGACTCCTCGATGATTCCCTCGATCAAGGTGCCGCGCTGTCCCTCGATCCGGTCGGCGTACGACGCGTCGGGTTCATGTGTGGTCCGCTTGCCGTCGGAGTACTCGTAGTGCGTCTGCGTCAGCAGCCCGATCAGGCCCGTGCACGGTGAGTTGGCGGGCAGGTACAGCGGCAGCAACTTGTCACCGAACGCGTCCTGGGCAGCGGCCAGCGCACTGTCGTAGTTCGCCCGGGCGTGGTCGAGCTTGGTGATCACCACGGCTCGTGGCATGCCGACCTGCTGGCATTCCAGCCAGAGTGACTTGGTGAGTGCATCGACGCCCTCGTTGGCCGGAATCACGAACAACGCACAGTCTGCGGCCCTCAACCCGGCCCGGAGTTCACCGACGAAGTCGGCGTACCCAGGGGTGTCGATCAAGTTCACCTTGACGCCGTTGTGCGAGAGCGGCGCAAGCGCGAGCCCCACCGACCGCTGCTGGGATATCTCGGCCTCGTCGGAGTCGCACACCGTCGTCCCATCCACGACGCTTCCTTGTCGGGTGATGACCCCAGTGGCGGTCAACAGCGCCTCAACAAGAGTGGTCTTGCCGCCACCCGATGGTCCTATGAGCACCACGTTTCGGATGGCGGCCGGACTGTCCGCGGTCGGGGCGGCTCCGGCGCCCTGGGAAGTATTCGCCTTGTCTGCCATGACGTTGCCTTCCAGCCTCCGGGTCACTCGTCGGGCCCGTATGTAGGACGTAGTTAACCCACAATTCCCCCATTCACCACCGAGCACAAGACCCGCTCTAGCCTTGGCTCACGGCTTGTCGCGCCGCCTGCCCCGGCGAGCATCACTAGAATGAATTTTGCTGGTCGGGGTACCGGTGAAGGGATGGAAGCGTTGCGCAGAGCGGTTCGATACGTGTTTGTCGTTGTCGGGGTCGCGGCTGTCGCCATGGCGGATCCCGCCCCCGCCGGTATGGCTGCGGTGCCGGGTCCGAACGCGGACCTCACCGTTGCCTCCATCCAGCCCGCCAACGGAGAGGTGGTGGGCGTGGCCGCACCGGTCGAGGTGGCCTTCGCCGATTCGGTTCACGACCGCGCCGCCGCCGAGCGGGCGATCACCATTACCGTAAAAAGCACTGCCCAGACGCCGACGGGGCAGTTCACGTGGCTGAGCAACCAAATCGTGCAATGGATCCCCGACCAGTTCTGGCCGGCCCACTCGCCGATCGCGGTGACGGCGGGCGGTTTCAAGACGAACTTCGAAAGCGGTTCAGCGGTGGTAGGTGTCGCCGACATCGATGCGCACACGTTCACCGTCAAAATCGACGACGTGGTGGTCCGGGAGATGCCCGCATCGATGGGCAAATCCAGGTTCCCGACCCCCCAGGGCACGTTCGCCGCCTTGGCGAAGGAGAAGACCGTGGTGATGGACTCGCGCACCATCGGCATCCCGCTGAGTGACCCGGAGGGCTACAGGCTCACCGTCTCCAACGCGGTCCGCATCACGTCGGGCGGCGTCTACGTCCACAGCGCGCCGTGGTCCGTCGGGTCGCAGGGCTACTCGAACGTGAGCCACGGCTGCATCAACCTCGGCCCGGACAATGCCGCATGGTACTTCGACACGGTGCGGGTGGGCGACCCGGTCATCGTGCAGCCGTAGCGCGCTACGTGCGGTCAGGCTCCGAAAGTTGTTGGAGCCGTTGACGGGTGGCGTCGTCGGCAGGGAAGAAGGACTCGACGGTCAGCTCGGAAAGCGTGACGTCGTGCGGACTGCCGAAGCTGGTGACGGTGCTGAGCAGGCGTAGGTCGCCTGTCGGGTGGGCCAGCTGCAGGGTGAGCAGCAACTCGGCGGTCGCCGGTTCGTGATAGTCATCGAGCGCCTCGGTCACGCCCGGGTAGGTGCGGATCTCGTCGAGCAGCTCCGCAAGCCGCGAGTCGCCGGTGAGCCGGGTCAGCCGAGCCAACCGGTGCCCGAGGTGGGCGGTCCATTCGGCTCGATTGCGGATTCGGGAGACCATCCCGTCGGGGTGCAGGCTGAGCCGGTAGACGTTGATCGGCGGTTGCAGCAGCTGGGCATCGACACCTTCGAGCAGCGGGCCGACGGCTCGGTTGGTGAGCACGACATCCCCCCAGCGGTCGAGCACCACCGCCGGGTAGGGCTCGTGGCCGGCGAGTAGCCGCGCGAGCGCCTCCCGCGCTTGTTGGCTCTCGGCGCTGTCCAGATCGGATTCGCGGTAGGTGGGCGCGTAGCCGGCGGCCAGCATCAGCGCATTGCGTTCGCGCAGCGGCACATCGAGCTGCTCGGCCAGGGCGAGCAGCAGCCCGCGGCTGGGACGGGAACGGCCCGTCTCGACGAAGCTGAGGTGGCGGGCCGAGATGCCGGTATCCAACGCGAGCTCGAGCTGGCTGCGCCGCCGGCGCTGCCGCCATTGGCGCAGCAGCGCACCTCCCTGTTCACTCCTGCCGCCGGTCACGAAGCCGACGTTAGCCCCGCAGCAGCACCACGACTACTACCTGCCAGGTAATCGCCATGCCTACCGCACACGGTGAGGGGAAGGGCACGGCCGGACCGTCCGGCCCACACACAACGAGGGACATGACCACCTACGTGGCAGGCCCGCTGCAGCTGGGAGCTTGGACCCGCGGGTGAGCCTGCATCGATCGTCGGGTTCGACGTCGCTGTCACCGATCAGGCCGGCCGGATCCAGACCGTGCTCGGGTTTCTCGACAGCGTGCCCGCCGCGCACTGATCACGTGCCGGTCGACAGCGCCTTGCGAAGGGCATCGGGTACCGGCCTCTTGGTCCAGTCCTCGGTGGAGACGATGACATAGACGTTGCGGCCACGCACCGCGACCGACTCTTCTGAGCCGTCCCGCCGGCGAAGAACGGACAAGCCGATCGTGAAACTCGTCGTCCCGACCTGTTCGCACGCGACGGTCACACGCACGGTGTCCCGCCAACGGACGGGCTCCGCGTAGTCGATCTCGGTGTGCACCAACTGCATGTCGAGACCGGAGGCCATCAGATCTGGGTACGCCACGCCGAGGTGGTCGAAGAATCCGGTCACCGCCTCGTCGAACCAGGTGAGGTAGTGGCCGTTGAACACCACCGCCTGCTGATCAACCTCCGCGTAGCGCGGCACGATCGGCAGCGAGTACTCGGTCACGGGCTACATGATTACCCACGAAGAAGGGGCACCCGATGGGGTGCCCCTTGGTTCGTTGGGTGGGGTTAGCGGACGTCGACGTAAACCGTCTTGTTGGTGATGGTGGTGACGACGTCGTTGCCTGCGCCGGGCACGCCGGAATCCGTGCGGGCGTAGGTCTGGCCGGGTCGCACTGCCACGACCGTCGCTTGGTCGAGGGGGGTGGCGCCGACTCGGTTGACGATGACGTTGTAGCCGTCGGCCTGCAGTTCGTTGATGGTGTCCTGGGCGTTGCCGGGGCCGGTAGGCGCGGCGGCGGCGGGCGCGGCCAGTCCGAGGATCGACGCGGCCATTCCGCCGGCGACGATGGTGGCTAATCCGAACTTCTTCATCCTTGGTGCCTTCTTCTTTTTAAGTTGTGCGCTCCGAAACCCTGGAGCCAGTGCCGCGGTTCGCACACTGTGGGTGTCCGGACTGCCCTGCTGTTTGTCCGGTCTGATTTGTTAAACCGACAGGTCAGCGGTTTAATTCCGGTGGCAGTAATTGATCGTCGATTGGCAGTAATAGCCGCGCTGGCGGCGCATCGGCGCGCACGCGAGCCTGGTCGAGGCAATGGGATCCCGCGCCCGGCACCACCACCACTAGCAAAATTGATTGCGGAAGTTGGGAATATTTCAGGCGGCCGGGGTGTCGTCCGGCGTCTCGGATGCCGGAGGTTCGTCCTGCGGGGGTGTCTCCGAAGGTGGCGGGTCCTCTTGTGAGGGCGGTGGTTTCGGCGGCGGTGAGGGAGACGTCGGGTGCGAGCGCTTGGCGGCTCCGACGTCGGTGGTGGTGTTGTCGTCGTTCCGGTCATCGCGGCGGCGTCATTGCGCAGTGCCATGATCGCTCCGGTGCCGACAAGCACCATGGCGGCGAAGACAGCGACGGTCACGAGGATAGGGCGATACCACGGCTCACCCACCGTCTCGGTGCGAGCCGGTTCTTCTGGCGCGAACTGTATTTCGGGTGCGGGCTGCGCGCAGACCGATGGAAGTGTCGGAATACGGTGCGATTGGCGGAATGTCGGAAACGTCGTCGACCTCCGACCAGGCCAGCACGCGCAGTGTGCCGGACTGCGCCACCGAGGCGACGGCCGTCAGGCTTTCGTCCTCCGGCCCGCGGACCGCTCGCAGCGCGGCGCCGCGCGCCGCAGTCAATTCCGGGTGACTGGGGGTGATCACGGGCACCCGAAGCTGCTCGGACAGCGCCGTCGTGAGCGCCGGGATGTTGGCGCCGCCACCCACGGAGGCTACCCCCGCCAAATCGGCGGGATGGATTCGGTTGCGGAACAAGAGTTCTCGCAGCACTTCGATGAACGCCGTTATGGGCTGGCGGATTTCCTCGTCGAGCTCCAGGCGCGTCAGCCGGATGTCGCCGCGAACCCCGCGAACATCGGCGGACAGCGTCGTGACGGCGCCACGCGACAGGCGTTCTTTTGCGCCGCGGCATTGTTCCCGGAGTCGGTGCAGCGATCCGATCGCCGCGGTTCCCGCCAGGTCAGCGGTACCGGCGATAGACAGATCGGCGATCACGTGCGCCAGCAGCGCCCGGTCGACGAGGTCGCCGGAAAAGTCGGCGTGGCGCACGGTCGCGCCGATCGGTCGGTACCCGTCGGCCGCGTCGGCCAGGGTGATATTGGTTCCGCTCCCGCCGAAGTCGCAGAGCGCGACCACACCTCTGGTGGGCAGACCGGGCTCGGCCTGCAGGGCGGTAAGCGCCGCCGCGGCGTCCGAGATCAGTGTCAGCGGTTTGGCGGCGGCCGACCACTCGGGAAACGACGCCAACGCGCGGCGCAGCGCGTCGGCCCTTGCCGCGTGCCAGTGCGCGGGGAACGTCACGCCAGGCACTGTTACCGGCGTCCGACCGCCGGTAACGGTGTAGGTCAGCGCCCGCAACGCGTCGGAGACCAGCACTTCGCCGCGATGGAAGGAGCCGTCGGCGGCCACGATGCCGACCGGGTCACCTGCCCGGGCCACGAATCCGGTGACGACAAGCCCGCGCTCGTCGAGACGGGGGTTCTCCGCAGGCACGCCGACCTCCGGCGGCCGGTGCCGATACAGGGTGAGCACGGATCGCCGCGTCGCGGCCGCGCAGCCCGGTACCACGGCGGCGACGTTGGTGGCACCAACCGACAGCCCTACACCCTGTGTCATGTCACGACGTTTATCGCCGCCGCCGTCCCCCGCATTACTGCCGATCACCAGATTGGCACCGCGCCAAGCGCGGTGCCAGAATTGGATTCATGGACACGGGCCCCGTCGGGCCGGAAGGCCGCGCCGCGCAATGCCCGGGCGGAATCGAGGACGAAAAATGACCATCGCATACGCGTCGGGTGTGGCGGCGATCGTCGGTGTAGGCATTCTCTGGCTGCTCGTGACGAACATCCGCGTCGTCAAGCAATACGAGCGCGGCATCGTCTACCGGTTCGGGCGGGTGCAGTCCCGCGTGCGCGGACCGGGACTGACCTTCCTGATCCCGATCGCCGACCGGCTCGACAAGGTGAACATGCAGATCATCACGATGCCGGTGCCGGCCCAGGACGGCATCACGCGAGACAACGTCACCGTCCGCGTGGACGCTGTGATCTATTTCAAGGTCGCCGACCCGGTGCGTGCGGCCGTCGACGTGCAGGACTACCGGTCGGCCATCGGGCAGGTCGCCCAGACGTCGCTGCGGTCGATCATCGGCAAGAGCAATCTGGACGACCTGTTGTCCAACCGTGAAGGCCTCAATCAAGGCCTGGAGTTGATGATCGACAGTCCCGCGCTGGGCTGGGGCATTCACATCGACCGCGTCGAGATCAAGGACGTGGTGCTGCCGGACTCGATGAAACGGTCCATCGCGCGCCAGGCGGAGGCCGAGCGCGAGCGCCGGGCGCGAGTCATCACCGCCGACGGCGAACTGCAGGCATCGGAGAAGCTCGCTCAAGCCGCGGGAGTGATGGCCAAGAGCCCGACCTCGCTTGAGTTACGCCTCCTGGAAACGGTCGTCGAGGTGGCCGCGGAGAAGAACTCCACCCTGGTCCTTCCGTTCCCCGTCGAACTGCTCAGGTTCCTGGAGAAGAGCACCGACAGCCTCAGGCCTGCCAACCAGACCACCGTCGCACGGTGACGGTGATGACGGGACCGTCCAACGCAATGCGTTGGTACTGAACGTATTTCCTCCGCAGCTCGAAGTAGCCAGTGGCCATTTCCTCGCCGCTGTAATGGATTTCGGCGGTCCCGTCCGCTCGCACCCACCACAATTGCGACCAGTCGTCGTCGTAGTGGTCGACGATCAGGCTGACGGATGGGTTGACTTCTATGTTGGCCATCCGGCGTAGCCGCTGCGTCGACTTACGTTTGGCGTCGATCGCCGTGTAGATGACGTCATGGCTGACCGCGAACACAACCGGGACAAGGTGCGGGACACCGTCGGCGCCCACCGTCGCAAGCTGGGCAACCGGCGAGGAAGCGAACCTTTCCCTTGCGTCGAACTCGGCCATGACTCCAACCTGTTGAGGCGGCTGCCGGCGCCCGGTTGGGCGCTTCGAGTTGCGGTACCGCCGGAATAGTCAATAGTAAAGATTGTGAACGCCAAGTTCATTATCGGCAGCGAGCCGACCAATGGCAGGTAGCCGCGCCGCGGAGGCGCAGCCGCGCACCCGCCCTGGCCGTCCGCGCAGCGAGGAGTCCCGCGCCGCGGTGTTGCGGGCCACGTCGGAGTTGCTGCACGAGGTCGGTTTGCGGGCGATGACCACCGAGGAGATCGCCAGTCGCAGTGGCGCGAGCAAGGCGACGATCTACAAGTGGTGGCCCAACAAGTACGCGGTGGCCATCGACGCGTTCCTGTCGGAGTTGATGGCCGAGTCGCCCGATCCCGACACCGGTTCGGCTCGTGATGATTTCTCTCTCGTGCTGCGCGGGCTGATGCACTTCTACACCGGGCCGAGCGGACGGGTCTTCGCGCAATTGGTCGGCGAGGCCCAGACCGATCCGTTGATCCAGCAGGAGCTTCGCACGCATCTGGTGGACTCGCGACGCGAATTGTTCCGGGCGATCTGGGATCGTGGTGTCGCCCGCGGTGAGCTGCGCGGCGACGTCGACCCGGAAGCGGCGATCGACCTGGTGATCGGTCCGGCGCTGTACCGCCTGGTCATCGGCCACGCGCCACTGACCGAAGCGGCGGCGGACGCGATCGTGGACGTAGCCGTCCGCGGGCTTGCCGGTGGTGACTGACATCACCGGCAGTGTCGCGTCATGCGCGCTAGGTTGGTTATGAAACTGGACGTTCAGTTTCGATAATGCGGGCAATGACAGGACATCACATGAAACTGCGCTACATACCGACATTCGTCATGGCTGCGGCTGCAACGGCCGCCATCGCGGCGGCTCCGACGGCTGCCGCCGCCCCCACCCCGATCCGGCAGACCTGCACCTATGTCGGCGCGGAAACCACCCAGTGCCAGTCACCCGGCAACGTCCAGATCAATGACTCACACCAGGTGCAATACCCGTCTCTATTCCCCTTCTGGGGCAATGCCCTCCTGTTTCACCACGGAGGACACCACCGCTAGCCGGAGCGCTTAACTCCTCGGTCCGCGTGGCTGCGGAGCCACGCTGATCGGCGCCCTGGTCGCCGGCGTGCGGGTCACGCCGATCTCAGGCTCCTTCGTCGGCCTCGGCCGCACCGTCGGCCCGATGACCGCCGGCGCCCTCTCCAGCGTGGATGGTTCCGTCGATGGCTCCGGGGGTGGCGGCGGCGGCGGTGACTCCGGCGGCGGCGGCGGCGGTGACTCCGGCTGCGGCGGCGGTGACTCCGGCTGCGGCGGCGGTGACTCCGGCGGCGGCGGCGGGTTCTCACTGGTCGGGGTGGCCACCGGTGTGGTGACCGGCGCGGTGGTCGGAGTGGGCACCGGTTTGTCGCCGGCCGGCGACTCCCGGAACACCAGCAGGACCACCGAAACCACGATCGCGGACAGTGCCGTCCCGCTGGCGATCAGCAGTGTGAGCGCCTGCCGTGACCGGTACCACGGTGTTGGCACCGGATCGAGAACTTCAACCCAGTTGTTCTCGTCGAACGCGTCGAACCCGTCGCCCTGCAGCGATTCGTCCTTTGCCAGCAAGTAATCGAAGTCGGCCCCGGACGCGTAATCTTCTTCCTCGTCAAAGACATCGACCCCATCGCTCCCGTCGGATTCCTCCCGCCGGTAATCGAAGTCCCCCGAGGCCCCCTTTTCCGCCACCACATGATGCTATCGCCACGACCTGGGCAAATGCTCGTTCACCGCTGACAAAGATGGAGTCGCAGGAACCGGCTCCCGAGAGTGCGCCGGTGGGCGGACCCATCTGCTGGTGCCTCGGTGCCCGCGCCGCCCGGCTCGATCAGCGCCGGCGCGGGGCTGGCGATGGTGCGGCCCGAGTCGATAACCGTCACTGCCGACCCGGCGGGCACGATACGGGTGCTGGTGGTCGACGCCACCGGTTAAGCAGGTGGCGGTCACTCGCCGTGAAGCAGGGCTGCCCACCCGGACTCGTCGCGCGGCTGCGGGCTTGTCCATCCCAGGTCGCGCGCGAGCAGATCGGCCGGTGTCTCACGGCGCACCAGTTCGCGGGTTCGGCCGTGGCGCACCGCAACAAGCGGTGGCCGGCCCACCATGTTGTAGTTCGACGCCATGCTGTGGTGATAGGCACCTGTGCAGGCCACCGCCAACAGGTCACCGGCATGGATGTCGGCGGGCAACTCGACGTCACGGGCAATCTCGTCACCGGCTTCGCAGTGCCGCCCCGCCACCGTGACCGTCTGAGTCGGGCCGAGTGAGTGCCGGTTAGCCAGCGCCACGGTGTATTTGGCGCCGTAGAGACCTACGCGCGGGTTGTCGGACATGCCGCCGTCCACCGCGACGAAGGTGCGTCCGCCGGCCTGCGACTTGACGGCGATCACCCGGTACAGCGTGACCCCGGCGCGCGCACTGATCGCACGGCCCGGCTCGACGACGATGCGCGGCCGTGGGAACCGCTCGGCTGCGCATGCCGAGTCCAGCGCGTCGTCGATGAGATCGGACAGCTCAGCCAGATCGAGTTCGGGGTCGCCGCTGATGTACGGCACGCCGTGGCCGCCGCCGATGTTGAGCTCGGGCAGGATGACGCCGTGCCTGGCCCGGATGTCGGCCATCGTGGCGATCATCCTGCGGATCGCCTCGCCGAAGAGCGTCGGGTCGGTGATCTGCGATCCGATGTGACAATGCAACCCCGCCAGAGTCAATAGTGGCTGGTCCATAACCCGTTTCACCGCTTCGGCGACATGGCCGTCGCCGAGCGTGAAGCCGAACTTCTGGTCGTTGACGCCCGTCGTCACCGCGGCGTGACCGTGGATGTCGACATCCGGGGTGACCCGGATCAGCACCCGCTGCGGCCTGCGAGCCTCACAGCTCAGATAGGCGATGTCCATGAGTGAGTCGACGACGATTCGCCCGACTCCGAGCACCGCCGCATCACGTAGTTCGTCGACCGACTTCGCGTTGCCGTGCATGACGATGCGTGCCGGATCAACCCCCGCCGCCAACGCGGTCGCCAGTTCACCGGCCGAGCTCACGTCGAGTCCAGCGCCCTCTTCGGTGGCCCAGCGCGCGACGCCGGTGCACAGAAGCGACTTCGCGGCGTACACGACTTCGACGCCTGCCAGGGCAGAGCGATAGCGCCGCAGCCGGGTGCGGAAGTCGGTTTCGTCGAGAACATAAGCCGGCGTGCGGAACTCGTCGGCGATCTCGGTCAGCGGCACGTCACCCACGCACAGCCGCCCCAAGTCATCGACGGCGGCCGTCAAGGGCCAGATCCTCGGGTCTATTCGGGGCGTGGCAGCCTGGCGCAGGGACGGTAGATGGTCCAGCAATGTCATATCGCCACGGTGCGCCCGATTCCCGCCGACGGCCGTTGTCTTGACGGCGTCTTGACGCTGCGCGAGCGAATACTTACGAGTTGCCGCTCACGGCTGCGTGATCGGCTCGATACCCAGGTCCCGATACGTGACCAGCGCGACGAACGGCACGTTGCGCTGCGCGAACAGCTTGGCGGCGACGTCGCCGCGGTCGACCATCGGGATCACCCCGGTGACGACCACGCCGAACTCGGCCACCCTGTCGAAGGCCAGCGCAGTCGAGCCGCCGGTGCTGATCACATCGTCGACCAGCAGCACCCGGGTGCCCGGCGCCAGCCGGGTGCCCTCGATCCATTGCTCGCGGCCGCGCTGTTTTTGTTCTTTGCGCACGGAGAACCAGGCCTTGCCGGTGACCATCGCGACGCCGTGCGACAGTGGGTCGGCGCCCATGGTCAGCCCGCCCACCGCGTCGAACTCGATGCCGTTGTCGGCCGCGAGCTCAGCGACCGCACGGCTGACGATGGCCAGCCGCTCCCCGGTGTCGACGGCGTACTTGCCGTCGATGTAGTCGTGGCTGAGCTGGCCGCTCGCCAGCTTGAACGGCTCGTCGCGACGTTCGTGGCCGCGGGTGCGAATCAGATCGAATGCCGCTTGCCAGGTGTCGGAGCGCTCGGTCACAGGCCGATGGTATTGCAGATGCGGGCGGCTGGCGTGTACGTGGTCAGCCCTGCCGAGCACGCCGAGCCAATTCGACTGTGGCCGAACGTAAATCGTCGTAAGAGTCGATCGGTGCGGTATAGCCGACCCGGGTGTAGGTCACCCCGCGCGGCGTACTGACCTTCAGGTCCAGGCCGTAGCGGTCCGCTCCCGTGCATGTCGCGGCGGTCGCGTCCGGGTAGCCGCCCAGCGTCTTGGCCATGGCGCACAATGCTTCGGCGCGGTCGGCGTTGAGATGGGTGATCGCCCCCGTGGCGCGGGGCTGGACCGGATCGGGCTCCGCGGCCGCGTATGCCTCGCCCGTCGCCGAATCCATCCGACCGTAGCCGCCGACCCAGCGCACCCGCTGGACCCGCAGAACCCACAGCGCGAAGTCGCTGTAGTCGACGTAATACCTCGCGGCCGGGACCGCGGCCAAGTGGGCGTCCCTTGCGGCGGTGAGTTCGTCGCCGACCGGTCGTTCGACAACGCCGGCCAGCGTCACTCGCCCGCTCGCCAGTGGGTCCGGGTCGGTGGCCTGCGCAACGATCGCAATGCTGGCTCGCTGGTCGCCGACGAGGTTGCGGCCGTGCTCGGCGAGATTCGACACGCACAGCACCGGCGCACCGTCGAGCAGACCGTAGGTGACAAACGATGCCCATGGATCGCCGGTCGCGGTGAGCGTCGCCAGGGTGCCGGTGTTGGTCGAGGCGGCGATCGTGCGCGCCTCTTCGGCGGCCGACGGGCGAGCCGCGTTCGCGACAGCGGTCAGCGGGGGCGGGACGGACGGGGCATCGCCCGGGTCGCCATGGTCGCGGGACGGCACGTCGGCACGATACCCAACCCCCGCGGGGTTGCCATACGGCGCCGATGTCAGCAACAAAAGTTGCCACCGACGAATGGCGAGAAGTGTCCGAGAATTTGCGAGCAGTGAATACCCGGTTTCGACAGCGGTTTCAACCGTTCCTATGCACCGCGCCAGCCGTCTTCTTGCTCGACGGTGTCGCAGCGCTATAAGGCTATAAGCAGATTCAATTTCGCCGCGGGTGGGTAGGTTTGAAGTTCGATGGATGCGACGAGCAGCGCCGACGAAAACGTCGACCACGATCCCACCGAGGGCAGCCACGTCGAACACGGCGTGGTCGAACATCCGACCGCCGACGATTTCGCCCAGGCCGCCGCCGTCCTCCCCGAAGATCGCACCTGGTTCAAGCGTGCCGTCTTCTACGAGGTGCTGGTGCGGGCGTTCTACGACGGCAGCGCCGACGGATCGGGCGACCTTCGCGGTCTGATCGACAAGCTCGACTATCTGAAATGGCTAGGCGTCGACTGTCTGTGGCTGCCGCCGTTCTACGACTCGCCGCTGCGCGACGGCGGCTACGACATCCGCGACTTCTACAAGGTGTTGCCGGAGTTCGGCACGGTCGAGGACTTCGTCGCGCTGATCGACGCCGCCCACCGGCGCGGCATCCGCGTCATCACCGACCTGGTGATGAACCACACCTCTGACTCTCATCCCTGGTTCCAGGAGTCGCGCCGGGACCCGGACGGGCCGTACGGCGATTTCTACGTGTGGAGCGACACCAGCCAGAAGTACGCCGACGCCAGGATCATATTCGTCGACACCGAGGAGTCGAACTGGACATTCGATCCGGTGCGGCGGCAGTTTTACTGGCACCGGTTCTTCTCCCACCAACCGGACCTGAACTACGACAACCCGGCAGTTCAGCAGGCGATGCTCGACGCCCTGCGGTTCTGGCTCGACCTCGGCATCGACGGCTTCCGACTGGACGCCGTGCCCTACCTCTTCGAGCGGGAAGGCACCAACTGCGAGAACCTGCCGGAGACGCACGCTTTCCTCAAGCACTGCCGCAAGGTGATCGACGACGAGTTTCCCGGCAGGGTCTTGCTGGCCGAGGCCAACCAGTGGCCGGCCGACGTGGTCGAGTACTTCGGCGACCCCGACACCGGCGGCGACGAGTGCCACATGGCGTTCCACTTCCCATTGATGCCGCGCATTTTCATGGCGGTCCGGCGGGAGTCCCGATTCCCGATTTCGGAGATCCTCGCTCAGACCCCGCCGATCCCGGATATGGCGCACTGGGGGATATTCCTGCGCAACCACGACGAGCTGACTCTCGAGATGGTCACCGACGAAGAGCGCGACTACATGTACGCCGAGTACGCCAAGGACCCGCGGATGAAGGCCAATGTCGGCATCCGTCGCCGGCTGGCCCCGCTATTGGAGAACGACCGCAATCAGATCGAGCTGTTCACGGCGCTGTTGTTGTCGCTGCCCGGCTCGCCGGTGCTCTATTACGGCGACGAGATCGGCATGGGCGACATCATCTGGCTCGGCGATCGCGACGGTGTCCGCACTCCGATGCAGTGGACGCCCGATCGCAACGCGGGCTTTTCGAAGGCCAATCCCGGCCAGCTCTATCTGCCCCCGAACCAGGACCCGATCTACGGCTACCAGTCGGTGAACGTGGAGGCGCAGCGGGACAGCTCGTCGTCGTTGCTGAATTGGACCCGCACCATGCTCGCGGTACGGCGTCGCCACGAGGCGTTCGCCACCGGGACGTTCCGCGAGTTGGGCGGGTCGAACCCGTCGGTGCTGGCCTACGTGCGCGAAGCCGACGGAGATGTGGTGATGTGCGTGAACAACCTGTCCCGGTTTCCGCAGCCGATCGAGCTGAATCTGCAGCACTGGAGCGGGTACACCCCGGTCGAGATGACGGGGTACGTTGAGTTCCCGCCGATCGGCCGGTTGCCGTACCTACTGACCTTGCCGGGTCACGGGTTCTATTGGTTCGAGCTGCGCGGGCCTGAGGAGACGCCATGAGCGAAGCTTGCGAGCGAATCATGGGCACAGAATGCGCCGACCGAGCCCGCGAGGTCGGAGCATGAGTCAGCCAGCGAACCTGCCATGGTCTGAGTGGCTTCCGGAACAGCGCTGGTATGCCGGCCGCAGCCGCGAACTGGCCGCGGTCGAGCCGGTCCGGGTCGTGACGCTTCGCGACGACCTCGAGTTGGTGCTGCTCGACGTCTCCTACACCGAGGGCGCGTCGGAGCGTTACCAGGTATTCGTGGAGTGGGATTCTGGAGCCGCTATGGCGGCGACGTCGGGCAGGGGCCCGATCGAGGAGTACAGCACGGTCGCGACGATCGGCGCCGACGAGGACCGCACCGCCTACGACGCGCTCTACGACGCGTCTGCCGCCGAGTACCTGCTGTCGCTGATTGACACGTCGGCGGTGGTCGACGGCGTGGTCTTCACCAAGGAGCCGGGCGTCACGCTGCCGCTCGGCGTGGCGCCGCGGGTATTGGGTGCCGAGCAGACCAACACCAGTGTGGTGTTCGAAGAAGAGGCCATTCTCAAGGTCTTCCGACGGATCAATCCCGGCATCAACCCCGACATCGAGTTGAACAGGGTGCTCGGCCGCGCGGGCAATCCGCACGTGGCCCGGCTGCTCGGGTCGTTCGAGACGGCGACCATGGAAGGTGAACCGTGCGCGTTGGGGATGGTGACCGAGTTCGCCGCCAACTCGGCGGAGGGGTGGGACATGGCCACCGCGAGCACCCGAGACCTTTTCGCAGAAGGTGACCTCTACGCCGACGAGGTAGGCGGTGACTTCGCCGGTGAGTCGTACCGGCTCGGCGAGGCCGTCGCGTCGGTGCACGCCGCACTGGCCGAGCATCTCGGCTCGACGACGACGATGTTCCCGACCGACGCCATGCTGGCGCGGTTGTGGGCGGCGGCGGCAGCGGTGCCGGAGTTGGATCAGTACGTGCTGGCGATCGAGGAGCGGTACCGCAAGGTGGCCGAAGAGACCATCACCGTCCAGCGCGTGCACGGCGACCTGCATCTGGGCCAGGTGCTGCGCACGCCGGAGGCCTGGCTGCTCATCGACTTCGAGGGCGAGCCCGGGCAACCGGTGGAGGATCGCCGACGGCCGGACTCCCCGCTGCGCGACGTGGCGGGCGTACTGAGGTCATTCGAGTACGCCGCGTATCAGAGGCTGGTGGAGCAGGCCGGCGATCAGCAGGACAAGCAGCTCGGCGCCCGCGCCCGCGAGTGGGTCGAGCGCAACCAGTCGTCGTTCTGTGAGGGCTACGCGGCCGAGTCCGGTGCCGACCCGCGCGACTCCGGCACCCTGCTGGCCGTCTACGAGCTGGACAAGGCGGTCTACGAGGCCGCCTACGAGGCCCGGCATCGACCGGCGTGGCTGCCGATCCCGCTGCGGTCCATCGCGCGGATCGTCGGTTGATTTGCTGACGACCACTGCCGAAACCCTCCGCGGTGCTGGCCATGGGCGGACCATCCAATCACCGACGGCCAGTCGATGATCGTGGTCGACGGCAAGCAGTACCGCTACAAGGGCACGATTCCGTTGTCGATGAGCCCGTGGGCCGCGGTGAACCTCGGTGCCGTCATGCTCGAGATAACGCAGATGTGCAAATCGATCCCGCTCGATGCGCCGTGGGAAGCCAAGAACGCCCAGACGTGGGATCAGATCAGCCTGGCGAAGTGGCTGAGCAACCACACGCTGTCCAAGCCGGCGCACGCAACTTCTCGAAACGGCGATTGCCGGCTGCTACACCTCCGCCGCGTCCGAGGTCTCGATGCTTTTCGTGGTCTATCAGATGGCGTCGGGCGGCGGGCCCGGTTTCGTCCTCGGCGGCAAGGACGCCTCGCAGGATTCACGTCCGGTCGGCGGCATGGGCGCGATCTATCGGCCGATTACCGCCGAGATCGGCGATGCGCTCACCTCTCGCAGCCGGTCCGCCGAATCGAGCAGGACGAGGACGGGGTGACGGTGCGCTCCGACGAGATGACGGTCCGGGCGCGTCGTGCGGTTGTCGCGGTTCCAATCGCGATCGCCAGCCAAATCATCTACGAGCCAATGCTTCCCGTTGACCGGTCGTTTCTGCATCAGCGCATGCCGAGCGGGGCCATCTTCAAGATCAACATCGTCTATGAAGAGCCGTTCTGGCGCGCCGACGGTTTGTCCGGTCAGTCGGCGGCACCGGGATCGCCTGCGACGATCACCATCGATGCTTCGACGGACGCCGCGCGGCCCGGTGTGCTGTGCGTGATCGTCGAGGGTCCGATCGCTAGACAGATCGGCGAGCTCGATGCGGCCGTACGCAGGCGGGCGATCCTGGCCGAACTTGTCGCTCGGTTCGGTTCGCAGGCGGGCGCCCCGGTCGAGTACCTGGAACAGAACTGGACTGTCGAGCGCTACTCGGGCGGCGGGATGCTCAGCCACGCGCCGCCCGGTGTGCTGACCCAGTTCGGTCGTGCGCTGCGTGAACCGAGCGGGCGCATCCACTGGGCAGGGACGGAAAGCTCGGCCATCATGTGCGGCTGGGTGGACGGAGCCGTGCGCTCCGGAGAACGGGCGGCCACCGAGGTCATGCAAAGCGAAAGGGTCGGCGTGGCGTAACGGTGGCCGCCGATCGCGGCACCACCTCTACATGACGACTCAACAGGTTGCATCCACCAGACAGAACACCGTCGACGTGGTAGGCGGACTGCTCGCCCGGTACGGCCTCGTCGTCGTGATCGCGTGGTACGGCGGCCTGAAGTTCATGGAGTACGAGGCTCAAGGCATCCAGCCGTTGGTTTCCGCGAGTCCCTTCATGGGCTGGCTGTACGACATCTTCTCCGTGTCCGCCTTCTCGGCGCTGCTGGGCGTGTTCGAGCTGGCAGCCGCAGCGCTGCTTGCCGTCAAGCCGTGGTGGCCAAGGGTGTCGGCAGTCGGAAGCCTGCTGGCGATCATGTTGTTCGTCGCGACGATCAGCTTCATGTTCACCACGCCCGGGGTCTTCGACGCATCCCAGGGTGGGTTTCCTGCTTTGTCGTTGGAAGGCGGGTTCCTGATGAAGGACATTGCCTTGCTGGGTATCTCGGTTTGGACGCTGACCGACGCGCTGCGATCGGCCGGGGTGGCCCGAGAAGCGAATTTCGTATAACGGCTAAGGCATTCGTTTACCGTCCAGGCGGGACGCCGACATGGATTACAGATTCGGTGTCGTCATGGAATCCCGACACGTAAACCGGCGGAGGAATACATACTCACATAACTAGTCCTCGGCGGCAGGATCGGAATCGAGGTGGCGATGTGAGTCATTGCGGTTCGCGCTGGCCACGGGTCGGCAGCTTCAGGTTTCTGGCAAAGGACAACCGCTGGGAGTGGTCTGATGCGGTGGCGCAGATGCATGGCTACGAACCCGGAACCGTCACTCCTACAACCGAACTCATCCTGTCGCACAAGCATCCGGACGACAAGCCGACGGTGGCCGAGCTGATCGAGCAGGTGCGCCGCGAGGGCATTCCGTTCAGCAGCAGGCATCGGATCATCGATACCAAGGGCAACATCCATGTGGTGGTGGTCGTCGGCGACAGCCGACACGACGACGACGACCAGGTGATCGGTACCGAAGGCTTCTATGTCGACATCACCGAGGAGTACGACGCCGATGTGCGGCGCACCATGGACGAGTTCGTCGCGACCGTGGCTGAGCGGCGGGCGATGATCAACCAGGCCATCGGCATGCTCATGTTGGGCTACGGAGTGGCCGCGGATCGGGCCTTCGAGATCCTGGCCTGGCGGTCCCAAGAGACCAACGTGAAGTTGCGCGACGTCGCCGCCCAACTGGTCGAGGAGGTGACCGCGGCTTCGCTGATGCCTCAGGGCGCGGCCGGCAGGCTCGACCACATACTGCTGACCGCCCATCAGCGGGTACCCGGTGCCGAGCGGACAGATCTGACCGGATAGCAGCGCTCGGCCGCATCGGGAGGTGGCATGGCGAGGTACTCGCTCAACAAGGCCGCGGTGAGCAAGGCAAGGAAGTCGATCGATGCCCGGCAATACGTGCTGGACAGCGACTGGGGAGAAGTGCAGCCGCGCGCCGACGCGCAGAACGCGTTCCTGGAAACCCACTCGTGGGACGAGTACGCGGAGTGGCACCTCGGCTTGACGGAGGGGGCCGCAGACCGCACGAAGGCGCGGTATGCGTTCGTATACGGCGACTTTCGCCGGGTGCACCGCAGCGGCCTGATCGCCTGTGTCTACCGAGCCGCGGAATGGCGGCACAAGGACATCGAGCTGGCCGCCCACGATCTGCTCCAATACCTGGATCGGAAGAGCGGCCTTTACCCGAGTGGTAGCGCGGCGTCGGATTAGGGGCGCAGCATGAAGTCCAGGAAGCGCTCCCGTAGTTCTGCCGGGGCCTCGAGGTTCGCGTCGGAGACGTGGATCAGCCCCATACCCGTCGCGAAGAAGGCGGCCGCCCTTAACCCGGCGTCCTCTGGCTCGAAGCCGTAGTCGACGAAAGCCTGGTACACGGCACGCCGCACCCGGCGGTCGCTTTTCCGCACGTTCGCCTCGACGGTCTCGTCCGTCAGTGCCCACACCCGCATGACTTGCTCCAGCGCAAACTGCTGCGGACGGCCCAGCGACTCCATCATGAGCATCAGGCGTTGGCGGGGCTCGACGCCCGGCATGTTCTCGAATCGTTGGCGCTCCTGATCACGCAGACTCCCCCAGGCCTCGACGAGGACGGTCCGGTACGCCGCGATATCGGCGAAATGCCAATAGAAACTACCCTTGGTGACGCCGAGCTGTTCGCAGAGCCGGTCGACCCGAAGCGCATTCGGCCCGCCGTCGGCGAGGAGTGCGAATCCGGCCTGGATCCAGTCGTCGACCGACAGCCGGTGGGCGGCACCGCGCGGCGGGGTCATGCACGGCAGCATACGGTGACCAGCTGCTTGACACGTGCGAAAATTAACGACGGTAATGAATTGCCGACTTCGGCTGGGTGCTGTTGCAACCGTGGCCGCCGGTAGTCACCGCCGCTCTTCGGCTACTACTTCCAGCCCGCCCGGCCGGTGGCACCCCTCGGTGCCGATGCACGACCACGGCTGCTACAGCGGCTAAACCGTACCATACTCCCTGGTATGGGCAACGATTTCGATTGAGCGGATATGGGCCGAAGCGCCACTCCCGCTGCCATTCGTCGAAGTCAACGTTGTCAGCAACCATCACGACCCGTTCGGCGGCCGCCACCGTCCCCCGGAACACCTGATCGGCCACCCGCCGCGCCCACTTCTCCCCACAAGTGGGAGGTACCTCCAGGCGGTCAATGTAGACCGCGCGGTTTGGCCGCGCCGTGTGTCGGGCAACATGGGCTGCATGGCCCCTGACGAGTTCGACGACATCCCCCTGGAGCCCGCCGAGCAGCTCGACTCCGACGAGGTGCGCAATGACGACGGCGACGAGGTGGTCGATCCGCCAGAGGAGTGGATCGATGCCGAGCGAGAACGAATCGCTCGACGAGCGGCTGGCGGAGGAGACGCCGGACGTGTCGCCCGGCGACATCGACCCGCGCGATGCCGACGACACCGAGGCCCGGTCGGTCCTGCTGACCTCCAACTACGAACTCGACCGCCTCGATCCGCAGCAGCACGGGCGCGAACGCGGCCAGATAGCCGGGACGCCGGAGGACGGCGAATCGTTCTTCGATGTCGTCGAGTGAGCAGACTTAGTCTGCAGCTGACCGCAGTACCATCACCGAACGGGCATCCACGGTGACCTTCGCGCCCGCGTCGTGCGTTTCGGCATCCACGTCGGTATCGGCCGCGGTGTAGATCACCGGAACCCAGCTGGTGCCGAAGTCGTCTGCCGGGAGCGCGAAGTCGATCGCCTCATGGTGGGCGTTGAAGTACAGCACGAACGAGTCATCGGTCACGCGCTGGCCGCGCACGTCGAGGTCGGGGATCCCGTTGCCGTTGAGGTACACCGCGACCGACTTGGCGAATCCGGATTCCCAGTCTTCATCGGTCATCTCCGAACCGTCTGGTGCGAACCAGGCGATGTCGGGAAGCCCGGGGGTTCCGCGTTGCCGCACCGGTCGTCCGCTGAAGAAGCGCCGCCGACGGAACACTGGGTGCGCGGCGCGTAGCCCTGACACCGACCGGGTGAACTCGATCAGCTCAGTGTCGGCGGTCGCCCAGTCGATCCAGGACAGCTCGTTGTCCTGGCAGTAGACGTTGTTGTTGCCGCGCTGCGTGCGGCCCAGTTCGTCGCCGTGCGAAAGCATCGGAACACCCTGCGACAGCAGCAGTGTGGTGAGGAAGTTGCGCTGCTGCCGCGCCCGTAATGCATCGATCACTGGGTCGTCGGTCGGGCCTTCGGCACCGCAGTTCCACGATCTGTTGTGGCTCTCGCCGTCGCGGTTGTCTTCCTCGTTCGCTTCGTTGTGTTTCTCGTTGTAGGACACCAGGTCCCGCATCGTGAACCCGTCGTGGGCAGTGACGAAGTTGATTGACGCCACCGGCCGGCGTGCGGTGTGTTCGTAGAGATCGGCGGAGCCGGTCAGCCGCGAGGCGAACTCGTCGAGCGTGGCCGGCTCGCCGCGCCAGTAGTCCCTGACGGTGTCGCGGTACTTGCCGTTCCACTCGGTCCACTGCGGCGGGAAGTTGCCTACCTGGTAGCCGCCGGGCCCGACGTCCCACGGTTCGGCGATCAGCTTGACCTGGCTGACGGTCGGATCCTGTTGCACGAGTTCGAAGAACGTCGACAGCTTGTCCACGTCGTAGAACTCCCGGGCCAGTGTCGACGCCAGGTCGAAGCGAAAACCGTCGACGTGCATCTCGATGACCCAGTACCGCAGCGAGTCCATGATCAGCTGCAGCGAGTGCGGATGGCCGACGTTGAGGCTGTTGCCGGTCCCGGTGTAGTCCATGTAGTAACGCTTGTCGTCCTCGACCAGCCGGTAGTACGCGGCGTTGTCGATGCCGCGCATGGACAGTGTCGGCCCGAGGTGGTTGCCCTCGGCGGTGTGGTTGTAGACCACGTCGAGGATCACCTCGATGTCGGCTTCGTGTAGCGCACGGACCATCGCCTTGAACTCCTGCACCTGCCCGCCCGGGGTCGAGCTGCTGCTGTACTTGGGGTCAGGGGCGAGGAAGGCGATGGTGTTGTAACCCCAGTAGTTGGACAACCCCTTCTCGATCAGCGTGGAGTCGTTCGCGAAATGGTGGACGGGCATGAGCTCGATCGCCGTCACGCCGAGAGACGTGAGGTGCTCGATCATCGCCGGGTGGGCGACCGCGGCGTAGGTGCCGCGAATGTTCTCCGGAATGTCGGGATGGGTCTGGGTGAGGCCCTTCACGTGCGCCTCGTAGATCACCGAGTCGGCGTACTCGTGGCCGGGCGGACGGTCGACGCCCCAGTCGAAGAACGGGTTGATCACCACCGACCTGGGCATGCTCGCGGCGGAGTCGTCGTCGTTTCGGCTGTCGGGATTGCCGAAGTTGTAGCCGAACACCGACTGGTCCCAGCTGATCGTGCCGTCGATGGCCTTGGCGTAGGGATCCAGCAGCAGCTTGTTCGGGTTGCACCGATGACCGGCGTGCGGGTCGTACGGACCGTGCACCCGGTAGCCGTAGCGTTGGCCCGGCTCGACACTGGGGACGAAGCCGTGCCAGACGAATCCGTCGACCTCGGGCAGCATCACCCGGGTCTCGATGCCGTCGGCGTCGAACAAGCACAACTCGACCCGCTCCGCGGCTTCACTGAACACCGCGAAATTGGTGCCCGACCCGTCATAGGTCGCTCCGAGCGGGTAAGCCTTGCCCCGCCATATCTCCAACGACTCGGCGGGCTTCGTACTGGCGGGTTGAACCACCCCCGAGACGATACGGGGACCCCAGTGGGGCAGCATCACAACCACCCGGCCTTCCGGCCCACGCAGCGGAGGTAAACCCTTGACCAACCCCGCCGACCTGCCCTCTTACCGGACGCTGTTGGTGACCGTCGACCGCGGTGTGGCAACCATCACGCTCAACCGGCCGCGACAGCGCAACGCCGTCGGGGACGGCATGCGCGAGGAACTGGCCGACGCCTACCTGCGATGCGACCGCGAGGGCACCGTCCGTGTTGTCGTCCTGACCGGCACTCCGCCGGCGTTCTGCGCCGGTGCCGATCTCGGCGGAGGCGAGCGGACCTTCACCGAGCCGGGGCCGACGTTCAGCGCCGCAGGCATCGACGTGCCCGCGTGGACGCTCTCCAAACCGGTGATCGCGGCGGTGAACGGGCACGCGCTCGGGCTGGGCCTGACGCTGGCCCTGCAATGCGACATTCGGTTCTTCGCGGCCGACGCACAGTACGGGGTCGTCCAGGTCCGGCGCGGGATGGTCGGCGATGCCTACTCGCACTGGATCCTGCCGCGCCTGGTCGGATTGTCGAACGCGGCCGAAATCCTGTTGAGCGGCGCGACATTCGACGGGCGCCGAGCGGTGGCGCTCGGCCTGGGCAGTCGCGTGCTCGACGCCGACGACGTGGTGCCTGCGGCGCTCGAACTGGCGCACGACATCGCCGAGAACGCAGCTCCGGCGTCGGTGGCGGCCAGCAAGCGGCTGCTGTGGGACTCGTTCGACCTCGACCGCGCCGCCGTCGGCAGCCGCGAGACCGACATTCACCTGAAGCTGATGCGGCTCGACGACGCCAAGGAGGGCGTCCGTGCGTATCTGGAACGTCGCGCGCCGAGGTGGACCGGTGAATAGGCTCAGGCCGCAGGCGTAGAGCCGGTCACGTCGATCCCGGCGGCACGCATGTCCGCGACGGCCTTGGCGCTGGACTCCGGCGCGACGCCCGCGGTCAGGTCAAGCAGCACGCGGGTGGCGAAACCCGCCTGCGCGGCGTCGGTGGCGGTCGCGACGACGCAGTAGTCCGTGGCGATGCCCACGATGTCGACTTCGTCGACGTGTCGTTGCCGGAGCCAGTCCGCCAACGGCGTGCCGGCCTCGTCGGTGCCCTCGAAGCCGCTGTAGGCCGCCGAGTACCGACCCTTGGTGAACACGGCTTCGACGGCGGAGGGGTCGAAATCCGGATGGAAGTCGGCGCCCGCCGTGCCGACCACACAGTGCGGTGGCCAGGACGCCGCGAAGTCGGGGTGGTCGGAGAAGTGCTCGCCCGGATCGACGTGGAAGTCTTTGGTCGCCACGATGTGGGAGTAGTTGCGGGGGGTGGCCAGGTATTCGCTGATCGCGTGGGCCACCACTTGGCCGCCGACCACTTCCAGGGAGCCGCCTTCGCAGAAGTCGTTCTGCACGTCGACGATGAGGAGCGCCCGCATGTGCCTAGCTTACGAAGCGGTCTTGGCGGCCGGTCCGGCCGCATCCACCCGTAGATGCGCGGTCAGCAGTAGGTGGTCGAACGTGGAGCGCGGCGGCAAGGTTTCCTCGTAGGTCAGCTGTGCGAAGTCGGCCAGGATCTGGTCGGCCAAAGTGCGCAGCTTGACGTTGGTCTCCTGGGAGCGCCACCGCAGCAGTTCGAAAGCCGATTCATCGGTGACCCGGTAGATCAGCATCAGCATGCCCTTGGCCTGCTCGATCGTCGCGCGGTTCTCGGCGATCTCAGCGACCGCCGCACTGACCAGCTCCTCGTGCACGCGGCCCGTCTGCGTCACGTCGACGTAAAAGCCGTGCGTACCGATCACCTCTCCGTCGTCGTCATAGAGCTGGTCGCCGATCACGATGACGTCGTGCACGGCCTCGTGGACGTCGATGATGCGGTGGCGGGTACTGAATGTCCGGTGCGTGCGCCGGATGTCGTCCAGTGTGGCGGCCACCTGGACGTAGTCGTCGGGATGCTTGTGCGACAACACCAATTCGGTCGTCGGCTCGACTGTGCCCGGCTCGTAGCCGTGCAGCCGCTGCACTTGTTCCGACCACTCCCAACGCTCGTCGGCGAAGTAGAAGCGGAACCACCCCACCCTTTGCGGCGAACCCCCGGCTAATGCTTGTTCAATGGTGTCGTCGCCCGGCACCACGTCAATGTAAAGGACAGCCCGAGAAGTCATGTGCCGAATAAGGAGATATGTCATCCACCGAAAAGCAGGTAGAGCCCGGTGAAGGTGTAGCCCACCATCACCAGCATCATCGACAGTTGACCCGTCAACTGGTATCCGGCAGGCAACACCCGCAGCGCGCGGTCGTGTGCGGCGATCACGCCGGCGACATGGCCGCCCACCACGCAGCAGACCTTGATTGTGGCCAACACCGAAGGATGAAGCGAGAGAACGTAGTTCACCTCTGCGTCGCCGAGGCCGAGCAAGTTCCAGCCACGGCCGAGCGGGTCGGCCAAGCCGATGACCGTCTGCTGCCCCCGTTCGACCAGATAGGACAGGTAGTGGGCGAACACATAACCGAGCACGATCGGAATCAGCGAGTGCGCCATCAGCCCGGGTAGTTCCCGCCGGGTGCGCCGGTCGACGAAGTTGCGCCAGAGTCGGCATCGCCGAGAAGCTGTACGAACGCGGTGGACCCGAGCAGCACCGCGAGCACGGTCACCGTTCCGGGCCGGACCGGCAACGACGGCAGGTGGTCGAACGGGTTGCCGACCTCAATGCGGCCGCTTTTCGCGTTGCGACGAAACGGCGAGAACCGCGATGCGACGACGCTGTACACCTCGAACGGGTCGGCGCGGCCGAACCAGCGGTCGCCGCAAGCGATCGCGCCCGTCAAGGTGACGACAACATAGACCCACAGCCAGAGTTTGATCGCGGCGAGGGACCCGGGGTCCGGGCTGGCTAGCTCCAGCCACACGAACGCGAACAGACCGAACACAGCGGGCCAGTACCCAAAACGCCGGGGATAGCCGCGACCGGGCGGCAGGCCCGCCATCCGCAAGACCCGATAAACCGTGCGTATCGGTGAGATCGCTCGCCACACCGGGCCGACCGCCAACGACGCCGCCACCAGCCCGACCCACAGCAACACGTAGAACGCACCGGGCAACGGGTTGTCGTCGTGCCTGCCGAACAACGCGGCCATCGTCACCCAGGCGGCGAAAAGCAGGCCCGCCGCGGCCAGCGCCCACCCGGTGACCGGCGCGTCCGTCGCCGTCGTCACCCACCGCGGCAACGGACGACCGGGCTTGGTGGGGTCGAATCGTGGCTTTCGCCACGCGAATGCCACCACGGCGAACGTGAAGGTCAGCGCCCACGCGGCACCGATGAGGGCGTAGGTGTAGGGAATCGGCAGATCCGTCGACCCGCCGACGCCGTGCGCCAGCACCGCGGCGGGTCGGTCGGTCACGGCTGCACTTGGACGGTGGCGATCGTCTTCTGAAGTTGATGCAGCTCGATCTCCACCTGGCCGGGCACGTCGACCGTGAACTGGACCTGCTGGCCCGCACGCGGCTCGATGTTGAACGTGTGCTCGGGCGACGAGTGGACGTGAAGTTGGTCGGCGGCGTCGCTGTCGACCCGCACGACGATCGGGTTCTTCACCTTGGTCTCGAGTTGAGCATTGGTCGGCGTGACGTCGCCGCCTTTGATGGTGACGTCGATGACCAGACGGTCGGGGGGCCGCTGTTCGTTGGGCATGTCCGAAGGGCTGATCGTCGACGGGGTTGAAGGACTCTCCGAATTATCGGATTTACCACCGCAACCAGCGGTGAGCAGCACACCAGCGGCGAGCAGCGCGAGAAGCCGCTTTTCGCGAATACAGGAAGTCACGGTGAATCATCTTGGTCGCTGGACCCTGGCCCTTCACTGTGAGGCGCGTCTCGGTTTCGTCGGTCCTTCATCGCGATGTACGCAACGACACCCGCCACGACAAACGCTGGGACGAAAGCCGGAATCGCAAGCAGCAGCGAATGGTCGGCCAGGACGACGATGTTGGGGATGTCCGGCCGAGCAGCCGTCATGACTGCGCCGACGGCTGCAGTTCGGTCTTGCTGCTGGTGGGTTCGGCCTTGTTGATGCGCCCGGCACCCCAGGTGAGGCCGGCGATCAGGATGAGCGTGCAGCCAAGCACCACCAGGCAACCGATCGTCCAGAGCACCTCGGGTGTGTCGGGGCTACGTTCCCGCTGCAGGATGGTGATCTCGGAGACGAACGGCCGCGTCATCGTCGGCTCGGCAGGCACCTCGGGCGCGCCGATGCCGGGATCGGCGGCCAGGAAGATCGGTACGGCGGTCAAAATCCTGCCGTCGTGGACCCGCAGCAGCGTCTTCCACGATCCCCAGACCGGCATCGGTTGCGTGGACCGGTAGTGGCCGGGTCCGAGCCGCTCCAAGTGGTCGATGAATATGCCTCGGTGGTTGGCCAGGCCGCCCTGCCAGCCGAGGACCGACACCCAGTTCGGGTCCTCGCTGATCAGATCGGGCGGATTGATCCGCACATCGGCCGTCACCATGCGCTTGTCGCCGGAGCCGGGCACCTCCGTCAGCGTCATCGTGGCGGTGGTGTTCTCCGGTACGTCGTAGCGCAGGCCGTTGGCAGTGGCCCCGCCGATGACCAGAACGGTCAGCACGACCAAGCCGATGCCGATCGCGCGGCCCGGTAGCCGTTGATCGGTGAGCACCATCCCGAGCATCGCCCCACACGCGCCGGTGAGGATCGTGACCGGTATGGCCATCAAGAGGGCCTCCGGCCAGATGCTGGACGGCCACGGGTAGTGATAGACGGCATCGATCCACAGCGACTCCAGCCACAGTCCGACGGTGCTGACCGCCAGCCCGCTGACGACGCCAAAGACGATGGGGCGCTTGAAGAGTGGGGTGAGCGCGAGCAGTTCGATTACGACGGCCGCGCCGAGATACAGCGCGAACCAGTTGATCGGCGCGCCCAGTATCGGGCCGACCACCAACGAGACGGCACCGCGCAGCCCGATCGCGATCAACGCGGCCAGGATCGCCGCGCCACGGCCCAGCATCATCCGGGCCGCAACAAGCCCGAAGGCCCCGGCCGCCGCGATCAACATCGGTTCGAACACCTGGCGGAACTGGGGGACGCCGAAGTCGAACTCGATCTGAAACACCGACATGCCGATGACGACACCGGCGAAGCCGAGATATTTGACGAATGCCAAACCGAGGCCTTCTTTGGGTGCGTCGTCGCCGACCGCCCGCTGCCCCTCGTACTCGAGGAACAAGGCCGCGATCGTCGAGAACCCGGCACCGCCGATCATCATCAGGTGGGTCGGCCCCCACAGCGTCACGTCCTGGCCGAAGATCCGGTGCCAGACATCGTCGAGGGGAAAGCCCATCAAGGCGTAAAGGCCGCAGCCGGCCATCAGCACGCCGCCGACCGGTGCGTACCAATTGCGGGTGATACGAATTGCGAACGGACCAGGCTTCTCATACGGCAGCACGATCGCCGCGCAGCCGGCGACGAACAGAAGGAACAACCCCACCAGGATGAAGTAATGCGCCGGGTTGGCCAGCGGTCCCGGATCACGGCCCTTGCCGATGTGCAGGCTGACGTCCCAGATGAAACCAAACAGCGCGCAGATGATCGTCGCGATGAACAGTGCGATCGGAAGCGCCACCCACGGCGGTCGCTTGAAGCTGCGGCCCGTCCATTCCGCGAAGCTGTTGACCCAGGTGATCTTCCGCGCCCGGTGCAGGTAACCGATCCACAACAGCAGCGCCCCGATGATCACGGCCACGACGGTCATGCCGATCACTTGGCCGATCGCGGCGCCGCCACCCTCGTTCGCCGCGGCAATCAAGGAAGTCTCCGTCGAACCCGTCATGTGCCCCACCTGGTGAGTATCGGAGAGAACTTCTTACTCGTCGGTAATATTGCCAGATCGCCCGGAGTTGAAACCAGGGGTACCGGTAACTTCAGGCGACCGGTCATGTTGCTGCTGTCATGCCCGCTAAATGAGCCGCCAAACTTGCTGACGCGTCAAGATGTGTACAGCGGCACCGGCCGCGCTGGAAGGCAATTGTGAGATTCGAGAACCGGACGGCGTTTGTCACAGGGGGCGCCATCGGCTTTGGTCGGGCCTTTGCCCGCGCGCTGGTCGCCGAGGGTGCCGCGGTGGCAATCGTCGACATTGACGTTGATATGGCCGAACGCACTGCCGCCGAACTGGTTTCGGCGGGCGGCCAGGCGATTGCGGTGCGTTGCGACGTCGCCGACGAAGATCAGGTCGACACTGCCGTGGCGGCGACGGTCGAGCGCTTCGGCGGTGTCGACATCCTGATCAACAATGCCGGGCTGCACCTGATGCGCTACAACCAACCCTTCGGGGTGCTGTCGCGCAACGACATTCGCTCGCTGTTCAACGTCAACGTCATCGGCGTGGTCAATGGAACCCTGGCCTGCCGCGATTCCATGCGTGAACGCGGCGGCGGAGTGGTGCTCAACATCTCGTCGATGGCCGGCTACATGAGCGCCACCCCGTATGCGGTGTCCAAGCTCGCGGTCCGCGGCCTGACAGTGGCGTTGGCCACCGAACTGGCTCCCGACGGCATCCGGGTCAACGCCATCGCCCCCGGCCTGATGAACACCGAGAATGCACTGGCTGATCTGCCGAGGCGGCTGATCGACGAGTTCGTCCACGAGCGCCAACTGGTACACCGGCTGGGCACGATGGACGACGTGGTGTCGGCCATGCTCTATCTGTGTTCCGACGAGGGCTCGTTCATCACCGGTGAGACGCTGAAGGTCAGCGGGGGTTACCCGCTGACCTTCTAACGTCCCTAACATCTACCTTCGGCTATCAGCCCCAGACGAGCCGGTCGGCAACCGCGTCGTGCTTGGCTGCAGATTTTCAACTTGGAAGAGCTCGCGCCACGGCGCGAACATGCGCGCCCGAATCACAATCTGCGAAACAACCGATCAGTCGGTCCACGGCGTGACCGGCCGCTCGCGCCGCTCGCCGTCGACGATCACGTCGAGGTGTTCGTCGAAGAAGCAGATGCGGTCACGCACCGGTTCGGCGTCGTGCAGCGGCTCGTGATAAGTCCACGCCACATCCCGCGGACCGTCCGGCACCGAGTAGTAGGAGGCGCGGCCCTTGTAGGCGCAGTAGGTGACCGTGTCGCTCGGTTCGAGCCGGACCGCGACGTCCTCGCGCGGCAAATAGAACCGCACCGGCAGCAGTGTCTCGAACAACAGCATCGGCCGCGATGATTCGGCCAGCAGCCTGCCGTCGTGTTCGATGCGGACGTGGCGGCTGCTGCGCAGCACATCGATCCGGCCGAATGGATCGTGCGGATGGCTGACGATCGGCTCGTCTTCTTCCCGCCACTCGAAGGCGTCGAACTCGAGGATGATGTAGTCGGCCAGGTCGGGGTCGTCGGGCCGGAAAGCCGCTCTCGCGCCCGTCTCCTCACCGGCGATCACGTCGAACGCGGTGCCCGGACAGGTGTGGGTCGCGAACGGCACCGACGGATCGAGCACCGGGCGGGAGCTGACGTTGGGCAGCCGGTAGTCGGCGTCCTCGTCGCCGGACTCGGCGCCCGCCGGAACCAGGTTCACCGTCAGTGCCGCCGTCGGCACGGCATAGGTGGGGACGACCCGGCGTGGTTCCCAGACCAGTCGCGCGTCCGTGGTGTCGGCCACCGGCTCGCCGCCCAGGGAAACCCGAACGTGTTTCGCGGTGGGCTCATACCGCAACGCGTCGAGGTTGCCGCTGAGCAGATCCATCATCCTGATGCCCATGGCGCCACGCTACTTCCTGGGCGGCCGGAGCACCTTCATTGCCAGCTGCATGACCGGCTGCGGGATGCGATCGCGCATCGCCAGGGCGGAGTTCGCCACCTGGGTGCGCGCCAGTGTGCCGCTGGCCGAACATCCGGTTCAGCGGCCCGCCGGACGGTTCAAGATCGACGTGCAGCGGCGGTTTGCCGTCCGCAGTGCCCAGCGCGTTGGAGATCACCACCCGCTGGATCTCGCTGGTGCCTTCAAAGATCGTGTACAGCTTGGCATCCCGGTACCACTTCTCCACCGAATGGTCCGTGATGTAGCCCCACCGACCCATCGTCTGGATCGCGCGTTCGGTGGTTCGGACCGCGACCTCGCTGGCGCTCAACTTCGACATCGATCCCTCGCCGCGCTCGAACGGCACACCGGTGGTCGATGATCGGTGCCCCGAACGCTTCGCGGCGGTTCGCGTATTCGGTCGCGTATTCCATTGCGGCCCTGGCGATGCCGAGCGCCTGATCGGCAACCATGGGCCGGGTCTGTTCGTAACGTGCCCATCGTCGCGGAGCCGGAATGCCTACCACCCTCGATGACCTCGCGGGCACCGGCCAGCGTGTGTTCGAGCTTCTCCTGCCCGCCGAGCTTGTCCAGCTTGCGCACCATCTCCAGGCCGGGTGTTCCGCCGGGCACGATGAACAGGGCCTGGCCCCGATGCCCCAGCTCTCCCCCGCGCCCACTGCAGCATCTGCTCGGGAGAGGCGGCCTGGCCGATCGTGGAGAGGGCCAACGCGGGCATCACGATCGCCAATCCGATTCCGGCGCAGCCCCAGAACAGCTCCTCCATGAACATCGGCAGCGACAGGCCGGTGGGGTCGCCGATCAGGTCGCGGTAGAAGAGCGGGCTGTAGAAAACACGCTCGGCGGCCTCCTCGAACACCGGCCAGGGAAACTCCTGGCGCGCGTCTTAGTCCGCAGCCACCGGCCGCACTACTTTCTCAGCGAACTCGTGGGTGCACCGGCACCAGGTCGGACATTCCCCTCCACCGCCCTTTCGCTCGTCCTAAGGTGACCTGTACCCCGTGTCGGCGAAAATCCACGGTGGAGGGAGCAACACGACATGTTGTCCTACGACTCCGGAGCCACCAGCCCGCCGCTCCTCGATGAGACGATCGGCGACAACCTGGCCAGAACGACCGCGAAGTTCCCGGATCGGGAGGCGCTGGTCGAGTGCGCGACCGGTCGCCGCTGGAGGTATGACGAGTTCTACGAAGCGACCCGCCGGATCGCCACCGCACTGATCGAACGCGGCACCAAGCCCGGCGACCGGATCGGGATCTGGTCGCCGAACTCCGCCGAGTGGGCGATGATCCAGTACGCGACCGCGCAGGTCGGGGCGATTCTGGTGAACATCAACCCCGCGTACCGAACCGACGAGCTGGAGTATGTGCTGAACCAGTCGTCGATGTGCACGGTCTTCGCGGCGCCGTCGTTCAAGAGCTCCGACTACGCATCGATGCTCGACAATGTGCGCGGCCGGTGCCCCGCGCTGAGTGACGTGGTGGTCATCGGGTGGGAGCCGTGGCAGCAGATCGCGGACACGCCGACCGACGATCGACGCGCTCTCGCGGGTGCAGTCCGGCCTGAAGCCGAGCGACCCGATCAACATCCAGTACACGTCGGGCACCACCGGTTTTCCCAAGGGCGCCACGCTGACCCACACCAACATCCTCAACAACGGCTACCTCGTCGGCGAGGGAGTCGAGTTACACCGAGGAGGACAGGGTCTGCATCCCCGTGCCCTTCTACCACTGCTTCGGCATGGTGATGGGTAACCTGGCATGCACGTCGCACGGTGCCACCATGGTGATACCGGCGCCCGGGTTCGAGCCGGAGGCGACGCTGAAAGCCGTTGCGGCAGAAGGGTGTACATCACTGTACGGAGTGCCCACGATGTTCATCAGCGAGCTGGAGCTGCCGACCTTCGACAGCTTCGACCTGAGCACCCTGCGAACCGGGATCATGGCCGGGTCGACGTGCCCAGAGCAGGTGATGCGCAACGTGATGGACCGCATGCACATGCGTGGCGTTGCGATCTGTTACGGCATGACCGAGACATCACCCGTGTCGACCCAGACGCTGCCGACCGACAGCCTGACTCGGCGCGTGACCACGGTGGGCCGGGCAGTGCCGCATACCGAGATCCAGGTCATCGACCCGGACACCGGTGCTCAGGTCGAGCGTGGCACACCGGGTGAGCTGTGCACCCGCGGCTACTGCGTGATGGCCGGCTACTGGGACGACCCCGAGAAGACCGCCGGGGCCATCGACGGGGACGGCTGGATGCACACCGGGCGACATAGGCGTGATGGACGACGACGGCTACCTCGCGATCACCGGCAGGATCAAGGACATGGTGATCCGCGGCGGCGAGAACATCTATCCGCGCGAGATCGAGGAGTTCCTGTACTCCCACCCGGACATCATCGACGCGCAGGTGGTCGGGGTGTCGGACGAGAAGTACGGCGAGGAACTGATGGCATGGATCCGCATCCGGGAGGGCGCAGAGGTGCCCACCGCGGAAAGCCTGCGCGCGTTCTGTGCCGGTCGGATCGCCCACCACAAGATCCCGCGCTATGTCCAGGTCATCGAGGAGTTCCCGATGACGGTGACGGGCAAGATCAGGAAGGTGGAGCTAAGGGAGCGCGGCGAGGCGCTTCTCGAGGACTAGTCGACCCCGATCGCCACCTCGGTGGACTTGATGAACACCGTCGCCGGCATCCCGGCGGCCAGGCCGAGGTCCTCCGCCGCGTCCTTGGTGATCGACGCGGTGACGATCTGGTCGCCGCCGTCGAGGCGCACCTTCACCGTCGCCATCACGGCGCCCAGCTCGACCTCGGTGATGGTCCCGCTCAGCTGATTTCGGGTGGATAGCCGCATACCGCACCCTAGCCTGGTGGTGGACATGAAGCTTGCGGGTTTACGACTTCGGCAGCGCGACTCCACCACATGTGGTCCCAGCGTCGCGGTGGTGGCGGGTGCGCTCATGGACCCCGCGTACCGGGCTGCTCTGACCGGCTCCCCGCGGACGTGGTTTGCCGACGAGCAGCTGCGCGTGCACGCCGAGGTGAACCGCATCTGGCCGCGCATGCTCGGCACCACTCCGTTGGGCATCGCCCGCGCGCTCACCACCCGCACCGAGGTGCACGGTGTGAGATACCGGTGGCGCCCGTTCCGCGGTCGACGCGACCGGCTGACCGACGTGCTGCGCGAGGTCAAGGCAGGCTGGCCGGTCGCGATGCTCGTTGGACGATTCGTTCCCAGACACTGGGTGCTGATCGTCGGCGCCACCGGGGAGACGCTGCAGTGCTACGAACCCTCGTCGGGCGAGGTGCGGCCCGCCGACGTGGACGCGGTGCGGCGCTCGCGGCTGACCGGCATGGGCTATCCCCGGCCGTTCGCGTTCGTGCTGCCGTCGCCGAGTGCGGCCACCCGATCGGCGACGAGGTGATCCTGCGGCGCGTCGGACTCCTTGAGGCCGGCCACGACCCCGGCCCGGTTTCGGTCGGGTTGGTTCTGCGACATCTTGGCCTTGCCTTCGACTTTGGCGATGACGAGCTCGACGCCGACGATCCCCCGTAGCTGCGATTGCGTGTAGGTTTCCGGGGCGTCGGTGACTCGCCAGGGCTCAGGCCGTCTCGCCTCGTGGCGGTTGGTCAACATGGTCACCAAGTCGAGCACCCAGTCGGGGTCATCGTGGGTGACCAGGCGGCCGTACACGTTGAGGACCTCGTAGTTCCAGGTGGGAACGACCTTGCCGGTCTCCGCTTTCGTCGCGTAGAAGCCGGGCGAGATATATGTCTGCGGGCCCGCGAAGATCGCAACCGACTCGGCGCCGTCGGCATGCCAGTGTGGGTTGGCGCGGGAGACGTGGCCGATGCACGAATGCTGGGACTCGTCGTAGATCAGGGGCAGCGGCGTCACCAACAGGCCGGTCGAGTCCTGGCTGACCAGGTGTGCGAACTCGGCCCGACGGAGCGCGTCTGTGGTCTGATCGGCGGTTAGTGCGAACTTGCGCGGTATGTACATCGGCTGCTCCCGGTCGTCGTAGTTCAGGGTAGAGCCGGTCGCATTCGAACGTATGATCGAACAGTGGGCGAGCTTCAGTCCATCGGCTACAACGGTCAACCCGTGCAGCAAGCATTTCGACCTGTCGAGCCGCCGATCGCGGTCCTCGTCGACCTCGCCGCGCTGTTTCCGCGCGAGCCGCACCGCCCTGGCGGCTACAACCCCTCCGGGCTGCAGATGCATTCGGTCGTCGAGGGTCGGCTGAGCTGTTGGGGGATCTGCGAGCAGGGCAATTGGTGGGGTCTGGTCACCTACGCCATCGCCTACGGCCCCAGGCGCCGGTCTGTCACGCACTGGATCCCGGCCTGGATGTTGAAGCGGAAGGCAGAACCTGGGTAGCTACCAGACGCGTATGTAGTCGACGAGCATGTCCGCGGGGTAGGTCCCCGGGCCGGGATCGCCGCCACCGGAGCCGGCAACCGCAAGATTGAAGATCGGAAACACCCGATAGCCGGGGTCGTTGAACGGCCAGTCCGCGATGGAGTTCGCAGGCACGTCGAAATATGGCTGTGCGCCGTCGACGTAGTCCTTCCAGAAGCGCATGCCTGCGTCGTCCCATTGGACCCGCCACGTGTGCCAACTGTTGTCAAACGAATGCGAGTTAGTCGCCCATTCGCCGCCGTTCGCTTTTGTGTGGACGGTGGTTCCCGAGGCCCAGGTGCCGTTGCCATACCACTCGATGATGTCGATTTCGCCCTGAGCATCACTGGACAACCACCAGGCGGGCCAGCAACCGGCAGTGAGGCAGTTGAGTTTGACCCGGGCTTCCCAGGTGGTGCCGATGCCCCCTTCCCACGGACTGAAAATCTTGCCGCCGTAGTAGGTGGGGCCGTCTTTGGCGGCGCGGATGACGAGGTTGGACTTGCCGTCGACGAATACGTTTCGGCGATCGTCGCGGTACTGCCCGACGTTCTCGGGTAGCTCCCAAAACGTCGGGTCCTGCATTGACTCCCTGGCCCGCGACACCGTCCACTTCGACGGATCGGGGGCCGAGCCGGCCGGGCCGTCGAACTCGTCCTGGAAAAGGTAGTTCCCCTGAGCCGCGCCACCGGGCGGCGCGGTGGGCGCTGGCACCCGATCCGCCGGTGCGTCCGGTCGGGAAGGGTAAGCCCTGGCCTCCGGCAGGGGGATCGCGGCAGCCAGCGCGCCGATCCCGGTCATCAACATCATGCGGCGACGATCCATCTCAGACATAGCCACCCATAAAAGCCGGAACGTCAGCTGGGCGCAACTCTGCAGAGGCAATGCGGGGGCGCTGCGATCGCTAGGCCGATGGCCGGTTCACGTCGGGCGGGGCGCTGTAGATCGCCGCCGCGACGCGTCGCTCTGCTTCGCCTCGGGAGATCCGAAGCCGTCGCGACAACACTTCGGCCCACGACGCACCGCCGAACTGGGCAGGCGCCGCTTCGGTGATGAGCCGGCCAAGCAGCCGCCGGTCAAAACCTGACACCCGCCTGTTCATCTCGTCCATCCGCTGCAGCAGCGACACCCGCTCTGACCGGGTCAGGGTGTGCAATGGCAGCGCGAGCAGACTGTCGTACGCCACGCCGACGGCATCGATCGCCGCGATGATTTCTTTCTTCGAACCCATGTTCGAATATTAGCGGCGTTCACCGACAAACTCGGTCCCCTCACTTACGGCCCGGGCGCCTGTTTCTCTTTACGGGTCGCCGAGGCGCCATGTTTGTTGGTCACTGCCCTGCGGGCGGGTCACGACCTGGAAGTCGCCGTCCAGCGTGGCCTCGAGGAACCGGCCGCTACTCAAGTGCTGAATCGTGATGAAGCCACCGCCGAAGTCCTGCACGCGCCAGCGCTGGGTGTCGTTGTCCTGCTGGGGGCGCGTGACCACGCGAAAATCGAGCTCGGCGATCTCATGTGCGTCGAGGAAGCGACCGCTGCTGACCTGTTGGATGGTTTTGACGCCGCCGCCCAGGTCGTTCATCCTCCACTGCTGGGTCGTGTCGAAGCCCTGGAACGTCCGGGTGACCACGTTGTAGTCGAGGTCCTGGATCTCGTGAGCGTCCAGGAAACGTAAGCCGCCGCCCTGCAGTCTGACGATTTGAGCGTCCGCCTGCGCGGTAGCTGGGACCGTGAGCGACACCGTTGCGCACATCGCTGCGGCGGCGGCGAACAACTTTTTTCGCTTGGAAGTGGTTGACATTTTGAATCCTTTTCTGTTTGCGGCCGAACCATTCCGTTGCAGGTACAGCCCGCGGAAGGTGCCATCGGAAGTCGTTTCGGGTGGCCGAGTGGATATGTACGGGACGCCGGTAGGTTCGCCGTGAGCTCACGCCACGAGTGCCGCACTACCTGTTTCTTGAGGTCTTCGGTACCTGTCGATGAACACAGACCCCCTACTCATGCCTCGTGGCCCGGCTCCTGGTCGCGGACGTCGGCGAAGGTGACGAGCTGTTCGAAACGCTCGGGTGCGTATCCGGCGACCGGCTCGAGCAGGTGTCCCACATGGTCGCCGACGTCATAGCGGTTCAGCACGGCACCGAGGAACCAGCCCTCCGCGTCGTCGAGGATCGGGATGTCCTCCGGTCCGGCGTGCCAGGCGCACCGTTCGAACTTGTTGACCCGGTCGCCGGTTTCGCTGCCGAACAGCCTGGCGATTTCGGAATGCGTCCGCGGCACCAGATGCACCGCCAGGTGGTCGGCCCGCGATGCGGTCCGATAGGTGTGGTTGCGTTTCGACAGGCCGACGAGGAAGCGTGACTAGGCTGACTACCAATGGCCAGAAAATTCGCCACCGCGGATGTGGTCGGCTTACCCGAACTACTCGATTTCATACGCCCGCGACATCGCATGGTGCTTACCACGTTTCGGGCCGACGGCTCGCTGCAGAGCTCACCGGTGACCGGCGGCGTCGACGACCACGGCCGCATCGTCATCGCCAGCTACCCGCAGCGCGCCAAGTCGGCCAACATCCGGCGCACGCCCGATGCCAGCGTGACCGTGATGTCGGACGACTTCAACGGGCCCTATGTCCAGGTGGACGGTGACGCCGAGGTGATCGACCTGCCCGATGCCGTCGAGCCGTTGGTGGACTACTTCCGGTCGATATCCGGTGAGCATCCCGATTGGGCCGAGTACCGGCAGGCGATGATCGATCAGGGCAAGTGCCTGATCCGGGTCACGCCTCGGCGCTGGGGTCCGGTGGCGACGGGTGGCTTCCCCCCGCCGAGCTAGCCGGGTCAAACGCCGTCGAGGTCCAGCGTGATGGAGCCGGCCGGATCCGCGCGGAACTTGCCGGTGCCTGCCGCGTCGGACAGTTCGTCGGTGCCCGACACCACGCGCAGGGTTGCCGTGGCGGCGCCGTCGGCGAAAACGCCGTCGTGCAGCAGCACCAGGCTGCCGCGCTTGCCGCCGACGGTGCCCTTGATGCGTTCGATGCCCACATACGTTGCGGTCTTGTCCGACGCGTAGGCCATCAGCCATTTCGTCGTCGACGTGCCGTCGACCTCTCCGGAGTACTTCTTGGTGACGAGGGCCTCGGTCAGTTTGGACACGCCGACACCGTCGTCGAACGGCGACTCATCCCAGTTCGCGATCTCAAAGCGGGCCTCGATGTGTACGGTCATTCCTGCCTCGTTTCATGATCAGATGCCGACTTGAGTACCCGGTGGCGACCGTCTCGAATCGACAGGCTGAGCGCGACGTGTCAGCGCGACTGTGGTAGTCAGACAGGGTGGCCGCGTTGCATCAGATAGACCGTCAAACTATAGTCTGGACACATGTCCAGTGACCTGTCGCCGGCTCGGACCGCAGGTCATGATGGTCAGCCGTTGTCGTTTCCTCGCGCAAGCGCTCGTCAGCAGTTGTCGTTTCCTCGCGCAAGCGCTCGTCAGCGGGCAGTGAACTGAGGATGCGCGTCGCCCTGTTGTCCTACCGGAGCAAGACGCACTGTGGTGGGCAAGGCGTGTACGTTCGCCACCTGAGCCGTGGACTCGTCGAGCTGGGCCACGACGTCGAGGTGTTCTCAGGCCAGCCCTACCCCGAGGTGCTTGATCCCCGGGTGCGGCTGACGAAGGTGCCCAGCCTCGATCTGTACCGCGAGCCTGATCCGTTCCGCGTTCCGTGGCCGAACGAGATCAAGTCCCGCATCGACCTGCTCGAACTGCTGACGACATGGACGGCCGGATTCCCGGAGCCGAGGACGTTCAGCCTGCGTGCCGCTCGGGTGCTGGCGGAGCGGCGCGCCGACTTCGATGTCGTACACGACAACCAGTGCCTCGGCACCGGCCTGGTGAAGATCGCCGAGCTGGGTCTGCCGGTGGTGGCGACCGTGCACCATCCGATCACCCGCGACCGCGTCCTGGACGTAGCCGCCGCGCGCTGGTGGCGAAAGCCGTTGGTGCGCCGGTGGTACGGCTTCGCCCAGATGCAGAAGGAAGTTGCGCGCCAGATCCCCGAGCTGCTCACCGTCTCATCGACCTCGGCCGCCGATATCGCCGCGGACTTCGCGGTGTCACCCGATCAACTGCACGTCGTGCCGCTCGGCGTTGACACCGCGCTGTTCAAGCCCGCGGAGCGACGGGTGCGCAACCGCATCATCGCGATCGCGAGCGCGGACGTTCCACTCAAGGGGGTGAGCCATCTGCTGCACGCGGTCGCGCGGCTGCGCGTCGAGCGTGACCTCGAGCTTCAACTCGTCGCCAAGCTCGAGCCGAACGGGCCGACCGAGAAGCTCATCGCCGAACTCGGCATCTCCGATATCGTGCACAGCTCCAGCGGACTGTCCGACTCCGAGCTCGCCGATTTGCTGGCGTCGGCTGAAATCGCTTGCATCCCTTCACTTTACGAAGGCTTCTCGCTGCCTGCGGTGGAGGCGATGGCCAGCGGCACGCCGATCGTCGCCAGCCGGGCAGGGGCGCTGCCGGAGGTGGTCGGCCCCGACGGCGAGTGCGCCCGGCTTGTCACGCCGGCCGACGTCGACGAGTTGACCAAGGTGCTCGGTGAACTGCTCGACTCGCCGCTGGAACTGCGCCGCCTCGGAGTGAACGGTCGCCAGCGCGCGCTCGACGTGTTCAGCTGGGAATCCGTTGCGGCACAGACCGTCGCGGTCTACGAGCGTGCGTGTGAACGGGCTGGCCAGTGCTGACCGTCGACTTCGACCGGCTGCGAATCGGCGCAGGCATGAAGGTGATCGATGTCGGCTGCGGCGCGGGCAGGCATTCCTTCGAGGCATACCGGCGCGGCGCAGACGTCATCGCCTTCGACCAGAACGCGAGCGACCTGAACGACGTTGACGAAATCCTTCAGGCGATGAAGGACCAGGGCGAGGTGCCTGCGTCGGCGAGAGCCGAGGCGGTCAAGGGCGACGCGCTCGACTTGCCCTATTCCGAAGGCACATTCGACTGTGTCATCGCGTCCGAGATTCTGGAGCACGTGCCCGAGGATGACCGGGCGATCTCAGAACTCGTTCGAGTTCTCAAACCGGGTGGCGCGCTTGCCATCACGGTGCCGCGCTGGCTGCCCGAGCGGGTGTGCTGGGCGCTGTCCGACGAGTACCACGCCAACGAGGGCGGCCACATCAGGATCTACCGCGCGGACGCACTGCGCGACAAGGTGCACGCTCACGGCTTGCGGCTTACCCACACCCATCATGCCCATGCCCTGCACTCGCCGTTCTGGTGGCTGAAATGCCTTGTCGGAACCTCGAAGTCGAATCACCCCGCCGTGGCGGCGTACCACAAGCTGCTGGTGTGGGACATGGTCAGCCAACCGTGGCTGACGCGGACGGCGGAGTCGCTGTTGAACCCGTTGATCGGAAAGAGTGTGGCGCTGTACTTTGAGAAGCCGGCGGTGTCTGTTGCTGCATCCTGACGTACCGGGCGTGCCTGGGGTGCTGACCCCCAGGCAGTGCCGCCAGACCGCGCAGTCGATCGCCGCGACACAGGAGTCCTCGGGCGCCATCCCGTGGTCCGTCGGCGGCCACACCGACCCGTGGGACCACGTCGAGAACGCGATGGCGCTGACCGCCGCGGGTCTGCTGGAACCCGCACGCGGTGCGTTCGAGTGGTGCCGGGGCACCCAGCGGGCCGACGGCTCGTGGCCGATCCAGCTGCGCAACGGCGTTGTCGAGGACGCCAACAGCGACAGCAACTTCTGCGCCTACATCGCGACCGGCGTCTGGCACCACGTGCTGATCACCGGCGATCGACGGTTCGCCGAGAACATGTGGCCGGTCGTCACCAAGGCGATCGACTTCGTGCTCGATCTGCAGCAGCAGAGCGGCGAGATCGCTTGGGCTCGAGCCGACTCCGGACCCGAACCCGATGCGCTGCTGACCGGATGCGCGAGCATCTACCACAGCCTGCGGTGCGCGCTGGCCCTGGCGGACTATTTCGACGACGCCCAGCCCGAATGGGAGGTCGCCGTCGGCCAGCTCGGCCACGCGATCGCCCACCACCCCGAGCTGTTCGTGTCCAAGGACCGCTGGTCGATGGAGTGGTACTACCCGGTGCTCGGCGGCGCGCTGCGCGGCGCTGCGGCCCGGTCCCGCATCGACGAGCGGTGGGACGACTTCGTCGTTCCCGGCCTCGGTATCCGGTGCGTGGACGACCGGCCGTGGGTGACCGGTGCCGAAACCTGCGAGCTGGTAATGGCATTGGACGCCATCGGCCAGTCGGCCCGCGCCCATGAACAGTTCGCGGCCATGCACCATCTCCGCGAAGAGGACGGCTCGTACTGGACCGGCCTGGTGTTCGCCGACGGGAAGCGCTGGCCCGAGGAGCGCACCACCTGGACGGGCGGCGCGATGATTCTCGCTGCCGACGCGCTGTCGTGCACCACGGCGGGCAGCGGCATCTTCCGCGGCAGGGCTCTCCCACTCGGCCTGGAAGGCGAGTTTGACTGCGCCTGCGCTACGAGCGGTCGCTGACGACCAATTCCTTGCCGGGAGTGCCGGATACGCGTTTCAGGATGCGCATCGACCCGAAGACCGCCACCTCCCGGAAGTCTCCGGTGTCCAGTGCGCGACGGTAGACGTGGTATGGCGCCTGGCCGCCGTCACGCGGATCGGGGAACACATCGTGGATGACCAAAGCGCCGCCGACCTCAACCCACTTCGCCCAGCCGTCGAAGTCCCGCTGCGCGGCCTCTTCGGTGTGGCCGCCGTCAATGAACAACAGCCGCAACGGTGTTCGCCAGCCCCGGGCGACGACGCCAGACTTGCCGACGACGGCGACGACGTGCTCATCCAGCTCGGCGGCGTCGAGCGTGTGGCGCAGCGACGGTAGTGTGTCGAACCGGCCGCTGACGGCGTCGACCAGCGAGGTGTCGTGGTACTCCCAACCGGGCTGGTGCTCTTCGGATCCGTGGTGGTGGTCGACGGTGTAGACCACTCCGCCGCCCTGTTGCGCCGCGGCGCCGAGCAGCAGCGTCGACTTGCCGCAGTAGGTGCCGATCTCCACGCCGACGCCGTCACGCAGATAGCGGACCGCGGTGTCGTAGAGCGCGCGACCTTCGTCGGCGGGCATGAAGCCGGTGACCTGATCGGCGAGCGCGAACAGTCGGGCGGCCGAGGCGGGTAATGCGGTGTCCGTGTGGCTCATCGCCGTCCAACTTACCGTTGCTGGGGTTTGGCGGTTGTAGTAGCGTCCGGACATGTGTCCGATCCGGCGCTGGAGTCGACTCGGCGCCGTCTGACCGCCAAACAGGCCGACACCGTCGAACGGTTGGGAAAGGCCGCGGTCGAGATCCTGACCCGTGATGGATTTGCCGGCCTGACGGTGCGACGGGTCGCCGCCGAGGCAGGCGTCGGCGCGGCTACCGCCTACACCTATTTCTCGTCGAAAGAGCATCTGGTCGCCGAGGTGTTCTGGCGACGGCTCGCGGCGGCTCCGTTGGCGACCCATGAATCCGACGACGCGGCGAGTCGGGTGATCGAGGTGCTGCGCCGGATCGCGTTACTCGTCGCCGACGAGCCGGAGTTCGCCGGTGCCGTCACGAGCGCGCTGCTGGGTAAGGATCCGGACGTGGAGGTGTTGCGGCTGCGCATCGGACGGGACATCCACGACCGGCTGGTGGCCGCCCTTGGATCGGATCGCGACCCGGACGTGATCGAGTCGCTGGAGTTGTTGTACGCCGGCGCACTGGTCCGGGCGGGGATGGGATACGGGTCCTACGCCGAGATCGCCAACCGGCTGGAGAAGTCCGCGCGGCTAATGCTCAGCTAGGGGTCCGGCCCGCGCCGAGGATGGCAATCGAACCGGCGACCGCGGTCTCGACGATGTCGCGGACGTTCGCGCCGTCTTCGACGGCTAGCGCGCTCAGCTCGCGGAGCCCGCCGAACAACAGCACGGCCATCGGGTGGGTTATCGGCGCGATGTGCGCGCGACGGAATCCGGGGTTGCTGCTCATATCAATGAACATGTCGGTTACCGCCGCCATACCGCGGCGTTGCACGGCGCGAACGTCGTGGCCCAGCGCGGGCAGTTCGCGAATCCAACTCAGCGTTACCGCCGGTCGGGCCTCGATATCTGCAACCCAAGCTTCGACTGCCTGCCGGATCTGGTCCCGCCAGTCGGCTTCGGGATCGACGGCGGCACGAATCCGCGCAATCATCTCCTGGTTGCCTGCCCACAGCAGTTCTACAAAGCACTCCTCCTTGCTGGAGAACTGGCCGTAGAAGGTGCGCTTGGAGGTGCGGGCGTGCCTGACGATGTCGGCCACGGTCGTGTCGCGGTAGCCGCGTTCGCGGATCGACGCTGCCAGGCCGTCGAGTAACCGGCGCCGAAACGGGTTGGCCGAACCGTCCGCGACGACGGGCTGCCAGTCCTCAGCGACGGTCACGGCTATCAATCCTCTCGAATTTCACGATGAAAGCTTGTCACCACACGGTACCGCAGAGTACCGTCATAGGAAATCTACGGTACGCCGTGGTACCGCACGATTGGTTTGGGAGTGAACTGGCATGACCGACGCAGCCATCGTCAACGCGCAAGCCGCCTCGACGGCTCTACCCGCGAAACGGCCTCCGGCGATTCCGCTCCCGAAGGCCATCCAGGCCGTCGCATTCCTTGGCTTCCGCCGATGGACAGTGCAGACGGCACTCAAGCGCTACGGTCCCCTGTTCGTGCTCAATGTTCCGTTCTACAGCCGAATGGTGGTCGTCTCGGAACCCGCGCTGGTGCGGCAGGTGTTTACCGCGAGCACTGACGACTTGATCAACGTGCAGCCCAATCTCAGCAGGGTTTTCGGCCCGGGTTCGGTATTCGCGCTCGACGGCGCGGCGCACCGCCATCGGCGAAAGTTGCTCGCCCCGCCGTTCCACGGCCAGAGCATCAAGAACTACGAGAAAGTCATCGAACAAGAGACGCTGCGCGAGAGCGCCAATTGGCCTGAGGGCAGGGAGTTTCGGACGCTCGAGCCGATGAACCGGATCACCCTCAACGTGATCTTGCGAACGGTCTTCGGCGCCGACGGAGTCGAGCTCGACTATCTGCGGCGCATCATCCCGCCATACGCAAAGTTGGGATCGCGGCTGGCCGCGCTGCCGGCGCCGCCGTTCAGCCTCGGTCGCCACAGCCCGTGGGGTCGGTTGGCGGAGTTCCGCCGCAATTTCGACCGCACCGTGAACACGCTGATCGGCAACGCCGAGGCGGACCCTCAACTGGAGGATCGCACCGACATTCTGGCGCTGTTGCTGCGCAGCCGGTACGACGATGGCAGCTCGATGTCGCGCCAGGACATCTCCGACGAACTACTGACGCTGCTGGGCGCAGGACACGAAACCACCGCGTCCACCTTGGGTTGGGCATTCGAACGGCTGCGCCGCCACCCCGAAATCGTCGCCGCATTAGTGAAGGAAGCCGACGAAGGCGGCAACGAATTGCGGCAGGCCACCATCCTGGAACTACAGCGGAACCGTACCGTGATCGACTTCGCCGGCCGACACGTCGCATCGGCGCATTTCGATATCGGAGAATGGCGTATTCCACACGGTTACACGGTCGTGGTGAGCATCGCCGACCTACACCAGAATCCCGATCTCTTCCCGGACCCGGACCGCTTTGATCCGTACCGCTTCGTCGGCACGCGGCCGCCCGCTTTCGCGTGGGTGCCTTTCGGCGGTGGAACCCGCCGTTGCATCGGCGCTGCCTTCGCCAATACCGAGATGGATGTCGTGCTTCGAACGGTGTTGCAACACTTCGAACTTCAGACCGACGAAGCTCCAGGCGAGAAGGTGCACTTCCGTGGTATCGCCTATACGCCCAAGGACGGCGGCCGAGTCGTGGTGCATCGCCGCAAGTAGTCTCTGCGGTTGTGACCAACCTCGTCGACATGATGAACGGCGCTATGGAGTTCACCATCCCGCCGGCGCACAAGATGGGTATCAAGGCGGTGGAGGCGCGCCGCGGCTACGCCGCCGCATCCGTACCGCTTGAAGGCAACGGCAACCACTTCGGCGTGATGTACGCCGGGGTGCAGTTCACCGTCGCCGAGATCCTCGGCGGCATCATCGCGCTCGCCACGTTCGACAGTGCCAAGTATTACCCGTTGGTGAAGCAGGTCGACATCAAGTTCACCGGGATGGCACGCAGCGATCTTCGCGCCGAGGCCAGCCTGGACGAGGACGAGATCGGTCGCATTGAGGCCGTGGCAGCAGAGAAGGGAAAGGCCGACTTCACCCTCGACGCAGTGGTCAAAGACGAAGCCGGCCAAACCGTCTCGGTCACGCGCGGGCTCTATCAGTTGCGAGCCCACGGCTCGTAATCAGGCTCCCCGGCTTGCGCGTGGGCCCACCTGCGTCGCCCGCTTCGGCAGCTTCCAGTCCGGTCGCGGGAAGTGGCAGGTGTAGCCCCACGGCATGCGCTCCAGGTAGTCCTGGTGCTCGGGCTCGGCCTCCCAGAAATCGCCCGCGGGCGTGACTTCCGTGACGACCTTGCCCGGCCACAAGCCCGAGGCCTCGACATCGGCGATGGTGTCCAGCGCGATGCGCTTCTGCTCGTCGTCGGTGTAGAAGATCGCCGAGCGGTAGCTGGTGCCGACGTCGTTGCCCTGCCGGTTCTTCGTCGTCGGATCGTGGATCTGGAAGAAGAACTCCAGCAGTGCCCGGTAGTCGGTCTGCGTGGGGTCGTAGATGATCTCGATCGCCTCGGCGTGCCCGGGGTGGTTCCGGTATGTGGCGTTCGCGTTCTCGCCGCCGGTGTAGCCGACCCGAGTGGAGATCACGCCGGGCAGCTTGCGGATCAGGTCCTGCATCCCCCAGAAGCAGCCGCCGGCCAGGATCGCCTTCTGTTGTTGTGCCTGATGCTCTTCGCGCGAGTCGCTCATCGCAGTCACACGTCCTCCTTTTTGGTCTGGAACAGCTGCGCGGTACTGCCCATATCCTTCCGCCTCGAGGTCGTCGAGGTGGATGAACCGCAGGGCGGCGGAGTTGATGCAGTACCTCAGCCCGCCGTCAGCCTCCGGGCCGTCGGTGAACACGTGGCCGAGGTGGCTGTCGCCGTGCGCCGAGCGCACCTCGGTGCGGATCATCAGGTGGGAGAAGTCGCGCTTCTCCACAACGTGTTCACGCTCGATCGGCTTGGTGAAGCTCGGCCAACCAGTGCCGCTGTCGAACTTGTCGACCGACGCGAACAGCGGCTCGCCGGAGACCACGTCGACGTAGATGCCGGGTTCGTGGTTGTCCCAGTACTCGCCGGTGAACGGCCGCTCGGTGCCGTTGTTCTGCGTCACTTGATACTGCTCCGGGGACAACGCGCCGACCGCTGCGGGGTTCTTGTTGTACTCCTGTGCCACATGCCCTCCTAATTTGGCGTCTGGTACAACCTCAAGCGGGGGTAGTTAGTTCCTTGCGTCTCCCGACGTCACTCATTCGTCACCGCCATTCGGCGCGGACCTTGTCCACGATCGCGACGATCTTGTCGGCCACCCGTTGGGGCTGATCGAGCATCATGTTGTGCCCGCTGTCGGGAATGATCACATTCTCGGTCGCAAGGGTCTCTGCCAGCAGTCTATTGGCTGCTTGAATCTGGAACTTGGTGTAGTTGTCGGGCCTTAACTCCGCGGGCGGCGGGAACTTGTCCGAGCTGAGCACGATCGCGGGCACCTTCGGGAACAGTGGCGCGGCCTTGATGCGGGCGAACGCGTCCTCGGCGAGGAAACCTTCACCGTCGGGCTCGGACGGCGCCCGCGCGGCGCGGTCGAACGCGGCTTCCTGGTCGGCCCGGCCCAGTCTCGGCAAGAACTCCGACGTCGGGTCCACAAACACGAGACCGCTGACCAGTTCGGGATGCGTTCGGGCCAGTAGATCGGCGACGAGCCCGCCGTACGAATGGGCGGCCACGACTAACGGCGTCGAAAGATGGCTAACCGCAATCAGTTTCACGATGTCGTCGACGTCCTGCTGGACCGAGTGCGGTTGTCGGACCGGGGTTGACTGGTCTTCACCGTCCGGCCGGGTGTTGGGTCGATCGTAGGCGCAGACGCGAGTCGTTTTCGCGACGGTCGGCTGGGTCGCGTTAGGGCTCGGCCTGAGCTGTGCCTCGCCGATGAGGTCGTACGGCGACGACCGGATCGGGTCGTCGGGCGGCACGACGACGTTCCACACCTCTGCGTAACTCCCTTTGCCCGGAATAATGAACACCGTTGGCGACCCGCCGCCCTGGCAGTTGAGGTACAGCTGGCGGCCGTCGCCGATGTCGGCAAGCCCCGCGAAGCTCTCGACATGCGGTTTCCCTCCGCATCCGGCGAGGACGGCGATGGCCAAGGCAAGCCCGAGCAGGGCCTTCACACGACGAGACGATACGACCGACGCTCGACAAAGACGGGTAGAACGTGTTCTAGTCTCTCCCGTGACGAGCAAGGTGTTCACCCGCGACCAGCTGGCCGCGGCGTTCGCGAACTTCGAGCAGACGGTGGCCCGCGCCGCCGAGACCCGCGACTGGGATCCATGGGTCGAGCAGTACAGCCCCGACGTCGTTTACGTCGAGCACGCGGCGGGCATCATGCGCGGCCGCGAAGAGGTGCGGGCCTGGATCTGGAAGACGATGGAGACCTTTCCCGGCAGTTATATGACCGCGTTCCCCTCTTTGTGGACGGTCGTCGACGAGCCGACCGGCCGGGTCATCTGCGAGCTGGACAACCCGATGCGGGACCCCGGCGACGGCACGATCATCAGCGCCACCAACATCTCGATCGTCACCTACGCCGGCGACGGCCAGTGGTGCCGCCAGGAGGACATCTACAACCCGCTGCGGTTCGTGTCGGCGACGGCGAAGTGGTGCCGCAAGGCGCGAGGAGCTCGGCACGCTGCCCGATGAGGCCGCCGCATGGCTGCGGCAATATGGAAGCCGGAAATGAGCACGAAACCGAAGCTGGTTATCGGCGCGAACGGATACCTGGGCAGCCACGTCACACGGCAACTCGTCGCCGAGGGGCACGACGTCCGCACGATGGTGCGCGAGGGCGCCAACACCATCGGCATCGACGACCTGAAGACCACACGGTTCGTCGGGGACATCTGGAACGACGACGTACTGCGCGAGGCGATGACGGGCTGCGACGTCGTGTACTACTGCGTCGTCGACACCCGCGGCTGGCTCAAGGACCCGGCGCCCCTGTTCCACACCAATGTGGAGGGCACGCGAAACGTGCTTGAGATGGCGAAAGACGCTGGTTTGCAACGCTTTGTCTTCACAAGCAGCTATGTCACCGTCGACCGCAAGCATGGCCGCGTCGCCACCGAGGACGACATCGTCGTCGAGCGCGGGCTCACCCCTTACGTGCGGTCGCGCGTGCAGGCCGAGAAACTCGTCATGGACTACGCGCGCGATCACGGCCTGCCCGCGGTCGCGATGTGCGTGTCGACCACCTACGGCAGCGGCGACTGGGGCCGCACACCACACGGCGCCATCATCGCCGGCGCGGCGTTCGGCAAGCTGCCGTTCGTCATGAACGGGATCGAGCTGGAAGCCGTCGGCGTGGACGACGCCGCCCGCGCCCTGATCCTGGCTGCCGAGAAGGGCCGTGTCGGCGAGCGATACCTGATCTCGGAGAAGATGATCAGCAACGCCGAGGTCGTCCGCATCGCGGCCGAGGCGGCCGGGGTGGCCCCGCCGGCCAAGTCGCTTCCGCTGGCGATGTCCTACGCGCTGGCCGCCTTGGGGACCGTCAAGGCGCGGTTGCGCGGGACCGACGAGCAGCTCTCGCTGGCGTCATTGCGGCTGATGCGGGCCGAGGCCCCAGTGGACTGTGCAAAGGCTCGACGCGAACTGGATTGGGCGCCAAGGCCGGTGGAAGAGTCGATCCGCGAGGCGGCGCGGTTCTGGGTGGGCCTGCGGGAAGCCACGCGAAAGAGCAAGCAAGCCGGCTGAACGCCGCGCCGACAGCCGTTCAGTGGATGGCCCGCCCGATCGCTGCTGGACTAGCCTCGAATGGCGTGACCGAGAAATTGCATGTCGATCTCAGCGGCGCACCGCAGACGATGTTGGCCACGTTCTACGCCAAAGCGCTTGACGCCGATCTAGAGAAGCCCATCCTCGGCGACCGGTGGGCCAGAGACATCGTCGACCGAATTGACTACGACTGGAAAAAGACGACGATCACGGCGCGAACGTCCCCAGCGGTGACCACCCGGTCCGCGCACTTCGACGAATGGGCGCGGCAGTTTCTGGCCGTGAACCCCGAAGCCGTGGTGCTGCACCTGGGCTGTGGTCTGGACAGCCGGTACTTCCGGTTGGACCCCGGCCCGGGCGTCGAGTGGTACGACGTGGACTACCCCGATGTCGCCACCCTGCGCCAGCAGCTTTACCCGGAGCGGGAGCACTACCACGTCGTCGCCGCCTCGGTCACCGATCCGGCTTGGCTCGCCGACATCCCCGCCGACCGGCCGACGCTGATGATCGCCGAAGGCCTGACGATGTACCTCACCGAAGAGGCCGGCGTCGCGCTGCTGCGCCGGATCGTCGAGCACGCCCCGTCAGGGGAGTTGCAGTTCGACGCGTTCAACCGGCTGGGCATCAAGTCGCAGTGGACCAACAGGGTGGTGCGGCGTTCCGGGGCGACCCTGCATTGGGGCATCGACCGGCCCGACGACATCGTCAAGGCGGTGCCCGGAGTGCGGCTGCTGGCATGGGTATCGGCCATCGAATCGGACGACTTCGCCCGGGTGCCTTGGTACTACCGCGCGACGCTCAACCTGATGAGGCTCGCCCCGGCGCTGCGCTACATGGCGCAGTACCACCGCTACGCGTTCTGAGGACGCCGCATCGCCGAGCACGGGTTGCCTGCCCCGGCCGTCACTGAACTCGGCAGCCCACGGCCAGCGACCGTGGCCGTCAGCCCACACCAGCTGCAGCGCCCTTACGTTCGGGCCGCCGAACGCCACTGCCCAGGTGATGTGCGCGTCGGGGTTGGCCACCTCGACGATCTCGACGAGCGGCCCTGAACGCACCGTGATCTGCTGATCCCGGCGTCAGGGTGTCGCCGCTCATCAGGTCTCGGGCCACGATGTTCAGCAGTCGCATCGCACGCTGCGGCGACACGCCGGTCACCAGCAGTTCCGGTAGCCCGCAGTCGTGCAGCCCGACGGTGTAAGCAAATGGGGCTTCGGTCACTTTCGACGTACTGCACCGCCCATCCGTGCTCGACCATCGTTTTCGCGCAACTCGTCGAGATAGTCGTCGTCAGTGGCGGTGGGGTGGTCGCACTTCCAGCACATGGCGGGGTCCTCTCTCGGGTACTTACCGACACCATGCGCCCGGGGTCCGACAAGCCCCGTCGGCCTGCCAGAATCGGTCCGTGCCCTCCCCGATCAACGGTCGTGTCTCGCACTGGTACGACGGACTGCCGGCCTACCGTCCGCCGCTGCCGGGCGACCGTGACGCCGACGTGTGCATCGTGGGCGCCGGCTACACCGGCCTGTGGACGGCGTACTACCTGAAGCGTGCGGACCCATCGCTGCGCATCGCGGTGCTGGAAGCCAGGTTCGCCGGGTTCGGCGCGTCCGGCCGCAACGGCGGCTGGCTGTCGGGGCTGGTCCCAGGGGATCGCAACAGGATGGCCCGCGAGCACGGCCGCGACGGGGTGGTGGCCTGGCAGCGGGCGCTGAACGAGGCCGTCGACGAAGTCATCGACGTGGCGGCGCGCGAAGGCATCGACGCGGGCATCGTGAAGGGCGGCACCCTTCGGATCGCCCGCAACGCCGCCCAGGCCTCGCGGTTGGCGGACGAGATCGACGAGGAGCTCAGCTGGAAGGTCGATATCGAGCGGCTGACGAAAAAGCAAGCGGCGGAACAGATCCGGCTCGACGGCGTGCTGGCTGCCTACCACAATCCGCATTGCGCGCGTGTCCAGCCGGCCCGGCTGGCGCGCGGACTGGCCGACTCCGTGGCGGGTCTCGGGGTCGACATCTACGAGCAGTCGCCCGTCACCGCGATCACCCCCGGGCGGGCGAGCACGCCACACGGAACCGTCACCGCGCCGATCGTGCTGCGGGCGACCGAGGGGTTCACCGCCGCGCTGCCCGGTCTGCGACGCCGCTGGCTGCCCATGAACAGCTCGATGATCGCCACCGAGCCAATCTCCGACGACCTCTGGGAGACGATCGGCTGGCGCGGCTGCGAGACGCTCGGGGACACCGCGCACGGCTTCTTCTACGCCCAGCGCACCGACGACAACCGCATCGCGATCGGCGGGCGGAGCGTGCCGTACCGCTACGGCTCGCGCACCGACGCCGACGGGCGGGTCTCCGACCGCACGATCGAGCACCTGACCGCGACGCTGCGGGCGGTGCTGCCACAGGTCCGGGATGTGCCGATCGCACACGGCTGGTGTGGCGTGTTGGCGGTGCCGCGGGACTGGTCGGCCAGCATTGCACTCGACAAGGCCACCGGATTGGGTTGGGCCGGCGGATATGTCGGGCACGGCGTCACCGCGACGAACCTGGCCGGCCGCACCCTGGCTGATCTGGTTCTGGACCAACGCGGACCGTTGACCGAACTGCCGTGGGTGGGCCACCGGTCGCCGAACTGGGAGCCCGAGCCGCTGCGCTGGCTGGGAGTGCGCGGCATGTATCTGGCGTACAAGCTGGCGGATTGGCACGAGGGCCGCACCGGGATATCGAACACCTCGCCGATCGCCGTCGTCGCCGACAAAATCGCAGGCAGGCCCTAGCGCGCTTCGGCCTTCTCCTTGAGCCGTCGGCCTGGGCCGCGATGTCATAGCGCCAGTGCGACGCCGGCACCCCGAAATAGCTCACGTCGAACCCGAAAACGCGGCCCGGCGCGGCGTCGGTGACTGTGCACGTGGTTGTCCAGCGCCGGAAGCCGTTGCGGTTCGTGCCCTTGAACACCGCCCCCGGACGCGCGGCGTCGCCCTTGCGCCAGCTCACGCGGTGGCCTCCTCGGCGAGCGACGCCAGCGTGGGCAGATCGGTGACGAGGTGGTACACCGTGGCAGGGGCGGCATCGATGGTGACCTCCGCCTGGGCGGAGGCCCGCCCGCGATCATTGATCCGGCGATGTTATCGGCGCGTCCGGAAGAAAAGGCGTATCTCGACAGGTTGTCGACAATGAGATGGGCAGCCCCATTCGTCAGGAGAGAGCCATGACCGACCGTCCCGTTCGCCAGCCGACCGCCGAACATCCGATCACCGTCGTACCCACCGGCAAGCACGTGACCGTGCGCGTGAACGGCGAGGTCGTCGCCGACACCGACGATGCGCTGACTTTGCAGGAGTCCACCTATCCCGCCGTGCACTACATCCCGATCCGCGACGTCGTAAAGGACGTGCTGAAGTCCAGCGGCACCACCACGTACTGCCCGTACAAGGGCGACGCAAGCTACTACCACGTGACGACGGCCTCGGGCGACACCGTCGAGGACGTGATCTGGACCTACGAGCAGCCCTACCCCGCGGTGGGCGACATCGCCGGTCACGTTGCGTTCTATCCGGACAAGGCGGACATCGCCGTCGCGTCCTAGCCGCGGGTGCGCACCCGGTAGCGCCGTAAGCCGTAGGCCAGGTCTGTCACTATTGCGTCATCACTGTCCCAGGACACCGAGTGGAGCGACGGCCGAATGACAGCAGTGGAGCGCAGCGTGGAGTTTCCGGGGCCCGCGAGTCCCGCGCTGACGATGTCACCGCTGCGCCGCGGCGGCGGCGACCCGTGTTATCTGGTCACACCCGACGGAGCCATCTGGCGCACCAGCCTGATGCGCAGCGGACCGGTGACGGCACGGATCAGCCGGTCCGGACCCAGCACGGTCGCATGCCAGGCATGGGGAAGCGGCGCAACGGAATTCGCCGATGCGCTGCCCGCACTGCTCGGGGCTGACGACGACGCCTCCGGATTCATGCCCGACGAACCGACCATCGCCGCCGCCCATCGGCGGGTGCCGCATCTGCGGCTGGGCCGCACCGGCCGGGTGCTTGAGTCGCTCATTCCGGCCGTGCTCGAGCAGCGGGTGGCAGGCAAGGACTCGTTTCGGGCCTGGCGGCTGCTGGTCACCAAGTACGGGGCGCCTGCCCCCGGCCCGGCACCGGCGCGAATGCGCGTCCCGCCGCCGGGCGATGTGTGGCGCCGAATCCCGTCCTGGGAGTTCCACCGTGCGAACGTCGACCCCGGACGAGCGCGCACCCTGGTCGGTTGTGCACAGCGGGCGGACTCCCTGGAGCGGCTGGTCACACTCCCGGCGGAACGGGCCCGCGAGGCGCTGACATCGCTGCCCGGCGTCGGGGTGTGGACGGCCGCCGAGACCGCGCAGCGCGCGTTCGGCGACCCCGACGCGCTGTCGGTCGGCGACTATCACCTGGCCAAGGTGGTGGGCTGGAGCTTGCTCGGCCATCCCATCGACGACGCCTCGATGATCGAGTTGCTCGAGCCGATGCGCCCGCACCGGCACCGGGCGGTGCGGCTCCTTGAGGTGAGCGGCCTGGCCCGCAACCCACGGTTCGGGGCGCGCCAGGCAATCCCGAATCTGCGGGCGATATAGGTCACCCTCGGGGTTACCGGCCGACCTGCGCGGGTACACGAGCCGGGAAGTCGAACATGCGAAGGAGCGATGGATGACTGAGTTCACAATCCCCGGCCTATCGGAGAAGCAAGGCAGCGAGATTGCCGACCTCCTGCAGAAGGCGCTGAGCACGTACAACGATCTACACCTCACGCTGAAACACGTGCACTGGAATGTCGTCGGCCCGAACTTCATCGGTGTGCACGAGATGATCGACCCGCAGGTCGAGCTCGTGCGCGGATACGCCGACGATGTGGCCGAGCGCATTGCGGCGCTGGGCAAGTCACCGCGGGGCACGCCCGGGGCGATCATCAAGGACCGCACGTGGGACGACTACTCGGTAGGGCGCGACACCGTGCAGGCGCACCTGGCGGCGCTCGACCTCGTCTACACCGGTGTCATCGAGGATCTCCGTAAGGGCATCGACCGCCTGGAAGACCTCGACCTGGTGTCCCAGGACCTCTTCATCGGCCAGGCCGGCGAACTGGAGAAGTTCCAGTGGTTCGTGCGCGCCCACCTGGAGAACTCGGGTGGGCAGCTGGCCAACCGCGGTGCGACGACCGAGAAGGGCGCGGCCCGCAGCGCCAAGAAGAAGTCGCCGGTCAAGTAGTACCGCCGTCCTCCAGAGCGTCGTCGCGGACCGGCTGGTCGGCGAGTTCCTCGGGGCCGCCGAACAAGTACGGGTACGCGATGCCCGCGATCGCGGCTCCGATCAGCGGTGCCAGCCAGAACACCCAAAGCTGCGCCGGCGCACCGTTGCCGTTGAAAAACGCGACGCCGGTGGAGCGGGCCGGGTTGACAGACGTGTTCGAGATCGGAATCGAGATCAAGTGGATCAGCGTCAGCGTCAACCCAATCGATAGGCCCGCGAAGCCTTTTGACGCCTTCGCGCGGTCATCGGTAGAGCCCAGGATGACGAGCAGAAAAACACCGGTCAAGATGATCTCGGCGATCACGACGGCAAGCAGCGAGTAGCCTCCCGGCGAGTGCTCGCCGTAGCCGTTGGCAGCCATGTTGCCCGTCGCGGTGAAGCCTTCTTTGCCGTTGGCCACCAACAGAATCACCAGCCCCGCGACCAGCCCGCCAAGCACCTGGACGATCCAGTATCCGGGCAGCGCCTTCCACTCGACGCGGCGAGCGAGGGCGGCGCCCAGCGTCACGGCCGGGTTGAAGTGACCGCCGGAGATGGTCCCGAATGCGTAGACGCCGGTGAGGACCGTCAAACCGAATGCCAGTGAGACACCGAGGAATCCGATTCCCACCGAGACGCCGTCGGATGCGAACTTGGCGGCGAAAACCGCACTGCCGCAACCGCCGAGGACCAACCAGAAGGTGCCGATGAACTCGGCAGTGAGACGATGCAACATGGTAGGCGTGGTCATGCGTGTGAGAGTCGCACGCGTATCCGGCGCCGGTGTGCACTGTTGCCGAATTGTGGCCCGAAGGAAATTATCGGCGGCGCAACGCCTCACGTTTTAGGCGAGTGCAGCGTCTACAAGGTGACAGGAGGAATCATGTCACAAGTAGAAGGCAAGGCGCTCATGTCGACCCTCGACGAGGTGGCGCCGACACGTCCCACCGCGTGTGCCGGCTGGACTGCACGCGACATCGTCGCCCACGTCGCCGCAGGATCGCAAGAGATCGCGGATCTGATCGAAGAGAAGTTGGCGGGCCGCCCGGCGCGTCCCACCCGGGCGTTCGAGGACCGCGAACCCCCGTACCGTGCGCTGCCCGACGATGAGTTGTGGAGGGTGTGGATGCGTCAGGTTCAGCGCAAGCTCGAAGCCCTGGAAGCGCTTGCCGATCTCGGCGAAACAAGCACGTTCGATTTCACTGGCGCGTCGATCACCGCCGCTCAGTGCGTGACGCACTCGCGCAGTGAGGCGGCGATCCACCGGTGGGACGTGGCGGGCAGCGACGCGGTATTCGATGAGCTGCTGTCCCAGCCGGAATTGACCGACCACGCGGTGGGTGTGCTCAACGCGATGCCGATCCTCAACGAGTCCTCTCAGCGGCGCGCTCGTCACAGCGACGGGATCCCTCTCTCGATTGTGTTGCGGGCTGAAGGCCGGCCAGACGTCGTGTTGTCCGGCGAGCGCGATGGCGCGCGCTGGGAGCTCGCCGGCGAGGGCAGCGGCCTCGGTGATGCCGTCGTGCATACCGACCCTGCTCATCGCCTCCTGGTCCTGTGGGGCCGGCGATCGATTAAGCGCCCGCTCACGATCGAGGCCGACGATGGGACCGCGCCCATCGTGTCCTCGGTGCTGTGGCCTTCCTGTGTCCCATGGTGTTGAGCCAGTCGCGATGCAGGCCGCTAGGTCTCGCCCATCGCGTGCGCGTCCACCGGATTGTTGCGGGTGACGATCAGCGGATCGACTTTGGTGAACGGGAAATTCGGCAGGTCGTCGATGTGCATGTTGAACGTGGCGGCCAGGACCTCGCGGGAGTAGGCACTGGTCGACGCGCGGTAGCCGATGTCGCCAGGGGTGGGTTGGTCGAAGAAGATCGCGAAGTGGATGTCGGGCGCGTCGACGACCTCGATGTGATGCGGGTACGCGCGGGGGATGAAGTAGACGTCGCCCTCTTTGAGATACCAGGTGTCGAGCGTGCCGTCGGGATCCATCACCGTCATCCGGGCGTTGCCCTTGTGGACATAGCCCATCTCGGCGGTGATCGGATGCCAGTGCGGTTCACGCATACCGTCCTCGCGGATCCGCAGCGAGTACATCGACAGGTCTTTCAGCGCGGGCCAGAACTGCATGCGGGCCAAGCGGGCCGACCCGACCGCGATACCGACCGGCGGAAGTCTTCGGGCCGCTCGCTGCGGAATGACAGGACGAACTCGGCGGATTGCTCGCCGATGTTCTCGATGTGGTGCAGCGACCCCGAGTCGATGTGGAACATCTCGCCTGCGCTGATGGTGAAGCTGGAGAACTTGCTGTAGGTGTCGAGCACCGACACCAGCGACGTTCCCGAGACGCAGTAGGTGAGCTCGTTGCAGTTGGCGTGCCAGTGTGGGGTGCGCATCGCGCCGGGGTTGATCACGATTCGCTTGATCGACATGCCAGACAGAATCGGCAAGGTGTCGGCGGTGACGCGGGTGATCGAGCCGAGGTCGGACTGCTCGACGATCTCGCCGTCGGTGAGTGAGGTGGCGTGCTGGCTCAACGAAACTGTCATGGCGGAAGCTTCCGCCGAGATCCGAGTTATCGCATGGAAAACGGTGACAACGGCGCGTTCACGGGTCTTGCTTCGATCCGTTAACCGCCACCGCGGTCCTCAATGGACGCTTCGTCGGGCATCCGCTCTCGAAGGCTCTCATAGATCGGCGGCGATCCCACGACGTACGCGGTGAGCACCGCAGCTGCGGTCGCGGCCATCATCGGCACGAGCGCCTCGGTCGTGGCCGTCATCTCTGTGACGACGACCATCCCGGTCACCGGCGCGCGCACAGTAGCCCCGAAGAATGCTGCCATTCCGACGAGCGCCATCGGAACCGCCAACTGCGTTGCGTCTCCGTGCCAGACCGCGTTGAAGCCTCCCACGAACAGGAGACCCCACAGCGCACCCACGGCCAGCAGCGGCGCAAATAGCCCGCCCGGCACCGCCGCCGAGTACGACAGGGGGCCGGCGACGAACCGCACCGCAAGGATTCCGATGACGATGGAAACAACGATGTGTTGTCCGCCGAGGATCCGCTGTGTCAGGTCCTCGCCGCCGCCCACCGCGAGCGGGTATACGAACATCGCGAGCCCGATGATGGCACCGATAATGGCTGCTTTCGCCAGGGTCGGGATTCGGCGAATCGCAGCGACGTGGTCAAGGAACCACAACACCAAGCCGTTGTAAACGGCACCGAGACATCCGGTCAGCAGTCCGAAGACGATGAAAAGGGGCAACCATGCGAGAGCCGGAGCGCCGATGGGTTCGACCTGAAAGTCGGCATGGTTTCCCAGCACCAGCCGAGAGCAAGCCACGGCTGCAGCACACGAAAAAAGCGTCGCCAGCACCGTTTTCACCCGGAACGACTTCGTGACCTCTTCGAGGGTGAAAAGGGTGCCTCCGATCGGTGCATTGAACGCTACCGCCAGGCCGGCGCCGCCCAACGCCGTCTGCATCATCCTGATCTCGGAATCGGGCAGCCGGGCGCGCCGGGCCGCTTCGGCTCCGATCGCCGCACCCATGTGCACCGTCGGCCCCTCGCGGCCCAACACGAGCCCCGATCCGATGCTCAACACACCACCAATGAACTTCGCCGGAAGCAATCGGATGAGCGGTGGCCGGGCCTCACCCAGAAAAACCGCTTCGACGTGCTGGATACCGCTTCCGGCGGCCAGCGGCTCCCACCGCACGATCAGGGCGGCCAATGTTGCGCCGGCCGCGGCGGCGGCCATGGGGACCAGCCAGCCTGGCCCCGGTAGCTTGTGTGCCCAGTCGACGAAGTCGATGCGCAGGTCATCGGCTGTTTGCAGACACCAACGAAACGCGCCGCCGACGAATCCGATGAGCACGCCCGCGATGATCGCCGTGACGCAGATGTGTACCGAACCCCGCATGGAGTTGTCGGGCTGACCGGGATCTGCTGTCGGTACCGTCATCGTGCTGTGCGAGTCAACCCGTAGGGACGGTGGTCATCCTTGCCGCGAAGATGCACGAGCAACCGCTCTCCTTCACCGCCAGAGCCGGGGTGTCCCAGTCTCGCAGATCGCTGTCCGCGTCACCGCGCAGCGCGATGTACTCGGCCACCGAGATACCCCCAAGGGGTATAGTGATCGCATGACGGAGGTGGACCACTCGCAACACCAGGGACACGTCGACCACGCGGAACACGGCCACGAGGGCCATGGCGGTCATCACGATCACGTCGCGCAGTTCCGCAGGCTGTTCTGGATCATGGTCCTGCTGGCCATCCCCACGGTGTCCTTCTCGAGCATGTTCGCGATGATCCTCGGCTACGCCGTCCCGGAGTTCCCAGGCGCCCGATGGGTGTCGCCTGTCCTCGGCACTGTGATGTACTTCTGGGGCGGACGCCCCTTCTTGACGGGCGCGATCAGCGAGATCCGTTCCCGCACACCGGGAATGATGCTGCTGATCGGCCTGGCTATCACGGTGGCGTTCATCTCGTCCTGGGGCGCCAGCCTCGGGGTGCTGGACCACCAGCTCGACTTCTGGTGGGAGCTGGCGCTGCTCATCGTCATCATGCTTCTCGGCCACTGGATCGAGATGCGCTCGCTGGCCCAGACCAGTTCGGCGCTCGACTCGCTGGCGGCATTGCTTCCCGACGAAGCCGAGCGGGTCGAGGGCGACGGGATCGTCACGGTCGCCCCGTCCGATCTGCGCGTGGGCGACGTCGTCATCGTGCGGCCCGGCGGCAGCGTGCCCGCCGACGGCGAGATCATCGACGGCGCAGCCGATATGAACGAGTCGATGGTCACCGGCGAATCCCGGCCGGTGCGCCGGGGCGTCGGCGAACGCGTCGTCGCAGGCACCGTCGCGACCGATTCGGGCCTGCGCGTCAAGGTCAGCGCCGTCGGTGACGACACGGCGCTGGCCGGCATCCAGCGACTGGTGACCGAGGCGCAGAACTCCTCGTCGCGGGCGCAGCGGCTGGCCGACAAGGCGGCCGGCTGGCTGTTCTGGTTCGCGCTGGGCGCCGCGGTCATCACCGCCGTGGTCTGGGGCTTCCTCGGCAGGCCGGAAGAGGCGGTCATCCGGACCATCACCGTGCTGGTGATCGCGTGCCCGCACGCGCTGGGTCTGGCGATACCGCTGGTGGTCTCCATTGCCACCGAACGCGCGGCCCGCGGCGGTGTGCTGGTCAAGGACCGGCTCGCGCTGGAGAGCATGCGGACGGTCGGCGCGGTGCTGTTCGACAAGACCGGCACCCTGACGAAGGGTGAGCCGAGCGTGACGGCGATTGCCGCCGCCCAAGGGTGCGGCGACCGTGACGTGCTGGCGCTGGCGGCCGCCGCCGAATCGGATTCCGAGCACCCGCTGGCCCGCGCGATCGTCGAGGCGGCGCGCGGGCGCAACCTGACGGTGCCTGCGTCCTCGGACTTCTCGTCGTCACCCGCTGTTGGGGTGACCGCGACGGTCGACGGTCATCAGGTGCGTGTGGGCGGCCCGCGGCTGTTGGAGGAGGCCGGCCAGTCCGAGCTGCCCGAGGCGCAACGGTGGCACGCCGAAGGGGCGATCGTGCTGCACGTCTTGGCCGACGGGTCCGTCATCGGCGCACTGAAGCTGGCCGACGAAGTGCGGCCGGAGTCGCGACAGGCCGTCGACGCCCTGCACCGGCTCGGCATCAAGGTCGTGATGATCACCGGTGATGCCGAACCGGTGGCGCGGGCAGTGGCCGACGAGCTCGACATCGACCGCGTGTTCGCCGGCGTGCGGCCCGAGGACAAGGCGGCCAAGGTTGCCGAGCTACAGGCCGAGGGGCTCGGCGGGAGGCTGGGCGGGAGGCAGGGATCGCGATGGTCGGCGACGGCGTCAACGACGCCCCGGCGTTGGCCCAGGCCGACGTCGGCATCGCCATCGGCGCCGGCACCGATGTCGCGATCGCCTCGGCCGGTGTCATCCTCGCCAGCTCGGACCCGCGTTCGGTGCTGTCGGTGATCACCCTTTCCAAGGCGGCATATCGGAAGATGCAGCAAAACCTTTGGTGGGCAGCGGGTTACAACCTGATCGCGGTCCCGTTGGCGGCCGGCGTGCTGGCGCCGATCGGGTTCGTGATGCCGATGTCGGTGGGTGCGATCTTGATGTCGGTGTCGACGGTGGTGGTCGCGCTCAACGCCCAGCTGCTTCGCCGCCTCGACCTACGGCCTGAAGGAAAAAACTTCAGCGCTCAGTAGTCCAGCCCGCGCAGCTGCTCGCTCAGCTGGGCGGCGATCGCCTGGTGAGTGCGGATCAGCTCGAGTTCGTGGCCGACCTGCACTCGCATAGCGTTGATGACGGCCAGCTCTGCTGCTGGCGACTCGGGCAGCTGGTCGAGGGCCGCGGACGCCGACGACACCACGTCGAGCGCCGACTGCGAGGCCGCCTTCGCCGCGGTGACCGCGTCTGCGGCCTCTTGCAGGCGCCGGCCCATGTCCGACTCGACGCCCGACAGCTGGTCGAGCGTGTCGCGGCTGCCCTGCACGAAATCGGCGTAGTTGGTGAGCGCGTCCCCGGTCATCGAGGCGGCCTGTTCCTGCGCGGACCGGATCGCGTCGGTGGCATCGGTCAGTTGGTCGGCGGCAGCCGTCGCGGGCGCGTTGGGATCGGCCGTGCCGAACAACGTGTCGGCCCGCGACATCACATCGCCGACATTGCGGACCAGATCGGACAGCGGCACGGGCTCCAGTATCAGCTATCGAGGGACGCGATGAGGTCGTTCAGCCTGGCCGTGTCCGCCTCGCCGGCCGGTTCGCCTGCCTCGACCGCGTCGACCAGCTCCGCGGGCAACCCGGCCGCGTTGGCGGTCTCAGCGGCAGACAGGTTGGCCCGGCGGCGCGCGACGTAGAGCCGCTGACCCAGCGTTGCCTCTGGCGCGGCGGCGGCACGGAACATCAGGCCGTCGTAGCAGCCGCGAACCGTCCTCAGGGCCAACACCACGTCGGCCGTACCCCGGCTGCGCTGAGCAGCCCGGGCCACCACTGTTTCGAGCTTGCGCAGGTCGGCCAGGATCACAGCGGAACGAGCGGGGAATTCGGCGGCGTCGTCTGGCGGCAAGGCCTCGATCGCGGCAGTGAACGTCTTCATCGCCACCTCGACGGCGCCGACGATGAGCGACGCGGCCCCGTCGTCCACCGGCGGCTCCGGTGTGGCGCCGGGCACGGGACCGCCATACCGTATCGTCGCTATGGTTCCGGCGGGCCACTGCAGGACCTCCTCTAGCCTGGCCCGTGTCCGCTCCCGCGGCCAGCTGCGGCCCTTCTCGAACGCGATGAGTGCGCCTGCGTTGATGATCTTGTACTTGGCGAGATTCCGCTGCTTGATGTCCAATTCGCGGCGTCGGGCGGCGACGGCAGCGCCGGCACGAGCGATGCCCGGATCGCCGGCGTCCACTTCCACCCGCCCAGTGTAGCCAGCCTCTCGGGCCGTAACCGGCCAACCTCGCCGTAGCAGAAAAACCGAAGGAAGTGTTGCAGTGCTACGGAAAGAACGCTACGGTTTTGGAACGCCAATGAGGGAGAGGAAGTGGTCATGACCGTCATGATCGAGATGCCCGTACTGACCGACAGCCAGATCGGCGCCTGCACGCAGGACCCGGACCGGTGGATGACCGCGACCGACGACCGCACCAAGGCGGTGTGCCGGGCCTGCCCGCGCCGCTGGCTGTGCGCCAAGGAGGCATGCGAGATGCCGGGTGCGCAGGGGCTGTGGGCCGGCATCCACATTCCAGAGGGCGGACGAGGCCGCACGTTCGCGTTGAAGCAGCTCAGGTCATTGGCCGAGCGCGGCGGCTACCCAGTGCACCGCTGATCAGCCCGCAGCCTGCCTGCTCGACGAGGGGGGAGCGGGCGGGCCACGCGGGCCATCTCTAAGAATCTGACTAGGCTTTGTAGCAAATGGCTCTGAGCGCAGTCAGCGCTGTACATCGACCCGTACGACGAACCCTAGCAATCTCGCCCCGCGATCTTGGCCGCATCAGGACACACCGCCCAGACGTCTGGACGGCGCCTCTGATGGCCGAAAGCCAAAGGCGCACAAGGACATCGCCCGTATCATGGGCAGCGAATGCGGACCCCCGGCCTTGGGGGCCAATGAGATTAGTTAGGTATGACTAAGTTGGCATGTCAGGCGGGGTTTGTCATATCGTTTTCTCCACTTGTGGCGAGTGGGGCAGGGGTCGTCGTTCAGTGCTGCACGGAGGCACCGCCACCGCCAAGGCTGGCTGATGCCGTCGTCGACGGCTGCCACGGACTCATGTAGGTGTTGAAGGGCTAGGTGGGAATGGCGCCCAGCAGTCAAGGGCTGTACAACCCCGCGTTCGAGCATGACGCGTGTGGCGTTGCCATGGTCGCGGACATGCACGGCCGCCGCAGCCGCGACATCGTCGACAAGGCCATCACGGCCCTGCTGAACCTGGAGCACCGCGGTGCCCAGGGCGCTGAACCGCACACCGGTGACGGCGCAGGCATCCTGCTACAGGTCCCCGATGAGTTCCTGCGCGCTGTCGTCGAATTCGATCTACCCGAGCCGGGAAGCTACGCGACCGGCATCGCGTTCCTGCCGCAGTCGTCGAAGGACGCCGCCACGGCCTGTGAAGCCGTCGAGAAGATCGCCGAGGCCGAGGGCCTTCAGGTGCTGGGCTGGCGCGATGTACCCACCGACGAGTCGTCGCTGGGCGCACTGGCCCGCGACGCTATGCCCACCTTCCGTCAGGTGTTCATCGCAGGCGCCTCCGGCATGGATCTTGAACGGCGCGCGTACGTGGTGCGCAAGCGTGCCGAGCACGAGCTCGGGACGAAGGGGCCAGGGCAGGACGGCCCCGGCCGCGAAACCGTCTACTTCCCAAGCCTTTCCGGCCAGACCTTCGTCTACAAGGGCATGCTGACCACGCCGCAGCTGAAAGCGTTTTATCTGGACCTGCAGGACGATCGGCTGACCAGCGCGCTGGGCATTGTGCACTCGCGGTTCTCCACGAATACCTTCCCATCGTGGCCGTTGGCCCACCCGTTCCGGCGGATCGCTCACAACGGCGAGATCAACACCGTCACCGGCAACGAGAACTGGATGCGGGCGCGCGAGGCGCTGATCAAGACCGACTTCTTCGGTTCCGGCCAGGACCTCGACAAGGTCGTCCCGGTCTGCACTCCGGGCGCCTCCGACACCGCGCGGTTCGACGAGGTGCTCGAGCTGCTGCATCTCGGCGGCCGCAGCCTGCCGCACGCCGTGCTGATGATGATCCCCGAGGCGTGGGAACGGAACGAGTCGATGGATCCCGCCCGGCGGGCGTTCTACCAGTACCACGCGTCGCTGATGGAGCCGTGGGACGGACCGGCGTCGGTGTCCTTTACCGACGGCACCGTGATCGGCGCGGTGCTGGACCGCAACGGCCTTCGTCCGTCCCGCATCTGGGTAACCAGCGACGGCCTGGTGGTGATGGCCTCCGAGGCCGGCGTGCTCGACCTCGACCCCTCCACCGTCGTGAAGAGGATGCGGCTACAGCCCGGCCGGATGTTCCTGGTGGACACCGCGCAGGGCCGCATCGTGTCCGACGAGGAGATCAAGGCCGAGCTCGCCGCCGAGCATCCGTACCAGGAGTGGCTGGATGCCGGCCTGTTCCACCTCAACGACTTGCCGCAGGGCAACTACGTCCGCATGCCTCACCATCGGATCGTGTTGCGCCAGCAGGCCTTCGGCTACACCTACGAGGAACTGAACCTGTTGGTTGCGCCGATGGCTCTCAAGGGCGCCGAGCCCATCGGCTCGATGGGCACCGATACCCCGGTCGCCGTGCTCTCGCAGCGGCCGCGGATGTTGTTCGACTACTTCCAGCAGTTGTTCGCCCAGGTCACCAACCCGCCGCTGGACGCCATCCGCGAAGAGGTGGTGACCAGCCTGCAGGGCACCGTCGGGCCGGAGGGCGACCTGCTCAACCCGAACGCGGAGTCCTGCCGCCAGATCGTGCTGCCGCAACCGATCCTGCGCAATCACGAACTGGCCAAGCTGGTCAACCTCGATCCCGACCAGGACATCGACGGCCGCCGGCACGGCCTGAGCACCGCCGTCATCCGCTGCCTGTACCCGGTGAACCGGGGTGGCATGGGGCTCAAGGAGGCGCTCGACAACGTCCGCGCCAAGGTCTCCGCGGCGATCCGCGACGGCGCGCGAATCATCGTGCTGTCCGACCGCGAATCGAACGAACAACTGGCGCCGATCCCGTCGCTGTTGGCCGTCGCCGCAGTGCACCACCACTTGGTCCGGGAACGCACCCGCACCCATGTCGGTCTGGTGGTCGAGTCCGGTGACGCCCGCGAGGTGCACCACATGGCGGCGCTGGTCGGCTTCGGTGCCGCCGCGATCAACCCGTACATGGCGTTCGAGTCCATCGAGGACATGCTCGACAGGGGTGTACTGGTCGGCCTCGACCGCGAGAAGGCGCTGACGAACTACGTCAAAGCGGCGGGCAAAGGCGTGCTGAAGGTGATGTCCAAGATGGGCATCTCGACGCTGGCGTCTTACACCGGCGCGCAGCTGTTCCAGGCCATCGGCATTTCGCAGCAGGTGCTCGACGAGTACTTCACCGGCCTGACGTGCCCCACCGGTGGCATCGACCTCGACGACATCGCCGACGACGTCGCCGCCCGCCACGCGCTGGCCTACCTGGACCGGCCCGACGAGTGGGCACATCGCGAACTCGAGGTCGGCGGCGAATACCAGTGGCGCCGGGAGGGCGAATACCATCTGTTCAACCCGGACACGGTGTTCAAGCTGCAGCACTCGACGCGGACCGGGCAGTACTCGGTCTTCAAGGAGTACACCCAGCTGGTCGACGACCAGAGCGAGCGGATGGCGTCGCTGCGCGGCCTGTTGAAGCTCAAAGACGGCATCCGCACACCGGTTCCGCTCGACGAGGTCGAGCCTGCGAGTGAGATCGTCAAACGGTTCTCGACCGGCGCGATGAGCTACGGCTCGATCTCCGCCGAGGCGCACGAGACCCTGGCCATCGCGATGAACCGGCTTGGCGGCCGGTCGAATTGCGGTGAAGGTGGCGAGGACGTCAGGCGCTTCGAGCACGACGAGAACGGCGACTGGCGCCGCAGTGCCATCAAGCAGGTGGCGTCGGCGCGGTTCGGCGTCACCAGCCACTACCTGACAAATTGCACCGACATCCAGATCAAGATGGCCCAGGGCGCGAAACCCGGTGAGGGCGGCCAACTTCCGGGCAACAAGGTGTACCCGTGGGTGGCCGAGGTGCGGCACTCGACGCCGGGTGTCGGCCTGATATCCCCGCCGCCGCATCACGACATCTACTCGATCGAGGACCTTGCACAGCTGATCCACGACCTCAAGAACGCCAACCCGCAGGCCCGCGTGCACGTGAAGCTGGTCAGTGAGAACGGCGTCGGCACAGTGGCCGCGGGGGTCTCCAAGGCGCACGCGGACGTGGTGCTCATCTCGGGCCACGACGGCGGCACCGGCGCCACCCCGTTGACGTCGCAGAAGCACGCGGGCGCGCCGTGGGAACTCGGGCTGGCTGAGACGCAGCAGACGTTGCTGCTCAACGGGTTACGCGACCGCATCGTCGTGCAGGTCGACGGCCAGCTCAAGACCGGCCGCGACGTGGTGATCGCCGCGCTGCTCGGCGCCGAGGAGTTCGGGTTCGCCACCGCGCCGCTGGTGGTGTCCGGCTGCATCATGATGCGGGTGTGTCACCTCGACACTTGCCCGGTCGGTGTGGCCACGCAGAACCCGGTGCTTCGGCAACGCTTCGCCGGCAAGCCGGAATTCGTGGAGAACTTCTTCATGTTCATCGCCGAAGAGGTCCGCGAAATGATGGCGCAGTTGGGCTTCCGGACCGTCAACGAGATGGTCGGCCAGGTCGGCTCGTTGGACACCACACGCGCGGCCGAGCACTGGAAGGCCTACAAGCTGGACCTCTCACCGGTGCTGCACGAGCCCGAGTCGGCGTTCATGAACCAGGACCTGTACTGCAGCTCGCGTCAGGACCACGGCCTGGACAAAGCGCTCGACCAGCAACTGATCGTGATGAGCCGGGAGGCGCTCGACTCGGGCACACCGGTCCGGTTCTCCACGACCATTGCCAACACCAACCGCGCCGTGGGCACCATGTTGGGCCACGAGCTCACCAAAGCATATGGCGGCCAAGGGCTTCCCGATGGAACCATCGACATCACCTTCGACGGGTCGGCGGGCAACAGCTTTGGCGCGTTCGTGCCCAAGGGCATCACCCTGCGGGTTTACGGCGACGCCAACGACTACGTCGGCAAGGGCCTTTCCGGCGGCCGGCTGGTGGTGCGTCCGTCGGACAACGCGCCAGATGAATACATCGCCGAGGAGAACATCATCGCAGGCAACGTGATCCTGTTCGGCGCGACCAGCGGCCAGGTGTTCCTGCGCGGTGTCGTCGGCGAGCGATTCGCGGTACGCAACTCAGGTGCGCACGCGGTGGTGGAAGGCGTCGGCGACCACGGCTGTGAGTACATGACCGGTGGCAAGGTCGTCATCCTCGGGCCCACCGGCCGCAACTTCGCGGCAGGCATGTCCGGCGGCGTGGCCTACGTCTACGACCCGAACGGAACGTTCGAGGAGAACCTCAACGACGAGATGGTGGATCTCGACGCCGTCGACGACAACGACGTCGACTGGTTGCGCGGCACGATCACTGCGCACGTCGATGCCACGGATTCAGCCGTGGGACAGCGCATTCTGAGCGACTGGGACGGACAATTGAAGCACTTCCGAAAAGTGATGCCGCGCGACTTCAAGCGGGTGTTGCAGGCGATCGCACAGGCCGAGCGCACCGGCGAGGATGTCGATACGGCGATCATGGCGGCTGCGAATGCCTGATCCCAAAGGCTTTCTGAAGTACACAAAGCGCGAGACCCCGCACCGGCGGCCGGTCCCGCTGCGACTTCGTGACTGGAAAGAGGTCTACGAGGACTTCTCCCATGACGTGCTGCGTGAGCAAGCTACCCGGTGCATGGACTGCGGCATTCCGTTCTGCCACAACGGGTGCCCGTTGGGCAACCTGATCCCGGAGTGGAACGATCTGGTGCGCAACGACCGCTGGCGCGATGCGATCGAGCGGCTGCACGCCACCAACAACTTCCCGGAGTTCACCGGCCGGCTGTGCCCGGCGCCGTGTGAGGGATCGTGCGTGCTGGGCATCAACCAGGATCCGGTGACCATCAAGCAGGTCGAGGTCGAGATCATCGACAACGCCTTCGACGAGGGCTGGGTCGTTCCGCTGCCGCCCGACAAGCTGACCGGCAAGAGCGTCGCCGTCGTCGGGTCGGGTCCGGCTGGGCTGGCCGCCGCTCAGCAGCTCACCCGCGCCGGTCATTCGGTGACGGTGTTCGAGCGGGACGATCGGATCGGCGGCCTGCTGCGCTACGGCATCCCGGAATTCAAGATGGAGAAGCGCCACATCGACCGCCGGCTCGAGCAGATGGACGCCGAGGGCACCCAGTTCCGCGCCGGCGTGAACGTCGGGGTCAACATCACCGCCGACGAACTGCGCGCCCAGTTCGACGCGGTGGTGCTGGCGGGCGGCGCGACGGCGGCCCGCGATCTGCCGATCCCTGGTCGCGACCTGGACGGCATCCATCAGGCGATGGAGTTCCTGCCGTGGGCGAATCGGGTGCAGCAGGGCGATCCGGTGCTCGCGGAAGACGGCGAGCCGCCGATCACCGCCAAGGGCAAGAAGGTGATCATCATCGGCGGCGGCGACACGGGCGCCGACTGCCTGGGCACGGTGCACCGCCAGGGCGCGGAAAGCGTGCACCAGTTCGAGATCATGCCGCGCCCGCCCGACACGCGTGCCGACTCCACCCCGTGGCCGGTCTACCCGCTGATGTTCCGGGTGTACTCCGCCCACGAGGAGGGCGGCGACCGGGTGTACTCGGTGAACACCGAGGAGTTCACCGGCCGCGACGGACAGGTCACAGGGTTGCGGGGACACGAGGTCAAGATGGCCGGCGGCAAGTTCGAGAAGCTCGAGGGCACTGACTTCGACATGGAAGCCGACCTGGTGCTGCTCGCGATGGGCTTCGTCGGCCCCGAGCGTGAGGGACTGCTCGAGGACCTGGGCGTCGAGATCACCGACCGTGGCAATGTCGCGCGTGACGCCGACTTCGCCACCTCGGTGCCCGGCGTTTACGTCGCCGGCGACATGGGCCGGGGCCAGTCGCTGATCGTCTGGGCGATCGCCGAGGGCCGCGCCGCCGCGGCGGGCGTCGACCGCTATCTGATGGGTCGCACCGCGCTGCCTGCCCCGATCAAGCCCACCGCCGTGCCGCAGCGGTAGCTGTCTGCAGGACAAGTGGGCAACCGCGGGCCGCCGAAGCGTCGCCGGTCGCTGTCAACAACCGCCTGCGCTGTTGCCGCCGCCTCGAGAGGCGCGCATTCCGTTACCCGGCGGTGGCGTGCTCAACAGCCTGCCCGACACATGGTCGCATCCGGATCTCATCAAGCTGTCGTTAACCGATGTGGCAGAAGAACTTCGGCACAACCACGACTTCCTGTGGAAGGCCTACGGCATCGATGCGCGGCCCTACTTCCGGCCGCCGTACGGACAGCACAACGCGCACGTCGACAAGATCTCCGGCGAGCTCGGTTACACCGCGGACACCCAGTGGCCCGGGGCCATCGTGATCGGCCACCTCAATCACATGCCGGTCACACACGTCTACGGACAGCTCGTCGACATCATCCGCGCGCGCAAACTTCGCACCGTCACGCTCGACGACGTGTTCCTCAAGCCCGAGGCCGGCGACTAGACCCCATTTGTCACTCCTGCCTCAATAAAATCATCTGATGATTGTTCGGCGCGCCTAATTCTGTTTGCCAGTTCTCTGGTATCTAATGACTTCATGAGGGAGCTGCGGTAACGTAGTGCCCAAGTTCAGCAATTGCTATACCGCAGGAGTGAACGACATGTACCTCAAACCACTGTCGCGTTCGCGGATGAGTCGAATCGCCTGGTCATGGTTCCGCCACCCGGTAAGGTGCCGTGAGTTCCCGGCCAAGGCGGAGCGCCTCGTCACCCCCGATGAGCTACTTCGCTACGGGTTCTAGCCACGTCCGACGACGCTGGTTACGACGTTAGGTCGTCTTGTCATCATTCCTTTGCCTGGCCGTTATATTTTCGTGATCGTCACTCGTCTTTGCTGCTGAGCGCTCACGCTCTCTTCGTCAGTCCGGAGTCGCGGATGGCCTCGGCCAACGGCTCGAGCACGGCGGGGTCGTGCGGCGGCGGCAGGTAGACGATCGCGAGGTCCAAACCCTCCTTGCCCAGCGCGCCTGCCTCCTCAATCACCTTGGCGTAATTGAGGTCGGGCTCGAGCCGGACATGCGAGGACAGCATGATCTCCTTGGGATCGCGCCCGATGTCTGCGCAGTGCGAAGCCAGCACCTCGCGCTTGCGGGCGAACTCCTCCGGCGGACCGCCGGCGAAGTTCCAGTGGTCGGCATAGCGCGCGGTGATGCGTAACGTGCGCTTCTCGCCACTGCCACCGATGCAGATCGGCGGGTGCGGCTTCTGCGGGCCCTTCGGCTCGTTGCGTGCGTCCTTGAGTTGGTAGAACTTGCCGTCGAAACTCGTTGTCTCCTGGCTCAACAGGCCGATCAACACCTGGCAGGCTTCCTCGAAGCGGTCGAAGCGCTCCCTGATGGAGCCGAGTTCAATGCCGTAGGCGCCGGACTCCTCTTCGTTCCAGCCCGCGCCGATCCCGAGTTCGAGGCGCCCGTTGGAGATGATGTCCAGCGCCGCAGCCATGTTGGCCAGCACCGCGGGGTGGCGGTAGTGAATGCCGGTGACCAGGGTGCCGAGCCGCAACCGCTTGGTGGCCTGCGCCAGCGCGGTCAGCGTGGCCCAGCCTTCCAGGCACGGGCCGGTGGAGTCGGAGAAGATCGGATAGAAGTGGTCGAAGGTCCAGCCGGACTCGTAGACGTCTATGTCGTCGGCGGCCTGCCAGACCGCGAGCATGTCGTTCCAGATGGTGTTCTGCGGGGATGTCTTGAAAGCGAATCGCACTGAATCAACCCTAGTCCCGCTTCCCTGGCCGTGGGCTGTGAGCCGTCGCCGGAGGGTCAGTCGGCTTCGCCGTACTCGTCGAACCAGTAGGCGAGTTTGCCGCGACGACTCACCGCGCGCAGCCTGCGTTCGGCCGCTGTGCGCGTCTTGGTGGTAGTGACGATGAGCAACTCGTCACCCGCCGCGATCCGCGTCTCGGGCTGGGGAACGAACGTGTGACCGTTCCGGATGATCAGGGTGATGACGCTGGGGTCTGGTAGCCGCAGTTCGAGCACGCTGACGCCATGCAACCGGGATGGCGGCTGCACGGTCATCGTCAATAGCTCGGCCTCCAACACGTCGAGGGGAGCCGCCTCCACCTGGATCTCGCGGGTGGCATCCCGCGGAATCAGTCCCAACCGGTGGGCGAGCGTGCGCAGGCTGGGCCCCTGCACCAGGGTGAACACCACGACCAGGATGAACACGATGTTGAGCAGACGGATGGCGTCAGGCACGCCTTCGACGATCGGGAAGGTCGCCAGCACGATCGGGACGGCGCCACGCAGGCCGGCCCACGACACGAAAACCTGCTCGCGCCAGGGCACCCGGAATGCGGCGAGGGATATGGCGACCGACAACGGCCGGGCGAGCAGCAGAAGCACCAACCCGATGACGATCGCAGGCACAATTTCGCGGCCGAGATCGCTGGGGTCGACCAGCAGGCCGAGAAGGACGAACAGGCCGATCTGTGCGAGCCAGCCGAGCCCTTCTGCGAAGGACCGGGTGGCCGAGCGGTGGGGTAGTCCGGAATTGGCGAGCACGACCGCGGCCAGATACGCGGCGAGAAACCCGCTGGCGTGGGCGCTGCCTGCCGCGGCGAACGCGACCATGCCCAGCCCGAAGTTCGCGAGCGGGTATAGGCCGGATGCCGGAAGGGCGATGCGGCGCAGGGCGATTGCGCCGAGCAGGCCGCACCCCAATCCAATCGCGGCACCGACACCCAGTTCGTAAACCAACGTGCCAAGGGCGTGCACAGGGGACAGATCCAGCGGCGCGGCGCTGAACATCAGGACGAGGATGACGGCCGGCGCATCGTTGAATCCGGACTCGGCCTCGAGCAGGCCGGCGACCCGCCTCGGCAAGGGCACGACGCGCAGCACGGAGAACACGGCGGCGGCATCGGTGGAGGAGACGATGGCGCCGAGGAGTAGTGCGAGTTGCCAGTTCATCCCGAGCAGCAGATGCGCCCCGGCGGCTGTGATCACCATGCTGACCGCCACGCCCAGGGTGGCCAGCATCCCAGCGGGGGCCAACACCCTTCGCACATCGGCGAACTTCGTCGTCAGGCCACCTTCGATGAGGATGATCGCCAATGCGACCGTGCCGAGGTGTTCGGCGAGTAGGTAGTTCTCGAATGGCAGTCCCAGCCCGTCTTCGCCGACGATGACGCCGACGCCCAGGAACAGCAGCAGGCTTGGCAAGCCCACTCGGCTGGCCGCCCGGGTGGCGACAATGCTGGCCAGCAGTACGAGCCCACCGGCCAGCAGCACCAGATACAGCTGCTGCAAGGTCATTTCATCCCGCAGTTAACCAGTACCACCCCGCATGGGTCAGTATGATTTCGTGTTCCGAATCAGAAGGCGGTCCGCCGCGGCATCGAACCGCGCTGACCGCGCTGACGAGCGTCGGACGATGCGCATCGGCATCGCTGGCGCCGGAGCGATCGGCCGGTCCGTCGCCCAGGAACTACTCGCCTATGGCCACAAAGTCTTGTTGATCGAGCGCAACGCCGGTCACTACGAACCGCACACGGTCCCCGGTGCCGACTGGTTACTGGCCGACGCGTGCGAGCTCGCCTCCCTCGAAGAGTCCGGAATGCAGACGTGTGATGTGGTGATCACGGCGACCGGCGATGACAAGGTGAACCTCACGGCGGCCCTGTTGGCCAAGACCGAGTTCGGGGTGTCCAGGGTGGTTGCACGGGTCAACGACGCGCGCAATGAATGGCTGTTCAACGAGGCGTGGGGCGTCGATGTCGCGGTCTCAGCGCCACGCGCCCTGGTCGCGGCGATCGAGGGCGCGATCGATATCGGCCACCTGGTGCGATTGATGGACCTCAGACAAGGCCAGGTGAGCTTGGAGAAACTGACGCTGCCCGCGGACGATCCGTTGGTCGGTCGGAAGGTGCGCGACCTACCTCTGCCCGAGAACACCGCACTGGCCATCGTGATTCGTGACGGCGGGATCATTCTTCCGAAGCCGGACGACGTGCTCGAGGCGGACGACGAGATGTTGTTCCTCGCCGGCGGTGCCATCGAGGACCAGGTCCGGGCTCTTGTTCACGGTGCCACGAAGCCGCGTCGTGATCGGACCAGCCCCGCCGGCTGATCGCCGCGCGATGAGTTGGCGCCGTCGTGCCGGTCTATATCGACATGATCGATCTGACCTCCGCCTGCCAGCGCACCGCCGACGTGCTGGCAGGCGTGACCGACCAACAGCTCGCCCTGCCCACCCCGTGCGAGAAGCTGCGTCTCGACGAGCTGGTCGCCCACGTCGGCGGGCTGGCGCTGGCGTTCACCGCGGCGGCGCGCAAGGACTTCGGGCCGCTGACCGACACCCCACCCACCGACGGTGCGCAGCTGGACGCCGACTGGCGCACCGCCTACCCGCAACGCCTCGCCGCGCTGGCCACGGCGTGGCGGGACCCGGACGCGTCGCAGGGCATGACCCGCGCGGGCGGCGTCGACCTCCCCGGCGAAATCGCGGGTTCTGTCGCGCTTGCCGAGGTCGTCATTCACGGCTGGGACATCGCTCGTGCCATCGGCCAGCCCTATGAGTGCGTTCCGGCCACTGTGCAGGCCTGTCTGGCGCACCTCGCGCAGTTCGACACGTCCGGCACCGAGGGCATGTTCGGTCCGGCCGTGCCGATAGCCGACGACGCACCGGACCTGGACCGGGTCATCGCATTGAGCGGTCGTGATCCCGCTTGGCGTGCGCCCTGAGCGGGCACACTGGAGCCATGGATCCGGTCGTCGCGCTGCGTCAGATTGCGTACTACAAGGATCGGGCGCGGGAGGACTCGCGGCGGGTGATGGCCTACCGCAACGCGGCAGACATCGTCGATGCGCTCAGCGATGCCGACCGCGAACGCCACGGCGCTGCCAACAGCTGGCAGTCGTTGCCCGGCATCGGGCCCAAGACCGCGAAGGTCATCGCGCAGGCCTGGGCGGGTCGCGAGCCCGACGCGCTTATCGAATTGCGCTCGGCGGCAGAGGATCTCGGCGGAGGTGAGATCAGGGCGGCACTGCGTGGCGACCTGCACGTGCACTCCAACTGGTCGGACGGGTCGGCGCCGATCGAGGAGATGCTGCTCGCAGCAAGGGAATTGGGGCACGAGTACTGCGCCCTGACCGACCATTCGCCGCGGCTGACCATCGCCAACGGGCTGTCGCCCGAGCGGCTGCGCAGACAGCTCGATGTGATCGACGAGCTGCGGGAAACGGTGGCGCCGATGCGGATCCTCACCGGCATCGAGGTCGACATCCTCGAGGACGGCTCGCTCGATCAGGAGCCCGAGTTGCTCGAGCGGCTCGATGTCGTGGTGGCCAGCGTGCATTCGAAGCTGGCCATGGATGCGCCGTCGATGACGCGGCGGATGATCAAGGCGGTGTCCAACCCCCACGCGGACGTGCTGGGCCATTGCACGGGTCGGCTGGTCACCGGCGGACGGGGCGTCCGGCCGGAGTCGAAGTTCGACGCGGAGAAGGTGTTCACCGCCTGTCGGGACAACGGCACCGCGGTGGAGATCAACTCGCGGCCCGAGCGCCGCGATCCGCCGACTCGGCTGTTGAACCTGGCGCTGGAGATCGGCTGCCTGTTCTCCATCGACACCGACTCGCATGCACCCGGCCAGCTGGAATTCCTCGGCTACGGGGCTCAACGCGCGCTGGACGCGAAAGTGCCGGTCGACCGGATCGTCAACAGCTGGCCGGCAGAGAAGCTGCTGGAGTGGACGGCGTCTTAACCGTCGCGCCACGGGTGCAGCGCGATGTCGGCGGCGCGCCGCAGCGCTTTCGAGCGGCCTTCAGGATCGGCGGGTGCGCCGGCGTCGGTCATGGCCTGGACCGCACCCGTGATAGCCCCGACAAACGCGCCGACGATCGCCCCGGCCGTAACCTCGTCGAGCTCGTCGGGATAGGCGGCCTGCAGGTGGCGCGCGATCTCCCGCTGCGCGTCTAGTTGCAGTTGCAGGGCGCGCCCGCGCACCGCCGGAACGGTCTGGATGAGTCGGAAGCGAAGCGCCCCTTGCTTATCGGCGAAGTCGTGGCCGCCATCGATCACCGTGCTGAGCGCGCGTAGCAGGAGGTCGCTGGGACGGTCGTGCGGGCCACGTGATGCGATCGCGTCGAGCGCGGCGATGACCCGGGCGTCTGCTCCCGGGAAGAGCAAGTCGTCCTTGCTCGCGAAGTAGCTGAAGAAGGTGCGCGTACCGATCTCGGCAGCCGCGGCGATGTCCGCCACGGTGGTGCCGTCATATCCCCGGGTTTCGAAGAGCTCCATCGCTGCGTCGACGATCGCGGCGCGCGTCTTCTCGCGCTTGCGTTCACGCAGCGTGGGAGTACCGGTGTTTTCAGCCATGCACCGAGTGTATAACTGCATTAGATGCAAAATTGCACAGATTGCAGGAGTACTGATGAATGTGCGAACGGTTTTGGTGGTCGGCGCGGGTATCGCCGGGTCGACGGCGGCTTACTGGCTGGCGCGGAACGGGATGGCCGTCACGGTCGTCGAACGCGCGGCAGGCGGGCGATCCAGCGGCAGTCCGGTCGATGTGCGTGGGCCGGCCTACCGGGTGGCGGAGCGGATGGGAGTGCTACCGCGGGTGCGGGCAGCGGCGACGCGGGCGACCAGATTCAGTGCGGTCGACGACGGGGGTCGCCGGATCGGGTGGGTGCCGATGCAGCTGGGCGATGGCGTCGAGATCCCGCGCAGCGACCTTGCCGCCATCCTCGCAGACGCCGGACGGGACAACGCCGACTATCTCTACTCGGACACCGTCGTCTCGCTGACCGATGATGGAAACGGCGTGGACGTCACATTCGAGCATGCCGCGCCGCGTCGTTTCGATCTCGTCATTGGTGCGGATGGATTGCACTCGCGGGTAAGGGAACTCGTGTTCGGAACGAGGTTCGTCAAGCACCTGGGTCTCTACGTCGCCACCGTGGACCTCGCCGGTGCGGTTGATGACGAGCGGACCGTCCTGATCCACAACACACCTGGGCGGGCGGCCGCGGTGCATCCCGCAACCGGCCGAGGGATCGCCGCGTTCATATTTCGCAGAGACGAGATCACGGAACTCGACCACCGGGACACGGCCCGGCAGCGCGAGATCGTCGCCACGGCGTACGCCGGCGTCGGATGGCGGGTGCCCGAGCTGGTCGAACGGGTGCGCACCGCCGAGGACATGTATTTCGACTCGGTCAGCAGGGTCCGGATGGATGGCTGGTCGCGCGGGCGCATCGTGCTGCTCGGCGACGCCGCGTCGTGTGTGTCGCTGTTCGGCGAGGGTTCGAGCCTGGCGATCGCGGGTGGTGCCGCACTGGCCGACGCGGTCGCTGCACATCGCGACAATCCGGCCACGGCATTGGCCGCCTATGAGCGGACGCATCGCCGGCTCGTCACTCCCCGACAGCGCTGGATGGGAGCAGGATCGCGGCTCATCGTTCCCGCCACGGCCGGCGGCATCCTCGCCCGCAACGCTGCGATGCGATTGTGGCCGCTCATCTCTACCGGCCGGCGGGCGTTCAGTCCGGCAGGTGTGGCATCTCCAGGCCCGGATCCCGGCCCAGCAGCACGCCGCGGGTGACCGCGGAGTTGCCGTAGCGCTTGCGCACAAGGTCTACCGCGTCGTCGAGCGCGACAGTGTCAGCGTGTTCCTCGAACGGCAACTCCAACTGCTGGGCGCCGTGGCGGTCGATGTTGGACACCGCGAACCCGACCAGCGTCAGCCCCCGTTCGGCGATCAGCGGCGCGGCCGACGCCACCAGGCCACGGGCGGCGTCGAGAATGACGTCGGTCGACGCGGTCGCGCGCGCCATGGTGTGTGAGCGGGTGGCCCGGCCGAAGTCGTCGAACCGCAACCGCAGCACCACCGTGCGGCCGGTGCGGCCGGCCTTGCGCATCCGGCGGGTGATGCGGTCGATGAGATTGATTACCACGGCATCGATTTCGGCGGCCGTCATCGTGTTGCCTGCCCGGCCCAGAGCGCGTTGCGCACCGACCGAACGACGGCGCACGCCGGTCACCACGCGCCGACGATCGATGTTGCGGGACAACGCGAACAGCTGGCGGCCCATCGCGCCGCCGACCATCGAGGCCAGCGTGGACTCTCCGAGTTCGGCGACATCAGCGACTGTCTCGATACCGTGTGCGTGCAGCTTCTCCGCGGTCTTGACGCCAACACCCCACAGCCGTCGCACCGGTAGCGGATGCAGGAATGCCAACTCCCGGTCCGGCGGCACCAGCAGCAGCCCGTCGGGTTTCGCCTCCTGGCTGGCCACCTTGGCCAGGAACTTGGTGCGCGCGATGCCGACCGTGATCGGCAGGCCGACGCGGTCGCGGACCTGGGCCCGCAGCCGGGCGGCGATCTCGACGGGGGTGCCGGACACCCGGCGCAGCCCGGAGACGTCGAGGAAGGCCTCGTCCACCGACAGCGGTTCGACGACCGGCGTGGTGTCGTGGAACACCTCGAACACGGCGTCGCTGGCCTGTGAGTACGCCGACATTCGCGGCGAGACGACAACGGCGTGCGGGCAGAGCTGGCGGGCCTGGCGCCCACCCATCGCGGTGCGCACGCCGTAGGCCTTCGCTTCATAGCTCGCGGCGAGCACGACGCCGCCCCCGACGATCACCGGCCTGCCGCGCAGCGCAGGGTCGTCGCGCTGCTCGACCGACGCGTAGAACGAGTCGAGGTCAGCGTGCAGGATGGTGGCGCTTGCCGACACGAACATATGTTCGCATCGCCGGGTGACAAATAAGGGCGTGTCGCCGTAGATCGCGCTCAGCCAGATATGAACGAGCGTTGTCGACAGATCGCTCGTCGGGCAAGGCCGGCGGCTGCCGTCGGCGAACGCCGCCGTCATGATGGCCTCGTTCAGCAGGTTCAACGATGTCGCTAACTCGCGCGCGGGCAAATTGTCCGGGGCCCCGCCTCGGGCACGCACGGTCTCGATGACGCTCGTGGTGTGTCGATGGACGTTTGCATGAAATCTCGCCCACAATCTGCGGGCCTCCGCGTTGGTGTACTTCGCGACCGACCACGGCGCGGCCAGTGCCTGGTGCGCATGAAAGGTTCGAGTAGTACACGTTGATCCCAGCACGCCAGAAGGCGTTGCGGCCCTTGGGCGGGGCCGCCATTATCGCCTTCGCGAGCGGCGTGGGCCTCGGCGATGTACGCGGTCCATCAGCGTCAGCAGCACCGCGTCCTTGGAGGGAAGTAGAAGTAGAACGTCGGGCGGGAGATGCCCGCGCCCTTGGCAAGGTCGTCAACGGAGATCTCAGCAAGCGGTCGCTGCTCAAGCAGCCGCTCGGCGGTCTCCAGAATGGCCAGCTGACGGTCGTCGCCCGACGGCCGGTGCCGCGCCGTCCTCGGCTGGAACGGGGCTGGTCAACGGTTGTCACGGCACAAACTTTACAGCATGTCGAATTTCTCGACAGGGTGTTGACTTATTCAACACGGCGTTGATAGCGTTTACAGCATGACCGAATTTGTCGACGTCGTCATCGTCGGAGCCGGCATCTCCGGCATCAGCGCCGCTTGGCATCTGCAGGACCGCTGCCCCGTCAAGAGCTACATGTCCTGGAGCGCCGGGAGACCTCGGCGGCACGTGGGACCTGTTCAAGTACCCGGGTCTCCGCTCGGATTCCGATATGTACACCCTTGGATTCCGGTTCAAGCCGTACACGTCGGAGCAGGCGATCGCCGATGCGCCGTCGATCCTGAACTATCTGAAGGAAGCCGCCGCCGAGAACGGCATCGACAAGCACATGCGCTTCGGCCAGAACGTGGTCGCCGCCGACTGGTCCGACGCCGACAATCGCTGGACGCTGCGCGTCGAATCCGACGGGCAGCAGCGCGAGATCGCCTGCTCCTTCCTGTTCGGCTGACCACCGGCTACTACAACTACGACGAGGGCTACTCGCCCGAGTTCGCCGGTCCAGAAGACTTCGCAGGGACGATCGTCCACCCGCAACACTGGCCCGAGGATCTCGACTACCAGGGAAAGAAGATCGTTGTCATCGGCAGCGGCGCCACCGCCGTGACCCTGATCCCGGCGCTCATCGACTCGGGTCCGGTCACGTGACCATGCTGCAGCGCTCGCCGACGTACATCGCCGGCATGCCCGATAAGGATTCCTTCGCCGCGCGGGTCAGCGAGCTGCTGCCCGAGAAGGCGGCTTTTGCGGTGATCCGCTGGAAGGTCATCGCGCAGAGCACAGTGCAGTACCAGATCGCAAGGAAGTTCCCGAACTTCTTCGCCAACGCACTCCGCAAGATGGGTGAGCGCAGGCTGCCGGAGGGTTACGACTGGGACAAGCACTTCACTCCGAGCTACAAGCCATGGGACCAGCGCGTGTGTCTCGCCCCCAACGGTGATCTGTTCAAGGCCATTCGCAAGGGGAAGGCCGACGTCGTCACCGACACCATCGAACGGTTTACCAAGACCGGGATCAAGTTGACGTCGGGCGAGGACGCTCGGATGCCGACATCATTGTCACGGCAACCGGTTTGAACATGCGGCTGCTCGGCGGCCTCGAACCGACGAAGAACGGCAAGCAGATCGACCTGACATCGCTGATGACCTACAAAGGTCTGATGTTCTCCGGCATCCCGAACTTCGCCATGACCTTCGGCTACACCAATGCCTCGTGGACGCTGAAGGCCGACCTGGTCTCGGAGTTCGTTTGCCGACTGCTGAACTACATGGATGCCAACGGTTTCGACCGCGTCGAACCGCAACACCCCGGCGATACCGTGGATGAGCTGCCGTTCATGGACTTCGCCCCCGGCTACTTCAAGCGGTCGGCGCACCTGCTCCCGAAGTCAGGGTCGCGGGCACCGTGGCGGCTCAAGCAGAACTACCTCTTTGACATGCGGATGATCAGGCACGGCAAGGTGGACGAAGACTCGCTGCATTTCGCCAAACACCATGCGCCGGTGGGGGCTTCGGTCTAAACGCTCACTCTGCAGCGACGACGACGATTCCGTCGTCGTCGCTGTGGGCGATCTCGCCCGGCACGAACACCACGCCACCGAACTCGACGGCGACATCGCGTTGGCCGTCACCGGTTTTGGCGCTCTTGCGGGGATTGGTGCCGAGCGCCTTGATGCCGATGTCGAGCGTGCGCAGCGTCGCCGCGTCCCGCACCGCGCCGTTGATGATCAGCCCCACCCAGTCGTTCTCGACGCCTAGGCCGGCGATGAGGTCGCCGACGAGAGCAGCGTGCAGTGACCCGTCGCCGTCGATTACCAGCACGCCGCCGTTACCCTGTTCGGAGAGAACCGATTTCAGCAGAGCGTTGTCCTCGAAGCACTTGACGGTGGTGATGGGGCCGGCGAACTGCGAACGGCCGCCGAACTGGCGCAATTGCAGATCGCAGCTGCGGACGTCGGGGCCGATCTCGTCGACCAGGTCGGCGGTTGGGCGGGGCTCGATGCTCACCGGTCGATGCTAGCGATTCGACCGGCGAGGATTTCCGGGTCGATGTGGTCGAGAGCGAAGGAAATGGCTTCGTCCATGCGCATCGCAGCTCCTTTGGCGCGCAGGTCGCGTCGGCGCTCCTCGCCAAGTGCAGCGGTGACAAGATCACCGGCCTCTCGCAGGGCCGCGAGAACGAAGTTGGCGTTGGAATCGCCAGACCCTGTGCCTGGCGTAGGCGGAGATTGGGAAGGGCTTCCGCGCCGGTAGGCGGCATAAGCCGCACCGCGCAAAACTCCCGCGACCTCGGGCCGATCTTCAGCGAACGCTCGTGCGCACAGCGCGAGGCACGGCGCGCTTTGCATCAGGGCACTGCTCCATCGCCATAGGTGCATGGTCTGAGCAGTCAGTGCGAGGGTGAGGCTCCAATCCCGAAGCCGGCCGGCAACGAGGCTGGCGGTGAGAACACCCGACGATATTTCCTCTCCCGGCGTGCTGCCGAGTTCGATGCTCTCCCGGAGAACGGCTCTCGATCGGGTGGGGTCGTGGTCGACGAGCGCGAGTGCCAGCGAATTGAGCGTCAGCACGATCGCGCCGGGCATACCGGACTGTCGGGCCAGGGCGACGGCTTCTTCGGCCTTCGCGATCGTTTCCTCGGTTCCGATGCCCCCGAGCAGCGCGCAGTTGACTCCGTAGGCAATGAAGATGGCGGCCAGGCCGGTATATCCGTCGGCGCTCGCCAATTCTGCGGCCCGGGTGTACGCCGAGACTGCATCGACATAGTCGCCACCAGCGAGTGCTGCCTGAGCCTGCAGGCCACAGGTGTCCATCTCGATCCGATGGCCGTGGCGTGAAACGCCTAGGCTTCTCTCCGCTTCTAGCGCTTGCCTGCTGTACGCGGCAACCGCGTCCCAATCTCCCGTTGCCTGCGCGTTGTAAGCCCCCACCAGCAAGACCAGGGGATATCCGGGCTCCCGAGCAGCTCCCGGCATTCCCACCACAGGTGACGCCGGCATCGCGAGTACCTCACCCGTTGGCCCCTCGGCCTTGTATTGGAGGGGGTGGCTGGCCACGATTTGCACCGCGAGCTTGGCGTTTCCGGAGTCGACGGCATTCGCCAGAGCGGTGAGGATATTGTCCCGCTCGAGCTTAATTTGCCTCGCCCATACGATTTGGTCAGGCCCGCAAGAATTTTCGGTCGCACGCGCGGAGAGATCGGTATAGAAAGCGGCGTGCCGGATCACCAATGTGTCGGTCTCACCCCAATCGGCGAGCCGTTCCTCGCCATATTGGCGGATGGTCTCCAGCATGCCGATACCGGGTTCCCTGTGCGCCGTCTTCGGCGACCACAAGTGAGCGGGCGACCAGACCGGCGACCAAATCCATGACCGCCTCGCGCTCGACGGGATCCCCGCTGCAGACTTCCTCGATGGCCTCCAGGGTGCAGCCTCCCGAGAACACGGCCATCCGTGCGAGGAGCCGCTGTTCGGGAGCGTCCAGCAGGTCGTAGGACCAGTCGATGGCCGCGCGAAGAGTTGCATGGCGCTCGACCGCGCCGCGTCGCGCGCCGGCCAACACGTGGAATCTGCGATCGAGACGCTGGACGAGCTCGGCCGGGCTCATCGCGATGACCCAACACGTGTTCGCAGTTGTCCAGCACCAGAAGCAGCTGCTTCTGGGCCAGCATCTCGACGAAGGAGTCCTCCGAAGACTGCCCGGCCACATTGGTGGCACGAAATGCCGCGATCACCACGGCGACTACATCCGCTGAATCACGCACCGGGGCGAGCTCGACCAGCCATGCTCCGTCCCGGTAGCGGGGCAGCACGTCGGCCGCCACCTGTAATGCCAAGCGGGTCTTGCCGACTCCGCCCACGCCGGTGACTGTCACGACGCGCGACCGTTGGAGCGCCCGCGCCACCCGGACCACATCGTCTTTACGCCCGACGAATGAACTAACCTGCGCCGGAAGGTTTCCCGGGAACGAATCCAGCGTCCGAAGGGGCGGGAAGTCCTCTCGATCACCGTCGCGGGTCAGTTGGAAAATCCTGATGGGGCGGCCAAGGTCACGCAGCCGGTTTCACCGAGGTCGACGAGCTCCATTCCGTCGGGCAGCTGGTCTCGCAGGAGCATCTCGGTGGCGCCGGAGACGACGGTCTGCCCGCCGTGGGCGGCGGTCATCAAGCGGGAGCACCGGTTGATCGGCAGGCTCGCGTAGCCGGTGTCATCGACGATCACCGCCTCGTCGGTGTGCAGCCCGACCCTGGCACGCAATGGGCGTGCGGTACCCCATGGCTCCGCGGCGAGCGCTTGTTGGAACGTCGCCGCCGCACGTACGGTGTCCCTTGCCGTCGCGAACGCCGCCGCCATTCCGTCACCCATCCGCGCGAACACGTAACCACGATGGGCCGCAGTCGTTTTCTCCAGGAGCTCGTCGTGGCGGACCATTGCCGCCTTCATCGCTACGGGATTCTGCTCCCACATTCGCGTGGACCCCTCGAGGTCGGTGAGCAGAAATGTCACCGTGCCCGAATGTGGATGCCCAGCCATGGGCCTCAAACTAACGTCGATGCGAGTTAGGAATTGAGCTTTCGACGACGATGTCGTGGAGGAACTGCGCCAACCCGGGTTCGACGTCGTCGTAGTACCGGGTGAACCGCTCGTCGGCCAGGTACATCTCCACCAGGTTGCGGTGCATCTCGTCGCCGCATTCGTAGAACCGCTCGATCGACGTGCGGTGTCAGGCATCGGTGTAGCCGCGATAGCCGGCCGGGGTACGGACGCTGGGCACCACAAGACCGATGTGGTCGTAGTGGTGCAGGGTGCGGACGGAGACACCCGTGAGGGCGGCTACCGCACCGACGGTCTTGGCGTCCATGCCGCCACTATCGACCCTGACGTCGCGTGAGGGTCAAGTCGATTGTCAGTCGGCGTCGCCGTGCCGACGTGCGACGAGTATCAGCAGGATGGCGAGCACACCCGCTGCGATGGCAGCGGCCAGCGGCAGCCGCGACTGGTCGGGCCCGACCAATGGAAATGTGCCCGGCCCGGTCGTGGGATTGCCCGCTGCGGCAACTGTCGACTTGGCTTGTGCCGCTGTTTCTTTGGCCGCGGCCGCTACGTTGCGCTCGCCGTTGGTGTCGGCCAACTTCGGCGCGACTTTCGGTTCAGGCTTGGGTGGCACTTTCTTCGCGGCCGCCTTCTTGGCGGCCTTCTTCGCAGCTTTCGCCGGAGCCTTCTTCGCGGGCGCTTTCTTGGCCGCCTTGGCAGGTTTGGCCGGGGCGTTCATGTCCGCCGGAGGGGGCGGCGGCGCAGCGGCAGGCGGTGTGGCATCCGCTTCGGCGCCCGACGGTTCCGGTGTGGTCGCGGGCGGTGTGGCGTCAGGTTTTTCGTCGGGTCGATCCTGCTGGTCTGCCATCTGGCTGCTCCTTTGCAGTGTCTCGTCCTCGTGATTCCACCCGGCAGTGGGTTCCTATCATGCCAGGTCGGAAATTCCGCTAACCGGTGACGGACAGTGCGGCGGCCATGGTCAAGGCCACGGTCATGATCGCCAGCTCGGTCAGCGACCTGGACCGTGACACGTAGGCGGTGACGCGGTGCGACTGTGCCGCGGGCAGCCATCGGGCACGGTTGCGCCAAGCCAGAGCGATCAGCACGACCGTCAGTACGATCTTGATCAGCAACACCCGGCCGTATCCGGTGGCGAACAACTGCGACACCGAATCCACGGCCACGAGCGCGCCCGTCAGGCCACCGGCCAGCAATGCGATCACGCACAGCAGCGACAGCTCGGAGAACCGCGGCAGTACCCGAGCCCACTGTCCGCGGTGCTCGACGGTCAGCACCAGCGCCGCCAGCGTCCCGCACCACATCGCGGCCGCCAGCGTGTGGATCGCGATCGCGACGGCGCCGAGCGCGCTGGCCGACACGTGGCCGCTGATCGTGCGCGCGACCAGCCCCACCGCCGCGATCCCAACCGCGGCGATCGCGCCGGGTGGGGTCCTGGGCGCGGCGAGGGCGACCAACAACACCAGGCCTGCGGCCGCCGCGCTGAACAGGCCGGATCGCCCGGCAGACGTGGCGAACGTGAACTCGACCGTCGCGGCCAGGCCGACCCGAATGACGGGAACCGCGGCGGCCTCGGCGGCGCCCACCACCAGCCGGGTCAGCTCGGCGAACAGCCAGAAACCGGCCGCCACCGCGAGCGGCGCGACCGCGCGCCGGATCAGCTCGCCTCGGTACCGACCGTCGTCCAGCATCGGTACCGCCGCCAATCCGAGCGTGACGACGGCCGCGCAGTCGGCAAATGCCCGGACCACGGTGGCGGCCGGCGCGGCCTGCGGATAAGCCAACGCCCACGCTGCCGCAGATGCGCCCAGCACGATGACGACGCCGCCGATCACCGCCAGGCGCCGGGTTACGTCCTTCGTCGTGTCGCCCACCAGATTCCGCCGCCGACGATTAGCGCGCCGGCCACCAGGAACGGCCACACCGGGATCCCGCCTCCGGAGGTTTCGGCGGGTTTGGCAGCCGCTGGGCCCGGGGTACCGGTGGCCGCCACCGTGAGCCGGAAGGACCACGACCCCGTCACCGGATGGCCGTCGGCCGACGTCACCCGGTAATTCACGGTGTAGGTGCCGGCCGGCCCGAGCGGCCGCACGCCGACTCCGATCACCGCGCCCTCGACTTGCGGGTCGCCGGTAGACCAGAGATTTCCATCGGGACCCACCACGGTCATCGCGGCGAACTCCGGCTGCAACTCCTCATTGAAGGTTGCGCTGACCCGCTGCGGTCCCTGGGTCAGCGCGGCATTCTCGGCAGGGTCGGTCGCGATGCGGACGGCGTGCGCGGACGCGACGCCGGCACCTGCCAGCGCCATCGCCGCCAAGAGCGCACCCACCAGCGCGACCAGGCCTACCCGGATCATGTCCGCCGCCGGGAGATCAAGGCCGCGGCCAAACCCACAGCGGCCAGAATGATCGCTCCTCCGGCGAGCCAGCGCGCGGTGTTGTCGGCAGTTGCGGTCGACGCTGTCTGCGCCGCCGTTGCGTGCATTTCGTGATTCTCCTCCGACGCGGTACCGGTCAAGCTCAAGACCGGCGCAGGGTATTCGGGTTCACCGCCGCCCGGCAACGGGGCCTGATCCCAGCGCACCACTGTTCCGTCGGAATAGGTCTGCGTCGCTGGGAAGGTGACGCTGTCGCCCTCGGGCAGTTTCACCGACACCCGGAACAGTGCGAACTGGTCAGACGAAATGCCCACCTGCGGATTGGCCGTCCAGGTGACCGAGCTGACGGTGCCCGCCGCGTTATCTCGCTCCAGGCTGGCCGTCCAACCCGGCATCACTTCGGTACGCGCCGATGTCACGTTGGGCAGTTCGACACTCAATTTTGTTGTCAGAGCACCATTCTCAGATTCGCCGGGCACCCGGAAGGTGACCACCGACGTGCTGCCAGGTGCGGGGTCGTCAGCGTCGACGCGGACATGTGCCCAGGCGGGCGCGGTGCCGGATGTCAGCCCGATGGACAGCACAACTGACGTGCTCGCAGCAGTGATGATGGCGCGCTTGGGCGCCAGGGATGGGAAACGCATTCGATTGTCGCTTTCTTGATGTCGGGGGATTGGCAGGTCAGCATGCGCAGCTGACCGGCGGACCCCGATGCGACATCGACGCGGCGAGCAGAAGGGCCGAACGAAGCGGTTGGTCGGCGCCTACGGTGACGACCATCGGCCTGCTGGGTATCGGCGGAACGACGGCACGCCTGGCCACCTCGATGGCTCGCGATACCGTGCGGCAGAGCCGATCGCCCGCCGCGATCAGTAGCGCACCGACCGCCACCGCCAGTGCGTGCGCAGCCAGCATGGCCGGGGCAAGCGACATCGAAGCGCCGTGACTGTGGCCGGCGACGCTGAGCATCAGGTGGCCAATGACTTGCCCCGTGGCAAGCAGCCCGAGCAGCACGCAGGCGTCCGCGGTACGGGCAATGGCGGCTGCCAGCGCGCCGACCGTCGTGGCCAGCACCGCCAGCAGCACCACGGCCGTGCCGGTCGGTGCACCGCTGCCTGCGACGCCGTGGGCGGCCACGGCCAACGCTGCGGTGAGGAGACCAGCGGCTATCCCCCGCAGGCGGGCTGCAGTGCTGGACGGACTACTTGGCACGGCAATCGCCGGTCAGGCGACGCCGAGCCGGGCCATCAAGTCGGCGTCGATACCGTCGAGCTGCTGCGAGATCGCGTTGTGGGCAGTACGCCGATTCGACGACGGCATGTTCTCGGCGGCCGTCACGGCTGCCGACAGGTCGCTGAGACGATCCGTCATGGCGGCGACGAACTGCTTGGTCTCGGCGTCCTTCGGCTTCTTTTCGGCCACCAGTCGCAACGACTGCTCGGCCCCCGCGATTCGGGCCGACAACTGCGCGCCGTGCCCGGAGAACTGGCCGAGCTGGCTGAGTGGAACTCCGAGACGGTCGGCCCGCCGTTCGTCGAGGAATCCGCGCGCGGCCATGGCAGCTCGGTAGGCCAGCGGTACCACGACCGGGGCCAGCAGCCGGGAAGCCGTGAGCGCCCGGCGAATCCGCGTCGGGGACAACAGCTTGCCCTCGCGGGCCGCCTTGAGCTCCGTCTCAGCAACCTTGAGCGCGGTCTTGTCGCTGTCCCGTTGCGCCCGGAGTTGTGCCTTGAGTGCCTTGGTCTCGGCCTTGTGGGCCGCCTTGATGCGACGGCTCTCGTTCTTCGCCGCGAGCTTGGCTTCCAGCTTCGCGCGGGCCTTGATGGCGCGTGCCTCAGCTCGCCGAGTAGCGCGGCTTTTCCGTCGCGTGAACAGGCCCATCCCGGCCGCCTCCCGGTCATCTCGTCGGCATTTCGGCCATTCGTGTCTGCGATGGCGCAGCACAACACTATCGCCCGGGCACCGACCGCCGGTGGCGTGCCCCGGTAGGGATATGGTTCCGTCCACTAGCAAACCGTGGACGCCGTATTGTGCGACAATCGTCACACCCGTCAATCTTTGGGGCGTGTGTGAGAGGTGGTGACCGAGTGGCCTCGCGTGTGCGTGTCGCCGCGGCGGCATGCCTCGTGGCACCTGCGCTGCTGGTCGGTGGTGCTGGCAGCGCGATTGCGTTCGCCGACCCAGGACCTGGCTACGGGAACTCGGACGACCGACGCGCCAACGACTCGGTGGGCGATGCCATTCGTCAGGCCCTAGGCCTGGACAGCGGCAACGACCAGAAATCGTCAGAACCCCGGCACCCGCCGCACAGTCGCTTCGGCTCCGGTCAACCGGGGCGAGCGGTGCCTGGTGAGGAGAAGCCCGATCCCGGCAAGGAAGACCCGAGGGAACCTGCGAAGGAACCACCCAAGGAACCACCCAAGGAACCTCCGAAAGAGCCCGGGGAGCCGGAATGGCCTTGGCCGTGGCCCGACCCGAGCCAGCCGCCGGGTGGGGGCGAAGACAACGGCGGCGGTGGTGGTGGCGCCATAGTCCAACTGCCGCGATATCAGCCACCGAAGCACCCGGAAATGCAACTGCCCGACGAACTCCAGCCGGGTGAGCCCGACGGGCCCGCTGTGCTGGACGCCGGCGGTGGTGCGGTGGCCGCCGCAGTTCCCGGCGGCCCAGCGGCACCCATCGCACTGCCGGTGATCGTCGCGCCACCGATCGGCCTCGGCGGGGGTGCCGGGGGTGCCGGACCAGCGGGGACGCCGCCGGGACCACCGCCTGGCGCGCCCCGCGCCGTCACGGCAGAACCGCCCGCCGGACGTGTCCCGCCGCCGGCCAACGTCGGCAGCAAGATCCCGGTACCCGCGTCGTCCTACCGGACCGGATACACCGAATTTTTGCGAACCGCCGGACTGGCGCAGGTCGCGGCCTTGGCAATGGCGGGCATTGCGGGCATCCTTGTACTCACAAGTGCAGGGGGGTTAGTGGGGTACCGCCAGGCAAAGGCGGGCCACGCGGTGCGAGCGGGTGGCACCGCCCGCTTCATGAGGTAGCACAAACTGCCCCCTCAACCGGGGTGGGCGGCGCATAGTGGACTCGTCAAGAGGGGGTTGTATGCCTGCCAGTCGTCGTGTTACCCGCGCCGTCAGTGCGGTGCTGGATCTCGCCCCGCGACGCGGTGAAATCTCGTTGCCCCGACTTGTCGACGCTGTCGGCGAGGACCGTAACCGGCCGATCCAGCTCAAGATGGCGGACCTGCCGCCCGGGGTGTGCGGGCAATGGCGCCAGTACGCCGACCGCGACGTCTTCCTGATTCAGAAGGGCCTGCCCGCCTGGGACCGTACCCTGGCCCATGAGCTCGGTCACCTGGTCCTCGGCCACGAGGGCATACCGGTCGTCCAGGCGGCGCGCGAGGAAACAGAGTTCGCCAGCGCCGACCTGATTGGATACATGCTCAACCAGCGCACCGGCTGCATGGGACCGAGCGGCGAAGACGCCGAGCAGGAAGCCGAGGATTTCGCGGCGCTGCTCATCTACCGCCTGGGCAGGCTGCCCTCCGACCGCTCCTCGATCGTGCAGGTTCGGCTCGGAGAGGCGTTTGGTTGATCATCTGGGTGATCGCGGGTCTGCTCGGTCTTGCCACCGGCCTGCGCATCGGTTGGGCCCTCGTCAACAAGCAGTCCCTGGTGAGCACCGCAATGATCTTGGCGCTCGGCAGCCTCGGGCTGGTGGCCGCGCTCAACTGGCAACCTTTGACGCTGCTGCTCGACACCCTGCTGCACTGGCCCAACATCTCGATGGGTCTGAGCCAGGTGGCGTTGATCGCCTGCGCCGCGGGCAGCTGCGTGATGATCACGACGGTCTCCTCGCCGCGTAAGCCCGCCACCCTCCGGCGCATCGCGATCTGCCAGTACGGCATCGCCGTCGTCATCGCGATTGCGAGCATGGTGACCTTCTTCGCCGCGGGCCAGCAGCCTGAGATGTCGCCCGAGGAGTACTTGAGGCGCAATCTCGGCTCCAACGGCACGTCGTTGCCGTGGCTGCTGCCACTGCTGTACGTCCTGCTGGCGCTGACGCTGGTGTCGTGGGCCGGGATGAGGCATTCCAACCGCACCCGGCGCGGCCGGGCCTTGTTCGTGTTCACCGTCGGCATCGTGCTGATCGTGCTGGCCAGCGCCTTCTTTTTCCTGCGTGCGGTGGGCACCACCCAGTTCGTGGGTGTCGGTGCGGCCGCGACTCTGCTGGGCTGCGCCATGCTGGTGGTGGCCGCCGGGTCGCTGCTGCCCAGCGTCGAAGACTGGTTCGGCGCGCGCCACGAACTGCGGACCATTCAGCCGCTGCTCGACGAGCTCGGCCGTCGTCATCCCGACGTGGGAATCGGCGTGCGGCCGCGTGGACCACTGGTGTTCCGGGTGGCCGAGCGGATGTCGCTGATCTCCGACGCGCTCTTTCTGGAAGCGACGGTGGCGGATGCCTCGCGACGGCACCCGGTCGATGCCACCGGTGCGTCGCCGAACATCGACCTGGAACACGAACTCGCAGACCTGTCCGACATCGAGACGCCGTCGGTCGCGCCCGAGGAACAAGCGCACGCCATCGCGAACTGGATCTACGCTGGGCGCCGATCGGACGAGGCCACCAGGCGCTCCACGTTCCCTGGCCTGGGGTGGCTGCGTCAGCCGACGTCTTACTCGGACCGGGAGTGGATCCTGGCCATCGCGACGCAATACAGGCAACTGGACCGCGCAGACGCCGCGGTGCTGACCTGACCGACGTCGGAGATTTACTTCGCCGGGTGCCGCGTTGCGGCGCCCCGCGGGCTAATCGTCGAGGTTCTCCATGCGGCGCAACTCGTCAACCTTCTGAACGATGTCCTGCTGCGCCTCAGCGGAGAGGCCGACCGTCCGTGCGGCAATACGACGTACACCCTCGTCGCGCATATTGGCGAGCCACGTCAATTCCCTGTCCAGCTTCGCGTAGTACTCGTCGTCGGTGAAGTAAGCCGGCTTGATACGGAAGAAGTTGGCAAGGGCAGCCATCGTCGCCACAGAGGGGTTCGTACGGTTGCCTGAACGAAGCTGAGATAGATACGGAGCCGACATGGTGACGCCCTCTGCCTTGAGCGCGGCAATCACCTCAGCGGATGTATGGGCACCACGCCCGGGCGGGTAAACCGTGTCGAACAGGCGGTTTAGGCGGGCGGCGAACGTCTTGCTCATCGTTTTGACCTCCACATAACTTCCAGAGCGGACTAACTAGGCGGCGTATTTGCTGACTATCGTAGCGAGACTTGCGCCAACAACCAAGTGCAAACCACGGAAAATTTAGCTCGGCTTTTTTTCAAAGGGCTCGATACCGCGTTAAGCAGCGCGTTTAGACCGTATCTCATCGATGTCTCATGATGTGGTCAAGCAAATTTTGACGGATGCGTACCCAATCCCTTAGCTCATGGGGCCGCCACCAGTGGCTTTCTGCTCGCCAAGACGTCAGCGGGCAACGGGCCGCACCGGCACCGGATCGGATCCATGCGTTTGCTAATTTTGCGTTTTCACGGATCCCGTCCCGACGAACTACGGGTCGACACAGCGCCTCGGAATTGCCGGCCGAGGGTCAGGTCCGCTCGGGCGACGATTCCAGCGGAGCCCCGGATGCCACGTCGGCACGGTGGCGCCGCAGGAAGCTGACCACGCTTATGGTTACCGCCACCGCGGCCACCGAGCCGGTTGTGGCGATCGCCAGCCCCCGCCATCCCAGTGCGCCGTCGAAGAGCATCCAGAGGCCGAACAACAGGAACAGCACGCCCGCGGCGCGGTGCAGGATCCGCTCGGGCAGCCGCTTGTGCAGCACGGCTCCTACTGCGATCGCGACGCCGTCGGCGAGCACCATGCCCGCGGTCGCGCCGATCCAGACACCGGCCCAGTTGTGGTCACTGGCCAGCGCGACAGTGGCGAGCATGGTCTTGTCGCCCAACTCGGCCAGGACGAACGAGGAGACGACAGCGAGCAGCACGTGGCGTGGCTCGACGACCGTGCGAACCCCCTCCTCGTCGTCGTCTCGACCCTCTCGCCAGGTCCACAGCGCGAACAGCAGGAAGACGATGGCCGCGGCGAATGCGATCGGCCGCTCCGGCAGGGTCAATCCCAGGAAGTGTCCGATCGTCACGGACAGCCCGTGCACCAGGAACGAGGCGATGCCGACGCCGGAAAGGACCACCCACCAGCGATGACGCAGGGCGTACGTCATCGTCATGAGTTGAGACTTGTCGCCGAGCTCGGCGAGAAAAACAACTCCGAGGCTGACGAGTGTGGCGGCAAGCATTCGAAACCTTTCGACGCGTCGCCCGACGGCCGAAATGGCTCCGGTCCGTCGGACATTCGGTCGAAGGTCTCGCCCACCGCAAGGCTCGCGGTTCGCCGGCCGGGCTGTTCGCCAGTATGTCGACACGACGATTTGGGGCTACTCCCCTTCGCTTATGAATCCAACGATAACGACCGATAACCACATCCGCCAGCGCTGGGCGCGAGTTCGGACAGCCGTATTCTCGGTTTCGCGAACCAAACTAAGAGCTTCGAAAACCCTTATGCGGCAAGGAGCATCGCCAAGATCGCAGTATCGGGATGGCTGATCGGATCGATGCCGACACGGCTGACCATCGACGTGACCGTGCCGTCGGATTCTGCTTCCACCCATGCGGCACGGTGTTCCAGACCGAGGTAGGGAAGACCTGGTAGAAGAACGCAACCTGAGGCGGCACCCGAACACTCCGGGAGTGAAGGGGTGGTCTCTGAGGGCGGATGCAGCATGAGAAGGGCAGGCGGTTGGTGGTCGGCGAAATATCCTGGCGGTACGGCGCTTTCACCAACGACAGTGCCCTCGGCCAGAACCAGTCCGACAGTGCCGGGTTCGGGGGAATCCGGTAGCTCTTCACGGGCACCGAAAATTGTTGTGGTGGAGAGCAATCCAGGAAGCGAGGCGACCCGCACAGCGACTCTCAACACTTGGGCCCACTCTTTCGTGGAATCCGGCCAGCGGCCGGACACCACGAATCCCTTGAGTGATCCCCGCGAATGGAAGGGCGCGATTTCGATCGCCCGACCGGACCCTGTCTCCATCTCGCCTCCGCGACATCGGTGTTCGGACACTGTCCGACACTCCACTGGGTCGATTCGCTCAGCATGAGGTAGCAATGCCTGGCACACAAGAGGACACGAGTGCTAATGGCCGACTTTGCTCCGGACCGTCCACATCACGCGGTAGGAACCTGCGGCTGGTATCCACCCGAACTGGCGCGAGTCGACCGCGCCTGGTGCGCCCGGGTTGTCGGAGCGTGCCTCGAAGGTCGCGTCGCGACCGGCGCCACGCACGTCACCGACGCGCTTGACCAGCCAGCGCGAGGACAGTGTGGGATCGCGAAATACCCGTAACTGGCCGCGTCGAGGGTCGCCGCCGCGCAGGGCCAGCAGCCCGTCGCCCGGGCTGAGAGATGGGCGCATCGAGTCCTCGACGACGGCGAACCGGCGCAGCGGCCAGTGTCGCTGCCGATGGTTTCGGCCCACCCTCAAAGGGTAGGTTAAGGCCATGCTGCAAAGACTTTTCGCCAACGCCACTCCCGCCCATGCTCACTGTGACCTGTACTGCGGCGTCTACGACCCCGCTCAGGCCAAGATCGAGGCTCTCTCGTGCCTGAAGACGCTGCAGAAGTACAAGGACTCGGACGATGACCACTTCCGCACCCGCGCCATCATCATCAAGGAGCAGCGCGCCGAGGAGGTCAAGCATCACCTGATGGTGCTGTGGGCAGACTTCTTCACCAAGGAGCACTTCGAGCAGTTCCCGAATCTGCACCAGCTCTTCTGGGATGGGGTTCACGGCGCGGGTGACGTGAAGAAGTCGAGCGATGTCGCCGTCGCAGAGAAGCTGCTCAAGACGATCGATGAGATCGCCGACATCTTCTGGCAGACCGAGAAGGCCAAGGGCATGGGGGTCTACCCGCCCGCCTGAGAACGTTAACGAGTTGCCCGAACTCTGTGATCAGTACAGAACGATGAGGGCGAGAACGCCCAACAACACCAGAGCGATCAGGCCGGCGCGCACACAGGCCATCAGGTGGCCTCGGGTGTAGACGTCAGCCGACGATTGCCACTCAGACGACGCTGCGGATCCCGGTCCGAACGGATGCGACGTCATCAAACGCTCCTGACCTGCACGATCAATTACCAACCCCCGTGAGATCTGTCACAAACTGCTGTTGTGACGCCGATCATAGCCCGTCGGTTGTTGATGGAGAAATCGGCGCAATCTCATGTCCATACCCTCGTTGATCGCACCTGCTAGGACGGTTCGCAGCGAACGTTAGAGCGCCAACCGATTTCGCTCACCATCGCCAAGCCTGTTGATCACTGTTCGGTAACGGCGCCAGGTTATCCACAGGATCGCCAAGGAATTACACAGATTCAGAAGCTCACATCGGCTTGCCGCCGATGGGGGCCTGTGGATAAACCTGTGGAAACTGTGGATAGCCCCAGATTGCTGATTGACGGGTGTCGATGGAGATCCGTCCTCGTAGCATGAGGGCATGGACGAGGTGGAAGTCGGGCAGGCCATCGGGCAAGTCGAGGTGTCCGACGTTCCGATGACATTCGACCCGTCGATAGTCCTGCTCGACGTCCGCGAAAACGACGAATGGCAGCGTGGCCATGCCGCCGGAGCTCAGCACATTCCGATGGGCGAGGTGCCTGCCCGGCTCGCCGAGATCGATCCGGACGCGAAGCTGTTTGTGGTCTGCCATCTCGGTGGTCGGTCGCTGCGGGTGGCCAAGTATCTGGCGCGCAACGGATATGCGCCGATCAACGTCAACGGCGGCATGCAGGCCTGGGCCGATGCGGGACGCCCGGTCGTCACCGACGGCGGCGGCGTCGGCACCGTCTGAGCAACCGTCGCTAGGCTGGTCCGATGATCCAGGTGTGTTCCCGGTGCGGGACGCGGTGGAACGTGCGGGACCGGCAGCGAGTCTGGTGCCCGCGGTGTAACGGCACCCTGCTGGCGCCGCCGGCGCCGCTACCGCCTTCGGAGTGGAGCGCACGGCCGACCGCGCCGCCGATGAGCCCGAGTGGTCAGAATTTCCCACCGCGGCTGCCGCCGGGATACCGCTGGATCGCGGTTCGGCCCGGTGCCGCGCCGCCCGGCCGCCGACGCCGTCGCGATCTGGGCCCCACCCCGCGCTATGCGGTGATTCCTCGCTGGGGTCTTATGGAGCGATTCGACACCGCCGACTTCGAGCAGCGGGCAGTACCGCGCCGCGGGCCGTCGCTCGCGGCGCTGCGCACCATGCTGGTCGCGACGATTGCGGTGCTCGGCGTCGCCGCGCTGGTGCACGTGGTGCGGTACGTGCTGCTGATCATCAACCGCAGCGTGCTGCTGAACCCCGTGGTGGCGTGGTTGGCCACCTGGCTTGGCGTTCTGGTCAGCGTGGCCGCCATTTTCATGGTGTTCGCGAGCGCGGTGTTGCTGACGAACTGGTTGATCGCCCGCCGGTCGGCGGCCTTCAAACACGTTGGGCGTGAAGAGCACCGACCGCTGTGGGCGCTCCGTGCGGGTTGCCTTGTGCCGTTTCTGAATTTGGCCTGGGCGCCGGTCTACGTCCTCGAATTGGCAAGCGTCGAGGACTGTCTCGCCCGTCTTCGCCGGCCCATCGTGGTGTGGTGGACCGTGTGGGTGCTCAGCACGGCGGTGTCGGTGTTCTCCATCGCGACCAGTTTCACCACGGACGCCCAGGGCATCGCCGACAACACGGTCACGACGATCGTGGCCTACCTCCTCGCGATGGCGGTGCTGATTCTGGTCGCCCGGGTGCTCCTCGGCTTCGAAAGCAGTCCGGTTGAGCGACCGGCCAAGCGCTGGGTGATCGTCGCCGCCGAATCGCCCAACGGCCAGCACCCGCAACGCGACAGCGAGGCCGATTCTGAGTGTGAATCCGATGTTCCGGTTGAGTCCGAAGGCCAGAACCCGGCAGCATAGCAGTATGAACTCGGGCGACGCGACGCTCGGCGGTCACCCGTTCGTGGTGGCACACCGCGGCGCGTCGGCGGATCGTCCAGAGCACACGCTGGCCGCATATGAGCTCGCCCTGCAAGAGGGTGCCGACGGCGTGGAATGCGATGTCCGGCTGACCCGAGACGGCCATCTGGTGTGTGTGCATGACCGTCGGGTGGACCGTACGTCCAACGGAACCGGCCTGGTCGGCGAGATGGCACTTGCTCAGCTGAAGGAATTGGACTTCGGTTCGTGGCACGCGAGCTGGCGGCCCGACGGGTCGCAGGGCGACACCGGGCTGCTGACCCTCGACGACCTGGTGTCGCTGGTGCTGGATTGGCACCGGCCGGTGAAGATCTTCATCGAGACCAAGCATCCGGTGCGCTACGGCGCTTTGGTGGAAAGCAAAGTGCTGGCGCTGCTGCATCGGTACGGCATCGCCTCCCCGGCGTCGGCGGACCTGTCGCGTGCGGTGGTGATGTCGTTCTCCGCTGCCGCGGTCTGGCGCATCCGACGGGCGGCGCCGATGCTGCCCACCGTCCTGCTGGGCGACACTTCCCGCTACCTCGGCGGCAGCGCGGCCACCACCGTCGGCGCCACCGCGGTCGGCCCGTCGATCGCGACACTGCGTGAGCACCCAGAACTGGTCGACCGCGCGGCCGCGCAGGGCCGCGCGCTGTACTGCTGGACCGTCGACCATTACGAAGACGTCCGGTATTGCCGCGACGTCGGGGTGGCGTGGGTGGCGACCAACCATCCCGGCCGCACCAAGAGCTGGCTGCAGAACGGGCTGACCGGAGCCGGGCGCGACTAGCGGGGGGCTCCGGCGTCGAGCACGTCCTGCGGCACCGGTGCGTCCGACTTCAGCGCGGAGAACAACTGGTCGGCGACGTCCTCGTCCCACACCACGATCGAACCCGAGTCACTGCCGGTGAATTCGCCGATCGGCACGGTCGTTGTCGTGATGTCGCCCCGCAGTGCCCAAGCCAGCCGGGCGAGGTCGGTGACATGGGCGCCCGAGTCGACGGTGAGCGCATCGGTGGCCGCGTGCGCCATCGGGTACCAGCGCAGGGGGTTGAGCGCGACGGTGGGGCTGGCGGCGCGGTGAAGCAGGTCCGACATGAACTGACGCTGGTTCATCATCCGATCGAGGTCGGCCCGCGGCGTGGCGCGGGTGCGGACGTAGCCGAGCGCGTTGCGGCCGTCGAGCTTCTGGCAGCCGGCGGGAAGATCGATGCCGGCGAGCGGATCGGCGATCGGCTCCGCCGGACACACCGTCACCCCGCCGACCGCGTCCACCAGCACCGCGAACCCGTCGAACCCGATCTCGGCGTAGTGGTCGAGCCGCATACCCGTTGCCTGCTCGACGGTCTGGGCCAACAGTGGTGCGCCGCCGAACACGAAAGCGGAGTTGATCTTGTCGGTGCCGTAGTCGGGGATCTCCACGTACGAATCACGGGGAATGGACACCATGGCGGTCGGCGTGCTCGACCCGAAGGCGGGGACGTGAACCAACATGATGGTGTCCGTACGCCCATTGCCGATGTCGCCGCCGGTGGCGAGTTCGGCCTGCTGCTCCGGCGAGAGTCCCTGTCTGCTGTCCGACCCGACCAACAGCCAGGTGGTGCCCTTGCCTTCGGCGGGCCGGTCGGCGTAGTCGGCCAGCGCCGGAATGCGGTGCAGCTTGGTGTCGATCCAGAATCCGGTGCCGACCATGCCTGCGACGGCGAGAACGAACACCAAGAACAACGCAAGGAGCACGCGACGCAGGCGGCGCTTGCGCCGCGGCGGCGGTGCCGGCTGTTGTTGGCGCACGACCGGACTCGGCTGCCGGTAGGACGGCGGCGGTGCTGGGGGTGGTGGGGGCGGTCGCCTCGGCGGGGTCGGGGGATTCGGTGGCCAGGCGGGTGGCGGTCGATAGTTCGGGTCGCGCCGGATCACCTGCGACGGCTCCCGCGGAGGCATCGGCCGGTGCCGCCTGGGGTCGTGGCCCGGGCGCGGTGGCCGATTGCCGTTCACAGCAGAGAATGTACGTGGCCGGTGACGCCGAAAAAGCACCGTTACTTTAGCCAGCCGAGATGGCTTGCCAGCAGCGCGTAGCCGACGAACGCCACCGTGTCGATCACGCCGTGCGCGATGACCAGTGGCCACAACCGCCCGGTGCGCCGCCACACGTGGCCGAACACCAGGCCCATCGCCGCGTTGCCGAGGCCGGCGCCCCAGCCCTGGTAGAGGTGATAGGCCCCGCGCAGCAGGCTGGTAGCCACCAGGGCCGCGACCGGATTCACCCGCAGCTGTTGCAACCTGGTCAGCAGAAACGCGACGACGATGACTTCCTCGGCCCAGCCGTTCGCGAAGGCCAGCAGGATCAGAACCGGAATATGCCACCACGAGTTCTCATGTGTCGACGGCACCACCGACACGCTCATGCCCAATGCGCGCGCCGCGACATACAGCCCGAGGCCGGGCAGACCGACCAACACGGCAAGACCGACGCCGCCGAGCACATCCGAACGCCAGCGGATGCGGCCCAGCCCGATCCGTTCCGGCCCAAAGCCGCTGCGCCACAGCAGATATACGCCTAGCGCTCCCCAAGCGACCAGCTGCGCCACCCGGGCCAGATGCAGTCCGAGGTTGATCAGGTCGAACGGAGACAGGCGGGGGTTGAGCGCGACTATCTGAGCGGACAGGTTGAGCAGTATCGCTTCGACAAGCTCGAGGATCGCGGTGTATGCGCTGAGCCCGAACGTCACCGCGAGCACGACGACGATCTCGATGCGCAGCGCGCGCCGGTCGGGTTCGGTCAGCTCGTCGGGCCCGGTCACCGAAGCTACGGTAGCGGGCGACTTAGCCCCGAGGCTTCCGTCAGGCGCGCCGTGCCCGTAGCCCGTTGAGGAACGGGCAACCCATCAATATCCGGATCGCCTGGCTGAGCCCGGTCACGTCGTCAACGGGCTTGGCGAACGCCAACCGCACGTCGTGGTCGCCTTCATCGTTCTCCACCCGCAGCTGCACCCCGTACCGGTCGAGTCCGAGCGGACGGACCCGGCCGCGCCGCAATGTGGTCGGCAGCCGGTCCGCGAGGCGATCGACCACCTCCCGATGGGCCACCTCGAGGTGCTGCAGCCAGCACGACTCCATCACGCAGAACGGGTCCGGCTGCGCTTGCAGCAGTGCGCTGACCCCGACCGCCTCCGCGCCGGTCGAGTCGGCGACGACAACCGACTCGACCTCGAGCCGTACCAGGGCCAGCCGGGTGTCGCCGTCCGACCCATCGGCCGTGTTCACTTGCAGCAGTGCGGGATTCGGATCCTCGGCGGCGATCAGATCGAGCAGAGCGGGCACCTCGGTCTGGGGGACGGCTTGCACGCGGCCCCGGATCCACACCAGTGATCGCACCGGCTCCCGCAGCGGAAGCGGGGCATAGTCGGTCATCTCCAGAACGGCCTGCACGCCCGCCGTCCCGGCGGCGACCACCATGCCGGCCACGAGGCCGTCGACAGGGACGGTGATCGCGAACGAGCCGTCGTCGAGCAGGTGGTGCACGGCGCTGGCGGTGGGCTCGACACCCTCTATCGCGAGCATTGCGCCGCCCGCCCGCACGCAGGTGCTACGGATCCGCTCGGCCGTCGTCGGTGCCGGTGCTGCCATCGCGTCGCCTTCCGGGTCTGAAGTGAGGTAAGCCTAACTTAGTTAACCCTAACCAAGTCCACAAGACGCACCTCGCGACGTCAAAGGGGATCCCCGTCGAACCGATAGGGTTGAAACGTGCCCCGCATCGCCTACCTCGGACCGGAAGGGACGTTCACCGAAGCGGCGTTGATCCGGATGGCGAACAACGGCATGGTGCCTGGTAACGGCCCATCGCATGGGGTCACACCGATACCCACCGAGAGCACCACCGCCGCGCTGGCGGCCGTCCGGTCCGACGACGCCGATTACGCGTGCGTGCCGATCGAGAACTCGATCGAGGGTTCGGTGCTACCGACGCTGGACAGCCTGGCGACGGGGCCGGAGCTGCAGATCTTCGCCGAGCTCACCCTCGACGTGGCGTTCACGATCGTGGTGCGACCCGGCACGACCGCGGCGGACGTGCAGACGATCGCCGCCTTCCCGGTTGCGCGGGCGCAGGTTCGGCATTGGCTGGCCGCGAACCTGCCGAAGGCACAGCTGATACCGGCCAACTCCAATGCGGCGGCCGCCAACGACGTCACCAACGGCCGTGCCGACGCCGGCGTGAGCACCGCGCTGGCCGCGGAACGCTACGGCCTGAGCGCGCTGGCTTCGGACGTCGTCGATGAGCCAAACGCCAGGACCCGGTTCGTGTTGGTCGGCCCGCCGGGCATGCCGCCGCCCAGCACCGGTGCGGACCGGACTTCGGTCGTGTTGCGACTCGACAACGTCCCCGGCGCGCTGGTGTCGGCACTCACCGAGTTCGCCATCCGCGACATCGACCTCACCCGCATCGAATCCCGGCCCACCCGAAGAGAGTTGGGTACCTACATCTTCTTCCTCGACTGCGTCGGGCATATCGAGGACGACGCCGTCGCCGAGGCACTCAAGGCGCTTCACCGTCGTTGTGCAGATGTGCGATATCTGGGTTCATGGCCGACGGGATCGGCCGCCGGTGCGGTGCCGCCGCAATTCGACGAGGCCTCGCGCTGGTTGATGCAGTTGAGAGAAGGAAAACCGGCGCGCACGCGAGGAGCACAAGAACCGGCGCGCACGCTAGGAGCACACGAGTCGACGGACCCGGGAACCGACCGATGAGCGGCAGGCTGGTGCTGGTCCGTCACGGCCAATCCCACGGCAACGTCGAGCGACGGCTGGACACCCGCCCGCCCGGCGCGCAGCTCACCGACTTGGGCCGCGAACAGGCTCGCAGGTTCGCCCGGGACTGGCCACACGAGATCGCGATGGTCGCGCACTCCGTCGCCGTACGGGCCTCACAGACCGCCGCCGAGATCGGCGACGAGCTCGGCCTGCGCCCCCACGAGTTCGAAGGCATCCACGAGGTCCAGATGGGCGAGCTGGAGGACCGCAACGACGATGCGGCCATCGAGCAGTTCAACACCATCTACCAGCGCTGGCACGAGGGCGATCTGGACCTGCGGCTGCCCGAAGGCGAGTCGGCCCGTCAGGTGCTGGACCGCTACCTTCCGGTCGTCACCCAGCTTCGGCTGCGCTACCTCGACGACGACGCGTGGCGCGGGGACATCGTGGTGGTCAGTCACGGTGCAGCGATCCGGCTGGCGGCCGCCACGCTGGCGGGGGTGGACGGCAGCTTCGCGCTCGACCATCACCTTGCCAACGCCGAGTCCGTCGTGCTGGCGCCGATCACGGACGGGCGCTGGAGCTGTCTGCATTGGGGCGTCGAGGCCCCGCCGTTCTATCCGGAAACGGACGTGCACCCTGTCGAGGACGCCTTGCAGTCGGCCGACCCGATGGGCTGACCGCCCGGTCACATCGCGAGCGCCCCGGTGGCCGCGCAGGTGCAGCCGATCGCGTCACAGTCGATGGTGAACGCGTGCACCACCTCGGGGGTGACGCAGTCTTCTTCGGTGCACTCTGACCACCGCAGCGCGTGGTGAATGACGGTGCCGTGGCAATGCTCCAGACCGGCTCGACACCCCCGGCAGTCGCTCATGGCCAGTTTCTAGCACCACGAGCGGACAAACCGTGGTTGCCGCGCTTACGCCCAGCCGAGTTCGTGCAGGCGGTCGTCGTCAATGCCGAAGTGATGGGCGATCTCGTGAATGACCGTGATCGCCACCTCGTCGACCACCTCGTCCTCGCTTTCGCAGATGTCCAGCAGGGCCTCGCGGTAGATCGTGATGGTGTCAGGTAGCGAACCGGCGTACGAGGAGTCGCGTTCGGTGAGTGCGATGCCCTGATACAGGCCCAACAGGTCGGGCTCCTCGGGGTTGCGGTCCTCCACCAGAACGACGACGTTGTCGAACGCGGCGGCGAGGTCCGCGGGGATCAGATCAAGTGCGTCCGACACCAGTTCGTCAAACCGTTGCGGGCTCATCCGCACGGCCACCGGACTACGCCCCAGGCGGCGGTGGGAGGAGCGGCGGTAGGAGGAGCGGCGGTGGGCGGAGCAGCGGTGGGAGGAGGGGTTCGACCGGCGGTGGGCCTGGCGGTGGGCCCGGTGGGCCTGGCGGTGGGCCCGGCGCGGGCGGCAGTGGGCCCGGTGCGAGCAGCGCGGCCTGATCCGGCGGCGGTGCCGGCGCCCATGGAGGTGGCAGTGCCTGATCCGGCGGCGGTGCCGGCGCCCATGGGGGTGGCGGTGCCGGAACCTCGCCCGGTGCCGCGGGCGGCGGGGGCGGCCCGCCCATGAAGGTGTTGCCCTGCTCGGGTTCTGGCGCGGTCGAGGGCGGCGGTCCATGGGTCGCCGTCGGCCCGGTCGACTGCTGACCGTGTTGGGTTTGTTGGGTCTGCTGGGTCGATGCGCCCGCGTCGGACTGGCTGCTCTGACCGGCCGACGATGAGATGTCGGGCATCGGGATCGGCGGGAAGTTCAGCCGTCCCTCAGGGATATCCGGCGGTGGTATCGGCGGCTGGCCGTTGATCTGCAACGGGCCCTTGGCGCTGTTCAGCAATGTCGACCAGCCGCCGTTGCCGAGCGTGGCGCCGATGCTGCACGACACCTGGTGGCTGCCGGCCGCCCAGCTGGGCAGCGAGATGGTGCTGTAGATCAGCGTGAGCGTGGTGCTGCGCAGCTGGATCGGTGCCAGATAGGCGTCGGTCATCCGGGTGCACGCGTCCTTGATGAACGCGTCCTGTTCGGGATCGGGTGGCAGCCCGGCGGGGAACTTCTCGGCGACGTTGACCGCGCCGGTCACTTCCATGGCATGCGGGCCTGCGCAGTCGACGGGGATGTCGGTTGGCTGGTTGGTGGACGGGTCGATGCCCAAACATGTTCCGGCGGGCCAGACTTTGGACTGGTCGACATCGGCGACCTTGCCCTGGAAAGCGAGCTGCGTGTTGTTGGGCCCGGGCAGTTGCAGACCGCACAGTATGCGGCGCTCGCCCGACTGCCGCCACGCCTTGTCGCCCGACCACATCATGCTGACGGTGTACCGGCTGTTGGGGTCGAACCGCTCGCCCAGGTACCGGCGCACCGCCACCTGGCACTGCTCCTGGCTGATCTGCTGGATGCGGGCCGGCGACGGCGGTGCGGCGTCGGGCCCGTACTCGCTGCCCGGAAAGGTGCGCATGTCCACCGACTCCGCGACCTCGAAGCGGTGCTCGTCCTTGCAGTCGACGACCTCCGCCGCGTCCGGGGTACGCTCCGGCCAGTTCAGGCAGTCGCCGCTCTTGGCCTTGCCGAACGTCTCGGCGCCGCGCAGACCGAGGGATATCGCGTTGGCTTGCAGACCGTTCCCGCCCTCGCCGCGCGGCAGCGCGGTGAGCACCCCGGCGATGAGCAGCCCACCGAGCGCGGTCAACAACAGCGCGCGACGGGTGGACGTGGCGTGCAGACTGCGCCACCACGTCACCTTTGGCGTGGGGTGGTCTGCCTCGTCGGCGAGCAAAACGGCCCGCTCGGGTACGTCCAACATCCGCTCCATTGTGACAGGCGCGCCGGGCACTGTGACAAGTGAGGCGGTTGTAAAGTTATGGGGTTGTGCTCCCGACGGTAGGGTTGCGCCGTGATCGACCTCAGGCTGCTGCGCGAAAATCCGGATTTGGTGCGCTCGTCGCAGCGCGCCCGCGGTGAGGATCCCGGACTCGTCGACGCGCTGTTGGAGGCCGACGCGGCCCGGCGTGTCGCTGTTTCGGCCGCCGACAACCTGCGCGCCGAACAGAAGGCCGCCAGCAAGAAGGTGGGCGCGGCGTCCGCGGAGGAGCGGCCTGCGCTGCTCGAGCGGGCGAAGGGGCTAGCCGATATGGTCAAGGCAGCCGAGTCCGAGCAGACCGATGCCGAAAAGGCTTTCACCGCAGCGCATATGGCGATCTCCAACGTCATCATCGATGGTGTCCCGGCCGGCGGTGAAGACGACTTCGTGGTGCTCGACACCGTCGGTCAGCCCCGGGCCATCGACAACCCGAAAGACCATGTGGAGCTTGGCGAGTCGCTCGGCCTGATCGACCTCGAGCGCGGCGCCAAGGTGTCGGGCTCGCGGTTCTACTTCCTCACCGGGGCGGGCGCGCTGCTGCAGCTCGGTCTGATGCAACTAGCCGTGCAGCTGGCGACGGTGAACGGCTTCAAGCTGATGATCCCGCCCGTCCTGGTGCGCCCCGAGATCATGGCGGGCACCGGGTTCCTCGGCGCGCATAGCGAGGAGGTGTACCGCGTCGATTCCGACGACCTCTATCTCGTCGGAACCTCGGAGGTACCGCTGGCCGGGTACCACTCCGACGAGATCCTGGATCTGTCTGCGGGCCCGCTGCGCTACGCCGGCTGGTCGTCGTGCTTCCGCCGCGAGGCGGGCAGCCACGGCAAGGACACCCGCGGGATCATCCGCGTGCACCAGTTCGACAAGGTGGAGGGCTTCGTGTACTGCAGGCCCGAAGAGGCAGAGTCCGAACACGAGGGACTGCTGGGCTGGGAGCGCCAGATGCTGGCGACCATCGACGTGCCTTACCGCGTGATCGACATCGCGGCAGGGGACTTGGGTGCATCAGCGGCGCGCAAGTACGACTGCGAGGCCTGGATACCGACCCAGCAGACCTACCGGGAGCTGACCTCGACGTCGAACTGCACGACGTTTCAGGCCCGTCGGCTCGCGATTCGCTACCGCGACGAGAACGGGAAGCCGCAGGCGGCGGCGACACTGAACGGGACGCTGGCCACCACCCGGTGGTTGGTCGCGATCCTGGAGAACCACCAGCAGCCCGATGGCAGCGTGCGGGTGCCCGAGGCGCTGGTGCCCTATGTGGGCGTGGAAGTGCTGGAGCCCCGCTAACGCTCGAGCAGTTCGTCGAGCATGGCGAGAAATTCCTTGGGGCGCTGCGGCGTGAACGCGGGTTTGGGCCGGACCCCCACCACGTCGAGTGTCACCAGCGTGGACTTGATGGGCCGCCGCACGTCCAGTGGCAGCCAGCGGCGCAGATCCGAGCTGCCCCAGATGCGGAACCGCTGAATGAACATCCCCAGGGGTTCGGCCTTGTAGCCACGGATCGCCCGCAGTGGAATGACCTTCGAGGTGCCCGACGGAAAGTGGTAGCGCCGCAACGTGATCGCTTCGCGGTCCAGCTGGATCAGACCGTCGTCGTAGTACTGGCGAGGTGCGCTCATACCCGCTCAGAACGCAGCTCGTGGCCCTTGGAGGTCAGACACCGGCCATTCTCGAGGTTCCATTGCCAACCGTGCAGGTTGCAGGTCAAGGTGGACCCCTCCACCACGCCGAACTTCGACAGGTCGGCCTTCAAATGGGGGCACCGGCGCTGCATCCGGTAGCCGTCCAGCTCGATCGAGGCCGTGTCGTCATGCGCTTCTGCGAACCAGCCGTCGGCGTACGCAATACGTTCGTCGGTCAGGCACTTGAAGAACGTGTACAGGTATTCGTTGTAGCCGCCAACCCGCCACGCCTTGAAGCGAGTGGACAAGAAGATGGTATTGACCCAGTCCGGTTCCTCATCGCGCAACACAGTCCGCACGAGTTCCGGCGCAACAGCGAACCCGTAGCGGAACTTCTCGTCCGGAATGGGTTCGCGCACTGCTCGTTTCGGGAAGTCCAATACCACGGTCTCCGGTCCCAATCGTAGTTCGACGGGATAGCCGATGCCGTCGCAGATCTGGTCGCTCTGACTCATGATCGGCTCAAACCTGGCGCGCATCGGCTCCAGCAGCGGCTCGCCCTCGGCCGGCGCCCAGCTTGCCTTCTCGGCGGCCAGCACCGGCGCCATCCGGTCGGCGTAGCCGGCGATGTAGTCCGCCTTGCCGGTGGTGAAGATCGCACGCACCTCGTGCTCGGGCACGGGATGGTTCAGCGAATTCAACTGCGACCCAGTGAAATCGGCGGTCGATCCCGGGATCATCAACAGGCCGCCGTCATGCCCGTGGGTGCTCATCTGGTCGAGGAACACGACCTGGTCGGGGAAGATGTTGGCGGGGTCGCCGTGGTCATCGTTGAGGTCGCGAAGGTCCGGATCCAGAAAGCACGGCGGGCCCGCCGATGGGACCACCCAGGTGGCGCCGACCTGAGTGATGTACTGGCGACAACGGTCCATCTGACGCTGGCGCTTCTGGGTGCCGAAGGCCTCCTTGGCCCGCGCAGGCATGTCGTAGACCATCGGGTACCAGATCGCCCCGGAGTACTGCAGCATGTGCACGTCCACCTGGCCGAAATCCGCATGCACTACATCGAGGTCGACGGGCCGGGCGTCATTCATGTTGAACGCCACCGTTTCACCGTCATCGACCGCCAGGCCGGAGTCGCCGATCGGGCCGTCCGCCGGGGCGCGCAACGCGATGATCATCACGTCAAGATCGCCCTTCGGGCCGCTGACCGTGTGCTTGACCGAGTCGGTGGTCTCGAAAAAGCGATGGAAACCAAGCTTTTCCAGCTCGCGCTGCAGATCGGGCACCGGGTAGTCGGGCAGCAACACGACCGCGTCCTTGTTGACGTGCGCACGCAGATTCTTCGGATCGAAGTGGTCCTTGTGCAGGTGCGAGACATAGAGGTAATCACAGTCGCCGAGGGCGTCCCAGTCCAGCCGGCTGTTGTCGGGGAACGGGAACCACGACGCGAAGTAGGCCGGGTTCACCCAGGGGTCGCACAGAATGCTCCCGGCCTGCGTATCGATCCGGAAACCGGCGTGCCCGACGCTCGTGACCTGCACCAATGCCCTTCCCTGCGAATACTCCGTCCGGCCAAGCTTAATGGGAGGAGACATCGCCGGCGTTCCACAGGCGCCGGTAGAAGTCGATGCGCTCGGGGTCCGGGTCGACACCGTAGGCGTCGAACAACTCGTCCTCCCACTCGCCGGCGTAGTTCCACGACAGCGAAAGCGTCGCGACGGCCAGGTCCGCCCACCGGTCAGCCACACCGAGGTCGCCGACATCGACATGGCCGCAGCAAAGGCCGTCGTCGTCGATGAGCGTGTTGGGCGAGCACGCGTCGCCGTGGCACACCACCAGCCGGTCGACGGGCAGCGAGTCGGACACCCACTGGGGGGAGCCGAATGGGCAGCCGTCCACCGGCAGGCGATCGTGCAACAAGCGCAGGCCCGCGCCGATGGCCCGCACGGCCGTCTGCGGCTGGGCCACCCAGCGCGGATCGACCGCCGACCGTCCCGGCAATCCCGCGGTATGGAGCAGCCTGGGGGCACTCCCCTCGCAAGCGGTGGGCCCACCCGCTTGCGGGGGACCGTCGCCCGCGCCGAGCACGCGGGGCACCGCGACGTAGGCGATCGCCCAGCGCAGCCGTTCGGCCTCGGCGACAAGGTGATGAGCCCACTGCGGTGGCGAGACCTTCACGTACTCACGACCCCCGTCCACCCGGAAGGTGACGCCGCCCAGCTCGTTGACCCAGACCGCCGCGACCGGCCTGCCCGCCGCGATGTCGGCGACGACGCCGGGCACCGGCACGGGCTCGGAGGGGATGCTCACCCGTCAACCTTTCTGAGCACTACGCTTGCGGCTGTGGAACCGGTATACGGGACAGTCATCCAACTCGCCCGCCTGAGCTGGCGGCTGCAGGGGCTGACGTTCAACGTCACCGGCGTGGAGAACCTGCCCGTCACCGGCGGCGCTGTGGTGGCCGTCAACCACACCAGCTACTTCGACTTCACCTTTGCAGGCCTGCCCGCCTACAAGCAGCACCGCGGCCGCAAGGTGCGGTTCATGGCGAAGAAAGAGGTCTTCGACCACAAGATCACCGGTCCTCTCATGCGCAGCCTGCGCCACATCGAGGTGGACCGCGACAGCGGTTCGGCGTCCTACGAGCAGGCCTGCCTGAAGCTCAAGGAAGGAGAACTGGTCGGCGTCTACCCCGAGGCGACGATCAGCCGCAGCTTCGAGATCAAGCAGTTCAAGTCGGGCGCCGCCCGCATGGCGATAGCCGCCGACGTGCCGATCGTTCCGCACATCGTCTGGGGCGCACAGCGGATCTGGACCAAGGGCCATCCCAAGAACATGTGGCGACCGAAGGTTCCGATCTCGGTGGCGGTCGGTGAACCGATCGCGCCCACCCTGCCCGCGACCGAGCTGACGGCGCTGCTGCATTCGCGGATGCAGCATCTGTTGGAGCGGGTACAGGACGCCTACGGCCCCCATCCGCCGGGCGAGTTCTGGGTGCCCCACCGGCTCGGCGGCGGAGCGCCCTCGCTGGCCGAGGCGAACCGGATGGACGCCGAGGAGGCGGCCGAGAAGGCCGCCCGCCGTGAGCAACGCGGTCCGACGGGAGCGTCGGGGTAGCGCGAATGGAGCCCGTCTTCCGCACGCTGGAGATCGCCGTCTCGTCGGCAGCGGCGGTCTCCGGGAGCCGCATCACCTACCAGGGCCTGGAGAACATCCCTGACCGCGGCGGCGCAGTGGTCGCGATCAACCACACCAGCTACATCGACTGGGCCCCCTCCGCGCTGGCCGCGTACAAGCGGCACCGACGGCTGCGGTTCATGATCAAGGAAGAGATGACGCAGGTGAAGGTCGTCAGCTTCCTGATCAAGCACACCGGGACCATCCCGGTCGACCGGCGGGCTGGCGCAGGCGCCTACGCGGAGGCGGTGGAGCGGGCTTCGGTCGGGCGAGCTCGTCGCCGTGTATCCGGAAGCCACCATCAGCCGCAGCTTCGAGCTCAAGGAGTTCAAGACCGGTGCGGCCCGAATGTCGGTCGAAGCCCAGGTTCCGATCATTCCGCTGATCGTCTGGGGTGCACACCGACGCTGGACCAAGGACCATCCGCGCAAGCTCGGACGTGCGAAGATTCCGATCACCGTGAAGGTCGGAGCGCCACTGCAGCCGGCCGAGACCGTCGAGCAGACCGACGCCGCGATGCGCGAGGCGATGACGACGCTGCTGCACGAGGTCCAACAGTCCTACGAGCATCCCGAGGGGGCGTACTGGGTGCCGTGCCGGATGGGCGGCTCCGCGCCGACGATGGCCGAGGCCAGGTTGCTCGACGAGGCCGAACTCGCCGAACGGGCCCGCAAGCGAGCCGAGCGAGAGGCAAGACGCTGACACTGCCCGCGCTGATCGCCAGTGACGTGGACGGCACGCTGCTCGACGCCGACGAGAAGATCAGCCCCCGTACCCGCAACGCCGTGCGCGCCGCGGTGGATGCGGGCGCTCGATTCGTGCTGGCCACCGGGCGCCCGCCGCGGTGGGTGCACCCCGTGGTCGACGCTTTGGGTTTCGAGCCGATGGCGGTCTGCGCGAACGGCGCGGTGATCTACGACCCGTCCACCGACCGCATCGTGTCGGCCCGGACGCTGTCGGCCGATGAGTTGGGGGAGCTCGCCGAGATCGCCACCCGCGTCATCCCCGGCGCAGGCCTGGCGGTGGAGCGGGTGGGGCGCAGCGCGCACGACGCGGCGACCCCGCAGTTCGTCAGCTCACCGGGCTACGAGCATGCGTGGCTCAACCCGGACAACACCGAGGTGTCGATCGAGGATCTGCTCAGTGCTCCGGCGATCAAGCTGTTGATCCGTATGGCAGGCGCCCGCAGCTCCGACATGGCCGACGCACTCGCCAAACATGTTGGTCTGCAAGGCGATATCACCTACTCCACCGACAACGGCCTGATCGAGGTGGTGCCGTCTGGGCGTCAGCAAGGCCACCGGCGTCGAAGAGGTAGCGCGGCCGTACGAGATCACCGCCGAGGACGTGGTGGCGTTCGGCGACATGCCCAACGACGTGCCGCTGCTGCGGTGGGCCGGTCTCGGCGTGGCGATGGGCAACGCTCATCCCGAGGCGGTTGAGGCGGCCGACGAGATCACCGCGCCCAACACCGACGACGGTGTGGCCCGCGTGCTGGAACGCTGGTGGCTGTAGTCAGCTGGGATCGATGGGTTTGATCCGCTCGAGCTGCACGGGCGGGCCGTCGGCCGACGGCGGCGGCAGTTCCACCGGGACGCCGTCGATAACCCTTGTCACCGTGCCCTTTTCGCGGTCGAAGTTCAGCGTGCCGTGCTGGAAGTTCTGCACCACCCACTGCGGCTCCTGAATCTCGCCGCTCGTCGGCAGGCCGAGCGCACCGCGCTCATAACCCAGCGACGCCCACGCGTCGTAGATCGCTCCGGTGACGGGTTCTGCCCCGCTTTCCGGCGACCAGTAGACCGCGCCCTTCTCGAAGGTGGCGTAGCGGGCGGTTCCCTCGCCCGACGCCTCAGGTGATCTCGGCGCACCGAGCGCGCTGTTGTCGCCGCCCATCGACTCCCAGCGGGCGAAGATCGCGCCTCCGCGCAGTAGGTCGGTCAGGCTCGGCGGAACAGGCGGCTCATTGAAGCGGGCGGCGATGTCGCGGATCTGGTCCATCACCGCGTACGCGGCGTTGCCCGGACATTCGGTGTTGCCGACGTCGCGGTGGGTGAAGATCGAGGGCAGGGTCGGGGTTGCGCCGGCCGGGAAGTGGCTGAACGCCGCCTGCCGACGTCAAAACGACTGTGCCCCTTGGGTCGACGTGGTCCATACCCAGTCGCCAGCCCAGCAGACGTCCGACGGTGCGCAATTGGATCGGTGTTGGCGGCTCGACGACGAAGTTGCCGAGCATCGCCACACCCCAGGTGTTCTTGTTGAAACCGCCGGTGTGGGCGCCCTCGACCGGTCTGGTCATGCCGCCGGCCCGGCCCTCGAAAACCTGACCGTACTTGTCGACCAACGCGTTGTAGGCGATGTCGCACCAGCCCAACGTGCGGGTGTGATAGGCGTAGATCGATCGCACGATCGCCGCCGAATCCTGCGGTTCGTAGTCGTTGCTGCCCGCGGTGTGGTGCACGACGCCGGCCCGCACACCGTCGTCGTACACGGTGTTCGGGCACCGCATCGAGTCGTCGGCACCCCATTGGGCGCGGGTGATGATGTTGGGCGGCTGGCCGGGCGCGGCCGCCGCGCTGGGCAGCGGCAGGTTGTCCATCGGCGCCTGCGGCGGGCTGATCAGCACCGCGTTGATGTTCTGCCCGAACGGCTGATTGGTGTTGGCCGGGATGTAGCCCAAGTCGGGCTTGGCCGCCCCGGGCTCCGCCCGCTGCTGCGGGGCCGATGCGGTGGTGCCGCCCGGACGGGTCACCGCGATCTGCACGGTGGTGGTGAGACCGACGAACACCGGTTCGGTGCCACGCGGCGCCGGTGATCCGTCGCCGACCCCATCGAGGGGTTCGGCCTCGTACCACGGTCCCCAGGAGCCATCCGCTTTCTTGGCCCGCACCCGGGCCGACGTGCCACTCAGGTCCGCGGCGGTCAGCGCGACGAGGGAGAACGGTGTGTCCTGGTGGAGCTCGCGGACCGTCTCGCCACCGCCGATGCCGGTCAGTGGCTGCTGAACCAGCTGGGTCTGCTCGGCGAGCGGGCGCCGGTCGTCACCGAACGGCGAGCCGTGGACCGCCCACGGCAGTATCACCACGGTGCCCACGATCGCGGTGAACAGCATCGGGTGTCGGCGGGACGGCACGGCCCGATGTTACGTATGGGTCAGTTGTTACCAGTGTTTCGACACGGCAGAAGTGCTCACCAATGTCCTGCAACGGCACCGCAGAGCCCGCCACTTGGCTTCTGCGGTGCCGTTTAGGGGCAGGACTATGCGGCGGGCTCCGGCAGCGGTGGTGGCGCGGGGACCGGCGGGGCGGCCGGGAGAGTAGCGGACTTCATTGCCGACGTGATCAACGGCATCACCACACCCTTGAACAGGTCCATCGCCTGGTCGACACCCAATGTCTCTGCCGCGCTATTGATGTCGTCGATGATTCCGCCACCGCCGGTGTTCGTCGGCACGGCCCCCAGCCCCAGCCCAGGATCGCCGCCCAGGATCGGGTACGTGTTCGCTGCGGTACCGAGCGGATCGAGCCCGGGGCTCCCACTCCCGAGATCGGCACCTCGCCGGGTGCGGGCACGACCACGCCGTTGGAGATCGGCGTGGTGGCCAGCGCCGGGTCGGTACCCGGTACCGGCGGCGTCGTCAGGCCGCCAGGAGTGGCTCCGGTCGGACTGGTCATCGCCGCGTTGGGCAGCGCCTGGTTGGCAGCAGGAAGTGGGGTCAGCGCCGGGTTGGCAGCCGGAAGTGGGGTCAGCGCGGGATTGGCCAGCGCCTCATCGCCGAGCGCGGGAACGGCGGCCGCCGGGTCGGGTGCAGGCTGGTGGGCAACGGAGCTGTCCCCAGGGCGCCGGGGGCGGTCAAGGTCGTAGGCATCGTCGGGGGCGAGCCGGTCAGCAGGCTGGTCGGCATCGGCGGCAGGTTGATGCCGAACTGCGACAACCCTTGAGACAGCGCTGACAGCAGCTCGTTGGGCAGGTCGGTGAGCACGGCGGCCTGGCGGAACTCACGGGGTTGTGGGGCGGGCTTGGTCAGATCGGTTATGGCGGTGACTGCAATCGGACTCACGACGGCCAGTGCGGCGACTGCGCTCATGGCTGTCGAGAGCTTGCGTCGACGTCGGTTTGGCACGGAAGTCTCCTCAAATATTTGGACTACGTGTTCGGTACGTGTGTTCGTGAACTACGGCGTCGGCGGCTACGGACGAGGTCGTGCGGCGCCCATCAGTGCCGATGTGAACGATGTTACTGGTGTGACTAATGGGTCTAGAGTGACGATACGGAATTGTGAGCGAATCGCGACCTTGGCCCGCTATTGGATGCGGGGCGGGGGAGCGTGGTCGGATACCCTGATGGCCGATGACCGCTCGTTTTGACCTCTTCGTCGTCGGTTCCGGATTCTTCGGTCTGACGGTTGCCGAGCGCGTGGCGACGCAGCTGGGCAAGCGCGTCCTCGTCGTCGAGCGGCGCCCCCACATCGGTGGCAACGCGTACTCCGAGCCGGAGCCGCAGACCGGCATCGAGGTACACAAGTACGGCGCGCATCTGTTCCACACCTCCAATAAAAGGGTGTGGGACTACGTGCGGCAGTTCACCGACTTCACCGGCTACCAGCACCGCGTGTTCGCGATGCACAACGGGCAGGCCTACCAGTTCCCGATGGGCCTCGGCCTGGTGTCGCAGTTCTTCGGCAAGTACTTCACCCCTGACGAGGCGCGCCAGCTGATCTCCGAACAGGCCGCCGAGATCGAGACCGCCGACGCCCAGAACCTCGAAGAGAAGGCCATCTCGTTGATCGGCCGCCCGCTCTACGAGGCGTTCGTCAAGGGCTATACGGCCAAGCAGTGGCAGACCGACCCGAAGGAGCTGCCGGCCGCCAACATCGCCCGGCTGCCGGTGCGATACAACTTCGACAACCGCTACTTCAACGACACCTATGAGGGCCTGCCGGTCGACGGGTACACCGCGTGGCTGAAGAACATGGCCGCCGACGACCGTATCGAAGTGCGGCTGGACACCGACTGGTTCGAGGTGTGCGACCAGCTGCGCGCCGAGAGCCCAGACGCCGCGGTGGTTTACACCGGTCCGCTGGACCGCTACTTCCACTACGCCGAAGGTCGACTCGGCTGGCGCACACTGGATTTCGAGGTCGAGGTGCTACCCACCGGCGACTTCCAGGGCACCCCGGTGATGAACTACAACGACCTCGACGTGCCCTACACCCGCATCCACGAGTTTCGGCACTTCCACCCGGAGCGGGCCTACCCCACCGACAGGACGGTGATCATGCGGGAGTACTCGCGATTCGCCGACGACGACGACGAGCCGTACTACCCGATCAACACCGAAGCCGATCGCGCATTGCTGGCCGCCTACCGGGCCAGGGCCAAGGCCGAAACCACCGAGGCCAAGGTGTTGTTCGGCGGCCGGCTGGGCACCTACCAATACCTCGACATGCACATGGCGATCGCCAGCGCGCTGAGCATGTACGACAACGTCCTCGCCCCGCACCTTCGTGACGGTGCTCCGCTCATGGACTCGAGTACGGAAAGCGACACCCAATGAGCGACATCCCGTCCGGCCCGCGGGAGTCCGGGGAATCGCGGGCGATCAGCCTGCTGGGACGTGTCATCCTGCCCCGCCCTGGCGAGCCGTTGGACGTTCGCAAGCTCTATATAGAGGAATCGACGACCAACCGGCGTCGCGCGCACGCGAACACCCGCACGACGTTGCAGATAGGCGCCGAGTCAGAGGTGTCGTTCTCGACCTACTTCAACGCGTTTCCGGCCAGCTACTGGCGTCGGTGGTCGACCCTGAAATCGGTGGTGCTGCGCGTCGAGCTGACCGGCACCGGACGCGTCGACGTCTACCGCACCAAGGCGACCGGAGCGCGGATCTTCGTCGCGGGCGGTGCGTTCGGCAGCGACGGCGACGAGCCGACGGGCGTCGAGTTCGAAGTGGGCCTCGAGCCATTCGAGGACGGCGGCTGGATCTGGTTCGACATCACCACCGACAGCGACGTCGTCCTGCACAGCGCGGGGTGGTACGCGCCGGAGCCACCACCCGGTGTCGCAAACATCGCGGTGGGAATCCCGACGTTCAACCGGCCCAACGATTGCGTCAACTCGTTACGAGCGCTCACATCGGATCCGTTGGTGGACAAGGTGATCGGCGCGGTGATCGTGCCGGATCAGGGCAACGACAAGGTTCGTGACCACCCGGACTTCGCCGAGGTCGCCGCGTCGCTCGGCTACCGGCTGTCGATCCACGACCAGCCCAACCTCGGCGGCTCGGGCGGCTACAGCCGGGTGATGTACGAGGCGCTGAAGAACACCGACTGCCAACAGATCCTGTTCATGGATGACGACATCCGCGTCGAGCCCGACTCGATACTGCGGGCGCTGGCAATGAGCCGATTCGCCAAGTCCCCCATGCTCGTTGGCGGCCAGATGCTCAACCTGCAGGAGCCCTCGCACCTACACATCATGGGCGAGATCGTCGGCAGGGGGAACTTCATGTGGACCCACGCGCCGAACACCGAGTACGACCACGACTTCGCCAAGTACCCGCTGAGCGACGACAACAAGCACAGCAACCTGCTGCACCGTCGCATCGACGTCGACTACAACGGCTGGTGGATGTGCATGATCCCGCGACAGGTCGCCGAGGAACTGGGCCAGCCTCTTCCGCTGTTCATCAAGTGGGATGACGCCGACTACGGTCTGCGCGCGGGCGAACACGGCTACCCGACCGTCACGGTCCCCGGGGTTGCCATCTGGCACATGGCCTGGAGCGACAAGGACGACGCGATCGACTGGCAGGCCTACTTTCATCTACGCAATAGGTTGGTCGTTGCGGCCCTGCACTGGGACGGCGACGTCAAGGGCCTGCTGCGCAGCACGTTGAAGGCCACCCTGAAACACCTTGCCTGCCTAGAGTATTCGACGGTGGCGATCCAGAACAAGGCCATCGACGACTTCCTCGCCGGCCCGGAGCACATCTTCTCGATCCTGGAGTCGGCGCTGCCGGAGGTGCATCGGATCCGCCAGAGCTTCCCCGACGCGGTGGTATTGCCCGCGGCCAGTGAACTGCCGGCGCCGTCGGGCGCAGTCGGCGCCGTCGGTGAGCCGAAAACTGCGGTCGGCAAGGTGATCCGGCTGGCGCAAGGGGTGCTGCACAACCTGACCAAGGCCGACCCGGCGCACCACGAACGGCCACAGCTGAACGTGGCGACGCACGACTCCCGCTGGTTCCTGCTGTGCAACGTCGATGGGGTAACGGTCACCACCGCGGACGGCCGTGGAGTGGTGTATCGCCAGCGCGACCGGGCGAAGATGTTCGCCTTGTTGCGCCAGTCGCTGCGTCGACAGCGCAAGCTTGCGGCGCGCTTCGACGAGATGCGCAAGGCATACCGCGATGCGCTCCCCGCGCTCTCCAGCAAGCAGAAGTGGGAGACCGTCCTGTTGGAATCGCCCGCGCATGGATGATTCGCTGCGCGGTGAGGAAGCCGCGTTGGTGGCTGTGCAGTCGGCGCTGGCCGACCGGCCCGGCGTGCTTCGGAGCGCGCGTGCGCTTTCGCACTTCGGTGAGCACAGCATCGGATGGCTGGTTGTCGCCGCAGTGGGTGCGCTACTGCAGGCCAAGCGGCGCAGGGCATGGCTGGCCGCCGGGGTCGGGGCATTCGCTGCGCACGCCGCGGCCGTCGTCATCAAGCGGCTGGTGCGACGGGAACGCCCGCATCACCCGAGCGTTGTCGTGAATGTCGGAACGCCGAGCAGGCTCAGCTTCCCGTCTGCGCATGCCACCTCGACCACCGCGGCGGCGATACTGATGGCACGCACCACCGGGCTGCCGCTGCCTGCCCTGCTAGTGCCGCCAATGGCATTGTCCCGGTTGGTCCTTGGCGTGCATTACCCCAGTGACGTGGTCACCGGCGTGGCGGTCGGCGCGGCCGTCGCGAAGGCGGTGGGTTTCATCGCGGACCGGGCCGAAGGAGACTCATGAGCATCTCACGTGAAAGCAGTGCAGAGAGCGCAACGCAGATGAGTGAACAACCGGCACCGGTCAAGGGCCCACCCCGCAACGTCGTCACCGGCCTGATCAAGGCTGCTCGGCCGCGCCAGTGGGTGAAGAACCTGCTCGTGCTCATCGCACCGGTTGCGGCTTTGGGCAGCGACGTGCACTACGACTACCGCGAGGTCGCGATCAAGGTCTCCATCGCGTTCGTGGCGTTCTCGCTTGCCGCGTCGTCGGTGTATCTGGTCAACGACGCACGCGACGTAGAGGCGGATCGTCAGCATCCGACCAAGCGGTTCCGGCCCATCGCGGCGGGCGTGGTGCCGGAGTGGCTGGCCTACTGTGTGGCAGTGGTGCTCGCAGTCGCGGCGTTGGCGGTGTCGTTCCTGGCAACACCGAATCTGGCTGTGGTGATCGCGGTCTACATCGCCATGCAGATGGCATACTGTTTCGGCCTCAAACATCAAGCGGTACTGGATATCTGCATCGTCTCCTCTGCGTACCTGATCAGAGCGATCGCCGGTGGTGTGGCAGCGAATATCCCTCTGTCGCAGTGGTTCCTGCTGGTGATGACCTTTGGCTCGCTGTTCATGGTGGCGGGCAAGCGCTACGCCGAACTGCAGCTCGCCGAACGGACCGGGGCGAAGATTCGAAAGTCGCTCGAGAGCTACACGTCGACCTATCTGCGCTTCGTCTGGACGTTGTCGGCGACCGCGATGGTGGTCTGCTACGGGCTGTGGGCCTTCGAACGCGACGGCGCGAACGCGTCCTGGTTCGCAGTCACGATGATCCCGTTCACGATCGCGATCCTGCGCTACGCCGTCGACGTCGACAGCGGGCTGGCAGGCGAACCGGAGGAGATCGCGTTGAAGGACCGGGTGCTACAGCTTCTGGCCGTCGCGTGGATCGGAACCATTAGTGCCGCAGTCTTCCTGGGCTGAGCGGGCCGCGGGGCCGGTCAGCAGTCGACTGGCCCGCTGGCCGTCCTTTCCGTATGACGTCACTACGCGGATCAGCCTCTGGCTGAGCGTGCTGGTGGCCGCCGCGCTGTTCGGCTGGGGAGCGTGGCAGCGGCGCTGGATCGCCGATGACGGACTCATCGTCCTGCGCACGGTGCGAAACCTGCTGGCCGGCAACGGCCCCGTGTTCAACGAGGGTGAGCGGATCGAGGCGAACACGTCGACGCTGTGGACGTATCTGATGTATCTCGGGGGTGTGGTCGGCGGCCCGGTGCGGCTCGAGTACGTGGCCCTGATGCTCGCCCTGGTGCTCAGCGTGGCAGGCGTCGTGTTCCTGATGCTCGGCGCCGGGCGGCTGTACGCACCGAGCCTGCAGGGACGTCGGGCATTGCTACTTCCGGCGGGCGTGCTGGTCTACATTGCGGTGCCGCCCGCCCGCGACTTCGCCACCTCGGGACTCGAAAACGGCCTGGTGCTGGCCTATCTCGGCCTGTTGTGGTGGATGATGGTCTGTTGGTCGCAGGCGTTGCGCGCCTACCCGGCAGTGACTGTTCCGCCCGCGCTGGCCCGCCGCGGCAGTCCCCCGGCACGGCGCACCATCGAGATGCCGCAACAAAATGCCGTCGGCTGGGTGTTCGATGTGGTGCTGGCTTTCGTGGCAGGCCTGTCGGTACTGGTCCGACCGGAGCTGGCCCTGATCGGCGGCCTGGCACTGATCATGATGTTGATCGCAGCGCGGGGTTGGCGGCGCCGGACTCTGATCGTGGTGGCGGGCGGACTGGTTCCGGTGGCTTACCAGATCTTTCGGATGGGGTACTACGCGTTGCTTTTCCCCGGAACAGCTTTGGCGAAGGACGCCTCGGGAGTCAAGTGGGCGCAGGGCTGGGTGTACCTCGCCAATTTCGACGAGCCCTACCTGCTGTGGCTGCCCGCCTTACTGCTGGCGGTTTTGGGTCTGGTGATGTTCGCCACCCGCAGCCGGCCGTGGTGGATCCGGCGGGCGGCACCGCCCGGCTACAGCCGGCTCGCGCGCATGGTGCAAAGCCCTGCGGCGGTGGTGATGTTCATGCTCGTCAGTGGCCTGCTGCAGGCCGCCTACTGGATCCGGCAGGGTGGCGACTTCATGCATGGCAGGGTCTTGCTGACGCCGTTGTTCTGTCTGCTGGCCCCCGTGGCGGTGATCCCGGTGCTGATGCCGGACGGAACGAAAATCGCTCTTGGGACCGGCTACCTGCTCGCCGGTGCGACCAGCGTTCTGTGGCTGGCGGTGGTCGGCTGGTCTTTGTGGGCCGCGAACGCACCGGGGATGGGTTCGGACGCCACGCGCGTGACCTACACCGGCATCGTCGACGAACGCCGTTTCTACTCACAGGCCACCGGTAACGCGCACCCGTTGACCGCCGCTGACTATCTGGACTACCCACGCATGCGTGCGGTGCTGGTCGCGCTCAACAACACGCCCGACGGCGCGCTGCTTTTGCCGTCGGGCAACTACGACCAGTGGGACGTGGTACCCGCGGTACCTCCGCCGCGCCCACCGGGCAGCCCGCCGCCCGCTCCGGGCGACAAGTCCCAAAACCGTCCTCACACAGTGTTTTTCACCAACCTTGGCATGCTGGGCATGAACGTTGGCCTCGATGTCCGCGTGGTCGACCAGATCGGCCTTGCGAATCCGTTGGCGGCTCATACCGCGCGACTGGAGGACGGGCGCATCGGCCACGACAAGAATCTGTTTGCGGACTGGGCCGTTGCCGAGGGGCCCTTCTTGAAGACCCGTGAGTACATTCCGACGTATCTCGATGAGAACTGGGTCGCACAAGCGGAGGCGGCACTGAAATGCCCGGAGACCGAGGCCATGCTGGCTTCTATTCGCGACCCGCTGGGCGTGCGTCGGTTCTTGTCAAACGTGGTGAACGCGTACGAATTCACCAAGTACCGGATCGACCGGGTGCCGATGTATGACCTCCTCCGGTGCGGACTGGACGTGCCGCCGCCTAAGGAACCCGCCTACACCGGCCTACCTGCAACGGGTCCCTGACCTCAGCGATTTGTGAGCCGGCCGGATTTTCTGGTTTGGTAACGCGGCAGCCCTGTCGGGGCGATAACCAATCAACACATGCCGCCGGCACGGCGCTGGACATGAAACGGACGGTACGAGCAGCAGATGCTGAGTCGCTTACTCGTGGCGCTGGCCGCGCTGTTGACGCTGCCGTGGCTGACCGGCGTGCCGACGACGCAGGCTTTCTCCCGTGAAGGCCTCCCGGTCGAGTACCTCGACGTGTACAGCACGGCGATGGGCCGCAATGTGCGTGTCGAGTTCCAGCCCGGAGGCGCAGCGGCGCCGACATTCCAGCCCGGAGGCGCAGCGGCGCCGACATTCCAGCCCGGAGGCGCAGCGGCGCCGACATATCCACGCTCGGGCGGATCCAAGGCGGTCTACCTGCTCGACGGCTTGCGCGCCCAGGACGACTACAGCGGGTGGGACATCAACACCCCGGCATTCGACTGGTTTCACGACTCCGGCATCTCCGTGGTGATGCCCGTCGGCGGGCAGTCCAGCTTCTACACCGACTGGTACTCACCGTCGAGCTTCAACAACCAGACCTATACATATAAGTGGGAGACGTTCCTGACCCAGGAGCTGCCCGCGTGGCTGGCGGCCAACAAGCAGATCTCCACAACCGGTAACGGTATGGTCGGGCTGTCGATGTCGGGCGGTGCGGCGCTCATCCTGTCGGCCTATCACCCCGCACAGTTCAGTTACGCGGCCTCGCTGTCGGGCTTCTTGAACCCGTCGGCCGTGTTCATGCAGCAGGCGATCCGCGTGGCGATGCTCGACTCCGGCGGCTACAACGTCGACAACATGTGGGGCCCGCCGTGGGACGGCGCGTGGAAGCGCAACGACCCGCTCAAGCAGGTCTCCCGCATCGTGGCCAACGGCACCCGGCTGTGGATCTACTGCGCGCCCGGCGGCGCCACCCCGCTGGACGAGGGTGCCGACCCCAACCAGGCGTTCAACGCCGACAGCCTGGAAGGGATGGCCATTCAAGAGCAATAAGGACTTCCAGGCGGCCTACCTGAAGGCCGGGGGAAGCAACGCGACCTTCCAGTTCCCGGCCGCGGGCAACCACGCGTGGCCGTACTGGGGAGCCCAGTTGCAGGCCCTCAAACCGGACCTGATCGCAACACTCAACGGCTGAGCGGCGACCAGGGAGGACAGAAGCTGACAAGAGATATCACACCAAGGTGTGGTTGACTACACGGGCGCCTGAGCCGAGGGGGTCTTGGATCTTGGGTGCGGCATACGACAGATGGGATAGGTAGAAGCATGAAGTTCGTTGGGAAGATGCGCGGCGCCTGGCCGCGCCGGCTCACTGTCGCGGCGCTCGCAGCCGCCGTGCTGCCCGGCCTGGTCAGCGCCGTCGGAGGCTCGGCGACTGCGGGGGCGTTCTCACGTCCGGGCCTGCCGGTTGAGTATCTGATGGTTCCGTCAGCGGGGATGGGCCGTGACATCAAGGTCCAGTTCCAGAACGGCGGGCCCAACGCACCTGCCGTGTACCTGCTCGACGGCCTTCGCGCGCAGGACGACTTCAACGGCTGGGACATCAACACCCCGGCGTTCGAGTGGTACCTCGACTCCGGTCTCGCGACGGTCATGCCGGTAGGCGGCCAGTCCAGCTTCTACAGCGACTGGTACTCACCGGCATGCGGCAAGGCTGGTTGCTCCACCTACAAGTGGGAGACGTTCATCACCAGTGAACTCCCCGCGTACCTGTCGGCCAACAAGGGCGTCGACTCCAGCCGCACCGCCGCGGTCGGCCTGTCGATGGCCGGTTCGGCCGCGCTGACGATGGCGATCTATCACCCGAACCAGTTCCAGTACGCGGCGTCGCTGTCCGGCTTCCTGAATCTCTCCGAGGGCTGGTGGCCGATGCTGGTCGGCACGTCCATGGGTGACGCGGGCGGCTACAAGTCCAAGGACATGTGGGGCGACTCGAGCGACCCGGCGTGGAAGCGCAACGACCCGATGGTCAACATCGGCGCGCTGGTCGCCAACGGCACCCGCATCTGGGTGTACTGCGGTAACGGCAAGCCCGGCGACATCAACGGTCAAGTCGCCGGCGACAACTTCAACGCGAAGTTCCTCGAGGGCTTCACCCTGCGGACGAACAAGACGTTCCAGGAGACCTACATCGCCGCGGGCGGTAAGAACGGTGTGTTCAACTTCCCGTCCGCCGGTACTCACAGCTGGGAGTACTGGGGTGCGCAGCTGCAGCAGATGAAGCCCGACATCCAGCGGGTGCTCGGTGCCACGCCGCAACCGTCCACCCCGGTGGGCGGGACGGCTGAGGTCACGGAGGCCTCGGCGGCCGGCCAGTAGGCAGCTCGAACTAGATATCAGGTCGACGGCGGTGATCCTTCGGGTCGCCGCCGTCGGCCATTTCGGGAGCGCCTCTTCGCAGTGATGTGGTTCACTACCTTGCGGCAGGGACAGCCAAACGTGAGGGTGGGTAGATGCGTGGAATGATTCGAGCGTTCTTGTCCGCGGTGCTGGCCGCCGGCCTGTGGTCGGCCGTTGCGCCGATCGCCAGGGCCGATGGCGTCGAGATGCTGATGGTGCCTTCGGCGGCCATGGGGCGCGACATACCCGTCGCCTTCCAGGGCGGCGGCCCGCACGCCGTCGTTCTGCTCGACGCGTTCAACGCCGGACCGGATGTCAGCAACTGGGTGACGGCGGGTAACGCGATGAACACCCTCGCGGGCAATGGCATCTCGGTGGCCGCGCCCGCGGGCGGGGCGTGGAGCCTGTACACCAACTGGGAGCAGGACGGCAGTAAGCAATGGGAGACCTTCCTCGCCGACGAACTGCCCACCTGGCTTGCCGCCAACAAGGGTCTGGCGCCGGGCGGGCATGGCATCGTCGGCGCCGCCCAGGGCGGCACGGGGGCGATGATGATGGCGACGTTCCACCCCGACCGGTACCGCTACGCCGGCTCGCTGTCGGGCTTTCTGACACCGTCGAACACGTACATGAACGGTGCGATCACCGACGGGCTCGCGCAGTACGGCGGTGCGGACATCCGCAATATGTGGGGACTGCCACAGCTGGGGCGGTGGAAGTGGCACGACCCGGACGTGCACATACAGTTGCTGGCCGACAACAACACCCGGCTGTGGGTGTTCAGCCCGCAAACTCTCGGGTGCAGCGATCCCGCCGCGATGATCGGCTACTGCGACCAGGCGCAGGGCAGCAACCGCACCTTCTATCAGCACTATCGCTCTGTCGGCGGCCATAACGGCCACTTCGATTTCCCCGTTGACGGTCAGCACGATTGGTCGACTTGGGGCCCGCAGCTGGCCGCGATGTCCGGTGAACTCGTCACCACGATCAAGTGAGCCGGTAGCCAGCAAGCAGCCATCTGCGCCCGCCAGGGCCGCCCTGAGGTAGCCGGTACCTTGGAGGAGTGCAGCACACGGTTCGACGGTCGCCGACGTGGTCGACCAGCATCGCCGTAGCGTTGTCGCTGCTCGCCGCGATCGCGGCGCTGCTGACCGGATGCACTTCCGGTGACGGCATGCTGCCGACCATGTCGGTGCCGCCCCCCGAAACGATGCAATCGCGTGCCGACGCGAAGGGCGGTGCACAGCCGCCCGCGGCGAGCAGCCAGCCGGGCACGTTGACGGTCACCCGACAGCAGCGGGCATATCTGGATGCGTTGAAGGCCACAGGGGTAAGGCCCTCCAGCGATCTGCTCGCTCTGAGCATCGGGTCGTATGTATGCCAGGCGCGGGCGGCCAAGCAATCCGACCAAGCCGTGCGGGACTATGTGACGCCGTTGGTCCGCAACGATGTGCGCAACACCCAACTGAACGCCGTGGCGCCGCCGGTGTCTGAGGTGGACGCCGTGACCGACGACTACATTCGCATCGCTACCGAACGACTCTGCTAGGAGACACCGCGCAGCCATGGCCACCAAAAGTCGACGCAAGCGCCACCGGATCCTCGCCCTGATCGCGGCGGGGGCGATGGCGCTCGTCGTTGCGCTGATCGTCGTGGCGGTATGGATCACGCTTCGCCAACCCGACAAGACGGACACCGCGATCCCGCCCACGGCGGTGCCGCCGACGGCCGTGCCGCCGACGACGGGCAAGCCTCGCCCGGAGTTCCAGGACGCCAGCTGTCCCGACGTGCAGCTGATGTCGATCCCCGGTACCTGGGAGTCGTCACCGCAACTTGACCCGTTCAACCCGGTCCAGTTCCCGATCGCGCTGCTGCTCAACGTCACCAACCCGATCCGCGAGCAGTTCGGCACCGACCGGCTCGAGACGTTCACCGTTCCCTACACGGCGCAGTTCCATAATCCGCTGTCCGCCGACAAGCAGATGTCCTACAACGACAGCCGCGCCGAGGGCGCCCGCGCCGCGGTGAAGGCGATGACGGACATGAACAACCGCTGCCCGTTGACCAGCTACGTGCTCGTCGGCTTCTCCCAGGGCGCGGTGATCGCGGGCGACATGGCCAGCGATATCGGCAACGGGCGCGGGCCGGTCGACGCGGATCTGGTGCTCGGTGTGACTTTGATCGCGGATGGCCGAAGGCAGCCGGCCGTCGGCCTGGACGTCGGACCGAACCCGCCCGGTCAAGGCGCCGAGATCACCCTGCAAGAGGTGCCGATGCTGTCCTCGATGGGGCTGACGATGACCGGCCCGCGCCCCGGCGGCTTCGGCGTCCTCAACGACCGCACCAACGAGATCTGCGCGAGCGGGGACTTGATCTGTTCGGCACCCGAAGAGGCGTTCTCGATCGCCAACCTGCCGAGGACGATGGAAATCCTCGGCGGCGGCGCGGGTCAGCCGGTGCACGCCATGTACGCCACGACGCAGTTCTGGAATCTCGACGGCCGGCCCGCCACGCAATGGACACTGGATTGGACGAAGAGCATCATCGATAACGCTCCGCATCCAAAACATGGCTGACATGTGACCGCGACAGATTTGGCCTGTGACAGACGGTCGCTTAACATTAAGAAAAAACTAAGACTGATGACTGACGGCTGGGCGAAAAGTCCTGGTCACAGGGCGATCTGGCAGCGAGTGCCAACGCCTCGCTCTGGCCCGACGGCCCACGCGAGAACGTGTTTCGCGACGAGTGTGGTTTTTGACAGGAGAGTGAGATGGGGTTCCATAACCCGTTCATCAAAGACGGATTGATCAGGTTTCCCGACAACGGCAGCCTGGTCCGCCACGTCGAACGATGGGCGAAGGTGCGTGGAGACAAGCTCGCCTACCGATTCCTGGACTACTCGACCGAGCGCGACGGCATCGCACGGGATCTGCACTGGGCCGACTTCGGCGCACGCAACCGTGCCGTCGCCGCCCGCCTGCAGCAGGTGACCGAGCCCGGCGACCGCGTTGCGATCCTCTGCCCGCAGAACCTGGAGTATCTCATCGCCTTCTTCGGCACGCTCTACTCCGGCCGGATCGCCGTGCCGCTGTTCGACCCGAGCGAGCCCGGCCATGTCGGGCGCCTGCACGCCGTCCTCGACGACTGCCACCCGTCGGCCATCCTGACCACCACCGAGGCGGCGGAGGGGGTACGGAAGTTCTTCCGCAGCAGGCCGGCCAAGGAGCGTCCCCGCGTGATCGCGGTCGACGCCGTACCCGACGAGGTCGGTGCCACCTGGGAGCAGGTCGATGTAACTCCCGACACCATCGCCTATCTGCAGTACACCTCCGGCTCGACCCGCATCCCGACAGGCGTGCAGATCACGCACCTGAACCTGGTCACCAACGTGGTCCAGGTGGTCGAGGCGCTGGGCGGCGAGGAAGGCGACCGGGGTGTGTCCTGGCTGCCGTTCTTCCACGACATGGGCCTGATCACGTGCATGGTCTCGCCGATGATCGGCCACTACGTCACGTTCATGACCCCGGCCGCTTTCGTACGCAGGCCCATCCGGTGGATGCGGGAGATGGCCCGCAAGGAAGACGACGACACCGGTGGTGTCATCTCGGTTGCGCCGAACTTCGCATTCGACCATGCCGCGGCGCGCGGCGTACCCAAGGAGGGCGAGCCGCCGCTGGACCTCTCTCACGTCAGGGCGATCCTCAACGGCAGCGAGCCGATCTCGGCCGCCACGGTGCGCAACTTCAACGCCGCGTTCGGGCCGTTCGGCTTCAAACCGGAGGCGATCAAGCCGTCCTACGGTCTGGCCGAGGCGACGCTGTTCGTGTCGACCACCCCCATGGACGAGCCGCCCAAGATCGTCCACGTCGACCGCGACGCCATGAACAACCACCAGTTCGTCGAGGTGCCCGCTGACTCACCCACCGCGGTCGCACAAGCCTCGGCGGGCGAGGTCGGTGTCGCTGAGTGGGCCACGATCGTGGACTGCGACACCGCCACCGAGCTGCCCGACGGTCAGATCGGCGAGATCTGGCTGCACGGCCAGAACATGGGCACCGGCTACTGGAACAGAGAACGAGAGACCGCGGAGACTTTTCAAAACATCCTCAAGTCACGGATCAACCCGTCGCACGCAGAGGGTGCGCCCGACGACGGGTTGTGGGTGCGAACCGGCGACTACGGCGCCTACCACGACGGCGACCTCTACATCACCGGCCGCGTCAAGGACCTGGTCATCATCGACGGCCGGAACCATTACCCGCAGGACCTCGAGTACTCGGCGCAGGAGTCGACGAAGGCGCTGCGCACCGGATTCGTTGCGGCATTCTCCGTTCCCGCCAACCAGCTTCCCGACGAGGTGTTCGAGAACACCCACGCTGGTCTGAAGCGCGACCCCGACGACACCTCCGAACAACTGGTCATCGTCGGTGAGCGGGCGCCAGGCACGCACAAGCTGGAGATGGCTCCGATCGCCGATGACATCCGCGCGGCGATCGCGGTCCGCCACGGCGTGACCGTGCGTGACGTGCTGCTGACCCCGGCCGGTGCGATCCCGCGCACCTCCAGCGGCAAGATCGGCCGCCGCGCCTGCCGCGCCGCCTATCTGGACGACAGCCTGCGCAGCGGGAAGGTGGCCAACGCCTTCCCCGACCAGACGGACTGACGCTGACCACCCGACTGAACGACTCGAGCGGACGACGCGCTCAAAGGTGACTTGAACATGGCTGATACAGAACTGGATTCGCAAGGCTCCGAGGGAGACGGCGAAGGCTTCAGGCTGGCGCCCGAACGCGCCGCCGCGCCTGCACGCTCCGATATGACCATCGCCGAGATGCGCGAGTGGCTGCGCAACTGGGTCGCCAACGCCACCGGTCAGTCTCCCGATGCGATCGACGACTCCACCCCGATGGTCGAGCTGGGGCTGTCCTCGCGTGACGCCGTGGCGATGGCCAGCGACATCGAAGACCTCACCGGAGTGACGCTGACGGCCACCGTCGCGTTCCGCCATCCGACCATCGAATCCCTGGCCACCGTGATCGTCGAGGGTGAGCCGGAGGTCGACGACACCGCCGACGAGTTCGACTGGTCGCGCGACGTGGACAAGGACGATATCGCGATCGTCGGCCTGGCCACCCGCTTCCCCGGCGACATGAACACGCCCGATGAGACGTGGCGGGCGCTGCTCGAGGGCCGCGACGGAATCACCGACCTGCCCGAGGGGCGTTGGGAGGAGTTCCTCGAGGAGCCGCGCATCGCCGAACGGGTCGCCAAGGCGCGCACCCGCGGCGGGTACCTCAAGGACATCAAGGGTTTCGATGCCGAGTTCTTCGCGCTGTCGAAGATGGAGGCCGACAACATCGACCCGCAGCAGCGGATGGCGCTCGAGCTGACGTGGGAGGCGCTCGAGCACGCCCGCATCCCGGCGTCCGCGCTGCGCGGTCAAAGCGTCGCCGTCTTCATCGGCAGCTCCACCAACGACTACAGCTTCCTGGCGATGTCCGACCCGTCGATCGCCCACCCGTACGCCATCACCGGCACCGCGAGTTCCATCATCGCCAACCGGGTGTCCTACTTCTACGACTTCCGCGGCCCGTCGGTCGCGGTCGACACCGCGTGCTCGAGCTCGTTGGTCGCGGCGCACTACGGCGTGCAGGCGCTGCGCGCCCGCGAAGCCGACGTCGCGCTCGTCGGCGGGGTCAACGCGCTGATCACCCCGCTCGTCACGGTCGGGTTCGACGAGGTCGGCGGCGTGCTGGCGCCCGATGGCCGGATCAAGTCGTTCTCCCAGGACGCCGATGGCTATGCGCGCTCCGAGGGCGGCGGCATGCTGGTGCTCAAACGCGTCGCGGACGCCCGCCGCGACGGCGACGAGATCCTGGCGGTCATCGCGGGCAGCGCGGTCAACCACGACGGCCGCTCCAACGGCCTGCTGGCACCGAACCCCGACGCTCAGGCCGAAGTTCTGCGCAAGGCGTACAAGGATGCCGGCATCGACCCGCGCACCGTCGACTACATCGAGGCGCACGGCACCGGCACCATCCTCGGTGATCCGATCGAGGCCGACGCGCTCGGCCGGGTCGTCGGTAGGGGACGCGCTGCAGACAAGCCGGTGCTACTGGGCGCGGTGAAATCGAATGTCGGCCATCTGGAGTCGGCGGCAGGCGCTGCCAGTCTGGCCAAGATGGTGCTGGCGCTGAAGAACGACAAGCTGCCGCCGTCGATCAACTACACCGGCCCCAACCCGTACATCGACTTCGACGCGGTGCACTTGAAGGTGGCCGACACCGTCACCGACTGGCCGCGCTACAGCGGGCACGCCGTCACCGGCGTGTCGGGCTTCGGCTTCGGCGGCGCCAACGCGCACCTGGTGCTGCGTGAGGTGCTGCCGTCGGATCTGGTTGAGCCCGAACCCGAACCGGAACCCGTTGCCGAGAAGTCGTCGGATTCTGAGGCGAACGCGGTGTACGTCGGCGGGGTTCGGATGGACGAGTACGGCGAGTTCATCCACGACGACGATGACGACGATGTCGGGGACGAGCTCGGCCAGCACTCCTACGACACCGACGATCGCGCGCCCGAACTGCCCGGCCTGACCGATGAGGCCAAGCGGCTCAAAGAGCTGGCACTGCAGGAGCTGGAGTCGGAGGAAGCCGCGAACCCCCCTAAAAAGGTTGTGCCGCTGGCCGTTTCGGCATTCCTGACATCCCGCAAGAAGGCGGCGGCCGGCGAGCTCGCCGACTGGATCGACAGCCCCGAGGGCCGCGCCTCCTCACTGGAGTCGATCGGCCGCGCGCTGTCACGGCGCAACCACGGCCGGTCCCGAGCCGTGGTGATGGCCCACGACCACGACGAGGCGGTCAAGGCGCTGCGCGCACTCGCCGACGGCAAGCAGAACCCGAACGTGTACAGCGCCGACGGCCCGGTCACCAACGGGCCGGTATGGGTGCTGGCCGGTTTCGGTGCCCAGCACCGCAAGATGGCCAAGAGCCTGTATCTGCGCAACGAGACGTTCGCGGAGTGGATCGACAAGGTCGATGCGCTGGTCCAGGACGAGCTGGGGTACTCCGTCGTCGAGCTGATTCTCGACGACTCGCAGGACTACGGCATCGAGACCACCCAGGTCACCATCTTCGCGATCCAGGTCGCGCTCGGTGAGCTGCTCAAGCACCACGGCGCGAAACCCGCTGCGGTGGTGGGTCAGTCACTCGGCGAGGCCGCGGCGGCCTACTTCGCCGGCGGTCTGTCGCTGGCCGACGCCACGCGCACCATCTGCTCACGCTCACACCTGATGGGTGAGGGCGAGGCGATGTTGTTCGGCGAGTACATCCGGTTGATGGCGCTCGTCGAGTACTCCGCCGAAGAGATTAAGACGGTGTTCTCCGACTACCCCGATCTCGAGGTGTGCGTCTACGCCGCACCGACGCAGACGGTGATCGGTGGGCCGCCGGACCAGGTGGACGCGATCATCGAGCGGGCCGAGAAAGAGGGCAAGTTCGCCCGCAAGTTCCAGACCAAGGGCGCCAGCCACACCCAGCAGATGGACCCGCTGCTCGGCGAGCTGGCCGCCGAGTTGCAAGGTATCGAGCCGCTTCCGCTCACCACCGGCTACTTCTCCACCGTGCACGAGGGCAGCTACATCCGGCCGGGCGGCGAACCGATCCACGATGTGGATTACTGGAAGAAGGGCCTGCGGCACAGCGTGTACTTCACGCACGGCCTCCGCAACGCCGTCGACAACGGTCACACCACGTTCCTCGAGCTGGCGCCGAATCCCGTTGCGCTCATGCAGGTTGGCCTGACCACGGCGGCTGCCGGGCTGCACGACGCGCAGCTGATCGCGACGCTCGCCCGCAAGCAGGACGAAGTCGACGCGATGACCGCGGCGATGGCTCAGCTGTTCGTATACGGTCACGACCTCGACTTCCGCACTTTATTCTCTCGGGGTTCCACCCCGGCGGTCGAATACGCGAACATTCCGCCGACCCGCTTCCGCCGCAAGCCACACTGGCTGGAGGCGAGGTTCTCCGGCGACGGCTCGGTGCTGATCCCCGGCACGCACGTCGCGATGCCGGACGGGCGCCACGTGTGGGAGTACGCGCCACGCGGCGAGACAGATCTGGCATCGTTGGTGAAAGCGGCTGCGGCGCAGGTTCTTCCGGACGCCAAGTTGACGGCATTCGAGCAGCGCGCGGTACCGGGCGAAGGCGCTCGGCTGGTGACAACGCTGACGCGGCACCCCGGCGGCGCAACCGTCCAGGTGCATGCGCGCATCGACGAGTCGTTCACCCTGGTCTACGACGCCGTGGTGTCCCGGTCCGGCCAGCTCTCCACGCTGCCGACCGCCGTCGGTGCCGGCTCGACCCTGGCCAGTCCGGCGGTCGCCGAGGCGCCAGCCGAGGTGCCGCCACAGCAGGAGGATGACGCGGCCATTCTGTCCGACAACCTCGCGCAGGGCGCGAATCTCGGTGCGGACTTTGCGAAGTGGTCGCCCGATTCCGGGGAGACGGTGCACGACCGGTTGGCGGCGATCGTCGGTGGTGCGATGGGCTACGAGCCCGAGGATCTCCCGTGGGAGGTGCCGCTGATCGAGCTTGGCCTGGACTCGCTGATGGCGGTGCGGATCAAGAACCGCGTCGAGTACGACTTCGACCTGCCGCCAATTCAATTGACGGCGGTGCGCGACGCGAACCTGTACGCCGTCGAGAAGCTGATCGAGTACGCGATCGAGCACCGCGATGAGGTCGAAGAGCTGCACGAGCACCAGAAAACGCTGACTCCGGAGGAGATCGCCGCGGAGCAGGCCGCGATGATGGCAGGCACCGCACCGGCTGTGGAGAAACCCGCACCCGCTACGGACGCGCCGATTCCGCCGCCCCCGACGAATCCGGCCGGCCCCGATCAGCCAAGCGCGGCTGCCCTCGCCGCCCAGGTGCTGACGCAGGAGGCCGTCACCGAAGCGTTGGGCGCCGACGTGCCGCCGCGCGAGGCCGCCGAACGGGTCACGTTCGCGACGTGGGCGATCGTCACCGGCAAGTCACCGGGCGGAATCTTCAACGCACTGCCTGCGCTGGACGACGAGACCGCCGAGAAGATGGCACAACGGCTTTCGGAACGCGCCGAAGGCACGATCACAATCGAGGATGTCAAGACGGCGCCGACCATTGAGGCGTTAGCGAGCATTGTGCGCGAGCATCTGGAGGCCGGTGAGATCGACGGGTTCGTGCGGACGCTGCGGGCACCTTCAGAAGATCCAGCAGGTTCCTCGAATATTCCGGTGTTCGTTTTCCACCCGGCCGGTGGCTCGACCGTGGTCTACGAGCCGCTGCTGAAGCGCCTTCCGCCGGTCACCCCGATGTACGGCATCGAACGGGTCGAGGGCTCGGTCGAAGAGCGTGCCGCCGAGTACGTGCCGAAACTGCTTGAGATGCAGGGCAACGGGCCGTTCATCCTGGCGGGCTGGTCGCTCGGTGGGGTGCTGGCCTATGCCTGCGCGATCGGCCTGCGGCGGGCGGGTGCCGACGTGCGGTTCGTCGGCCTGATCGACGCGGTGAGGGCCGGGGAAGAGGTCCCGCAGACCAAGGAGGAGACCCGGGCACGCTGGGATCGTTACGCCCGCTTCGCGGAGCGCACGTTCAATGTCCAGGTTCCGCCGATACCGTACGAGCAGCTCGAGGAGCTCGACGACGAGGGCCAGGTGCAGTTCGTCCTCGATGCGGTCAAGGAGAGCGGCGTGCAGATCCCTGGCGGCATCATCGAGCACCAGCGCACGTCCTACCTCGACAACCGCGTGATCGACACCGCGAAGATCGAGCCCTACGACGGACACGTCACGCTCTACATGGCTGACCGGTACCACGACGACGCGATCTTCTTCGAACCGCGATACGCCACCCGCAAGCCGGACGGCGGCTGGGGCGACTACGTGTCCGAGCTGGAGATCGTCCCGATCGGGGGCGAGCACATCCAGGCGATCGACGAGCCGTACATTGCGAAGGTCGGCGCGCACATGAGCGAGGCCATCAACCGCATCGACGCTGAGGAGAAGCAGGCGAAGTGACCAACAAGACCACTGCGGAACTACTGGCTGAACTTCGCGAAAAGCTGGAGCTGGCCAAGGAACCCGGTGGTGAGAAGGCCGTCGCCAAGCGGGATAAGAAGGGCATTCCGAGTGCCCGCGCACGCATCCATGCGCTCATCGACCCGGGCAGCTTTTTGGAGATCGGTGCGCTGTGCAAGACGCCAGGCGATCCCAATGCACTGTTCGGCGACGGTGTGGTCACCGGCCACGGCACCATCAACGGCCGCCCGGTCGGCGTCTTCAGCCACGACCAGACGGTGTTCCAGGGGTCGGTCGGCGAGATGTTCGGTCGCAAGGTCGCCAGGCTGATGGAGTGGGTGGCGATGGTGGGCTGCCCCATCATCGGCATCAACGACTCGGCCGGCGCCCGCATCCAGGACGCGGTGACTTCGTTGGCGTGGTACGCCGAGCTGGGCCGCCGCCACGAACTGCTGCGCGGCACCGTGCCGGAGGTATCCATCATCCTCGGCAAATGCGCTGGCGGAGCGGTGTATTCGCCGATCCAGACCGACCTGGTGGTCGCGGTGCGCGATCAGGGCTACATGTTCGTCACCGGGCCCGATGTGATCAAGGACGTCACCGGCCAGGATGTCACCCTCGACGAACTCGGTGGCGCCGACGCACAGGCCCGCTACGGCAACATCCATCAAGTCGTCGAGGACGAGAAGGCGGCGTTCTCCTACGTCCGTGACTACCTGAGCTTCCTGCCCGCCAACACTTTTGACGACCCGCCGGTCGTCAATCCGGGTCTGGAGCCCGAGATCACACCGCACGATCTCGAACTCGATTCGATCGTGCCCGATTCGGACAACATGGCCTACGACATGCACGAGATCCTGCTGCGGATCTTCGACGACGGAGACGTCTTCGACGTGGCGCAGCAGCAAGGTCAGGCCATCATCACAGCGTTCGCGCGCGTCGACGGCCACGCCGTCGGCGTGATCGCGAATCAGCCTATGTATTTGTCTGGCGCTATCGACAACGAGGCGTCGGATAAGGCCGCGCGGTTCATCAGGTTCTGCGACTCCTACAATCTCCCATTGGTTTTCGTGGTCGACACCCCGGGCTTCATGCCGGGCGTCGAGCAGGAGAAGGGCGGCATCATCAAGCGCGGTGGCCGCTTCCTGAACGCCGTCGTCGAGGCCGACATTCCTAAGGTCACCATCACGATTCGCAAGTCCTACGGTGGCGCGTACGCGGTGATGGGGTCCAAGCAGCTGAGCGCCGATCTGAACTTCGCCTGGCCGACCGCCCGGATCGCGGTGATCGGCGCCGAGGGCGCCGCGCAGTTGTTGGTGAAGCGGTTCCCGGACCCGACAGCGCCCGAGGTGCAGAAGATGAGGGCCGACTTCATCGACGGCTACAACCTGAACATGGCCACCCCGTGGATCGCCGCCGAGCGCGGGTTCATCGACGCGGTGATCCAGCCGCACGAGACCCGGCTACTCCTGCGCAAGTCTCTGCATCTGTTGCGGGACAAGCAGATCAAGCGTGTTCAGCGCAAGCACGGCCTGCTGCCGATCTAAGGGCGCATCGCCAAATGCACGACACCCCGCGAGCCTTACCAACTCGCGGGGTGCCGAAGAGTGCCGGTGATCAGTCCAAATCGAACCGATCGTTGTTCATCACCTTGTCCCACGCCTTGACGAAGTCCGCCACGAACTTGTCCTTCGCGTCGTCGGTGGCGTAGACCTCGGCGAGCGAGCGCAGGATCGAGTTCGAACCGAAGACCAGGTCGGCGCCGGTGGCGGTCCACTTGGGCGCACCAGTCACGCGATCGCGACCCTCGTAGACGTTTTCCGCCGACTCGGAGACCTTCCACTCCGTGCCCATGTCGAGCAGGTTCACGAAGAAGTCGTTGGTCAACGTGCCGGGCTTATCGGTGAAGACGCCGTGCTTCGTGGCGCCGTAGTTGGTGCCCAGAGCACGCAGCCCGCCGACGAGAACCGTCAGCTCGGGTGCGGTCAGGTTCAACATGTAGGCCCGGTCCACGAGCAGGCGCTCCGCCGGAGCCTTCTCGCCCGTCCGGATGTAGTTGCGGAACCCGTCGGCTCTCGGTTCGAGCAGCCCGAACGACTCCACATCGGTCTGCTCCTGAGACGCGTCGGTGCGCCCCGGCGCGAACGGCACCGTGATGTCATGCCCGGCGTCCTTCGCGGCCTTCTCGACCGCCGCGCTGCCCGCCAGCACGATCAGGTCGGCGAGCGAAACCTTCTTGCCGCCCGACGCCGAGCCGTTGAAGTCCGACTGGATCTTCTCCAGCGCCGGCAACACGGTGTCCAGCCCTGCAGTGCTGTTCACTTCCCAGTCCTTTTGCGGCGCAAGGCGAATCCGTGCCCCGTTGGCACCGCCACGCTTGTCAGTGCCGCGGAAGCTGGCCGCCGACGCCCACGCGGTGGAAACCAGCTGGGAGACGGACAGACCAGAGTCGAGGATCTTGGTCTTCAGGGCGGCGATGTCCTTCTCGTCGATCAGCTTGTGGTCGACCTCGGGCACCGGATCCTGCCACAACTGCGGCTCCGCAACCCACGGGCCGAGGTAGCGCGAGAGCGGCCCCATGTCACGGTGCAGCAGCTTGTACCACGCCTTGGTGAACTCGTCGGCCAGCTCCTCGGGGTGGTCCAGCCAGCGACGGGTGATCTGCCCGTAGATCGGATCCACCCGCAACGACACGTCCGTCACCAGCATGGTCGGGGCGCGCCCCGGTCCGTCGAAGGGGTCAGGGACAGTGCCCGCGCCGGTGCCATCCTTCGCGACAAACTGCCAGGCACCGGCCGGGCTCTTGGTCAGCTCCCACTCGTGGCCATACAGGGTCTCCAGGAAGCTGTTGTCCCATTTGGTCGGTGTGGGCGTCCAGACGACCTCGGGGCCTCCGGTGATCGCGTCCTTGCCCACGCCGGTGCCGAAGGAGCTCTTCCAGCCCAGGCCCTGCATTTCGAGCGGGCAGCCCTCGGGTTCGGGGCCGACGAGGTCGGGGTCGCCGGCACCGTGAGTCTTGCCGACCGTGTGGCCGCCGACGATGAGCGCGGCCGTCTCGACGTCGTTCATCGCCATACGTTTGAACGTCTCGCGAATGTCCTTGGCGGCGGCCAGCGGATCCGGGTTGCCGTTGGGCCCCTCCGGGTTGACGTAGATCAGGCCCATCTGCACGGCACCGAACGGGTTGGCGAGCTCCCTGTCCCCGCTGTAGCGCTCGTCGCCGAGCCAGGTGTCCTCGGAGCCCCAGTAGATCTCTTGGGGCTCCCAGATGTCCTCGCGCCCGAAGCCGAAGCCGAACGTCTTGAGCCCCATGGATTCATAGGCACAGTTGCCGGCGAAGATGATCAGGTCGGCCCACGAGATTTTCTTGCCGTACTTCTGCTTGACCGGCCACAGCAGCCGGCGCGCCTTGTCGAGGCTCGCGTTGTCGGGCCAGCTGTTGAGGGGGGCGAAGCGCTGTGCGCCTTGGCCGCCGCCGCCCCGGCCATCGTGGATGCGGTACGTGCCCGCGGCATGCCAACTCATCCGGATGAAGAGCCCGCCGTAGTGCCCGTAGTCGGCCGGCCACCAGTCCTGCGACGTCGTCATCACCTCGAAGACGTCGCGCTTCAGCGCCTCGACGTCGAGCTTCTTGAACTCCTCTGCGTAGTCGAAGTCCTCGCCCATCGGGTTGGACAGGTTGTCGTTGGCGTGCAGCACCGAAATATCAACCTGATTCGGCCACCAGTCCCGATTGGTCAGCGGCTGATGCGCCTTGGGTTCGGGTGAGGGGATTGCCGGGTTCTCGCTCTCAGACACGTCGGACCTTCCTTCGGGAGTGGGTGAACTGGGCTGTGATCACGGGAGTGATCGGGAAGTCTGTTGTGCAGAGCAGTCGAGGCACAGACCCCAGTAGATGACCTCGGCCTCGTCGAGGACGAAACCGTTGTCGGCAGAAGGGATCAGGCAGGGTGCTTCGCCGACCGCGCAGTCCACATCGGCGATGACGCCGCAGGACCGGCAGACAACGTGGTGGTGGTTGTCCCCGACCCGCGACTCATAGCGGGCCACCGAGCCGGATGGCTGGATTCGCCGCACCAGACCCGTCGCCGTCAGCGTGCTCAGCGAGTCGTACACCGCCTGATGGGATACGTCGGGAAGATCCGCGCGCACGGCGCGAATGATCGAATCCGTGTCGGCATGCGGATTTGCGTGCACCGCGGTCAGCACCGCAACCCGCGGGCGGGTAACCCGCAGAGCGGCCCCGCGCAGCATCTCCTGGAACTCCGACGCCGTGGGCACGCTCAGAAGTCTTGTCGCTTTTCTGGAATAAGTCAAGAATCAGATCGAGGTGAGCTGAAGCCAATCGTCGACCATGAACGAGTCGCCACGGGCCACGACGGTGACCCCACCATGGCCTGGATAGTGCGCGGGGATCACCGCAGCGCGTCGCCTTGTCGCCTCGGTGAGCACCCGCTTGCGGGTGACCGCAGCGGCCGCGAGGTCCTCGTCGAATGCGCAGGAATCAGCCGGTCGGTGCAGTTGCAGCGGGCTGTGGGTGAGGTCGCCGACGAAGACGGCGGGCTGGCCGGCGTCCAGCCACAGCACCGACATGCCGGGCGTGTGGCCTGGGGCCGGACGCAGCCGCAGCGACTCGCTGATTTGATAGTCGTCGGAACACAGCTCGATCTGTCTCTCGACGGGAAGGATGCTGTCTTGGAACACAATTAGGCTGCTCGCCTGCCGCGCCGCTTCGTCTTCAGTCCGCGCCGCCGGTCGCGCGCCCGCGTTGTCCGGGTGGAAGAACCGATAGTCGGCCTCCGGGATGAGGTAGCGCGCATTCGGGAAGGTCGGCACCCAGGAATCGCCTTCTCGCTTGGTGTTCCACCCGACATGATCGGAGTGGACGTGCGTGTTGACGACGACGTCGACGGACTCCGGGGCGACTTCGGCGCGCTGCAGCGAGTCCAGAAAGTCGGTGTTGAGGTGATCCAGCGGCGGCATCGCCGGGCGGTCGCGATCGTTGCCGACGCCGGTGTCCACCAGCACCGTCAGGCCGTCCACCTCGACCCTGGGGAAAGAGCGCCAGCGGTAGTTGGTCGACCCGCAGCTCGACGACGCGACTGAGTGTCGCGGTACCCAGTTCCACCCGGTCGACCACAGTGGAACCCTAAGGGCCGACGCGAATTTTGTTGGGCTTCCACAGCCCACTGCGGGTGGCGGTGCCGAGTTCGATCTCGGCGGGCTGAGCGTCGACGATGGTGTCGAACTTCCGCAGCGAGCCCCAGTCACGGCCCCAGTCGCGGGACAGGTACGTCGCCATCACGTGCGCTCGCAGCAGCAGATCGGAGATGCCGAGCAGCCCACCGTTGAGACCGTCCTCCCAGGTGTCGGTGTCCTGCTTCTTCGCCGTGTAGTCCGGCGTTATCCGGAACGACGGAACCTCGGTCACCCCGTTGGCGTGCAGCATCGGCTGCTGGCACGGGAACGCCAGTCCCACCGCCCAGTCCATCAGCACCGGCTGCTCCGAGCCGACGTACTCCTGCAGCGACCGCAGTTCGGGCATCCGCGGCGGGGTGACAGCGATCCAGTCCCCCGGCGTCAACGATCGGTCCTCGGCCACAACACGGACCGCGACGGCGTCTGCGGGAATCTTGGAGCGGGCGAATCGCAGATTGCGCCACGAAGGAGCGGTACCGAGGTCGTCGGGCACCAGTCGGCCCGCGGGCATCGGCGCGGCGTTGGGCCCGGACAGCGCGTACTCCAGTTCAACGGTCTGCCCGTCGGTATGTCCGTTCAGCACACTGTTGCCAGCGATGGTGCCCGCCGCGGTGATCACCACCAGCGGATGGGCGTCGTCAGGCTTGGGCAGCTCATACCATGCCGAGGCGAGTGTGCTCTGCTGCTGCGGGCCGTCGAGATACGTGCCCGCGACCGGGACGCGCGCCGGGTCGAGACCGTAAGGGAGCGGGACCGTCGACCCGTTGACGCCCTTGGTGTCCAGCTTGGTTGGGGCGTCCCAGTCGTAGTCGGTGCCCGGTTGCGGCAGCGTCGTCCGGATCGCTTCGGCCACAATGTGTTCGGGCACACCATTGGGCGTGAACCCGACCGGCTTGTCGCCGCCAAGCGGACCCAGCGGCCCGTAGTTCCCCGGCAGCGGGGTCATGAAACCCGCGTTGGCGTCGGGTTCAACGAGCACGTCGTCGGCCAGCCCACAGCCGCCGGTGAACGCACGCAGGTTGGCCCACCCATTGGAGTACGTCGGATACTGCCGTACCACGCCTGCGAGCATGGATGCGACGAACACCACCACCATGAAACCCGCCGCAATCGGAATGGGCGCCGCGGTCAGTGCCCGGGCGATGCGGCCCTCGCCGTGGTCGCGGGACGCGAAGTGCAGCCAGACCGCATAGATCGCGGCGAGCACGAACAGCGCGAAGAAGATCGTGCTGACGGTGATTCCGCCGATGCGCGGCATCGCGTTGTTGAACGGGACGCCGAAGCTCGACACGTACCACCAGCCGTTGGTGGTGGCGAAGCAGAGCGCCAGCACGAACAGCAGCGCCGCCACGAACGCCATCCGGTTGCGCGACCAGCGCAGCACCTTCGGTGACACCAGCACGGTGGCCAGCGCCGCCATCGCCGCACCCACGGCCGCGAACAGACCGAAGTGGTGCACCCACTTGGTGGGGGTGAACATCAGGAAGAACATGGTGCCGAAGATGACGCCCATCAGCCGCCATGCAGGCCCACGGGCCACGCCGGGAACCCGCTTGCGCCGCAACATGATGAACATGGATGCGAACAGGCTCAGCGCGGTGATCAGGAAGCCGAAACGTCGCGACAGCGAGCCGTCCACCGTGGGCAGGATCAGGTAGTAGTAGCGCAGGTTCTCGGTGTACCAGGCCTGGCTTGGGCCGATCGCGGTGCGAATTCTGGTGGCCTCCAACACCGTTGCCAACGTCTGGTCGGCGAAAACCACGGTCAGCACCACGGTGCCCGCGGCCAGCAGCGGTGCCACCAGCGGCCACGTGCCGACGATGCGATGCCTGCGCACCAGGATTCGCAGTAGCGGCCGACCACCTGCGAGCAGCGCCGCCACCGCGATCAATCCCGTCGGCTGAATGCCGAGCGTGAAGGCCGCGGCGACTACCGCCAGCGCTGCAGGCGTCATGCGACCCGAGATGATGGCCCGCTCGATCAGCACGTAGGTGATCAGTGCGCCGGCCGCGATGATAGCTTCGGGCCGCAGGCCGTTGTTGAACGGCATCCACGCCGCCAGCAGTACCAGGCCGGCCGCCCATACCGCCGCCTTGGACGACGCCACCGCAGGCCCCAGCCGGGGCAGCACCTCGCGTGACAACAGCACCCAACACACCAGGGCGGCAATCAAATCCGGCAACCGCATCCAGATACTTGCATCGCTGACATGGGTCATCAGCGCCAGCAGGTTGTAGTACCAGCCGAATGGATCCTCGGGGCTGCCGAACCACCTGAAGTAGTTGGACATGTAGCCCGCATGGTCGGCGACACGGGCCATGCCGAGGATGTAGCCGTCGTCGGAGGAGTTGGCGCCGATCACGTGCCAGAGCAGGAATCCCCCGACCACCACGACGTCGGCGGCGGTGAAGGTGCGCCAGCGTTGCGGGATCAGGTGGCGCATTCGGCGGCCGTCGAGGCGGTCGAGCCGCCACAGCGCCACCAGCGCGATGATGGTCGACGCGATCGCCCCGAGCATGGCGGCCAGCTTCAAAGGCGTTGGCTTGGTGGAGAACCGGGTGTCGATGGTCGCCGACAGCGACAGACCCGGCGGCGCGGGCCCGATGAGGTCGGTGAAGACCCCGACGATCGCAGGCCGGAGGTTGGGATCGGCGAACCCCGTCCGTAGTTCCTTACCCGTGGTCGGGTCGATCAGGCCGACGAACGTGGCGAACGTCCCGGCATCCGACGAGGTGATCTCGATCCGCTCGCACCGCGGCGAGACCGCACGCGCCCTCGGCACGCTCGCCACCACGACGTTGCGGTCGGTGATGTCGACCCGCTGGCTGGTGACGTTGACAAAGAGCGCGTTGAGCGCGGCCTGCTTGCCGCGCTTCGGAGCGGTGCCCAACACCATTCCCCCACTGGGCGGCATGGACCGGATCACGTCGCACGGGACAGTCACGTTCATCGTGACCGGCACCTGAGAGATCAACGGCGCGGTCACATCCGTCATCTGCCCGCCCTGCGGCCAGTTCAGCGTCGCGGTGGTCTGCACGACCGGCAGCAGCGGCGTCGCGACCGACAGCACGAAGCCGACCAGGCCGGCGATCGTCGCCACCCAGCGGGTGATCCGGACGTCGTTCACGGCAGTGCCCTGATCGGTCCGACGCGGGTCCACCCGTATACCCGGACGGAACCTTGATCTATGACGGCGTCGGGCGCCTGGGACGGCAGGCACCAATCGGTAGTACTTTCCATGCGCTCCCCAGTCGCGGTACCAGTCGTCACGCAGGTAGGTCGGCATCGCCGATCGGTGCGCAGCAACGCCCGGGTGAACAGGAACGGACCACCGTCTTCGGAGGATTGCCACTGGTTCGACGACACCACGGCCTGCTTGAGGTTCGGAAGGATGCGGTACTCCGGAAGTTGGGCCACGCCAAGGTGTTCGGAGAACGGGCGCTGACACGGGAAGTTCGCGGCGGTGGCGATGTCCATCAGCACCGGGGTCTGCGATCCCATGAGCTGTTGCGCGGTCTCCAGCACCGGCACCCGCGGGGGAGTGAACGCGAACCATTGATCGGTGGACAGGTTGGGGTCGTCGGCGACGATGCGCGCGACGTTGGCCTCCGGGGGTGCCCAGGCCAGCGGGAAACGCAGGTTGCGCCAAGCCTTTTGCATGAAGATGTCGATCGGCTGTACCTGGCCGAGTGCCTGATAGGACCCATCCGGCCGGTGCACGCCCCATTGCAGCTTGAGCGACTGGCCGTAGTTGAACGAGCGGTCCTCCTCGTAGTACCAGATCGCCCCGGCGGCCGCGACCGTCACCAGCGGGCGGTCCGGCGTGCGTGGCGGCAACTGGTACCAGGCCGACGTGGCCTTGGCGGCGACGGTGTTCTCGTCGTAGCTACCCATCACCGGGGTGCGTTTGGGGTCGAGGCCGAACGGTAGGAAGACCCTCGACCCGTTGATCCCCTCGGGGCCGTACCCGCCGCTGGTGCCCGCGGCGTAGCCGATCCCGACGTTCGGTTTGTTGGGGGAACCGTCGGAGTTCACCGTTCCCGGATTGGCCGTCACCGGCTCGGGGGGCTCGAGGGTGTCGCTGACGCCGTTGGGGGTGAACCCGACCGGGTTCTCTCCACCCAGGGGTCCGTACTGGCCGAAGCGCTGGCCTGGAACCGGTTGCAGCAGACCGGCATTGGTGTCGGCTTCGACCAAGACGTCGTCAGCCATGGCGCAGCTGGTGTTGCTCAGCCCGGAGGCCAGCGCCGCGATGTTCGCCTTGGCGGTGGTGTAGACGGGATATCGCTGCGCGGCACCCTTGGCCATCGAGCCCACTTCGAGCACGACCATGATGACCGCCACCACCAGAAGCGGTGTGGAGGCGAGTACCCGGTTACGACGGGTGTTGGCTACCTCGGTGTGGCCGGCATAGTCCATCCTGAAGTGCAGCCAGCCGGCCAGCAGGCCGGTCACCATCACCAGGAACAGGAAGATGAACGTGACCGGGAACCCGGCGATCACCGGCTGCTTGTCGAACCACGGCACGCCGTAGTTGCCCACGTAGAACCATGCGTTGATGCCCGATGTCGCCCAGGCCAGCACGAACAGCAACGCGGTGACGTAGAGCGCGAGGTTGCGGCGGGTGTGCAGACCAACGCGGGCGAACACGAACGCGGTGACCGCTCCCAGCGCTCCCGCCAGCCCGGCGAATGCGCCGAACTGCACGGCCCATTTCGTTGGTGTGAACGTCAGCAGGAGCAGCCCGACGGCGGTGGTGCCGATCAGCCGCCACACCGGGCCCGATGCGACACCCGGCAGGTGTCCGCGGCGCAGCAGCACCGCGATCATCCCGAACAGGCAGAGCATCAGGACCAGCACGGCGAAGCGGCGGGTCAGCGACGAGTCGGCGCTGTCCTCGACGGTCAGGAAGTAGTAGCGCAGGAACTCCTGATACCAGGCGATGGTCGGTCCGACCACGTACTTGATGCGGGCCGACTCGGCGACGGTCGCCAGCGTCTGGTCCCGGAAGACGATCACGAAGATCAGCGACAGCGACGCCGCCAGCGGGGCGACCTGCGCCAGCAATCCGTCGACAGGGCGCCGCTGCTGGATGTTCCGTGCGATGGCTCGCGCGCCGACCAGAAGGGGAGCCAGCGCGATCAGCCCCTGCGGCGCGGTCGTGACGCTGAACATCGCCACGATGATCGCGACCGCGGACGGGCCACAGCCGCCGGGTTGCGATGGCGTTCTCCACCAGCACCCAGGCGGCGACGGTCCCGAACGCGATGATCGGCTCCGGGCGCAGGCCGTTGTTGAACGGCAGCCAAGCGGCCAGGAACACCGCGCCCGCCGTCAAGACCGCGACCCGGTCGACGGCCATCCGCCGACCGAGCCGAGGTAGTACGCAACGGCTGATGATCAGCCAGGTCGCGATCGCCGCCGCGGTGGCGGGCAGCCGCATCCAGACCCCGGCGGTGCTGATCGACGCCATCTGTGCGAGCACGCTCTGATACCAGTCGAACGGCGCTTCTGCTGCGCCGAAGAACCGGTAGTAGTTGGCCGTGTATCCGGCGTCCCCGGCGACCCTGGCGATCGTCAGGTTGTAGCCGTCGTCGGATGAGGTGGAGCCGATGACATGCCAGAGCAGCAAGGTGCCGATCACGCCGATGTCGGCGATCCAGGGGGCACTCCCCTCGCAAGCGGTGGGCCCACCCGCTTGCGGGGGAGTAACAATCCCGACGCGAAAAAAACGCCGCCACGCGCCCAACACCCGTCTGCCCGATGTCCTGTCGAGCACCGCCAGCGCCACGATCGAAGCCACTACAGAGATGACGCCGAGCACCATCACGGCCAGCTTCAGAGCGGTCGGAGTGGTGATGAACCGGGTGTCGACGTCGATGCGAGCGGACAGTCCCGGCTGGGCGGCCACCTTCAGGTCAGTGAAGACACCAGCGACCTGAGGCTTCTTCTCGGGCGCCAGCGTGCCTGCGGCGCCCGGAATCCCGACGAAGTCGGCACCCACCTGCCCGAACGTCTGCCCAGATGTGCAGCACGCTGCAGCCGCCCGTAGCCACCGCAGGTCGTGGGGCTACCGCGGCCACCGAGTCGCGGAACGCGACGAACACCACGTCGGCGGTCGCCCGGACGAACAGGCCGCCCTTGGTGGCATCGGTGGCTTCGCGCGGCACGGTGGACAGGACCAGGCCCCCGCCGGCGGGTAGCGTGGCGATGGCCTGGCAGGGGATCGAGACGTCGAGGGCCAGTGGAGCACCGGACACCAGCGGGGCGGTGATGTCGGAGATCATGCCGTCCGGGCCGGGGGCCTGGGGCCAGGCGATGGTGGCGGTGGTCTGCTTGACCGGCAGCAGCGGGACCAGGGCACACAGCAGCACCCCCGCGATGCCGGCGACGACGGCGACGATTTTGGCGATGGAGTAGAACCCCGTCCGCTCAGTTTCGTCGCGTGGCACGAGGGTCGATGTTAGGCGACATATCTAATGACGCAGCGGCGCCGGGCTCCACAGTCCGCTTCGCGTCGCCGAACCGAGATCAAGTCGTGCCGGCTGGGCATCCCGGTAATACGGGGTGAACTGCTGCAGCTCGCCCCAGTCGCGGAACCAGTCGTCCTTCAGATAGGTCGGGACGGTGGTTGCCCGCAGCAGCAGCTCGCTGATGCCCAGCGGGCCGCCGCCGACGTTGTCCATCACCGGCGAGTTCGCCTCTGCTCCGAACCGGTCTGGCAGGATGCGCCACTTCGGCACCTCGACGACGCCGTTCTGATGGTCGAACGGCCGTTGGCACGGGAAGGCCAGCCCGACCAGCCAGTCCAGCAGCACCGGATCCTGCGAGCCGACGACCTCTTGGAGCGTTCGCAGCTGCGGGATCCGCGGCGGGGTAAGCGCGATCCAGTGTTGTGGTGCCAGGTCGTCGTCGGTGGCGACCAGCCGCACCTGCGTTGCGTCGGCTGGGATCGCGCCCAGCGGTGCCCTCAGGTTCCGCCAGGCCGGAGGCGCGCCGACATCGGCGAAGCCGACGCCGCCTGCCGGCTCGCCGTCGTCGCCCGCCCACTGCACCACGACATCGCCCGGGTCGAAGCGGCCTGCGGCCGACACAACGAGAATCGAAGAGGACCGATCGCGCTCGCTCCAGTCGGCCGGTAGCCGGTACCACGCCGACCGCAGCACCGCCGGCTGCTGGGTGCCGCTGCGCCAGCTGCCCATCACCGGCGTGCGGGCCGGGTCGAGGCTGAAGGGCAGTCGCGCGCGGGATCCGTTGACCCCTGCGGCGGCTGTGGTGCCGCCTTCGGTGCCCGCCTCGTCAGTCGACTCTTCGCCCTCGGGGGAGTCGGCGAAGTTGCTGGACGTGCCAGGGCCGCCCATCACTTCGTCCGCCGAGAGGTTGGTGGGGATGCCGTTCGGACCGAACCCTTCGGCGGTGACCGCACCGAGGGCATCGCTGACCGGCGCGCCAGCGGGAGTCAGCATGCCGGCGTTGGGATTCTGTTCGACCATCACGTAGTCGGCCAGTCCGCACCTCTTACCGGTGAGCGCGCCCAGGTTGGAGCGACCGACCGACCACGCCGGGTACAGGTCGGTCATGCCCAGCGTCAGTGACAGCACTTCGAAGACGACGAGCAGCCACGCGGCAATTGCCAACGGCGACTGGATAATCCGCGTCAACCGACGCCCGTCTCCGTCGGGTGGCGAGCGGTCGTGGCCGTAGAAGTGGAACCACGCCGCCACCAGCAGGGCAACGACAGCCAGGCCCAGCAGCATGGTAGTGAAGCCGAAATGCCACTCCGGGAAGGCATTTGACCATGGCACGCCGAAGTTTGACACGTACCACCAGCCGTTGACGCTGGCGAACGACAACGCCATGACGAACAGCACGGCGGCGGCGAACATCGCCCTGTTGCGCCGCGACTTCATAGCAGCGGCCGTGACCGCGACCGCGGCCAGTGCCCCCAACGACCCTGCGAGACCGGCGAACACACCGAAGTGGTGCGTCCACTTGGTGGGGGTGAACATCATGGCCAGGAACGAGATGACGGTGATGCCGATGATGCGCCGGCTCGGGCCCGCCGCGGTGCCCGGAATCCTGCCCTTGCGCAACGACATCGCCACCGATACCGCCAGCGCGAGCAACAGTGTCAGCACGCCGAACCGGCGCGCGACCGACCCGTCGGGGGTGGCCATGAACAACCGCTCGTAGCGGATGTGTTCGTCGAACCAGCTCAGGCTAGGCCCGACCGCCGCCTTGAACGTGCTGGCCTGGATCTCCGCGGCGAAGGTCTGATCGCGGAAGATCAGAAAGATCGTGACGGTGCACGCGGCAAGCACGGGCGCCAACAGCGCCAGGTAGCCGAATCGCGAGGTATGGCTGGCCACAATGGTTTTCAGCGGCCCGACGGCGACCAGCAGCGCTCCGACCGCCGCGATTCCGGTCGGCCCGGAGAACAGGGTGAGCGCTCCGATGATGATCGCGATCGCCACCGGGAGCACCCGGCTGGTGGCTACGCCTCGCTCGACCGAGCACCAGGTCAACAGAATGCCCAGCGCGATAATGGGTTCGGGACGCAGGCCGTTGTTCAGCGGCAGCCAGAACGCCAGGAACATGCCTGCCGCCGTCCATGCCGCCGCGGGATTTGTCTTGACGGCGTGCCCGAGTCGCGGGATCACTTCGCGACTGATCACCCACCAGCAGGTCAGCGCCATCACCAGAGTCGGCAGCCGCACCCAGACGCTGTTGGTGCTGACGTGCGCCCACAAAGCCAGCAGGTCGTAGTACCAGCCGAACGGCGCCTCCGGAGTGCCGAACCAACGGTAGTAGTTGGCCATGTAGCCGGCGTGCTCGGACACCCGGGCCATCGTCAGGATGTAGCCGTCGTCGGAGGTATTGGCGCCGACGAAATGCCACCACACCAGAACTGCGATGACCAGAACATCCAGCGGGCGGATCGACCACCATCGCGGCGGAAGGAACCGCCGGTGCCGCATGCCGTCGGCGGAGTCCAGCACATGCAGGGCGCCGAGTGCGATCACCGTCATCGCCAACCCGACGATCATCACGGCCAGCTTCAGCAGCGTCGGGGACGTGCTGTAGCGCGAGTCCAGGGTGGCCGAGAACTGCATGCCCGGCGGCGCGGGCCCGGCCAAATCGGTGAACACACCGACGATTTGGGGACGGAAGTCATAGCCGCTGCGCTCGCCGCGCAGGAGCTCGCCGGGGTCGTCGGCGTCCGGCCCCTGAACGAGCCCGACGAACTCGCCGGTGACCTTGTCAGCGCGTGCAGTGAACGTCAGTCGCTCGCATGCGGGGCTGAGCACCTGGTTCAGCGGCGCACTGACCACCGGAGTGTTGCGGACGATGACGAGCAGGTCATTGTTGACCCGTTCGATCAGCAGGCCGCGGTCGACGGCCTTGGGTGCCTGCTTGGGCACCGTAGACAGCAACACGGTCTTGCCTGCGTTCTGTGGCCCGGCAAGGCCGGCCGCCGCCCGGCACGGCACGCTGATGGTCAGGTCGGTGGCCACATAGCCGATCAGCGGTGCATTGACGCTCTGCAGCACCTCGTTCTGCGGCCAGTTGAGCTCGGCGGTCGTTTGGTTGACCGGCAGGAACGGAGTGGCCAACGCCAGCGCGGCGGCCAGCAGCCCGGCGATGATGGCGACGATCCGCGCGGTGCGGTGATTCGTTCCCATCGCCCGGCCTTGGACCACGGGGCTTGATGGTAATTGGCCGGCATGGGGCGGCGTCCCGATGGCCATCAGCCGCCCTCCGGCTGCCGGATGGCCAGCACGAACGGTCCGATGTCGGAGACGCTGAAGCTGGGGTCGTCGAACAGCGCCGCATCGAGCGTCAGGTGGTATCGGCGGACGTTGGGCTGGTTCGGGTAGACGTCGGATGCCAGTCGCAGCGTGTAGGTGTCGGCCGAATCACCGGAGCCGCCGCGACGCATGAGGAACACCGTCGGCGGCGTCCACGGCAGCTTGTCGAGCTCGGCGATGAACTGGTCCGCGCGCTCCAACGTCGCCCAGTGCTCGATCGCGGCCGCCCGTTTGTCGAACTGCGCCAGCGGGTTGGCGTAGTGCGGCGTCAGGCCCTGGAACCCGTAGTAGGGGTAGTAGGACAGGAAGCTGTAATCCGCTGTCAGCACCACCGTCTCGTTGCGTGGCCTGCCGGTCACCTCCTGGATCTTGGCGTCAATCTCGCGGTAGTACCTCTCGGCGCCGGGCGGACGGCGGTCGGCCCGCTGGCCGTTACCGTCGGTGTCGGTGTAGGCGACGACGATGTCGGACCGCAGTACGTCCGGGATGTCCTGCGCGAACGTCATGGCACCGATCGCGCCGACCGCGCCTGCGGCCACCACGATCCGGCGACCGGTGTCCGGGCCGTACCGGCGCGCCACCGCGAGGGTGGCCTCGACGAATCCGAATACCCCCGCCGCGGTGAGCAGGACCGTCAGGGCGGGCTGCAGCCGGAAGGACAGCAGCGTGGTGCCGGCGAGCGTGGTCAGCATCGACATCAGCGACCAGGCGTAGACGGCCAGCACGCCGAACGCCAGACCGGCCGCGCGCGTCGAGCTGTGGGCACGCACCACCAGCCATAGCGTGCCGAGCATGCACAGCGCGCCAAGCAGTGTGAGCTCGAGCATGGGAAAGGACAGCTGCGCGCCATCGGGCGGCAGGTAGTGCTGCGCCGTCCCCGAATCGGCAGGCGACCCACCGATCGCAGCCAACAGATACGGCAGCCAGCCGATCAGCGCGATGGCCCCGGCGATCAGCGCGATGACCCCGAGCCGCAGCAGCGGTTCGGCGCTGCGGAATTTAATGTCGCCGCCGTTGCGGCTCCGGCGGGCGACCGCCAGTGCCAGCGCCATGATGGTCAGCGTGAACGCGGCGTACGCCAGCAGCAGCGAGTAGAACAGCGCGGCGAACCCGAGGAACACGCCGACGCCGATCACCGCGGCCCAACCGCCGCCTCTCGTTCGGCCGCTCAGCCCGGACCAGGCCAGCACCAGCACCGGGGGCAGCAGCACGGTGATGACGGCGGCGTACGGCTCGGCGGGCGAATACGCCAGCGTCGCGGCGGCCGTCGCCGTAGACACGATCAGCGCGTACTCAAAGCGAATCATGCTCGCCCACAACACGAACGCGACCACGATCGCGGCCGCGATCGAGATGATCGCCCACGGCTTGAACATCTCCCAGGCGGGTGTACCGGTCAATGCCGCCATCCGGCCGCCGACCCAGAACCAGCCCGCAGGGTAGAACGGTGGCAGCCCGAAATACGTCATGTCGCGCAGCGCGGCGGTGTCGGCAAGGCGGGTCAGGTACTCGGTCCGAAACTGCTGGTCGACGGAGATGCCGAACAGATAGAGCTTGGTGGCACCCAGTGGCATCGCCAGCGTCACGACTGAGAACGCAGAAAGAAAGACCAGTGCCGCGGCGCGCGACGCCAATCGACGTCCGCGCCGCCACAGCCAGCCGGATGCGAGCAGCCCTGCCAGACAACCGAACTGGCCGACGGTGGTCAGCGCGTGCAGCTGGTTGGACGAGTTGTAGGCCGGCCACTCCACCCGGGAGATCGCGACCAGTGAGACGACCGCGACGATCGCCGCCACGACGACCGCCACCGCCATCTGGCCAAGCACGGCCAGTGCGCCACGCATCATCGACCCTGCGGATCTCAGATGGGGAGCTTGCGGAAGATGGGCCGCGGAATGTGCCGCAACACCATCATCACGTATCTGAACGCTCCCGGCGCCCATACCAGTTCCTTGCCCTTGGCCGATGCCGTGACCGCCAGCTCGGCGACGTACTCCTTGTCCACGGTGAGTGGCGCTTCTTTGATGTGTGCGCTCATCCGGGTGCGCACCTGACCGGGACGGATCACCAGGACTCGAACCCCGTACTCCCGCACTGCTTCCCCGAGGCCGAGGTAGAAGCCGTCGAGGCCGGCCTTGGTGGATCCGTATACGAAGTTGGACCGTCGCACCCGCTCACCGGCGGCCGAGCTCATTGCGATGATCTGCCCGAAGCCCTGTGCCCGCATCTTCTCACCGAGCAGCACACCGACGGAAACCGCTGCGGTGTAGTTGATTTCGGCGATCTGCACCGCCTTGCGCTGGTTCTGCCACAGCTCCTCGGCGTCGCCGAGCAGGCCGAACGCCACAATCGCCACGTCGACGTCGCCGCCGGCGAACGCCTCGTCGATGACCTTGGGATGGCTGTTCGTGTCGACGGCGTCGAAGTCGATGAGCTCCACCGACTTGGCGCCTGCGTTCTTCATCTGCGCGACGGCGTCGTTACGACCGGGGTCGTCGGGCAGGCATGCCAGCACCACACGTGCTGCCGCGTTGCGCAGGTAGCGCTCGCAGATCGCCAGCCCTATCTCGGATGTCCCGCCGAGCAGCAGGATGGTCTGAGGGTTGCCCGTGGCATCGAACACCATCTACACCAGCTCCAAACGTCGGGCCATGTCCGAGGCGAACACACCGTCGGGATCGACCTTGCGTCGCACAGCTATCCACTCGTCGATGTGCGGATACATGGCGTGGAACATATCGGCGGTGGTGCGTGAGTCCTTGGCGGTATACAGCCGCCCACCGAACTCCAGGACGCGGCGGTCGAGTTCGTTGAGGAACCCGTTGAGGCCGGGCTTGATCTGGAAGTCGACGCAGACATTCCAGCCGGGAATCGGGAAGCTCAGCGGCGCCTTGTTGCCCGGACCGAACAACTTGAACACGTTGAGGAAGGAGTAGTGCCCCGAGCGCTGGATGTCGTACATGATGCCCTTGAAGGCCTCCACTGCCTCGGTGGGAACCACGAACTGGTACTGGCTGAAACCCACTGAGCCATAAGCCCTGTTCCACTCGCCGATCATGTCGAGCGGGTGGTAGAACTGCGTAAGATTCTGGGCCTTACCCCGGTAGGTCTTGCCCGTCCGGTACCACAGCTCGGTCATCGCGCCGAATATCAGCTTGTTCCCGAGACCGTTGGGGAAAATATCGGGCGCGGTGAAGTATTGCGGCGCATCGAACCTCAGCGGGTTGGCGCGCAGCTTCTCCGGTAGCTGGTCGACGGTCGCCAGCGAGCCACGAGAGATCACTGCTCGGCCTAGTTTCGGTGGCGCGCTGATGGCGTCGAACCAAGCGCTGGAGTAGGTGTAGTTCGACTCACTGCCGTCGCTGTGGAACGCGATCGTGTCGTCCAGGCCGGCGGTGACGTCGCCGTCGGCGATGAAGTAGGCGGTCTCCGTCGGCGTCATCGCGATCGTGGCGCGCAGGATGATTCCGGTGAGCCCGTTCCCACCGACCGTCGCCCAGAACAACTCGGAGTCGCCCTCCGGGGTCAGGTGGCGGATCTCGCCGTCGGCCGTCAGCAGCTCCATGGATCGCACGTGGTCGCCGAAGCTGCCCGCGCTGTGGTGGTTCTTGCCGTGGATGTCGCAGGCGATAGCGCCGCCGACGGTCACCTGGCGCGTGCCAGGCAACACGGGCACCCACAAACCGAGCGGCAGTGCGGCCCGCATCAGCTGGTCGAGGTTCACCCCCGCGTCGACGTCGACGAGGTGGCTGTCGCGATCCATCGAATGGATGTGGTTCAGCGCCGTCATGTCGATGACCAGCCCACCGCCGTTCTGGGCGTTGTCGCCGTAGGACCGGCCCAGCCCCCTGGCGATGACGCCGCGGGTGCCGCCACCGGCTGCCTGTGCGACCGCCTTGGCGATCAGCTCCTGGTCGCGGGTCGACAGCACCTGAGCCACCGACGGGGCGGTGCGACCCCAGCCGGTGAGGCGTCGTGTGGTGGTCGGAAACATCGTGACGAGGGTACCGTGCGGTTTCCCGCACCCTCCTGACGCGCGCTCGGGCGTCGACGTATGGCTCAGCGGGTCAAGACCGGCACCTGGTTGCCTTGGTTCTGCGGCCCGTCGGATTCTCGGCGACCGGCGGCGGAGGCGGTTGAGGGGAATCTTGGGGCTGCACTGCGGGAGGAGCCTGGCACTTCTCGGCTTGTGCGTTCCAATCTCCGCCGGTGGTGAAGCAGCACCAGTGATCGTGGTCGACCAAGTCCCTGCCGTTCAGACCGCCCTCGATGCAACTGTCGTATCTGCTGACGTCCCACTCTCTTGGCTCAGCGCTCACGATGGCAGGGGTGGTGAGTGAACTGCCGCCGATGAAAATCGCAGCAGCCAACGAGGCAGCGGGCAGATGCCGGCGTAAGCGGGTGGGGCATTCGGCGGCAGCTCCCGCTAGGGGCGTGGGGGGTCAGCGCAGCCGGAAGATCACCGACCGCTGCACGATGAAGTTGATCACCGTCGCGGTGCCCTGGGCGATGACGAACGCCATCGGCACGCGCCACGGCTGGTTCTCGAACTGCATGTAGAAGAGGTAGTTGATGCCGACCTGCACGGCGTAGGTCAGCGCGTAGAGCACGCACACCGCGATGAAGCGGGCCCTGCTCGGCGGGGCCTGGAACGTCCAGCGCCGGTTGATTAGATACGCCGTGACGGTGCCCGCGATGAAGCTGATGGTCTTGGCGACGTTGACGTGCAGACCGGCCGCCAGCAGCGCGACGTAGATGCCGAAATCCACGATCGCGGCCAAGCCACCGGTGACGACGAACCGCCATACCTGCGTCTTGAGACCCAATGTCGGCGGAATTACGGGCTCGGCCACCCGGGCAGCCTACTCAGAAGGGCGGTGGTCTATTGCGTTCGGCGACGTGGTGCCGATAATGCCGAGGAGCGCACCCCACAGGAATGATTCACCAACTGGCAATTCTTGCGCTGGCCGATGGCCGCCGAGATGGCACCAGATATGAGCCAGACAACGACGAAAGTGATCACTGTGTCGACGGTCATTCACCCCTGCTTCCGTGTGGATTGTCGTGCCACGGCCGCATCGGTGCCGCGTCATAGCTACTAGCTCTGCCCGTCACCGACTCTCCACGGTGCGGGCCGAACCCCGTCAGTCCGGTAGACGGTTCAGCTAGGCGGGTTTAGCTTCTAAGGATGTCTGTCGACAGGGTGGAACTTACTTACGACTTGAAAGCGCGGTCACAGGAGGCTGACGCCCTCCAGGCCCAGTACTTTCATCGCGTACTCGCGGTCGAACGTGATGTGGTCAAGACAGACCTGGCATACACACCACCCGGCTGACCGAAGCCCAATTGGGCGACGATCAGTTTCAGATGCGGTATCAGCGTCGCGTGATACGGAGCCTGGAGACGGAGCAGCGCAAGGTAACGGCCATGCTTTGTGCGATCGAGAACAGGTTCCACGTCGCCAAGGACTAGCCTGGCCGGGCCCTGCGACCGTTTGCTTCGACAGCCGTGCTGAGTCTGACAGTCGTGCGCATGGCGCCTGTTGCGCTGGCGTTGCAGGGAACTGGTTTGAGCCGGACGACCGTGCTGTTCCTGGGCTGGTTCGGCCCCAGGGGCCTCGCCTCCATCGTGCTCGGGCTCGTTTACCTGGAGCGTGAGACCGAGTTGGCCGGCACCTCAACGATCCGGCTTGCGGTGCTGGCGACGGTGCTGCTCAGCATCTTCGCGCATGGCCTGACCGCGCAGCCCGGAATAAACCTGTATGCAAAACGGATCGCCGCGCTCGACGAGACGTCCCCCGAACACCAAGCGCTGGGAGATGAGTCACCCAAGCCGCCGCCTACTGGCACCTGACCGCGCGTGAACGACCCTGGTCCCTACCTTCTTCTATGCGCTGTCAAACACTTTCGGTATCAACGCCTCGCCGTGTCGTCAAGAACTCGACCGAATTGTTGAGGTTTTGTTCCGCCGCCTCCGTCAGCCCCGTCTGCAGTTCCCATTCGTAACCGCGGATCGCGAGGAGATGAACCTCGGGAACATATCCGAAGCATTGCCAGGCGGTCGCGAGGATCGAAGGCACCGATATCGCATGCGAGGTGAAGCTGAAATCCAGCTTCGGTTCGGGGCGGGTCAGCGCGAAAGACGAGACCAGTGGATCCTTCGTCGCGTCTACAAACAGCACCCGTGCGAACCGGCTGATTAGATCGGCGTGTTCGAGGTTGAGCTGATAGGCGCGGCGCAGGTCCGCGTGGGGGCGGCGCTTGTGCGCCTCGAGTCGGTCGATGAACGCCCAGCCCAGTCCGTCGTCCTGGCGCCCGACATTGCCGATGCCGCAAATCAGCGACGACGGGTCATCGAAGAACCCGAGCGTTGGAAACCGTGGCTCAGCGGACGCGTTCATTGATCACGTGACCAGCGGCGTCGACGATCGACACAATCAACGGCATCTGCCCCAAAGCGTGTGTGGCACAACTCAAGCAAGGGTCATAGGCGCGGATGCCCACTTCGATGGCATTCATCATGCCTTCGGTGATCTCGGCCTGGCCACCGAGGTAGTCTTCTGCGACGCTGCGTACCGTTCGGTTGAGCACCTGATTGTTCTGGGTGGTGGCCACGATGAGGTTGGCGAAGGTCACATTTCCTTCGCGATCGGCGCGGTAGTGGTGCAGCAGGCTGCCACGCGGCGCTTCCACCACCCCGATTCCCTCACCGGTCCACGCATCGGTGGGCGGTGTGACCACCAATTCATCCTTCTGCAGGTCGGGATCCAGAAGCAAGTCTCTGACGATCTCTGCGGCGTGGATGATCTCGATCGCACGCGCCCAATTCGTGTGCAGCGTCATGTTGTTCGCGCGGCCACCGGTATACGCGTGGAACTTCTCCAACGCCTGCTGAGCGAGCGGGGTCGACAGGGTATGGGTGACGTTCATTCGGGCGAGCGGACCGACCCGCACCGAGCCGGCGTCCCGTCCGAGTTCGGTGAGGAACGGAAACTTCATGTAGCTCCACTTTTCGACACCCTCCGAGAAGTGGTCGAGGTAATCGTGGTAGTCGAACTCCCGGACGACGTTCTTGTCGTCGTCCACAATCCTCAGCATGCCGTCGTAGTAGTCCACGTTTCCGTCGGCGTCGACGAGAGACATGTTGAGCGAGGACACATTCGCGAAACCGTCGACGTCGCTGCGATGCTTCTCGTGAAAGTCGTAGAAGAGTTCCAGACCCAACTGGGCGTCCTCGATCACCCGGTCGACCGACGGCAGTCCATCAGCACCGCGAAGGAACCGATCGACGTCCGCGGCGGTCAGGCTCTTGTTCACGCCGCCGGGCACGGACGAGATGCCATGCATTCGTTTGCCGAAGACCGCAACGAGCATTTCCTGACCCCACTTGCGCAGCATCACTACTCGCTTGACCAGCTCAGGATCCGCCTCGATCAGTCCGAGGACATTGCGCTGTTCGGGTGGAGCGTCGATACCGAACAGCATCTCCGGTAGCACGAGGTAGAAGTAGGCGGTGACATGCGATTGCAGCATCTGCGCGTAATGGCCGAGCCGGCGCATCTTCAAGGCAGTCGGGGTCAGGGACAGCCCTGAAGCCGGACCGACCCCGACGATGTCGTCGAGTACCTTAGCGCCTGCGAGGTGATGACTGACGAAGCAGATGCCGCAGATACGCTGCATCAGTATTGGAGCCTCCCAGAAGGGATGCCCTTGGATGAATTTCTCGTATCCGCGGAACTCGACGACGTGCAGCTTGGCATCGACGACGTTGTGGTCGTCGTCGACTTCGATGGTGACCTTCCCATGTCCCTCGATACGGGTGATGGGATCGATGACGAGTGTGGTAGTCATTTGAGGCCCCTTAGGGTCAGTCAAACTGGTTGAGCGACACGGGCAAATCGACGGGACGCCCGTTGATCAGATCGTCGAATACCTTGAAAATGGCGTCCGCCGACGGTGGGCACCCGGGAATGAAGTAGTCCATTTTGACCACCTCGTGGCACGGATACACACGGTCGGTTAAGACGGGGATCTCTTTGTGGAACGGCACGACGGGCTCGGCACCGGGGACCGCAGTAGGAGAGTTGACGTAAGCCTCCGACAGGCAGTCCTTCAGTTCGACCATGTTGCGCATCGCCGGGACGCCACCCCAGATCGCGCACGCACCGACTGAGATGAGGATGTCGCAGTTCTCCCGAAAGTGCTGGAGCGTCTCGATGTTCTCTTCATTAGCGACCCCGCCTTCGATGAATCCGATTGCGCAGCGTTCAGGGATCCGTTTCACGTCCGTGAGGGAGCAACGGAGAATCGTGATCTTGTCGAGCAGCGCCAGCAGCCGCTCGTCGATGTCGAGAAAGGACAACGTGCACCCCCAGCAGCCGCACAGGCTGATCATGGATACCTTGATCTTCTCGGCGCGTTTGGCGGCCAACTCCGGGTCTAGGCGGGTGGCCGGAAGCTCATGTGAAGCGATCGATTTCGTATTTGATGTGCTCATTCGGATTGCCGTTCGAGAACGCGGTCCCGTATCGATTCGACGTCGTAGAGCCGCTGGCCAATGGGATCGTCATAGCCGACCCGCTTTTCGATGATGGTGCCGACCGGACAAATGTCCACCGCTTCCCTTACCTGCTCCGGCGGCATCGCATTGGCGAGCTCGACGTCGATCTCGATGCGCGCATTCGTGCCGCGCCCACTGATGCTGAAAATCTTCTTGCCGGTTTTGCGATCTCGAATGAACTCGACGCAGCGCTGGCAGAAGATGCATCGATCCCGTTCCAGCCAGATTGTTTCGGAGGCGTGGTCCTGTACGCGTTCGGGGAACTGGTACGGGAAGCGGGAGACCATCATGCCGACTTCGTAGCCAACCGCCTGCAGAGTGCACCGACCGCTTTTCTCGCAGCTGGGGCAGTTGTGATTGCCTTCGGAGAACAGTATTTCGACCAACGCCTTGCGCATATCGGCGGTCTCCGGTTCATCCACTTCGACGCGCATGCCGTCCGTGACCTGGACGGTGCACGCAGGCACCACTTGGCCGTTGACCTTGACCGAACATGCGCGGCACGTGCCCAGCGCCGGCTTACCCTCCAGGTAGCACAGGGTGGGGACGTAGACACCCGACTCCCCGGCGACATCGACAAGATTTCTGCCTTCTTCGGTGGTTACGGCGACTCCGTCGATCTCGATCTGAATGGTCATCTCGACTCCTGAACAGCGAGTTGCTCCATGGCCTTGCGGTAACCGCCCAGTGCGGCATCGATATCGAATGACAAGAGCAGGTCACCGTCCTGCTTGTGAAGTCTGTCGGAATAGACCTCGGGAAACTTCACCAGTGTTGTCAGGATCGGGTTGGGGGAAGTGGTCCCCAGGCCACACCGGCTCGTTTTCGCGATCACGCCGCCCCACTGGACCATGTCGTCGAGATCCGATTGATCCGCACGGCCGTCGATTACCAGGTCAACCTTCTGCCGCAGTACCACGTTCCCTGCCCGGCAGGGAACGCAGATACCGCAGGACTCATCGACGAAGAACTGCATGAAATCCCTGACGACACCAAGGAGGTCGCGTTGCGCATTGAAGACCATGAACGAACCGCCGCAAGAGATGTCTTCGAACGCGAGCATGCGGTCGGCGTCTGCGCTGGCCGAAACCATCTCCCCCGCGGGACCGCTGATCTGCACGGCTCGGGGGCCTTCGGCGCCAACCATCTCGAGTACCTCACGCAGGGTGATGCCCCATTCGACCTCGTAGATCCCCGGCGCGGCGCAATCCCCGGCGACGCTGAGCAGCCTGGTGCCCGTGGACTCGGGTGTTCCCATCGCGGCAAACCAGTCGGCGCCCAGCTCCATGATTCGGGCGGCCGCCGCGAACGTCTCGACGTTGTTAACGCAAGTCGGCTTGCCCAAGAATCCGTACTCAACAGGGAACGGCGGCTTCAGCCGTGGCGTTCCCCGCTTGCCCTCACAGGATTCGATGAGGGCGGATTCGTCACCGCAGATGTATGCCCCGGCGCCCATTTGGATACGAATGTCGAATGCCGGACCGAGCCACCCCTCATCTCGAAGCTCAGCCAGCTGCGCCTCGAGATACTCTCTGAGGTAGGCATACTCAGCGCGCAGGTACACGATGCCGTGCGCGGACCCGACTGCGCGGGCAGCGATGATCATCCCCACGAACACCTGCTTAGGCGAGCGGGTTAGCAAGACCCGGTCCTTGAATGTGCCGGGTTCACCCTCGTCGGCATTGCAGATGATGTATTTCGCATCGCCGGCCGCCGCGCGGCACAGCTGCCACTTGCTCCCGGTGGGAAAACCGGCGCCGCCGCGGCCGCGGAGACCAGAGTCTGTGATGGTCTTGATCACCTGCTCAGGTGACAATGCCAGGCATCGGTCCAGCCACGCCGAGAGGTCACCGTCGTCGCAGAAGAAGACCGGTCCCGACGTGTGCACCGTGGTATGTGTCAGCGTGTCGACATAAGCGACTTCGCTGCGGGGCAGTCCTGACGGGTTGGCGATGTGTTCCGGGGACTGCCCCTGTTTCAATCGGGAGATGATGTCAGTGACCGATTCGGGCGTCAGATCGGTGAATGCGACGTCGTCAATGAGCATCGCCGGCTCTTGGTCGCTGAGCCCGATACACGCAGTTTCGAACAAACCGAAATCTGCCGACCCCGGGCCACCGAATTGTGTCCCCGTTTCGTGTTCCAGGGCTTTGTACACCTGCTGGTAACCGTTCATTTTGGCAATTACGGTGTTGCTCAAATAAATTCGGTAACGGCCCGATGGCGTGCTATGGAAGAAATGGTAGAAAGATGCCGTCTCCATGACATCCTCGGGGGCCAGTCCCAACCGGCCAGCGACCGCTGACACCGTTTCCGCAGGAATGTAGCCGTAACTGTGCTGGATATCCCAGAGTATGTCCATCAATTCCGTTCGGTCCTGGCCATACCGATCGAGAATTGTTGCGATGTCTTGAGTCATATAATCAGCGCCTTCCAATTGCTGACCGAAGACGAATGCTCAATTTGTGAAACTGTTATACGATCGAACAAATCGAACGGATCGATTCGATGCTGCAAAGGCTAACACCGTGGTGGCAGGTGTTGGTTACCAGCGAGTGAACAACGACGCTGCGATAGAGCACGATGTAACCCTCGTCCAGCGCCATACCCATCCTCGACATCCATGCCGTGATGGTGCCGACGGTGAAGCTGATGGCCTTGGCCAGGTCGACCTGCAGTCCGCGGGCCACCCGCGAGCTCATCAGAAGGGTGGTGGATCATTCGAGCAAGGCGCGCTGTGACGCCATGATCCGTCGAGGCATGCCGGCTGGCTGACCGTTGCGGCGTTGGTGTCGTTGAGCGCTACGGCGCCGGTCTCGTTGAGTTGGCGTTCGGTGTTGATGCGTCGGTTGCGGTCTTGGCGCGGGTGCGTCGCCGTTTGGGCATGGCGAGGCCGCGGACGGGCTGCTCTGAGGCGGCCGCCAGTGCCGCTGCCGGCAGGTTGACCGGTGCGGTCGGCCGGGACAGAGCGGGAAAGAACGGGCGGCTGCCGGGATGAGTGGTGTAGGTCTGCCCGGTAGGGGAGGTCCAGATCAGGGTGCCATCAGGTAACTGCTCATTACGCCAGCCGTGTGGCCCGCCCCAGAAGGTTTTGAGTAGGTGATGTTTTCGGCATAAGCATTTGAGGTTCGACGCACATGTCGGCCCGATTGGGTAGGCGATGGTGTGGTCGAGGTCGCACACGTCGGCGGGTTCGTTGCAGCCGGGGAAGCGGCAGGTCATGTCCCGGCAGCGCACGAACCGGTCGAGCTTGGGTGAGGGCCGGTAGTGCGGCTCGGGTGAGGTGTGGCCGGGGTGGATCACCATCCGGATCGTCGCGTCGGCGGCGACTTTGGCAGCCAGTAGCGGTGCCGGCATGATGGGCCCGCCGATGATCACCGCCGGGTTGGTGTGCGCCGGACCGGTCGGCGGCGGGGCGGCCAGCGCTTCGGCCACCGTCATCTCCCGCACCGGTTTGGTCGGGCGGTCGGGGTTGACGCCATCCAGTGCCACGGTGGCGTCGTCGGACAGACTCTTTTCTTCTGCGATCACATTGATCACCACCGCACTGGCCTGCTTTCCCGCCGCGGGGCAATCGGTGGTCCCGCACGCACATGCCAGGCGCTCGGCTCCGGCGGCCAACGCGCCCAACGCGTCGGCGCGGCGCTGATCCAGTGTGCGGGGGTCGGCGTCGCACACCCCGCGCGCCATCACGTCGAGCCGCTTGTCCAGCGTGGCGGCATCGTGGTCGAACAGCACCGCTTCGATCGTCGACGCGCCGCGACCGTCCGACCAGGTCCAGTCCACGTGGCGGCCGCGTGCCCGGGTCTGCATCCGCCGCAGGGCGTAGGGGTCGTAGCGGTCCACCCAGTAGTCGATGGCGGCCTCGATCTTGACCGCCGACAACCGGCCCCATCCGGTGACGGCGGCGGCCAGCTCCACGTCGACCTTGGCCCGTGCCTGCGTGTCCACGATCAGAGTGGTGCGATACACAATCGTCGATACCAGACGCAACCCGATCCGTCCGGCGGCGAACACCTCCGCGACCCGCGGTAACCGCTCACGTAACGCCATCGCCAGCATCAGTTGATGCGACGCCACCCCCAACGAGACGTCGTAGGCGGCGGCGACCTCGGCGGCCACAGCATCCCAGTTGTCCAGGCACCACTGGTCACGCTCGGCCGAGCCGTCGACGGCAAGCCGCGCCTCCAACACATCGGCGATCGCCGAGAGCCGCCGCGCGCACGCCGCGTTTTCCACCCGCGCCCACGCCCCGACCGCGTCGGCGCCCGATGCGGCGGTGGCGGTAGCTGCAAGCTGATCGAACATATGAGCGAATCTACTCGCGCGCTCCGACTCAAACCACCAGCTCAACCGCTGCCTGTGGATGAAATTACGACTGTGGATAACTCAGCCGGACGCCCGCTCCAAGCGGACCAGCGGGATCGTCCGGTCACCCGACCGACCCTCGTAATCGGCGTAGCCGGCGTACTGGTTAAGCGCAAGGTCCCAGGCGCGTTCCCGCTCGGCGGGGTCGGTGATCTCGCTCGCGGCGTAGGTCCCGCTGTGCTTGCCCGCGAGCACCTCCACTTTGGGATTGGCGACCAGGTTGCGGTACCACGCCGGGTGGGACGTCTTGCCGTAGTTGGAGGCGATCAGAAGGAGCCGGTCACCGTCGGTGACGTATACCAGCGGCAGAGTCCGCGGCTGACCGGTCTTGGCACCCGTTGTGGTGAGCAACATGACCGGAACCGGATACGCACTGCTCACCCGCCCGCCGGTCAGCCGCAGCAGGGGCGGGTCGATCCGTGGTGCGACCCGCTTCAAATACCATTCCCCGACGCCCGACCGCCCGAACGCCTGCAGGGCTCGCTCGTATACGGACATGTGGCGGCGCGGCTGGCTCATAGTGGACTACCTTGCCAGGCCGGCGGCTTTCAGGACGTCCAATAGCGCACCAACGGCCGCGGTGAACGCGTGGTCGGCCGGTGCGGCGAAGCCGACGATGATCCCGTCGGGATCGGGAACATCGCGCCCCGCGAGCGGATGGCGCATGATCGACAAACCCTGTAGTGCGATTCCGGCCTCGCCCGCCCGACGGAGCACTTCATGCTCGGCGCCGTCGGGCAGGGTCAGAACGAGGTTCACTCCGGCCGACAAGCCGCTGATGCCGACGTCGAATCCGGACAACGCTTCGACGAGGGCGTCGCGCCGCCTGCGATAGCGCATCCGCATCCGCCGGATGTGCTTGTCGTAGCTGCCGGCGCTGATGAAGTCGGCCATGGTCAGCTGCGCTACCGCGTCGACGTAGAACTGCTGTCCGCCGGCCGCGGCCATCACCGCGTCGATCAGGCTGTCGGGCACCACCATCCAGCCCAGCCGCAATGCCTGCGACAGGCTCTTGCTGGCCGACCCCAGGTAGACCACCCGGTCCGGGCACAGCGCCTGCAGCGCTCCGATCGGTTGGCGGTCATAGCGGAATTCGCCGTCGTAGTCGTCATCGAAGACATACCCGCCGGTGCGCTGCGCCCAGTCGACGACGGCGGTGCGTCGCGTCGGATGCAATGACATTCCGAACGGGCTGTGGTGGGCCGGTGTCAACAACACGGCAGGCGTCTCGAGCCCGTCGAGGTCGTCGACCACCGCGCCGCGTTCGTCGATGCCGATCGGCACCGTCGACACATCCAGCGCGGCTAGCGCGTCACGGAAGATGAACAACCCATATGCCTCAACGGCGATCGGGCCGCGTCCGCGAAAGACGCGCGCGAGCAGTTCGACCGCATGGCGCACACCCGCGCAGACGACGATCGACTCCGCCGATGTCCGTACGCCGCGGGCTCTTGTTAGGTACTCGGCGAGCGCGTCGCACAGCTCGGGTCTGCCGCGAGGGTCGCCCATGCGCAGCGCCTCGGTGGGTGCCGTCGAGAGCGCCCTGCGGGTGGAGGCCAGCCATTCGGTTCGCGGAAACTCCGACACGTCCGGTGAGCCGGGCATCAGGTTGTGGACGGGTGCCGCCCGCACGCCGCGGGGCCGCGCGGGTGTCTGGGCTCCGCCGGGGTTGAGCACCCAGGTCCCAGCGCCCTGCCGGGACGCCAGCCAGCCCTCGGCGACCAGTTCGGCGTACGCCTCGGCCACCGTGTTGCGGGCCAATCCGAGGTCGGCCGCCAGGCTGCGTGACGGCGGAAGCACTGATCCGGGTGCCAACCGGCCGGACCGCACGGCGTCGCGCAGGGCGGTGAGCAGCAGTTCCCTGGCCCCACGAGTCCCCGGCGTGATGATCTCGCGCAGGTCAAGATGGAGATCGCGGCTACCAGAATTGGCCCATGAAGTCATACCTAGATTGAACCATGCAGGTGGGTCTATATCCACTAGCGTGGGTGCCATGACACAGACACTGGACACCCTGAAATCCGAACGCATCAAGATCTACAAGACGTCGCCCGAGCTGTACGAGGCGATGATGGTGCTGAGCAACGCGGCGGCCAAGGACATCGATCCCGAGCTTGGCGAGCTGATCAAGATCCGCGCCTCGCAGATCAACCATTGCGCGTTCTGCCTGGACATGCACACCCGCGATGCCCGCAAGCACGGGGTCAGCGAGCAGAAGCTCGACGTCCTCTCCGCGTGGGAGGAGGCAGGCGACCTGTTCACCGAGCGTGAGCGGGCCGCGCTGGCGCTGACCGAGGCGATCACTCACGTCGCCGAGAGCCACGTTCCCGATGACGTGTACGCACAGGCGGCCGCGGTGTTCACCGAACGCGAGCTCGGACAGGTCATCGCAATGGCCGTCACCATCAATGCGTGGAACCGCATCAACGTGACCGTCCGCACCGCAGTGCCGCGGCGCTGATACTCGAGGGGTGCAGACCCGGTCCGGTGCGGAGATCGTCGTCGACGGCGATGTGGTCTACAAGCTGCACCGGCCGGGTACCGACCAGAGAGCACTGACGACCCGGCTCCGCATCGCTGCGGAGTCGGGTTCTTTTCTATCGCCGCTCGAGGTGGTGCCCCAGCGCGTGGGCACGACGTGGCGGACACGTTGGCCGCGAGTGGAAACCGTTGTGCCCAAGCCGGAATACGTCCCTTGGGACGAGGCCGGCCAATTGCTTGCCAGGCTGCACGCAGAGTCGGTGCCACCACGGACACCCGTGCACGGCTGGCCGCAACGGCTCAGGCGCGCCGTTGATGCACTGCGAAGCCGGCCCAACGCGATTGTCCGGCGGGCAGCTGACCGACTGCCCGACGGGGTCTGGCGGGCCGGCTCACCGGATCGGCCGTCGACGTTGGTACACGGCGACTGGCATCTCGGCCAGCTCGGCCAGCGTCAACCAGACGCGCCGTGGCTGCTGATCGACGTCGACGATCTCGGGGTCGGTGACCCCGCTTGGGATCTCGCCCGGCCGGCTGCGTTTTGGGCGGCCGGGCTGATCCCCGACCACGACTGGATGGTGTTTCTGGAGGCGTACCAGAACAACGACGGACCCGCACTGACCGCCGAGCCGTGGTCGGTGCTCGAGCCGTTCGCGCGGGCCGCGGTCGTCCAGGCGGCGGCGACGGGAGTCGCACGCGGCGACTCCGACGAGACGCAAGCCGCGTTGATGGCCGCGTGCGCCCGGATGGGCTAGCTGGAGAAGAACAGCCTGCCGAACCCCTGCTTGCGGTAGTGCTTGTTGCCGCGATGGCCCCAGCCCGGGCCGTAGTCGTACCCGTGCTGCATCGGGGGCGGGGGCGGTGGTGCTGCCTGGACGAACCGGTTCTCCATTTGGGTCAGCGATTCGAGCTCACCGAAGTCCAGGAAGATGCCCCGGCAGGTGTCGCACTGCTCCAAATGGATGCCGTTGCGTTCGTAGGTCTTCATCACGCCCGCGCACTTCGGACACAGCAGTGTGGTTCCTGCGCCGGGCGACGGAGCGGACTTCGGGGGTTCGTATGGCGGGATGCTCATGTGTCGTTAACGCCCGAGCGTCCTGTGAAGTGCCTGGGAACTACCTGACCATCTAGACCCAGTACGGCACTCGCGCTCGGTACTGCCGCATGGCAATCGCGGCAAGAATCCATCCGATTGCCGTCAGTACCAGCACGACGACCCAGTGGCGCAACTCCTGGTCGGCGCCGAGCAGGGGCGCCCGGACGATGTCGAGGTAGTGCAGCAGCGGGTTGAGTTCGACGATCTTCGCCCACCGCCCGGCGCCCTGGTGTTCCAGCGTCGCCTCGTTCCAGATGATCGGCGTCATGAAGAACAGCAGCTGGACGAGGCTGAGCAGCAGCGGGCTGATATCGCGGTAGCGGGTGGCCAGGATGCCGAAACACAGTGACACCCATATGCAGTTGAGCACGATCAAACCAAGCGCCGGGATGACGGACAGATCGGCCCACGACCACGGCTTCGGAAAGATGATCGCGATGACGACGAAGATGACGATGTTGTGTCCGAACAGGATCATCTGCCGCCACACCAGCCGATAGACGTGCACGGACAGCGGCGTCGGCAACTGCTTGATCAGACCCTCATTGGCGATGAACACCTCAGCGCCTTCGAGGATGGCCGCGTTGATCAGATTCCAGATGATCAGCCCGAGCGTGACGTACGGCAGATGTTCGGACAGCTCCAGCTTGAACAGCTTCGAGTACAGCCCGCCCATCGCGACCGCGGTGGTGCCGGTGGCGATGGTGATCCAGAACGGCCCCAGCACCGATCGGCGGTAGCGCTGCTTGATGTCCTGCCAGCCCAGGTGCAGCCAGAGTTCGCGGCGGCGAAACCCGTCGACGAGGTCGCGCCAGGCCCGCGTCATCGTCCTCGACTGAGCGGCGGCGTCGGTGAAGGTCATGGTCGCTCGAACCTCTCCCTGCGGCCCTGCCTGCGCAGTCGCAACCATTCCGCCAGACCGCGGGGATCACGGCGGGACACCAGGAAATACCAGCCGAACCGTAACCACTCCTGAAGCAGCAGTCTGCGCAGGCCGGGCTGCGACAGCAGATAACCCCGGTTGCGGTAGGTGAAGAACCGCTTGGCCGGGTCGTCAGGGTATTGCGTGTGCATCCGACCGCCCAGGATCGGCTTGAATTCGTCGCTGCCCTGGGGGTGCAGATACACCGCATTCAGGCAGGTACCGAACGGCAGCCCCGAGCGGACCAGCCTTCGGTGCAGCTCGGTTTCATCGCCGCGGACGAACAGGCGCAGGTCTGGAACGCCGACCGCTTCCAGCGTTTCGGCGCGGAACAGCGCGCCGTTGAACAGCGATGCGATGCCCGGCAGCAGGTCTTGGTCTGCCGCCTCGCCCCGAAGTTCGTCGACCCGCCGCCGCCAGAAAAGTCCCCGGCGCAACGGGAAGGCCAGCCGTTGTGGGTCACCCATGTCGCAGACCATCGGCGACACCGCGGCGAGCGAGTGCTTGTCCGCACATGCCAGCAAGGTGGCGAGCACGCCGGAGTCTTGCGGACGTCCGTCGTCGTCGGCCAGCCACAGCCAGTCGGCGCCGAGCGCCAGCGCGTGCAGCATGCCCAGCGCGAAACCGCCTGCGCCACCCAGGTTTCGGCGCGACCCGAGATAGGTGGTTGCGACGGGCTGGCCGGCCACCAGGTCGCGCACCCGCTCGTCGGGATCATTGGGAAAGTCGTTGTCGACGACCACGATGTGATCGGGCGTGCGGGACTGGGCGGACAGCGCTTCCAGGGACTTGGCGAGTTCGTCGGGTCGGCGATGGGTGACCAGCACGGCGTACACCGTCTCAGTCATCTGGCCTCACGGGCGTTCTCTTCGAGCACCTCGCGCACGTGGCGCGCAGCGTCCTCGCCCTCGTAGCCCCGCACGACCTCTTCGATGCCGCCGGTCATCTTGACGGTTCCGTGGTCGATCCACATGGCGGTGTTGCACAACCGAGCCAGGAACTCGTTGGAGTGGCTGGCGAAGACGAGAATTCCGGAGCGCTCGACCAGGCCCTGCAGCCGTGCTTGCGCCTTCTTCAGGAAATCGGCGTCGACGGCACCGATGCCTTCGTCGAGCAACAGGATCTCGGGGTCGATGCTAGTGACGACGCCCATCGCCAGCCGCACGCGCATGCCGGTGGAGTAGGTGCGCAACGGCATCGACAGATAGTCGCCGAGCTCGGTGAACTCGGCTATCTCGTCGACCTTGGCCAGCATCTGCTTGCGGGTCTGACCCAGGAACAGCCCACGGATGATGATGTTCTCGAAGCCCGAAATCTCGGGGTCCATGCCGACGCCCAGGTCGAACACGGGTGCCACCCGGCCCGTCACGGACGCCACCCCACGGGTGGGCTCATATATCCCCGACAGCAGCCGCAGCAGGGTCGACTTCCCGGCGCCGTTGTGCCCGACCAGACCCACCCGGTCGCCGAGTTCCAGCGAGATGGTGACGTCCCGCAGCGCCTCGATGACCACGACATTGGACTCGTTGCGTCCGATCGTGCCACCGGCCTTGCCGAGGAAAGCCTTCTTCAGCGAGCGCGCCTTCGCGTCGAAGATGGGGAACTCCACCCACGCATTGCGCGTCTCGATGTGCGGTACTGCCACCGAAACCGCCGCTACAGGTACTGTCCGGTCCCGGGAGACGTCGGGCCGCCTCGTTGTCCGGGTGTACTGATGCCGGGTGGCAGCGCACCCTGTCGCATCTGCTCCAGCTGCTGGCGCGCGGCCATCTGCTGGGCGAACAGCGCCGTTTGGATGCCGTGGAACAGCCCCTCCAGCCAGCCCACCAATTGCGCCTGCGCGATCCGCAGTTCGGCGTCGGACGGCACGCTGTCCTCGGTGAACGGCAGTGTCAGTCGCTCCAGTTCCTCGCGCAGTTCCGGGGCAAGCCCGTCTTCCAGCTCACGAATGCTGGTCTTGTGAATCTCACGCAGCCGGTTGCGGCTGGCGTCGTCGAGCGGTGCGGCGCGCACTTCCTCGAGCAGCTGCTTGATCATCGTGCCGATGCGCATCACCTTCGCCGGCTGCTCGACCAGGTCGGTCAGCGACCGGTCGTCGTCTTCCTGACCCGCCTGCGGCTCGCCGCCGATGATTTCGATGTTGTCGTCGTCGGTGTTGGTAGTCATTGGTCCAGAGTTCCCCGCATTCCCTTCCTTACGAGCTCCCGCGCCATTCGTATATCCGGGCCTCGCCGTTGTCGTAGATCTTCTCCCACGAACGTGACTTATCTAGCGACACTAGCCCGTCGGGCATCGCGAACTTGCGCACCACCGGTGTGCTGGTCAGCACATACCGGATATTGAGGGCCTTCACCGCCTCGGCGACGCGCGGGTCGGCGTCGGCGTCGTCGGCGTGGGCCCAGAAGATGAAGCGGTGATATCCCGGTCCCTGCTGGACGGGATAGTCGTAATGGGTCCACAGCGGATGGAGACCGGAAACGGCGTACATCCACGCCGTGCCGTCGGTGTTCGCGTTGCCGATCATGGTGTCGCGCGCGCCGGGCAGGGTGGCCAAGAACGCGAACGCCTCCAGGTCCTTCTTGTCGATGATCACGGAGTCGTACTTCTCGCCAAGCAGGAAGCGGTGCCGCGGAAAGTAGTGCCAGGCGGCGGCCACACTGACCGCGACCAGCGTGGCAGCAGTCACGCCGTACCAGACCGCGGGGCGCGTGGCGCGGTCTCGGCCGGCCAGCCCGCGTACGGCCTGCACCGCCGCGCTCACCACGGTGAAAGCCGCAATGCCTGCCGCAGGCGCCATCAGCATCGCCACCACCGCCGAGAGCCGGCGCGGGTCGCTATAGAAGAGGTCGCTGAACACCGCGGTGAGGTCGCCGAGCGGGCCGCCGAACGGTGCCGACGAGTGCACGATCGACACCACCAGCAACAGCCACACCGCCAGCGGCCACCAGACCTTTTTGACCAGAAGGATCACCGCGCCGATCGCGGCCAGCACGATCAACGCCCACTGGATGGGGAAGTCGTTCAGGTGCCGGGTGTGCTGCACGACGGCGTCGATCAGCCCCCGCTTCTTGCCCTCGTGCGTGACGAATGCGTGCCCGACGATGATCTCGGCCTGCCGCAGTACGCCGACGAACTGCGGCAACAGCAGGCAAACCGTGGGCACGGCGACGATCACCAGCGTGACGAAGTCCGACAGCCGGTTGCGAACCGGACGCCACAGCCCGTCCACCAGCCACCAGGCCACGACGAACAGGACGGTCACCACGCCGCCGGTGATGTGTACCGAAAAGACCCCCAGCAGTGCGAGCACCGCCAGCGGGATGCGGTCACGGTGGCGCAGCGCCGACACCACCAACACCATCGTCGGCACGGCGACGCCGTACGCGGCGAGATTGGGCATCGACGCGGTGTCGAACTCGACATAGGGAATCGCGGTGAACGACGCCGACAGCGCGGCGGCTGTCGCGGCCGCCCCGGCGGTGCGCCATTCGTCGGCTCGGCGGCGCAGCAGATGCCAGGTCAGGGTCGCCGCGCTCACTGGGAACAGCCAGACCGCTGCCGCCAGTGAGCTGAGGGTGTAGGCGGTGGTGGGTGCCGATCCGGTCAGCTGACTGAACACCGCGGCGAGGGCGTGAAAGGTCGACGGGTAGTACAGGGCGTCGTGGGTCTCGACGTTGCGCAGGTCGCCCATGTGTGTCGGCGACGCCTGTCCGGTGTCGAGGATGAAGCGGACGGTGTTGGCGTGCCAGACGGCGTCCCATGTGCTCGGTATCGACTGCCAGTTCGGCAACCCCTTGACCGCCGCCAGTCCGATCAGGCCCGCGCCCAGCAGCACGCCTGCGGCCACGATGAGCGCGGGACCGCGGGAAACCGCCTGCGCCTCGGCGTCACGGTCGCGGTAGCGGTTCAGCACCATTGGCAAACACGCGGCGAACACCGTCACGACGGCCAGAGCAAAGAAAGCGGTCCACGGATTCCACGGGATGCCGATCGCGCCGAATGGAACAATGGCCAGTGCGACGACGCCATAGGTCAGTGCAGGCCCGACAGCCACCGCGGCCGGCCAGGACAATCGGCACGCACGTGCCACCGTTGCTCCGGGCACTACCAGCAACAACACCGCAAGTAGCACTCCGAAGGCCAACCTCACTGGACTAGTATGGCTGGCCAGGTGGCCCGCTCCGGCACTGCCCACGTGGGGTTGGGCACCCATCGATGCTGTCGGTTTGTGGACTTCACAGACTCTCTAAGGTGGCTGGCATGGCATACGACGTCGCCCGGGTGCGCGGATTGCATCCGTCCCTGGGCGATGGGTGGGTACATTTCGACGCCCAGAACGGGATGCTGCTGCCGGACTCCGTTGCCACCACCGTCTCGACCGCGTTCCGGGGTTCGATGACCACCACGGTGGGTCCGCATCCCTCGGCGCAGCGCAGCGCCGCGGTGTTGGAGGCGGCCCGCTATGCGGTGGCGGACCTGGTCAACGCCGACCCGCGCGGCGTCGTTCTCGGGGCCGACCGCGCCATATTGCTCAACTCGTTGGCCGACGCGTCGTCGTCGCGGGTGGGTCTGGGCTATGAGACGGTCGTCACCCGGCTCGACGACGAGGCAAACATCGCACCGTGGCTGCGCGCGGCGAATCGCTATGGCGCCAAGGTGAAATGGGCCGAAGTCGACATCGAGACCGGCGAGCTGCCCACCTGGCAGTGGGAGAACCTGATCACCAAGTCGACGCGCTTGGTCGCAATCGCCTCTGCCTCTTCGACTTTGGGCACCGTCACGGATCTACGAGCCGCGACGAAGTTGATGCATGAGGACGGCGGGCTGGTTGTTGTCGACCATTCGGCCGCCGCGCCCTACCGGTTGATCGACATCGACGAGGTCGATGCGGACGTGGTCGCGGTGAACGCGCTCGGCTGGGGCGGACCGCCCGTCGGCGCACTCGTCTTCCGCGACCCCGCTGTCATCGACTCGTTCAGTTCGATCGCGCTGAACCCGTACGCCACCGGAGCCGAGCGGCTGGAGATCGGCGTGCACCAGTTCGGCCTGCTGGCGGGTCTGGTCGCAAGCGTCGAATATCTGGCCTCCCTTGACGAGTCGGCGACGGGGACGCGTCGCGAACGGCTTGCCATCTCGATGCAGTCCGCGGCTTCCTACATGACGAGGCTTTTCGACTATCTGTTGATATCGCTGCGGTCGCTGCCTCTCATCATGGTCATCGGCAGGCCCGAAGTTTCAATTCCCGTGCTGAGCTTCGTTGTCAAGGACGTGCCGGCCGAACGGGTGGTGCAGCGGCTGGCCGACAACGGCGTGCTGGCCATCGCCAACGCGAGCTCGCGCGTCCTCGACGTGATCGGGGTCAACGACATCGGTGGAGCGGTCACGGTGGGCCTGGCTCATTACACGACGAACGCGGAGGTCGACCAGCTTGTTCGCGCGCTGGCCTCGCTGGGCTGACTAATCCGCTGTCTCGTTTGGCAAGCGCAGCAGTACTTTCCCGGCCACCTCGCCGGAGTTCAGTAGTTCGTGCGCCGCCGCGGCCTGCTCGATCGGGAACTCCGCCCCGATGATCGGGCGTACCCGGCCGTCGGCGATCATCGGCCACACGTTGCGGACCACCTCTGCGACGATTTCGCTCTTGCTGCAGGGGCCCTCCACCGGTCGCCCGCGCAGCGTGGTTCCGATGACGCCGGCGCGCTTGCCGATCAGCTTGCCCACATTCAGCTCGCCCTCGACCCCGCCCTGCATGCCGATGATGATCACCCGACCATCGTTGGCGAGCGCGTCGACGTTGCGGTCGAGGTAGGCGGCGCCGATGATGTCGAGGATCACGTCGGCCCCGGCGCCGTCTGTCTCGCCACGCACCCGCTCGACGAAGTCTTCGTCACGGTAATTGATGGCGATCTCCGCGCCGAGTTCTTTGCACACGTCGAGTTTGGCCGGCGAACCGGCGGTGACCGCGACGCGACTGCCCAGCGCACGTGCGATCTGGATGGCGTGCGTGCCGATTCCGCTGGCACCGCCGTGGATCAACACCACCTGGCCGGCCGACAGGTCCGCGGTCATCACCAAGTTGGACCACACCGTGCACGTCACCTCCGGCAGAGCGGCCGCGTGGTGAAGCTCGACCGCGTCCGGCACCGGCATGACCTGACCCTCGGGCACCGCGACGAACTCGGCGTACCCGCCGCCGGCCAGCAAAGCACAGACGGGTTGCTCGATCGCCCATCGATCGACCCGCTCGCCGACCTCGGCGATGGTCCCGGACACCTCGAGGCCCAGGGTCTCGCTTGCTCCTGGCGGGGGCGGATACTTGCCTGCGGCCTGCAGCAAATCGGCACGATTGACCCCCGCTGCGCTGACCTTTACCAGCACTTCACCCGCTCTGGGTGTTAGGTCGGGGACGTCTTGCCAGCTCAGATGGTCGGGAGACTCGACGACGATCGCGTGCATTCAGAAAACTCTACTACCTGCGAATTCCAGCCCCTAGCAATGCGTTTGTCGTTTACCATTCCGAAGATGGAGGCGATGATTGCCGGGCGAACGGCTGGTGATATGCCCGGTTTGGACATCGCTGAGCAGAGGTCGTGGCAAAACTTCCTCGACTCGGCGCTGCGTATGTACGCGACCCTGAATCGGGCGCTGACTGAAGCGCATCGTCTGACCCTGAACGATGTGCGCCTTCTGGACATCCTGGACAAGTCCCCGACCGGTTCGGCACGGATGGGTGATTTGGCCGAAGGGCTGATGTCGTTGCCGAGCCGGGTGACCCGGCAGATCCGCCGTTTGGAGGTGCAGGGTTTCGTGCGGCGTGGCGCCAGCCCCGACGATGGGCGTGGCGTGCTGGCCAGCATTACCGACGACGGCCGCTTGCTGGTGCGCCAGGCGATGGTCACCTACGGACAGGGCGTGCGCGACCATTTTCTCGGTCAGCTGTCGCGGCCCCAGATCGCCGCGATGGGAGAGAACTGCCGCCGGATCAGCATCGGCCTCCAGGAAACCCCATCGTCTGCGAAGGTCGGCCGGGTCTGACCCCGCTGGTCTTCGCGCAAGCGCTCATCGGCCCCCGTACTGTTGTCGGCGGTGGCGTGGCAGAGCGGCCTAATGCACTCGCCTTGAAAGCGAGAGACGGCTAAAACCGTCCGGGGGTTCAAATCCCTCCGCCACCGCCCTGACGGAGAGGACATTGGATGCTTGATCGGCTCAAAGCGGCCGCGAGAGAAAAGCTGCAACGCGCGGTCGCCGAGGTTGTCGAGGCCGAGCAGGCTCGACGGCAGCAAGAGCTGCGCGACCTGCACTCGGAAACTTTGACGGCGCTCGACCGGCTGGGCGATCGCATCGGTGAACAAGGCGACCGTCTACATCACCGCGTGGATGACATGGAATACCGGGCACGACGCGATATCTGGTATTCGCGCGATGCCACCGCCGCCGAAGAGACTTCGGCCTTCGTCCTCGAGCACCTGCCGACGCACAGGTGTTCTGGGACGGCCAGGACACGCTGCGTTTCGCATTCGGCGAGATCAAGGGACCCGGTCTGGCGCTGGAGTTCGGCGTGGCAACCGGCACCACGCTAAAAATCATCGCCGATGCCGTGGCAAGCGACCGAACGGTGGTCGGGTTCGACGTGTTCACCGGCCTACCCGAGACGTGGCGGACCGGATTCCCGGCGGGGGAGTTCGCACAGCCGGAACCGCCCGACCGTTCCGGGTGCCGAGGTGGTGGTCGGGCTGTTCGAGGATGACCTGCCCCGCTTCCTGGCCCGCAACGAGGAACAGATCGCCTTCTTGCACGTCGATTGCGACCTGTACTCCTCGGCCAAGACGGTGCTCGATCTGGCCGGCGATCGACTCGCACCCGACGCGGTGCTGGTGTTCGACGAGTTCTTCAACTTTCCGGCTGGCAGCAGCACGAGTTCCGGGCCTGGACCGAGTTCGTCGAGAAGTCCGGCCGCACCTTCGAGTATCTGGCCTACACCGGCAACAACGAACAGGTCGTCGTGCGTCTGCACTGAGCGGTCGGCGCCGTCGAACAGGCGCGCCCAGTTGTCCCGGCTCACCAGTTCGGGAAGGCTTCGCGATATCGATCCTGGAGCGAAGGCGCCTGCTTGCGGAATCGCCGCAGCGTCTTCGTCACGCGCCTGGTCAGCACTTGTCAGGTTTTGCTTGTCGCGGCGCCGGACCCGGACGCCGACTGGGAGGCATCGGTCACGACAGCGTGGTCGAATATCGAGACGTGCCACCACTGTGTCGTCGTCGGCCGGGATGGCCACCGGCCCGGCGATGGTCCGTCCGAGCCATTGGTACACGAGGCGTTTCGCCAGCACGAGGTCGATCCTGTCCTTGCGCGGCAGGTGCCGCGATCGGCTGGATTCGCGGAAGCGGGTGCGTCAGTTCACCGATCCTCACCGCCGGATGCACGACGGTTTCGGCGAACTCGGCGCGCTCCGCGCGAATCGCGGTCAACGCGGCCTGCCCGCCGTCCTGCAGCATGGCCGGGCCCGCCAGGAAATCCTCGATACCGCGAATCATCGTGTACGCCATGCCGTACTGCATCGCCACGAGTGCTTCGGTGATCTCTCGCGCCAACCACCGACCGCTCGCCTTTGTGTCGATGGTGCCGTGAAGCGCGTGGGTGATCAGCGAGTTGCGGACGCTGAAGTAGCGGAACAACTCGTCACGGTCCTTCCAGTCGAAGTCGGCGTGCCAGACGCCGGCATTGGGAAGCGTCACGGTCGGGAATCCCGCGTCTCGCGCGCGTAGGCCGTATTCGATGTCGTCCCACTGGAAGAACATCGGCACCGGTAGTCCGATGGCGGCGATCACCTCCGACGGGATCAGGCATGACCACCACGCGTTGTATTCGGCGTCGACGCGCTTGTGCTGCCGGTATTTGGTCATGTCCGCGTTGTGGAGAGCGTTGCCAGCCCACCGGCCGGCCCGCAGCCTCGTCAGTCTGGGTTTGCTCGGCGCTGACGTGCAGTTGCGCGGTGTTCTTCAGGTAGAGCATCTGCGCGCCGACGATCGTCGGGATCGGAGTCACGTTCGCAAATGCATTGAGCCGCAGCACCGTCTCGGGTTCGCAGAGGATGTCGTCGTCCATCAGGATCACGTTGGCGTGATCGGCGATGCTCGACACTTCGTAAATGCCGCGGGAAAAGCCGCCGGCGCCCGCCGAGATTCGGCTGCCGCAGGTACACCAGCTTGTCGCCGAGTTGGGCGGCTATGTCGTCGAACAATGGCCGAGTGCCGACGGAATCGGTGCCCTGATCGACGACGTACACCGCGTCGATACCGTCCAGCAGACCCTTGTCGTCCGGCGATGGCGGCGATGGTGTTCGGCGCAGTCGTCGGCCCGATTGAACGTGCAGATGGCGATCGCGGCGGGCCGGATGGTGCGGGGCGCCGGCACCGTCCACTCCAGATCGGTGATCCTCAGCGGACCGCCCACCGCTCTGCATTCCATCCACAGCGCACCGCCGTCGACGAACTCGTTGAGCCGGGCCGAGAGCACCGCGGTGCCGGTGCCGTCCACCTCCGTGCTCGTGACGGTTCGCTCGGTGCCGCCGGCGTCCGACGCGCGCAGCAGCACGCTGGCAGGGCCCGACGTATCGAACACGAGCTTCAGTTGCACCTCGGTGGCGGTGGTCCACCGCTGGAAGTAGCTGGCGGGCAGCCGACCGAAGTAGGTGTTGGTGTCGACGGTCGCGCCCTGCTCGAGGTGCAGGGCGTTGCGTTCCCGGTGCGCCCTGCCGCTCGACGATTCGGGCATACATCTCGTCGCCACCTGAGCGCTGGGGCCGGTGAACAGGCCGCGCGCCACGACCAGCCGCTCGGGTGCGGCGTGCTCGGTGAGCTGCCGGGCGGCCCCGCGCTCGGTCATGCTGCTCCTACTACGTGAAAGTCCGGGCTGGGGCTTCTCAGTTCGCCCAAGGTCCCCGGGGAGCGTAACAAGCCGGTGTTCTGAGACAAGTTAACGGCGCGCAGACCCCGAGCGCATTCTCAAAACACCTGTTCAGCGCCTTCGAGAATCGACTTGAGCCGGGCCAGATCCTTCGCGGTCGCCCGCCTGATGGCCGTCGCCAGGATCGGCGTCGCGAGCCCGGCGAAAGCCGTCGGCTCTCCGCGATTGCGCAGCGTCATCCAGGTGTTCCCGTTCGGTGCGTCTTCCCACATATAGGTGGTCTCCATTGGAAACGGGCCGCTGTCGGAACGCATCACGAACCGCTCTGTCGGTGCCAGTTCGACCACTTCGTAGGTGTACTCCAACGTCCGGCCGAGAAACCCGCTGGTGAACCGGAACCGGGAGCCCAATGTCACCGGCGGCTCCGTTTCCCATTGCACCGCTTTGATGTTGGCGTACCAAGCCGTGACGTTGGCTGGATCGCAGCAGTAAGCGGCGACCGCCGGCCGGGGCCGGTCGATCGTCGTGTGGACCTCGACATCCACCGTTGCCATGCCAACAGTCTCCCGGGCAGCATCGAGCGGGTGGCGAAATTCCTCTACTCGGCGGCGATGTCGGTCGACGGTTTCATCGCCGGCCCGCACGGCGACATGTCCTGGCTGACCGACTATCATCGGGTCCCAATCCCACTGTTGACGAGCTGATCCCGCAGGTCGGCGCCTGCTGATCGGCCGGCGCACGTTCTCCGGGGACGACCCGCTCAAGGGCCGGCAGGGCGAGGGTGAAGCGTTCGGCGGCGGCTGGGACGGTCCCCAGTTCGTGCTCACTCACCATCCACCCGCCGAAGTGGTTCCCGGTCTCACCTTTGTCACCGGCTTCGACGCGGCCGTCGACGAGGCAGCCGCCGCTGCCGGCGACAAGTACGTCGCCATCCTCGGTGCCGACGTGGCGGCGCAGTGCCTGCGCGCCGGCGTCCTGGACGAGGTGTTGGTCTCCGTCGTGCCTGTGCTGCTCGGTGAAGGCACCCGGCTGTTCGAGCATCTGGGCGGCGCCACCGTCAAGCTTCAGCCGCTGCACGCAACCCACACGCCGAATGGGACGAGCCTGTGGTTCCGCGTCACCTCGCCGCCCGGGCGAGCGCCTGAACCCCAGCGTTGATCTGCGACTCGGTCAGGTTGGCGTAGCCCAGCAGCAACCCCGGGGGAGCCGCCGCCGGATCCGCATAGCAGGGCGCCAGCGGCTCGACGTTCACCCGCATCGCCGCCGCCCGCCGGACCAGGTCGGCGACCGGGTAGCCGGCGGGGAATCGGACCGTGAGGTGGACGCCTGCGGCGGCGCCAAGGACCGTCGCCTGCGGGAGGTAGCGGGCCAGGGCTGCCAGCAGAGCGTTCCGGCGGGTCAGATAGCGACGGCGCATCTGCCGTAGATGTCGGTCGTAGCCACCCGATGCCAGCAGTTGCGCGAATGCAATCTGATCCATCACCGAGCTCCCCGTGTCGGCCAGGCTTTTCGACAGCCTGACCGCGCCGACGAGCTGAGGTGGCATCACCATCCACCCGATGCGCAGTCCGGGCGCCAGCGTCTTGCTCGTCGAACCGACGTAGATGACCCGATCGGGGACAGCACCGTCGTCGCGCCGCTGTCCGCCAGCGCAGCGACATCGAGGCCGTCGTCGTCGACCGGAACGGCGAGCGGTTCGATGCCGTTGTGGCGCAACACCATCCGATGCAGCCAGAATCCAGGGTCTTCCATCGCCAACGGCATCTCACCGTCCTGAAGTGTACGTCCGAGCAGTGCGATCGCCTGCGTCGCCGCGGGTGCGTCGCAGATAGTCCGCGACCGCGGCGCGCGCGGCAGGAAGCCCTTGCGGGACAACGTACCGAACGAGTCCGAGCCGATCTCGGCCAGCCCCTGCCGCAGCGCCCGCAGCCACGCGTTGCGGGGGAAGCTGCTGAGATCCGGTGAGCCAGGGAGGAAGTCGACGTCGAAGCGTCGCGCGGGTGCAGCGTGTTGCGGCGCGCTCGCCGCGTCGACGTCACCCGGGTGCGGCGGAGCCGGCCGGTGCGGATGGCGGTGCGCAGCCCGTTGGCGAGCTGACGGTGCAGCGGTTCCTGGCCGGCACGGTCGAGTTCGACGAGGAGCTCTGGACCAGAAGTGGTACCCGAAACTGCCATGAAAGTGGAGCCTATCTTGAGGCCATTAACGAACTAGCGTGAACGTATGACAACGACACCTACTCGCACAAGAGCCGGGTTCGTCGAGGTGACCCTGATCGTGTTCGGGCTGTACGCCCTGACGGTCGGGCTGTTCATGATGTTCGCGCCCGGAGCGTTCTTCGACACCCTCGGGACTTTCGGTGTTCGCAACGATCACTACATCTTCGACAACGCAACGTTCGAGGTGCCGCAGGGCCTGCTATTGCTGGCGGCGGTTCGCCGCTTGTCGTGGCGGGTGCCAGCCCTGGCTTTCGCCACACTGCATTGGGCGCTTCACTCGATCAGCCACATCATCGACCCGCACCACGGTGCAGGCGATTGGATCGGCTGGCTCGAGGCGGGGGGCCTGGTGGTGACCACCGTGATCCTTGCGATTGCGTTGCGCGCCAGCGCAAATGCGGAGAAGGCGGGTGAGCACTGATGCGCGTCCTGGTTGCAGGCGCCACCAGCGTCCCGGGTTTACGTCCGAGATCGAAGCGGCCGGCGGCAAGCCGGTGGTCGCCGATGTGTTCGATGCGGACGAGATCGACACGGTGGTCGCCGACATCGAACCGGAGGTGGTGGTCTCGTTGCTCACCACGCTGCCGAAGTGGGGGCCGAAGCGGCCCAAGGATTTCGAGCCCGCGAAGAAGTTGTGGAGCAGAGGCGCTTCGAACCTGGTAGGCGCAGCGCAACGAGCGGGTGTGCGTCGGATCGTCGCGGAGTCGGTGGTGTTCGCGTACGGCTATCCGACGACTGGGCCTGCGGTGATGGACGAGACGGACCCATACCCCGGACCGCCGCCGAAGGGCGGGGACGACATGCTGGCGGCGCTGCGCGGCATGGAGCAGACAGTCCTGTCGTCCGGCAAGCACAGCGACACCGAGGGAATCGTGTTGCGCTACGGCCTCTTCTACGGGCCGGGCGTGCCGCACGACGAAATGTTCGTCCGCCTCGCGAAGTGGTGGGCGCTACCGGCGATGACCGGCAACGGGATTGTGCCGTGGGTGCACATCGACGACGTCGCCAAGGCGACGGCCGATGCCCTTGATCGCGGTCGGGGCGGACAGATGTACAACGTCGTGGACGACCGGCCACAGTCATTCGGCGACTACGTCCGCGAGCTCTCCGCGAAGCTCCATCGGCCACGGCCCATACCGATACCGCGTCGGCTGGTGGGCATGTTCGCGTCCTACCCGGCGACGGCGTTCGGCACGACCTGGCTGCCGCTGTCCAACGCCAAGGCAAAGGCCGAGCTCGGCTGGACGCCTATTCCCCGGTGAAGTTCGGAGCCCGCTTCTCGAACGTCGCCTTGAGTCCTTCGGTCAGGTCCCTCGACGGCATGAATGCGGCGTTCCACGCCGCCACATAGCGCAGGCTCTCCGAGACCCGCGCGATGCGCTGTTGATCGAGGACGTCCTTGATGCCGTTGACGACCAGCGGCGGGTTGGCGGCGATCTCGGCGGCGGTCTCATGTGCGGCGGCCAGCGACGCCTCGGCGTCGTCGTAGACGTCGTTGACGAGCCCGATCTTCTCGGCCCGTACGGCGTCGATGTCCTTGCCCGTCAGCGCCAGTTCGCGCAGATGACCGTCGTTCACGATCAGCGGGAGCCGGGCCAGGCTGCCGACATCGGCCACGATCGCCAGCTTCACCTCGCGCACCGAGAACTTCGCGTCCGCGCTGGCGTAGCGGATGTCTACGGCCGAGATCAGATCCACCCCGCCGCCGACGCACCAGCCGTGCACCGATGCGATGGTCGGGGTGCGGCAGTCGGCCACGGCGGTGATCGCACCCTGCATCCGCAGGACGGTGGCGTGAAAGTCCGCCCGCGGCCGGGCCGAGGCACCGTCGGTCATCACTCCCGACAACGACCCGCCCATCGCAGGCAGGTCGAGCCCGTAGCTGAAGTTCTTCCCCGAGCCGGTAAGCACGATCGCGCGGACATCGCGGTCGGCGTCGAGCTTGGCGAACACCTCGGGCATCTCCGCCCAGAATGCCGGTCCCATCGCGTTGCCCTTGCCTGGACCGACCAGCGTCACCTGCGCAACATGACCGTCGATGTCCACGGTGACGGATTCGTATGTATCGCCCATGACTGGAGAGGCTAGCCACTCACGGCGGCGACCCGCCGAGCACCACCTCTTTCACGACGGCGCTCGGCAGAAACTGACACATGGAGGACACCATGATCACGGCGACCATCTCGGCCTCGGTCCCCTGCGGGTTCCTCTCCTCGGCCAGGATCGCGCGAATCACCGCCAGCTGCGTGGCCTCGTCCAAGTCGTTGTACTCGCTGCACTTCATGGTCAACGCGTTCGGCGGTGCGGGGACCTCAGGAACGTCGGTGCCACCCGGCATCGGAAAGCCCGGTATCTGGGGAAGACCCGGAATGTTCGGCAAACCGGGGATATTCGGGAATCCGGGTTCCTCCGCCGACGGTGTCCGCGAAGGCGAGGCGATCGGCGGTCCCGGCTCGGTTGTCATCGCGACAGTGCCCGGCGTCGTGCGTGCGCAGCCGGCGGCAAGGCCAGCGAAGATCAGCGCCGCGGCCGCGACCCGCAGATGGGTTCTCATCTGCGCAACGATAGGCGCACGCGCGACGTAGCGTGGGCTCATGCCTTTCGATATGCGCGCCGATTTGCCTTCCGGTCCGGATTCACCGCCGACCGACGAACTCGAATGCGCCGAAGCCAGCCTGGGCGTGCTGCAGAACGTGCTACACCCGATCGCAAACGACGACTGGTCAAGGCAGACTGCGTGCCGAGAATTCGACATCGCCAAACTGACCGATCACCTGATGAACTCCATCACCGTCATCGGCGGTGCGGCGGGCGCTGAGCTGCCCGAGCGCGATGCCACCGACTCGGTGGAGCGCCAGGTCGTCGCGGCGGCCCGTCCGGCGCTGGACGCCTGGCACTTGCGTGGACTCGACGGCACGGTGAGCTTTGGGCAGGGCGAAGCCCCTGCCAGGGTCATGGCCGGCGTGCTGTGCATCGAATTCCTCATCCACGCTTGGGATTACGCAATGGCAATGGGAAGCACGGTGGATGCGCCGGACTCACTGTCCGACTACGTGATGGGGCTGGCGCAGGTCATCATCACGCCGCAGGGCCGCACCAACGTCGGCTTCGACGATCCGGTGGCGGTGCAGGCCGACGCGAACGCTCTGGACCGGCTGATCGCGTACACCGGTCGCAATCCGAGCGGCTAGGCCCGCTCTTCAATCCATCGCTGGGCGAACTTCAGGAAGGCGTCGTTCTCGTGCGGGGCGGCGACGGTAACCCGCACACCGTCCTCGCCGTAGGGCCGGACGATGACCCGGCTGTTCGCTGAGTCGTCGGCGAATTCCTGGGCGCGCCCTTGCAGCGGCAGCCAGACGAAGTTGGCCTGCGACGGCGGCACGGTATAGCCGGCCTCGCGCAGCGCCGCGGTCACCCGGGCCCGTTCGGCGACGACGGCGTCGGTGCGGGCCAGCAGCTCGTCGGCGGCGTCCAACGATGCGATCGCCGCGGCCTGCGAGATACTCGTCGCGCTGAACGGCACGTACACCTTTCCAAGCGCGGTGATGATGTCGGGATCGCCGACGGCGTAGCCGACGCGCAGGCCCGCCAGGCCGTATGCCTTCGAGAACGTCCGCAGCACAACGACATTGCTGTGCGCGCGGACGAGACCGAAACTGTCGGGCAGCATGTCGTCGCGGATGTACTCGACGTAGGCCTCGTCGAGCGCGATCAGGATGTCAGATGGCACCGCCTCGATGAATCGACCCAAGGCGTCCGGGTCGACGACGGTGCTGGTCGGGTTGTTCGGATTGCAGACGAAGATCAGCCGGGTGTGGTCGGTGACGGCGGCCAGCATCGCATCGAGGTCGTAGGTGTGGTCGGTCAGCGGCACCTGCACGGGGGTGGCGCCGGCCGTGCGGACCTGCAGCGGGTAGATCTCGAAGCTGCGCCAGCCGTAGACCACCTCGTCGCCGACCGTCGAGGTGATCTGGATCAGCTGCTGGCACAGGCTCACCGACCCACACCCGGCCGCGATGTGCTCGGGGGCGAAATCGATGTGCTTGGCCAGCCGGTCCCTCAACTCGACATAGCCGTTGTCCGGGTAGCGATTGACGGCGTCGGTGGCCTTTTCGATGGCCGCCCGCACGCTCGGCAGCGGCCCGTGCACCGTCTCGTTGCTCGCGATCTTGATCGCGCCCGGCACCGTCCTGCCCGGCGTGTAGGCCGGCATATCGGCCAGCTCAGGGCGCAGACGGGCAGTCACCCGACCAGTCTATGGGTGGCCGAACTGCGCTTTGCCTGGTGCCGTTGCGGATGTGTACGCTGTCGGATCGGCGGTAAACGTCGGGAGGCGTGCCAGAGCGGCCGAATGGGGCTCACTGCTAATGAGTTGTCGCCCTCAAAGGCGACCGGAGGTTCAAATCCTCTCGCCTCCGCCACACAACTAAATAGACAAGCGCCCGTAGCTCAACGGATAGAGCATCTGACTACGGATCAGAAGGTTGGGGGTTCGAATCCCTTCGGGCGCGCGCAGCTCAGAGGCGCTTTCCGTGATCGTGGAGGCGCCGCTGTTCGTTCTTTGACGACAGTTTTGACGACGGTAGCAGTTCGGCTGGCGCAAGGGTGATTGCCATCACCGTGCATGGCTGAGCAGCGAGTCCATGCCCGCGACCGCCGCGCGCTGAACCTGTTCGATCACATCGACGTAAGTCCCGGTCGTCACAGAAATCGAGCTATGGCGCAGAATGCGCTGCACCGTTGCTGCCTCGACACCCATCGCGATTAACAACGTGGTACACGAATGCCGAAGGTCGTGCAGCCGGATGCTTCGCAGATTCGCTCGTCGGCGCAACGTCTCGAACGCTCGGTTGACGTTCCTCGGTTCGAGAGATGTCCCGTTCTGCACCGCGCCTTGCCCTTCATCGCTCTGTCGGTGTCTTTACCCCTGCGCACAGCATTGACAGGTTGTCCGTAATCCGTTCAGCCAAGAGCGGATGTGATGCGCCTGCAACGCGCGCAGCTTCCGTTTGCCCAGTCCCGACATACAAGCGCACCAATAGCTCGTACGAGGAATGGGTCGTCTCTCGCACACTCTGTTGGGCGATCTCCCTCAACAGTACTGTATGTACTGCTCGACGGTGGATGTCGTGCTGTCAACCGGAATTCCTTTGCGCTGCAGATCCTTTAGGCGTGTGCGTTCAGCGTCGGCTTCCTCTTAGGTCGAGCCATAGACGCTGTTCGTTTGCGTCGGCCATCCGGAGTGTCTACGAACACTTTGAGTTCGTAGCGCCCGTCTTTACGTTGGGAGATATTGCCAGAGCCGTTGGGGGTTGCGCCTTCTCGCCGCCATCACGCGGCTCCCTCGATTAACCCGGAGAGGTAATCGTCGAACGATTGCCGAACAATTCGGCGACACCTCCCGATCTGCACTGATTTGACCCGTCGGTCCCAGATCAGCTGATAAACCATCCATCGACCGACCGCGAGGCGATCCGCCGCCGCCTGGACAGTGATTAATTCATCACGTGGTTCAGTGTCCGTCCGATTCCCTTCCCTCATGCTGCCGGTTGAGGTGCTCGGCGTGAGGCATACCTCCAGGGTTTCGCGACGGTGCGAGTCGTGTAACCGGGCGGATCGCGGGCGCGATATGGCGCATGTTCGCTCACCCGCCGTGACACGATATTGAGGTGAGCGACGTTAGCGTGCGCTTCTCGGGGAAACGGTGAGGCATATCCGGAGCGTGATGCGTCGATCGATGAGCTGCTCGATCGGGCGGTGGCGGCGAGTAACCGCGGCGATCGGGTGACCGCGACGGCACTCGCCGGGCAGGTGCTGGCTGTCGAGGGCGAGAACGCCGATGGTGAGGACCTGTTAGCCGCGCCTCCAGACCGCGGTGAGATTCGGCGGTTGACGATTTTGTTCGCTGATCTGGTGGATTCGACGGTGTTGTCGACCCGGCTCGAGCCCGAAACGTACCGCATGCTGGTGGGCCGGTATCGCGACCTTGTGCTGGAGATCGTGGCTCGATTTGAAGGCCATGTGGGCTCGACGAAGGGCGATGGTGCTCGGGGTGTCGCTCAATGTCCGGGTCGGAGTGCACCGCGGGCTGGTGTATCTGGACACCGCGCAGGACGACGTGTACGGGTTGGCGGCCAACCTGGCGGCGCGCGTGTGCGACCTGGCGCCGTCGAACGCGGTCGTGGTCTCCGAGGCTGTCGCGCGGTTGGTGCGCAACGACTTTGACCTGGAGGCGAGACCGGCTGCTGCGGTGAAGGGTGTTGAGGGGTTGATTGGCCACCACCAAGTGACCGGCGAGCGGGTCGAGCTGGCGAAACTCACCCGCGGTCCGCTGGTTGGGCGTGACCGCGAGCCTGCACGCTTGCAGAAGTGTTGGGCGCGTGCGCAGACGGGCACGTTGACCACCCCGGGGATGGTGTTTCGCGGTGAGCCCGGGATCGGAAAGTCCCGTCTCGCGGCTGCGGCCGTCGATTTGGTAGAAACCTCTGGCGGTGTGGTGTTGGAATTGATGGGTTCGCCGTTTCACACTGACGCCGGCCTGCACCCGGTGCGCGCGCTATTGGAGCGCCGGTGTGGCATCGGCCGCCTCACCGAGCAGCCCGAACGGCTGCGGCTGGCTGCCGGACGCGTGGCCGGTCAAAGTGGTCGACTTGAATCCCTTGACCGACGAGCAAACCGATCAGCTGATCGTGGCCCTCAAACCGGGACTGGCCGAGGGTGATCGAGCCGCTGTGGCTCGGCGTTGCGACGGGATGCCGTTCTATATCGAACAGGTAGTCAATGGTCTCGGTGAGACAGGGGTCCCTGAGGCGCTGTATGAGCCGTTGTTCGCCCGGCTGCGCGCCAGCGCCAACGTGGTCCCAGTCGTGGAGGCGGCAGCGGTTATCGGCCGCCACGTCGACCGTGGCCTGTTGCGGTCAGCGGTCGATCTGGCCGAAGACGACTTCGACGATGTGATCGACGAACTCGAGAATGCGCTGGTACTCGAGCCGTGGGGGACCGACGGTTGGCGTTTTCGCCACGAGCTGTTGCGCGAAGTCGCCGCCGAGTTAGCGCCCCCGAGCGTGCGCCGAGGGCTGCACGCCAAGGTGGCCGATGCTCTCGTCGAGGGCGGCGGTGACCCGGACTGGCGGCTCGTCGCCGGCCACTACGAGCAGGCCCAGCGATTACAGGAGGCGGCCTCTGCCTACCAAAAGGCATCAACCGCGGCCCGCCAGCGCGGCGCCTTGCAGGAGGCGCGCACCTACTTGGGCGTCGCCCTCACCGGGCTCGAGCGCGCCACGCCCGGACCCAAGCGCGACCGCCGCGAGCCGACCCTTCGGTTGGAGCGCGGGTTCCTGGCCGGAGCCATGGAAGGCACCTCCAGCCGCGCCGCCGCCGCTGACTTTGAGCGATGCCTGCAGCTGGGAAGTACCGACCTGCGTGATGACGAGCTGTTCGCGGCACTGCTGGCCGCGGGGGGCTACTACGCCACACGAGCCGACCTTCCCCGCATGGCCCGGTGGTCGAGTCATTGAGCGCGGGATGCGGCGAAGACAGGGGGCGGTTCGGTCCGATGATCGAGACTGGCTACGGGGTGATGACGTGGCTGCGCGGCGAGTTCGCGATTGCGAGGTCCCACCTCGAGCGCGCCACGGCCAGCCAGGCCGCGGCAGACCATCCCGACACCGATGCGGTGTGGTTCATACCCAATGACCCGATCGCGACGGCGCGCATCCACCTTGCCTTGGTGGACCTCGTGCGCGGCGATCTCTCTGGCGCGACGGCCGAGCAGGCGCACGCCGCACACTGGGTTGAACAGCTGGGCTTCCCGCAGGGTCCCTATAGCCTCGTTTTCGCGCTCTGGGCGCTGACGACCTCGACCCGCATGCGCTCGGGGCTGCGATCCAGCCCATAGCTACCTTTGTGGATACGTCGCGCTCGTTTGGGCAGAACGCCTACACCACCTTCTTCGATGCCCTTGTCGCGCGGCTGTTGCTCGCCGCCGGCCAGCCCGAGCAGGCCCGAGACCGCCTCAACATCGGTCTGCAGCTGGCCGACGACACCGGGATGCACTTCTACGACGCCGAACTGCTTCGCTTGCGGGCCCGCGCCCAAACCGAGCCCGCCACCCGCCGCGCCGATCTCGACGCGGCCCTTCAACTCGCCCGCCGCCAGGGCGCCACCTTGTTCGAACTGCGTGCCGCCCTTGATGATTTTGAGTTGCGCGGCCAGTCGGCGCGCGCCACACTCGCCGATGTGGTCAGCCGGTTCCCCACCGGCAGCGAGTGGCCGGAACTCACACGAGCCGAGGCCGCCCTCAAGGGGTCCAACCCTCAACTCGGGTAGCCTCTGGCGCCGTTGACGACGGCTTAACGGTGGTGGTGAGACGACGAGGCCGTCCTCCACTCGATACCAATGAAGTCCTCTCGGCCGTTATTTTGTTCTGGCCCAACGGGTCACCTCAACGGATAAGCGATCGCCAATGGCATACGCTGTCGGCCAGTCGTCGGCGCCTACCGCGCGTGCAAGCTCCTCAACCAATTGGCTTTGCGCCCCCAACTCCGCCAACCACGCCGATACGGTGGTCCCAATCTCATGACACGGAACGTGAACTGTGCGTCCTTCATGCAGGCGATCAGTGACCTGATAAATCGGTGCCATTGGCAATGACCGCGCTGTTCTCCGGTGTCCCGAATGCAACCTAAGCGATTCTCGCGTTCGGGATGGTCCGCAGCGAATAACATTATGCGGGTACCGCGGCGGCAACGGCTTCGCGTAGTGGGGCGGTGACGAACTTCTTCCGGTTGGTGCCCATGATGTGCTCCGTCGGGTCGTTGCGGCCGCGGGTCGGCGCCGCTCACTGCTGATCGTTTCGTGAACTTCGGTCGCGGAAATCGGTAGTGCGCTACGTACTTTTGGCCGTCGTCGATGCTGTGGCATACGTCCGGCGTACCGACGTCGACAAAAGACCGTTGGGGCCGTCGGCATCGCTGCTGCGCCGTTGTCGTCGGGCCTGCCGCGGATGTACGCGCGGGCGAATTTGGAAAGTCCAGTTCGACGACCGCTACCTGTAGCCCCCCGCAGACCGGGGCAGCTCGCCCTCGGCGGCCGATCGAGCGGGTCTACGTCCTCAACCACAGGTTTGCTCCGTGGTCGCTGACATGACATAGCGGGCGAGCGATGTGGCGATCCGCTGGTGCGAGCTGGCACGGGACTAGTGGACCTCAACGGGGAGGCGGCCCTCGAGCGCGCTCACGCAGATCCCACGTGCGACATGATGAATGCTCGGAAGTCTTGTCGCGCAAGCAGTTGAACTCATTAACCGGAAGAGTGGACGAATTCCCGCACTCGGCCTGTCTCGTCGGCGGCCCACCTGATGCGGGCAACGCGGCGACGATGCGACTGACAACCTGCCGACTCAGGAGCATCCCGTTATGGCCGACGCCGCCGACCGTTACAGTCTCCACTTCGGCGTGGGTCGGCACCGACCGGAGGCCGGGCACGATCATGTCGAGTGTCGCCGTAACGCCAGCCGACCGCATGCCCTCCGGCACCGGCGCGGAGCGATTCGACACAATAGTGGCGAATTTTCCCGCAGTGCCCGGATTATCGCCCCAACGGAAGCAGGCGTGCCCATGGCGAACCCCCGAAGGGTGCCCCGAGGGTGACGACCGTGTCGATCTGCCCGGTGAGGCGACCACTTGCGATGGCCTCCGCGATCACGACCCCGCCCAGGCTGTGTCCGACCAATGCACCTGGTCCGCGCCAGTTGACACAACAACCTCTCCACCTCGACGGCGAGCCGGTCGGCGAGCTGCTCCACCGAGGTTCCGAACGGTGCGTAGGTGATCGCGTCGACGGTCACGCCTCGGGCGATTAGATTCCGCGCGAGCAACGACCAGTTGACTTCGTGCCCCCAAAGCAGTGCACCAGCAGCACCGGGCGCGCGGTGGGCGCAAAGCGGTGAATGAGGTCGTGGCCTAATAACACCGGTGCGGCTTCAGTGGGCTGCTCGCCATAACCGGGTCAGCAGATCCGGACTCAGGTGTTCTTTGTGCAGGTAGGCCGCGGCGCCGCAATCCGCGGCCCCAGCGGGAAGGTCCTCGACGTCATAGGTTGACATCAGCAGGACCATCAAATCGGGATGTGTGGCGCGGATTCGCCGCGTGGCTTCGATGCCACCCATTCCGGGCATGTGAATATCCATCAACACGATCCCAGCACCGCCGTCCGGAATGAGTTCGATCGCGGATTCACCAGTCTCGCATTCGCCGGCCATGACGAAATCCTCCATGGCAGCCAGGGTGGCGGCCGTAGCCAGCCGGAAACTGGCCTGGTCGTCGACGACCCAGACCCGCACCCGCTCGTCCGCCACCTTGGCATCGTGCCGGGCCGATTTGTCGCACACCATGGTGTACACACCACACTTTCCATGGTGTGCACACCACACTCTTAAGCCGAGGTGCGGTCGTCGAGGAACATCAGCACAGCCTTGACCCGCCGATCAACCGAGTCGTCGATGGTCAAGCCGAGCTTGGCGAAAATCGAATTGATATGCTTTTCCACCGCCCGCTGAGACAGCACCAGCCGTTGCGCCACGGTGCGATTGCTGAAGCCGGTTGCCAATTCGCCGAGTACCTCGCGTTCTCTGGGGGTCAATCGGCTCAGCGTTGCGGCGCAGCGCGGCTGGGCGAGCAGCGCCTCCACCACCAGCGGATCGAGCACCGTCCCACCGGCCGCGACCTGGTGCACCGCCTCGCTGAGTTCGTCGAAATGCGAAACACGTTCCTTCAACAGATACCCGCGGGCCGCCGTACCGCCGTCCAGCAACCCCGCCGCGTAGCGCGGATCCGCGTACTGCGACAACACGATCACCCCGGTGTCCGGATGCGCCGTCCGCATCCACCGGGCCAACCGAATGCCCTCATCGGTCGACGTCGGTGGCATCCGCACGTCGGTGACCAGCATCGTCGGTTGATGCTTTTCGACGAGTTCGACCGTGGAGTCGTAATCCTCGGCGACACCAACGACAGTCACATCGGCGTCGGTCGACAACGCCCGGCAAACGCTGTCTCGCACCAGCAGGCAATCCTCGGCAATGAGGACCGAAACCCGACCACTCACCTTGATGCCGTCCTTCCCCGGTCGTTCATGGTCACTCAATCACGATCGCTACTCGAAGCCGTCAGGGTTGACCATTGAAATTATCCGCGCATCGGCGCCGGTCCGCTAGCGTAGTGCACTACCTAATTTTGTGAGGCGACCCGCCATGACTGCTATCAAGGCAGTATTGCGATCTCGCTTCGCTTCGGCCCCGGGAAATCAAGGCTCGGACGGTGCTGGCAAATCAGCACGGAGTGCACGGCTTTATGGCCCTTCTCTAGCGCGACGGCTAAACCATTTGGGTTCGAACGCAATTAGATCAGGGCGATGGGCTTGTGGTGACGCG